>JBNJJI010000006.1:0-282769 GCA_051750065.1 Bacillota bacterium
TGGGGTTACGTTCCAGTAGGTACGTAACCTTGGTCTCACCTGTCATCAAAAGTGGAAGCGCCTTGGTCAGCCCCGACAGGCAAATGTTCCTCAGAGAAAAAAAGGCGGTCTTTCCTTTTATTCTCTGAGGGTTGTTTGACCCCGAGGGGCTAGGCGCTGGAACTAGACGCCCGCTAGTCCCGCAGGAGGCCGAACGCCTTCCGCTACAATCCCCTACGTCAAAAGGGAGAAGGGGTATATAACATCCAAAAGCAAAAATCTTTTAGAAAACAGCCTTAAGAAAAGAGCATTTCATAAACTTTATTGATATTAAATATAAATTCAGAAGAATACCTCCATTATTCACTGGAGATACCCAAGTAATCAAGAAAGGAACGAGCTACATCCTGTTTTGAGATTTTTCCGAAAGCTGCAATTTATGCGAAAACAGCTTATGACCAAGATAAACAACACACACAAATCCCAATAAGCTTAAAAAGGCAGCTGTCATTTCCTTCATCGAAAACGTGAAATAAAACAGCCCCATTACAGAACTTAATGCAGTAACTGTCAGAAGCAGTAAATGTTCACTTCGTTCCTATCACTTCACCTCTGTGACCTCTTAACAAAACCGAAATTTTCACTTCTTAGCCAATTATTTCAAAACCGTTAAACTAATACAATAAAAAAATGAAGAGCTGATCATATTGACCAGCTCTTCGTAAGATATTCTTAATTTTTTACCTGAATGTACGCCAACTGCATATTGGCAGTATGTAAATCCATACGTCCTTATTAAATTCCAGTATTTGATAACAATTGTTCATTTAATGTCTGTTGCAGCGTCCCCTTTGTTTCTATCCGAGAATCAAATGAGATCCCTGCGTTAATCATGTTTTTCACAAGTTCCACACGCAAACCAGTAAGTACCGTTTTGCAGCCTAACATCTTGATACCGTTTAAAATTCTTTCAAATTGAACAATTACATCCAGTTCCATTTCAGCAATACCTGATAAATCAATAATGAGAGTTTGAATTCCCATTGAACTGATTCCCATTAATACTCTTTCTTCGAGAGTTTTAATTCGGTGGGAATCTATCATTCCTATTAATGGAAGTGCAGCAATAACTGAATTAATCGGGATGATAGGAACTGATAAATTTTCCACAAGCTTTCGCTGGGCCAATAACTGCTCATCTTTATAATTAGAATAACTAATGAAAAAATTATTCAGGAACTGGTCAACTCTGTCATTGATTTGCTTTTCTAAGTCAAAGAATTTTTCAAGTGAAAATTCTTTTTCTGCATTTAAATTTTCATATTCATAAAGAAAATGCCATACAGTCCTTCTGATTGCATGCACCCATTCCAATTTGAAAGACAGTGTAAGGGAATGCTGCGCCCATGCAACTCCTTCAATTTTCGCGAATTCTACTAGCTCTTTCTCTCTATTTTCAGCGATATAGATAGCTAAATTTTCTGCATTCTTCAGCAGGTCGATATTTCCTTTTTCCAAAATATCCTGAATCTTATTTCTGACATTTAATGCTTCAGAAAGAAGCTTTTCTTTAAAGTTCTCTCTGTTGGCTGTTAAGAACTCAGAAATATCTTCTTTATTTATATACCCTGTACTCACAAAGAACACGCTCCTTTAGTTTTTACAGATAATATTTCTTTTCTTTATAATTAATAAAAATCCTTCTATAGAAATAAAAAAACAGCACTCTTTTAAGAATATATTTTCACCTGGTAGTAATTACAATGCAGTACAAAGAGGTGCCTCTTATGTTAACACAAATTTATAACCTACAAACTTTTTTCTTGCGCTGCATTAAAACAAAGCTCAAAATCCCTAGAAATAGAATCAAAAACTACGGCCGACTCCGCTTTTTTAGTTCGCAGTTCTCTTCGAAATGGGATGCATAATTAGCAATTCATATTTCAATAGTTTAAATTCCTTATTAGGTCAGTCTGCCCTGACTAAATTTCATCTAAAAAAACCATTGCTTCTACAGGTATTTTTCCATTCGGATATCCTTCCACATTCTGCCCTGCCAATAGGTGAAATCTTTTATTGTGCCGATTTCCTGATAGCCGAGTTTTTGATAAAGCTTCATTGCTTGTGTGTTGTATTCAAACACACCCAGCTCTATTCGATTAAGTCCACTCTTCCTGATTTCGTTCTCTAAAAATTGGATTGCCTCATACCCTAGACCTTTTCCTCTGCCTTCTGGCTCACCAATGGTTATGGCAATCCAGGCAGAACCGTTTTCTTTTTTTAAAAGATGAGAAGGGTCGACCATGAAGTTCATCTCTCCTATCAGCCGATCATCCATAAAAATTAAGTAAATACAGTGATGTTCCAATCGCTTTCTTAATTCATCTATTGTAACTGTTTCCCTGACTTCCAGCGCTGATTTACTTTGATTGGGGCGGGTTAGTGGGATTAATGCAGAATCATTTTCCCAGCGATTAATAGCTTCCACTGTTTCTGGGGTTGGATATTTTAACTTTTCGAATCTAGCGTTCATAATGGGTTCCATTCTCCTTCTAAGAGTTGATACATCAATACTACCTGAAATAACTGCCTACTGTGGAGAAAATAACAGCCTTCTTCCCTCAGACTTACTATTTTAGGCTGTATATTTAGTCCGGTGCTACAATTTCGACTTTGATTCGATCGCTATCTTCAAAGTAAACAGCGTAGTATCCTTTTCCTCCAGCAAACGGATGTTTATCTCTATATAAAATATTTACATCCTTTTCTCCCAACTTTTGGGTTAACTGGTCAACATGGTTTCTGGAACGTGCGTGAAACGCCAAGTGATTAAGTCCTACCCTGCAGCGATGATAGGACACATCCAAGAAGCGTTCTTCCGCTTGAACGAAAACGATGTAGGTATCGTTCATGATCCAACTGCGTCCGCTTTCCCATTCTTGAAAGGTTTGATACCCCAGTTCTTTCAGTAACCAATCCCAGAATTCGACCGTTTTATTCAAATTCGAGACATATATTTCGATATGATGCAGCATATAGATGCTCCTTTCTCACGGGTTCAATTTTATTAAAAAGATATCAGGTGCTGTATCTCCCTGTAGGACGGTTTCGGTTAATAATTCGGATGAATTTAGAATTCAATAGAACAAGGTTCTGTTAGTTAATATTGTTGTTATTCGATGTTTTGGGTTTATGTACTTTTAAGAAGGGATTACCCCAATTAAAAACCTAAAAAGGCGGGCTAATCAATTTTCTGGTCCATTAAATTCTATTGTGAATCTACCCAGCGTTTATATAGAAAAATTAATTCTTTCAATTTACAATGGATTCTCATTTCCACCAGATATGTTGACTGGAGCGGAGGGTGTTCGACCTCCTGCGGGACTAGCGGTCGTCTAGTTCCAGCGCCTAGCCCCTCGGGGTCAAACAACCCTCAGAGAATAAAAGGAGAGACCACCTTTTTTTCTCTGAGGAACATTTGCCTGTCGGGGCTGACCAAGGCGCTTCCACTTTTGATGACAGGTGAGACCCCGGAAGCGAATCCAGCTTCAGCGGCCAACGACTAGCAGATTTCGGTCTCTCTCCTTGCGATAAGTCATCATCGAATCGCTAACACTCTTCGTGATTCCATAATCTCATACGAGAGCCCTAAAATCTGTACGTCGCTGAACGGCCGCTTCCGCTTTTTATGAAGCTGAGGAGGCTCACCGCCCGCCCCGCGGAGTAGTACACCCGGAGTGGAAGTCAAAATACCCTTTTAAAAAACAACAACACTCTTTAACAGAGCTTAGAACAAAAGTAAATAACCTTATACCCTCCTATCATTATTAATCTCTCAACATCTCAAACACATCGTTCAAATTTCCTTGACTAAATTCCGCATATTTTGAAACTTTCTGTCAATGACAATCGTACATATACTATAAGCTAAAAAGGAGTGGAAAAATGAAAAAATTTTCAAAAGTCCTAACAGCAGCTGCACTTGCTCTATCCCTAGGTGCCTGTTCAATGACCGCCTCGCCAGAAGATGATTTAAAAAACAAGAGTGATTTGACATTGGAAGAAGTTTTCAAGAAGTCTCAGCAAGCTGACGCTGACTTATCCAGCGTTCATATGGATATGGAGATACAACAAGATATTAATGACGAAGCAAACGAAGAAGGCTCGATGAACATGAGCACAACTTCATCAACAGATCTGGTGATGGAACCTATGACAATGTATCAAACTTCTACTGTTAATATGATGTTGGAAGAGTTAGAAGGTAATGAATTGCCACTGACACAGGTAGAAATGTACTTAACTGAAGAAGAAATTTATCTAAAAGACAGCATGCAGAATGAATGGACGACTCTTCCTAATGAGATGGCAGACTTATTGAAAGATGCTGCACTTCAAGAGTCTTCTCTTCCTGAAAATCAATTGAAACAGCTGGAACCCTATCTCAATGAATTTACTTTCAAGCAAGACGATTAATCATTCATTCTTCAGCTTGCCCTGGATGGAGAAAAAGCGAACCAGGTTCTTCAAGAAGGAATGGACTTGATGAATGATGAACTTCTCTCCACGTTTGAAGGTGCAATGGAAGAAACCTCTCTTTCTCAATTAAATTTAAAAATGTGGATTGATAAAGAAAGCTTCAATACGGTCAAGATGGAAGTTCAACAAAAGATGGAAATGAAGCAGAATGGTGAAATGGTAACAATTGATCAGTCCATTAAAAGTGAGTTCTCTAAGTTTAATGAAATTGGGTCAATCGAGGTACCTGCTGAAGTCACAGAATCTGCAGTAGAAATGGAATCACCTTTTGAACAATAACTTATAAGTGTAGAGGGCGAAGTCATTTATGATTTCGTCTTCTTTTTTTGTGGTTAAAGAAACTTGTGTTTCAACTTTGCAAAGCATGAGGAAAAAGCATAAAGAATTATAAACCTTTTACTTTTTAAAATAATTCGTACAATTCAGCAGTGCTTTCTCTCATTAACCCTTAGTCTATGATTTCACTTTACAATATGTATTCAGTTCCAAGATAGAGCAGAGAAAAGAATCTCTCCAGCCTTTTTTCATCCTTAAGTGTTCCCGCATTTTCCCTTCCTTTGTCTTTCCTGTCTTATCAAGTACCTTTATGGATGTACTATTATCAAGAGTGCATGTAGCATAAATTCTATGAAGGTATAACTCACTTAACCCAAAATGAATCATTAATTTTGAAGGGTCGCCCGCAAAAGCACTTCCCTAATGGATGAAAAATGCAGCTAATACTACCAGCTCTATTACGTATATCTTTGATAGTCAGGTCTACTGCACCAATCAGTTGTTCATTTTCCTTTTTGAAATATCAAAAGAAAAACGGACTTTCAATAGAGGCCTAATTATGAACTCCCACCAGCCGGATTCTTGAAGTTCTCTTAAATAGATTCGTTCATCATCGTCACTTAGCGTTTATACCACTCGCTTTCAAAGGAAAGTCCCAATGCTTCTCCAAGAGCAACACCAAATTCCACAAACCCTCTACCCTTGGCTGTTATAATGTTTTCATCTTGTACAATCAGTTCATCAGAATAATTCTCTTTTTCAAAAACATCTAAGTGATCACGAGCCTCTTCAACCATTCCGACCGTATATCTTTTTCCTTTCAACAATCCTGCCTTTGCTAAAAGGTATGGTGAGCTGGAGATGCTGGCAATGACTGATGCTTTCTACCCGTCTCTTTTAAAAAATTGAGCAATTGTGTACTTTCATTTAGAGACATGACATCCATGCAGCCTGGCAGGAGGATACTATCAATCTCTTCAACATCTACATCTTGAAACTTTCTATCAGGAATGCATGTCAAACCTGACTCTCCTTGAATGGGTGACCTACTTTCCGCGAGAATGAGAACTGGCTTATCTCCCTGCCTCAAAATGGAAAGCGCAACCCTCAATTCATATTCACTAAATTGCCGATACAACACTACGGCCGTTTTTTTCAAAGATTCTCCTCCTTTAATTGCTCCTCCCACTCTGTTTTGAGCATTCCATAAATTACGCGATCTAAAAACTCTCCATTTAATTTTTCGTAATCTCTGATCGTTCCTTCTTCTCTAAACCCCAGCCGTTTTGCAACCGACCTGCTTTTAGTATTCTGAGTTGCCATATTGATTTCCACTTTATTAAACTCCCATTGTTTGAATGCATGTTCAATAAGCTTTTCGCATGATCTTGCTGCAAGGCCATAACCTTGAGATGATTCTCCAAGCCAGTACCCAATCTCTGTTTTACGGTTGTAAACATCTACATATAGAAAACCGATTGATCCTGCCAGCTGGTCTTTGTGCCATATTCCTGCCCAAAAACCATTACCTGCGGAAAACCTGGTCAATGACCTCTGTATAAACGCTTTGCTATCTTCTAAGTTCTTGGTTTTCTGAGGAAAAGACAGCCACTTCCCAAGAGAAACTCGATTTCTATCAATCAGTTGATATAGCTCTTCAGCATCCTCCGGTTGAAACAGAGCAATATAGGAATGCTCATCCAAATTCAGCTTAAACATGGGTAGAACTTCCTTTTAACTGAACCGTATGTATGATGGGCGCCTCCATTTGTTTTCCTTGATCTTCAGCCAATTCAATCAACCCAATCGCCGTGATTCTACCTCTGATGGAATCATTTCTTTTCAGGCAATATTGAAAGACAGCAGCCAATTCCTCTTCAGGAAGATTGTTGGCGAGTGTACAGTGGGGAATCCACGTATCGGGCTTATACAATGAGTTGGCTGCCTCATTATTTTTATGAAAAAATGCATAATGTGAAGAATGCAGATTCATTAATTCCTTCGTTACAGTCGGCGAGAAGAAAAGGGTTCCATAATTGAGGAATGAACCCAGCGTATTAAAACAAATATCTATTTCATTTTTATTGCTATAAAAGGTGTTCATTTCTTCTATGTATTTCTGTTTGTTCAGTTCCGTATAGCTGGCTATAGTCAGGTGTGGCCTGCCATTTTTGATTTCATCACTATAAAAAGAAAGAGATTCTTCACTTAACTCTTTCCAAATATCTTTGATTTCATTTTCAGTTTTTTCATCAAATAATGCTGCAACCCAGTACATAGGTAAAACTCCTTTAAGTTCATTTTCCAGGTTTTCTTGTGGTGTTTGCCAGTCAAAATATCTCTCTATCCCACGTAATCATAGTCAGTAATGCTGATATTTTTAAATAGTTATTTTCATTTTCTTAGCTATTAAGTGTGAAGGAAATTGCCACAACTAGCACCTTTCATTTATTACCCTTTCATGAATACTCTCAATCAAAGTCTTTGATACTAACTCAGTTCAATTTTGAACATAATCATATCCAGCCCGGAGATTCCGTTTTCAGTAATGGGATCTGGATAATTTAAAAAGAAGTCTTTCTTGATTTCATACATTCTGAATCCTGCTTTTTGATAAAAGACGATGTTATCAATGCTGGAGTTTGCCGTTCCGACTATGATCGTCTTTTTTTCTTGATTTTTATAGAGAGCAAGACCTTCTTCGATGGCAGCTTTGCCAATGCCTTTTCTCCTGAATTCTGGTACCAGGGCAAAATTCTTTAGCTCCATTGTACTTTCGTCGACAGCAGTGAATAAAATAACTCCTGCCAATTTATTTTGATAATAAATAGAGAACATATCTCCGTCGAAAATATACTTTTCGATTGCTTCCTTACTTTCATCCGCCATCAGAAGCAGTTGAAGATAGTCTTTTCTATTAGTCTTCATTATAGGAAGCAATTCTATCTTGATCATTTCCATCAGCCTCTCTAAATATCTGTAAAGAACTGACGGTATTCGAGAAGGCATCCTGAATTCGCTTTCTATTCCAGGGATGCATGCGAACCGGCAGTTGGTCCAAAGGAAAATATCTAATTTCCTTAATTTCTTCATTCTTGATAAACGAGTTCTCCTTCAGTATGCTTTTCTTCTTTATTGGCAGGGATTAAAATAACACCGGATTTTAAATCCATTCATCATTTACGGACGTCAATTCCCCACCTGCTTCTCCTGTATTCACCACACCTTTTGGCTCAACTAGCATGATGTGGCACTCATTTTCAGCAAACGGCTTATGCTCAACTCCTTTAGGAACAACAAACAATTCACCTTTCCGGAGAGTGACCGAGCCATCTTTAAATTCAATCAACATTTCTCCATCAATGACGAAAAACACTTCATCAGTTTCCTTATGTTCGTGCCAAACAAAGTCTCCATGTATTTTCACCAGTTTGAATTGATAATCATTCATCTCCGCGAAAACTTTCGGTGACCAATGAGTTGTCATCTTACTTAACTTTTCTACTAAGTTAACCGGCTGATAAGGCATAGTTTTTCAATCTCCTATCAATTCATTCTCTTCACAGCTGAACCGAAACATTTATATTCTGAACCAATAATAATAGCTTAACAAAATAAAGCTGGCTGCCATAATTATAGTAAACTGAAACTTCGATTTTCCTTTATCAGGCTTATTAGTGCCTTTAAAATAAAAAAGGAGTGATCCAACCATGAAGATGATATATGCTGCCACTTTTAGTAACATATCAAGATATCCTCCAGTCATCTTTTTTTTGGCTCTGTTAGTCAAGGGTGTTGTTATTATATAGCTGTATTCGTAAAGATTCTGACTGTTTAAATGTAATTGATTTCCGCTCCAGGCGTACGACTCCGCGGGGCGGGCGGTGAGCCTCCTCGGCTTTGCCTGCGGGGTCTCACCTGTCCCGCTAGTCCCGCAGGAGATCGCACGCCTTCCGCTCCAATCCCTCTACGAAAAATGAAGGAAGGTGAAATAATTTAAAAGCAACACTCTTTTAAAAAGGCTGTCTTCCCATATATTGTTGCTTTCGGCAAAATCCTAAGAGCCGGATTTTGCCCTGGATACTAGGGGATTTCTCTCTAATCGGGGAAAGTAGCTCTTTTCTTTTCATGATTACCAGGTTATTCCGGGGAATTATGGTAGTTTTTTTCGGAATTAGTATCAAAAGCAACAAAGTTTACGAAAAGAGCCTTTAAAAAAGAGTCAATTAGAAAAGAGACTGCTCCAATCATGAAGATAATATATGCTGCCTATTTTAGAAACCATAAATTAATACTTCTAGTCAACTTATGGTTTCTACTCTGAAAAAAATAGTCTTTAATTCTTTCAGGTACTTTTTCAACTTATTTATAACAAGACAGCTGATAATCAAATACGGTTCTAGATTGATCTGGATAGATGAGTTTTCTTGCAGCAAACCCTTATCATCTTGCTTCGGTTTTAGAAGTACAATCAATCTTTCAAAAAATTGTCCATTATTTGATAAAAGTTATATCTTTTAAACAACCTATTTTATTTACCCTTATTCAAATCTCTTACCTCGACGTCATGACAGATTAATACGTGCTGTGAAATTTCTTTAATTTATCTTCCTCTAAGAACCAGGCATGCGTCAATTTCTTATCGCACAAGATTCCCTCCCACCCCTTAGATTCAAAAAGTTCTTCCAAACTACTTTTACTTATGATAAATGAATAGGGCTCATCATAGTAACATGTAATCATCAGATCCTCTTTTTCATCGTATAAGGTGATTGGCTCACTGCATAAAAAGATTTTATCTTCAGCCGATATTTCATCAATGATAAAAGAGCCGCTTCCGTTAGTGATTTTTTCAAAATGAAGAGATTTTGATCCATTTGTTCTGATAACGTCTATAAAACTGTCTATCAGCATTTCTGAAAGCCCATCTTCTTTTGGCGGAAATAGTGAAGATCCTATAATACTCTTTAACTTTTTGTAAATTGCTGGATTCTCATACTTTGGTTGAATTCCGCCAATCCACATATTTAGTCCAAGGGCAAGTTCCTTAATTGAATTCATCTCAGCCTCATTTCTAACAGATTCCCATGAAACAGGCGTCCCAAGTGATAAAGCATCCTCTTTTGTAGGAAAAACCATATGTGGTTTATCACTCTTTTCAGGCATCCAGTCCAAAGGCATTCTGACAAATGGATGCAGGACAATGGCTGCAGAAGTATATCCAGATGGCAGAAAGCTCCTAATTGGTTTATCAGTTGCAGGATTTGGCTTCGACGGGAAAAAGTAGTTTTTACTCACCTTTTATCTCCCCTTCCGATGCATGACGTATTGCGACCTGCTCGTTTTAAAGTCGCTCTTTTCGTAGAAAGGGATGAATTTTTCCTCACAGAATAAGCTGATGGTATCAATGTGCTGCAGATCATCCAGCAGCCGGGATACCAGCTTTTTTCCTATCCCGCTTCCTTGCCATTCGCTGTGTATGACCACATCTTCGAGATACGCCCTGAATACTCCGTCCGAGACAGCACGCGCAAACCCGATTAACCTCTCTCCTTTCCAGGCTCCTACTGATAGTTGACCCCTCAGCATCCTTTCAATATCATGCTTATTTCTTTCTTCCCACCAACCGGCATCTTTGTAGAGTCCGGCTGCATCACTGGGTTTTATCTCTTTTTCTAAGAAACTATAGATTTTGATATTCACTGTAATTTCTCCTTTAGTTATTGAATGGGAACGTAACCCGTTTTTCGAATAAGTTCCTGTCCCTGATAGGAAGTGATCCACTCAATGAATGGTTCTACTTGAGGATTATTCGTCCCATTAGTAATAGCGTAAAATTCACCTGTAAGAGGATACTTCTCAGTTTGTATACCAACTATATCAGGTTCTACGTTGTTTATTTTCAATAATTTAATTCCTTTACTATCGACCATTTCCGAGGCGAAAAATCTGTATGAAAAACCGATGGCATTGCGGTAATTTCGGTAATTGGAAGCCTTTTCGATTACTCCTCCCATTCCGGTCACTTGCTGGTCGGTCGGCGGTGTCATGATAGGGATATTCCCCATCATATTTTGAAGGCCAGTTTGGCTTCCGCTTCCTTCCGGCCTTTGAAATGCGATAATTTCCTTGTCTTTACCGCCGACTTCTTTCCAGTTGGTGATTTTTCCTGAATAGATACCTTGAAGTTCCTCGATTGTGAGGCTTTCCACTGGATTACTTCTATGCACGAAAAAGACAAATGCTTCCTTCCCGATCGGTGTCATCTCCATGTTTTTCAATCCTGATTTCTGCGCTTTGGATGGACCGGCTGTCAGAATCATGTCCACATCCCTCTTTGCAAGCCTGGCGTAAGCATCATCTGTTTTGGAAGCGACGGCCGGACTTACAGAAGGGTTGTCATGCGGATACTCTCCCTCAGGATAGACTGCTTGTACAAATGAAGCGATCACTGGATATAACGCAGTAGCTCCGTCAATCTCCGGAACATCACCCGAAACAGAATAAGAGGCATTCTCGTCAAGTGAAGCAGCTATGGAATTGTGCTTAAAAGGTTCATAGGCTGTAAGATCCACTTCTGCATTCTTGATTTCTATAGAATTAATATAGGCCTCATATGCGCCGTATCCTGCTAAAGGGATAAGCAGCACCATGAGCGGCACCCCTATTCTTGCTTTTTTTGGCAGTCCAGCAAGAATTCCTAGAAAATATAAATTGCCTATCACCAGCAGAGCGATCAAGACGATCCATATATACACATAGCCGTTTTGGGAGGAAACCAGAGTAGAGAAACCTCCTATAAAAATACTTAGTA
The DNA here is from genome assembly GCA_051750065.1 of Bacillota bacterium. GTDB lineage: Bacteria > Bacillota > Bacilli > Bacillales > Bacillaceae_B > Rossellomorea. Next base: position 11,609 of record JBNJJI010000006.1, read on the forward strand.
TTCCAAAGAAAAGGGTAAACATGGCTGCAGTTAAAACTTTTTTCCACATAAAAACCTATCAACTCCCCCTATTAATTTCTATATGTTCATCAATTTTTTTCATAAGAGAAAAGGCTCCGCTGCTATGATTACACGGTATGGCAAACGTCGTTTCTGTCTCAGGAAAGTAACCCGAGTGAAAGCTGACACCAGGATCATAACCCATTAGGTGATACTTCGTAATGGTTTCCTCCCGGCTGTTCATCCATACTCCATATCCATAATGAACTCCCTTTTTCACTTCTATCTGAGGACGCAAAAGGACTTCAGTCATTTCTTCAGTCAGGAACCTGTTACTTAATAGCGCTTCCCAAAAACGGATCATATCTGGTGCCGTTACATAAGCACCACCATCTGGACCACCTTTTATTGGGAGGGAATACATGTTGGTTTTGTAATTTCCCTCGTCCTCTTCTATATATCCATACGCTGTATTTTTAGGAAGATTATCCATCGAAAAGTAACCAGAGGATTGCATCCCGGCTGGTTTAAAAATGTTTTCACTCACATATTGTGTAAATGTCATACCAGACAGCTGTTCGACAACCAATCCGAGGAGGATGTATCCTGCGTTATTATAGTGAAATCGTTCACCCGGCACTCCCTTCATCGGCTGATTTTGAAATAATGGAAGCAAATCTGAAGGACCTTTTAGGAGATACATCGGAGTCTTCTCCCATAACTGCGAGAAGTCCTTCATTACCTCTTCATCAAAATAATCAGGAATGCCTGAACTGTGAGTCAGCAGCTGGTGAATCGTGACTTCTTCATCCCATTTTGCAAAGCTGCTATCCAAACAGTCTTTCAGTTTGGAATCAAAGCTCAGCAGACCTTTTTCAACGTATTGACATATCGCTATTGAGGTGAAAATCTTGCTGCCTGACGCAATGCCGAAACGAGTGTTAATGTCGTTGAGCCTTTCTTCACTTTTATCTGCATATCCTGCAGTTTTGTCTGCTGCCACATCATTTCCCTGTTTTATCAATACAGTTCCAGAAAAGCCCTCGTTGGAGATGACTTCTTGGATAGCTTCTACTAACCGCCTATTTTTCATGAAATACCTCTCCTTATTCAAACTGATTTTTAGCTTAATAGTATTTCTCAAGTAGCTTGTAATCTTTTGTTTTTTTCATAGAAATGCCGTTAGCAGCTGCAAAACCCTCTAACTCTGGATATATATCTGAGGGTTCATAATCCTGAACCCACATATTTATCCCTTCTTTCTTGATAACAGCTTTCTTTTGCGACCACCCTGTCCTCTTGAAAGTTATAAAGTGGATGCTTTCACTATTCACTAGTTTTTCGTATAAACGCCAACGAAAAAAATATATCTCATATATAATCTGGCCCTCTTCTATCCTAAGCTTATATTGAAGCCTTAAAGACAGAAGCAAAAAAAGCAGCATAAGCCATCTGAATCCTTTTAAAATCCAGCTTTCAGTCAAGAGGGGTGAACCCATCAGTAAAAATAGGATAAAAATTAAAGTTGTGCGTGAACTTCCGACTCTAGTATAAGTTATTTCAACTCAGCTCCTTTAAGGTAATTCAAAATTCCCCCACCATCATTTAACTCTCAGAATTCATAAATCTTCTAAGTACACAGGTTCATATTCAATCATAAAAGGAAGTGAGAAGCTGTACAGAAACGATATAATAAATGCCATTAAGACCGAATGGATAAAGTTTCCAAATGCAACAAAGGTGCTGAATGTTGCTACGCATAATATAAAAAGGAATTCAAAAAAAACAAACCGGCCCATTCTTTTCGTATTGTTCGTTCCGTAATGTCTGCATTTAATTTTTGTCTCTTTGAACCAAGATGCTTTTGATAAGTCCTTATGTACCTTCCACCAGGAAAGCTTTTTTTCACATTCACCGCACTTAGGCAATCTCATTGTTATTCACTTTCCTTTCCTCCAAACACTTCTTTGAAAATTTTACCACATTCTTCTCTTTGAATGGGTAACGATTCAGAATAAACAGAAATAATCACAACTAGTTGTTGGACGATTCTACACTCACAAAGTTTCAACGCCATCTGTAAACTTCCTGTGAAGAAAAGGATAATGTAATTTTGAAGTTGAATGTATATTAATAAGTTCCTTGCCGTTTTTGCATTTTCACGGAAGTATCAAGCTTTAATAAGGGATTCATTAAGTATTCGAAGCTGGATAACTGGGTGTTTGAGAAGAAAAAGGAGGAAAGTTGTTTGGGAGATTATGACGCTGTGCTGTTTGATTTAGATGATACCTTGCTGAGCAGGGATAACGCAGTAGATAAGTTGTTTTTCCTTATTTTAGAAAGGTGTTATGAAGAGGTTAACCATTCGGCCTCTCAAGAGATGCTTAAAAAATTCAAAGATTATGACAAAAGAGCGTATGGTATACATGATAAGAGGAAAGTTTTGAATCCATTTTTTGCTGAATTCACTCCAAAGCTTAAATTAGAAGATCATGAGATTCAAGATTTTTGGAACAGACATTTCCCACTATGTTTTTCTATGAATCCACAGACTCTGCACTTGATAAATTCAGTGAAAAGCGAAGTTAAAGTGGCCATTATAACCAATGGTTCTACCCAGAGACAAAAAGGTAAAATAACGAATACCAGTTTAAATGATTGTTTTGATATAGTTATTATTTCGGAAGAATCAGGGTTTAGTAAACCTGACAATCGAATCTTTCAATTAGCTTTAAATAAGCTTAATGTAAAGCCTGAAGCTGCCTTATTCGTGGGTGATGACATAGAAAAGGATATTGGCGGTTGTCAGAATGCCGGCATTCGAGGCATATGGTTCAATCCCGATAAAAGCAAAAATGAAACGGAAATCAAACCCTTTGGTGAGATTCATTCTCTTAAAGAATTGCTAATTTATTTGGGGGATGATTATTCTTTATAAAGGGTATATGCAGAATTGTTAGCCCTAATTTAATTAGAAAAATCACAAGATATTTTAGTGCTTTAAAGTGCTAAGAGGGACTGTCCCTTTTAGCACTTTAAAGCACTATAGAAATTTAGTGAGCTGTTAAGGCTGATCAGGATATGTCTTCTGCAGAAATTCAACCGATTGGTGAATGAGAGCTTTTAATACGTCTTCATCGATGTCGGCTATTTTATTGATATACACACATGCTTTGCCGGAAGTGTGCTTACCGAATTTCTCTAACAGCTCCACCCGGTCAGGGTCACCTGTTGCAAAGTAAAGACTGATCTTGGCTTTACGTGGAGAGAAACCAACGAGCGGCGCATCCCCTTCATGACCAGTTTTATATTTATAGTGGTAAGAACCGAAGCCAATGATGCTCGGCCCCCACATTCTCGCCTGATATCCTGTTGTTTCTGTGAAGATATCCAGGAGTTTATACGCATCTTCCCTCTTTTTCGGACTGTCGACAGCTTCAATGAACTCAATGACAGAGCTGTCATTTTCTTTGGTTTTTAATTCATACATAGAATGAGCTCCCTTCCTTAAATAGGCAAGTTTTTTATCAAATACGGCAGGATAGATTCCCACATGATCCACTGACTCTTTCCTTCGTGCAGTGCTATTGTATTCACTTCAACAAAGCAGACACTGAACCCTTTTTCTTTTCGCACTCTTAATTATGCAAATTATTTTACTCTTTTAAAATCAACCGTTTTATTTATCATTTCAACTATTTCATTAATAACTATAGCAGGGTTTTCAACATGTACTGAGTGCCCGGTATCCGCATTAATCTGTTTCGTATTGTGGGTCAGCTGTCCCAGCAATTTTTGGTTTTGACTCCACTCCTGTGAAGGGTTTTTGGCACTGATGACGGTTACAGGCAAGTCACTTGGCAATGGTTTAGCTTTTAGAATTTGTAGAGCCGATTTCCCCGTATCTCTGAATTCAAAATAAAGAGATTGAAAAGCTTTCGGTGTATAGCCGATATAATTTAACGCTCTCTCGTGTTCAGGTCCAAGATATTTCCGGCCGACTTTTTGCTTCATCAGCCTTGGAACACCGACCAATGAGGTTAAGTAACCGAATTGTGCAAGTCTGTTGAACTTCTTGACTCTGCTTTTATTAGAAACATTTTCGATATATTGATTTTCGTGGGCTCCGTCCACTAATAGTAACCCATTAATATCTCTTGGGCAGGTACTTGCTAATAATCTCATAATCATACCGCCATACGAATGACCCACCAGAATATACGGCGGCTTGGCATCCAGAACATTCAACAATTCTTTCAGTTCTTCTACAGCGTCTCCGGCTGTCCTGCTCTGTCTCTTTGTCCGGCTCCACCCATAGTTCCCACGGTCGTAAGAGATGACTCTTGCAATCTTGGCAATTTCCGGCTGGACAAAGCACCAATCAATGCACACAGAACTTAAACCAGCCTCCAAGATAACCGTGACCGGACCACTGCCGGAATCCATGACATGAATATCAGAATTTTTGGTTTTCACCATTTTGCCCGTTGGCGGTACTTCCCTGGTTTTATTCATAAGAAAATTCCAAGCAGTAAGGGGAAGTCCAATCGCTGCCAAGCCGATTCTACTAACCTCATATAAATTCATCTTCTACTTCCTTTTCAGTTGTTTTTTGTTGACCGGAAGGAGTACGTCTTGAAATCTCCATTGTCAGAAGAATATTTCAAGATGTTTCGATCGTCGGGAATTCCATTAAAATAGGCACCTATTCCACCCGTCGTACATCGGTGGCCGGAGATCAATATGTTGATATCCCTCTCATTTACTGTTTTTTCCATTTCAGATAAAAACTCAAAAACTCTCTGAATGAAAGCCTTTTCTTCTTCCACTTCCTTATATACCGTGCGGTCAGGAAGCATACCTTTTATTTTCACTTCATCTTTTCTTAACCCATCCGCTTCACCTAAATGAAATACATTCAGTCTCTCATCTATCACAGGAAATACTCCTGTAGCTATTTCTGCAGTTTGTACTGCCCGCTTTTGAGGAGATGAGTAAACATAATCAAATTTAATGTTTCCGAGAATGGAGTTCAGTTCCTTTGCCTGATCCATCCCTTTTGAATTTAAGGGTACCCCATTCCTGCCTTGAAGTCTTCCTTCTTTATTCCAATCTGTTTCCCCGTGCCTGACTACGTAGATCATAGGATGCCTCCTTTTAGAAATCTTTTCATTTGCATAGCTTACTCCTCTCACTTACCAAACAAGCGGATTTGAAAGCAACATGCATATATTCTTGCCGTAATTACTGTAAACCTCTTAACGGTGATACACCTAAGTCAGGAATTGAAATAATCACTTCTTTTCACATTCTGTAGAACATTTTCTATTTTTCAGTGTGAATCCTTTAACAAAAGTACCATTCTCTTCATTTTAGTTACATGACCAAACAAATCATCTTCAAACTCTGAAACTTCTCGAAAACCCTTTGAAAGGTAAAAATCCACACCTTTCTGATTTGCTTTTTCCACGTTTATATAAATCTTTTTAATTCCGGTAATAGACTCTGCTCCCTTGGCCAATAACCTTGTACCGGCCCCTCTGCCTTGATGCTCGGGCAATAGATATATCGCTCCTAATTCTACTTCTCCGTCCTCTTTCACCTTTGAAAAATTAGCAAAGCCGGTGATTCTATCATTTGCTTCTGCTATGTACAAGTATGAACCCTCCAGCCGTTTTTTCATCATATTATCATTATAGGAGGAAACTATAAAACGCTGTTGAACATCTACTGGAATAAGGTCCTTATAAGTATTATTCCAACTTATTTCGGCAACCTTTTGCACTTCTGGAATATCTGCTAATTTCATTTCCCTTATGCTATAATTCATTTACCAAAGCTCCTTCTTAGCCTTTTTACTGTCCGTTACTATCCAACTCACGGCATGGACTAATTCATCTGCTGCGTAGTGGGGTTCAACCCCTTCCCAAGTGTGACGGTGTAATGTGAGCGAGTGCTCCCCCCATCCTGTTTTGACAAGTACTTTTTTCGTTCCCGCATTTTGTGCAGCAATCATATCGGAGCTTCCTGTGTCACCCACTATAAAACACTGATCAAGTTGCAGACTATATTTCTTCTGAGCTTTCAGCAGAAGACCGATTTTCGGTTTTTGACACTCGCATCCGTCATCCGGTTTATGAGGATAATAAAAATATCATCTGAAAAAGCGGAGTTCATCTCCAATTCTTTCTTCAACCGCTCAATCATTAAGCAATTGATTCTCTGTAAAATACCCTCTTCCCACTCGTGTCTGATTCGTAAAAAGAAAACACTTTTAACCCTGATTCATTGAGAGTTTTTATTGAAGCGGGAGAAAAATCATACATAGAGAATCTATCAGGGTGCATCCCGCCTCCGGTTCCTCCAATAGTTCCATCACGATCGAGAAATACAGCTTGCATTAGACCTTCCTCTCTGAACACTAGAGATTATCCAGCCTGACCGCTTCACTCTTTCTACTATTCTCCATCTCTGTTAACCATTCTTTCACACATGCACTGGCCATCTCCCTTTTTTCCATGTGCAGCATATGTCCTGTGCCGTCCAAAACTACGAAAGAGGCTCTCGAGAATTTCTTAAATACCTCATATTGATCCTGCCATCCGCAAATGCCATCTTGTTTTCCCATAAGAAACAACGATGGGACATCAATCCTTTCATGATGGGCAAACGGTTCTTCTTTCAAGAAGTAATGGTTTTCACGCCAATTCGATATCAAAAATTCCCTGTCTGCCAGTTCTCTTCCAGGTTGTATTTCAGTAATAAATCTTTTCAACATACTATTCGTTTGAGTGACCATATGGGTCTCGAATGCCTCTTTTATATCCTTTTCAATATCGTTGGCGATATCTTCCTCGCGCTCTAATACTACTTTATGGGGAAGTCTTCCTGTTCTGTTATGCACCGCAGGAGCAATCAAGGCAATCCCTTCTACTTTCCCGATCATACGGTCCATGACACCTTGAGCCACATAAGCTCCATAGGACATGCCAAGTAATGAGAAATTTTCATTTATAACTATCTTTCGAATAACATAAATGATATTTTCGACAGTATGCTCTGTTCCCTTAAAATCTTTATTGATAGTGCTCATACCATGGGCAGGCAAATCTATATAGATGCGCTTAAACTTTTTTATTTTTGGCTATGTTAAAGAACGTTGTTGTTTTTTAAAATGAATACGATGACTTACATTCCTAGTGTTCGGACTCCAATCAACCCGGCTGAAAAGAAAAAGAACCATATAAACTAGTGTTTCCTATTAGCCTGCCTCTAGAGAACTCCATCTTTTACTCAGGGGGGATTGGAGCGGAAGGTGCACGACCTCCTGCGGGACTAGCGGGACAGGTGAGACCCCACAGGCGAAGCCGAGGAGGCTCAACGCCCGCCCCGCGGAGTCGTGCGCCTGGAGCGGAAATCCATTACTTTTCGAGAGCCAAAATCCAAAATCCTTGCGAAAACAGCTTTTAAATAACAACACCTATGACTAACAGAGCCTTATTTTTAAAAAGATTTTCTCCAACCAAGCTTCCATCGCTCTAGAATTCGTACCCATTGAATGAAGTATGATAACCGGTCTGCCCTCTCCAATGACCTTGCATTGAATTTTCCCAAAAGGAGCATCACATTCCACAAATTTCAACACCTTTCTTTTTACATTACTTCACTAACTTCGACTTCAGCTTGATTTCTCCTCCTACCGAAGCTATTCTGATAAAATGAAATTACATTATTTTCAGGAGGATGAATATAAATGGCAGAACACCATTTTCACTTAAAAGCCAATTGGCCTGGCTTGCGGAATGACATAGGAGATATCGAAACAAAGAATATGAAAACGGCCATCTCAATACCAAAGGAGATGGACGGGCCCGGAATTGGGACAAACCCAGATGAAATGCTGCTGGGTGCTGCCTCGACCTGCTTTATTATCACATTGGCGGCCATGATGGAAAGAAGTCGCCTGGATAAAAGTGATCTCACGCTGGAATCTGAAGGAATCGTGGATGTCACCAAAGGAGTCATCACATACAAGAAAATCATCCATCGACCCCTTATCACATTGAAGAATGATGCAACAGAAAAAGATTTAAAACTTGCCAGAAAACTGGCGGAGAAAGCTGAAGCATCTTGTATGATCACCCGCGCAATAAAAGGGAATGTGGAGGTAGAACTTCAAGCAGAAGTGGTGAAAGAACAATAAAAGAGGAAAGCAGATTTTTTATAAACTGCCTTCCTTTTTTCTGGCTTATAGTCTTTAACTTATTTGCCTTGGAGTGCGTACTTTAAAATATGACTTCTTCCCCATACCCCATGATGACTGGCTTTGTTTTCTTGTAATCGGCCAAATGGGAGGCGAATTCTTTATCACGACCCACCATGTTGGCCACAACCGGGAAGGCTTCTAGTAAGGCAGCCAGAGTTTCTTTTGAAACCGCTGCTTCTTTTGTAGGGAATGTATGGCTTGGTATTACGTATTCCACATCCAATAAGTGTTCAACTGCATATGCCGCTTCTTTTGGACCCATAGTAAATTGGCCCGATGAAGAAAGGATCGCAATCGTCGGCTTATAGAAATCCTGAATCAATTTCATATCAAGCATAAGTGCGGTATCACCGGAATGGTATACAGTATGGTCACCGGTGAAATCCAGAATATAGCCTGAGGATTCTCCTGCGTAAAGCGGGGTTCCCTCTGTTTCACGATAACTTGATGTATGCTTTGCCTGAACCATGGTCAATTCTAAATCCTTAAAAACAAAAGAACCCCCTAGGTTGATAGGGAAAAGATTTTCATATCCTTCCTTAATCAAAATCATTGCCAGCTCATATTGGGCAATAACAAGACAATCAGGATTCACTTCCTTAATTTTGGATAAACCGCTTGTGTGGTCAAAGTGGCCGTGAGTCAGAAAGACAGCATCGATACTCTTAAAGAATGTGTCAGTCTGGAACTCTTCCGGGCAGCCCGGATTCATATCAAAAAATGGATCTACCAAATATTTATTCCCTTCATTTGATTGAAATAAATACATAGCATGTCCTAATCGAGTAATTTTCATATAAAGACCCCTTTTCAAAATAGAATCAATTACTTTACCATATTTACAAATAAAAGGAATTATGACAAAGTTTGGAGTGGTAAGTATCCATTCTTTTCTACAAAAAGGTTGATTTCTGCGCTTTCAACTGACAAAATTAAGAAACAGCATTCAATAAGACAGAAATGAAGGTGTAATTATGATTGAAGTACGTTCATCGAAAGTAAGTGATGGAGAATTTAATAGAGGGGTTTTTGCGACCCGTGATATTAAAAAGGGAGAATTGATTCATGAAGCTCCAGTAATTCCTTATCCCAATAAGGAGCATGAACATATTGAGAAAACCCTTCTTGCCGATTATGCATTTGAATACGGCATAAACCATACAGCCCTGCTGTTAGGGTATGGCATGTTGTTTAATCATTCATATAAACCAAACGGAACATATGAAATCAATTTCGATAACCATACGTTTGATTTTTATGCATATCGCGATATTAAAGCAGGCGATGAAATCTTTATCAATTATAACGGTGATGAAGAAGATCAGGAACTTCTCTGGTTTGATAAGGAAGAGTAACCTGCTTCCCTGCGTTCGCTCTTTCTGGATATAAACTTTGAAAGCTTCCTTAGATGGGGAGCTTTCTTTTTAAATGGAGGTCCTATGAGAACTAGTTTGATTATTACACAGGTTTTATTTTTTCTATTATTTCCACTATGGCTTGAGCTGACGAAGTATCTGCACCCCATTGTGATAGCTGTCGTCTGGATCTGCTATACATTTCTGGCTGTTTTTATAATCAGCTTTGTTAAAGGTGTTGTGATTCCTTTTAGAAAAAAGGGGCTTCAAGTTCTAGCAGCTCTTTATAGTTTAAGTTTGCTTGTTTTATTATTCATGCGGCCTAATAACCAGGAATATAATCAGGTGAATTTTACTCCTTTCGAAACGATCTCTTTCTACATTTCAGGCGAAGTGAATTTTCTTGTTGCTTTTTATAACCTTGGAGCCAATATCGCCCTCTTCATTCCTTTTGGTCTTTATTATCGATATCTTGCAAGAAAGCCTGGAGCAGGGAAGCTTGTTGGTTTGGCATCGCTGGGTGTTATCATGATTGAAGGAGCACAATTTCTGACACGCCGCGGCAGTCTCGATGTGGATGATCTTATTCTAAATGTTGCAGGGGTGCTACTGGGATATTTTCTTTTCCCTGCTTTTGTTAAAGTATTTCAATTGAAAAATTAATTGGTTGGTAGTAATAAGCTGTATGTCTTTATCAAAAATCACTCCTCAAATTTCTTGAAGAAATATATAATCCAGCGAAAAGCAGGATGATCAGCACCAGTAATATAGAAAGGGATAGCGTCCTGTTCTCCTCGACCGGTTCTCTTTCAAGATACCTCATTTCCCTGACAGCCTTAAGGTAATTTCCGTTATGCGATTCAACCGCGATTGCCTCATCCGTACTAAAGCCGGTTATTGAGAAGTACTTCGTTCCAACACTGAACTCATTGGAGAAGTTGCCAGGATATTGCTGCATGTCTGAATAGGCAGTCACCTCGCCTATTTCTTTCTCAATATCGGTTACACCCTCCTCCGTCACAACATACACATACTCATTCCAGACCACAAATGAGTAGGCCCATGAAGTGGACAAAGCTGTGACAGGGGTAAGGAGGAGCACAATACTGACTCCTATTGCATAAAAGCTTTTGCTCGGCATGTCTTTCCTCCTATACAGAAGAGATATAACTTCTTTACTGATTAGACGTAAACTTTGAAAAAAGGTTTCTGTGTTTATAAGGTGGATTCTGTTTAACTGAATTACCTACCGCATTTTACTATTAGGCTGTTTTCGCAAAGATTGTGGCTGTTTAAAAGTAAAGGGGGAGGAAGGGTAAATCATTCAAAAGCAGCAATCTCTTAGAATAGAGCCTACAATTAAAAGGGCGAATTCATATTTATGAATTCGCCTTGCCACGCTTAGGAATTTTTCCAAACACCTTCATATTTCATTCGGTACTTCTGGTCCTCTTCCAAAGTTATCAGGTTCTGTGCCATTTGCTTAATGTGTTCCTCCCATGTTTCATCATATAGCTGCCTCAAGTCCTTAATGATGTCATAGCGAATCAAGGTATGATTTTTTTCCTGTTTACAGCTTTTAAAACGGTCAACAAGGTGGCTCAATACCAGTTCTCTTTGTCTTGCACCAGCTAAACCGACCCGCCAAACGGCCTGGAGTGCATGCCTTGCCGTAACGAATTTTTCGTCATATGTCACCTTCCAAAGAGCCGGAAATACTACTTCCATTCTGTTATCTCTATCGCTGATGGCCAAATGGGAAAGAAATTGTGCAGCCCTTGATCTCTTGTGGTTATCTTTGTGTCTAAGATCTTTCACAAGATCATCCCAGATTTCATAGCTCCAGTCTACTTCTGAAGTGGTCATGGCCATGATTTCCTGAAAGGCATCATATTGTTCACCTTTATCTTTGGATTCCAATTTTTCAAAAAGAAATTTTATATCACTATTCATTCTCCCACCTCTATTTCACCTATTATTCGTTCTGATGGAGATGAAAATCTTTAACTATTTATAAAGTAACCTATAGGTTTTATAAACGTCTTCAAACTGGAAGGTAGTTTCTCTGCGCTCTCTTATGCTGGCCTTTTATCTAAATCAAAGTTCTTTTTTTACCAAATCCGCAAAAACTTGGTTTACTAGTTGGTGAGAATCAGTTTGACGTTGTTTTAACTGAGATGTGTCTCGGCCAAGTTCATTCATTTTTATATCAATGAATGAAGAAAGAGAGCATGAGTTTACTTCTATTTTTTCCACACCATTTTTTTTCAGACCAACAATTCTCTCAATTTCTTCTTTAATCTTTGGATTCTGCACTGTTTGGTGAAAAAGGTCGCTGAATTCTACAGAGGGAAAGCTCTTTTTTTCTACTATCCAGATGCAGCACAGTATTCCTCTGAGTAAATGCAAGGTCAGTTTGGTTGATTTCACTGAATCTCTCTGCCTCTTCCACTTATGCCAGTTGGTTTTTGACATACTGAGATAATGGTGAAAACAGGAGATTGGCGAGTAAACCATACTCTGTAATGGAAGGATTTTTTCACAAAAGTACTTGTCCTCAATCAGCTTATCCTCTGTTTGCAGCCATTCCAGAATAGAGGGGTTGGATTTATTGAGAAGCCCCATTGTTTTTTTTAGGTCCCAACCGCTCAGCTCCAACACTCCGCCAGCCTGCTTTTCGATAACATCTCTCTTTTTATCCAAAGATAAGTACCAATCCAATGGATGCTGGTAGATAAAACGAATGTCCCAATCGCTATGAGCTGATGGAAAACCCCATGCCCTGCTGCCTGCCTGAACAGCATATAGTATTCGAATTTCATGCTCTAATTCAATTTTTTTTAATTCTGATAGGATAAGGTCGTGCATGAGATTCACCTCATTGTGAAAGGTTTTCGATGACCTTGGCTAAAAGAAGTGTCCTCTCTGTCAGAGAAGATATTTCCAGATATTCATTGTCACTATGAGCATTTCCGCCGACAGGCCCCATTCCATCGATGGTCGCGATTCCTGCTGCAGAAGTAAAGGATGCATCAGAACCCCCGCCTGTAGAGGTGTCAGTTATCTCGATTCCGAGTTCTTCTCCAACGGCCATAATTTTCCGTAATAATTGTCTATTTCGCTTATTCTTTTCCATTGGCGGTCTGTTAATCTCGCCTTCAAGAGTGATCTCGGTGCCTGGTACATCTGTCTTGGAGCAGATTTTTTCCATCTGTTCTTCTACAGTGTATCCTTGGTCTGATTCGGATATCCTGATTTCCATCTGAGCACTGGCATGGTCGGAAATCGTATTGACAGATGAACCTCCTTCTATCAGCCCAACATTAACACTGATCCCATTTTCATGGTCGTTCAATTCTTGCATCGCAATCACTTTATGAGCAAGTTCTTCAATCGCACTTCTTCCTTTTTCAGGCTCGATCCCAGAGTGTGCGGCTCTGCCAATAACATTAAGAGTATAATTCCCTTTGCCTCTTCGGGAGGAAACAAGAGAACCATCTTTTCTTGCAGGCTCCATGATTAATGCGTATTGTTTCCCTTGGGAAGCGCTTATAATCAGTTCTTTTGAGGAAGGCGAACCAATTTCTTCATCACTATTCAAAATAATTTGCACATTTTTATAATGAGGGGATCCTTCATTTATCAACGCTTTCATTGCATATAAAAGGGTAACCAGACTGGATTTCATGTCAATGACTCCCGGTCCATACGCCATATCTCCAACTAGCTTGAATGGCCTTTCAACCGCAGTTCCCTTCGGAAAAACAGTATCCATATGGGCGATGACGAGGATCTCGGGATCTTCAGCTTCTTTATGCTGAATAATCAAATGGTTTCCGAATTCTTTCTGGGGAATTTCATGAATAACAAACCCTATTTCTGCATATTTCCTTTTCAATTGACTGCCGATCTGGTCCACGCCCGCTTTATTCACAGATCCACTGTCGATATTTACGAGTGTTTCGATAAGTTTCAACATTTCATCTTGTTTATAACGTATATATTCTTGCACCTTTGTTCTCTCCCAGCTTTCTTCACGGCTCTTTAACGAACGTTTTGTATTACCTACCATTATACCATTTAGTTGGTGAAGAAAGGTTTGAATTTAGTTGTAAGAATATATTCCGCTCAATCTGCTTACATGCGAACAGCCTGCCATATTTCCTAGCGTATGAGGTAGAATTCCTTCTGCCGCTTCGCCAGGTATCCGACTTGTCCATTTATGAAGGATATTGGTTCTTCCAAGTATATCGGTATGTCCTGTTTCCACTCCGGGATGAACATCCGGATATTAAATTCCAGCGCATAACAGGTGTTGTTCTTGATGTGCAGATCTCCCCTGCCAGGTATTTCTTCCTGTCTATCATACAGCCCTATCAGCGGGCCGGCTCCATGACAATGAACTCCTAGAGGATGCGAATACAGCATAGCTTTTATATTTTCTTCGCTGCTCGCTTTCATGCTGTTTACAAAAACCTGATTACCACTGCACCCTTCTTTTAGAAAACCAATTACGATATCTTCAAATCTCAGTGCTTGATTGAGTGCAGATAACAGTCCATCAGGCACGGTATCCTCTTCACTTTTCAAGACATAGGCCAACTGCTGCGTATCTGTTGCAAGTCCAAGGTAATGTATGCCAAAATCCAAATGGACGATATCTCCTGGAATAATGATCTCCTCTTCCAGCCTTTCTGTTTCTGCTCCTTGTCTCTGGATATCGACTGTTGGATAAAAGGAGGTTTGAAGACCCAGGTCCACCACTTTTTGCCGTATCCAGTCCACGACGTCCCTTGCAGAGGTGACACCGGGGTGGATCACTCTATTGGAGAGTGCTTCTTCAGCAATTTCTCTAGCAAGCTCGCAAATATGAGGGTAGGCAGCCAATTCTAGTGAACTCCTGCTCTGAAGCCAGTCCACCATAAGCATTTCAGAGCTGACGAATCTCTCTTTCCCTATGGCGGCCGACTTCATCAATTCATTAAAAGAAGCTACTGTCAGCCCATCACTCACAGCATGGAGAGTCCCCATATTTACTGCGATTTTGTCAGGCGCTTTTTCATGAATGATCCGGGCCGCACATTCCCATTGAGTTTCATTCTTACCTTGATTAACATTTTCATAAAAAGGCTGAAATGCAGGGTTGGGATTCAGCACGAAACGGCTGACCTTCCCATCCTCCTCTTTGCAGAAAATAAAAATCGTAAGTCTTCTTGAACTGTCGACAGCTGAAGGAAAGAAAGTATGTATCACAGGATCTTCATTGTATTCACGTCCAATTGTAATCCACATTTCAACTCCGTGTTCATTCATAACTCTGGGTAAAATAGTATGTAATCTTTCTTCCAACACTCTGTCCCTGAAATCGTCTCTTTCTTTCAGTGACATAATTTTAGAATAAGCTCTCTTCATATACACGCCCCCTTTTTTATACACTTCGCTGTTTTAGGTGCTGTTTCCTTTTTAAATGGCTCTTTTCGTAAACTTTGTTGCTATTTGATACTAATTCCAAAAAACCTACCATAATTCACCGGAATAACCTGGTAATCATGAAAAGAAAAGAGCTACTTTCTCCGATTAGAGAGAAGTCCCCCAGTATCCGGGGATATCCGAAAGCAACAATATATGCGAAAACAGCCTTTTAAATAGAGTAGGAATGTTCTTTTTAATTTGTTCTATTCGCAGAAATTGTCCACTCACCTCTCCTTATAGTCCTTCAGGAGGTAGCCAACCAGAAGCAAAGGTCCCTGCAGCAAGATTATGTTTACACCTTTTACAGACAGGGTAAATAAATATTAAGGATAATTATTTTTTAAATATCTACAAGGAGGAATAAGGGTATGAGACTAAGTTCAACCTTGATTTTGGGAGCTGCCGCTGGTGCCGGCCTTATGATGAGAAAGAAAGAAAACCGTGTAAAAATGCAGAATATGATGGAAAGCGTGAAAAAAAAATGGGACGACCGCAATAAAGACGACTTTCCAGTAGAAAAAGCAGGCAACCCCGATCCTGCTGATGTGGAAGATAATAAAATGGTCAGCGAGGGTGCACAGACTTCCGTTCAATATTATAACTCCACTAAACAATAATTATAAAGCATACAAAAAAGGATCTTATTCACCATAAGATCCTTTTTTTGTATGGAATTAGGGTGTACCTGAAGTAAGGTTCGGGACACTGCCGAAAATGCCTTCCACAATTTCTGATAGACCACTCCCTCAATCTAATTCAGCTATACGAAAAGCAATCTTCCCTAAATTCTCACTATCCTTCAAACGCTGAAAGGCTGTTTCATAATCCTCTATGGGGTAAATGCTGTCCACAACAGGTGAAATACTGTGTTTTTGGATGAATGTCAGCATTTCTGAGAACTCTTCTGAACTTCCCATTGTAGAGCCGAGCAGATTCAGTTGGGCATAAAAAAAGTGACGGATGTCCATTTTGATTTCATCTTCTGTGGTTGCGCCGAATGTTGCCACTGTCCCGCCTTTTCGAACAATCTTTAAAGACTTGTCAAAAGTTGCTCTTCCGATGCTTTCAATGACGATATCTATGGTTTCATCTTTAAGTTCTTCATTCCAGTCACTAGTTGTGGATATGCTGATATCTGCACCAAGTTCCAGGGCCTTCTGCTGTTTGTCTTCACTGCGGGAAGTGACAACCACTTTTGCTCCAGCAGCTTTCGCAAATTTCAGCAAGAAAGTTCCTACTCCGCTGCCGATGCCAGGAATAAGAACGGTATCTCCTGCTTTTACTTTCGCTCTGGTAAATAACACTCGGTAAGCTGTCAAAGCCGCCAATGATAAAACTCCCGCTTCTTCCCAGGTCAGGTGTTGGGGTTTCTTTTCCACATTTACTGCTGGAAGTGTGATATATTCTGCAAACGTTCCATGATCTGGAAGGCCGACTATTTCAAAACCGGCTGGCGGTGCATCACTGTTGTTATGCCAACCAAGGCCAGGATTAATGACAACTTCCTCTCCGACAGCAACATTTGAAACGCCTTCACCTGTTTCAACAATGATACCAGCACCGTCAGAACCGACAATTAAAGGAGGCTGATCCTCTTTATGTCTGGTCAAAACCATAAGATCTCTTCGGTTCAATCCAGCTGTCTTTAACTGAATTTTCACAAACCCGCTTCTCACAGCAGGCTCTTGAAATTCTCTTAAAGAGAGCCCTTGCATTCCTTGTTTTCCCTCGTGAATTAATGCTTTCATTGTTTCTCCTCCTCTTTCATTTTATACCGATTATTCTCTATTAAGAGGAAACACTTTTGACTACTGTGATGCTGTCCTCTGCCACAGGATCAATCGCCTCAGGAATGTCAACCATTGTTCTTAAAAACGTTTCTACCCCTTTATCCGTTAATGGATGATCTTTCGATAAGGTAAATTTAAAAGGAATTCTCTTCACTTCATCAGATTTTACGATTTCAGTACCCTTTATTTCATACGAGTGAAGCTCTTTTTCATGGTAGGAAAAATCACTGTCTTTTCGGTAATCTTCTTCACGTATACAGATGGTCAGTACAATCTTGTTAACTTCTTGTTCAGATACCCCGCCTTCTATCAAGACTTCACCACTTAGCTCGCTTGCTGGTGTCAAGGTGGGATTATCAACGACTGTATCCACCTTTAAACTGCCAATGCCGATACTTGATAAAAACTCTTTTAACATCTTATTTCATCCTTTCCGCCCATTAAGTTAACGAGAATAGATATATTCATTATGTACCTCTAACCGTTATAATAGTTACTTTTGGTGAAAATGATACTAACTACCATGAGGAAATGCAAGAAATACAGCAATCATCCTTATAGAGCAGTTGTCTTTCGTTCCAGGTGGAAGACCAGAATCAACTTTGCAGATAAAATTTAATGCTCCTTTTGCCGGTCTCAATTGTTTCTAAAGATCCTCACCAGTACTCTATTTTGCATCTCACAGTATAAAACTTAAACCACTCAAACATCCAATCCTTCAAAACAATCTGTTACTAGGTCCCCTGGTTACTTAACACCAAGATCATCCTTTTACAGGTTTTTTGAAAGAGAGATGCTCTTCTATAAGGATAACAATGAGGACATACAATAACAGATTCGTCCTCATTGTTGTTGTAACTTCACTTTTCTCCCCAATACTAAACAAGTGATTCTTTATGCAAGTTCAGTTTCTACGAATCAATCATGTTTTTAATAATGGTAACTGTTTTTTCAATATCTTCCCGGCTTACGTCAAAGTGAGTCGTAAAGCGTACCAGTGATGTCCCGAAGGTAACAGCAAGCACTCCTTGTTCTTTAAGCTGTTGTGTAAACTGGGCAGCATTGGTACCGAGCTCAGATACATCAGCTACGACAATGTTGGTATCAACGTCATTCACTATTTTCAGCGAAGATAATGACCTTAGTCCTTTTGCCAGCAGCAATGCATTTTCATGATCATCTGTCAGTCTTTCTCTCATGTGATTCAAAGCATATAGTCCAGGTGCTGCAATAATTCCAGCCTGGCGCAGTCCTCCTCCGAGACGTTTCCTCCATTTTCGGGCTTTTTTGATAAAAGCCTCACCTCCTGCTATGATGGAACCGACCGGTGCCCCTAGCCCTTTTGACAGGCAGACCTGAACTGTATCACAGTACTGAGTGAATTCTGTCAACGGAACTCCTTGGGCTGAAGCTGCGTTGAACAACCTTGCACCATCTACGTGAACTGGTATTGCATGTTTTTGGGCTATTCTGTATATCTCTTTCATATTAGAGGACGGAACAATCGCTCCTCCGGCTCTGTTATGCGTGTTTTCAAGACAAATCAATGCTGTCTCAGGAAAGTGCTGATCGTCTTCCCTGATTGCAGCCTCTACCTCTGCAGGGTCCATTACTCCGCGGATTCCTTTAATGGTCCTTGGCTGAACTCCTGCAAAAGCAGAAATGGCTCCAGATTCATAGTAAAAAATATGTGACTCAGCTTCCATAATCACTTCATTGCCTCTTGAGCAATATGTCAAAACAGCTATTTGATTTCCCTGTGTTCCACTTGTAACAAATAACGCTGCTTCTTTTCCCAGAAGTTTTGCCGCGGCTCCTTCCAGTTCGATGACAGTAGGATCTTCTCCATACACATCATCTCCCACCCTTGCATTCATAGCCGCCTCTCTCATTTCCTTTGTCGGCTTCGTCACTGTATCACTTCGTAAGTCGATCATAAAAACAGCTCCATTCTTATGTATTTTTTAAAATCAATTGTGTACACAATTATAACACTATTATGAATATACTCTTTTTTTACTAATAAACCCAAGTAAACACATCAAAAATATAATTATAGGAATATTCGGACTAAAGTCCTTTCTTGTGTGGTACTATTTACTAAGATTCAAAGCTAACACATAGAAAAAGTTTTAAGAAACTTTTTCTTCAGGCGGTCATCAAGGGGTGGCAGGGCTTATTTTCCCATAGCCCTACTCGTTCACATTAATAAAATTATTTTATACTATCAATATAGGTAGAGAGGAGAAAAAAGTTGTGACGATCGGAAACAAGATCCGTTACCATCGCATGAGAAAGAAGTTAACACAAGAAGAACTTGCAACAGGAATTCTTTCTGTCTCTTATCTTTCCAAGATCGAAAATAATCAAACCACCGCCTCTGCAGAAGTACTCGAACTCCTTTGTAAGAGACTTGGAATCTCAATGCTTCAGGAAAATGATGAAACCTTGGTAAAAACATTTTCAGAATGGAACAGGGCGCTATTAAAAAATGATCGTAAAGAAGCCCTCCGTCTATATGAGGTGATCTCTCCTCACATTAGTGAAATTGATGATATCACCCTTCTAAATAATTTCCATATCCTAAAAATCCGCTATAGTATTTTGTTGAAAGACTTTGAGGGCTCACAGGATCTAATAAGCGCCCTTCAAAAAAGTTATAAAAATCTCACTGAAAAACAGCGGTTCTACTTTCATAAATTCACAGGGAATTTTCAGTATACGAGACGAAAATACGAGGAAGCAAACCATCATCTTAAAGAAGCAGAACATTACTTCGTCCTTGGAAGCATAATGAACAACGAAGAGAAAGCAGATTTGTACTACTTAAAATCCCTTACTTATGTTCAGTTGAGAAAGCATACCCTTGCTGTTCATTATTCTGAGGAGTCCCTAGCTCTCTATCAGAGCCTGTATAACAATAAGAGATGCGCTGAGATTCACTTACTCCTGGGAGTCTGCTACAGACGCACCCACAATATAAATGAAGCTATCACTCACTACGAATGGGCAAACGAGATCAGCAAAAATATAGAATATACTTTGTTAAGGGGAAAGGTAGAGCAAAACTTAGGATGCCTAAAATCTATGGATAACAAGCCAGAAGAAGCCATACCCCATTTTCTGAAAAGCCTTCAATTCAAGCATGATGAACCTGAAAGCAAACTTACAACCATTCTTGCTCTAGTCAAGGAATATTACAAATTGAAGAGAGTCGAAGAAGTCAGGGGCTGGCTACAAGAAGGAATTCAATTATCTCAGAGTCTTAGGGATAAAGAAAAGTATTATGAGTTAAGGATCTATAAATATGCAGTAGAAAAATTAGATGAGGATTTTGAGTGTTTCATGAGAGACGAAGCACTCCCCTTCTTCGAAAGTACCGGTAACCCTCATCTACTTGCACATTATTCTAAATTTCTTGGTAACTACTATCAAGAAATTAGAAAATATAAATATGCCGCCCACTACCTTACAAAGGCTAACGTGGCATATGAAAAAATTATAGGTTCATAGGAGGAGATTACTTTGAAAAAGCTTAAAAGAATCACAGTAGCGGCACTGGTGCTTATTGCACTGTCAACTGCAGGGACATCCGTAAGTGCACAAGATGAAGATCTGCCGCCGCCTAATAGTGTAACACCATTGGCAAGTATAAAGTAATTAAAGAAAGAAGCCCCTGCCTCCCTGTGAGAGTGGGGGCTTTTTAGTGCTTTAAAGGACTAAAAGGGACAGTCCCTCTTAGCGCTTTAAAGCAGGAAAGCATTTAGCGGCAAAATGGATAATATACCTGCCACGTAGTATATTTAACTTGAAAGCTATTAATAAGGGGGACATAGAATGGTATCTAAAGAAACAAAATTAGAGAGATATGCCGATTTATTGATTCGCGTAGGAATCAACTTGCAGGAGGGACAAACACTCATCATTAATGCTCCTATAACGGAGGCAGACTTCGTGGCACAGTTAACAGAGAAAGCATATGACACGGGTGCCAGAAATGTCCTTGTCGAGTATTCCGATGAAAAACTGAGAAGGCTGACTATGGAAAAAGCTCCTGAGGAAGGATTGAAAGACTTTCCACTTTGGAAGGCAAAAGGGTTTGTTGAGATGGCGAAAGAAAATGCCACACTCATCAACTTGAACTCTCCCAACCCAACACTGCTGAAAGGAATAGATGCCAATCGGATCGCGATGGCCAATAAAGCAAGCGGTGAGGCATTCAAGGACTTTCAGCCGTACATATCCGGCGGACGAATCAGCTGGCTGATTGCAGCCGTTCCATCTACAGCATGGGCCAAATCCGTTTTTCCTGATCTTTCCGAAGAGGAAGCTGTAGAAGAATTATGGGAGAAAATTTTCTACACTACCAGGGTCGATCAAGAGAATCCTGTACAACTATGGGAAAAACATATTGATAAAATGACAAAGAAAGCCGATCACCTAAATGCCCGTGCTTACCGTAAACTGCATTATAAAGGACCTGAAACGGACTTCACAGTAGAATTGCACTCCAAAAGCAAGTGGATCTGTGCTCAGTTTACCAACGACCAAGGTGTAAATTTCGTTCCAAATCTGCCTACTGAAGAAGTATTTACCATTCCAGTACGGGACAGTGTAAACGGTAAGGTAAGCAGCACCAAACCTCTAAATTACAGTGGAAACCTTATAAACAATTTCAGTCTGACATTCAAGGATGGCAAAGTAATAGATTTCAGCGCTGAAGAAGGCTATGACACATTAAAAGCATTACTCCAAACGGACGAAGGGGCTTCCTTCTTAGGTGAAATCGCGCTGGTGCCTCATAACTCTCCGATCTCGAACACAAATATTGTATTTAACAACACTTTGTTTGATGAAAATGCTTCATGTCATGTCGCTCTGGGAAATGCTCTTTCAATCTGTGTAGAAAACGGAAAAAATATGAGTAAAGATGAGCTCAAAGAAATTGGGTTTAATGAAAGCCTGACTCATGTAGACTTTATGATTGGTTCTGAAAACCTTGATATAGATGGTATTCGTGAAGATGGCTCGGTTGAACACATCTTTCAAAAAGGAAATTGGGCTTTTTAAGATTAGTAACGGACCGGGCGGTTTTTGCCCGGTTTTTCTTAATGTTTTATAAAGTTACCTGTTATTCCTAATGGCTTGCTAATTCCGTATACGAGCCGTAATACTTCCTTAAAGGGAGTCTCAATGGACCACAAACCAAAATAAAGAGCTGCATCCCCTAAATCGGATGCAGCTCTTTCCTTTTATTTACTGTCAGAATCCTTTTCAGATCCGTTTCCATGTTTTGTTCCTTTGCTTGTATATGGTTTGGCAGCTTTTTTCTTCGCGCTTTTCTGCCAGCGGTTCCAGCCTTTTTTTCCTGTTCCTTTGCCTGTTCCGCCGCCTTTACTCTTACTCACGATATCAACTCCATTAATTGGTCGGGCTTTTCTTTTTGATTGAAAGTCCATTATATCAAAAAATAACCTCTTAAAACAAAGGTTGTACTGAATTTTTATAACCACCAATACTAAGATTGTTTTTATAAGGCTCTTTTCGTAAACTTTGTTGCTATTTGATACTACTTCCGAAAAAAACTACCATAATTCAACAGAATAACCTGGGAATCATGAAAAGAAAAGAGCTGCTTTCCTCGATTAGAGAGAAATCCCCTAGTATCCGGGGATATCCGAAAGCAACAATATATGGGAAAACAGCCTTTTAAAAAGATAACTTTCATGTTTTTTTCTCTTTAAATAGGGAATCAGGAAATTGAAGACATAGAAAGGAGCGATACTCGTGAAAGAATTTTATGTAGTTCCAAACAAAGACGAAAGCGGCTGGTTTGTCAAAATAGAGGATGTAGCTCCAACAAACCTTTATAATGGTCAGTCGGAAGCCGTAGCAGAAGCAGAAAAACTGGCAAAAGAAAATCAGCCGGCGAAAGTTTTAGTAGAAAATGAAAACAATGAAGTGGTAAGCGAAAAAACCTTTTCTTAATTGGCAGTATAAAGAAGAAGCCATTTTAGCCCAATTTAAAATAGCTTCTTCTTTTGGCCTTTTTTAAATGCCAAATATTACTTGGAATATTACATAAGAATTTCAGATAAAACATTTTCAAGACATACTTTATAGTTTATGATTAATACATCCGTAATAAAAGGAGTCTACTTCCAATGAAAAGCTTTATTAATACAAAGAAGGCACTCTCAGTCGGGGCCCTGCTCCTTCTTACCTTCTCTATGACTTATATAACTCTTAAATCACAGATAGCTGAATCTAAAGAAAACTACTCACAGGAGTCAGCCCGTATCCCAACCGTTTTTGTACACGGCTATAAGGGTACCTATAACTCTTTTAAAACCATGTTATATCGATTCGAGGAAAATAATTGGGCCAAAAGAGAATTGGTCGCTTACATTTCGGCAGAGGGAGAAATTACTTGGAAAGGCTCTATAAGTTCCTCTTCTAAACTTCCTCCTTTAGTACAAATTGTGTTTGAAGATAACAGAGCTTCCATTTCTGATACCAGTTCTCAACTGCAAAGTGCCATGAAGGAATTGCGAGATCAATTTAATGTTAATCAAGTTAACCTTGTCGGCCATTCAATGGGGGGGCTGGTTTCAACTAAATATTTGATCACGACTAGTGGAAATATCAATTATCCTGAAACTGTTAAATTGGCTGTGATTGGCAGTCCCTTTGATGGAATTTCGAGTGAGTCGTACTACAGACAAAATACTGGTGAATCTCTAATCGACTTAAAGCCTGAATCAGAAGCATTGAAGAACTTGGTTGAAAACAAGGACCTATTTCCATCTGAATTAAAAGTATTGGCTATCGCAGGGTCAGGTGATCAGGTTGTGGAGATTGAAAGTGCTTTTGCCATAAAAAAAATCGTCCCAGAGGATAATCTTGAAAAGCGGCTAATTGAAGATGGAGGAATTGATCACAGTGGTCTGCACGAAACGAAAAAAGTCGATACGTTATTGAATAAATTTCTTTGGGAATAACAACAAGCCTGATCATCCATGATCAGGCTTGTTTCTTTTTGATACTCAACACAATTCCAATAAACACCATTCTAGTCGCTTCCCCGCTCCTCCTTGTAAAAGTCACGAGTTACTCTTGCTCTGCTAATCTATGTTAACAGTCCTATTATACAGCCGCCAAGACTGTGACAGTATTATTTTCATACACCAAAATCCAAGCTGACTTATAGTAGAGCTTTTCATCAAGGAACTTTTAGCTCACCACATCTCAAGCTTACTTTTAAAGTCAACATAACATATTTATCAGCAACCTCATGAAAAAAGACCACCATGTATGGCAGCCTCTTCATTTTAAATTTCACATATGATAAATTGTCTCTTGTTTAAGTCAGAGATTAATAAAACGCCATGTTCTTATTTTTGCCTTTAAGAATCTGAAATACTCCGTAAGCCGCCAATCCTATAGCGACCAATCCGAGCATCCACTGGCCAAAAGGCTGCTGAGCAATTTCTGATAGTGCTGCATCCAGACCTTTTGCATTATCAGGGTTAGTAGTGATAGCTGTTTGGATTAAGAAATAACCTGTAATACAGAATACGACTCCTCTTGCCATTAAGCCGGCTTTTCCCGTTTTCTTACCAAGCTGGTACTCCTTTTGATCCATTTTGCTTCTTTGGAATGAATCTGTGAATTTCTCGCTGTATCCTTTATAAATTTCATAAATGCCGTATCCAATGACTGCTGCTCCTGCCACACCAACCATCCATTGACCAAATGGCTGAGAAAGGATTTGAGCAGTGATCGTCTGTCTGCTGCTTCCTCCTCCTCCTCCGCTGCTTCCAGCATTTGTGGCAAGTTGGAATGCTCTATATGCCAATCCTGCATAAACGATTGCACTAAATATAAACCCGATTCTGATTATGATTCCTTTTGCGTCATGACCTTTGTTTTGCGGATCGGTTATAGCCTCGACAATTTTCCATATTACATAGCCTGCAAGACCTATAGCAAGCACCCATAATAATATTTCCCCGAATGGCTTGCTGGCAATTGAAGCAAGAGCTCCTTGGGTACCAGTAGTCTTTCCTCCTCCGACACCGATGGCTGCCATGAATGCCAATACACCGATTAAAACGTAAACGCTCCCTTTTGCCAAGTAACCCATTCGCCCGAGTTTCTTGACCCATGGTTTTGCTTCATGAGCACCTTTTTTGGCTTGTCCTTTCGCTTGTTCTTTATTCATCATAATGCTCCTCTCATTTATATAAGTTCTTGTCTGTAACTTCTAATTTCCCTCATCTACAGAAATGAAAACTTCTCTGGTGTCCAAACTTATAGTTTTTTTTAAAAAAGAAGATACTAATAGAGGAAATGTATTCTACTCTCTGAAATAATTTCCGACTATTTCCCCGGAAAGCGCATAATACGACAATAAACCGCCTTTTACGGAAAACTATGCGGTAAAAAGGAGAATATTACTGATGAAAGCTGTTTTTTTAGATCGAGATGGAGTGATAAATGAGGTCCTGTCGAAAAGAGTTAAATTCGTTAATAAGATTTCTGATATTTACTATCTAGAAAAGGTTCCTGAAGCTATCCAAATATTAAGTAATGCCGGTTATAAGATATTCATAGTGACGAATCAGGGAGGCGTTGGACTGGGTTATCTCTCTTCCTCTGAATTAGATAAAATTCATGCGAAGATGAAGCAAGACATCGAAAAGTTCGGAGGTTTTATTGAAGAATTCTCCAGTTGCACTCACAAGCCTTATGAAGGATGTTCCTGCAGAAAACCAGAGGCTGGAATGCTGTTGAAGCTTGCTGATGAACATGACATTAATCTGTCACAGAGCTTTATGATAGGAGACCGGGAGCCTGATATAGAGGCTGGAAAGAAAGCAGGCTGTATTACCATTCTAATCGCCAAAGTTGACACAAAAAAACTTGCAGACCATCACTTCCCTTCCCTTTATAAAGCATCAAAGTGGATCGTTTCACAGGAATGAAGTCTCGAGCATTTCAGTCACAGCTGATTGATTTTGTGAAGGTATTAGCGGTCCTCCGGCTAAAGTTCCCACCCTTCACGGGAAATCATCCCCACAAGAAGCAATACAATCCTTCTTAAACTCAAAAAACACCTTAAAGCTATGGAGGTTATCAAAAGAGACTGAAATATAAAAACCGAACTATCACCTAGTATAAACTTCAGAGCACAACCTGAAGTTTTTATATTAAAAGATCTATACTAATATTTGAATCTAGCAACCTATAGAAGTAAACTAATTAAGTGTTGAAATCGTTCTTTATAATTATGTAAAGGAGTACAGCAATGAAGTTTATTTCAAGTTATATTACCAGGTTTTATAAATTGTTCATCGGCGTATGGATACTCATTGCACTGAGCTTAGGATATTTTGCGGCAGGTCTTCCTGGCATCCTTGGCGGTGACGGTTTCAGGACGGATGGCGAATTTGAAGAGGTTGAAGAAACACTTTCTACTGAATTCGGCTTTCCTGAAAACACTCTTCTTCTATTATTTCAACAGAATACAGAAACAGGGACTGAATTCGAAAGCAAAATTCAATCTATTTTAAGTAAAATTGATAAGTCTGTCAGCACCACAGGGATACAGTCACCACTTGAAGATGAATCATTGAGAAGTGGCGGTACAGCTTATGCTGCGATTACCTTTGATAACGCCAGTATCGACGAGGAAATTGACATAATTAAAGAGTCAATTGCAGAGGAAGAGAATGTTGTATTGACAGGCGGTCCAATCATTTCGGCTGATATCAATAAAGCGAGCCAGGATGATTTGAAGCGTGCAGAACTTATAGGACTTCCTGTTGCTCTGCTTGTTCTTCTATTCGCGTTTGGAAGTATCATTGCTTCTATTGTTCCTATCATTATCGGAGCTATCACCGTCATTTCTTCTTTCGGAATATTGACGCTGATTGGTGAAGATATAGAATTATCTGTTTTTCTGCTAAATGTTGTTCCAATGATTGGTCTTGCCTTAAGCATTGATTTTGCTCTCCTGTTCATTAATCGTTACCGAGAAGAAATGGTGAAGTCTGATAAACTGACTGCGATTAAAACGACTATCCAGACAGCGGGAAGATCGATCATTTTCTCAGCAGTCTGTGTATTTATTGGGTTGGCAGCGATGAGTGTAATCGAAATTGATATCTTCCAGACCATTGCCATAGGCGGAATGGTTGTCGTATCCATCGCTGTCATTTCTTCCCTTACCTTGCTGCCTGCTGTTTTAATATTGCTTGGTCCGGCAATAAACAAATGGATGGTAATTAAACGAAAGGATGACTCTGCTCAAGGATGGAGGAAATTTGCTCGTTTTGTTATGAAAAAACCATTATTGATATCGATTTCAGCATTGATAGTTTTGGTTATCGGAATACTGCCTGTAGGAAATATAAACCTCTCTATCCCGGATATCGATTCTCTGCCAGAAAGCTATGATTCCCGCCAGGCAATTGAAACCATTCAGGATACCTTCAATACAGATGAAGGAAGCGAAGTCTATGTCGTTGCAGAACGTTCCGGCGATTGGACCAGTGAAGAAGGACTTAAGGAAATTGAACGATTGTCTGCACAACTGAAAGAAAACGAGATTGTTCAATCTGTCACCTCCATTTACACGGAAAGCGGAATAGATTCACCAGAAGCTTTATACGGAGCACTTCAGCAGCCCGAAACTCGATCTTCACTCGCTCCATTGCTGGATTCTCTAATCAACGGGGAAAAGCTCCTCCTTCCAGTTAAATTAAACGAGGAAGAATCTACTGAAGCTGCCAAAGACTGGATCAGGGATTGGTCTTCCAAAGACTGGGATTACTCTCTTTCTTTTGGCGGGGAAGTTAAGTTTAACCAGGAGATCTTCGATGAAATCTATGATAAGGTCGCCCTAAGTATAGGGATTATTTTAATATCCACGTATATTATACTCATGGTTGCCTTTCAATCAATTGTCATTCCATTGAAAGCCATCCTGATGAATGTAATTGGATTAACGTCCACTTTTGGAATACTTGTATGGTTGTTTCAAGGTGGCCATTTCGGACTGCAGCCTTCTGATATCGCTCTTGTTCTGCCTGTTCTCGTATTCAGCCTGGTATTTGGATTAAGCATGGACTATGAAGTCTTCCTGATTTCCAGAATTCATGAAATTTACTTGAAGACAGGTGATAATACCCACGCCACTATTGAGGGGCTTGCTTCTACAAGTAAAATCATAACATCTGCAGCCCTGATTATGATGGTTATTACAGGCGCATTTGCCTTTACAGGGGTCATGCCTGTTAAACAAATCGGAATCGGGATTGCAATTGCAATCTTTATCGATGCAACGATTATTAGAATGCTCCTTGTCCCTTCTCTCATGAAGCTTCTTGGAGATTGGAATTGGTATATGCCTTTTTCAAAGAAAAATAAGAAACCAGAAAAGCGTAAAGATTTTTCTGTTTAATGAAAGTGCTAGTACAGGGAACCTCTGTACTGGCTTTTTTATTGTTTAGAATCTATAAATTCCATTTTTGTGAAAAACTTTAACTAGGGTATCCACTTCCAGCTTCTGCGGCTACGCTTTTGTTCTTTTTAATGAAGTAGTGCAAAAGCATTAAAAGATCCACCTCTTCTATGTTAAGGTTACATATAGAAGCATATTGTTTTTTCATGTCATTAACACATTTGAAATAAACTACAGTGAGTTTAGCCATCTAAGGACACCAAAGCAAAGGATGGCCGAAACTTTTACATAGAGATCTATCGTTTCACAAGGAGGTTCACAGATGGAAAAAGCTGAATTTTATAATATGATAAAAGCTTCTTATCCCTTCGATCACTTATCGGATGAACAGTTGGAACACTTAATATCACATGCTCGATTCCAGAAGTTTGATAAAAACGAGTTTCTTTTTCACGAAAAAGAATCACCAGAGAAGCTGGATGTTTATTTCCTTATATCAGGGACAGCAAAAAACGTACTGCACAGGCCTTCTGGTAAGCAGGTTTCCTTACGTTACTATTACCCCGGTGACCTTGTCGGACTGATGATTTTATGGACCAGCGGAGACATGAGCTTTTCCGTGCAGGCAATCGAAGAATGTACTCTATTTCGTTTTAATAAAAAGGTATTCTTCGATATGCTCACGAATAACAAAGAGTTTTCACAAATCATTTTCGAAAGTGTCGGAAACCGTATGAAAACTCTTTATGATGAGATCAAGTATAAGGAGTCACAGGAAGAATCCGCAGATTTGTCCTTATTCAGAACTAAAGTCAATATATTGATGGAAATACCTGTAGTACTCCCGAAGACCTCTACGATGGAGGAAGCGGCGGAAAAGATGCTTAATGAGGAAACTGAAGCTATCGTCGTGTGTGATGAGGATGGCGCGTTGAAGGGTCTTGTAACGCAAATAGAAATTCTCCGTTACCTGACGAGCTCAAAAGAAGCTCCTTATATAGAGTCATGGATGAACAAAAAGCCGTATTGGGTAAGAGATGAAGCTTTTGCTTATGAAGCTCTTTCCTTTTTCAAATATGAAGGAGCCAAATATGTTCCTGTCCTCCGAAATGGTGTTGTCGTCGGGCTGCTGACAGGTTTATCTTTTGTTAATATTCATGACTCAAGTTATTTGGATCTCTCCTACAGCATCCAGTCGGCTGCGAGTACTGATGACCTTATTCCTTTATCACCAATTGAAAATACAACTTTCACCTCCTTCATCGGGGGCTTGCTCGATCAGGACAGCTTTGCCTATAACGTAAGCGAAGTCCTGACGAATTACAACGACCGTCTATACCGCAAAATCATCCTGCTTTCAGAAGCAGAAATGAAGGCTGAAGGTTTCGGATCTCCTCCTGTCAACTATTGTTTCATTGTAATGGGCAGTCAGGGACGGGGTGAACAATCTTTCAATACCGATCAGGATAATGGGATCATTATTGCCGATTATAATCATCTTGGCAGCGCAGCAGCTGTTGAACGTTACTTTGAACGTTTCACTCACAAGATTAATACGAAACTTGCATTATGCGGTTTTCATGAATGTACAGGCGGCATTATGGCAAAAGAACCTAAGTGGCGGAAATCATTCAGTCAGTGGAAGGCAGCAATTGATGACTGGCTGCACGAAATAGATGCTGAAGAAGTTCAGAGTTTTACAATGTTTTACGATTTCAGGCCCATCTTTGGAGACTACAGTCTTGCGGAAGAAACACGTGCCTATATAGCGAAAAAGGCTCAGAAATCTCTTAATATGCAACAACTGCTGAGAAAGGATGCCATCCGCTTCCGGATACCGATCAATGCATTGGGACGTATCAACCTTAAAGGAAGAAACAAAACGTTTAATATAAAAAAAGCAGGACTGATGCAGATGGTGAATATGATCCGCATCCATTCCATCAAACACGGTATCAAAGAAGTGAACACGATTCAACGTCTTAATGCTTTGAAAGAGATGAAGGTATTTCATCCACGAGATGCTGAAAATGCGAAAACAGCCCTTCACTACCTGCTGTACTACCGTTTGACCCAAAACCTCTCAGAACTGGCCGAAAACCGTGAATTATCAAATGAATTGGAAATTGAGCAGCTTACAAAAGAAGATAAAAGAAAACTAAGAGAAGCACTTCAAATCGCCAATCGAATGCAGCAAGTAATGGAGATCAGCTTCAATCGCAACCGGGTGGTATAAATATGAGTGATGCTAAATTTAATGTAGGATATAAGATAATTAAATATTACCTTTGGCATAGATATATTTTCAAAAAACAAGTTGAAGAAGAAAAGAAGAACCCTTCTTACCAAAAGCTAATGAAGATGTTGAAAGAGTTTGAGGAAGAAAAACCCCTCCTGCGACAGCAAAAGCTGCCAAATTGCACGTTCACCATCTTTGACTTGGAAACAACAGGCTTCTTCCCTGAAATCGGGGATGAAATTGTATCTATCGGCGCTGTCAAAATGCAGGGAGGTAAAATTCTAGAGCAAGTAACATTCTATGAAGTCATTAATCCACTTCAGAACGTTTCAAATGAAACAAAAGAATTCACCGGTTTAAAGGGAAAAGACTTTAACAAAGCTAAAACCTTGCCGGTTGGATTAAAAGACTTCCTGGATTTCTGTAAAGGTACTATTTTGGTAGCACACCCAGCCTCTTTTGACATTAACTTTCTGCAAAAAAGAATCGGCAAATGGGATCTCCCCTCTTTTGATCCGGAATTCATCGACTCTTTTGCACTCGCTAAAGAACTTCTTCATGAAGAGAAGTGCTATTTGGACGATTTGGTGAAAAGGTTTCAGATAGTAAAAAGAGCACGTCATCATGCATTGAATGATGCCATTATGACAGCGGAGATTTTCCAGGAGCTCTTGAAAATATGTCAAGAAAGAAAGATAGATACTATTCAGGATTTGCATGAAGCTGCAGGGATTTAATTTAATGAGAAGAAACGGCACATCATTAACAGGTTGTGATGTCTTCCTCTTCAACCTTTAGCTTTTATAGCAGCGATATTCATAAATCAAAACCACCAGTGTGAACTGGTGGTTTTCTCTGCGGCTGGAAACCTCTCTTACCGGGCTAGGCCTATAAGGCCAATTGAATGATTTTCTCTAGCACTATATTCCTTTGAAAAGTTTTTGATAAATAAGGGGAGAAATTCCGCTTATTTTTGAAATAGCACGAAAATGAGCTAAATTAAGCGGAGAAATTCCTCTTATTCTCTTAAAAGATGTGAAAATTGTTCATTTTAACTATGCTTAAGCGGAAAAATTCCGCTTATACAACCCAAATCGGATTCTATTCCACAGCTTAACCGGAAAATTTCCGTTTATTTAGATAGGATTATCCATGTCCTTCACAAGACATAACTCCTGCTAGAATGGGATGATAGGAAACCTGCTTATCCTATCGTGTAGTAAATATTTTTTATACCACGCTATCAGCTTTCTGGAACCCCCGGCATACCCAGGGGTTTTCAAGGCCATGAAGAACAAAAAAGTGTTCCTTGAAATAATTATCAAGGAACACTTTTTATTATGTCTTATCGAATCTGGCCATTACCCGTCATAATATACTTTACTGTTGTCAATGCAGGCAGGCCCATAGGTCCGCGTGCATGTAATTTCTGAGTAGAAATACCGATTTCAGCGCCAAAACCTAGTGCCCCTCCGTCAGTAAAACGAGTGGAAGCATTATGATAAATGGCTGCTGCGTCTACTAAGGTCATAAACATTTTGGCTGTCTCAGCATTTTCAGTAATGATTGCTTCTGAGTGCTTCGTTCCGTACTGCTCGATATGATCGATTGCGTCCGCAGTCGCAGCGACTGTTTTCACAGCAATGTCCAAGCTTAAATATTCGTTCGCCCAGTCATTTTCTCCAGCAGGAGTGCAGCCTGGAATCGTTTCACATGCATGCTCATCACCATGAGCAGTAATGTTATTCGTTCTTAAACTCTCGATTAAACGGTCTTTATTCTTCTCAAGCCACTCACGATGAATAATTACTGTTTCAGCTGCATTACAAACAGCAGGACGGTCTGTTTTGGCATTAACAAGGATATTAAGAGCCATTTCAACATCTGCCTCTTTATCAATGTAAATATGACAGTTTCCTACACCCGTTTCAAGAACTGGAACTGTTGCATTATTGACTACTGCATTGATCAGTGCTCCGCCACCTCGCGGGATAAGTACGTCAATATGCTGTTTCATGGTGAAAAGCTGCTGTGTTGCATCACGATCAGTAGTATTGATGAATTGTACAGCTTCTTTAGGGATCTTTGTATTTTCCAATGCATTATGCATCACGTCTACAATCGCTTTATTGGAAGTAATTGCATTCGATCCGCCTTTTAGCACTATTGCATTTCCTGATTTCAATGCTAAACCTGTTGCATCAACAGTCACATTAGGACGTGCTTCGTAAATCATGCCGATAACACCTAGTGGAACTGTAACTTTGGAAACATCCAGTCCGTTTTCAAGCGTCCAATCACTTACAGTCAATCCTGTTGGATCTTCCAGTTCAGCAACTTCACGAAGACCCTTTGCAAAGTCAAATATACGCTCTTTTGAAAGTGACAGGCGATCCATGAATGCCTCATCAAATCCTTTTTCTTTACCGCGGGAAAGGTCTTTTTCATTAGCCTTCAGAATTGTTTCAAACTGTTCTTCTAGTGTTGACGCAAGTGTCATCAGTGCTTCGTTCTTCTCTTCCGTCGTTAAAAGTGATAGTGATTTAGCTGCTTTCTTTGCTGCAATTGCTTGTTCTTCTACATTCGTTTTATGGGCTGTTAAAGTCATCAAATTCCTCCAGTTAGAAAATATTTTATATCTACAGACAAATATTTTAGGTCATTCATCATTCGTTAGGGTATCTTCGCCGAAACAGTGGAGATACCTCCTGCATTCATGCACTGCAACTTTATGATTGAGGTAACAAAAAATCCTTAAAGGCCGACTGGAATCGGCACTTCTAGATGACAAACAAGGTGGTCGGTTTCTACAGCTGCATTTTCATACTTTTTCAGTTCTTCTTCAGAGAGGCTGTTAAAACTCTTCAGTTCTTCTGAGTCGTAGTTGACCACACCCAACCCGATTTCTTTTCCGCTCAGGTCAGC
This sequence comes from Bacillota bacterium, assembly GCA_051750065.1. GTDB lineage: Bacteria > Bacillota > Bacilli > Bacillales > Bacillaceae_B > Rossellomorea. The sequence continues at coordinate 45,123 of JBNJJI010000006.1, forward strand.
AATACGGATAACCGCTCCGCTCTTGAATCGTCCTTTGACAGAGTAGATTCCTGAAGCACTAAGGCTTTTCTTACTTTCCAGTATAGAGTCTCTAGCGTCGTTATCAATCGTAATCTCACCTTCAGGACCTGAATTAAACGCAATCCACTGTTTCTTTGTATTAAGGTTTTCGACATCTTCTTTTGCTTGAAAATACGTGCCTGTTGCTTCATTTTGAACAGCATCATATATAATATTGGCCACACCTGATTTTCCAAGGAACGCCGGAATGCCTGATGCCATGGAAATTTTAAAAGCATCTATTTTTGAACGCATACCGCCCGTTCCGACTGAACTTCCAGGTTCTCCTGCCATATCTTCGATTTCCTGTGTAATCTCATTCACTTCTTCCAGAAGTTGTGCATTAGGATTTTTGCGGGGATCATCATTGTAAAGTCCGTCAATATCAGAGAGTATGATCAATTGATCCGCATTAACCAGTCCTGCAACTTTAGCAGATAGCGTGTCATTATCACCAAATTTCAGACGGTCGATTGTAACTGTGTCGTTTTCATTAACAATTGGTATAATACCTCGTTCTAATAGAACATTTATTGTATTTTTTGCATTGTTATATCTGCTCTCATCAGAGAAATCACTTCTTGTGATGAGTATTTGAGAAGCCACATAACCATTTGATAAGAATAAATCAGAGTATGCTTCAATTAACAATCCTTGACCGATAGATGCGGCTGCTTGCTTTTCAGGCAGAGTACTTGGGCGCGTCAGGCAGCCTAATTTTCTGTATCCTGCTGCTACTGCTCCGGATGATACCAGCAGCACTTCATGACCGTCATCTTTCAAACGGACTACTTCGTCTGTCAGGCGTTCCAGCTTTCTGCGGCTCATCTCCCCGTGAAGGCTTGTTAAAGAACTGCTTCCAATTTTGATTACGATTCGCTTCTTCTTGGTGTCCGGAGACATCTAATCACTCCTGAATAAATATTATTTATCTATACTTTACTGATTTAAAGCACTAAAAGAAATTTTTCCTTTTAGTTGTTTAACGCGTTAATTGACTAAAATATTATGACGTTATTAGGCCGCCCACCTGCTGCGGTTATACACTGCAACAGGTAGAGGCTGGATTATTATTAGTTGGCTATGAGTACCTTTTTGAATTGAGAACTGATTTCTTTTGAACGTTTCTCTGCACCTTTGACGGCTTGCGCGATAGCTTCTCCTCCGCCAAATTTCGCAAGTGCTTCAAGGCCTGCTGCTGTGGTTCCATTCGGGGATGTTACATTCTGTCGTAACTGTGCGGGTGTTTCATCACGCTCCATGATCATTTTCGCCGCTCCCAATATGGTCTGGGCTCCGATCTGGCGTGCTACTTCAGGTTCTAGACCGCTGTCTTTACCGGCTTTTTCAATATGCTCCATTAAATAATAGAAGTAAGCGGGACCGCTTCCGGCAATTCCTGTGAAGATATCCATCTTCTCTTCTTTAATCGTATAGACCTCACCGATTGTTTCCAATAATTCTGCAGCAAGATTCATATCTTCATCGGTGGTATATTCACCTGCAGCAATTGCTGTTGCCGATTCTCTCATCATACTGGAAGTGTTGGGCATCACTCTGATAACCTTTTGTCCGTGAGGAAGGCCTTCTTCCATATGTTCTGTTGTGATTCCTGCTAGAACAGAAAGAATAACTGTATGTGGACTGACAAGATTTTCAATTGATTGCAGTACAGCATCAATATCCTTAGGTTTCATAGCAAGGATTAACATATCTATTTCTTTAAAGTCAAGTTCATCTTTAGTTATAGCTGTTACGTCATATTTTGCTTTGAGTTCTTGTAAACGCCCTTGATTGCTTCTGTTTGATACGATAATTTGTTCTGTTGGAATTGAATCTGATTCAACCATTCCTGAAATCATGGCCTCTGCCATATTACCTGCACCTAGAAAAGCAACCGTTTGTTTGTTTAGCAAATATATCCTCTCCCAATTAAAATCTATGTGTTCGTGTTTCTGTTCGCTCTTTTTTCAACGTTTACAATCGTAACACGTACAGAATCTTATTCAAGTGTTTGATGCAATGTTTAGTGTATATGGTTGAATTAGTGAGTGAAAGCGCTACCATTCTTTCTTGAACTGTTCTCATCATCAATAATCCCTTTATATCCGCTGAGAGACCGTTATATAGCATTTTAATTTTACTCTTTTTTTCCAAATGTTCCTCTTATAGAGGAGATTAGCCTCCTGTCTAAGACATTGAGTTTTCTGTAGGCTGCGTCACCTATGAGCTTGTGTAGGCAAAAAAAGAACCAGGCATCGTCGCCCAGTTCTTCATCCATTATTAATTCAAAAAGTCTTGTAATTCCGCTTTATTCGTTTCAAAGTCAACTTCCAGGACAGCACCAGCTTGCTGGTAATAGCCATCAGTATAGGAATCGGCAACCGGTATGGTCAACTTATCAATTTCACTGCTGTTGCCAAGGAGAATGTCTTTAACGACACCAATCTGATCCAGCTTACTCATATTTGTTTCGATATAAGGTTGAGCCGCTCCAATCATCTTCGGAAGCTTCGTTACACTGCCTAAGCTTAATGCTTCGTCTTTGACAGCTGTAATAACCTGCTGCTGTCTTTTTACGCGTCCATGGTCACCTTCTGCATCCGCACGAAACCTTGCATAGCCTAGAAGTTCTTTTCCATCCAATTTTTGAAGCCCTGGTTCTAATGTTACTCCGATATTTTCTGACATTGCTTTTTCGACATTCATTTGAATTCCTTCAGGAGAGAGGATATCGATGGATTGCTCAAATCCTTGAAAATCGACAATCATATAATATTGAACATCAACATTGAAATTTTGTTTTAATGTCTCTCTGAGCAGATCTGGACCTCCAAGGAAGAAAGCCGTATTCAGCTTATAGTTTTGATAACCTGGTATTTCAACATACATGTCTCTCATGAATGAGACCAACTTGGTTTCATTCGTTTTCGGGTCAATTTGGGCAATCATCATTGTATCCGTTCGGGACTGCTCTTCACCGCGGCTGTCTACTCCCAGCAAAAGGACATTGATACGGCCATTTTCATCTTTCACACCGTTAAAGGTATAATCCTCGTCTTTAGAAATACTTCCTTCACCAGAAGCCATCTGAGTTCCCTGATAAAACTGTATACTTGCATAACCTACTAACACTACTATCATTAATAATAGGAAAAGAACGATTTTCAGTCCTCTTCTCTTCTTTTTCTTTTTATAATCCATACGTGAATTCAAAACATGCACCTTCTTTAACTTAGGCTCTCTCCCTTTACATGCTTTCTGTTCCAAAAAAGTCATTTTCAGTGGAAATCAGCCATATTTTTTACTTTCATCATCATTCTATTGAATCAGACGAATTTCAGCACAAAAAGTTTCACTAGTAAACTACTAAGTGATTGTATAGCATTCAGTTAGAAATAACAATACTTATTTTTCTCTGTTTCAGGCAGAACGGCATTCCACCTTTATATCTGGTTTCCTCATTATAATAGGTAGCAGTTTTTTTGTTTTCAACCGCTGAAAAATCTCATTTATCTAACCTGCGGGGCAGTACTTTATCTTCTATCTGCGTTAATTACCCTGTTTAAAGCTGAAGTGAGTTAGAATACAGAAAAAAAAAAAAAAAAAAGACACCTTATAAAAACAGGCGCCTCCAATCCAACCAAATGAAGTCATTTACCAATAAGAAACTCTTTTTCCTTACCGTGCTTTCATTGATTCCGCAGAGTTTATATTTAAAGCGATTGAGAGTCCTAACCCTATTGATACCTTTAAGCTGGTTTCTTTATCTCCTGCTATTTAGATCTTATTAGTTCCCGATTATCAAAGAGTGAAGGTAGGGCGCATTCATATCAGCTGCCTTTCCTCTATCTTCTTTTTAAAAGGTTTTTTTAAAAAAAGGCTCTGTTAGTCATTGGTGTTGTTATTTTAAAAGCTGTTTTTACACCGCTCTATTCGCAAAGCTTGTGTACTTTAAAAGTAGGGATTTCCGCTCCAGGCGCACGACTCCGCGGGGCGTGCGGTGAGCCTCCTCGCCTTTGCCTGCGGGGTTACGTTCCATGGGATACGTAACCTTGGTCTCACCTGCCCGCTAGTCCCGCAGGAGATCGTACACCTTCCACTCCAATCCTCCTACGTAAAAGGGTGATGAGGGGGAAATATCATTCAACAAGTAACAATCTTTCAGAAAGGCTGTTTTCGCATACATTGTTGCTTTTCGGAAAAATCCCAAGAGCCGGATTTTCCCCCTGATACTAAGGGTTTTCTCTCAAATCTGGGAGAGAAGCTCTTTTCTTTTCCTGTTTACCAGGTTATTCCCCTGACCTATGGTTGTTTTTTCAGAATTGGCCTCAAATAGCAACAAAGTTTACGAAAAGAGCCTTCAGAAAAGAGTCTTTTACAAAGATTTTGGCTATTAAAAAGTAATGGATTTTCGCTCCACTCCCCCTGAATAAAGGGTTTAAGGTTTAAAATTCAAATATAGTTCTTTGGCTTATCTAGGGGGATGACTGGAGTCGCACACTTGGATAGGGGTCAACATATTCGTTTAAAACAACAATGTTCTATAACAGAGCCTAAAAAAATTATGGCTGTTTAAAAGTAAAGGATTACAGCGAAAGGCGCACGGCTCCGCTACAATCCCCCTACATAAAAGGTGAGGAGGGGTATATAGCATTCAAAATGCAACAATCCTTTAGAAAAGAGCCTTTTATAATCGGCGAGTTGATTGGAGTCTCCTAACACCAAGAGTATAATTCAGCGTATTCATTAAAAAAAACAACAACGTTCTTTAACAAAGCCTAAATTTATATAAAAAAGGAAAAATCACATTCTTTCCTTCCTTCTTTTATAAGATTGAATTGCCTCCCTGGTCGTTTCGTATACACCTTTCCCTATCATCCTGCCAACATCAGTAATCGGCCCTGAAAAAGGCAGTTTCTCGCCACGTTGAACTGCTCCTATCAAAATGCTGTCTGTTGATGTACCGGTTGCCAGAGAATTCGTGCTATAATCTCTTACATTCTCGTCTTGCAAAGCCTTTACTTTCGCCTCTGTCGCCGTAACAATTGCCTGGATGAATGCCTCATCAGACAGTTCACCATTTACAAGTACCCAGGTATTGATAGTACCAGGCTTTAACACTGACAAACTGCTGGTTCTTGAAATATCGACCGCATTTCCAACCCCTGCTGTTACTACAACGAAAATCGATAGGTCTCCTTCAGTAATCTTTTTAAAAGAAAGGTCTTCAAGCATGACGGCCGTCATCATACCAACTGTATTGGTGGGATCAAATCCTGAATTTATGAGAAACTCTACCATGTCTTCCCGGTAATCATCACAGTTGTAAGTATCCGCTACGTGTCGATTCACAATAGAGGATGTCCATCTTACACCTGCTCCACACACACCTGAAGACATTGTTTTAATCGGTTTAGGAAGCCTGAAAGTGATCAACTCACTCGAAACTGATAAGTATCTTTCATCCATTTCCCAGAACTCCTCTTCTTCTGGCAGTTGATCGGGAATAAGGGACATTTGGGGTTTGGCCACCCTCGGGTGAGCATTTTTCTCTATTTTTGTATTATAAACAGAAGATATTCGATCCTCTCTTAATACCTCTTCTGGGTGATCAACGATGGACACACTGCCACTTTCCATCAACAGCAGGCGGTCGCAATACAAGCTTGCCAGATTCAGGTCATGAAAAATCGAGACAACAGTCAAACCGGTCTCTTGCGTTGCCTTCTTTAAATAATCGAGCAGCTCCTTTTGATGAGAGAGATCCAAATGATTGGTCGGCTCGTCCAGTAAGAGCACTTTCGGTTCCTGCGCCAAGGCCTGAGCCAAAAACACCCTCTGTTTCTCTCCTCCTGAAAGTTCATTAAGATAATTATCCTCATACCGCTTGATTCCAGTCTGAAGCATTACAGAATTCACGATATCTTCATCCATCGGGGTCATACTTTTGAAAAAGCCGGTCTGATGGGCATACCTGCCAAGAGATACAGTGTCTTTTACTTTGTAGTTGAAAGCATGAGTATTATGCTGAGGAAGAACAGCCATCAGCCTGGCTAGTTCTTTACTCGTAAAGGCAGTAAGGCTTTTGCCATCGATAATCACTTCACCTTTATATGGGCTGAGAAGTCCGCTGATCATCTTCAATAACGTCGTTTTGCCGCTTCCATTAGGACCAAGGATTCCGAATATTTCTCCTCCTTGGACTTCCACATTAACGTTGTTCAGTATCACTTTATCTCCGTAGCCACCTGTCAGATTGTCTACTCGTATCATTTGGCTACCCTCTTTTCTTCATTAATATATAAGCAAAAATAGGAGCCCCTATCAAAGCGGTTATGACACCGATGGGCAGTTCGACTGGTGCGATAATCGTCCTGGAGACTAAATCAGCGAGAACCAAAAAACCACCTCCGCCAAGGATAGATAATGGAAGCAGATGTCTGTGGTCGTTACCCGCCATCAGCCTGATTAAATGAGGAATAACCAATCCTACAAATCCAATCGTACCGGAAACCGCTACGGCTGCACCTGTCAGAATAGAACCTGATAGCAATATCATCAGTTTTCGGGCTTGAACATTAATACCAATATGCCTGGCTTGATCTTCCCCAAAGCTCATTCCGTTCAACTCTCTTGTATTGATAAGAAGAAGAAAGGTGCCTATAAGAAAGAAAGGCAGGATAATCTTGATATAATCCCATCCGCGCATAGAAACACTGCCGAGAAGCCAGCCGATAATCTGGCGAAGTTCATCCCCTGTCAATGCGATCATTAGAGAAATAAAAGATCCTAAAAATGAACTGAAAATGATTCCGGTTAATATAATGGTCTCCAATTTCATAGAGCTTTCTACCTTTTGGGCGAACAACAGGACAATAAAAATTGTTGCAGTTGCCGTAATAATACTGAGCACAGGGAGGGTGAAATTTCCTAAGAAAGGAATGCTGATATGGAAAAACAGGGTCATCACTGCCCCAACAGAGGCACCCGAGGATATTCCCAATGTATAAGGATCAGCGAGAGGATTTCTTAATAAACCTTGAAAAGCGGCTCCCGCAATGGCGAGAGACGCTCCTACTAGAAAGGCCAGTATTACACGCGGCAGGCGGATACTGTACACAATATTGATATACATTTGATCAACTGATGCAGGTATAGGGTAGCGGAAAATTTTCGCACCAAGAATCGAAAGGGTATCGAATACTGGCACGGATATGGTTCCGATTGAAATCCCCGCCAATAGTGAAACGATGACAAATAGAACTGCCAACCCGTATGAGAATATTCGGTTTTTACTGGAATAACTCCGGATAAACAGCTTTTGCAAGTTCCTCTACTCCTTGTACCAATCTTGGTCCGGTTCTTGTGACTAAATCTGAATGGACATCATGTACATTTTCATTTTGAATGGCTGTTACATCTCCCCATCCTTCACGGGTCAACACAGATTCTTTAGGGTTTTCCGTATAGTAGCCGTACGTTGTGATGATAACATCCGGGTTTAATGCGATGATTGCCTCTTCATTCATTTGTACCCATCCATCCTGCTCCCCGGCTGCATTATTTACATTGATTAAACTTAGCATTTCATCCATGAATGTGTTGCTTCCAGGAGTGTAAATTTCAGGTGCAGGCGCCACTTCAATAAATACACTTCTCTTATCTTCCTCGGATACTTGGGAAGCCTTATTCTTCACTGTTAGAAGATTTTCTTTCATTTTGGCAATCGTTTCTTCTGCTTCTTCGACTGCTCCTGTAGCTTTCCCGATCATATCAATTGATGTATATACCTCTTCAAAGCTCTTCGCATCATTGACGACCAGCACTGTAATGCCTGCATCTCTCAACTGCTGAAGCCCTTCAGAAGCAGAGCTTAGAACCGATCCATGTGCCAAAACGATGTCAGGTGTCATTGATATGATCTTTTCTACATTAAACTCCATTCCGCCGATCATTTCTTTTTGGGCAGCTTCCGGAGGGTAATTATCAAAATCAGAAACTCCGACTACCTTGTCTCCCAGACCCAATTCATAAGAGATCTCTGTATTACTTGGAATTAGAGAGACAATCTTGTTAGGTTCTTCTTCAATTACGACTTCATTATCAGCTGCATCTGTAATCGTTACAGGAAACGCACTTTGCTCTTCAGTTTGACCTTCTTCAGCCTGATTAGTATCAGCTGCATTCTCATTTACACCATTATTCCCACAGCCCGCAATTACCGCGATGGACAACAGCATTGCAAGTAATAAAGCATTCATATTTTTCATTATTTATTCTCCCCTTTTTGTTAATATATTGTTTGTTTTTTGAAAATAAACTCCCGGCAGACTGTGGTACTGCTGTAAAAGTTCCACATCTGCCCTCTGTTTAATAAACACAGCCGCATGACTAGAAAACAAGGTTGAAATGCATGCATGAGCATGTGTTTGACTCAGCTGTTTTCTTAACATTGAATCTAAAAATTCCATAAAAAAAACATCTCTTTCTGAGAAAAGAGATGTACGTGTAAAAGGCATAGTTTTGATGTGAATCAAACATGATGCAATTTACACCTCCCTATCCTCGTAGGTTGTTGGTGCAAGAAGTAACAGGCAGGTCTCCTGGCTCATGGTCATTGCTCGCTGTGCCTTCCCATACAAGTGTACAGTGGCTCTAACAGCTCGCTCCCAATTTACAGTGGCGGGACCGCGTTGGATTTTCACCAACTTCCCTTTTAAGATATCAGTTTCGACTGAAATCACCTAGTTACGACAATATGTATTAAATTTTCCGCTAAGCAAGATTATACACAAGAAAAGCAGGCAGGGAAATGATTTTTTTAAAACATTTCTGTTTTTCTTTGTTTCCCGGCAGCTTCCGCGGTTTTCTTTTTCCTCTTCTTCGCCTTTTAGGAAACCTGGACCATGTTATTAGGAGACTTATGATCAATGCCTCTAAGATTCCGAGACAACCCAGACTTTAATCATGCATACTTCCTATAGGTGCACTCTTCGCTTTCTCAGTACACTCCCCAGTTCCCTGATAGAATTTATAACGATGTCAGCCTCATCAAGCTCTCCTGCTGAGGCAAATCCCCATGAACATCCTACAGTATATAAATCATTTTCCTTCCCTGCTTTGATATCTGAACTTCTGTCTCCAATCATAATGGCGGAAGAAAGTTCTTGTTCCTCCAAAACCAATTTTACAAGATCCTCTTTTCTTCCCGATGAACATCGTTCTATGCTGTAAACCCCGCTGATAAACGAATCCATCGTGAAGTAGTTAACAATTTCAAGAAGGTAGGAATTCAAGCCATTGCTAGCGATAAAAATACTATACTCTTTTGATAGTTCTTCAAGAGTTTCAACAATTTCAGGATATAGTTCCCCGCTGCCATTCCTTATTTCCTGAAAGAGATGAATATGAAACAGGCGGTTAACCTTTTCATGAAGGCGCTCCTCATGCAGGGGCAGCAGATTCCTCCACACCTCTGGCAAAGGCACGCCCATGATATCCAAATACTTTCTGACAGGCGTTTCTCCTTCCCATTCATCCACACTTCTCAGGCAATCAAAGGTTTTATCCAGTGCAGCCAAAAGGACTGCGTCCGTCTTAAATAGTGTTCCGTCCATATCAAAAATAAGCGCTTGTTTAGTCATCATGATCTCCCCCAGCTTCTTTGTAAAAGGCTCTTTTCGTAAACTTTGCTGCTATTTAATATAAATTTCATAAGATACCGCCATATTTCACTGACAATATCATGGTTAGCATGAAAGAAAAGAGCTACTCTCTCCGTTTAAAGATAAAACCTTAGTATTCGGGAACAAATCCGGCTCTTGGGAATTTTTCGAGAGCAACAATATAGGAGAAAAACAGACTTGTATTATTTCCCACTGATAATTCATTACAGAAAAATAGTTCTGTATCACCACAAATTCTTTGCCGCTTGCTGTGGTCACTAAATAAGTATTATTACCTTTGTAGTCTGCGTTTTGAAGAGGATCTGTTATAAACTCCCTTTTCAATTGCTCATCCTCGACTATTTGGCCGGCGTTCATATCTTGAAATACATTATAGGGCCCAAAGAGATTACAAGCCAGGAAGAAGAAGAGGATGCCCAGTAAACTAATCCATTTCTTCATAATTAACCACCTTTAATACATAGTAATTCTAGGTATAATAACATTTTAACGAATCTCTATTTCATTTAAAGCTTCTCTCGCTTGTTTTTTCACGAGGTTGCCCGATTGCCAGCTCTCTTTATTATTTTCAGCGTTTTTCTTTTCCTTGATCAGTGCTTCCCTTAATCCAGGGACATCAGGATTTTCTTCATACAATTCAATCAACCCAAGAGTTCCAGCAGCAGAAATCTGTTGGAAATAAAATAGATCTACCCTCTCTGTCTCCTGGTACCTTTCCAAGTTTTTTTGTACAATCAATCCATTTAGGTCCATAATGTTCAAGGCACTGTAAAAGAGAAGTGAGCTGATAATATAAAATCGGCTCAGAGAAAGTGATTTATACCAAATCTTGATTAAGGTGAAAGTAAGAATGATACCAATCCATACCATAAAAGCATGAGCAAGAATTCTTGCCATTGTAAACCCGTATGCTTCCTCATACAGTGACAGTCTCATTCCCGCTGAATAAAGCATGATGCCGCTCATCCCCACAAGTAATGAAAGCAGCGCATTAATCATCACTTTCATCTTTTTGCTTTCCAAGCTCATTGTCTTAATGACAGTAACGACAATGCTCCAATTAATCAAAGTAACAACAATCAATTCAAAAAAACCCCGCCTTGCATAATCTGCATAGGTTAACCCGGTAATAAGTGAATCGCTGAAAAAGTATTGAAACTGTACAAAAGTGAATAGCGCGTACAATCCGTTTAAAGAAATCAGAACGGTTATAACTATGATACCTTCCAAATTCACCTTCTTACTTTTCAGCTGCCTGGAATAAGATGTATGATCTCGTCTTAAAATCCTCACGAAAGAATACATCAACAATGAAACAATCAGGATAAACACAAGCCGTGCCATTTCCTCTCCAACAGACAGATTAAGCATTTGTAAAGGAAGCAGTTCTACTAATTGAGCAAAATGGCGGTCTGCAGACATAAGCAGAAGCCCGGTAAAAAAAACAAGCGGCAAGGAGATGAGAATTCCGAGCACTATCATTTTCAGCGTTCTATAGGATTGTGCCTGCATCCTGCTTGCAAAGATTTTCTTAGGAACAAGCAGCCTGCTTATAGTGAACGCGATCCATTTGCCAGCGAACGTGAACATATACCCGATAAAACCAAAGCTGTTCCAGTCCATCCTCTTCTTTCTTGTTATGAGCACACAGTGAATTATAATGAGCCCCGGAAGGATTAAGAGGTTCAATACATAAAGCACGATATTCCAATAGAGAAAATAATTTAGTGCAAGAAATAAAATGGAGAGCATGAGCAGAAATCCGATCTTTCTGTTCATCAAACGCTTTCCTTTCATTTGCCAATAAAATAAACAATAGTATAGCGTTGCAAATAAGACAACATTTAAACCAAACGTGTGGTCGATAAATAACCATTCTGCCAGAATTCCCATAGCAATGCAGCATAAGATCAGTAATAAGTTTCTTTTTTTCATTTTCCATCCTCCTATATCGTAATTCTACTTACATAGTAATTCTATGTACCATTGCAAAAAAAAGAGCACTTTAAATGGATGCCCTTCTTCCCCATTTGTAACCTGCCCAGCTGATCGGCAGCAAAAGGATGGTAAAAGCGATACAACTCAATATAAAAGATGAGTTCAAAAGCGGATCGAACCACTCATGTGGTATTAGATGAAAAAGTACAAGATTCATCAGAATCAGATTGGGGATCAAACTGATGATCAGGGTTTTCATTAAAAGGCTCTTCCCTTTGGACCCGAATTCCTTTCCGATCTCATAACCAAGCAGTATCCAAAATACAATATAAACCGCTATGATAATGGCCTGGATGCTGGTCAATTTCATCCAGAGCTCCTGAAGCCATCCCCAGGCATAGACATTATAAAGGACCGTCAACAGGCTTCCGCCTGCAAATAAAAATATATTAGCACATACGAAAAGCCACTGTGTCCTGCCTGGTGTCAAGGACCATTCGTCATTCCATATCGCTGCTATTTCCTTCGGGGTGCCGATTCTTGTATGAATCAGCTCTGTCAATTCCTCGTTTCCGAGTTTGAGTTCCCCGGTCTCTTCAAAAAGGTGCAGAATGTGTCCTTCATATTCCTCTAACACATCCTCTTTATCCTTATGGGAAACCAATAAGGTATCCAGTTCATGAATGAACTTCTCTTTAGATTGAATCATGTTCAGGCTTCCCCATCATCTTGTTCATCATTTTAACAAAACGATTCCATTCCTTAGTCCGTTCTTTCAAGATCTCTATTCCTTCATCTGTTATCCTGTAGTACTTTCTTGCCGGCCCTTTTTCTTGCTCCTGCCAATAAAACTCGATATAATCCTGTTTCTCAAGCTTATGCAGAGCTGGATACAACGTACCTTCCTTCACATGGAGGTTGTTTTCTGACCGCTTCTCCATTTCTTTGACCAGCTCATAGCCGTACATGTCTTTTTCGTTCAAAAGCTGCAGCAGCAGCAGAGAGGTACTTCCTTTCACCAATTCACGATTAAACATTCCTTCACCTACCTAGAATTATGAGGTATGGTTTTATCATAAAAAATTCTCAGCTGTTTGTAAAGCAATTCTTCTAACTTTTTTCCGACAGAAGCTTTTTGTGTATCCAAATAGCGGCAATGGAACCGTCCCCCATTGCAGTGGAAACCTGTTCTGAGTGTGCAACAATATCTCCCGCTGCCCATACATCCTTAACATTCGTTTCTTTTGAACGAGCATCCGCATTGATATGCTTATTATCCAATATTTCAACACCCAGCTGCCGGGCTAATTCGGTATGAACCTTGTTTCCGCCAAATGCGATAAATCCTTTATCACCTGTGATTTCCATCCCGTTATCAAGTCGTACGCCCTTAAAGTCACTATCTCCCTCTACGATTGCTTCTGAAATGTTTCCTTCCACCAATCTAATATTTCTTTCTTCAAGTTTTCTTCTCGTTTCATCAGTTACTTCCTTGCTTTCATGATTGATGAAAGTGATTTCATCTGTCCAATATTGAATGGTCTGCGCCATCTCTGCACCCGGTTCGCCTGAGCCAAGTACCACCACTTTTTTATTCTTCACCTCATAGCCGTCACAATCTGGACAGACATAGACAGACAGCCCCAGGCACTGGGAAAGGTTTGCGATTTCAGGAATATTATCCTTAACCCCGGTTGCCAGCAAGAGTTTCCGTCCCACATAGTGATAGCCGTCTTTTCCATCTAAGATAAATTCCCCTTTATCTTTCCTGACTGAGAAAATCCGATCCTTTTGAAATTCGACACCATAAGATTCCGCCTGCTGCCTCCCTAGTGAGCGAAGTTGTTTCCCGCTGACTCCATCCGGCCAGCCCAGCAGGTTGTGATAACATCGGCAAATGGCAGACCGGCCATCATTTGAATCTACTACCAATATGTCATGCTCATATCTGCCAAGCTGAATCGCTGCCTGCAGCCCGGCAATTCCTCCTCCAACAATGATACAATCATATGTTTTTTTCATGCATGTTCCTCCTCTAATGCACTTAAAGTTAGTCCTAGCTTTGTGCTTGCTCTTAAAGAATATTCCTTCTTATTTTTACTTTTTTCCTTATAAGCATTGATTGAAACACTGTATTGGAATGCAACTCACTCGAAAATAAAATACAGATAGCCGGCTTGTATACTATTATTATCATTGCACGCCTTCAACTACATCGCTAATCAGCACTCAAAATTGTCGTGTTCAATCCAAAATCTCAAGCTTCCTTTAAAATTCTCTGACCTTGAGATTTTTTTATTGTAGTAAATATTAATAGGTGATAAAATGCTTTTATCGTTTAACACTTTAATAGACGAAAGTATTTATTCTGGGAGTGTGCTCATACTATGAAACAAACTGAAAAAGCAACATTTGCAGGGGGCTGCTTCTGGTGTATGGTTAAACCTTTCGATCAGCTTCCCGGGATAGAAGGCGTGGTTTCCGGATATTCAGGCGGCCATATGGAAAACCCTACTTATGAGGATGTTAAAAAAGGTAATAGCGGTCACTATGAGGTTGTTCAAATATCTTTTGATCCCTCTCTATTCTCATATAAACAGCTTCTGGATTTATATTGGCCTCAAATAGACCCTACCGATGACGGTGGTCAGTTTCAAGATAGAGGAGATTCTTACAGGACAGCAATCTTCTATCATAATGAGCAACAGTATCAACTTGCTGAGGAATCTAAAAGAGAAATAGAAGCTAGTGGGCGCTTCAAAAACCCGATAGTAACTAAAATCCTCCCTGCCGCGCCATTCTACCCAGCAGAGGATTACCATCAGGCTTTTTACAAGAAAAACCCTGTAGAATATAAAAAAGACCGTGCCAAATCAGGCCGTGATGAATTCATAGAAGAAAATTGGAACTAAGCATTACTTCATACAATAACTTTATATAATGAAAAGGAAGACGGAAACAACTTACTAAATAGTTCCGGTATCGATCGCAGAGAGAATGATTTTATGTACAAACACCTCAATAACCGCATTGAATATTGTTGCGCTTCCCTTTAAATATGCTCAGTCACAAAAGACTGAGCATATTAAATGTTCTTAGCAAAATTAAGAGTTGAATCAACCTAAAAGTCCTTATCTGAATGTGATAATTTTTTCTTTTTAGTTAAAGATTATCATTTTGCTGCTTGATTTCCTCCCTGCCAATCACTTCATTGGCAAACTCAAGATCCTGATGTTTATTAACAGAGTCTCCTGTATAGGTCTCATTCACATCAAGAAATGCCCCATGACCCGCATAGGCCCCCACGCGTTTTTCTCCAGCCTTCTCAAAACCTTGATTTTTCTTCAATACTTCTTCCCCCTTTTTACTTAGTATGACCTGTCAACCTTAGGTTAACTCACGAATTCTTAGTAGAGTATATTCTGCGGATATTATTAATTGAGGAAGAATCCAGTCGCTATTTTACTTCTATGTAAAGCTGAGAGCTTCAGTACTTTAAAAATTCTGCTCTATAAATACAACCTCAAACCGTTTTGTTCTTCATATGTCCTAAATGAAACACATTAAATTCTTATTGAATATTTTATGAGATGCTCCTTCTGCTTCCAATAAATTCAATCAAACAGAACCTAACCGAAATTATTATAATCCTTTTCGTCGAAAATACATGTGCTAAAAAACTATGGTGAAAAATCATTATTATCTGAAATACCCATGTTCACAAGGAAAGTAAATTAAAAGGACTCGGTATTATGCCGAGTCCCTTCCATACTTAGTACCCATATCCTCCGCCGTAGCCGCCGCCGCCATACGCACCAGCACCTACAATTACTAACAAAATAAACAACACAACGATTAACGCAAATCCTCCCGCATAACCACCTTGACCTTTACTCAATTAAATGACCTCCTTAAAGATAGATTCGTATTTAACATATTCAGTTTTGAACTATCCGTGCGGGCGGGGATACCTCCAGTTACCGAAAACTCTATCCTGAAATTACTACAATATGGTAATATATAAACAGATAATTCTAAGGAGGAATAAACATGTTAAAAACATTCACTTCATTACCAACCCATCAAGGAGGAGTGAACGGTTAATTCTGCTCTCAACTTACGGTTGTTCCGGAATATTCCCATTCTTTTACACGTGAGAAATCCGGACTGATTAACAGCCCACTCCTGCCTTCTATTTAAAAACTTTTGATAGAAACAGGAGAATGTTAAATTGAAAAATCAAACTATTGCATCACATAATATCAGAGCTTTATTCTGGATTCAGTTTTTTGGCACCATAAGTTTTCTACAGCCGGTCATTACGCTTTTTTACATGGAAAGAGGATTGACGTCTTCTGATATCCTGATTGTACTGATGTTTTGGAGCGGAGCAGTCCTGATCGGAGAAGTACCAACAGGGATTTTCGCAGACCGGTTCGGGGCCAAGGCATCCTTCATAACAGGGTCGCTTCTCAAGTTTGTGAGCATCGCCTTACTGCTTTTCGCTTACGAACCTTGGATGTTCTTTTTGTACAGTGCCTTGAATGGATTTTCTGTCACATTCTTTTCTGGTGCTGATGAAGCGCTCATCTATGATTCTCTAAAGGAAAGCAAGGAAAACGACTTTATGGACAGAGCAATGGGGAAAATTCAATCCGCAGGATTCATTTCTTCCATTTTTGCCGTCCTTTTTGGCTCATATATTGCAAAAGATCTGCAAGATGATCAATTTCAATTGTTGATTCTGCTTTCTCTGGCATTTCATATAGTCGAAATCTTTTTTGTTCTGACCGTCAAGAATCCCAAAACTGAAAGTTCTTTTCGGGAAAATCCCTTTTCTCAAGTAAAAGAAGGTCTGTCTGTCATAAAAAAGGCTCCTCAGCTTTTACTCATGTTCCTGAATGTCACGCTTGTGTTCATTCCGGCTGGTGCTGTCTACGGGTATTTTGATCAGCCTCTGATGACGGATGCGGGGCTTCCTGTATATTTGCTTGGTGTTATGTATGCTTGTTCTGCTTTAATAGGTTACATTGCGTCCAATTCAATTGGTTGGCTTACAGGAAAGTTCACTAGAATTTTTCTTATGCATGCAACCGGCGTCATGGCAGCAGCTGGATTACTGGTCTCTGCCATGATGGCCGAAACGCTCTGGATAGTCATCGGCGCTTTCTTCCTTTTAAGATATGTTAAAGCGATTCGATATCCGATTTATTCTCAGCTCAGCAACGATCTAATCCCTTCTGGCATTAGGGCAACAACTATTTCTCTGCTCTCGATTGTCGACTCCGCTCTTGACCTGCTGGTGTTTGGGGTGCTGTCTTATGTTGCACTGAACGGATATGAAGCTGTGCTGTATGGATCCGCTGTAATCGCTCTGATTGGAACGCTTCTCCCTATCAGGAAAGTGAAAAGAGAAGAAGCAGAGGCAGCTTTGTCTGCAATAAAGAAGGATTGATCGAGAAAGAAGCCATTAATTTGGCTTCTTTTTCAATTGTATTGCTTAAATTTGATTCATTGGTGAAGATGTATACACTACTACAGACCGTCATCCTAAACTTCCTTCATATATAAGGGCATAATTATCCAATGTAACCCCCCTTCTTCCAAACCCTCAGCCCTTGCTAATGCGTATTTTAATAATAATTCTTGTTTATGATTTAAAACGCAAAAAGCGCAAAGGCTTTGGCCTTTGCGCTCTCAAATTATTTTACTCTTTATAATAGGTCCAGCCTTCTTCCTGATAAACACGGCCATCTTTCAACAACTTACCCATGGCTCTTTTGAAGGATGCTTTGCTCAAACCCAATTTATCTTTGATTTCTTCTGGCTGGCTTTTATCCCATAGAGGCATTGATCCGCCTCTGCTGTCCATGTAGTCTGTGATGATATCAGCATCTTCACCCATTTTGTCTTGTTTTAGAGGCAAAAAAGAGACATTTAGGCTTCCGTCATCTTTTACATCAATAACGCGGCCTTCCACCAACTCGCCCAGTCTTGGTTCTTCTCTTCTTTCATTTTCGTGTACAAAGCAGCGGTATCCTTGCTCAGTCAGGAAGAATGTTCCCACTTTCAGCAATCGATATACACGGCCTTTCACTGTTGCTTTCAACATCTCTTGAGATGCTTTTCTTGTGACCTGGCTGATAATGTTTTCTGTAGCCAATTTGCCATATAGACGTCCGTTTTTATCTGGCTTAAGAGTCAGAAAAAGCTGATCTCCAGGAGCCGGCCATAGATCTTCATATATAGGAAGATCATCTGAAGAAACAAGGATATCTTTCATCAGTCCAATATTCACAAAAACACCCAGTCCTGAATTCACATCCACTACTTCCGTCCACCCATAAGAGCCGATTTGAATCTTAGGTATATGCATGGTGGCCGTCAACCTGACTTCCTTATCGTGATAGAGAAAGACTTTCACATCGTCCTCCACCTCAATTTCACCATTAATCTGACTGTGGTGAAGCAGAACATCTTCTTCTCCGTTTGTTAAAAAGTAACCAAAATCAACTTCTCTATCTACTGTTAAAACCTGTACAGTTCCAGCTTCTAATTCTCTGAACATTGCCTATTTCCTCCTAAATAACGTGTTCTTTTCTTATATCTTTACCCAATGGTTTTTACCCCACTCTAGTTTTGCAGAGAAAAAGGTATCTGCTGCATCCCTCACAAATTTATTTTTTCTGCAGCTGAGGGTAAAAAGCCTCTTCAAATTTTTGCTTATTTCTTCAAAATTGTTGTCATATATATGTTCCATTTGAATCGATTCTTTTTGTATGGCTGTTTTCACAACGCTCTTTTCGCAAAGATTGTGGCTGTTTAAATATAAAGGATTTCCGCTCC
Source organism: Bacillota bacterium (assembly GCA_051750065.1). GTDB lineage: Bacteria > Bacillota > Bacilli > Bacillales > Bacillaceae_B > Rossellomorea. Next base: position 63,656 of record JBNJJI010000006.1, read on the forward strand.
AGGCGCACGGCTCCGCGGGGCGGGCGGTGAGCCTCCTCGGCTTCATAAAAAGCGGAAGCGGCCGCTCAGCGACGTACAGATTTTGGGGCTCTCGCATGAGATAAAGGAATCACGAAGAGCGATAGCGATTCGATGATGACTTATCGCAAGGAGAGAGACCGAAATCTGCTAGTCGCTGGCCGCTGTAGCTGGATTCGCCTGCGGGGTTACGTTCCAGTGGGTACGTAACCTTGGTCTCACCTGTCCCGCTAGTCCCGCAGGAGGCCGCACGCCTTCCGCTACAATCCACCTACGTAAAAGGAGGGGGGTAAATAGCATTCAAAAGCAACAATCTCTTAGAAAAGAGCCTTTCACAAAGATTTTGGCTGTTTTAAAAGTACTGAATTTCCGCTCCAAATGTTGAAATGGTTGAAAAAACAATAAGCTTTTAGAAGACTTCCATGACGGCACTCACCGTCACCTTCTCTTTATGGTATAAGCAGGTAAGCTCATATTTTCGGACTCCATAAATGTGCCTTTTTCATACAAGAGCTTTTGATTAAAGCATACAATCTCAGCGCCCATTCACCCAAAAGGTCGAATAAAAAACTTAATAACCTATTTCCTATACACTTTAAAATTCCTGGCGTGTAAGAAAAAGGAGCGAGTTAACATTACACGGCATGATAACCCCTTATCTCTGTATCTTTAGGCAGCAGCCACGTCAACACACCTGCAAGCGGCAGGAAGCTGCAGAGAATCATTACGAAACGGATGCTGTATATATCTGCAAGACTTCCAAAGAGTACAGATCCAACAGCGCCCATTCCAAATGCCAAACCGACAGTCAATCCGGAAACCAAACCAATCTTTTGAGGCAGCAATTCCTGTGCGTACACCACTGTGACACTGAAGCTTGAGGAAAGAATGAATCCGATCAAGAAAAAGACCGGGATAACCGCAGTAAGCGGCAAATATGGCAGCAATAGCGTTAATGGAGCGGAGCCAAGCATAGATAGAAAAATAATATTTCTCTTCCCAAACTTGTCTGCTAAAGGACCCCCTAAGAACGTACCCAAGACACCAGCAAACATAAATGTAAAAATGTACAATTGTGCCTGCTTTATGGACAGTCCATAGTCTTCTATCAAATAAAATTGGTAGTAATTCGAGATGCCTGCTCCATACCAGGATCTTGCAAATACTAGGAAAACAACAAGCATCATAGCCATTTTAATTTTCTTATGTATTCCTTTTCTCGCCTTTACCTTCTGATTCTGTCTTTTTTTCAAAAAAGCATTCTCTGAGTCAAGCCTTCTTTTATACCACTGTGATACACGGACGAGTACAATGATACCAATGCTTGCCACTGATGTGAACAGCAAGGCTCCTCTCTGACCCAAAGGCACAAAAATAAACGCAGTAATGATGGGAGCCAGTGACTGGCCAGTATTTCCACCTACTTGATAAATAGACTGTGCCAGCCCTCTCTTATTTCCAGCTGCAAGATAGGCCACACGGGAGCCTTCAGGATGAAATATTGCTGATCCAAAACCGATAAATAACACTGATAAAAGAAGAAAAAAGAAATTATTCGATAGAGCGAAACCTACCAGCCCTATTAAGCTCGACAGCATGCCAAGCGGCAGCAAAAAAGGACGGGATTTTATATCTGCATAATAGCCAAAGACAGGCTGAAGCAGCGAAGATGTCATGTTCAGTACAAAAGCAATCCAGCCAATTTGTGTATAGCTCAACCCCAGTGAGTTCTCTACAATTGGAAACATTGCAGGAACAACAGCTTGTAAAGTATCATTGATAAAATGCCCGGAACTGATGGCCAGCAGGATGCCATACATTGTGGCCGTTTGTCTGGTTTGGTCTTTTTTTAGACTTTGTCCCACTTGCTTCCTCTCCTGTTCAGCATTTAAAAGTCGTTAATCTTTAATAGTCAACCTTTCAATTATAACTTAATTAGGCTCTTTTCGTATACTTTGTTCCTTTAAAATGTAAATTGAGAACATTACTTTCTTATTTTAGCGGAAATACCCTTATAAGCAAGAAAGAAAAGAGCTGCTCTTCTTATTCACAGAGCAAATCCTAGTATCCTAAGGATATCCGGAAGCAACAATTAATGCGAAAACAGCCCCTAAATTTAGAGGAATAGTAAATAATAACCTCTAGTTTTATAGCAGGTCTTTGGATATTAGGATAGCTAGAGGCATTTCGCTGTCTTCAACAACTTTTTTCATTGAAAGAGAGAGAGAGACTTTGATATGTTTTTGATAAATTTAATTACTTGCTTCTATCCAGCTAAACACGACTTAAATCAAATGATATAGAAAGAAAAAAAGACTGAAGACAGGTTTCCCTGTCACACAGTCCTATGAGTAACATTTCCGTTAATTGTATTTATTGCTTGTTTCAAACTTGAGTAGGTGTGAATTTTTTTGAAGTCGATCCCCAGATTCACTACCGTTTGGACTATATCTGGAGTCATTCCTGTCACTTTTGCTTCTACTCCGATTAGTTCCAATGAATCAATCAGCTGGAAGATAATTTGAGCGACATAGGTATCGATAATTGGAACGCCTGATAAATCTAATATAAAGTAGTTGACTTTCAGCTTGGCACTTTTCTCCAATGCTTTCTCCAGCATCAATTTTGCTCTGCTTGTATCAATATCTCCTACCAGCGGAAGAACAGCAATCTCATCTGAAATAGGTATGACAGGAACAGATAACTCAAACAATGCCTCTTTTGAATTTCTTAATTGATCGGCCTGATAATCAACGAATGGCAAGCTGAAATAACATGTGACATCCCCAATATCCGTTTCGAGAATATTTAACATGTTATAAAAGCCGTCAATAGTCAGATCATGCTTCTTAGCGTGTGTTTTCAGCAATTCACCCAGAATAGTCCTATACTCAGGAAATTCATTCAGCATTTCTTCAAGACTGGCATTTAAAGTCGCACATTGGGTTCCTGCTTTCTTGCCCCATGCTTTAAAGTTTTTCTTACGCTCGTCATCTCCCATAATAAAGGACTTGGCAAATAAATTGACCAGCTCTTCTCTCATAGTAAGCAGGTCATTTGAGATTGACTGCAATTCAGGATACTTCTTGTTTTGTATTTCCGTAACCTCGTGCGCCAATTCACTGCTTTTTTCAAGTATTAAGCTGCAGAATTCTTCGTAAAATTTTTCGTTAGACATTTGGACACCCTCTTTGTTCTTTTCTTCTTTATTAATTTATTTACATTTCTATTAAAGTGTATCTTAAGATTGCGGGCAGTTTCAAATGATAATGTTCAGAGAATCTTTTCCGGACTGAGAAATTATTAGTCTGCAACAAGATAAAGCTAATTCATTCACAGTTAAAGCGGTTTTTTTCGCAAAGCTCTCATTGAAAAGATTGTGGTTGTTGAAAATATGGATTCCTTTCGAGCAGCTTGTTTTACTATACAGGCCTCATATCTTCTGAATTAGAAATTCAATAGCAGCAAAGGTACTAAAATAGCACTGTAAAAAGAAACAAGGTGCAGTGGAGTTGTTGACGAAAGTAAAAGAACCTTCCCTGCATCGAGAGAAGGTCTTCATAAGTGTTTTACTGAATGTTAAAGCGGCTTGAAAACTGTTCTTCAATGCGTTCTCCTAAGTCTTCAACAGGTCTGCCGCTATGAATCTGACCGCGATATGTTTTTAAGTTACTGACTACATTACGGTCATTCGAGACATACACATGTTCAATTTCCCCATTTACACTTTTCACAGTTTCTTCAACTTCACTTTGCAGTTCTGCATCTAGTTGGTGCTCCAGACGGTTTTCCAAGATTACTGCTACGTAGGCATGAACACCCTTAATATATACATAAGCGCGTTCTACCTCATATAGTTTCATCACTTTGTTTGCCATCTGGTCTGCCATCCCGTAAGCAGGGTCAGCGGGATTTGCTTCACCATATATATTATTTCCGCCCTCATTGGTATTGTTATAACGGACCTGCTGAACTCCCATTCCGCCATCCCCTTCCTGACTAAGGTTCTCATTATTATTTAATGCGCAGCCAGCGAGGAACATCATCAATGACAACATTGAAAACAATGCTTTTTTCATAACCTGACCTCCTTTATCTTCTTCAGGTAGATTTCCCAATTCCCATAAAAAAATACTGAATGCAGGGCCGTCTACCAGAAAAATATCAGTGATAAAGGCTTGTCAGGCGAACAGCGAACATTAGTTTCAACGCAAAAAGGCAGTAGACAATGGCTTCTATGTTTTAGAGTTCTCCATCCAAGACACCGATTTCGTCAAGAAAAATATGACCTTGTGGAGTTTTATCAAAAACAATTTCTATAGTGGTAACATTATCAACCGATAAATTAAATTTTTCAAATGGGATCATGAAAGTTTGAAGTACAGGTTCATGTGAATTCCCATATCTTGCCTCCTGATAAAACCATGTTTTGCTGTGCTGTATATGAAGCGCAGGAGCAAGCTCTATCGAATCACCTAAAGCTGCTTCGGCAGTTTCACCATCCTCCGTAATTAGGCGAATCGTGAAATTGGATGCTTCGACCATGCTGTCCATACTAGCAGCTGAAAATGTAAAAATGTCGTCATCAGTGATTTTTCTTTTTGAAAAGAAACCTTCCGATAGTTCCATCTGGTATTTCGCGGGATTCGAATAGCTCTCATCCCATTTTAAATATACTCCATGACTTTCCCTATCCGCATTTTCTCTTGATTTCAGCATGCCTTCCTTCCAATATCTCAATCTGACACCTTTAAAGGTCACACCATCCATATTGCCGGTCGATATATCATAATCATTTTCAAAATCATTAATTACTTTGAAATGACTATCGCTATACCGGTTGATATATGCAGTCTCCGGCAGCCATTGAAGTGCATAGCTGTAATCCTTAAACATCGGTTTATATTCGCTCTTCCCTTTTAAAGTGACATCGAGAAAACCGGATATATAGGTTTTAGCAACTTGTCTCTGTTCATCCCCTTCAAGAAGTGGTTCCTTGTTAATGAACAGGTTCATAGGGAATGAGGTGTCATTATCACCCCATGTGGTATTGAATTGACCATGATTTGCTCCGTGGATATAAAGAGAAGATTTAAACAACTCGTCATCACCGCTGAATTTGACCCCATCATATTGACGATCACCGCTAAATTCAGAAACATCACTGTCATAAGAACCGTGAAGAAGAAGATAATTGACATCTTCAAGCTGAACGGGTTTGTCTCCCAAGGTAAAATAATCAGTAGGAGCAATCGATATTACCGACTTAATTTTATAATCAAAACGGAAGGTAACCATTCCGTTATTAGGATAGCGATCCAATTTATTGAATTCAGTTGCTACTGCCGCAGCCTGTCCTCCCCGAGAATGGCCGAGCAAAGCAATGTTGTCAAAATCGACTTTATTATATAGCTCTGTACTTTTCGACTCATTGAACTCTTCAAATTGACTCAGATGCTTCAACATCAGCCACGCCCTGGTACTTATCTCATTATTCAGGCTGCCCGACCAAGAGGATGTGTTCAAAAAGTTCTCATCTATAGAAACCGCAATGTATCCCCTGCTTGCCAGCAGTTCACCTAAATAGGCATATCCTTCATCTGAAAAATCCTCCATGGCATGATTGCCATGAACCATCAAAACAAGCGGGAACTTTCCAGCTCCTTCAGGCATCCATACCGTCCCGTTTAAAGGAAGCTCCGTCCTGTCAAAGCCCCAAAACCAGGTTCTGTATTTATTCCAGCCTCCAGTGACAAGGGAAGCATTCACTGAATCAGTTGTATACTCCGCATCTTCAGCAAATTGTGACCTTCTTTGATCCGTTCCACTTCCATAGGTAAATGTCCTGACATCATATTGTCCTGATTTTGAAGGATCCTCTGCCTCAAGGTTTTTAGGCAGAGTGTCTATAGCAGCGGTTGGATATCTATCAATCCCGGGAGACCACAGCCATAAAGCTAACCCTGAAAAGCAAATAAGACCCATGACAAGTACAAGCAGAGAAGAAAGTTTGTTTCTTTTAGAGTTCCACCAGAAACCAATGGCTCCCCCGCCAAGTATGCCGGCTCCGATAATTCCGTAGCTCAATGGCAGAATCTGATAGCTCGCCCTTACTTGAGATAGCAGAATAATCAAGAGAATGACCGAAGATAGCAGCACAGCCAGAAATCGATTATCCATCTTTTTAAAAAGCAAGATAACGGGATATATTATAAATGGGCTTAGAATAGCTGCAATAGAACCAGGAATGAACACTATAAGAAAATCCACTGCTGGACCGAGACCTGTTTCAAGACCTATCCCAAAAAAGCCAATAAAGAGTATGAGCATGAAAAGCGCTCCACCCGCAGCTCCCTTCCATGCCTTTCGTGAGAAACCCTCAACTAGCATCAGAATAGAAAGTATACGCTTCTTAATATGATGAATAGCTTTATTCTTTTTCTTTATTTCAACGGGTTGATTTAACTGTTTGTTCGGTTCCATCATAATGCCACCTTTTTTATTCTTCAACGACATTATAACAAAATTGGAGTTCTGTTATGGTTTAAAATTATGTAAATTCAGGTCAATCTGAGCTTTTACAGGACCTTTCTCAACTCTTATCTCTCTTTATGGCTTTTTAAGAGCTGCCTTTAAGCCTTCTCTCTGCTTTTTATCTCTCAATCTTATTAAAGCTCTCTCACTTTCCATTCTCACTCCTCTTTGCTCGGGAATTCTAAAAACCTCTTCATAACCTACCTGAGTTGCCATCATCTATCCTTTAGGGCTTTCATGGAGTGCTAGTAAGGATTTTCTGACTGTACTCTTCATTATCCATATCGGGGTATTTTCTGTTTCTACAAAAAGAACCGGAATGAACATGGTCCATTCCGGTTCTTTATTTCCAGCAGGTGAATGATTAGGAGATCGAGGAACTACTCAAAGAGAAGTTGTTCCGTTTCCTTTAATGAAGTGAAAAAACAATAATCTTGCAGAAAGGCTCTTTTCGCAAAACTGTTTTCGCAAAGATTGTGGCTGTTTAAAAATAAAGGATTTCCGCTCCCCATCCTATAAGGGAAGAAAGGTAAAAAGCATTCAAAAGCAACAATCTATTAGAAAAAGCCTTCAGAAAACACCTTCTTCAATTCACAGGACAGTGATAATTTCCTCACCTGACTTGATAAATAATTCTATAGGACAGGGTTAAAAAGCTATCGGCTGCTAACCATTACAATTCCTCTTAAACAGATTCTTTGAAAAATACTTCAAAAAGGCAGTTAATTTACTTAAGACCTGTTATTTCTTAACATCATATTTATTTTTCAAATCTTCCGGCGCCATCTTGATCATCTGCTGAAGAATCAACGTAAACACAGCAATATCATCCACTATTCCAAAAATGACGAGCCAGTCCGGAATTAAATCGAATGGCAGCAAGATATAACCAAAGATTAAGCCTACCGACAACAGTTTTTTCCATAACTTCACAGATGGGGATTTAAAAAAAGCTACTAAAAACGGAATTGATCTTCTAAAGTTGAATAAAAATTTCATTCTGCTAATAAAACGAGCCAAACTTCCTTACCTCCTTTTGAAACACTACCATTTATATACCACATATACAGATGTTTATAGTTCATGTAATTAAATTCTTTTGTTTCATATTATACAGGATTCTCAAAAAACTGTCGCCAGCAAGATTACTTAAAAAATGCCTATTTTCAGGAGAATCCACTTATACATGTGAATTTATCCGCTGAACATGTTATAATCTCTTAGATATGATTGATGGAGGTAATTACTAAATGATTCAAGTATCAGATGTAAGTCTGCGTTTTGGTGATCGTAAACTATTTGAAGATGTAAATATAAAATTCACTGCTGGAAACTGTTATGGCTTGATTGGAGCAAATGGTGCCGGAAAATCCACTTTCCTTAAGATCCTTTCTGGGGAAATCGAATCGCAAACCGGAAATGTGTCCATGACACCTGGCGAGCGGATGGCCGTCTTGAAACAGAACCACTTTGAATTCGAAGAGCATGAAGTAATGAAGGTTGTTATTATGGGCCATGCCCGCCTGTATGAAGTGATGCAGGAAAAAGACGCTATCTACATGAAGGCTGACTTCTCCGATGAAGATGGCATGCGCGCCGCCGAGCTTGAAGGCGAATTTGCTGAATTGAACGGTTGGGAAGCGGAATCAGAAGCTGCAATCCTTCTTAAAGGTCTTGGAATTGGCGAGGATCTTCATTCGAAGAAAATGGAAGACTTAAATGGCGGAGATAAAGTAAAAGTATTACTTGCACAAGCGCTGTTCGGAAAACCGGATGTCCTTCTGTTGGATGAGCCTACCAACCACTTGGATATCGCAGCCATTCAATGGCTTGAGGATTTCCTGATCAACTTTGAAAACACAGTCATCGTTGTATCACATGACCGTTACTTCTTAAACAAAGTATGTACCCACATCGCTGACCTTGACTTTGGAAAAATTCAAGTCTATGTCGGAAACTATGATTTCTGGTATGAGTCGAGCCAGCTCGCTTCACGCATGGCGTCTGACCAGAACAAAAAGAAAGAAGAAAAAATTAAAGAGCTTCAAGCATTTATCGCACGGTTCAGCGCAAATGCTTCGAAATCTAAACAAGCAACTTCCCGTAAGAAACTGATGGAGAAAATCACCTTAGATGACATTAAACCTTCATCACGAAAGTACCCTTATGTTCACTTTAAACCTGAACGCGAAATTGGTAATGACCTTCTAAGAGTTGAAGGCATCTCCAAAACGATTGACGGTGTAAAGGTCCTTGATAATGTTAGCTTTATCATGAATAAGGATGATAAGATTGCATTAGTCGGCAGTGATGAGAACGCAAAAACAACTCTCTTCAAGATCCTTGCCGGTGAAATGGAACCCGACAGCGGTTCTTATAAATGGGGTGTCACAACTTCTCAAGCCTACTTCCCTAAGGATAACTCCGACTATTTTGAAGGAAATGAGCCGAACTTGGTTGAGTGGCTGAGACAGTATTCTCCTAATGATCAAAGTGAATCCTTCCTTCGCGGTTTCCTTGGCAGAATGCTGTTCTCTGGTGAGGAAGTTATGAAAAAGCCAGGCGTGCTTTCCGGTGGAGAAAAAGTCCGCTGCATGCTCTCCAAAATGATGTTGAGCGAAGCAAACGTTCTTCTTTTGGATGAACCAACGAACCACTTGGATTTGGAATCTATTACAGCTTTGAACAATGGTCTTGAAACCTTTAAAGGTTCTATGATTTTCGCATCTCATGACCACCAGTTCATTCAAACAATTGCAAACCGCATCATCAAGATTGATTCTGAAGGCATCATTGACAAGCAGATGACTTATGATGAATTTCTTCAAGAAACTGCGGTAAAAAACTAATATTTATTCACTGAAAAAGCAGCTTCCTGTGGAGGCTGCTTTTTTCTATAGGCTTTCAGTTAAATTTCTGGACGCTGGAAAATCAGATTGAAAATGAGTAGATATTATCCTGTAATTTTTGGTACGAATAACTCAACCATTTCTTTGGTTAATTAGATGTTTGCACTTCAAAACAGAAACCGTTACTCAACAAGGGCACTGAAAAAGTCCAATAAAGATCTAAAAGGCAGAATCGCTCACTTCAAAGAGCGATTCTGCCTTTTTCACTTCAGATTTTACGAAAAAGTGTTGATTTCCGTTCCAGGTGCGCGACTCCAATCAACGTTGAGAAAAAAGAACACAACCCGATATTAAAACCTTACTTTATAATAGAACTAACAATATAAGTGGGTGGTTTCCAGTGATTCAACAACAACAAACAATGATGTTCAGTAAGTATATAGACCTTTATGATATCGCCGTCCTCAGGACATATGTTAAGGAGAATAAACGATTTAATCGACTTCTCCTTTATTTTTGATGAATTAAAGAATAAATATTGTCATGATAATGGATGAACTAAAACACAGACACGGGTATGATGTAGCAGAATCCTGGTGCCTAATTGGCATGGAATTACAAGGGGCCAGGAAATATTTGCGGTAAACATTAAAAAAATTTTAATGCTAATGTGATAAAGAGCAGCATATAAGGTGACTTCCAAGAAAAAAGCCAACTCTTCTTCCTTTTATAGGAAGAAGAGTTGGCTTTTTCTTTGCTTTATTTAACTGCCATAACCCGCTCATGAAGGAATACCTTTATTTGAAAATAATCAATGTTATCTGGCAGTTCTTCCTTAATCGGTTTAAGCTTTTCGCCGCCAGTTTTTCCCACCGCCAGCTCAATCAATTTCCGATCTTCATCAGAAAGGAAAGCTCTTGTGTCTACTTCCATTCCTTCTTCAAAACATTGTAGAATGTGGTTTTGGATAGTCGTCAAAGACAAGTCTCGTTTCTTTGCTATCTCATCAAGCTCAAGCCCTGCTTTAAACAGTTTGTACGTTGTTAAGCTGGATGGCTCGTCTCCTTTTTTATTACCCTCTCCCACTTGTGCATGTTCTTCTTTGTATTGAGATATCGCCTGCAGAAAGTGAGAGCCATATTTTTCGCTTTTGTGGGCCCCTACTCCTTTTACATCAAGAAACGCAGTACCATCGACTGGCAGCTTTCTGCACATATCCCTGAGCGTTTCATCTGAGAAAATGACAAATGGAGGCACGCCTTCTGTATCCGCCAGTTCCTTTCGAATCACTCTCAGAATTTCGAAAAGCTCATTGTCTGCTTCATGAGTAACTTTTTCTGCTTTCATTGTTTCTTTTCGCAAGACTTTCTCTTTTCCTTGAAGAACATTTTTCCCTTTTTCATTAACCCTCAACACAGGGAAAGTTCCACTCACGACTGTGATATATTCTTCTGATATCAAAAAGTCGATGAACAGGCTGATATCTTTTTGTTTTTGCTCTTTCATTAATCCATAGGTAGAAAGCTTTTCGAAGCCGAATTCTTTGATTTTTTTATTCTTAGAGCCCGCCAGCACTTGACTGACCAGTGAATTCCCGAACCTCTCTCCCATCCTGATCATACAGGAAAGCACCATTTGAGTTTCTTTGGTCACATCAATGGCCTGACGATCATCTGTACAGTTACTGCATTTTCCGCACGGCACTGCATTTTCATCACCGAAGTAATGAAGGATGAATTCCTGCAGACAGCCTTCTGTATGGCAGTAATCTACCATCTGCCTGAGCTTCAATAGTTCCTGTGTATGACGGGCAGGATCTTGGGAATTCTGCGAAATCAGGAATCTTTGTATCTGGACATCTTGAGGAGAATAAAGAACAACACATTCACTTTCTCCTCCGTCACGGCCTGCTCTTCCTGCTTCCTGATAATAACTTTCCATATTCTTTGGCAGTTGATGGTGAAGGACATAACGCACATTCGATTTATTGATGCCCATTCCGAATGCATTGGTAGCCACTATGACTTGCAGGTTGTCCTTGAGGAACTCCTCCTGCATCTCATTACGTTGTACATCACTCATGCCTCCATGATACTTACCAACTGAGAAGCCTTGTTTATCCAGTTTATTATATAGAGAATCTACTTCTTTCCGGGTTGCTGCATAAATGATTCCCGATTCATTCTTATTCGCTTTAACATAGTTCATGGCATACTTGCTGCGGTCCTGCCCCTTGATGACTTTAAAAGACAGGTTTTCCCTTGAAAAGCCAGTAATGAATGTATTCTCTTCTTGTATTTCAAGAGAGGAACAGATATCTTTCTGAACCTGAGGAGTTGCGGTTGCGGTCAATCCCAGGACAACAGGATTACTCGGCAGACCTTTTAGAAGGTCCTTGATTTTAAGATAACTCGGACGAAAATCATGGCCCCATTGAGAAATACAGTGTGCCTCATCCACTGCCACAAGAGGGATAGGCAGATTTCTCAGATACTGAACAAAATAGGGAGATTCCAGTCTTTCAGGGGCGATATAGACAAGCTTATAGACACCCAGTTCAGCCTCGCTTAATCTTCTTTCTATTTCTGCGTGTGTTAGGGAGCTGTTTATGAAAGTTGCCGGGATACCTGTTTGGTTCAAGGCATCCACCTGATCCTTCATTAAGGAAATTAAAGGGGAAACGACCAGAGTGATTCCTTCTAATAGAAGTGCCGGGATTTGATAACAGATGGATTTTCCACCGCCCGTCGGCATGATACCAGCTGTATTATGGCCAAATAGGACACTCTGAATGATATCATCCTGTCCTGGCCTGAAGTTTTCGTATCCGAAATATTCTTTTAAGTAACTTTTAGCATGATAAATATTCATTGCTTTTAAACTCCTTATATAAAACCAATGCCTTGGTTCTATTCTTGATACTTCCATTATAAACTCCATACGCTCTCAGGTCGATGAATGCCCTCGGTTTTTATTAGGATTTTTCCTTGCCTGGCCCTTGCTATTTTAGTTGAAAAATCTTCCTATCTGTCCCTGTCATGCTCAAAACAGAAAACACATTACACTACAGCTGCTCTGAGGGTGTTGACCCTGCAAAACTATTTAAACTATTGGCGGTTTATAAAACGCAAGTCTCTGTTAGTCAATTGAGTTGTTATTTAAAAGCAGTTTCGCAAAAGTTTTTAGCTGTAGTAATGCAGCGGATTTCCGCTCCCGACAGACTATTAAGAAACACAATTTATAAGATTTTATTATGATTCTTTGGCTTATCAGCAGGAGTGATTGGAACCGTACACTTGTAATGAAAATCAACATAAGCGACAAAAAAACAACAACGTTATTTAAAGAGCAAAAAATAAAAAAGACCCATTGGATATTCAACAGGTCTGAAATAGATTGATTTATTAAAACCAACGGAAGCCGGGCTTTTCGCCTTCTTCTTTCTCTTCTGTTTTAACAGTTTCTTCTTCTACAGGAACCCCTCTCCAAAACACATCCCACACATTGTGTTTTGGTTTCTCTTCTGCAGTTCCCACTTCTGTTTCTATATCAATATCTTTCTTTGACATGAATATACCTCCTTTGAAATTACAACCAGTTGTAAGATTAATGAAATCGACATTACATTCTATTCAAAGAAAGATATATCGTTTAGGCGAATTGCCCATTTTGTTAAATTCCTTTAATTCCTTCCATAAGCTGCCGTAGAACATTTTTTATAAAATCCTCATAATCAAAATCAATGTTGATGAAGTGATTAGCTTCCGGATTGTTTTCCAGATCTCTGAAATCTGCATAAGTAAAACCTTGCGTTAGCATTTCAGTTGAGATCTTAACATCCTTTTGTACGATCGTAGCTTTTTCAAGGTTAGTCAAAAGATATAATGTATAGAGGTCATGCAATGGCACTCCTTCTAAACCAGGCTGCAGTTTCTCATAGGCTTCCTGATAATATTTAAAAATGGGAAGAAATATCGTACGGAAGGGATTTATGCTTTTTTCTGACAACAAGGTAATATGTTCTTCCTTCAGCTGTGCATATTGTGTCACATTAAGAGGAGCAAGATATACCGGCAGTCCAGATTCAAGGACAAAATTCGTGGCAGTAGGGTCGCCATGGAAATTGGCTTCCGCGACGGGTGTAACATTCCCAGGCACCAAGAAAGCACCGCCCATTAAATATATTCCCTTAATACTTTCCTTAATAAAAGGATATAAATTGAAGGAAAGAGCCATAGAGGTATTTCTTCCAATATCTACAAAGTAAAGATCGTCATCTGAGGCAACAATGTCAAGAATATGACTGAATGGTTTGGCTTGATAAGTAAATGTTTCAGGTATATCTATGGGACCAATTCCTTCTTCTCCATGAATCTCTGGATAAAATGGTTCATATTCCCCTGTAAGAGGCTTCGAGGCACCAGTGATAACTGGTATATCTTCCCGTCCGGCAATGTTTAGAATATACGCTGCATTCTCTGTAGCATCTTCTTTACTTACATTACCAAATCCTGTGACAATAGCTTTCACCTGAATTTCCGGACTGCTTAATGCATAGATAATCGCAAAAGTATCGTCTATACCAGGGTCTGCAAATAAAACCACTTTTTTCATTGGTAACACACCTTTCGGATAACATTCTAATACTTCAGCATATTCATCCTAAAAGCATTTTAGCCATTAAACCCAAATCCATTAGCAGCTTTAACGCTTTAAATCACTAAAAGGGACAGTCCCTCTTAGCGCTTTAAAGCAGTAAAGCACTCAACCCAAATAAAAAACTTCCTAATGATAGGAAGTTGAATGATCACGTTACTATTTTGTTGTTGGGTGCGGGTTATCCACAACTTGAAGAACTTCTGATGAAGGGACCATTTCGCTTTTGCAAAGCGGACAGTGAGGTGTTTCTTCACTTTTGAAGTTATCTCTCATCCAGCCCTTGCAGCCTTCTGATGAACATCTCCATATCTTTGTATCTTCTGTTTTGATTTCTTCTTCATTTCTTCTTCCAAACGCCATCGTGTCATTACCTCCTTTGTTATAACAAGACCGATTCTCGGCTGATGATAAGCCGCTTTTTAAACCAGTCTTACAAAAATAGCTACCCTGTTTCCGGTGGGCAGCTATTTTTAAAACATCAGTACACTAAGTTTTTTATAATTTTACAACGTTAGCTGCTTGCGGTCCGCGGTCACCATCAACCACTTCGAACTCCACTCGCTGACCTTCGTCAAGAGATTTGAAACCTTCACCAGTAATCGCACTAAAATGTACGAAAACATCATTTTCGCCTTCGATTTCGATGAAGCCGAAGCCTTTTTCTGCGTTGAACCATTTAACTGTACCTTGTTTCATGAGTAGAAAACCTCCAAAAAATAAAAAAAGTTTTAATATGTTATCTTTTAAAAATAAAATTCACATATTATAAAAAGTACCGGCGAAGAAAGTCGATCACTTTTTGTAATATGTGAATGGCCTTCGATCCTGCGGTGTATCAATATTAATTCTGATACTCCTATTATAGTACATTAATTGATTTTGTCAAATATGTAAATGGTAATGCTTCCCTATTTCATTATTAAGGAGAGCCCAGCAGCCCTCCTAGTTACCTACTTCTTAGTTTTCTTTCTGGAAGAATCCTCTTTTACACCACCAGGCATTTCACTCATTGTAGTGCCTTGGCCCTCAACTTGTGCTGATCCCAGTCCTGCTTTTGAAGAGTCTTGTTTCATCTTTGCCATCAAATCACCCCAAGATTATTATGACTAATTTCCCTTTAACTTATGTCACCTATTTTTCAATAGAGCTTTTCATCTTCCACCCATTAATGGAGAACCCGCCCATCTCAGACAGTACATAATTACTTAGTTTTTCATACATCTCAACCATTTGATTTTCTTTTGTCATCTGTAACGCTTTGAGAAACATCTCCGAAAAAACTTCATCTGGAAAAGGGTTTTTTAAATACTTCTTCAGGTAATTCTTCTCACTCAAGTATGATTTCTTTTGATAGTAAGGAATTTGTTCCACTGAAAGAAAATGACAGTACTGGTCAAACAGAATATTTAATGAGTTATGATAAACAAATCGTATATCCTCTGCCTTTTTTTCATAAATGTCTTGCAGATTATCAAGGTTGTCCCAAATTGCGTATTTAGTAAGTTCCAATTCCGTAACACCGATTCTCTCAAACGGTTTATTCAGCCAGTCACCAGCCTCCTCTTTAAGAGTTTTCACGGTTCCTTTTGTGTCTAGAAGAATTTCTCCTGTTGCAAATTGAACTGCAGCATGAGTAGACATGGTAGTGTAATCATCTTCAAAATACTTTCTAATTTGTGCTGGAGGGTTACAAAAATACTCAATCAGGTAGCCTTCCACAATCTTGTTTCCTCTCTCCCTCCATTCTTCCCCCTCTTTTAAAACCAAGTGAACATCAATATCAGAATGGTTTGACGGATTTCCTGTGATAAAACTTCCGCATACCAGTATACCGGCAAGCTCTGATGTATGAGGAAATTCATTTATAAAAACATCGAGTGCAATTCTCCAACGCTGCATTTCTTTCACTCCTTTATATAAGACTTTCGATAAAAAAACAGTAATAATTTCATTTTCCCCGGACAAAATACTAGAAAATATAGGTTAAGGATGTTTGGGCATGGTATTCAAATGGCGTGAAAAGAAAAAAAGAGAAGAAGAAAAATCAATTGCCCACAGCCTTAGCTTTGAAGGCTTAAAAGACGAAATAAAGATCTCTTTGAAACAAAGTGCGGATATTGCGTTCCATGAAATTGAAAAAGATGAGCACAGCATCTTGATTATCTATTTAGAAAATATCACAAATTCAGATCAACTTCATCAACATATTATCAAACCCTTGGAAAGAAACACTGAGGAACTTAATCCGAAAGCGATAGCAAACACGATTAATATTGGGAAGGTATCTATTACCAATCGACTCATTGATATTACAGAAGCTATTCTCAACGGTCAGGCTTATATTTATGGTAAGGGGCATAACTGCGGTGTCCTGGCCGATATAGCAGAAAAGGCAAGCCGCCCTCTTGAAAAAGCAGAAACCGAGTCATTAGTTTTTGGTCCTAAAGTTGCTTTCACAGAGGATTTATCAACCAACATGAACGTCATACGAACCAATATCAATGACCCGAATTTATGTGTGGAAGAATTCACTCTCGGTTCACGTGTGAAAACGAAAACTTATCTTATTTATATCAAAGACATTGCTAATGAAGAGAATGTTAATACTTTCAGGCAACGAATGACAGACCTCGAAGTGGACAGCATCATTGACAGCTCTGTTTTGGCACAAATGATTGAAGATAATTCGTATACTGTGTTTCCTCAACTACTTACCACCGAACTGCCTGATCGTTTAAGTATTTCGCTTCTTCATGGAAAGTTAGGAATCCTTGTAGACAGAAGTCCGCAGGCTATCATAGGTCCTTCTACCTTACTGAATTTTTTTGAGTCTACAGAAGATCTATATATGAGATGGAATATGGGCACATTCTTAAGAATGCTGCGGTTCACCGCCATAATGCTGTCTGTTTTGTTAACGCCAGCTTATGTAGCTGTATTAACTTATCATTATGAAGTTATTCCGTCTTCTTTGCTGGTTTCACTTGGAGAATCTCGCTCAAAAGTACCTTTTCCTCCTGTATTTGAAGCTCTCCTCCTGGAATTCATCATTGAACTTCTCCGCGAAGCAGGAGCAAGGCTGCCAACGAAGGTCGGCCAAACAATGGGTATCGTAGGAGGTATCGTTATCGGACAGGCCGCTGTGGATGCTGGTTTCACGAGCAATATATTAATCATTATTATCGCAATCAGCGCACTCGGATCTTTTACAGCACCCAGTTATGCCATAGGAACCGCTGTCCGTATCATTCGGTTTCCCATCATCATTTGCGCAGGATTATACGGCGGTGTCGGAATCATGTTTGCTTTCTCATTTTTGCTGATTCATCTTCTCAAGCTTTCATCACTAGGTAAACCATACTTATCTCCAATCTATCCGTTAACTCTTTCAGATTTACGGTACAGCTTATTCCGCTTGCCGTTTCAGTATATGGGCAAAAGACCAGAGGCTAATTCGCCAGTCGATTCTGAGAAAATGAAAGAAAAAAAGAAATATGCAAAGAAAGACGTAGACGAATAAGTTAATAATCATGACCTTAGTCAGCCCAAAACAACGCATTGATGAACAAGGATGATTTCTACGATAAATTGTGCTCATATGGATGAAAGCCGAAAGACTGAAATTGATAAGAATGAAAAAGGATTGTGTCTATGAAAATTAATGTTGATCCTCCTAAAAGTTTAATGTTCAACTCATTTTTCATCATGTTTGTTGTTCACTCAGCACAAACAGGAGTAGGAATTGCGGGACTCCCCAGAGTTGTATTCCTTGAAGCAGGACACGATGCATGGATTTCCATCCTGCTTGCCGGAGTGCTGCTGACCATCGCTATTACAATCACGCTTATGTTATTGAAAAATTATGAAACTGCAGATCTGTATGGAATCCATAAGGACCTTTTCGGCAAATGGATCGGCAGTTTTTTAAGCCTGATGTATATCGGATATTTGCTGGTGATCACCTATCTTGTCATCATGCATTATACCGAAATGGTTCAGGCTTGGATTTTTTCCGACATGCCCACTTGGCTGTTATCAGCGCTGTTGATCTTCCTGGGTGTTTATGGTGTCTTGGGAGGAGTCAGGGTCATTGTCGGAATCAGCTTTTTAGCTTTCATTCTGACGGCATGGCTAATATTTGTAATTTATGCACCAGTGCAGTACATGGATTTTACCCATTTCCTGCCCATTTGGGATCACAGTGCAAAAGAATTGGCTATGGGTACCTATAAGACAGCTTTCTCAGTGACCGGGTTTGAGCTGCTACTTTTTCTCTATCCATATGTCAAAGACAAAAAGAAAGTTTTAAAGTTTTCTTTATTCGGAATGGCGTATACCATCCTCATTTATTTCATTGTCACCTTCGTTTCCATCGGGTTCTTCTCCGAGATGGTTCTGGAAAAAACGATCTGGCCAGTCCTTTCAATGTTTAAAATTGTCCGGATCCCGAACTTGGAACGTTTCGAATTCATTGCGGTATCTTATTGGATGTTAGTCATCCTTCCTAATATCTGCTTATACTTCTGGGCCGCCACTAGAGGGGTCAAGAGAGTCCTGGGGTTTCAACAAAGAAAAACAATCTATCTTTTTGCGATTTTATTATGGATAAGCACTTTTTTCATTGATCAG
Source organism: Bacillota bacterium (assembly GCA_051750065.1). Classification (GTDB taxonomy): domain Bacteria; phylum Bacillota; class Bacilli; order Bacillales; family Bacillaceae_B; genus Rossellomorea. The sequence goes on from JBNJJI010000006.1 coordinate 82,345, forward strand.
AGAATCGAAATGAATACCTTTACCGATATCATGGCAACTATCAGCTTCGTCCTTGTATTTGTTTATCCGGCCATTCTCCTTGTAATAGTACTTATCAAGAAGTATTTTAAAAAACAAAAGGAGGAGTCTCTTTGAAGAAACTTATTTTAATAACTGGTGTCATAATGACTTCCCTTCTATTAAGCAGCTGTGTTGAAACAAGATACTTGGAGAAACAAGGATTGATTACAGGCGTAGGTTATGATCAATCAGAGGAAGAAGGCAAAATCAAAGGAACAACTGTGTTTTACCAATTCAATCCTTCTATGAAAAATTTATCAACAGTCATCTCAGCAGATGCAGATACAAGTAAAGGCGTTAGGATGTTTGCCAATTTTGAGACCGACCATAGTCTCGTTTCTGGACAGCTGAGGGTTGCTCTATATGGTGAAGAGATTGCTAAAAAAGGAATAAACTCTTTGGTTGACTCTTTATCAAGAGACGCATCTATTGGAAATATGATATTTTTGGCCGTAGCCAATCCCAACGCAAGCGATATTCTCTCCTTTCAGCCTAAAAGCCAGCCAACCAATATGGGAACCTATCTTTATAACTTAATACAGTTAAATATACAAAATGAGTCGATTCCAAATTCAACTCTTCAGCAGTTTATGACCAGTTATGGCTCGGTAGGAAAAGACGCCATTCTTCCCTACCTTTCAATTATTGAAGGAAAGGTGGGAATCACAGGATTTGCTCTTTTTTCAGATGATAAGCAAGTTGGAATACTTGATAGAGAGAAGATCTTCTACGTCCAATCTTTGCTTGATTCTATAAAAACAGGAAGCACAGAAGTAAAAATACCCAGAGAAATCTTTAAAAAGGAAATTGAACAGGCAGAACCTGAAAGGGCAGTAAAGGAGGAAGAGGAAGAGAAGACTGAGATGCATATCACCATGGATAACATCAGTAATGACTATAAGATTAAACTAATAGACACGAACAAGCCCTCCTTTGACATAAACCTCGAAATAGAAGCCAGGATTCTTGAAATGACTGTCCAGCTGAATTTATCAGAAGCCGAAGTTCTTAGAAAGCTGGAAAAAGAACTTGAAAAGTCGATGGAAAAGAAGGGCATGGAAGTTATCCAGGAATTACAAGAAACTGGGTCTGACCCTATTGGCTTCGGCTCCTACTACCGAGCTTCAAGCAGAGGAGTGGAAGTCACCAAAAAAATGTGGGCAGATAAATACCCTGAAGCAGAATTCAACCTGAGTATAGATGTAAAAATAGTCCGCACGGGAATTATTGATTGATAAGTGATAAAAGCTACTTATGGTTTAGTAGTCTTCAATTATAACCTTCCTTAAAGTTAAAGAGGAGAACCAGGAGTGGCGGACTCTCCTCCAAACTGAGAAAGCTGCACTTTTATGATTCCGCCTCCACCCCATTATATTTGTTTATTCCAAACCTATCCACTTTGCATTATAATGACATCATTAGCAGAATTTTGGAGGTTTACATGTCTGTATTTAATGTCTTTCAGAGAAAAACTATTTACAATTATATTTTCGGTTCTCTAATAGCTGTTTTGGGAGTAGGTTCGGTCTTCATCTTTCAGACTCTTGATCTTCCTAATGGAGAGTATCAGTACATGTTTTTCATCATTTTCACTTCTCTCTGTACCATGTTTTCAGCTGAATACTTTTTTTACAGTCGGCACATTCAACCAATTAAGGCAATTTATAAAGAACAAAAGTACTCATTTGAATCTCTTGAAAAGGCTTATCACCACAGTTTAAATTTCCCTATCTTAACGGTCAGGAGAATCATGCTCCCGCATTTTCTTGGACTGGCCATTCCGGCGACGCTCCTCACCTATATTTTTATAAAATTGGAACTATTGAACTTACCCTTGTCATATATAGGCTATGCCTGGGCAGGAGCATTCCTTGTTGCTGCCATGCATGCACTCATAGAATTTTATTTAACTTTTAACACTGCTGCACCTCTTTTGATTGATATAGCCGATAAGTCCCGGAAGTTATACAATGTGGATCTTTTTACAAACAAACCATTTTACCTCAGTTTAAAAAGGAAGCTTTTGGCGGGCTCACTATTTCTTGCCCTCTTTCCGGTATTGTTGTTTAGTCTTGCGTCTCAAATCCGCCTTTCTATTACCACGGTGCCACAATCTGATTATTGGAACTGGGCAGGAGCCCTGATCGTCATCATCCTGATTCTTGCATTCTTAGGAACGATTCTTCTTTTCAGAAATATCGAAATACCTGTAAAAAAATTGCAAGCCGGATTTCAAAATATTGAGCAGGACAATTTGAAGCAGCTGCAAAATCCCTATTCAGACGAATTTTCAGACCTATTCAACGGTTTTAACAAAATGGTGGCTTCAATTCAGATGAAAGATAAAAAAAACGAACAGTTGATTGCCAGCTTTTTCGATGTCATTGCAGGAGCGTTGGATGCTCGTGATCCATACACAGCCGGTCATTCTAAACGAGTTGCCCATTATTCTTCCGGAATTGCCGAAAAGGCTGGATGGCCGACTGAGAAGATTGAATTGCTGAGAAAGTCTGCCCTTCTTCATGATATTGGAAAAATCGGCGTGCGAGATGACGTGTTGCTGAAAGATGGAAAATTAACAGAGGAAGAATTCGACCAAATCAAGCTCCACCCTGTTATCGGAGCAACTATCCTTGAAGGGGTCGACTTAACAACTGAACTTCTTCCTATCCTTCCTGGAATAAAGTATCATCATGAAAGAATAGATGGACTGGGTTATCCTGAAGGTCTGTCAGGGGATAGAATACCTGAATTCGGCAGGATGATTGCCGTGGCAGATGCATATGATGCTATGACTTCCAACCGTCCCTACCGAAGAGGAATGAGCTCTATGAAAGCATTATCCATTCTTCAGGACGGAAAAGGCACCCAGTGGGATGCAGAATTTGTCGACCTTTTCATTTCAACACAGCAGGCTGTAATTGAAAAAAACACCGAGAAAGCTTCTGCCTCCAGGTAGAAGCTTTCTTGGGTTATTGAAAAGCATGATAAATTCAAGTTTAAAGAAAACAATAAAGAGAATATATAGAGGAAAGAGACTGAAATACAGTTCTTTTCATTATGTTTTAGGAGTGAAATGTATGCCTGAGGGAAAATGGTTTCGCAGGGGCTATGCCGTTGCACTAATTTTATTAATCATCTATTTAGGAACACTTGTTGACTTTATCTTCACCCCGATAACTGTTATAGTAACAGCCTTGTTTGGACCAATAGTGCTTGGCGGTATCTTTTACTACCTGTTGAGGCCGCTGGTTAACTTCCTGGCTAGAAAAATGCCAAGGCCAGCAGCCATCTTTATCATATATTTGGCTGTAATCGGTTTATTCACCGGTTTGACATTCTACGTTGGCCCAATTCTTCAAAGGCAAATCAACAGTCTGATTGAAAATACTCCGCAGCTTATACAGAATTTTCGTGATGCGCTGCTGAACTTGCAGCAAAATGAATGGGTGTCTCGTTTTCAAAATGGCGAAAGGTTCTCACTGGAAGATATCACCAACCAGTTGACCGATTACCTTAATGACGCTGCTTCCACTCTGGGAAGCAACTTGATGAACATCATCAGTACAGTGACCAATATCATCGTTCTGATCATTCTTATTCCATTTGTTCTTTATTACATGCTGAAAGACGGAAGGAAGCTTTCTGGAAAAATACTAAAGCTGGTTCCCCACAAGCATGAAAAAGAAGGCAAGAAGGTAATGAGTGACATGGATGATGCATTAAGTTCATACATCCAAGGCCAAGTGATCGTGAGCATCTGTGTAGGTGTCCTGGTTTATATCGGCTATCTGATTATCGGTCTGGAATACTCCCTTGTCATTGCTTTATTAACAATGTTAACTAATGTGATACCTTTTGTGGGTCCTTTAATAAGTGCTATTCCTGCAGTGATAGTAGGTTTCCTCCAGGAACCGATTATGGCAATATGGGTCATTGTAGTCATCCTTGTGGTTCAGCAAATTGAGGGAAATCTGATTTCACCTCAGGTCATGGGTAGAAAACTTGATATACATCCACTGACCATCATCTTGCTCTTGGTCGTAGCAGGCAGATTTGCTGGCTTTCTCGGCTTGCTTCTCGCCGTGCCAACTTATGCTATCTTGAAAGTCATCTTCACCCATGTATACAGGTTTATTAAATTGAGGACCGACTTATAAATTCAAAGCGTTGCCACAGGTTCTGTCTCAGAAATAAAAAGAGCAGGAATGAAAGGTGTCTCACCTTCCATTCCTGCTCTTTTATTTTTTAAAAATCAGCTGTCTTCATAACTTTGTTGCTATTGAATATACAGTAAGAAGAATTCCTCCTCTACTCACCGGAAATCCCTTGTAAACAAGAAAGTAAAAGAGCTGTTCTTCTTTCTGTTCAAAGATAAAAACCTAATGTTCAAAGGAATTGCCAATCAACAATTCGTGTTAAAAACAGCCTGTAATTTAAAGGAACTCTTTAAAGTCTTTTCAACTACAAAAGTTCATTAAAACAGAGAAATCAACGTTGTATTGCAGAAATAAATCTAACTTTTTCTTCTTCAGTAAACTCTTTAAGCTGATCATTCTCCATAAGGATCAAGCCATGGTATAACTGCAGATCATCGTCACATGCTTCACAAAACACCTTGTCGCCATCATTCCAGAAGGCAGCTGTATTCTTTTTATGCTTCGTATGCTGATATTTATGCGTAAATTCCTCAACAAGACTTATAAATTGCTCAAAGGCTTCTTTTTCGTCTGTATGATGGATTTCTTCTTTAATATCTTTTTTCCAATCAGAAAAAAACCACCACGGCTCTGCTTCTCCAGAAATCCTGACGATTCTCCAAGACATTATAAACACCTCCGGATCCTACGAGTAAATTGTACATAATTTTCGGTAAGATAGAAAATCATCTGCCTAGTTTTCCCCTTAAGAGAAGTTCATTCTCCTTTTAGATCGTGTTTAAAAAGGAGGCTTATAAGGACCGAGAAGTTCGAGGATGGGAAGCTTTGAGTAACTGAAAGTATGCGAATAATATGTAAGGAACTAAAAGAGCAAGCCTATGAAGAAAACGAAGTGTCATTTTACCGGACTTTTTCGAACAACCACTTTTAGACAAGTTTTCGAAGGGACAGGCATATAATTGTACTAGAAAAAGGAGGTTGTACAATGAATTTTGTTGTAGTGAAAAAAAGATCACTTATTCTTTTTATTATCGGCTTTATTGCCCTATCTCTTGGTGCAGTTTGGATGATGTTTCCTAAGGAGTCCTATCCAACTGTCACGATGAGTGGAGAGAGTTCTAATGTCCAGGTAATCCAGATGGTTACCGGGGAGTTCTCTTCAGAAACTGAAAGCGGAGAGAAGATCGAATCTTACAGATGGGATCCTGGAACAATTGTAGTGGAGAAAGGCAAAGAAATTCAATTTCGAATTTACGGTGTGAATGGGATGGCTCATCCTTTTTATATCGAGGGTACAGATGTGAGGGGAACTGTTAAAAAAGGAGAAGAAGCAATTTTCAATGTAACTTTTGATAAAAAAGGCACCTATAAACTTGTATGTGAGGCTCATGAAACGATAGAAAATGACGGACCTATGATCGGTTACATTGTCGTAAAATAAATAAAGCTGTCTCACCAAGAAGTGATTATCAGGAAATTTGTTATCCTGCACTGACTGATGAGACAGCTTCTTCTTTACAGCCTTATGCCTGCTACTAAACCAATGAAAGCAGCAGTCAAGCCCACTGCATAACTAAGAACTAGATAGTGAAGCGCTCTTCTTCTTTCTCCGTTCTTTTCCAAGCTTACTGCTTCTACCATTAAAGTTGAATAGGTTGTAAATGATCCCAGAAATCCTATAGCGAGAAAGGCATACGCACTTCCCTCTATTCCCATACCGAGAATCACCCCGAGCAGGAAAGCACCTGTCACGTTTACCGATAGAGTGCCTAAAGGCAAATATGTACGAAATCGGCGCTTGATGAAAGTCCCTATAAAAAAACGTGATGCAGCCCCCAAAAAGCCCCCTGCCGCTATAGCCAGTAAAATCATCCTCTCTCCACTCTCCTTTTCCCCATTTGCAGTCCGCTCCAGGCAGCTAAAAGCCCACCCATTACGCTTAGGAGAAAATATAAAAAGGCCATAAAGAAATGCCCGCCCTTCAACAGTCCAATCGTTTCCATACTAAAAGCTGAAAAAGTTGTGAATGACCCAATTGCCCCCGTTCCTACAGCCGCCGCTAGTTCTGTTGATATTTTTCTTTTCTTCAGCCATGCTTCTGTTAACAGTCCTAACAAGAAAGATCCTGCCAGGTTGGCCGCTAAAGTTCCATATGGAAACACAGAAGGATTCAAGTCAAGAAGCAGATTACCTGTCAGATATCTTAACAAACTGCCTACTGCTCCGCCTAACCCTATTAGAATATAGATCATCTCTATCCCTCTCATTATGTAAATAAAAGTTATTTATTTAAGGCTCTTTTCGTAAACTTTGTTGCTATTTAATATAAAATTCCATAGATAAACGTGTAATTTCACCAAAAATTTCCTGGTAAGCAAGGAAGAAAAGAGCTACTCTCTCCGGTTAGAGAGAAAAACCTTAGTATTCGGGGATATCCAAAAGCAACAATATATACGAAAACAGCCTTATTAAAAGATTCAACAATATCAAAAGCACACTTCCCTCTATTGTAACCTTACGGAGTTACAATAAAAAGAAGTGTGCATCTATTCAAGTCTTACTATTTTTTTCCCTATGGGTTGTATGAAATACACACCGGGTTCAATCATTGATAAATTGCCCTAAGACAATGAAGGCCCTTCCTCTCAATCATCCTTATGGCTCCTAGGCCATGCCAGTGAGAATTAGGGGAAAATCTAGCAATAACATTTATCATACATATTTCATTCTGTTTTCATCGGATAATGTTTACCTTTTTCTAAATTAAAAAAGGTCTTCTTATTCTTCTCCGGATCACCTCGTCCGGTCAGCCTAAGAATCAAAAAAAATCGATCAAGTTGAAGTTGATCTTCAGAAGAAAATTTTCGATGTACTACTACGGAGATTAGTAGTCAGTAAGACCTGACTTGTGATGATTGAACACCACAAATATTAACTATACACTTTCATGCACTATTTGTCAACAACTAGTAACCTGAAATAAATTTTACAGGTCACAATCTGTTCATAATCTTTCCAACAGTTTTCAACCTTGCCCTATTTCTTGGTTTTACAATGAGAGTTTTAAAAGATCTTATTAAGCCGCATTCTTACAGAGCTGCAGCTCAGGACAGCTCAGGAATCATTTCATACACCAGATACTTCAACATTATTAGTACCAATAAAGCAGTTCGCCTTCACGCAGCCGATGATGAGAATATAGAGAACCAACAAAAACGCCCGGTGCCATTACCCGGACGTTAACTGCTGATGTTATGCACTTGCTGCTTCAATACCAGTTGTATCCCTTAACGTTCTGCCACCATATTCACATCATACAACATTATCGCGCTGTCTTTTATTTCTAAGACCCGCAGAGGCTGCAATAATCAGAAGACCTAAGTAGAGATAAACAGGGTATAAAACAAGCTGGCTATTAACAAGGTTGCTGGTGCTTTCTTGTTCTTTCTCCTTTGGCACTCCTTCTGGTCTTTCCGGGTAGGCAGGCAGTTTTCTTATCACCTGATTCTTCCCGTCTAATGTATAAAGCAAGTTCCCGGTATCATCTATGGAGATGAGGTCTTCTTCTCCCATCATGCTGGTATAAATAATTTCACTTTCTGAGAAGAATTCCTTTCCGCTGATACTATATCTTTCTCCTTTAGGAATAATGTTGTGACGAAAATTAGTTAATCCATAATTCAGCAAAGCAGCCGTATCCTCGTATATAGCCGCCTTGGATTGAGCTGTTATTAAAACAACCGCTAGTGAAAGATTGTTGTTGGAGGCGGTGGTAACCAGTGTATGCTTCGATTCATCCACATAGCCATTTTTGCCTCCTGTCACTTCAGGAAAGACCATTTCTCCCTTGACCATCTTGTGATGATTAAATAGTGTCGTTTCCCAGCCTTCCCCTTTCCACTTTACCTCTTTTAAAGAGAATAATTCTCTGAAGGTATCATTTTTCATGGCATATGAAGTGATGAGGGCCATATCCTCAGCTGTAGTATAATGATTCTTCTCATATAGTCCATGTGGATTGGTAAAATGGCTGTTATTAACTCCAGCCTTTTTCTTCAGAAATTCGTTTAAATTTTCACTGAAATTTTCAACAGAACCATCTAAATGCTCGGCTATAGCAACGGCTGCATCATTGCCGGAATTAATCATCATGCCAGTCAGCAGTTGTTTAAGAGGCATACGTTCCCCTTGCAGTAAATATACAGAAGAACCCTCTGTCTCAGCAGCATTTTTGCTGATAGTCACCATGCTGTCCAATTTTCCATTTTCAACAGCGTAAACAGCTGTCGCAACTTTAGTTATACTTGCAGGGGACATGGGCCTCTTTGCATTTTTCGAATAAAGAATCGTGCCTGTTTCTATATCCATCATGATACCACTTTCACTGAAAAGCATTGAGGGTTTCTGATTTTCTTCTATTTCAGCAGAGACTGGTTGAAAGATTATGAATGATAATATAAGTGCGATAACTATTTTTTTCACAGAGGATTATCCCTCCTTAAAATTATTTAAAAAGACACTAAGTATTTTATCAGAAAATTGCTTCTTAAAACCACTGAAATCAAAATTTAATATATATTTCAAGTTGAGAACTTACTTCTTTAGAATGGGAAAGGTTAACCGTTTCTGGGTTGGGGAATAAAAGAAATGACGCAATAACAGGAGGATTATCATGAAGAGAAAAGTACATTTATTCGTTGAAGGCCATGTTCAAGGAGTCGGATTTCGTTACTTCACCAAAAACAAGGCAGACGAATTGAAGATATCCGGCTGGGCAAAAAACCTGGACGATGGTTCTGTAGAAATAACAGCTCAGGGAAATGAATTTAATATCGAGCAGTTTGTCACCTTTGTCAAAAATGGGGCGAGTCCATCTTCCCGGGTTGACACTTGCCATATTAATGAACTTCAAACAGATGAAGACTACGAAAAAACTTTCAAAACTCTTTAGATCGGTACAATTTGCATTAGCTTCATGCCTGCAGGCTGATCAATCACTGCAAGAAGGGTTTCGCCTCGTGAACTCCAAAAATAGAGACTGGCCCTTTAGTTGGTCAGTTTTTGTTTGTATGCTGCTAGTATAAAAGAAAACCACCATAAAATTTATTCTGAGAAATTTGCAGGATTTTTGAAACTTTTATAGTATTGATTCGTAATAAATATTAATAAAGCTTTTAATACAGTACAATTTAAGGAGTAGATCAAATGAAATCAATTCCTCTGACATTTCTAAAATTATTTTTAGGAATTAACGGGTTTTTCATCACTTTCCTTGTGATGGTTTTTGGATTGCAGCAGCCTTTTCTTGCGGCAGCAATAGGCGGAATAGCTGCTTGCTATCTTGTTTCCACACTGGGTAAATGGTGGTATACTAAAAGATTTCTTAAGAAAAACGGCATTTCTTTAAAGGATTACCGTTATATTGATAAAAATTTAAAAGAAGCCAAGTCCAAAATCAAGCGGCTACAAAAAGCTCAGTTCCAAGTACGCTCTCTTGGTGCGTTCAAACAGATTCTGGAATTGAACAGGCTTGCCAAAAGAATTTACTCTATCGTTCGGAAAGAACCGAAGAAGTTTTACCAAAGCGAACAATTCTTCTTCTATCACCTGGACTCTGTAGTAGAACTTTCGGAGAAATATACTTACCTGGCTACACAACCAATCAAGAATGACCAGGTATTTCAATCAATAAAAGATGCAAAGCGCACACTTCATTCCTTGGAAGATTCTCTTCAGGAAGATCTGATGAGCGTACTTTCGAACGACATACAAACCTTGGATTTCGAATTGGATGTAGCACGTAAAAACAAAAAATAAAAGGAGTAATCACATGAATTCAAATCATTCAACTGACTATAAAAATGATGAATTAGAAAGTCTTTTGGCAGATCCTTTTGCAAGTAAATCTTCTAAAGAAGTTGAAGTCAGCAATGCCCCTGTCATGCTTGCTGACCGACTAACACCTCAACATAGGCAGAAAGCAGAGGAGATTGCAAAGCAAATTGACATGGGAAATAGTCAGGCTATATTGGAGTACGGTACTGCAGCCCAAACCCAAATGTCAAACTTCTCCCACTCTATGCTTGATCATGTTCAAAAAAAGGATGTCGGCCCTATAGGTGATGTCCTAAACGACCTGATGAAGAGGCTGAAAGAGATGAATCCTGAAGAACTTTCAAATGAAAAAAAAGGATTCGTCAAAAGGTTTTTCGGAAAGTTATCTAGTTCCATGCAAGAGGTCCTATCCAAGTATCAAAAAATCGGCAGTCAGGTGGATAGAATCTCTGTAAAGCTGGAACACTCTAAAAATGTACTCATTGATGATAACCAATTCCTCGATGAATTGTACGAGAAGAATAAAACTTATTTTCAGTCTCTGAATATATATATTGCCGCAGCTGAACTTAAGCACGAAGAATTAACGACCCTTACCATCCCTGCTTTAAGAAGAAAGGCCGAATCGTCTCAAGATGATATGGGATATCAGGAAGTCAATGACGCCCTGCAGTTTCTTGACCGACTGGAAAAAAGGATTCATGACCTGAAAATCAGCAGGCAAATGACTATCCAGACTGCACCTCAGATCCGTTTGATTCAAAACACCAATGGTGCCTTGGCAGAAAAAATCCAGTCATCTATACTGACCAGCATTCCTCTTTGGAAAAACCAAATTGCCATCGCACTCACACTTTTTCATCAGAAGAAAGCCGTTGAGGCACAGAAACAGGTTTCTGATACAACAAATGAGTTACTGTTAAAGAACTCTGAAATGCTTAAAACAAACAGCATAGAAGCCGCTAAAGAAAACGAGCGGGGTATCATCGACATGGACACATTGAAGAAGACACAAGAAAACCTTATCTCCACAATTGAAGAAACCCTAAGAATTCAACAAGAGGGTCGTTCGAAAAGACAGCAAGCTGAACAAGAATTGATTTCTATGGAAAATGACCTGAAGAATAAACTTCTTCACCTTAAATAAAAAGGCAGTTACTCTACCGAATCTTTTCTTATGTTCACACACATTAATAAAAATGCCCATATCTCGTTAATGATATGGGCATTCTTTTCATGATTTTGCATTTCAGGTATTCATCAGTTTAACTTATTTTTAGAGTTATCAGATGCTGAAACACCTCTTCTTCAAGAACGATATATTGAAAAGCTAGAATTAAGCACATGGTAACATGATTATAATAGAGAATTCAGTCAGTAGCGGACATTGAAAGCCAGGTTACTTGAAGAAAGAGAATACAATAGAGAGAATTAAAGTGAAGATTACATCATCAATAACCCAAGAAAGTGAAAGGATGATCCATATAACTTCCAAAATATTTTTGTTTAGTCATGATACTGAAACCGATTCAGACGTACTAGAATGTATAGAGGTAAGATTAAGAAAGTTATACGACATTAAGCAGATTAATGATTCTGCGTATCTCATAAAGACAGAGGATGACATAGCTCTTCTCGATAAATATCTTTCCAACTGTTTTACCTCGAAAGAAAAATACTTCATTGTGAACATTACGGACCAACCTAAACGCCATAACAATAAAGAATTAGATATTGATTGGTGGATGGATAATATTTAGAGTCCCTCAAATCAATGTGAAATAGCACCCTAACACACATTGTTATGATGCTATTTAGGGTGCTATTTGCAATTTTTGTTTCGGCTACTGATATTTTATGTCTTTGATGGTTTTTATTATTTAAACATACTTCATTACCTCGACACCTATAAGTTCGTGCTTTAACCTAATTACTTCGCAACAACTTATTTGTTTCTCTACACTCTTTCTCCCTGTCAATACTAAAGTTACCTATAACCACAACCAATCTATTTTTTTCCTTTACTTTTCGAGATAGTCAATAATTACATAAAATAATCCACTCTACTGGCCAGGGGAAATCTGTATAGTGAAAAAAACTGCCTTCCCCTCTTTAACGTTTACTTATACCAGCTCGATATTGATGTTCAGATACTTTTAATCAAAAGACGTCGCAACAACGGAAATAGAACATGAGGCAGCTCTTCGACATCGGAAACCAGGATGCTGAACTTGCCATAAATATTTTCAATCATCTTTCTTTGTGCCTCTGTAATTTCTTCATTTGACAGAAAGACGTTGATGACTTCAATTCCATGTTTTCTGGCATGAAGGACGGCTTCATGCGTGTCCACAATTCCATTTTGTTCATAACCAAATGCAGCAGGTTCACCATCTGAAAAAACCAGAAGAAATTTCTGTTTTTCACTTCGCTGCAGAAGCCTTTCCGTCATAAGCCTGATTGCAAAGCCGTCACGATTATCTTCTTCAGGTTTAAGACTCATTATTTCTGCACCGGTTCCCGGCTTCAAACTGCTTCTGAAATCAAGTACAGCTTTCATATAGTTCGGCTGCTTTGTGACTGTGGCATGGTTTGTGTCTTCCCAAAATCCGATGACTTCATGAGGTACCCTAACGGATTTTAATGATTCATGAAACAGAGTGATCCCAAGCTTTGTTTGCTCCATTTTGTCATACATTGAAGCTGAACAATCCACCAGAAGAGAAAAGACGGCATCAATTTCTGTTGATGGATTCTGCTTCTTATGAAAAAGTCTTGGGTTATCGTCCGTCAAGAATCTCAAGAGCTTCTTATTCAATCGCCCAAAATGCAGATCGCTTCTAGGCTGGATCTTTTTATGTTCCAATGTTTTTTCAATCATTTTCTGCAGCTTCTTTTGATATGGAGCAACTAAACCTTTATTGATATCATATGCCTTCAATTCTTCATAGCTTAAGATGTCAGGTTTTAGAAAAATCGGATAAGCGAACCGATTTTCTTTTCCATACTTGTTTTCCCCTCCGCCTTTTTCCTCATTGCTATCCTGGCGGGCTGCTTCCATTTGTGAGAAATCTTTATTAGCCGTCTCTTGTGAAGAGCCTTGCACCATACCCAATGCCTGGTCGCCTTCATCTCCATCTCTCACACCATTGCCCATGAGATCGGATTTCGAACCTTGATCAATATCAAATTGGAGGAATGAATCTCCTTTATCACTAGTTTCTCGATGCCAAGCTTCCATTTCTTCCTCAAAGACTTCTTCTTCTCCGTTACTTTTTTCTTCTAGGGTATCGTCATTTTGAAGCGGATCTTTTCTTTTTAAATCGTCAATTGTCATGCCGTGCTCTTCAAGTGAAAATACTTTTTCAGGCAAATGAAAATACTCATTTAGCATATCTTTTTCAAGAATCTCTTCGAATACTTCCAGCAACTCTAAACAAATCCTGCTAACTTCTTTAGTGGATGTAGTTTCGTAAAATTTTGAAAGAGCACTCTTAATAAAAGGCATGCTAAGATCAATCCGTTCATTGATCGACGCTTCTTGTTCCAAAGGCGATTGGGCATTGAGGATCAAATAAATATTGTTGAACAGAGAATCAGTAAAGACACTTTTCACCAGATTCACTTTCAATTGTGATTGAAAGTACTGGCGGTAAAGGTTTCTCCTTGTGTCAAAAGCCTTCTTGGTTCCCGGGCGCTTTCGCTTGCATATCTCCTCCAAGCGGATGTCTTCCCCAAGTACAAATAATTGTTTTCCCAGACTCGGAAGCTTAGTCGACTTTACCTTCTCGATGTATTCAGCAGTCTCTGCAGCATCCGTATGCATCAGGTTTCCGATTGTTCTGAGAAAAATATCACTTTTCAGCCCATGAAGCTCTTCGGTCCTGCTTCTGTGATCCCAAAAATGAGTAACATAAACTTTTTCATTTTTAATATCCATGTAGGAATGCGGGCCGTATTCCAGTTCCATATCTCCATTTTTTGAAAGAGTCTTGGCGAGGTCAGACAGCTCCATAAAAAGAAAAGAATCGATTGTTTCGTCATTAAATTGAATAAATCTCTGCATACTATCAACCCTTACTCAAATAGAGTTTCTGCGATATTAAGGATGGCGGCTTTTTCTCTATCATCCTCCAGCTTGTCTATTATTCCCCTTTGAATAGCTCTTAATGGAGGCAGGTAAACAGCAAGGTCACAAGCATCAATCAGTGCCCGTATCGAGGCAGCTTCTTCAGAAACTTGTCCATTTCGAACCTGCACCAGCAAATCGGATGATAGTGAGATAAACTTATCAACCATCTTCTCATCCTGCAGTTTACTTTGACTCATAAGGACGGTCTTTAAAGTTTCACCACTGATATAAGGAACATCAATGACAACGAACCTGTTTTTCAAGGCTTCATTCAATGGCACAGTTCCAACGTACCCTTCATTTATAGCTGCTACAACCCCGAATGTTTCAGATGCCTTGATGACGTCACCAGTAAAAGGATTTGTAATCATTCTGCGGTAATCAAGCGCACCGTTAAGAATCGGAAGTGTTTCCGGCTTCGCCATGTTGATTTCATCAATATAGAGTAGATGTCCCTTTTTCATCGCTTCAATTACCGGGCCTTCAATGAATTCAATTGTATTTCTTCCTTCCCTTTCAGCAATCGTCTTGTATCCAAGCAAAGCTTCCGCATCCATGTCCACTGAACAATTAATGCTATGCATCGGCTGGACAAACATTGATGAGAGAGTTTCAGCAAGCTTTGTTTTACCAGAACCCGTCGGACCTTTAAGAAGTACATTTTTTCCCATCGCAAGAGAAATCACTGCATCCTGAAGTACAGCATTATTTTCTGCAGTATATCCGCCTTCTCCTATCAATGCTTTGTCTTCCCCATTTGCAAATTGTTCTTTTCTATTAATTAAAACCCCTGCAATCGCTTCGGGAAATTGATTGTCCATAGTCATGTTCATACTTCCTTCCTAAAAACGTAATTCTTCACTAGAGACCATTCTACATGTAAAAACGTTAACACTGCAACGATTGAAGTTTTGTTTGTTCTGTTGTGTTTGAACAAGGGGATTTGAAAAATTTTTTATAATAATGGCAACAGAATTAAAAGCCTTGTCTATGTCTTTCTATAAGGGCTGTGCTTTTGCTAATTTTATCATTCCCTATAAGTTAAACTTCTTTAATAAGTGTACTTTACTTCTCTACACGCACTATTTGTGAGTGTTCAAAAAGGAGGATAAAAATGACCAGGAGTTCGAGGAGGGGTAGCTTTGAGTCCCGGAACGTATGCTGCTAATACGTGAGGAAAAGCAAGCCAACGAAGAAATTCGAAGTGCTCTTTTTACCGGACATTTTGAACATTCTCTATTACTGAACCGTTTTTTATTAAGATGGTTACTATCCTAAGAAATGCGCGTTTACTATCCAAAAGGAATCAACAACTAAAAAGAGTGAATCGCTTTAGCAATTCACCCCTTTAAAATCAGAATCTTATTTCACTTCCTCAAAATAATCTTTGTAGAAGCCTCCCATTTTTCCGCTGTCATCAATGACAAACAAATAATCTTCTGATTCATTTTTAACCTCATAAGCTTTTCCTGCTGTTAAAACATTTTCAACTTTGTACTTAGCAGCGTTTGTATGTACACATTTTACAGTTTTGATAGAAGGACGGTCTGTCCAATCACGATGAATCATTTACATTCTCCTTTCACTTGCTTTTCCTTAAGTATATTCTCCCATAGCGAGGACTTCAATAGCTGGTTTCATTTTTGGGGATAATGTTCCGTCTTGGACAGGTTACCAATGAATTTGAATACTATAGTACTTATCAGCCTTTCCTATAATGCTGGGGTATGGCTCAGAAATAGAAGGAGAAATGATCAATTGAAATCCCCCTGTTTCGCTGCTTTATTCCATGATATAGTAGAATAATACATTTATTTGAAAGGTTGTAAGCAATGAAAAAGTTATGTAAGCGCCTGCTCGCCATCTTGATTTGTGTCTCATTGATTTACTCTGTGGTGGATCGTCCGACTGAGCAAGATTTTAATAGATGGCTGGATAATGAATATGGTATTTCATGTGGACCCGCATATTGTAAAAAGAAAGATAGTAATTCAGAAGAGTTAAGGACCCTTGTTATCACTGGGTCAACTACCAAAGAGGAATATCTTCTTTTCAATACAGTCTCTAAAACGTTTGAGGGCAAAGAAGGGAAGCAGACTATCATCAAGGCAATTGGCTTTTGGGGAGAATATTTTACAATTGTTGAAGAAATTGACCGTAGTATATCCAGCGGTTAAAATTACTTCTCCCCTTTAACAATGGTATCTGATGCCTGCCTCCTCTTCTTGTAATAAAAATAACCAATCAGTAAGAAGAACATTACCGCAACCAGTGAAGCTATCGCTGCGGAAAGATGCTCAATGATAATCGTGAAAGTGGATGGAAAAAGCCTTCCTATCTGAAAATAGATCATGCTCCATATAAATGCAGCCGGAAATGCAGCCATTATAAACACGCGCAATGGTATCCCCGAAGCTCCTGCAATATATGGCATGAACAATCGAATCCCTGGTATGAAATAGCTGAAGGAAATTGCGATAGGTCCATACTGTTTCAACCAGTTCTGAGCTTTTTTAAACAAACGCTGAGATTTTGATTTGTCAAATTTTTGAAGAATTCGGTTATTTGCCCACCTGCCAATTCCATACCCAAACGTACCCGAGCTGATGACACCGAGGTAGGTTGAGATAAAAGCGATTACCGGTGAATAACCTCTCCATTCTGTCAGTACCCCAGAAAAAGCTGCAGCAGCTTCGTTGGGAAGCGGAAGCCCGATAAAAATCAGCCAGCTGAATATAAACATGGCAAAATAACCTAAATCATTTACTAGTTCTATTAAGAGAGCCATGCTCTTCCTCCTGTCTAAAAAGCTATCAGGTTGTTTATCTATTATACACCCAATAATCATATTCAGCGTACTGATTGAATCCGATCCTTTGTAATACAGAAGAAGAGTGGCCTTGTCTAGCTTGGCATGTTGCTAGTAATGCTCCCTTTGAGCGAGCGTGTTTCAGCCGAAAGTTGACCATTTCAGTATAAATCCCCTGATTCCGGTATTCAGAAAGAACACCACTTCCATTCATGTACATAACCTTGTCATCGCTGCTGAACCTGTAATTACTGTATCCCACCGGCCTGGAATTCCTGAGAGCAAGCACATAACCACCTTTTCTGAATGGGGAAGCAATGTAATTTCTTCTTTGTTCCATCAGCTTTGCGAATTGATCTTCATGATAGTCCCAGACATTTGAAGATACTTCTACAAGATTTCGAATATCTTCTTCTTTTTCTACATCGATTAACACACTGTTTTCTGGATGAGAAATTTCTCCATCACTTTCACTCAGCTCAAAAGCAAGCCCATCATATCTTTCTGTAATTTCGAATCCATCTTTCCTCAATAAATCAGAAAGCATACTGCTCTGAGATTCTTCAAGCCAAAGACTGAATGGCATATCCTTAAAAAACGTTTTCACCCGACTCCACTTTATTCTTAAACTTTCAGAATCAGAAGCAGAAAGTTCGATTACTTTATTACTAAAAACATTTTTCATTCTTGGATTTTTTGCTGCCCTCAATCCAACTTCTTCTAAAGTTTCTATATAAGAAGGAATCCACTCTTTCTCATAGTCCCAATGCAGTGCCTCTATTGCTGCTACTATTTCATTGTTATTCATATTCTTCACCTTTACTTATAATAGCTATTTTTAATTATATTGCCAACACATGAGGACAGAAGGTTCAATTCTGTCTCAAGCACTTTTTAAAGCCGCTTTCAAATCAAACTAAAACACTTCCAATAAAGTATTCTATTCCGTTTTCAAAAGCCCTTCAACTTCCCTCTCGGACATTCCCAGCAATAGAAGCTGTTTTACTAACTTCTGATGATATTCCTCACTTACAAATGGTTTTGAACCTCTCAGAATTTCTCTCGCATAATGAGCAGGCGGACGGGTCTCTTCACCCTTATGATTCACAATGAAAGTCAGTACATTAGGAATCAATACATTATTGACTTCAACATTTACAAGTGCCGCCCGATATCTGCCGGGTACGACCCCTTCTCTTTCGTAAAGATAATCCACCGCTTGAAATGGCAGACTGTATATTATGCCTTCAGTAGTACCTCCATCTTCAATAATATCTCCGCGGCCGCCATCTTCTACTATGAAGGTGTATTTCATTGAGTAACCCTTTAAGGTCCCTTTTCCAAGGGGTTTCTTGAAATGGTGATCCACACCTGCAAGCTTAAAACGTTCGAGATCCATACATGAACCATAGGCAAAGTATAAAAGAGACTCGGGCTTCTGTTCCATGAATGTATGAAGTGTCCAGTCGCCGGAAGCTATATACTGTTTAAAAAGCGAAGATTGAAATCCTGTATAATATATGACATCAACCTCCCCTTTATCTGTCTGGGCATCGGCTACTTGCCTTAAGTATAGGTTACTATCACTGTTTTCTTTATAATCTTCCAAATCATCGACACTTTCCAGCACCGCCTGATTTATTTCATATATTTCACCAAAGATCCTGTCATTTCCTTCTTTGAGAGCAGGATAACCTTCACCCGTATCATAGAGTTCACCTTTGATCCATGCCTGTTCAGAAACAAGCTTAGAATCTTCCAAATAGTAATGGTATTTCTGATTTTTCCTTAGTGATCCGTATACAAATAGTTTCATAGAACTTCTGTGTCCTCCCTGTTGAAAAATAAAAAGACTCTTTTGGTATGGCTGTTTTCACAAAAATTATAGTTGTTGAAAAGGCCCCCCCACAACTCCCTTACGTAAAGGGAAGGAAGATAAGGCAGCATTCGAAATCAACAGTCTTTTAGAATCGCTCTGTACGCAAAGATAGTAGTTGCATTAAAATAGGGCTGTTTGAAATTAATTAATCATCCCCTATCACACTATTATCAGGTTCATCTTGTTTCTTAAAGGCTCTTTTCGCAAGAGTGTGGCTGTTGAAAGTTATAGATTTACTTATCCCCCTTTATAAAAGGGATTAAGGAAAATATCTGTAAAAAATAATATTACTTAGTAAGAATTTTTTTGCATAAATTTCACCTTCTTAAAATCTCAATATCACCCGATAATACGATATTTCTTGATGCGCAAATTAAATAGCAGCAAAGTATAGGAAAACAGCCTTCTTAAAAGAGTTTTGCAGTACATAATAAACAGTAAGATTGCTTCCATTCATTACATTAAAAAAGCAAGATTGTTTGTTCACACTTGAACAATATACTCTTTATTAAGGTTTCTATACTACCCTGCAGATTTCCTTTATCATCTCTACAATCGATTTACAATTTTAACTGGTTTATGGGCATTATTATTATTTATGAAAAAGAGAATGAGTATGCTTCAGTTTTTATGATCACTGAGGGGGGAATGGGGCCCAAACTAAACAGGTATCCGTTTTATTCTTTTCGTTTTTTCTAAGCAGCATCATAAGCCCTACGTTTATAAAAAAAATGAAAGGCAGCCCATTCATAGTTTAACAGTGAATGGGCTGCCTTTCTGTTAATTATGCAATGCCTTTTTTTCGGCCTCTTCTCTTAATCTGAATTTTTGTATCTTTCCTGAAGCTGTCATGGGATACTTTTCTGTAAACTCAATATAACGAGGAATTTTATGGCGTGAAATTTTCCCTTTACAATACTCACGAAGTTCCTCTGCAGTTGCTGTTTCGCCTTCTTTAAGAATGACCCATGCCATGACTTCTTCACCAAAGATTTCATCAGGAATCCCAATCACTTGGACATCAAGGACTTTAGAATGTGTATATAAGAATTCCTCGATTTCCCTTGGGTAAATATTCTCACCGCCTCTTATGATCATATCCTTAAGACGGCCTGTTATTCTACAGTAACCGCCTTCATCCATAACAGCTAAATCTCCTGTATGCAGCCATCCGTCCGAGTCAATAGCTAAAGAAGTGGCTTCCTCGTTTTTATAGTAGCCCTTCATCACATGGTAGCCTCTTGTACAAAGTTCACCTTGAACCCCGAACGCTGCCTCTTCATTTGTGCCCGGCTTTACAATCTTCACTTCCACATTAGGAAGTGCCCGCCCCACTGTTTCAACACGAAGTTCAATCGGATCATCTGTCCTGGTTTGTGTGATAACAGGAGAAGCTTCTGTTTGACCATAGGCAATTGTAATCTCATCCGCCCCCATCCGGTCAATGACCCCCTTCATGACTTCGATAGGGCAGTTGCTTCCTGCCATTATACCTGTCCGAAGAGTTGAAAGATCGAATTGATCAAATTCAGGATGATTCAGTTCAGCTATAAACATTGTCGGTACTCCATGCAAGCCTGTGCATTTTTCATTCTGAACAGTCTCCAGTACCGTTCCTGGATTGAATTCCTGTACAGGAACCATAGCTGCACCAACCGAGACACATGCCATGGTCCCCAGCACACAGCCAAAGCAATGGAAGAAAGGGACAGGAATGCATAAGCGGTCCTGCTCGGTTAATTTCATGCACTGTGCAATATTGTAAGCGTTATTAACAATATTGTTGTGAGTAAGCATTACGCCTTTTGGAAAACCTGTAGTTCCCGAAGTGTACTGCATATTTATCACATCACCCGGAAGCAGGCTTTCCATTCTTTCATCCAGCTCCCCTTCTTCAACTGAATCAGTCATATTTAAAACATCGTTCCAATTATATGTACCGCTGTAGCGATTCTCACTAAGAACAATGACATTTTGTAAACTTGGCAGAGACTTGCTTTCTAAGTTCCCCGGCTGAGAAGTTTTTAACTCTGGACAAATTTCATAAAGCATCTCTATATAGGAAGCATCGCGATGTTGATCCATCAAAAGAATGGTTGTTGCGTCTGACTGCTTTAACAAATATTCTAGTTCCGCTTTCCGATAGTTTGTATTGACCGTAACCAGAACAGCTCCCATTTTTCCGGTCGCAAACTGGCTGGCGAGCCACTCAGGTGTATTTGTCGACCAAACCGCCATATGTTCTCCTTTTTGCAGCCCTAGTCCCATTAATCCCCTTGCTACTTTTCTGCAATATAAATCAAACTCTTTGTAAGTCATTCTTAAATTGCGGTCACTATAGATGACAGCGTCTCTCTCCCCTTGTGATTCAGCCTTTTGTTCTAATAGTCTCCCTACAGTTACATTCAATAAAGTTGACAATGTGTTTCCCCCATTCAGTGAAAGATTCTTTTCATTGTGGATAGGAATCATCTGCCTTACCTGAAGTTAATATCTCCTCATCTCCCGCTTTAATATTATCATAAATAACAGAATATTGAAAATATGGTTCATTCTTTTCTTGCTGTTCCTCTCCTTAATAAATTGAATGTAAATAATGCAGAAGGGTCATTTATGGATATGCATTTATTCCCCCTGCCGGCCGTTACTTCCCCGAGAAACTGTGCTTATTGGTTAGATTAAGTAATTACTTTTTCCTGTAGAGATACTAGTCCGAGAAGTGGCTCAGTGGACTTATTCAGTCTGAGATAAGTTCTTAAGTGTCTCTCAGAGGCTTTCTCAAAGACATTTCAACGGATAATCACTTCCCAAGTGTCTCTCAGGGGCTTTCTCAGAGACACTTCAATGGATTATTACTTCCCAAGTGTCTCTCAGGGGCTTTCTCAGAGACACTTCAATGGATTATTACTTCCCAAGTGTCTCTCAATGGCTTTCTCAGAGACACTTCAACGGATAATTACTCGCCAAGTGTCTCTCAGGGGCTTTCTCAGAGACACTTCAATGGATTATTACTTCCCAAGTGTCTCTCAGAGGCTTTCTCAGAGACACTTCACTGGATAATTACTCGTCAAGTGTCTCTCAATGGCTTTCTCAGAGACACTTCAACGGATAATTACTCGCCAAGTGTCTCTCAGGGGCTTTATCAGATACACTTCAATGGATTATTACTTCCCAAGTGTCTCTCAGATCCTTTCTCAGAGACACTTCAACGAAAAATCACTCGCCAAGTGTCTCTCAGAGACTTTCTCAAAGACACTTCAATGGAAAATTACTCGCCAAGTGTCTCTCAGGTCCTTTCTCAAAGACACCTCAACGAATAATTACTCGCCAAGTGTCTCTCAGGGGCTTTATCAGATACACTTCAACGGATAATTACTCGCCAAGTGTATCTCACGGGCTTTCTCAGAGACACTTCAATGGATTATTACTCGCCAAGTGTCTCTCAGATCCTTTCTCAGAGACACTTCAGCGAAAAATCACTCGCCAAGTGTCTCTCAGGGGCTTTCTCAGAGACACTTCAGCGAAAAATCACTCGCCAAGTGTCTCTCAGGGGCTTTCTCAGAGACACTTCAGCGAAAAATCACTCGCCAAGTGTCTCTCAGGGGCTTTCTCAGAGACACTTCAACGGATAATCACTCGCCAAGTGTCTCTCACGGGCTTTCTCAGAGACACTTCAGCGAAAAATCACTCGCCAAGTGTCTCTCAGATCCTTTCTCAGAGACACTTCAGCGAAAAATCACTTCCCAAGTGTCTCTCACGGGCTTTCTCAGAGACACTTCACTGGATAATCACTCGCCAAGTGTCTCTCAGGTCCTTTCTCAGATACACTTCACTGGATATTCACTCGCCAAGTGTCTCTCAGGTCCTTTCTCAGATACACTTCACTGGATATTCACTCGCCAAGTGTCTCTCAGGTCCTTTCTCAGAGACACTTCAATGGATTATTACTCGCCAAGTGTCTCTCAGGTCCTTTCTCAGATACACTTCAACGGATAATTACTCGCCAAGTGTCTCTCAGGGGCTTTATCAGATACACTTCAACGGATAATTACTCGCCAAGTGTCTCTCAGGGGCTTTATCAGATACACTTCAATGGAAAATCACTCGCCAAGTGTCTCTCACGGGCTTTCTCAGAGACACTTCAATGGATTATTACTCGCCAAGTGTCTCTCAGATCCTTTCTCAGAGACACTTCAGCGAAAAATCACTCGCCAAGTGTCTCTCAGGGGCTTTCTCAGAGACACTTCAGCGAAAAATCACTCGCCAAGTGTCTCTCACGGGCTTTCTCAGAGACACTTCAGCGAAAAATCACTCGCCAAGTGTCTCTCAATGGCTTTCTCAGAGACACTTCAACGGAAAATCACTCACCAAGTGTCTCTCAGGTCCTTTCTCAGAGACACTTCAATGGAAAATCACTCGCCAAGTGTCTCTCACGGGCTTTCTCAGAGACACTTCAACGGATAATCACTCGCCAAGTGTCTCTCACGGGCTTTCTCAGAGACACTTCAATGGATTATTACTTCCCAAGTGTCTCTCAATGGCTTTCTCAGAGACACTTCAATGGAAAATCACTCGCCAAGTGTCTCTCAGGTCCTTTCTCAGAGACACTTCAACGGATAATTACTCGCCAAGTGTCTCTCAGGGGCTTTATCAGAAACACTTCAACGGATAATTACTCGCCAAGTGTCTCTCAGGGGCTTTATCAGATACACTTCAATGGAAAATCACTCGTCATGAATAAATGAGGATAATTGGTAAAATTTAATTCAATTATTTTTTCATTACCCCTTTTCTTCTGACTAAATAAGATGTAGAATAAATAGAAAATATAGAAAATTCTATATTTAAAACTTCTAGGAGGTTTTCCATGAAGATTATGAGTAATGAACAGTTGGTTGCAGCTTATCGTGATGCGGAAAAAACCGGTACTGATCGTGACTGGATTCAAATGTTGAAGAAGGAGATTCATAGTCGAGGGATAAGGCCTGTTAGAAAGATTTAGAGCAAATATACTTATTGAAGTTGTACTAATTGCAGTACCCCCTAGTATACTATAGCCGGAGTGCGCCTTTTAGGGCGCTCTCCCTTTTTTAATGATTTCGGAAAATCTAAGCTTTGCTGTTGGATTTTTGAACTAGAACTAGAACTAAAGCGCAAGCTCCCTGATCAGCCCTGACATGCAAATTTCAGAAGAGAAACAAAGGTGGTCATTCTTTTCTCTTCTGAAATTTGCCTCCGATGAGCTAAGTTCCTTCCGCTAGGTACGAACCGTCGTGCTGAAGCTGGACCGGAGAACTTAGTTATAGTTTTCCACAAGGTTGGATTTTATAAATTCCTTAACAATAAAAAAGCCAGCAGAATCGCTTCTGCTGGCTTTAATTAATTTCTATTATCCTTCTAGTAACAGATCTTCTGGACTTTCAAGAAGATTTTTGATTGTTGAAAGGAAACCAACGGCTTCTTTGCCATCGATGATTCGGTGGTCATAAGAAAGAGCAATATACATCATTGGTCGATTTTCCATAGTATCTTTATCTATTGCAACCGGTCGAAGCTGGATGGTATGCATTCCAAGGATACCTACTTGAGGTCCGTTCAGAATTGGTGTTGAAAGCAGCGATCCGAAGACACCGCCGTTTGTGATTGTGAAGGAACCACCTTGAAGGTCACTTAGAGCAAGTTTATTCTTACGGGCTTTAGTGGCAAGCTCCATGATTTCTCCTTCAATTTCTGCAAAGTTTTTACGCTCACAATCTCTCACTATCGGTACTACTAGACCATCATCAGTAGAAACCGCAACTCCAACATCATAGTATTGCTTAAGAACGACCTCATTGCCATCGATTTCTGCGTTTACGTATGGATACTTCTTGAGCGCAGCTACAACTGCTTTTGTGAAGAATGACATGAATCCAAGACGTACGTCGTGGGACTCAAAGAATTTATCCTTCTTGCGCTTACGTAGTTCCATAACTGCTGTCATATCGATTTCGTTGAAAGTAGTAAGCATTGCTGCGTTTTGCTGTACTTCAACCAGGCGTTTGGCAATTGTCTGGCGGCGGCGAGACATTTTTTCACGCACTACCGGCTTACCATTATCCTGCTTAGGTGCAGCAGCTGGTTTGCTTTCAGATGCCGCTGGTTTAGAAGGAGCAGACTGAGGCTTATTTTCATAAGCTTCAATATCTTGTTTCCGTACTCTTCCCAGTGGGTCTGTTGATACTTGAGATAAATCGATTCCTTTTTCACGAGCCAGTTTACGAGCAGCTGGTGATGCAATTATGCGCTCTTTTTTGCTGTCCTTTTCCTCAGGTTTAGAAGAAGCTTCTTCCTGTTTGACTTCTTCTTTGGGAGCTTCTGCTTTTGACTCAGGTGCATTTTCGGAAGATGCCGGCTGCTGTCCGCCTTCACCGACAATTGCGATGACTTGGCCAACCTCTACAGTATCTCCCTCTTCAGCTTTAAGCTCAGAAATTGTTCCTGCTTCTTCCGAGATGACTTCTACGTTGACCTTATCTGTTTCAAGTTCAACTATATACTCCCCTTTTTCTACATAATCGCCCGGTTGTTTCAGCCACTGAGCAATTGTACCCTCTGTAATGGATTCTGCTAATTCTGGTACTTTAATCTCTGCCACTTTGTCTTCCTCCTCCTATTTATCTTGTTAACGCTTCGCTGATGATTCTTGATTGCTCTTTTTTATGAACGATCGGCTCGCCTTCTGCCGGGCTGGAACGTCTTCTGCGGCCAGCATAATGAACGTCTACTCCATCAGGGGCAATATCACGCAAGCGCGATTCTGCAAATGTCCAACCACCCATGTTCTTAGGCTCTTCTTGGACCCAAAGCAATTCTTTCAGGTTAGGGTATCTATTCATGATTTCTGTAATATCCGATTTCGGGAATGGATATAACTCTTCGACGCGAAGAATGTGAACCCAATCCAAATTTTCTTTCTCTTTCAAGCTTTCTTCAAGGTCGATGGCCATTTTTCCGCTAGAAAGGACAATTCGTTCTACTTTTTCACGACTTTCACCTAGACCAGGCTGTTCAAGAACGGATTGGAATTGCCCATTAGCAAGTTCTTCTGCAGTTACTGCTGCAAATTGATTTCGCAACAGGCTTTTAGGTGTCATGATGACGAGCGGTCTTACTTCTTCTTTCTGAAGAATAGCCGCCTGTCTGCGCAGTATATGGAAGTATTGTCCTGCCGTAGAACAGTTCGCCACTGTCCAGTTAAACTCTCCAGCCATTTGAAGGAAACGCTCCAGTCTCGCACTAGAGTGTTCAGGTCCCTGTCCTTCGTAACCATGAGGCAGAAGCATAACAAGTCCTGATTTTTGTCCCCATTTCGCTCTTCCAGCTGATATGAATTGATCGAACATCACTTGGGCAGTGTTTGCGAAATCACCAAACTGAGCTTCCCATAAAACCAGAGTTTCAGGAGCGAATACATTGTAACCATATTCATAACCAACTACAGCCGTTTCCGTTAATGGACTGTTAAACACGGAGAAGGAAGCGTTAGCATCTTCCAACTGATGAAGAGGAATCATTTCCTGACCCGTTTTGTGATCATGCAGAACTAAGTGGCGCTGTGCAAACGTGCCTCTTTCCGAGTCTTGTCCAGTCATTCTGATTGGTGTGCCTTCTTTAAGAATCGTTGCAAATGCAAGCGTTTCTGCATGTGCCCAGTCGATTTTTCCCTTTCCAGAGAAAACTCCACCCCGCCTTTGCAGGATTTTCTCCAGTTTCTTGAATGGAGTAAAACCTTCCGGCCATTGAAGAAGTTCGTCGTTCAATTCTTGAAGTTGTGCAAAGTCTACACTGGTGTCGATTTTTGGAAAGCCATTTGTAACATTTTCAGGAGGATTCATGACAATATCAGGATTCTCATCCTTAGTTGGTACCTTTTCATATGCTGCTTTCAAAATATCTTCAATATCCTTCTCCATTTTTGCTGCCTCTTCTTGTGTCACGACACCTTCCGAGATCAACCTTTCTTCATAAATTTTGCGTGGAGTCGGGTGATTGGTGATTTTGTTATACATCAATGGATTCGTCACCATCGGTTCATCCATTTCGTTATGGCCGAAACGTCTGTATCCGATTAAATCAATCACGAAATCTTTATTGAACTTATTGCGATATTCATAAGCTAATACAGCAGCTGCAAGACATGCTTCTGGATCATCTGCATTGACATGGATGATCGGAACCTCAAACCCCTTAGCTGTATCAGAAGCGTACTTGGTGGAACGGGAATCATAGCTTTCTGTGGTGAATCCTATCATGTTATTCGCAATAAGATGAATAGATCCGCCGGTATTGAAACCGCGAAGGCCGCTCATATTGAATGTCTCTGCCACTACTCCTTCACCAGGGAAGGCAGCATCTCCATGAATCATGATGGCATAAGAGGTTTCGGAATTCTGTTCAGGATAGCCTTTTTGTTCCCTTTCTTCTTGAGCAGCCCTTGTATAGCCAGCAACAATCGGGCTGACTACTTCCAAGTGACTTGGATTATTAGCCAAGGTCACACGTGCACGGGCAGTATCATTCACACCGATATTGCGGTCAGCGCCCAAATGATACTTCACATCACCAGTCCAGCCATAAGTAATGCCGATTGATCCTTCGGAAGGAATCAGGTCCTTGCTTGGTGCATGCTGGAATTCAGCGAAAATCATTTCATAAGGTTTGCCGATTACATGTGCGAGTACATTCAGACGACCACGGTGGGCCATTCCGATATTAATTGTTCTTGCACCATTCTCAACAGAGTACCGAACCAGTTCATCCAGCAAAGGCACCATGTTATCCAGACCTTCAATGGAAAAACGCTTTTGACCGACGAATGTGCGGTGAACATACTTTTCAAACCCTTCGACTTCAGAAAGGCGTTTTAACAGAGCAAGCTTTTGCTCTTTACTGGATTTCGTTAGAATAGAACCTGACTCTATCTTTTCTTTCAGCCAGCTTCTTTCTTCAAGGACATGCACATGTGCAATTTCATACGCCAGCTTACTGGTGTAAACCTTCTTTAAGTGGTTGATGGCATCAAGTCCATTCTGCACTTTAGGCGGAGCTTGAGAACAGATGAATTCAACCGGGATCTGCTTTAGTTCTTCTTCAGTAAGATTGTACTCTTTCAACTCAATTCTTCTCGTATCCTTATCCCGGTCATTCAAGGGATAGATATCTGCAGCAAGATGCCCATATGTACGGATATTGTCAGCAAGATTGACTGCAGCGACAACTTTACCCAGATTTTGATTTCCAGCAGGAAGAGATGACGTTGGGGAGAAATTCCCCTCTGCTCTTTCAGCTGCTGCCGGCGGCCCCCATTGATCAAAAAGATCTTTAAGTTCAGGATCTACTTCTTCCGGATTTTCTTGATATAGCTCATACACTTCCATTATATAACCGAGGTTAGGACCAGAAAAACTTTCCCATGGTCCAGCCTGGTTTGTTGATTGTCTTTTCACTTTGAAAAACCTCCAACCATTTCGCCATTCAAATTTTTATTATTAATATTGGAATACTATGTAAGTATAGTATTTTACAAGAAATATAAAACGCTTACAGCAATATTTTATCACTCTGAAGTAAAGAGTTAAAGCATTTGTGACAAAATCTTTAAAATTTCGTCAACATTTTGTAACTCAACAATTATTGGAAAAAATCATCCAATAAAAATTGATGGAGTTAAATTTTAGATTATTCTGAAATAGTAAATTGTAGTTGTTTTACTTTCGGTGCTTCACCCTTTGTTACCATTTTTCATAAACCATCTTACTACTGTTACCTAAAAAAACCAAATATTTTTTTTGATTTTACTTACTTTTTTGTATATTTTCTAAGAAAGCTGCCCAACAGTCATCACCAAGCCATTTATCTCTTCCTATCAAAGCTTCTCTTTTTAAATCCAGAGTAGTTGCTCCTTTCTATTTTCTTATCCCTTCTACAAACATACTCAAACATAAATCCTTGCTGTTTCCATATAAATTGTCGCTTCGGATTTCCTTTGAATAGTAAACTTTTCTCGCTGAACACAAAGAACCGGTCTTTTCTTTCTTGTTTACTGGCGTCTCTCCGGTGAAATTAAGGAGGTATTCGTCTGAATTATATTCAATACCACCAAAGTTTACGAAAATAGCTTAAATCAAAGAGTACAGCGATGAACTGCAGGGCTCCTGCCTGCATATGATGTATGTGTATACTATATGTCGGCTGTGCTCTTATCCTGCTTCAGCAGTTCTGTAAACCTTAAACCCTGGCTGATTTTAGGGTTTTCAATATTAATGATAAATCCACTGTTTGAATAACTTTACAAATGAAGAGGTGATAACGCATGTTTCCCTGGAACTCTTTTTTTCCATTCAATAAGAATATGAAAGATATGATGAAGAACATGAATCCCCAGGAAGTGGATCAATATGTCAAAGGTGTTATGAAGCAAATGTTTCCGAGCGACTGGCAAGGAATGCAGAATCCCGGCGATTTAATGAGTAATATGAACAACATGATGAACGGAAGCTCAAGTGAGACCTCAAGAGAACATTCTCACCAGGAGAACAGCGAAAAAATACCGGTGAATGTATTTGAAGCATTGGAAAACATCTACATTCAACTTAAAATATCTGATGAAGAATTGGTAAAGAAAATGAAGGTGTTTCATACCTCAAATCAGGCTATCCTGGAAAACATCCCTTCAGCCGGGGAACGGCAGGTAATCACCCTTCCTTCCTTGGTAAAAAAGAAAGGATCTTCAGCACAATATAAAGAAGGAATCCTTGAAATTAAAATCCCTAAGAGCATTGACCTTCAATATACAGAGATAGACGTTTCAGAAAGAAAATAAAATTTCGCTCCTTAGCTTTATGTTGTCCCCGGGAATAACATAAAGCTGCAAAGTCTTCTAAAAAGAAAACATCATAAGAATCAAAATAAAAATGAAAACAACTAATGGCCAGGAAGCTGTTCAACTCAATAATAATCCGACATTCAATGTTCCTAATAAATAAAGAGAGAAAATGAGCCCCATTTAATATTCTAACCTGTAGACTGATTCGCATAGAAGGAAGAGAAGAACCATGCGAAAGTCTGCCTCGATTGATGTTACATAATACTCTTTACTGGTATTAAGAGTCCTATTTATCAGTCGATAAATTCTCTAAATCTCAATTTATTCCAACTCCTACAATGAGGTGGAGAGAAATAAAAAAGTTCTACTTCCGCTTTAAATTTTAAAATATCTACAGTCCTATCCTTGATGTCCAATAAATTGCTTTTGTTCCCTGAATGAAATCCTCTTTTTCGAAGACAATAAGCAAAGTGAATGAATTTGTCTTCTGGAGGAACCATTATGGAACAAAAAAAGAAATGGGACTTATTTGCACTATCTTCTATACCACTGGTTATGACGCTTGGCAATTCTATGCTCATACCAGTACTGCCGACCATGGAGAAAAAGTTGGGTATCAGCAGTTTTCAATCAAGCATGATCATTACCGTTTACTCTCTTGTTGCTATCCTCTTGATTCCAATAGCAGGTTATTTATCCGACAGGTTTGGACGAAAAAAAGTCATTATTCCCAGTCTTATAATTGCAGGAATTGGGGGAATCATTTCTGGATGGGCCTCCTGGCAGATGAAAGATGGCTATTGGATCGTCTTATTGGGTAGGTTTGTACAAGGCATAGGAGCTGCAGGGGCTTTCCCGGTTGTGATTCCTACTGTAGGGGATATGTTCGAAGACGAAACAGAAGTAACAAAAGGATTAGGATTGATAGAAACCTCAAACACATTTGGAAAAGTGCTTAGTCCTGTTCTTGGATCTCTTCTTGCCGCGTGGATTTGGTTTATTCCGTTCTTTTCAATTCCTATATTTTCACTGATAGCAATCGCTCTTATGTTCTTCTTGGTAAAAGTACCTAAGAAGGAAGAACAAGATGATAAAAAACAAACAGTGAAAGAGTTTACTAAAGAAATTAAGGAAATATTAAGTAAAGAGGGTAAGTGGCTTTCGGCTATCTTTGTAATTGGAATCGTTTCTATGTTCATCCTTTTTGGCTTTCTGTTCTTTTTGTCGAACATACTGGAAACCAAGTATAAAATAGATGGAGTGCTGAAAGGTTTTTATCTTGCAATGCCCCTTTTATTCTTGTGTGCCACGTCCTTCTTGACTGGTAAATTCATCGGTAAAAACAGGACGATGATGAAATGGGCGATCGTTATAGGAATGTTACTAGGTGCTGGGGCCCAAGTTCCCATCTTTTTCACTGATGGAAAGTGGACGCTGTTGATATTTCTTTCATTAGCCAGCATAGGAATCGGTGCAGCATTGCCATGCTTGGATGCATTGATTACTGAAGGAATTGAAAAAGAGCACCGAGGTACAATCACATCGATTTACAGCAGTATGCGATTCATTGGTGTGGCAGCAGGACCGCCTATTGTTGCATTGCTATCTAAAGGGGTAACTTTTATGATTTTAATCGGCATTAGTGCCGTGTCAGCCTTCTTCGCTCTATGGCTGATAAAGCCCGAAGCCAAGAAAGAGGGGAAAATGGAGCCTAAAGTCACGTAAAACCTGGAAGCAAGGTAAGTACCTTTCCTCCATTTTATAGTGGTGTGAGAAAAAGTCCTGTACCTTATCCGGCTCTTTTAGTGTTTTCTTCAAATTGTAAAGCAAGAATTTTTATTGGTATCTGTTTTTGCAAGTATTAATGAAAGAAGCTGGAAACAGAACTCAAAATCAAAAGAGCCAGAATCAGATTTCACCCTTTAATCTGGCTCTTTTTATCTTCTCTGTAAACTCTACATAATTAAGATACGGAAGTTTTTTCACCTGCTGCTTCTATTAGTTTCTGTATTTCCCCTAACTTGTTTTCCTGAAGCAGCTCGATAATTTTGCTGCCGACTACTACACCATCCGTCATTTCAAGAAAAGTTCGTACATGTTCTGGTGTGGAAATTCCAAATCCGGCAAGGACCGGTACATGGCATATACTTTTCAGGTCCGCGAAATGATCACTCAATGACGTATGAAACTCTTTGACCGCCCCTGTAATCCCATTAATCGTTACTGCGTACAGAAAGCCTTCAGTTGCCTCTGCAATAGCCTTCAGTCTGTCCTTTGAGCTTGTCAATGAAGCCAGCCCAATTAATGCTATTTCTTCTTTCTGAAGGTACGGCTTTAAAATATCAGTGTGTTCCAGGGGTAAATCCGGTACAATGAGGCCGTCGACTCCAGCTCTCTTACAGTCTTCTGCGAATCTTGGCAATCCATATTGCAGGATAGGGTTGAAGTAAGTCATAAAGATTATGGGTATGCTTATCTTCTCTCTTCCTTGCAGAAGTTTTTCAAATATGCCCGCCAATGTCGTTCCTTCTTGAAGAACTCTCTTGCCAGCTTCCTGAATGACAGGACCATCCGCTGCGGGATCAGAAAAGGGAATGCCTATTTCAATGGCAGAGGCCCCAGCTCGCTCTAAAAAAGTCAATTGCTCAAGCAGGTTATCCAGCCCTCCGTCACCCGCCATAATATAAGGCACAAAGATCCCTTGGCCTTTATTTCTTAAATTATTGAGAGTTTCTTCAAGAAAATTTTTACCCATGATGTTGTCCTCCAATTCTCTCTTTGACCGTTTCTACATCTTTATCTCCTCGTCCTGATAAGCATATAACAATGCTCTCCTCCTTATTCATCGAGGCTGCCAGTTTCAGTCCATAAGCCACAGCATGAGATGATTCGAGAGCCGGGATGATTCCTTCTTCCATAGAGAGCATTTTAAATGCATGGAGGGCTTCCTGATCCGTGACGGCCGAATATGTCACTCTGTTGGTTTCTTTTAAATGACTATGCTCTGGTCCAACGCCAGGGTAATCAAGTCCTGCTGAGATAGAGTGTGCCTCTTGAATCTGTCCGTGCTCATCCTGAAGGACATACATCATCGCTCCATGCAAGACCCCCGGCGTTCCTTTAGACAGAGTAGCAGCATGCTTATCCGTATGAATGCCTGTACCCGCTGCCTCCACTCCATGAAGTTCTACTTCATTATCATCTATAAAAGGATAGAACATTCCCATTGCGTTGCTGCCTCCGCCTATACAGGCAACAATTGCGCTTGGTAAGGAATTTTCTTTCTCTTTAAATTGATTCTTCGTTTCCTTCCCGATTACGCTTTGAAAGTCTCTGACCATTTTAGGGAAGGGGTGCGGCCCCAGAACAGAACCGATGATATAGTGAGTATCGCCAACATGCGACACCCAGTAGCGCATTGCCTCGTTTACAGCATCCTTCAGTGTTGCACTTCCTTGTTTAACGCTGATCACCTCCGCTCCGAGAAGTTCCATCCGAAAAACATTAAGCTTCTGGCGCTGTATATCTTCCTCACCCATAAAAATGACACAATCAAGATTCAGGAGCGCACAGACGGTTGCTGTTGCGAGTCCATGCTGTCCTGCACCAGTTTCTGCAACGATTTTCCTTTTTCCCATCCTGACTGAAAGCAGCGCCTGGCCAATCGTATTATTAATCTTGTGTGCACCTGTATGATTCAGGTCCTCTCTTTTGAGGTAGATTTTCGCACCTCCTCCCCGCTTTGTTAAATTGGCTGCCAGATAAAGAGGTGTTTCTCTTCCAATGTACTCTTTTAAATAATATTGAAGATCCTTTTGAAATCCTTCATCTTGAATTGCCTTCTCATAAGCAAGGTTGAGCTCTTTAACGGCCCCCATAAGTGTTTCTGAGACGAATTGTCCTCCAAAACTCCCAAAAAGACCTTTTTGATCCGGCTGTGCATATACCATTACTTTTCCTCCTTTATGCTAATGATCTCTTGGCTATATTAATAAAAGCAGCAATTTTTTGAACATCCTTATTTCCATCTGTTTCAACACCGCTTGATACATCAACCATAAAAGGGTTCACTTCCTTTATGGCTTCAGCCAGGTTTTCTGGATTTAATCCTCCTGCGAGAATAATGTTTTGCCTGATAGAAAGATATTGTAAATAGGTCCAGTCAAACACCGTCCCGCTGCCCCCTTTGCCAGCTCCATGACCACTGTCCACTAAGATCAAGCTCCCGGGGTACATATCAATTCCAAATAAATCGTTTTTTTCTTTTATAGATATCGCTTTATAGGAGGGAACTGACAGTGATTCCATGAATTCTGCTGTCTCGCTTCCATGCAATTGTACATAGTCCAGGCCGGCAGCCTTCGCTGTTTCTTCTACCTCTTCTTTGGATGCATCCACAAAAACTCCAACCTTCAGCACCGTTGCCGGTATCACTTTCCCTATTTCTTTTGCGATGGAAGGGGTTATTTTTCTCCTACTTTCGGCAAAAATGAATCCTATTGCATCAGTTCCTGCATCAACCGCTGCTTCTGCATGTTCAACTGTAGTAATTCCGCAGATTTTCACTTTAACCAATCAGCTCTCCCTCCTTATCTACCGTTAAGGCTGCGATAGCTTCTGCGGCATTATCGCTTTTCATCAACGACTCTCCTACCAGAATTCCATCAGCACCTGCTTTTGCAGCTCGGATGCTATCACTTCTTTCTTTCATACCGCTTTCACTAATAATGATTCTTTTTTTATTATTTAAGAGAGGGGCCAGCCTCTCTGTATGAGCCAGATTAATCTCGAATGTTTTGAGGTTGCGGTTATTGATGCCAATCATTACTGCATCCAGTTCTGCTGCCCTTACTGCTTCCTCCTCATCATGGATTTCGACCAGCACTTCAAGATCCTGAGTTAACGCGTACTTATATAGTTCCATCAGCCTCTTCTGCGGCAGGGCGGCTGCGATGAGCAGTATAATGTCTGCCCCTGCGTCCTTCGCTCTGTCTATTTGTACTTCATCGATAAAGAAATCCTTGCATAACAAAGGCAGTTCCACTTCTCTTCTCACACTTTTCAAGTCTTCAAGGGAACCTTTAAAAAAATCTGTATCTGTGAGAATTGAGATTGCAGCGGCTCCCCCACTTTCATATATTTTAGCTTGCCGTGCGGGTTCCACCTCTGATACTATAACTCCTTTTGAAGGAGAGGCTCGTTTGATCTCAGCGATGACACCTAGTTCTGAAGATGAATGAAGTTTTCCGTAAAGCTTCTGTTGAGATGTTCTTGTTTTGTGTAAATTCGCTCGTT
This sequence comes from Bacillota bacterium, assembly GCA_051750065.1. Classification (GTDB taxonomy): domain Bacteria; phylum Bacillota; class Bacilli; order Bacillales; family Bacillaceae_B; genus Rossellomorea. Next base: position 117,382 of record JBNJJI010000006.1, read on the forward strand.
GAAATCCAGTCTCTTTCAGCTGGACAACTTCCTGCTTTTTTCTTTCTAATATTTTGCTTAATATGTCTGCCATTTCATATAACTTTCTTTCTTATCTGATTGGAATAGCTCACTGTTTTCTCCAGCTTTTCAAGAGCTGCACCACTTTTAACAGATTCTCTTGCCAGTTTGACCCCTTCGGCTGGGGTGGTTGTTCTTCCATTCGCAAAAAGAGCTATTCCGGCATTAAAAAGAACGGTATCCAGGTGTGCTCCTTCCTTTCCTTTCAAAACTTCCAGCAGAATCTCAGCATTATCAATTGCATCTCCGCCGCGGATTTTTTCATTTGAATAGACCGGCAGTCCAGCTTCATCTGGGCTGATGGTAAACTCTGTTGTTCTACCATTTTCAATAAGCACTAAATGATTTTCACCTGCTAATGAGGCCTCATCCATAAATCCTGCCCCATTTAAAACGATCGCTCTTTTTCTACCAAGTTCATGTAAAACCGAAGCCATTTTCCCGAGCATATCCCGTCTGTAGATTCCTAGTAATTGTGTGTCAATTCTGACGGGGTTTGTAAGTGGACCGATCATATTGAATATGGTCGGTATTTTCAGTTCTCCTCTAACTTTCATAATCTTCTTCAGGCGGGTATGAATATACGGAGCATACAGAAAGGCTAGTCCATTGCTCTCAAGCATTTCCTGAATTTCGCCGCTGTTGAAATCTAGTGAAATCCCTAAATGCTCCAGAACATCCGAGCTTCCTGTCTTGCTCGATACACTGCGGTTTCCGTGTTTAGCAATCTTCACCCCTGCACCTGCCAATACGAATGCAGTTGTTGTGCTGATATTAAAACTTTGAGATCCATCACCGCCGGTTCCACATATGTCCATAACGTCAGCAGCAGGAAAAACTTGAAAGTCAGCACGTTCACGGAGCAGTTCAACAAGCGCTGATATTTCCTTCACTGTCTCTCCTTTCATTTTCAGTGCTGTTAAAAAAGAGGCAACTTCGCTCTCACTTGTTCCGTCTTGCAACAGTAAATCGACGGCCGCCTTCATTTCACCTTTTTCAAATGAAGTTCCATCAAATAATTTTTGAAGAAATTCTTTCATTTTTCTCTTCCTCCTTCAGCTGGATAAAATTTTTCAGAATTTTTTTCCCGAGCTTTGTTCCAATGGATTCAGGATGAAATTGGACACCGAACACTGGATATTGAAAATGCTTAAATGCCATAATTTCCTGATCATCCATTGACAGGGCAGCAGTGGATAAAACCGGAGGCAACGTTTCTTTCTTCACAATAAGAGAGTGATATCTCATCACTTCCACAGGCTGCGGGATATATTGAAATAATCCAGAATTATTGTGTCTGATCAATGATGTTTTTCCATGCCTGATATTCTGCGCCCGGACAATCTCTCCTCCGAATGCAGCTGCAATCGCCTGATGTCCCAAGCAAACCCCAAGAATTGGAACCTTATCATAGAAATTAAGAATAACATCAATGATGATACCGGCATTCTCAGGTCTTCCCGGTCCAGGGGAAAGGACGATAGCTGAAGGCATTAGTTCTGATACTGCATCAATCGTCAACTCATCATTTCTTTTAACCAGAACATCCTCACCAAGCTCACATAGATATTGATATAAATTGAATGTAAAAGAATCATAACTATCAATTAACAGAATCATCTCTCCACCTCGATCAATGCTTTCGCTTTATTGATGGTTTCTTCGTATTCCAATTCAGCTTTTGAATCATAAACAATTCCTGCTCCTGCCTGTACGTATGCATGACCACTCTTGATGACCATTGTCCTGATCGCCAGTGCCATATCGATGTCGCCATTTACCGAAATGTAACCGACCGTACCGGAATAGACGCCGCGTTTGCAGTTCTCCAATTTATTGATGATTTTCATCGCGGCTATTTTCGGCGCACCGCTGACTGTTCCTGCAGGAAGACTTGCTGCGATGACATCCAGGCTGTCAACCGTGGTATGAAGATCTCCTTCCACTTCTGACACCAGATGCATCACATATTTATATCGCTCGACCACCATGTATTTTGTTAGTGATATACTGCCGGGCTTACAGATCCTGCCGAGGTCGTTTCTTGCCAAGTCAACGAGCATGCGGTGTTCAGCAAGTTCTTTTTCATCCTGTATCAGCTCTTTCTCCAGAGTTGTATCTTCCTCAGCATCCACACCTCTTCTGCGCGTGCCGGCAATCGGATTGGCTGAAACCTTTCTACCCTTTACCTTAATAAAGCTTTCAGGTGATGTACCAAGCACCACATAGTCCTCAAAGTCGATATAAAACATATAAGGTGACGGGTTGCTTTTTCTAAGTCTGCGGTAGTATTCAAAGGCATCTCCAGCGAATTCAGATTGAAACCTCTGCGACAAAACGACTTGAAATATTTCTCCTGAAAGTACTTGTTCCCTGGCTTCGTTAACCATTCCGATGAACCGGTCCTTCGTAATCTGGGACTTGAAGGACAACTTACTTGGTTTGCTATTATCTTGAACGGTTTCTGTCTTGCGGATATCTCTTTCCATTTCATCCAGCATTTCTTCTGGTTCGCCTCCAGACACTTCATTAAACCCATGTAAAGCAAGCAAAATCACCTTGTTTTCTAAATGATCGAAGACGATGATTTTATCGTAAAACATTAGATGAATGTCAGGCATGTCGAGAGTGTTATCTGGAATACCTCCGATGTTTTCAAAGTGGCGGATATTATCGTAACCAATATAACCAACAGCCCCTCCAGAAAATGGAAAGTTCTGTTCTAGAGAAGATATCTCTGCAAAGATTCTTTTCAGTTTTTCTAAAGGATTGCCTTTTGAATGTGTGACTTTCTTTGAAACCAACTCAACTTCTGTCATCTTGGTGCCATCCGCTGTAAATTCAAAAAAAGGATCACTTCCAAGAAAAGAATATCTCCCGGATTTTTCATGCTTCAGCGAACTCTCCAGCAGGAATTTTCGATTTCCCCTCAACTTCTTAAACACACTTATGGGAGTCAGCTCATCTCCATTCATCTCTCTGGTGTGAAACCGGATCTCTTTGACTTTTTTCATGCTTATATCCTCCTAGTATTTGTTCGGTGACAGTCACGCCCCGGAATTTGTCGATTTATCAGTACAGTTCATACGCTTAAAAATAAGGCTGTTTTCTAAAAGATTGTTGCTTTTGAATACTTTTTTCCCCACCTCACCCATTTACGTAGGAGGATTGGAGTGGAAGGCGTGCGATCTCCTGCGGGACTAGTGGGCAGGTGAGACCCCGCAGGCAAAGCCGAGGAGGCTCACCGCACGCCCCGCGGAGTCGTGCGCCCTTCACTGCAATCCCTTACTTTCAAAGCAGCCACAATCTTTACGAAAAGAGCGAAAAATAAAAAAAGTCCCCCACAAAACAGATAAACTGTTTCATGGAGGACGATTGAAATCGCGGTGCCACCTCACATTGAAGTTCATAAAGAACTCCCTCTTGTTCAGGTACGGGAAAGCAGCGCTTCCGATACCCTATCCTTTTAACGGCGGAACCCCGGACTGCCATACTACTATTCAGGCAGCCTCTCACAAGTCCATTCAATAATATCCCTCGTGCCGGATTCTCATCTCCGCCGGCTTTCTGTAACGATTTTGATAGTACCTACTACTCTTGTTCAATGATTTATACGTATGAAATTTTTATAGGATGTTCAATAAGTCCGGTGAAAATGACACTTCGAATTTCTTCGTTGGCTTGCTTTTTTAGTTCCTTACGTATTATTCGCATATGTTCCGGTACTCAAAACTGCGCGTCCTCGAACTTTTCAGTCCTTTTTGAACACGCACTTTTAACAATAAAAAAAGGTTTCCCGTCCTTAAAAATAAGGACGGGAAACCCGTGGTGCCACCTTCGTTGACTGTGTAACAGTCCGCTTAGCCATATCGGAGAAATATCTCTAATATGTGTCTCTTATATCGATGAGACGTTCGTCAAAGCCTACTCTCTTAAGAAACGATTTCGGTTTGAAGGCTCAGAAGTCCATTCACATCCATGATTCACACCAGTTCACACCATCCACTGGCTCTCTTCAGTGATCATCGGAAGCTACTCCTCTTCGTCAGCGCCGTTCCGTTTTGTAATTGTTTATTATCATAATATGAAATAAAGTCAGAGTCAATAGGTTGTTATCAGAATTTTTAATTTTTATTTTATCCTCAAATTTCAATTTATAAAAACTCTGATTGAGAGGCTCAATTCGCAAAGATTACGGCTGTAGAAACATAATGGATTTCCGCTACAGGCGATTTATTTTATCGACTTATTTCGGAAGTTCAATAATTCTTCATAGATACCTGCAGAAATCCTTTCCTTTTTTTGTATACTGTAAATAAGAAGAAGATTTTCTCGGAGGGATTTTTTATGATAAATGCAGCAGAAAAACCGAAAAAGAAATGGATGCTTTTTCTTTCGTTGACAGCATTAATCATACTGTGTAATTTTTTCGCCTATCGCCTTGAAGATGTGCCAGAAGGAATGGTTCTTGGTTCTATTGTGGACCTGATGATCGTCATACCCCTGATGGCCTACTTTTTTATCATCCGGCGCCATCATTCTGCTAAAATACTATCGTTTGTCATCGCAGCTGGATACGGAGCTGCCTGGATCATCATTCCAAATGAACATTTATCTTCACTTCCATTTTTCAAATACCTTCTTATTGCAGCTGAAGGCGCCTTCTTGCTTCTGGAGTTGTATATTGCCATCAAGGTCATTAAAGCTCTCCCTAAAGTCTGGCAGCACACCAAGAAGCTAAAAGAGACAAACAGCGACTTTTTTCCACACCGCTTAGAAACCGCAATCAATGAAAATATGTCTGCCCCACTATTCATCAAAATTTATTTAACCGAGCTTTCACTGTTTTACTACAGCTTATGTTCCTGGAAGAAAAAAGCTGTCATAACTCAAGATTCGTTCACTCTCCACAAAAAGACGAGCACCATCGCACTCTACATTATGATTATTCACGCCATTCTGATTGAAACGATTGGCCTTCACTACTTGCTTCATCAATGGAATCCCCTTGTTTCATGGATTCTGTTTTTCCTGAATATTTATACTGTATTATTCCTTCTTGCCCAAATACAGGGGTTCCGTTTGAATCCTATGATAATGACGGATGACCAGCTCATTATACGAATTGGATTTGCCAGCAGAATGAACATCCCTTTGAAGAACATTGACTTCATCCATGATTATGGAGGACCCGAAAAACTCGGAAAAGAAGAGGAAAAAGTGACCTACAAAGCAATCGCGCCGGACTTTATCGAAGAGAAGCCGCAGCTTGAAATAGTTTTGAAGAAGCCTCAAACAGCTCATTACCTTTATGGTTGGACGAAGACGGTATCTCAGGTTCATATCAGGCTGGATGAGCCCACTGCTTTTAAACAAGCACTGACCCAAAAAATAAAAATATAATTTCACCGAAGAAAATACTTATTTCTGATACTGCTCTTCCATCTCAGGGGAAAGCAGTTTTTTTCTGCCGAAATCTTGTACAAATGTTCACATCCTCCTCTTTCCTCACTTTATGATAGAATTAATATAGAATTCAGAATGTTGATGAATGGATGTGATTTATATGAATTATAGTATTTACCCACTCGGAGATTCTGCCCTTATTGTCGATTTTCATATTGCAGATGAAGAGAGACTCCTGAATACTCTAACCTCTTTCACCGATTCTCTTGCATTACACATGGAGAAATCCTTCATCGAAGCGGTGCCCTCCTATAACACAGTGACCGTTCACTATAACCCTCTTGAAATTAAGGCCCCATTCCCCTACAAAGTGATGGAGGACACATTGATTGAAGTAATTGAAAGAATGAAGGTCAAGAAAGTCAGAAAAAAGAAAGAGATCATTACCATACCAGTCCTATATGGAGATGAATTCGGACCTGATCTCACTTTTGTTGCGGAACACAACAAAATGTCTGCTGAAGAAGTGATAAGATTACATACTGAAAAGCTTTCCACAGTAGCTTTTCTTGGTTTTTCCCCCGGTTTTCCTTTCCTAAGAGGAATGTCCCCTGCTATTTCTGCACCCAGACACCAGAGTCCGCGGATTAAGATTGATGAGGGATCAGTGGGAATTGCCGGGAGCCAAACAGGTGTATATCCGGTTTCCTCACCTGGAGGCTGGCAAATTATCGGCAGAACACCGCTAAAATTGTTCAATCCGGATGAAACGGATAACCCTGCCCTTCTCTCACAAGGAGACTTGCTAAAATTCTCATCTATTACAAAAGCTGAATTCCATCGATTGGAGGAAAGCTGATCATGGGTTTCTCAGTAGAAAAAAGCGGGATGATGACAACTATTCAGGACAGCGGACGGACAGGCTACCGCAGCATCGGTATGCCGGTCAGCGGTCCTATGGACACCACTGCCTTTCGTCTCGCAAATCTTTTAGTGAAAAATGAGGAAAACACCCCTGCATTGGAAGTCACTATGCAAGGTCCGGTTCTTCATTTTACTGCCAATACTGTGATTGCCCTCTGCGGTGCAGATATGAATCCGACCATCAATCATGAGCAGGTATCCAACAATCAACCATTGCACATTGCAAAAGGAGATGTCCTTCGTTTTGGTATGCCCGCAAAAGGAATGCGCGTGTATATTAGCTTCCACGGTGGAATTAAATTAAACAAACAACTCGGAAGCTGCAGCACTTATACACCTGCCGCTATCGGCGGCTATCATGGACGGCCCTTAAAAGCTGGTGATAAGATTGAGTTGAACGTGCGAGAGCATTCAGATAGAAAGGTATCTTGGTCAGCGTCTCCCTCCTTTTTCAACTACCTTCAAAAAAGAGAAATACGGGTCATTAAGAGCAAGCAGTGGAAATGGTTTGCAGAAGAAGCGCAATCCAGCTTTTTATCAGAAGAATTCACCATTCAGGCAGAATCCGACCGCATGGGGTATAGACTGCATGGTCCAAGTCTCTTAACAAAAGAGGCACAGGAGTTATCAACAGAAGGAATTGCAAAAGGTTCTATCCAGGTGCCTGCAAGCGGGCAGCCCATCATTCTCATGGCGGACAGCCAGCCCACCGGCGGATACCCCAAAATTGCCAACATCATAACAGCCGACCTGCCTATCATTGCTCAGCTAAAACCTCATGAAAAGATTACTTTTAAAGAGGTTTCATTGGAAGAAGCTTATCAAGCACTAAGAGATTTTGAAGACGATATGAAATTAATCAGAGCAGGGATTCGGTTGAAGAAATAAGAGTGTGATACAAAAAGCCGGTCCAAGGCATTGCAGGCTCTGCCAGAGATACAGCAGAGATATGGAATAGAATACGCGGTGCATCTAAGTCATCATACTGATGGCCGAATCTAAATGCATACATCCAAAAACAGGAGAAGATGTTACCATGATGATCGATTTAAACTGCGATCTTGGAGAGAGCTTTGGAAGCTACTCCAAAGGAAACGACGAAGAAATTTTAAAGAAAATCACTTCTGCAAATATTGCCTGCGGATTTCATGCAGGCGATCACCAGATTATGCTGAAAACAGTTCAGCTTGCACTTCAGAATGGTGTTAATATCGGGGCCCATCCCGGATATCCTGATCTTCAGGGATTCGGCAGGCGCAACATGGATATCTCAGCTGAAGAGATCTATTCACTGGTCCTCTACCAGATCGGTTCGCTGCACGCTATTGTTAAGTCTCAAGGAGGAGAACTGTCGCATGTCAAACCTCATGGAGCACTTTATAACAGAGCCGCAAAGGATGAAGAAGCAGCGAAAGCGATTGCGAGGGCTGTGCATGATTTCGATCCTGCACTGATTTTATTCGGCCTTGCAAACTCGCAGTTAATAGCTGAGGGCAATAAGATCGGACTTCAAACAGCGAGCGAGGTTTTTGCTGACAGAACCTATCAAAATGATGGCAGCCTCACCCCAAGAACCCATGAAGGAGCCGTTATACACAGCGAGGAGCAGGCGCTGGCTCAAGTAATCAAAATGATAAAAGAGCGGAAAGTGGTAAGTGCTGATGGAGTAGAGATTGAAATTTCTCCAGACACCATATGCCTTCATGGAGATAATAAAAAAGCACTTATGTTTGCGGAAAAAATACGAGAGGCTCTAAAAGGTGAATAATGATGTTTCAATGGAATCTCGAGATAGGATAATTGAAGAGTTTATCAGAGTGATATAGAGCAGCTCTTTTCTTTCTTGTTTACCAGACATTTACTGTGAACTGCGGGGATATTTCGTGAACTTCGTTGCTACTAGCAACGAAGTTTACTAAAAGAGCCTAATAAAAAGAAGCCGATCCCGATTGGGACCAGCTTCTTTCTGTTATTTTTCTTTTTTATCTCCCATCACATTGAAAGGAAGCCTTTCTGCCGCAGCCTGAAGGATTTTACTGTTTTTTACGTTTTCCATCAAAAATTCCGTGTAATCATCATCTTTTGACAAAGCAGCGGAAAATTCTTTTTTCAAATGATTTTCTGCCTCCAAATACGTTTGAAACTCACCTTCGAGTACACCGTTGTATTCAACTTTCCAGCCTTCTCCGTCAATTGGATAGACAAACAATTGATCTTCCTGCTTGTTCTTATAAAGTGATCCATTAGGTGATTCTTTCAAGTTATAACGATTTTTAGGCGCATCAATTGGCAATGGTTCGATATTGAATACATCCGTTACAAACAACTTGAATGCTTCAGTTGTAAGGTTACAGCCCGAGGCTTTCGCATGGCCTCCACCGTCATATTTTCCAGCCACTTCAGACACATCCACGTGGTCATGAATCGTTCTCAAAGAAATCCGTTTCCCTCCGACACTGATGATGGCAATATAATCAAGGAACGGATAGTCTTTGCCAAGCTCGTTCCCCAATTCTGAATGATAAGATTCAGCATGGACGATACCTACGCAATGATCGTCAATAAACGATTTTGTAAGTTCCCGTCTTTTCCGACGGATATACCTTTCAATCTTAGCCTCTTCCATTTCAAGAATTTTCTGTTCAAATTCATCAAAGAAAAACTTTTCATGATGTTGAAGGCGGCTCAGCATTTTTTCTTCAAATTCCTCTTGTGTAAGAAGGAAGAATAGATCATTTAATCTTTTGGCTGTAGTGTTGTTATTCATATCCCATTCCCAAGTATCATACTGCCGTACAAGTTCAACGAATTCCTCAAGGATTGGAGTTGGTTCAATTTCCTCTTTTTTCTTCAGATCTTCATAGAGCAGGGATGTTGCTGATGCAAGCCTGCCATCGTCATATTGAACAGTTACAGCTGCCCAATCGTATTCGTTTAAGTGTTCTGCACTGCGGTGATGATCAATGAGTTCCACTTTACCATCTTTTTTAAAATAACTTTCCAGCGCTTCTTCATTCTCTTTATTCACAGATAGGTCAGTAATGTATAGCTTTGTGTTTTTCTGCGGTCTTTTCAAGAATCTCGCCACTTGAAAGTTTAAACCGCCAATGGAATTATAGCGTACTTCTGCATTTTCTCCCCAGGCTATTTTTGCGACGATGCCGCATCCGACACCATCTAAGTCATTATGAGATAGTAAAAATCGCTGCATTTTTTGCCTCCTAGGCTTTCTCTATGTATTGTTGGTTTTATGATTTGTCATTTCCTTGCTAATATACAGCAAAAAGCTCCGTCTGTTAAATGATACGGAGCAATTTTTTTACGCTGCAGTGATTAAAAGTAGCATTAAACGTTGACCTTGCACTATTTTGTCATGGTTAGCAAGTCACTTAACATAGTTTCATCTGCACATAGGAAGAAACCTAGACACCTCTTTTATTTCCCCATACATAGGTATGAAGCTGCGGAAGCACCCTGACATTATTCAAGCGTTCACTTTCCATGACTGCATCAATAAGAGTTTCATAGTCAGTAATCAATTGAGACAGAAACTGCTGGCCAGCTTCCTCGGTAATATTACTATTTCCGACTTGCAAAAAAAACGGTACATCAGAATATCGTTCGTGCAGGTTTTTGGCGTACTCTAAATCTTCTTCACTAAAAATAACCACTTTTAAACTGTAGCTATTATGAGCCCTTAGACGTTCTATAATGACGTCCAGTTTTTCAAAGTCTGTGTTCATTCCAGAACTGGGCGGCTTTGGTGAGAGTGTCAATTCATCAATTTCCATGAACCAATCCTGCCATCTGCTGCCTTGGGTTTCCAGTGCTGATGAGATACCTTTTTCTTTAAAAACAGCCAAAAGTTCTTCAATTGCAGAGATGAGTGCAGGATTGCCACCTGAAATCGTTACATGATTGAAACGACTTCCACCGATTTCACTCAGTTCTTTCCATATTTCTGCCGCAGTCAATAAACGAATATCCTCTTTGGCAGAACCGTCCCATGTAAAAGCAGAGTCACACCAGGAGCAGGAATAATCGCAGCCTGCTGTACGGACAAACATGGTTTTCTGGCCGATGACCATCCCTTCACCTTGAATAGTAGGACCAAAGATTTCTAATACCGGTATTTTTCTCATTGCTCTTTACCACTTCTGGGACGGAAAATACAGTAGCTTGTCGGAGTTTCTCGTAAAAATACTTGCATGCACTGAGCATCATTTCCCTGTTGATCCAAGTGCTTCTGTATTAATCCATGAATAATTTCCGCCATTACTTCAGTGGTGGGAAATCTTTGAGGATTATCTAAAAAAATTGGATCATCATTCAACATTGTATGGTCAAATCGGTCATGTATGAGCATTTTTATGGTTGCAAAATTGATGAGAAAACCGGATTCATCCAGGGTGTTACCGCCGATTGTAACATTGGCAAAGTAGGTATGCCCGTGAACTTTCTGGCATTTCCCTGCAGCTTTAGAAGGAATGGCATGAGCTGCCGCAAATTGGAAATCCTTGTTAAGTTCATAGCAATAAGAGTGCTGTGGTACAGGATAAATTTGTCCAATCATGACTGTTTCCCTCCATGTTTGGAAGATAAATAGGCTGACAACCCTCTTGTTCTTAACTTACAAGCTGGGCAGCTCCCGCATCCATCTCCACGAATTCCGTTATAGCAGGTAAGCGTCTTTTCCCTGACATAATCGAGCATGCCCATCTCGTCTGCCCACTTCCATGTCGCTTCTTTGTCCAGCCACATTAGCGGGGTGTGTACAATGTAACCCTCATCCATCGCTAGATTTAATGTCACGTTGAACGATTTGACAAACATGTCCCGGCAGTCAGGATAGCCGCTGAAATCTGTTTCACAGACTCCAGTGATTATATGTCCCGCTCCTATGTTCTTGGCAAGAACTCCTGCAAACGATAGAAATAAAAGGTTTCTTCCCGGTACAAAAGTAGAAGGAAGTTCCCCTTCCTTTTCGGTGATTTCTTCCTCTCGTGTAAGCGCACTTGGAGCAAGCTGGTTAAGCAAACTCATATCCAATATATGATGTCGCACTTTAAATTCTTCTGCGATTTCACTGGCACATGTCAACTCTTCTAAGTGTCTCTGTCCATAATTAAAGGTGACTACTTCCACCTCTTTAAACTCTTTCTTTGCCCAAATGAGGCAGGTGGTGCTATCCTGGCCGCCGCTGAATACAACCAGTGCTTTTTCGTTTTTCATAGTCATTCTCCTCTCTTTTTTTCTGGCTAACTGCCATTAAAAAGAAGAAGGAAGTTCATGGCGTTACTCTATAAGGTGAGATTTGTTTACTTATGAATTTTCAAGCAAACAACAAAAAAAACGGCATCTAAGGAGATGCCGTTTCCTTAGTTTTTTATAGAGGGTTAAGCTAGAACCTCTCCTGCATTTCTGCAGTATTCTTCTATTTGTTATTTCACTATAACATACAGTCAATGGACTGTCATCTTCTTAGTGGTTTACTGACGTAATACCGGCATGGAACAGCATCGGAATGAACCGCCGGATTTTATGATTTCTGAAAAGTCCACTTGAATCACATCATATCCATGCTCTTTTAACGACTTGTTTACACCTTTATTTTGAGGAAGGCTTAAAACTTTTTTGTCCCCGATTGACAGGACATTCGCCCCCATCGTGAACTGTTCTTCATCATTCACTTCGATCAAATTAAAATGCGATTCCAGGATCTGCAGTTCTTTCTGCTTGAACGCCGGAGTATATACTAATGCTTCGTCAGGGGAGAGAATATTAAAGACACAGTCAAGATGAAGATATTTTTTTTGAAAAGGAACAGGAACTACGGTGAATCCCTCTGCCAGTTCTCTCAACTGGTCAATGGCTCCTGTATTGGTACGATGGCTGATACCAACGAATATTTTATCCTTATCTACAATAACGTCTCCGCCTTCAATACTGCTGTAATCCAATTTTTCATATTTATGTCCATTTTTCTCGAGCCAGCTTTTTAATACCTCGTCTTCTCCTGAACGGATATCGCTTCCCATTTCAGAAACATAAATGGTATCACCGATTGTGAAACCAATATCTCTTGTGAAAACCTGTTCAGGAAGCTTTGGATCCGGAGTCATCTGAATCACTTCAGTACCATTGTCCTGCAGTGCCTTTACAAAATCATTATGCTGCTTTATAGCAGTTTCGATATCTATGTTTTTATCAAGAAAGTGTTTTTGAGTCTCATTGATAACTTGCTCTATCTTCATGTACCTAGGCTGGCAGACAATCACCTTTTCCAACCTGTCATATTCACTGTCACAATATTCCGTTTGGTTTTTTCTAATGGTAGTTGCCATTTTTTAACCCTCCATAATATGTTGCCTTTTACAAGGATATTCCCATAAAAGCATGCATATTAAACCCTATTAGGGAGAAGGGAGATCGTTATGATGGTACACTTTTGAATAAATATAAATATCTATAACCGCGTTATTGTATTTTTATTCTAATAGTAGAGAAAAACAATCTCCATTCATGTATGAATATTTATAGTGAATTTTCAACTAATTTTCCTAAATTGGTTCTTTTTCACTATTTCAGTTTCTTTCTGAATGCGTAGCTTGATTTCTTATAATTCCTGCCTTCATAGAAGCGATGTGCATCTCTACGCTGCAATCCTGAATCCAATCCCGCCGTCTCACAACCTTGTTCTTGCCCCCACTCTTCAATGAACTGAAGAAGCTGTCTCCCATACCCTTTTGATCGTGCAGACGATTTGGTGACCAGGTCATAAATAAATACGTGGCGGGCCGCATAAAAATTGGTCCGGATGATGACACCCGCAAGCGATACCAACTCTTCCCTATCGTAAAGCCCGAAGACTCTGTATCCTTCAACTCTCATGCTCTTTAAAAGCTCACTGAACTCTTCAGCACCTAAATCTGTCCTCAACTCAATCAAAAGTTGATACACCTGTTTCCATTCTTGTTCTGAAACAGCTTCCCTGATTTCCATCTCCACGCCTCCCTGTACAATACTACTTAGCCACAATATGTATTCTTTTCATCAACCCAAAAATCCTGCTTTAAAGTGTTAAAGCGCTCAACCTATTTTATCAATCTGCCCATTCACTGGATATTTGTCCTGCATATTACTAGGAAGAAGAAGATTTCAGGAGGTTTGTTATGTATCACTTCAGAAATTACCCGCAAACTCAACAAAATGAAATGATGACGTCTGCGCCTATGAATCAGGGAAACATGCATTCTCAGCCTATCTACAACTTTGAACCTTATGTATATGAAACTTTAAGATCTGTCATTGGAAAGGTACTAATAGTTTCCACTGTAAGGGATACATTGCGGGGGAGATTAATGGATGTAAAGCCGGATCATGTTGTTTTAAATATCGGGGATGAGACGTTTTTTGTACGTACTAGCCAGATTGTCAGCGTGATGCCGGATTAGACTTGCAAGATCAATACAGCAATTCTAAAGAAACAAATAAAAGAGCGCCGACTTCAATCGGCGCTCTTCCTTCTACTCTACAACATTTCCTTCTGCTGGAATTGGCTGTTCTTTCAGCATTCTGGCAAAATGTATCATGTTGTAAGCCATGATTTTTGTGTTTTGTTTGGTGAAATCATTATCAAACCCTTCTGCTTCTAAGAAGGATGGCCCCGGTCCTGCTTCGCCTACCCAGTAAACATCAACATTAGGCGGGATGGTGAATCCTAGATGAGACATTCCATAAATAATATCTTTTGCTGCGCTTTTCGCACCATCTTCATTTCCTGTCACAACGGCACCTGCCACCTTGTTATAATAGAGGTACTGTCCTTTGTCGTTTGTCAAGCTTGCTCCTCCATTGATACGTTCAATAACACGTTTGGCAATACTGCTTTTTTCCCCTAGCCAGATTGGTGTGCCAATTATGATGATATCTGCCTCTTTGACTTTCTCGAAGATTTCCGGCCACTCATCACCGATTCCTTCATCAGGGCTCATTCCTGGAGACACATTATAATCAGCTATTCGTATGGTTTCCGTTTCAATACCCTCATCTTTCATTATATCGATAACCTTGTCCATCAATCCTTGTGTATTAGAGGTTTCAGGACTCTTCTTTAAACTGCAATTTAGATGTAAAGCCTTTATAGCCAAAGCAATTCCTCCTCTATTATATCTAATTTCCCCTATATCCTTTTACAACGTTTTTCAAACAAACAACTGAGAGTGCATAGCAATTCAACAGGGAAATCTATTATTAATTCACTGTTTAAAAGTGATCGTCATCCTTCTTCTCATTTCTTTCTTAATCAAAGATATATATTCTTCTGAAAGGTTCTTCTTCCTGGCATGCTTCCAAACAGTCAGCAGCTGCTTATTCGTAAGATATTTCAATGTTTTAGGTGTCATGGATTCCTCCTATCCTAAGAAAGGACATCTAAGCTTGACAATTAATCACATAGATTTTTTACCCCATTTTCTGAAGAAAATAACACCGTTAAGCACGAATATAGTTATTTAGAATCATTTCTTGCTCTAAAAAGGTAAGTTGGTTCCGTCCTTCTGTATATCCATTTAATACTGATGGAGATCCCAAGCTCCACGGAAAGAACGCTTCTTTGCTTTCGAGTCTCTATTTATATTTAAAAATTGGTTCACACAGCAAAAAGCCGCAATGCGTAAGGACTCTTCCTCACTGCATTGCGGCTTACTGTCTATCTGGGAATTACCAGGGTTGCAGTGCCTCACGATTTTAGACCAACATTCCCATTACCCAACAGCCACTTTAAAGATCTTTTAAACTTTTTAATTGATTCAACACCAATTTATATTGATAATCCAATTCTGTTAAATCATCAGAAGGAGATGCGTAACTCAATCTGCCTATTAATTCAGTGAGCCTTGTCTCGAGCTTCAATATTTCCTCTTCATTTTCTTCTAATGGAGCTATCATAGTTTCCGACTTCTCTACCTGCTTCAATCCTTCCTCAAACATACTGATCGTTCCATCATGGAACTTCCATAGCTTATCAGCCACGTTTTCAACAAATCTTCTATCATGGGAGATCAGCAAAACAGTGCCTGGATAATCTTTCAATAGACCTTCCAATGCTTGAAGTGTATCAAGATCAACATGATTGGTAGGTTCATCTAATACTAGAAGGTTATAGTCCCCGACAAGCATTTTGGCGATGGCTGTTTTGACGCGTTCTCCACCACTAAGGACTGAAATAGGCTTATGAACATCATCTTCATAAAACCTAAGGCGAGCTAGTATGATTCTGATCACATGTTGAGGCAGGATGCTTCCTTCTGTTACATACTTCAAAATGCTTGAAGTATCTGGAAGGTTTCGAAGACTTTGCTCAAAATATCCCACTTTGACATTTATGGACATATTAATCTCTTTAATATCACCCTCTAAAAGCTGCCTGATCAAAGTTGTTTTACCGCAGCCATTTCTGCCGATGCAAGCTGTTTTGCTCCCCGTTTTCAATTTAAGGTACGGGATTTCATAAATCTTTTTTCCTTCTATATACTTTGTAAGATCTTTAGCTGTAAGCAAGGTTCTTCTATGAATTGGTGATTGCAAGACATATTCCATCTTTACTGCATCCCACTCAAATGGTTTATCAATCTTTTCCATTCTTTCTATTCGTTCTTTGATCACAGTGGAAACACGTTCCACTTTCCCGCGTTTCCCTGCTGCTTTACCTTTATGAAGCTGCCACTCTGAATTTCCCATTCTTGTTGGCGGCTTATTCATTCCTTGAGCCTGTCTCTGTTTCTTTTCATACCTTTCCAGCAGCCGGTTCTTCTCTTTAACATAGCTTTCATATTTGTTTTCCTGCTCTTTCTTTTCCCGTTCTTTCTCTTTCGTATAATCTTCATAGTTTCCTTGGTATTGTTTTAAGTGCCCCTCATCGATCTCCCATATTTTATTACATACCGAATCCAGCAGGCTCCGATCATGAGAAGCCACTACAATACTCCCGTTAAAATCCATTAGTCTTTTCTGCAATTCTTCAACTCTATCCCAATCAAGATTATTAGAGGGTTCATCCAAGAATAAAAGCTTGTGTCCTTCAGATAACAATGAATTAAACTTTTTTATTGTTAGTTCGCCTCCGCTGAGATAAGACTCTTTGGAAGGAGCACTTAACTGCTCCATATAACCACTTTTGCAAAACCACTCCACATCAGGATGGTAAGGTGTCAAGCCCTGCAGATATTTCAATAGCAGTGATTTTCCCTCACCATTCCTTCCTATCAAGCCAATTTTATCTCCTTGATAGATCGTTAATTCTTTTTCACCAAAAAACTTCTTTTCACCAATGGTATATTGCACATTCTTCGCTCTCATTAATAACATAAAAAAACCTCCCCGAAATGCTCCGGAAAGGTTAGTATATAGTCTATGCTCAATAATCAGAAAAAGTTACACGTACAGAAAATATTCATGAAATTTCTTCATGAAGACTGAGTATACTTTTTTGAGCAAGAGTCCTTAATTTTAAAAAAGTGCTGTTAATAAAGCGGTTGATCCTCCCAATAGTGAGGGTTCAGATCCACTTCAATTTGCGTAAACAGAGCCTTTTCATAAATGGACATACTTATCCTATCCGGAACGAGTCTAATAAATTCATATGCATTTTGCACTTCTCGTTTTTTGTGGGATAGGTAAATTACTTCATTGCTCAAAAATTCAGTCCTTTCTGTTTCGATTACTGATAGTATATTGTGAATCATTACAAATTGCAACTCAAAAAGCGAAAAAAGGTTCACAGATTATTATCGGAGAGATTGTGGTTTCCGCTCCAGGCGCACGACTCCGCGGGGCGGGCGGTGAGCCTCCTCGGCTTCATAAAAAGTGAAAGCGGCCGTTCAGCGACGTACAGATTTTAGGGCTCACGCATGAGATAAAGGAAACACAACGAACACAGTGAGTTGATGTTCATTTCCCCGTTATGGAGAAAGCACCCAGAACTAGAATGGTTAATCACCGAAAAAGTCCAGGACCCGACTTTTTCCTATAACCACTTTGAAGCTCGTGAGGAAATGAACTAGTTGACTTATCGCAAGGAGAGAGACCGAAATCTGCTAGTCGCTAAGTCCGTTCCAGTGGGTACGGACCCTCGGCCGCTGGAGCTGGATTCGCCTGCGGGGTTACGTTCCAGTGGGTACGTAACCTTGGTCTCACCTGTCCCGCTACTCCCGCAGGAGGTCGTGCACCTTCCGCTCCACCACCCTACGTAAAAGGGAGAATAAGATTAGAAAACATTAAAAAAAGGCTGTTTCGTTTAATAAATTGGTTACTAAAAGCCTTATGTAAAAGATCACAAGATAAAAAAATACTTTTTACAAAATAGATCAGTTTGTTTTCGGCAATAGGTATTAATGTTAGTTCAAAGAACCAAGCTCCTTTTAAATTTGTATTTATCTACAGGACGATATCCTTTATGGAATTGACAGTCAGAAAATAATATTTCACATTAAATTAGAAGGATATTATAATACTGATCCCCTGCATTTATAGCTCTATCATCTTAGTGGTTAATTCACCATTACTGCCTGAGGCACAACTATATAGAGCTGTTTTGGAAAATGCTGAGTTTGCTATTATAATCCTCAAATAACCTCTTGCTCTTTTGCATAAAGTTTTCGTATCAGTCTGATCTGTCCCCTATGATTGATTTCATCTTCAAAGACATGAAACCATTTAAAAAAATTGTTGCCCTTTCGATCGAACCACCAATCTGTTTCCCGGTACAGCCAGCTTTCATCAAGGGAAGCAAATTTCTCCTTTGTGATTCTCCTGATTGCATCAAGCTCGTCCAGATAAAACTCAACCGGTTTTCCTTTTATTATATAAGCCTCTTTTCCCAGCCCTACTGCCGGCTCTAGAGTGTCAGCAAATTCATCAATCTCTTCATCACTTGCTTCTTCAAAGGTAAGTTTTTGAAAAACCTTTTCAATTGCTGCCAAATGGGCAAGCAGCATGGCGATTGAGTTAAAATCTTCGTGGTGACGATAATCGATTTCTTCCTGCGTCAAGTCCTTCACGTCTGCCAAAGTCGTGAATCTGGCGTAATCCATCATGGATATCAATATCGAAAAATCTTTTTTATACCCTTCTTTTTCTTTAACACAAAGTAGATTCTTGTCTACAACCATCATTCCATCACCCAACTCTTTTCATAATCTATCTCACTATAGTATCATAACAATTAGAATATTTGTCTAATTAGAAAAGACGTAATTTTATGAATAATTATTTTCCGCACATTTGATATCACTTTTCCTTAAAAAGAATCTTGATAAATTATTAACACCATTTCAAGGTCGAGTTTTAGGTAAATAAATTTCTACTTCTAAGAAAGGTTGTGTTCCTATGAGTTATCCTATCAGGGTAAGAGCAGGTGCATTAATAATTCAGGACAATAAAGTCCTCCTCGCGAAATTTGAAGATGAAAACGGGGTACACTTCAATCTTCCAAGTGGCGGGGTGGAAAAAGGTGAATCTACTTCTGAAGCTGCTATAAGAGAGGCGAGGGAAGAGGCAGGAGTGGACGTTATGGTGAATAATCTAGCTTTCATCTATGAATATGCACCTCATCAAAGTCAGTACATATATGGAAACACACCAAATCTAAGTCTTTTCTTTGACTGCCGGATTGCTGGCCGGAACACACCCGCGCCTGACTCCCCTGACCTAAACCAGATTGGAGCAGAATGGATTTCCATTGAGGAGCTTGATTCCATCACACTTTATCCCAGAATACAGGCACAGCTGAAGGAATACGCCGCCGGTTTATATTCCGCTGAGCTAATAGAGGAAAGCAAGCTGAAAAATATCTGAAGCTAAAAACTCAGCACTTCTATGTTAATATGAAGAAAACATCTGGAAGGAAGGATAAAAGTGTTACCAATTAAAATGCCGAAAGAAGAAAGAGAAGAAATCATCTCCAAAATACAAACTTTTCATTACGAACAGCACGGAGAAGAAGTTGGGACGTTAGGAGCAGAGAACCTATTGGAGTTTTTCATGAGAGAACTGGGACCTTACGTTTATAACAAAGGGATAATGGATTCCAAGGATGTTCTTATGGATAAGATGCTGATGCTTGAAGAGGATTTGTATGCTTTGAAGCGGCCGATCAAATAAATAGCAGACTTGAGCCCTTTACAATTGTATACAGATTACTCTCCACTCTAAAAAAACAGAAGTTCCCAGATTTATTCGAACATTTAAAGGAGACACTTATGCTAAAGGTTAAATCACTAGATAATAAGGATTATGAATTAATTAAAGAGGCAGAAAGAGTAATTGAAAAGAATTATAGGTACGGCAGACATCACATCGGTTCAGCAGTCCGAACATCATCAGGTAAAATCTTTTCAGCGGTACATATAGAAGCTAATGTCGGAAGAATAACTGTCTGCGGAGAAGCAATGGCGATTGGAAAGTCGATTTCTGAAGGTGACCATGAATTTGAGACTATCGTGGCAGTGGCTCATCCACATCCTCATGAAAAAATCGATAAATGCTGGGTGGTTGCCCCTTGCGGTATGTGCCGGGAGTTAATTAGTGACTATGGTGAAAGAACAGATGTGATTCTTTCCTATAATGATAAATTAGTAAAGTGCAATATAATGGAGTTACTTCCCGAAAAGTATACTAGCAGTACTAAGTAAAAGCGTGTTTCGGCAAAGGTTATTACCAAAATATCATAAACAAAGGACGAAATCATACCTGATTTCGTCCTTTGCAACTCAATTTACTTCAGTTTATCTAACCTTTTGGATCTCTTCAGTCGCGAACACCTTCTCATTATTCAACACATCGATTTCCAATGCTGTGTCATCATTATCTTCGATGATTTCCTTTAGCTTTTCTTCTGAGAGTTCCTGGGTTAACGGCAATGTTTCCGTGATTTCTATCACTTTAGATTCTTCGCCCTCTTTATGACTGATGTATTCTTCATCAAAGACGAAAAGGTCTTTTCCAAGAGCTCTTACCAACTCGCCATTACTCGCATAAATTCGTACCTGAAAAGGCGTTTCAGGATCCATATTCACATCATCCAGAATAATTGTAAAAATCATTTGTTCTTCATCCTCTGATATCGATACGCTGGCATCCTCTACCATCTCGATTTTATTTCCACAACCTGCCAAGAGGATCAGCAAAACCAGCATAGCTGCAGCTGCATAATATTTATTCAACCGTAAGCCCCCCACATTCTACTTCTTTATACTTTTTTTATCATACTATAAGGAACGCTTACTGGGAAATTGAATTTATATTATCTTTTGGAAGAATTCCCTTGTAAAACATAGTTAATCAGGATTGATAGTGAAATGTGAACATCCTTTATATTTCTTTACGTTACGGTCGTTAAATTATTATAAACTCCTTTTCAAGAATTATGGTAAACTGAACAAGTCTTATATTTATTTCTTGAGGACGTGATGATTTTGAAAAAAAGACTAGCTGTTGCACTTCCTGTTTCTATACTGGTCTTTAGTTTGGCACTTTGGTTTTTATCCAATAATTATAGCGAAATCGACCAGCTGACAAGGATGCTGATTGCTCTTGGAGGTACAGTCCTTTCGGGCATTATTACTTATTTTCTATTTCCCGAGAATGAAAGAAAAATATAATTATCTTCTTGAGTTTGCTTTTCATTTGAGGAGGATAGATAAGGCTGAGAGGATAAAAGTAATCAATTTACACTCCTTTAAAAACTAAACCGCAATTTTCAGCAAAGAGTTTAAAGAAAAACCACCTGTCATAGCTGACAGGTGGTTTCTTCAATCCAATTTGCGAACATCAATGGGTTGTAAGACTTGCTTGATTTGTTCTCTGTGGTGTTCGTATTGACCAGGCAGCATTAAATTAGTACCTAATTCTTCAGGTGCCTCATCTACTGCAAATCCAGGAGGGTCTGTGGCAATTTCAAAAAGGATATCCCCATGTTCCCTGAAATAGATGGCATTGAAATAATTTCTATCCTGGACAGGAGTGACCGGATAGCTGTTATTTTCCAGATGCTCTTTCCATTGTAGTTGATCGAGGTCATCTTCAGCTCGCCAGGCAATATGATGCACGGTGCCAACTCCCATCCTTCCTCGGGGGATTGGCTCTTTCTTTAAATCCACTATATTTCCTATATCAGCAGTAGACTGAAAACGCATAACTCCGTCTTCCTCTCCTACTTTTACAAGACCCATCACTTCCATTAACAATTGGGAGGTCATTTCTGGATTTGCTGATAACAAGCTGGCTCCGGCAAAACCCTTAATTGCTGTATCTGAAGTGACTTCTCCATAGCTCCACTGATTAGCTTTACCACTTTCACGTTCCACAAGTTCCAATTGAAGGCCATGAGGATCCTGAAATACCAAATTGGTTTCTCCAAATCGTACACTTTTACTAAAAGAAACGTCGAAATTTTTCAATCGGCTTTCCCAGAATGACAGAGACCCTTTCGGTACTGCATATGATGTAGTTCCCACTTGGCCGCCGCCAATTCTTCCCTTGTGCGCGCCATCCCAAGGGAAGAATGTAATAATTGTGCCAGGGCTTCCCTGTTCATCACCGAAATATAAATGATATGTTCCCGGGTCATCAAAATTAACTGTTTTCTTGACCATCCTCATTCCCAATACCCCTGCATAAAAGTCAACGTTTTCCTGAGGATTCGCCACGATAGCTGTTACGTGATGAATCCCCTTTATTTTCTTGGCCATGAGTATCACTCCTTTGTTATCAAGAATAATTGCTTGCTGCCCTGAGATAAGAACATTATTGATTATCAGAAGTCAGCCCATAAAATCAGCACAACTCCTATTTTAGAATAATATGGCATCCAAAGCATACTTTCCAGGACCTGTAAGCGCAAGCCCTACTGCTGCTGCCAGCAAAGCAAGGTTGTATTCATAGCCATTGTTTGTTGACAAATAACCGTTTGCATAATGGACTTTCACTATAGCTACGACCATGGTGATAGCTATCAAAATTCCAGCAAGTGGAGTAAGCAGTCCGAGCACAAAGAAAAGGCCGCCGGCAAATTCAGCAATGCCCGCAAAAAAAGCCATTGCCTTTCCTGGTTTCATTCCGAGAGACTCCATCCATCCTCCTGTTCCCTCCAAACCATATCCGCCAAACCAACCAAACAACTTCTGAGAACCATGGACAATGAACGAAAGACCAATTACCAATCTGATTATTAATAAACCTGTATCCAACATACCTATTCCTCCTGCTAATTTATTTCGAATTCGAGATATATTTTCAAAATTTTTTCAAGAACTCTTTTCTAAAAAGTACATTTCCTTCTTAGTTAACAAATTATCTTGAATTCGAGATAATTTTATAAGAACATCTCTCTTCTGTCAACTGCTTAATTTATTGTTATGCAGAAAAAAGACAGTTTGCTCCAAAAAAAGGCTTGGTTAACTGATTATTCATACCTTTATTTCGTTTTCCACATCTGCAGATCAACATTATTCACTTAATCGTACCTTAAGTCTGTGCCCTCTCTGTGTCATTGATTAACTTCTCCTCCCACCTCAAAAAAATAATAAACATCAACTTTTTTTGATTTTTTAAATTGACAAAAGAAAATAATGGAAGTAAAATTAATACATCAAGATATTTTGATTAAATAAAGAGGTGAGAATATGACTATTGATTCTGGAATAACCGATACCCCCAAAGATAAAATTTTTGAAAAGTATGAGGCTAAATTCAAAGCTATCGGAGATAAAAAAAGGCTTCACATAATGAATATCCTTACCCAAAAAGGTGAAATGTGTGTTTGCGACCTGGCACCACTGATGGAAATGACTCAATCCAAACTGTCTTATCATTTAAAGATCCTTCTTGATGCTAAGGTAATTACCAAAGAAACAAGAGGAACATGGAGTTATTACAGATTAAATTCTGAAGAACTTAACCATTTGTTGTCTGAAGAACTTTGCTGTCTTTTTCGAAAAAAAAGCTGTTAATTCTATATTAGCAGCTCTCTTTCACTACATTAAATCAAATTTTTTTGATTTATAAATCAAGATATATTGATATATCATCAGGAGGTATTTACTATGTTTACGGAAACATTGAAAAGTTTTTTATACATTGCATTAGAATTAACGCTGCTTTTTATTTTTATTTCGTTCTTCATCAGTTTGTTTCAAGGGGTGATTCCTTATGAAAAAATCGAAAAACACTTTTCAGGAAAAAACAAAGTTATTGCTGCCCTGGCTGCTGTTCTTTTCGCATTCATTACCCCGTTTTGTTCATGTTCAACGATACCCCTTGTCGTAAATATGCTGAAGAAAAAAATGCCGTTTGGGATCGTTATGATCTTTCTATTCTCTTCACCTGTCTTAGATCCAACCATTTTAACCATCATGGCCGTCCTTTTGGGGTGGAAAGTAACCATCCTCTATATCCTCATAACTTCTCTGCTTTCAATTATCATTGGATTACTGCTTGAAAAATTGGGATTTGAAAAGTCAGTTAAAAACGTTGTCATGACAGGTTATACTTCAGCACAAAAAAAGTTCAATGTCAGACTGGCGATTGCTGAAACATGGAGTTTAATGAGAAGTGTTCTTCCCTACTTGATTGTCGGAGCTGCTATTGGTGCCGTCATACATGGCTTGGTTCCTACGGAATTGATTTCTAATTTGTTTGGCAGCGAGAAATGGTGGTTGATTCCACTAGCTGCTATTGTAGGAATTCCTTTGTACATCCGCTTATCGAGTATGATTCCTATATCACAGATACTCATTATGAAAGGAATGGCACTTGGTCCAGTGATGGCAATGATGATCAGTTCTGCTGGTGCAAGCTTGCCGGAAATCATTCTGCTCAGATCTATTTTCAAGAAAGAATTAGTAATAACATTTGTGCTGTCCGTTGTTGCCATGTCGACTATTTCAGGCTTCATCTTCTACTTGGTGTAGTGAACAGCAGCAAAAATTTAGAGAGAAGAGGAAAAAAACATGACAGTCAATCACGGAGGAACTCTTGGCAAAGAATATTTTATCTCCTACCTTTCGTTAGTGATGAATTCCAGAGGATGTTCACCACAGCAAGCGAAAGAAATTACGCTCAGCCAATTTTTTAAAGGCAGCCCAGAAATATATGGACATGACACTTACAATGCTTTTATAGAGGCATATTCCTTGTTGATTATGAAGTGAAAAACTAGAAAAAATTTAAGGACGAAATCACAAATGATTTCGTCCTTTATTACTTCGCCTATTAATCTCTTCTGCTTTTGCCTCTAACAAATCGATAGGATAAATAAGCAATGTATAGCGGTACTGCCACATAAATCAAATAAGGAAATTGTTCATAAGTACCTCTGTATATGACAAATAAGAGACCAGCTATAAATATCGTGATAATTGTGCCGTATTTAGGAAGCGGAATATCTTTCAGGCTTGGAATCCGGACTCTGCTGACCATAAGAAAACACAGGGCGGTAAACACAACTGTGGTTACTATATTAGGAATAGAATCGCCAAAAAGAGTCAGTAAAGCAAGAATTCCACCTGCTGCTGTAATGGGAACTCCGATGAAATAACTCAACCCTGTTTTATCAGAACCGACATTGAATCTTGCAAGCCTGAACGCCCCGAATAATGGAAACAATCCTGCCACAGCAAATCCAACCACTCCGAATTGAAAAAAATATGTATAGTAAACTAAAAAAGATGGTGCTACCCCGAAGGTAACAATATCCGCCAGTGAATCAAGTTCTTTCCCTAATACCGAATCAGCTTTGAGCATTCTTGCCAGACGGCCATCCATGCTATCAAGCATCATGCCGATCAAGATCAAGATTGCGGCATTTTTAAACTGCCCGCTAGCAGCAAAACCGATAGATAAAAACCCGCAATATAAATTACCTAAAGTAAACATGTTGGGAATGCTTTTCTTAAATCGCATTTTATATTCTTCACTCTCCGTAAATTTCTTTGTGATTTCTACTATTATAACATTAAATATAGCAGACTGACCTCTTTCTTTAGATTTGTCTTTTACAAACTGGGTAATTTATTATTGTAGTAAGGATTGTCAATTGTTTTTACCGAAAGGAGACGCAGGATGGAAACGAAACAAGAATTACTTTCAGCTCTTGAAGAAACAAATCATTGGATTGAAGATCAAAAAAAAGCCTGGTTTTGGGAAAAGTGGACAAGACTCCCTTTTAAGGTACTGGATAAGATCACACCAGAATTCATTCATAAAAAAATCGGGACTTTATTGGATGAAATGGGAAGCTATATACAAAATGGAGGAAAATATTTAACTTCAGAAAAATCGATGTTTAAATATATTGAAAAAAATACAGCAAGAAACATTACAAGCTTGGAAGAAATAGCCGCGCTCGAGCTTAAGGAAATGGACAGACTCAGCAGGAACCTTGCCGGATCAAGAAGAAAGGCAGCTGCCGTACAAGGAGCAACTACAGGAATTGGAGGGCTTTTCACTCTTTCCATAGATATACCTGCCTTACTTGGCATATCACTGAAAACGCTTCAAGAGATTGCCATAATTCATGGATATGATCCTAATGATGAAAAAGAGAGAATCTTCATCATTAAATGCCTTCAGTTCGCTTCTGCTGATGTCGTTGGAAAAAAAGCGATTCTCGATAATCTGGCTGCCTATTATGACGGAGAAGTGTCAACCAATGAAGTCATGGCTCAAATTCAAGGCTGGCGTGAAGTGGTTTATACTTACCGAGATCAATTTGGCTGGAAAAAACTTTTTCAAATGGTGCCTGTAGCCGGTATGATTTTTGGTGCATTTACGAACAGAGCGATGATAAGTGATATAGCAGAGGCAGGTTCAGTCCTTTATCGTAAAAGAAGGATTAAAGACAGGCTTTACTCATTAGAAGAGACAGTATAAAAACAATTCCCACCCCTGCTCGGCAAGGGTGGGAATTAGCAGATTTAACTCATTCATGCCCAATCACATGTGTCAGTCCCGAACGTTCAATCTGGATTGTCGTATGAGTGATATGAAACTTTTCTTCTATTAAATTGATTGCATTTTGTAAAATCTCCTGATCGTCTTCCTCTTCTTCAATTAGAATATGACAGCTCAATGAATTCATTCCTGAAGTTATTGTCCATATATGCAAATCATGGATGCTCCGGACACCCGAAATGCTGCCCAAGACCCCTCTAACCTTCTCTGCCTCAAGGCCTGCAGGAACCCCTTCCATCAAGATATGGATTGTCTGAACGATGATACCCCAGGCACTTTTCAAGATTAACAGAGCAACGAGCACACTAATTAGAGGATCAGCCCAATACCAGTCAAACCAGAGCATGATCGCTCCTGCAATAATTGCGCCTACTGAACCTAAAGCGTCCCCTAGCACATGAAGATACGCGCTGCGAAGATTCACATTATCTTTGACATCCCCTTTTCGTATCAGCACCCATGCACTCATCATGTTGGCAAGCAAACCAATCAAAGCGATCAGCATCATGGTCCTGCTGGCTACTGCTTGTGGATCAAGCAGACGTTCATACGCTTCCCAAACTATAAAACCGGCTATTACAAATAAGGTAACTCCATTTAACAAAGCAGCCAGAATCTCGAAACGATGATAACCAAACGTTTTATTGGATGTGGCAGCTCTTCCAGCTATCCACATGGCTGCAAGGCTTAATGCTAATGAACTGGCATCGCTCAGCATATGACCAGAATCCGACAGCAAAGCAAGGCTATTTGTGATCAATCCGCCAAAGAACTCAAGAACCATAATGCACGTTGTAATAATTAACGCAATAAATAGACCTTTTTTATTTCCTTCTCTCGTATGATCTTGTCCGTGATGGTGACCGTGATGTTGCCCATGTCCATGATGATGCATGAAAATTCCCTCCTAGTCATGAAGTGAATGATTAATTACCTGTTTTAGTATTTCAATCACATGATCATCGTCATAACTGTAATAAAACGATTGACCTTCCCTTCTCGCTTTAACAAGCCGTTGGTGTTTCAAAAAAGACAACTGATGAGAAACCGCTGACTGCGACAATCCAAGAACCTCAGCTATGTGTCCGACCGAACATTCTTCTTGTGTCAGAAGATATAAAATCCGCACTCTCGTTGGGTCAGACAGCGCTTTAAAAGTTGTGGAAACTTTGTCTACCGTTTCCTTTTGTAAAAATTTATGCTTTCCCTTCTCCATAGAAATCAATACCTCTTTTCTTAATATATTTTATTGTATGAACACATGCTCATATGTTGATGCGTTAATTGTATCATTTTTCTGGTGAATGTATTGAATAACAAGTTTGATTTTTTGATGATTTTATTATGTATCGTTTGGAAGTCTGCCTAGCTGAAAACATCGTTTCATTAAAATTTTTACCCCATTTGGTCTGGGTACTAATATGAAAGCATCAAATTTTTTATAAAAACTTTTAAATTAAAATTAGCTCTCTTAAAAAAACGCTCTTTTCGTAAACTTTATTGTTATTTCGATAGAACTTTTAAAAAGGCTGTTTTCGCAAAGATTGGGGCTGTTGAATAGTAGGATTTCCGCTCCAGGCGCACGACTCCGCTCCAATCCCCCCTACGTAAGAGGGAAGAAGGGAAAATAGCATTTAAAAGCAACAATCTTTTAGAAAACAGCCTAAAAAAAAGACAGAAAAAGGCGCCTGTTCGAAAACAGGCGCCTTTGATGCGTATTGAGGCGAAAGACCGTGCGCCACATCGCACGTTGCTTATAAAGCTTGTCTGTCGGCTTACACAATTAGCTCATCGCTCAATAAATATAGCACGCTCAACAAAATTTTACAAGCTTTCTTTATATGGAAAATAGTTACTTTAACTTAAAACAGGAAGGCTGATCGTGAAGGTAGTTCCACTTCCATCACTGGATACAGCCATTTCTCCGCCATGATTCTCAATGATTTTTTTACTCACCGAAAGTCCCAGCCCTGTTCCATCATCTTTTGTTGTAAAAAAGGGATCGAAAACATGAGAAATCATGGAAGGCTTAATACCTGTACCGTTATCACTGAAATGTATTTCAAGATTGGACTCTTTTTTTATCACTGCTATATCAATTTTCAGAGGACCAGCACTTGCCTGAAATGAATTACTGAACAAATTGATGAAAACTTGGAGAAATTCTTCTTTATTTCCATTTATGAAACAGCCTTTAGCTTCGTCTGAAATCATACATACGAAGGAGATATTATATAATAATGCCTCGCTGTTGAGGAATTTGCAGATGTATTCCACCATGAATTCCTCAATCTCCATTTTTTCTGAAGAAGTCTCCAAGGGTTTGGCAATTCGCAGAAAATCAGTAATGATTTTGTTTGCTCTGTCTATTTCGGGTATGAGCAGTCCTTTGATTAAAGAACTCGTATCCTCATCTGACTGGT
The DNA here is from genome assembly GCA_051750065.1 of Bacillota bacterium. Taxonomy (GTDB): domain Bacteria; phylum Bacillota; class Bacilli; order Bacillales; family Bacillaceae_B; genus Rossellomorea. Next base: position 146,205 of record JBNJJI010000006.1, read on the forward strand.
TTTGCATTAGCTGCAAATAGCCCCTGACTGTTGTTAATGGATTACGGATTTCGTGAGCGATTCCAGCAGCAATCCGACCTGCAAGACCTCTCTTTTCCGCTTCTTTCACTCCATTTAGGAATTGAAAGGTCCCTACTACCCTCAGCACTTCACCCTCCGGATCTCTAATGATTTGCGTGTTATTGATTCCATAATTTTTATCTAATATTTCTCTGTTAACAATGGGTTTTTCCGTACGAAGGGTTTCTAAAAGAGCTATCTTAGAATCAGGAAGGCCTAAAAGGTCCCTGATATGCTTCCCTACAACTTCATCTCTCTCAAATCCCAGATCGACAGCCGTCTGCATATTACAAAGGGTAACCTTTCCTTCTGTGTCAATGAAAACAATATGATGGTGCACTAAGTCTAATATTGGTGTTAGAAACCGTTCCATTTGATGGAAAGGAATATCAAGACTAGAAGTAATATATGGTCCTTGCGCTTCACCATAACTCTCTAACAAAGAGAAAGAGTCCTGACCCGTAATGCTTTCTTTACCCGAAGCAGGGTCATTGTATGTAAAGGAGAAGGGAAGTTTCTTTATCAACTCCCGATAAAGTTCAACTTCTCTTTCCAGTTTATCTGCCTTTTCCTTCAGTTTTCCCAAATTATAATTCATAACATCGCCCTTTTATAGCATTCTGTGCCAAATAATTACATAATACCATTATAGCTTTCTCTTAATATGTAAACAATAGACTAAATGCCAATCCATGGCTTAAAAATGCTTTAGAACCCCACCCACAGGGCGAGGTTCTTTCAGGCACTATCCTTTTGTTTCGTTTTCGCAAATAGAGCTTTTCGTCTAAGAAGTTTGAACAGGATATAACTTATGATTGTAGTAAGAAGGATTCCGTTGATCACCCATTGAACGTTTTGGAAGCTTTCCTTCAGGACGTTCAGGTTACCTATGCTTCCAAGATAAAACATGGCGATTGAGACCGGTAAAACACCCAGGAAAGTTAACAACCCATATCTGACAGGCTTGATGCTGCAAAAGCCTCCAAGGTATGCAATGTAACCCATTCCGAGCATTCTTCCAAGGGTAATGGTCCAATCACCGTACTTCTCTGTCCAGCGGTCAAACTTCTCCTGCTTCCTTTTCGATAACTTCCGCCGGATAGCAGCTTCATATTTAATACTAAGCCAATAAGGTATATAGCTGATCAGAACATAAAACAAACTTACTGCAAAACTGTATAAAATGATTTCCATGGGACTCGGCTGCAGTATATAACCATATACCAGGATGAATAATGCAGCAGGAAAAGGTAAAGAAACAGCTTCTATTAATACTCCAAGCAACAGGCCCCATACTCCAAGGCCGACCAGGAAATTCAGTATCTGTTCTATTTTTCTCACATCCCCTATCAGTCAGATCTTTCTAAATAAATTATACCCTTCACCTTCTCAATAGAAACTATTTTAGGGGCAGATCCATAACTTTCTTACGTTGACGAAACTGGTGCTGTTCACTATACTGAATAAAGCAAATCTACAAGAACAGGATGAAAACAATGGACTTTGAAATTAAATACCTGTCCTTTTACGTTGTAGAAGTAGAAGGAAAAGGAGAAAGTGCCGATAAAAGATTCAAGCATTTTCAAACTCTTGATGAACAAGGTTATGAAAATAACCCTCTTAAAGAATTCTTAGATGGGGAATTGACTAAAATCGCAAAGCGAAAAGTGGACCGGCACAGTAAATCTGAAGGAGCACCGACTAAAATCGGTCGATTCATTGTGGAGCCCGGACATGAATTGGATTCTAATCCGAACTATAATTTGTTTGACCGTGCCAGAAATCCTGAATCGATTGACGCTTTTAAAGAAGCTTCCCTGCAGTTCGTCAATGCCTATGTAGATGCAAGTGCAGTCAGAGGCGGTGTTTTCATTGTAGCGCTGGCAAAGTTGAGGAAGTACTTCGATGATCCTTTTCTCTTTCTTATGAAATGTGACTTTGAACCAAAAGTCGCAAGAATCACTGATGAATCTACCTTGATTCATAATGTTGAAATGGCGATTACTACTAAAAATATGAAATCCATTCAATATCCTTTCATGCCTGAAGAAGGAATGATGGACGAAGCAGAACTGAAAATCCACCAAGCTTCCCACGCCAGGTACTTTGAGGATTTTCTTAAATTCGTCGAATATGAGAAATCGATGCCGGAAATCGTTAGGACGCAGGTAATGGGAATGGTTCAGGAATACATCGAAGAATCATATGAGCCTGAAAGTGAAGAAAGAGTGGAATTTGAATCGGCTGTGGAGGCCTGGTCAGTCAGCCCAAAACGCGATCTGCAAGAGAGATTCACTACTGAACAAGTTGTAGAAGCCACTTCACAGATCATTGAGCAGTCACCAGAAGTTGAATTAAAGATGAAACTGGATCATATCGATGTGAAAGCCATGCTCTCTGATTTCGGTGATACAATTCATATGGCTAAAGTCAATGGCAGATACATGCTGTTAATAGAAGGAGATTCCGTTCAATTTGAAAAAGGAACATCTCCAATAGAATTCTTAAAGCCTGATGATCTGCAAGATGTGATTGAACGAATACAAAAAAGAGGGCAGCAATGAAATAACTCTTTTAAAGGTCAGCCGAGAGTAAACGGCTGACCTTCTTTCATTTTGTAACACCTATTGTAAACATCGAGGCTCAATAAATGGTCAGCATCAAACCTATTTAAAATAACTCATAATAATTTCTTCTTAAATTCTGTTATTCATTTTAATAAAGCATATAATGAAACTTAGAATCTAAGTAATTTTGGGGTGTATTTTATGTTAACAAATACTCAGCTTTTCGAAATAGAAGAATTGCAATTGTTATGCGAAAAACAAGATGATTTTAAATTAAAACTGAATGGTGACATGCTCCGCTCACGTAGCAGCGGCCAGGATGACTATTTTCATTATGAAGATGGAAAATTAACAGGATTTCTAGGTCTTTATGGTTTTGGAACAAGCTATGAACTTTGCGGCATGGTCCACCCGAATTATCGCAGAAGAGGTATTTTTCAAAGTCTCTTCCAACAGGCAATCACTTCCCTGAAGGAACGTGGAATCAGTAAACTTCTTTTGAATGCCCCAGGCTCATCTCAATCAGGAAAGTTATTTATAGCTGACCTTCTCGCACATTATTCTTTTTCAGAGTATCAGATGAAATGGAAGCAGAAGGAAATCAAAGATGACAATTCAAGCATTGAACTGGTTCCTGTTACCGATGATGACCTTGTCCAGATTGTAGACCTCGATTATTTATGCTTTAGTGTAGAACGAGAGGATTCATTGGAATTTATGAAAATGGTAGACAAGGACGATAGCAACTTCAGTTTCATGATTCAATGTAAAGGTGATAAAGTGGGGAAGATCCATATCAAGCGTGAGAATGACCGAAGCTATATATTTGGGTTTGCTGTCCACCCCTCTCATCAAGGAAAAGGCATCGGAAGGTCTGTTCTTGAAAAAACAGTGAAAATAGAATGTGAGAATGAAAAAAGCATTTTCTTAGAGGTCTCTGCGAAAAATGCAAACGCATTAAGATTATATGAAGAAACAGGTTTTGTCTCTTATCAGGTTCAGGACTACTACAAATTTGAAGGCTTTTGATTCAGAAAAAAATCGCTGGTAGAGTAAAGTGAAATAGAGGATGAAATAAGTATGGTTCTCATCCTCTTCATTTGTTCTTCATTTTATTATTTCTTTTCTTTATAAAATACATGATACGATTTGATCTCATCTTCTATTTCCAATACACCGAATGAATAGTATGGCTGTTTTCGCTTATCAGTCGCAGAGCCGGGGTTAAACAAGAGTGTGCCTTGGGTAAATCTCAGATAAGGGATATGAGAGTGTCCGAATATAATAATATCCGGTTTTTCCTCAAATTCATCCAGTGCTCTCTTCTCGGTTGTCTTGCCTTTACCATCACCGTGCACGACTCCAACCGTAAATGCGCCCGCTTTCAGAATCTGTTTCCGAGGAAATCGGCTTTTGATGTCTTGATGATCTGTATTGCCAAACACCCCTTCAACCCTTCCATACTCTTTCAGTTTCTCATACACATCGAGACTATTCCAATCTCCACCATGGATGATCAGGTCTGCTTGTTTCAATTCATTAATGAGAGGAAGAGGAAGATCCTCCCCCTTCTTCGGCATATGCGTGTCACTGACGACGACTATTTTCAAGATCTATCATCCCCTTAGAAATTCAATCGCTACTTATCCAATTTAGCCCGCTCTATCTCAATTCTCTCTTGAGGTAAGTGTGTAAAAAGAGGTTTCTGCCCTGAAAGTTTGATATTGACTGGAAGACAAAAAGGTTTCCATACCCGATTTTCCTTCAGACCGAATTCATTGTAAATCTTTTCTGCCGTAAACGGTATGAATGGGGAGAGCAGCACTGATAGGTTTGCACCGATATACAGGCAGTTTTCCAAAACCAGCTTTGCTTGCTGCCGATCTTCTTTTATCACTCTCCAAGGCTGCTGTTCATCAAAGTACTTATTGCTCCAACGAATAATTTCAAAAGCCCTTCTTGCTGCTTTTCGGCATTCTCCTTTTTCAATCCATTCACCAGTTTCCTTGAAAACGGCATCCAATTGGGCGGTTACTATGGAGTCAACTGTACCCAAGGCCGCGTGCTCACCAAACTCGTTTCTATAAAATTTAACCGTTCTTTGAATGAAGTTTCCAAGACCACCCAATAATTCACTGTTATGTTTAAAAATGAATTCTCTCCAGGAAAAATCGGCATCCCTTTTATCAGGATAATTGACACTGAAATAGTAACGCAAAGAATCGGGGTTGTAATCCTTCAAAACATTCGGAAGCCAAACCGCCCAGTTCTTGCTCGTTGATATTTTCCTTTTTTCCAGTGTCACATACTCACTCGAAACAATCCATTCTGGGAGGCTATCATTTTTAATACCCTTTAGAACAGCCGGCCAAATGATGGTATGAAATGGAATATTATCTTTTCCATGAACATAATAAGAGGTGGTATTCTCTTTCCAAAAATCTCTCCAGTCCCTGCCTGTCTTGTCAGCCCATTCAATGCTCGCAGTCAAATAGCCGCTCACCGCTTCAATCCAGACATATATCTTCTTATTACCATACCCTTCAACAGGCACTGAGACACCGTTGCTCATATCACGGGTTACCGCTCTATCCTGAAGTCCTTCTTCCAAATAACGCTGAGTTAAATGGATGGCGTTTTCTCTCCATGTTTCTTTGCGTTTACCTGCATAATTCTTTAACTCATCTCCAAGTGCTGATAAAGCAAGGTAGAAATGAGTTGTTTCTTTTAAGATGGGTTGTTGGTGACAAAGTTTGCAGACCTTGTCCTGCAATTGGACGGGATCCAAAATCTGGCCGCATCCGTCACACTGATCTCCCCTTGCTTTTTCTCCGCAATTTGGACAGTTTCCTTCCACAAATCGATCAGGTAAAAAGCGGTCACATTCCAAACAGAAAGTTTCTTCGGTTGTTTTTTCATATAGAAATCCATTCTCTATAAGTTTTAGAAAAATATTTTGAACTTCCCGGTGGTGATGATCACAATCCGTTCTGCTGTAGTAATCATAACTGAAGCCGAATTCCTGAAAACACCTGCTAAACTCCTGGTGATATCTGTCCGCAATATCACTTACCTGCAGTCCCTCTTGATTTGCTCTTATTTCTATGGGGGTGCCATTACAATCACTTCCCGAAACATATAGCACTCTTTCACCCTTCAGCCTGTAATACCGAGCTAGTATGTCGCCCGGCAGTAATGCCGCCAAGTGTCCAATATGCAGGGATCCATTCGCATAGGGCCAAGCTCCTCCAATAAAAACAGTCATATCGATTTCCTCCTAAGATGGTATTAAAAAACAAAAACCCCCTCGTCCATAGATGTAAAGACATCTAAGGACGAGGGGGATAGCTCGCGGTACCACCTTAGTTCACTGAGGGCTCGCGCCATCAGCCTCATGAAGTACGGAATGCAGAAGAAACACATTCTTATACTGTGGCAATGATAACGGCTGCCAACTCCCGTTCCACCCTACACCTCATGGTTCGAATGAAAAGCTCAGAGATCATCTTCAATCAACTTTCCCCTTGCTTCTTTTCAGCTTCCGAAGCTCTCTGTAAAGGATAATCCTTGATTTACTCTTCTCTTCAACGCAAATAAGTATTGTTTATTATATTATGAAACTTGAAATGAATTTGCAAGTGTTTTCTTCGTGTTTTCCTTTTTGTTAGTACCTCGGAACTTAAAGAGCTGAAGGAACAGGGATATACGTTAGCCGCAAGTCTGCTGGAGCTAAGACTCGGTCTTCCTTCAGAAATTTCTTTCGTATCTGTCAATAGAAAAGCTACCAACTCTAAAAGTGGCCACTGAAAAAGTCCAACAAAAATCTAAAAGGCAGAATCGGTCAATTCAGAGAGCGGTTCTGCCTTTTGTAGTTCAAGTTTTAAGTAAAAGTGTTAATTTCCGTTCCAGGTGCACGACTCCGCGGGGCGGGCGCCCGGCCTCCTCAGCTTCGCCTGCCGGGTCTCACCTGTCCCGCTAGTCCCGCAGGAGATCGTGCACCTTCCACTCCAATCAAAACGTTGAGAAAAAAGAACACTATCCGCTAATAAAACCTTTCATGATAATAAAACTATCAATAAAAGTGGGTGGTTTCAAATGATACAAAAACAACTAGCAATAATGTTCTCGAGTCTAATTGGCATTGAATTACAAGGTACCATGGCAATATTAGTTGTGAATATTAAGAGGTTTCTAAGGTTACTGGGGTAAAAAGAGAGTTATATACGATTATTTCCAAGAAAAAAGCCGGCACTTCTTCCTTTTATAGAAAGAAGTGCCGGCTTTTTCTTTTTAACCTTATTGATGTTCTAAAACGCGAGATTTTCAGTTGCATCCTCTAAAGCTGTCAGCCTCATAGAAAAATTTATTCAGCGTTTTCCTCTGTATTTTCAGCGTTCTCTTCTGTGTTATTGCCCATATTGTCTTCCTCTGTGTTGCTGCAACCTGATGCAAAGCCTACTACTGTTAATGCTGTTAATAACATAAGTAACATTTTTTTCATTATAATAGCCTCCTTTGAAATGTTGCATTGCTAACTACAAGTTTATCTTACATGAATTTTGTACAAGAAGAAGGGTTTTTACCTTTTTTTAACAATCTATTATAATGCCATTTACAGTCCTTAAACTCATTTACATTCGGGCACCAGCATTTTTTGGCTTTGGGGTTACTTTTTCTCAAGGCCAAATCTTTTATTAATTCTTTAAGCTTTGCCTCAAGAACTGTGAGAACAAAAGCACAAACGCCCTGACCACCCCAGACAAGCATATGTTCCATAGAGAAAAAAGGCGGTCTTTCTTTTTATTCTACATTTGTATTCGAGGTGTTAAGTTCGTTCCGGTGGGTACGAACCCTTGTGCGCAGAAGCGGGACAAGAATAATTTAATATAATTTTGTAAATTCCTTATAGATCAAAAAACAGCCCCATCCACTATTTCGGAAGGCGCTGTTCACTATTAAAGGTTGATCATCTTCGAATCACACACTGGCTCGTATCCAATTTCCATGTAAATTTTATTGGAAGTCGGATTATCCAAATCTGTGTAAAGTGTGCAGAATCGGTTCGTCTCAAGGAGCTTTTCACTCAGCTTCGCAACAACAGACCTTGCATATCCCTTTCGCCTGCAGTCTCTTGGAGTATAAACAAAGTTCACAGTGACACCATGATCTGTTTTTCGAGCGCTCCTTGCCATAGAAACCGGAACACCATTTAGTACCCAAAGAAATACAGATTCTTCTTCTATCATTTCCTTGGCACGTTTTCTCGCATCTTCTTTTGGAATCGGGTTTTCAGGAGTATCATCAATGAACCCTAAAATCCATTCTGCCACAAGCTCAATATGTTCTTTACCAGCAAGTTCCATTTTACCTTGACTGATCTCTATGTCATTGATCTTTTGAAGTTTGTATATTCTCTGTCTCATATTCACTTCGTAAGGTTTGCCGATTCTTTCACTCCACATCTTTGAAATAGACTCCACTGCCTCACTTCTACCTATAAAACCTGGAAATTTAATACCTTGGTTCTCAGCGTACTGCCACAGTGATTTTTTTATCGCTTCCATTTTGTTTTTATCTAATACTGTGACAATTAAATAGTGGGGAGGAGTTCTTATTAAGATCGCAAAAATGTCCTCATTTTCTTTATAGACAGCCAAGAAGGGATCTTCGTACCGCCCTGCCATAATCTGGTCAAGCAACCCTAATGGCAGATTGTTTTCTGCTTCTTCTTTTAACAGCAGGGGACGTACTATTTCATTGAATTGGTCCGCATTCGTATATTCAACTATATTCATTTCATTCACCTCAGAGAATACATTCGACAATCTCTGCTTCTTCCCCTGCTGTACTTTGACAAAAGTCAGGTAATAGCTTTCTTAAAGTGTCACTTTGGTAGGGATTGAATGATCCTGCTGGCCAATACTTATGAACACGTGATGAAATACAAGAAGCCAAATTAAGTATTGGGTTTTGTCTTCTCTGCTTTCTGGTTCTTGCTTACTGATGTTAACTCTTTTGAAAATTCTTGGGATGTCAGTGATTTAGCAGACTGAAGTCCTGATTTTGTTTTTCTATTTCTTTTTGTCATATTCACCCTCCTTTCGTTTATGTTAGTTTTTACAGCAATACAAGCTTTATTCGATTGGACGAAGAAAGATATTTTGGAAATTTAGCTTAGCAGTTATGAGTACTTTGCGTTATAATACTAAACACAATTTGGAGGTGTATTAGATGATTATTCGTGAATTAACTGCTGAAGACGCAAGAGACTACTGGAGTCTTCGGCTGGAGGCATTACAAAAAAATGGAGAAGCTTTTGCCACTACATATCAAGAAGCCATCGCTCGCTCGAACCCGATTGAACAGGTTAAAACTAACTTATCTTCAAATGGAAGTGTAACTTTTGGTGCTTATATTGACGAAAAACTTGCAGGAAATGTAACGATACTGTTCAGTACTATTGAAAAGATGAAACATAAGGCTGCCATCGCTGCCATGTATGTAGATCCTTATTTTAGACAGAAGGGTCTTGGTAAAGCTTTGCTTGCCGAAGCTGAAAAATATGCAAGAAAATCACATATTGAGTTATTACAATTGACGGTTGTAACCAGTAACCCTTCTGCTATCAAACTTTATGAAAAAGCAGGATTTACATCCTTTGGAGTTGAAAAACGTGCCATGAAACTTAATGGGAACTATTTCGATGAAATGTGGATGAGCAAGGAACTTCAATAAATTTGAACTAACCACTAAAGCTCTTGAATTCTATAATTTCCTTAATAAACACAAAAAAGAAGTGAGTGGATCTCACTTCTTTTTCGAGTTGCACACTACATTCTCTTAAGAGGGGGTCTCTCGTCACTACATTGAGAATGATTTTCAATATCATTTTATTCTATATTTATTTTTCTGTCAACTAGTTAAAATAACTTATCCGGCTTATTTTATTGTCTGTTTCAACGATCTATTACCGATGCTAAAAGGAACTGCTCTCTTATAGAAAAGGTAGCTGATGAAGAAGATTGCTAAAGCTGCAATTTCTAAGTTAATATAATAAGGCTCTTTTCGTAAACTTTGTTGCTATTTGATACTTATTCCGAAAAAAACTACCATAATTCACCGGAATAACCTGGTAATCATGAAAAGAAAAGAGCTACTTTCCCCGATTAGAGAGAAATTCCCTAGTATCCGGGGAAAAATCCGGCTTTTGGGATTTTTCCGAAAGCAACAATATATGCGAAAACAGCTTATAATAATGAATTCCACTGCCAAACAGCGATAGAGCAGTATTTCCTTCTGGTGGTCCAATGAGGAGAAAATAATTGCTTCCGAGGATTTTGTTGAGCAAATAAATTGAAGTATCTTGATGCACAGCATAATCATTCCCCGCCAAATAGAGTGAAATGGTAAAGTATACTCTTTTGTTTTGAGAAGATAGACAGCCATTAATGGAATAGACATATGGTGCAGAAAGAATGTTAAAGATCGATAATGAGGAAAATCGTATAGTAAATCCGGGGTAACCATAACTAAAATTGGTGGAATAACTCGTATATAGTAATAGAATGCAGTCTCATTTCGCTTCCAATAGAAAAATATGCAATAAAAAGTACTGAATGAGCACAGTTGCAGAGGAAGAAAGAATCGAGCATCCCAAACACCATAAAAAACGACCGCCCAAACTTGGTGCTAAATCTCGGAACTAATCAAAATGATAAGAAGCAAAGTCCCTATTGCTTTAGAGATCTTTGCTTTTTTTTTTAAGTGTTATGATAAGCAAGAGTATAAAAAACACAAAGAGAACCAACAAGTGTGTGAAAGAAAACATTTCGAAATCAGTCATTTCACCTGGTGCAAACAAAATTTCTCCACCCTTTCTTTCTTTATGTATATTCTACCTTTGTTACAAACAATCGCACTTATTATTCTTCTATCTTAATAAATAATTTATAGGCACTTAACAATTTACCATAAATTCAGAAAACATAAATTATTCAATTTGAATGGATAAACATTTTCCAATTACCTAAATTGTGGTAAAATTCTAAATTAGAGAAAGAGAAAAAAACTTGGGGGTAAATATGAAAGAAAAATTAAAAGCATTTGGAGTGCCGGTAGCGGCAATATTAATCTTGGTAGGAATTCTATTTTTTCAACAGCTACTAACGTTGACTGAATTGCCAAATGAAAACTGGAGCCGTTCCATGCCTTTTGATATGGAAATGGAAGAAAAACCTCTTGTCTTTCAAAACGGAAATGAAGTCTTCTTTACTGAGGGCGACAAAGTTCATCATGTCACTGTAGAAGAAGGACTGAATGTAAAAAATGAAGGTCATATATCTTTCACGGTACCAAGGGGATATTCCTATTGGACAGACGGTGAAGAGTTTGTGACTTTCAGCCAAGGTACCTTGAAATTGGATGGAGAAAATGAACAGATTCTAGCCCAAGATGTGACAGGCGTTGCAACTCAGGAAGATATGATTGTTTTCTGGCAAGATGGAGATGTATTCGAATTGAACCCTGAAACATGGGAACCAAAAAGCCTCCACAGCTTTTCAAATGAAGTAGAGAATGTTTTCTTTGGCACCGATGGCAGTTATGTGATTGCTCAGCAGACAGATGATGTTAATGCAGATCTTTTCTACATATCTGCTGAAGGCATAGTCACTGAAAATCCTTTCATGAAGGTTGCCAACAACAAGAATGACAAACTCGGTAATTTAGCTTATACAGTCCAAAACGGTGATATTACTCTTCTCTACAATACTCAAATGCGCTCGCAAGGGGTACTTTCCTACAATATGTTTACCATTAATACTTCAGTAAACGATTTAGGAAGCACTTTACTAAAGCCTGAAAAAGTAACTATCATAAATGAAGAGAACGGAGCGAAACTTGAAACTCCGCGATATGTTCAGTTCATGAAATCAGAGGAAACTCCAACACTGCTTTTCACTGCAGAAGCTCAAGGAGTAGGTGCAGGGAATACTGTTTCTCTGTATACTGGCAACTATGATGATTCAGCTGCCATTTATGCTTCATCTTTCACGACAACAGATGGGATTTCTAACTTTCCAGTAGTGATTGATGAATCCATTGTTTGGCTTGATTATAAAGGAGGAGATTATAGTCTTCACGGAGCTTCACAGTCTCCTGAGGTAATAGCGGCTAGTACAGAGCTATCTTCCCGCTCCTGGAAGGAAGCAGGCATCAATACAGTTCTGATGCTGGCAAGCAGCATGGTGACTTTCCTCGTTTCTTTCTATTGGGTATTGCCTTCACTGCTTCTCTTGATTGTTATGTACATGGCTAAGCCTAATATTTTTGAAAAAGAAGAAATTAACTGGGTAGAATATGTTTCGATTGCTATATTCTCGGTGATGCCTTTCACATTCATAGATAAAGCAATGAATGGTTACTTCTATGAAATAGCTCCTTCGTATTTAACATTTACAGGCAGCGGCTGGATCCTGCTGCTTATAATTACGGCATTGTCGGCAGTTGTTTGGAAGTTAGGCCGCGATCCCGAGTGGGGAACATTTGGAGGAGCCTTCTACTTCTTCGGAATTTATATTATGCTTTATGTAACAAGTATCGGAACGTATGTGTTTAACTTATTTTAAGAACTTTTAAAAAGCAGCCTCAGACTCTGTTCGAGGCTGCCTTTTATTTTACTTTATTTATAATCTGCTGATTTTCCTCTAAGGTCATCCACCCTTAATGAAGGTGTATACTAGTATAGAGAACAAGAATCATACTCCTTCTGCTGAAAATCCTCCCAGAATGTCAGTTGGATAATGAACACCTAAATATACCCTGCTCAACCCAATTAAGAATACTAAAAACATCAGTACTGCAGCTGCAAGAACCTTCGACCATGACTGATCATACAGCCGAAACATTGCAAAAGCCTGTGCTCTGTAAAAAAAGAAGGAGCCCATGGAATGTCCGCTTGGAAAACTGCAGCCTCCTTGTTTAACTACTGTCTCAATATCAGATCTTTGTCTTTTGCTTTATTCTTTAAGGAGCCAGTTGAAGCCTCCTCCTATAGATCATGAACCCGCTCACCTCTTTATAAACAGCTGAATAAGAATTCTTCATTATTCTGCTCCTGCCACTCTTCGACGATTGAGATGAACCCTGAAGTTAACACAATGTTTAGACCAAGGCCTATGGCAAAATATAACGTCTGCTTCCATTCGATTTGTTTCTTTTCTAATCGCTCTCCTTTCACTTTATAAAGCAAGTTATTGAGCTTTTACTTTCTTTACCTCTCTTTTCTTCTTCGGAATCTTTGCTGCCGGTGCCTTTGCGGCTGGTTTCTTTTCTGTTTTCGGCTTCGTATTGTCAATAGAGGCCTGTAAGGCAGACATCAAGTCTGTTACATTAGCAGCAGGCGCTTTCTCTTTAGGCGTGACAAACTTTTCCCCAGTCTGTTTGGATTGAATCAATTCCATTAACTTCTTGCGGTAATCATCTTCATATTTTTCCGGCTGAAACTCAGTAGACAACTGGTCGATCAGCATAATCGCTGTATCCAATTCTCTTTGACCGACTTCATCCTCTGCCGGAACATTCGGTACATCACCCGTTAGCCGGACTTCATCGGGAAAATGGATGGTTTCCATAACCATTGTGTTCTGATACACCCGTACCACAGCCAGTTGCTCCTTTGACCGCATCACAATTTTTGCTATGCCGACTTTGTGTGATTCTACTAATGCTTTTCTTAATAAACTGTAAGCTTTCTTTCCTCCCTCATTGGGTGAAATAAAGTAGCTTCGGTTAAAATAAATCGGATCAATCTCATCAATTTTTATAAAATCAACAATTTCTACCGCTTTTTCCTCATCGTCATCTCTTAACTCCTTAATTTCCTCATCTTCTATCATAACGAACTTCCCTTTTGCAATTTCATATCCTTTGACAATTTCTTCATGCTCCAAATTCTTTTCACATACAGGGCAAATTTTTTCATATTTAATCGGGGTATGACACTCACGATGGAGCGACCTCATTTTAATATCTTTATCTTCAGTAGCAGCATGAAGCTTGATCGGAATGCTGACAAGACCGAAGCTGATGCTTCCTTTCCATATAGTGTGCATGAGCATCCTCCAATTTAATTTGTCTTACTTTAATTTGGGGTATTATGCCGCCAGGCTATCCTATAAAAGTTCTGGAAATAGTTCTTCAGGGTCTGGGAATGCTAAGGAGAATCTTCTTACTTAGTGGTGATAACGTTGAAACCTATGCTTCCTACATTAGTTGAAGAAACACCGGTAAAAGGAAAGTGGTATTACGAAGTTAAATACGATGGATTTAGAGGGATCTTAACCATCCTTTCTGAGAAAGAAATAAATTTGATCAGCAGAAATGGAAAAGAACTTCTTATTCAATTTCCTGAAATAAAGGATTATTTGGTGATGATGCTCTCAAAATATGAGTGGCCGCTTCCCATTGTACTCGACGGTGAAATTGTCTTATTAGAAAATGATATCAAGAGCAATTTCAGCGGTGTACAGACCAGGGGTAGGATGAAGACCCGAAAGAGCATACAAGAAGCAGCCGATCAAAACCCATGTACCCTTCTGGCATTTGACCTGCTTCAGCTAGCTGGAAATAGTTTGGCAAGCAACTCTTATATTGAAAGAAAAAAGGCATTGACTCAGTTGTTTCGTGAGAGAGAGATACCCTTGAAACCTGCTTATGGATCATCTGCCCGACTGCAGATGATCCCTTTCTACGAAGAAAGCAGTGAAGTCAGGAAGTATGTCAGGGATTTTGATGGAGAAGGTTTGATTGCCAAAGAGGAGAACAGCCGGTGGGAAGAAGGCAGGCGAACATCCTCGTGGCGTAAATTGAAGAACTGGCGAAAAGCCTCTTGTATCGTTCTTTCTCATGACAGTCATAATGGCTATTACAATGTCGGTGTATTCTATAAGGAAGAAATCATTTCAATCGGTGCCTTTTATTTTGGAATAAGTCCTGAAGAAAAAAATGCGTTGAATTCAATCATTAAAGAAAATGCTTTTAAAATCGAAAAAGGCATATACCATATGCATCCGAGTCTTTGCGTAGAACTCAAATACCTTGAATGGTATGAGAAACAGATGAGAGAACCTCATTTTCATCAATTTTTATTTGGTTCTAAGCCGGAAGAATGTACTTGGGAAAGATTGATGCAGGATGAAGCCTCACTTCCGGAATCTGTCGAGTTCACCCACCCGGATAAACCGCTTTGGAAATCGCCTTCCATCGACAAACTGCAGTTTCTCCGGTACCTGAGAAAAGCCTCCTCCCGGCTGTTATTCTTTCTTAGGCAGCGGCCATTGACGGTCATTAGGCTTCCACACGGGATATTCGGAGATTCTTTTTACCAAAAGAACTCTCCTGACTATGCTCCTTCTTTTGTTCAGACCGTAAAAATCGAAAGCATCAATTACATTCTATGTGATGATTTGGAAACTTTGATGTGGCTTGGCAACCAACTTGCTGTTGAATTTCATATCCCCTTCCAAAAAAACGGTTCAGAATATGTGAATGAAATAGTTTTTGATCTTGATCCGCCTTCAAGAGACTACTTTCATCTGGCAGTCAAAGCCGCACTGGAGATGAAAAAGCTTTTTGATCAAATGAAATTAATAAGCTTTATTAAAACTTCTGGAAACAAAGGATTGCAAGTTTATATTCCTATACAGGATGGCTACTCATGGAGCGACACTCATCTGTTTACTGAGTTCATAGCGAATTATTTAACCATCCAGTATCCTGAAGAGTTCACAACGGAAAGACTAAAGAAGAACAGACATAACAGGTTGTATGTTGATTACATTCAGCATGCAGAAGGCAAAACCATCATCTGCCCTTATTCCCTCAGAGCGAATGAAGATGCACTTGTATCTGCACCACTCTTTTGGGATGAAGTAAACGAAGAATTAAGACCAGAATTTTTCACAATGGAGACCGTTTTGGAGAGGCTGCAGAAGAAGGGCTGTCCTTTTGCAGGATACGAAGAAGCTAAAGAAAAGCAGAATATAGAAGAAATACTGATTTTTCTTAAAAGTAATAAAAATTTGTGACTTAATGGAAGATGAAGCTAACTGGTTCAGTTAACGAAATTCATTGAAAAGACTAAACAATTTTCTTTCTAAAGCTTATTTCCTAATAGGTTTCACATGGATTGCTGCTGTTGTAAAATGGTTGTCGGCTCCAGCTCCTCTACCAGAGAGAGGGAAAATAACATACAAAAGCAACGTCTAAAATTTTTTTTATTAATCAAAAAGAGGAAGAAATCGGTTAAGATTTCTTCCTCTTCCTTTTTACCCTTAGCATCTAAGATTTCAGAAACACACTTCTTTCCACAATTTCTTTCGCATGATCCTGAAGCTCTGAATAGCCTGCCTCTTCATCGAACGTGAACTCGTTTAAAGTGGTATACCTTTCAGGCTCTTTCGCATCCACTTCTATGACGAATCGATTTACATAGGTTGCATTTCCTACCAAATCCATAGAGAAAAGTTCTTCATTCTTGTGAACGATTACTCGTACCTTCCCGCCGTTATTATAGACATCAACTTCTCTTTCATACTCATTTATTCCTGTCAAACATGTCACTAAGGTTGAGGCTGACATTGCCGTACCACACGCATTCGTGAAGCCGACTCCCCTTTCAAACGTTCTAACATAGATGCCCTCTTTGCCGAGATTTTGTACAAAGCTAACATTCACTCCATCCGGAAACAAGTTGTTGGCTCCGTTGACCGTTTCAGAAATGCACTTTTGTTCATTTGAAAGAATATGTTCATTTTCTACAATACTGATCAAATGAGGATTAGGTACAGCGACTGCTGTAAAGCTTAAGGTCTGTGAAATTTCTGGAATTTCTTCTGATATTAAAGTTTGCTTGTCGGTATTCATAGGCAAGTGCTTCAAGTCAAAAAGAACTGGTGAAATCTCAACTTTAAAAGTTGGAATATCAGCAAAAATCGATGGCTCTTTTGAGACTTTTAAATCAGCTTTCATTGTTTCAATCGTTATCTCATCTTTGTTCTTGAGTTCTGTCACATAACGACCGACACATCTCAAGCCATTTCCACACATAGAAGCTTCTGATCCATCAGAATTGAAGACTCTCATTTTTCCATCGCATCTATCGCTTTCTAAAACAAAAAGAATTCCATCTGCGCCTATTCCGTTTTTTCGGTCACAAAGCGCAATTGCCAAGTTCTGGCGATCCTTTTCAGAGAATGTATACTTTTCAGTCATTTCATCGATCAAAAGAAAATCATTTCCTGATCCATGACATTTTAATAAATTCATTTCCATAAAAAACCCTCCAAGGAGTATCTTGTTGAAGTGGAAAAACATATAATTCCCAAGCTTCTTCAAACTATTTTAGTTACTTGTTTAGCTTGCCATATCACAGCCTGATTCGCAATAGAAAGCAAGCTTTATGTTATCAATGATGACTGTGAGTTCAATCAGTTCAATTAATGCACAAAAAAAGGTATCCTTAATCTGAAACCACCAAAGTCTATAAGAAGGAGCTAAAAAATGACTGAAGATTTCAAGTTTCATTTCACTGTAAAAAAAGTAGTTGTAATAGAAGATGCCTCTTATACAAGAGAAGTGCTGGTCCATACCAAAATAAAAAAAGGCAGAAGTAATATCTGCCTAGAGAATGTATTTCCTGTCCGAATTACTGATATCGGAATCTTTCCAGTACCTAAAGCAATTGCCGAAAACGTTGAAGATCCTATGCTGCGACGTATACTTCCTTTTGAGCTAAAAAGATATATCAAACCCCAGAAGCGTTTTCTTGAACCTGGTGATTACTGTTAACTACTTTCTGGACGTTTTCCGCCTTCAGATATTCTGCCTTTAGGAGTGATTCAGCCCATTGACATGATTGAACATAAAAATGGTTGTACTCACTTTGAGTTAATCTGATATTCATTCCAACGTTATCCGCCTTCTCCCAGTCTGCTGTTTCAATAGCCGTTACAAGCTCCAGGACCTTTTTCAAATTGTTTTTCTTCCCTTTTAAAGCATCGCATATATCATCTTGCAAAGGCATGTCTTTTAGCACTTTTTCTATTGGCTGTCCAATGATGTCTTCCATTAATGAAAACATCCCTGTAAGAAAATAACTGGATGGAACAGGATCATCTAATACTTTAGTTGAAATCAGCTCGCACATTTTAGCACGTGTAAGGCAGAGCTTAATAACCTCCTCAGAAATCTGTCCTGTTGAACCAGTCATATCCCTGATAGCCAGCACGTAAATCCAACGCTGTATTTCAATCAAGCCCAGCAAAATGATTGCCTGCCTTATTGAACTGATCTTATGCTTGGGTCTGTATGCAGGTGAGTTGATAAGTTTCAACAGTTTGTAAGATAAAGAAATATCCTGCTCAATGAGCTCTGCAATCCTGTCCATGCTCGGTTCGCTTAGTTCCAGACTTTGTATAATCTCATAGTACGAGTGAAAATAGACTGGTACGTCGTAGGTACTTAAAACAACAGGCTTACTGAAGAAAAAACCTTGAAAAAGAGCATAGCCGCGTTTTTTTGCTTCTTCAAAATCTTTTCTGGTTTCCACTTTCTCTGCCAATAGCTTTACATCTAAAAGCCTTGCGATCAATTCAATTTCTTCCCTGGTTTCCTCTGATGTTGACAACATGTCCACTTTTATATAATCAGCCAGCTTCATAAGTTCTTTACAGTATGGGTTGCTTTTATTGAACACAAAATCATCTAATGCTATCTTATAGCCAAGCTGCCTGAGTTCACGGCATATCTTAAGAATTTCCGGTGAAGGCTGAACCGTTTCAAGTATTTCTACTACAATTTCCCGCGGCCTGAAGTAAGTCGGCACTTTCAGTTTCAACAGAGTTTCTGTAAAGTTAATAAAACAAGGCTTGCCTCCGGAAAGCTGATCAATTCCAATATTCAAGAAGCTATTGATAATGACATCAGCTGTTGCCCGGTCACCGTTTATGTTAGGAAAGAAATTCTCCTGATTATTTCTATATAATAACTCATAGGCAATTGCTTCTTCATTGACATTGAAGATTGGCTGCCTTGCCACAAAAACTTCCATTGCTGTTCACTCCTACATGCAGATACAAAAATTGATAATTCAATAATAACAACTCTTAATTTTAGAAGATTCACTCTACTAGAATACCAATAAAACACTATCTCGTCCATCTAATTCAAGAATCTTACATTATCGTTTGATCTTTCTAGCCGAAGGTTTCTTGACAAGAAAAAAAACAGCACCAAGAGCGTAAAGCCTTGGTGCTGTTTCATACTAATGGATTGAATGGAAAAGAAAATTGACCAAAAACAATCCAGCTATTATATATAAAGGAAGCGAAACATCTCTTGCCTTTCCATTAGCAATCTTCAAAATTGGATATAAAATAAATCCAATTGCAATTCCATCAGCTATGCTATAGGTAAATGGAATCATCGCAATAATAAAGATGGCTGGAAAAGCTTCAGTTAAGTCACTTAAATCCATGTGTCGGATATTCTGAATCATCAATCCGCCTATAATCATCAATATCGGAGCAATCGCATGGTCAGGAATCCATTTTAAGTATGGAATAAACAGTACTGACGCGAGGAATAACACACCTGTTGTCAAGGATGTCAGTCCCGTCCTGCCGCCTGCCGCTATAGCTGCAGCACTCTCTACCGTGGAAACTGTCGGACTCGTTCCAAACACACCACAGGTCGCTGCCGAGAAGGCATTGGACTGAAAAGCTTTAGGATACTTTTCAGGGTTTCCTGCCATATCGGTATGACCATGTACCAAACCGATATTTTCAAAAACGAGTACCAAGGTGATAGAAAAAGCAGCAATCCAAAATGGAATCTCCAGGATTTTGACGAAAGACATCTGGCCGAATACAGAACCATACTCTGATAAGCCCAGCCCCGATTGACCTCCTTGGGGTTCTATCCCGAATAGAAAGCCCAGTATGGTCCCAAAGGCAATGCTCCAGAGAAAACCGCCTTTGACATTTTTGATGAAAAGAAATATTGCCACAAGGAATGTTAAGATGGCTGCAATCACTTTAATGTCACTAATATCTCCCAAACTGATCAAGGCACTGGAACCACGCTCCACTATACCGCCTTTTTCAAGTCCAATCAGGAGCAGGAACATTCCGAGCCCCACTGTAATTGCTTCTTTCAGCGACTTTGGAATCGCTTTTGATAAAATACTTGATAACTTCGTAAAGGCCACCAGCATGAATAACAGTCCTGAAACAAAGACAGCCGCCAAGGCTTCCTGCCACGTGAGCCCCATCGATCCCACCATTGTATAAGTGAACATCGCATTGATTCCCATTCCAGGAACCAGCAGAATCGGTGCGTTCGCCCAAAACGCCATTACCAGGCATCCAAAGAAAGATGCCAATATCGTGGCCATAACCGCTCCTTCAAACGGCATCCCCGCCTCTGAAAGAATCATAGCGTTCACAGCAATAATATAAACAATCGTAAAATAACCGATTGCTCCCGCCGTCACCTCTTTTTTAACTGTTGTTCCGTGCTCTTCTAAACGAAAAATTCCTCCTGTTGTTTTCATAAATATCATGTCCTCACGACATAGCCCTCTCCCTACCCGCTTACCCCATAAAGGGAAGCCACAAGGAATAATTCTAGCAGATGTACGTACCTTTGCCAATATGTATTTTGTTTTTTAACAGGCTGTTTCTATATAAATTGCTGCTTTCGGCAAAATCCCAGTACGGTTTTTCTCCTAAATGAAATAGAAAATGGATTAGAGGGATTGAAGTAATTATTACCACGCTGATAAAACTTTTCCACTAAAAAGGAGAAAAGCAGGTCTTAAGTTGTATTAAGGGATAATTCATTCAAGACAAGAGAGCTTACAGACTTGGTTGTTTGCTTGATCATTTTACTGATCCATACAACTGGAACTGA
Organism: Bacillota bacterium; assembly: GCA_051750065.1. Taxonomy (GTDB): domain Bacteria; phylum Bacillota; class Bacilli; order Bacillales; family Bacillaceae_B; genus Rossellomorea. The sequence continues at coordinate 166,802 of JBNJJI010000006.1, forward strand.
GCCTGGCAGATTACATTTTTAGATCAAAAAACGAGCGGGTGAATATCCCGCTCGCTTCAACTATCATTTATTTATTTATTTGACGAATTAGGTTAGCCATTTCTATCGCACTTACAGCAGCTTCCCAGCCTTTGTTTCCAGCTTTGGTGCCGGCACGTTCGATTGCCTGCTCGATTGTGTCCGTAGTCAGGACACCGAAGATAACAGGAACCTCTTCTTGAAGTCCTACATTGGCAACACCTTTGGCGACTTCTCCGCTCACGTATTCAAAGTGAGCTGTTGCTCCTCTGATTACAGTGCCTAAAGTGATGACAGCATCATATTTTTTAGAAGCAGCCAATTTTTTAGCGATAACCGGAATTTCAAATGCACCCGGTACCCATGTTACTGTAATGTCAGCTTCGTCGATGCCGTGTCTCTTTAATGCATCTTCTGCTCCGCCCAGCAGCTTGCTTGTGATAAATTCATTAAAACGAGCCACTACGATTGCAACCTTTAATCCTGATGCTACTAAATTACCTTCATAAATTGTTTTCATTTTATATTCCTCCTAGAATTGAAGTAAGTGTCCTAACTTACCTTGTTTAGTTTTTAAGTACTTCTCATTTTCTGATTTAGTCGGCATCTGGATGGCAACTCTTTCTTCTACTTCAAGGCCGTATCCTTTGATTCCTGTGATTTTCCGTGGATTATTTGTTAGCAGCTTCATCTTGGAAACTCCGAGATCTTTTAAAATTTGAGCTCCAATTCCATAGTCGCGTAAGTCAGCGGCAAATCCCAGTTTATGATTGGCTTCGACAGTGTCGAGGCCTTCTTCCTGAAGTTTGTAAGCTTTCATTTTATTAACCAGGCCGATTCCTCGCCCTTCCTGCCGCATATACAGCAATATTCCCCGGCCTGCTTTTTCAATTTGTGAAAGTGCTGCATGAAGCTGCGGACCGCAGTCACAGCGATTAGATCCGAATACATCACCAGTCAGGCACTCCGAGTGAACTCTTATTAGAACAGGTTCATCTGGAATTATTTCACCCTTTACAAGCGCTATATGTTCCTGCCCTGTCAATTTTTCGGTATACGCTATAGCTTTGAAATTGCCAAATTCAGTGGGCAGTTCTATTTCTACTTCCTTTTCTACCAACTTCTCTTCTTTTCTTCTGTAAGCAATCAGATCTTGAATCGTGATCATTTTTAAGTTGAATTTTTCAGCAATTTTCTTTAACTCCGGAACTCTTGCCATTGTGCCATCAGAATTCATGATTTCACAGATGACACCTGCTGGGGTTGAACCACTTAATGCAGCCAAATCTACAGCTGCTTCTGTATGGCCAGCCCTCTTCAGCACTCCGCCCGTTTTTGCTATCAAAGGAAATACATGCCCCGGCCGTTTTAAATCACTTGGCTTTGCTTCATCTTTAATCATTTCCAGAATGGTTGTGGATCGTTCAAAAGCACTGATACCCGTTGTCGTATTGATATGGTCGACACTGATTGTGAAGGCAGTGCCATACGGATCGGTATTTTGATCTGTCATCGGGTTCAATTGCAGCTGCGCAGCTTTTTCGGGGGTGATGGGGGTACAAATCAAGCCCCTTCCCTCTGCTGCCATGAAATTGATTACTTCAGGTGTCGCCTTCTCTGCAAGAGAAACAAAGTCACCTTCATTTTCCCGATCCTCATCATCTATTACAATTATCACTTTTCCAGCTTTTAAATCTTCCAAAGCTTCTTGAATTGTATTGAACATTCTCACTACCTCCTTCTGAATGGTTTATTATCCCATGAATCCATGTTGTGTGAGGAAATCTGTTCCTATATCCTTTTTCCCCGGATGTTCGCTTCTGCCGCCACTCAAAAATTTATAAATATATTTTGCCATCATATCGCATTCCAGATTCACAATATCACCAGCCCTTTTACTGCCGAGTATTGTATCATGCCTTGTTTGCGGAATCAGCGAAACTGTAATTGTGTTGTTTCCCAGTTCAAACACAGTAAGAGACGTACCATCCAGGCAGACCGATCCTCTGTCAATGAAATAACGTGTTAATTCTTCCGGGATTTCTATTGTGATGTAGAGTGCATTTTCAATAAACTGAGTGGACACAATGGTACCGATTCCATCTACATGTCCTGTCACAAAATGCCCGCCAAAACGCCCGTTTGATGCCATGGCTCTTTCCAGATTCACATGGGCACCTGCGTTCAGAAGCTTCAATGAAGTATTGTCAAATGTCTCCGGCATCACATCCACAGTGAATGAGCGGCCGCTGAAAGAAGTCACCGTCAAACATGTACCATTGACAGAAATGCTGTCACCAAGCTTCACATCTTCCAGCACTTTTTTGGCTGAAATTGAAAGCACCATGGAAGCAGATGATTTGCTTATTTTTTCTATCATACCAATCTCTTCAATTATTCCGGTAAACATTCAGCTCAATCCTTCCTCAATGGCTTTGCGATAATCTTAAGGTCTACTCCGATACTTTCTACTGAGGAAAATTCTAATTGTTCCCCATCAGAAATGAGCGCAAAGCCATCTCCGCCAAAGCTGGAAAAGGCTTTGGAACCTCCAACCAGTTTGGGCGCAATATAAATAACCACTTCTTGGAAAGCCCTCTCTTTTAAAAATGAAAAGTGGACTGAAGAGCCTCCCTCAACAAATAGTGAGGTAATATTCAGTTCACCCAGCCTTTTTAAAACTTGGCTAATGGCCATGTCGGGAGAATTCAATTGCTCAAGAAGTACTCCCTTTTCCTTAAGGATTCTTTTCTTTTCAGCGGAGGCCTTACTTCCACAGAAAATAACCGTTTTCGCTTCTTTAACTTCCAATATTTTACTTTCTATAGGAATTCTTAAATTCGTATCCAATACTACTCGAATGGGATTTTTTCCACCGCGGGGCAATCGTGTGGTGAGAAAGGGGTTGTCTTTAATGACAGTGTTTACTCCAACTAAAATGGCATCATGGGTATGCCGGTATTTATGTACATCCAGCCTGGATTCTTCAGATGTAATCCATTTGCTGTCTCCTGTAAAAGAGGCTGTTTTCCCGTCAAGTGTCACGGCTGATTTCAGCGTAACATATGGGGTTTTGGTCTGGATATAATGAAAGAAATGTTCATTCATCTTCAGTGCCTCTGTTTCACAAACACCTGTAGTTACTTCTATTCCGGCATTTTCAAGGATTGAAATTCCTTTACCAGCGACTAATGGATTGGGGTCCACGCTTGCTATAAAAACTCTTCTTAATTTATTTTCAACTATAAGATTCGCACAGGGAGGCGTTTTCCCTGTATGCGCACAAGGTTCTAATGTTACGTAAATGTCAGCTCCCTCTGCCTTTGGGCCCGCCTGACGAATGGCATGAACCTCTGCGTGGGGTTCTCCGGCTTTCAAATGAGCGCCCATCCCGAGGATTTCACCATCTTTTACTACTACTGCACCGACTGCCGGGTTAGGAGAAGTCTGCCCCTTACCTGCTTTAGCCAGCGACAATGCTAATTCCATATATTCTCTTTCTTGCAAGGACTGGTTCCTCCTTCATGATGCAATAAATATCCCCAAATATATTGCAGAGAAATAAAAAACCCTGAGTGGTTGGAGCACTCAGGGAGATAGTCATTACTAAATAAGCGTATAAAAATTTCTTTTTTTACGCGCTTTTTCCTTCTCCCATCCAGACTTTAACTGTCGGCCTTGGAGTTTCACCAAATCCACCGCCATTTGTTAAAATGACGGGTCACGGACTAAGAACAATTCATGTTCATCACCGCCGGTAGGGAATTTCACCCTGCCCCGAAGGAAATACTATTCGATTGAGTTTACTATACCATAATAATATAGAAGTTGCATTAAAGAATGCTTGAATGTTCTCACAATGAGTATCATTAGTAACCCTCTCCATACGTTTGTCCGCCTTCATCGCAGAGAGAGTTTTCAGTTCTGTGATGTTTCGTATTATAAATAGGGCTAAATCAAGTAATATTCCTCCAAGAACATCATTACAAATAAGATGCCCAATATTCTATGGACATCATCCACTTTTTCAAAACAAAGAATAACGCTTGAGGGATCAAATAATTGCTGTATCTGAGCCGGCATCACACCGTGTATTATCGAGCATACCTTCTTTTCATTAACGGCCAGGTCCCAGCCTTCTCCTCTTTTAATGAAGGAGACATTATTTCCATCAATATCCTTCCATCTTCCACCAGTTTTTATGAACTGCCTATTATCGCCTTGGCAACTGAATTCCATCTTCCCGCCGCTTTTTTTAAGGAGGGCCATTGTATCACCCATCTCCAGCATCCACCTGCCATTTTGGAATGAACTACTGGCTTTCATAACTCCATCAAAGCCAAAGAAACCAAAAGACCTGTTCTTTCTAGTAACAACCAGGAAGCCGTTTCTGTCATAGAGAGGAGCCCGCAATGCGGTCCTCGATCGCCTAACTTCCCCGTCGTATATGAAATACATAAAAACGCAGGAGATCCCGAGCAAAATCAAGATTAGATAGAAGACAATGTGGAAACCTCGTAAGGAAACACTGAGCAGCACAGCAAGAAGCAGCATTGCTATTGCTCTATTAAAATAATGATGGCTTATCTTTTTATAGAAAAGGGTTATATTCATTCAGAAGTCACTCCTTAAGAGAGTTCTTTTCATAGTATGAAATAGCTAGAGAAAAAAGAACTCCTGAAAAAGGATGCTTCTTAAATAGAAGGATGTGGTAAAATATTCTAAAAACAGGTTGATTTATAGGAACACGCCTCGATGACAGGTGGCAGTCGATGAAAGATTAGAGAACCGTGAGATATTGCTATCTGGGAACATAACAGCCTTGCAATCTATGAGAATATCCAAAGGTTGTTTTCGCCAAGATTGTGGCTATTTAAAAGAAATGGATCTCCGCTCCAGGCGCGCGACTCCGCGGGGCGGGCGTTGAGCCTCCTCGGCACGCCTGCGGGGTCTCACCTGTCCCGCTACTCCCGCAGGAGGTCGCACGCCTTCCGCTCCATTCCGTTTATGTAAAAGGGAGAGAAGGATAAAATAGCATTAAAAAACGGGTGATCACTTGAAAAGTTACGATCCAAGGTCTTGGCATAATAAGTAAGTTCAGTATCTACGAAAGAGAAATAGAGCCTCCCCAAGGAAGCTCTATTTTCTGCTCATGAATTATATAAAAATCAAAAAAGTCTTTCTGCAGACTGTCTAATTTTAATGACCCTCTACTAGGCTGAAAAAATTAATCAATCTAGCTCGTTGTCACCAGTTGGGACTGTACTGCCTTCCACGCCATCAGCTCTTCATACCTTTGCTCGGCATCTCTATATCCTTGGTTGTATAATTCCTCAAGTTTAATTGGATTACGTTCGATTCTCCCGACTTTCAGCGGCAATTCAGGACGGATAATAAACACTCTGCCCCTCTCTTCCTCCTTTTCCAGGTATTCAACGGTATCATTATATACTTTATACCGGTTCATCATTGCTTCTCTTAGTCCTGGATATTGAGGGTATTTTCGTTTAATCAGGTAATTAAACTTGGATGGGTTTTTAAAATACCCTTTGTTCCTTGTCAGAATGACGACATTCTTTTTATAACCGTCTGCTTCTGCTTTTCGAACAGGTATCGGGTCGCTGATCCCTCCATCAAGCAAGTGGCGTGATTGAAACTCAACTACCGGGGCAACAAATGGCAGCGAGCTCGATGCACGTATTGGAGTCAATACATCTTCACCATAATCCTTTCTATAATGGTAGACTGATTCACCCGTATGGCAGTCGGTTGTTCCGATTACAAATTGGGATTGACTGTTTTGAAAAGCTTCATAGTCATACGGGACTATTTTATTGGGAATTTCATTAAAAACGAAATCCATTCCAAACAGTTCCCTTTTTTTAAAATAGTTTCTCCAGGACAGATAATTGGGATCTCCTGCAAACCCGATGTTCACTTTTTTGTTTCTTCCTTTTTGTTTTGACAGGTAGGAGGCTGCAATACAAGCTCCAGCTGAAACCCCTATAACATAAGGAAATTCGACTTCATTTTCCAAGAGGTATTCCAGAACACCTGCAGTATACACTCCTCTCATCCCCCCGCCTTCTAAAACTAGTCCGGTCTGATTGAAAAGCATTAAACTGTCACCTCGATTTTTTACAAATTATGTAATAAACATTTCGCTTTATCTCTTATTAATTGTCTCATAATAATATTAGGAAGTGTATTAATCGGCTTATTCTAAAATTGGTCGAAAGGGATAAGGGTTGCCCTGCATTCCTTCTCATAATATTCAATAGGTCCAGCTTCTCCTAAAACGATATAGGCATAGCCCTTTTCCTTCATATCTTGCAGTGCTTCATGTAAGAGCTGGCTGCCCACTTTGTTGTTTCTTTCTGTTTTTAATACTCCCATTGGTCCATAGATTCCTTTCTGGCCGCGAAACACATCATATGAAGAAAATCCAATGAGCTTTGTATCTTCCCATGCCAGAAATATAGGAATCTCTTTTTGCAGAAACCCATTGTGAACCGTCTCTGTCCACGACCCTCCAAAGTTCTCTTCTACAAACCTCAAGACAGTTGCTTCATGCTCCTTGTTTGCTCTTTCAATCAATGCTTGCTGACATGCCGATTCTTTTTTGGAATAGGTGTTCATGGAAACGAGAAGGTCGCGGGCTGTGGTTACTGCCGCTTTTATTTTTTCATGTGGAAGGTTTTTCAGGAATTGCCGCTCCTCCTCGGACCAGGATTGATAGAATGCTTTAATGATATGTCCCTCGTTCAAATAAAGTTGATTGTAATTCTGCATGATATCAAGGGCTCTGTTCCATATCTGCTCAGTTCTTCTGGAAACACTTTTGGAAAAGTCTTTGTGAGAAACACTCACCTCTTCTTTTGCCCTTTTTAAAACAAGAAGGTCATGGATTTCCTCTTCCATCAGCAGGTACATTTCCAGCAGTGTACCCGTTTTCACAAGAGCAGCTCCAAGAAACAGGTCCATTGGTTCTATCGGTCCCTCGCTGATTTCTTCAGCATTGCTTATTAACCTTTTCACCTTATTTGTAAGAAAATACGTTTCCATTTCCTTCTCCCCCTATAAACAAAAGACCGATTCTCTAACAGAACCGGCCTTGGTTTCTTTACTATATTCTACATAAGTTTAATTTTTCCTAGGAGAATTCTCTTTTTTTGAAAAGTTGTTTTCGCATAGGTTGTTTCGATCAAAAAATGGAGTGCCGCTCCAGCCCTGCAACTCCTTAGGGGCTGTGTTTAACTAATGCTGTTTTCGCATATATTGTTGCTTCCGGATATCCCCGGATACTAAGGGTTATCTCTCAAATCTGGGAGAGCCTCTCTTTTCTTTTCATGTTTACCAGGTTATTCCCGAAATTTTGTTTGTTCTTTCTGGAATTGGCGTCAAATAGCAGCATTGTTTACGAAAAGTGCTTAACTAAAAAGAGAAGCGCCTTATCACATACTTAATAGAGTATCTAGCTGCAAAAAAATAAGGGGAGATTTTCCCGTTAATTGCAAATTCAAGCTCATTTCGGGAATGAATAGCGGGAGTTTTTACCCTTATATAAAGAAAAGGTATCTATTATATAGTGTTTTGAGTCAAATAAGGGGAATTTCTCCCTCTATTCAAGTCTGTTTCAGTGCTATTTAGTAAATAAGGGGATTTTTTCCCTCTATTTAATTGCGAAAGTAATGAACCTGCTGATAAATGTCACCGCTCACTGTTCAAGGCACTTGATTCAGATCTTTGAATTGTTTAGTTGAGAAAATACCTTAGCAAATCCCACATGCAAGAATTCTCAAAAAAAAGGGGGATTTCCTTTGATTCTCTTGAGAAATTTTGATGACTGGCGAGACCATGGTTACGTACCAACTGGAACTTAACCCCGCAGGCACAGCCAAGGAGGCCAATCCAGCTCCAGCATCCCGTGGAGTCGTGCGCCTGAAGTGGAAATCCTTTTCTTTTCAACAGCCACAACCTTACGAAAAGACCCTTTTGAAAAACAGGGGTGCCGACGCCATCAGAATGAACATGATGCTGGCAGAAATGATTAACGTTATAGTTAAATCAAAGGACCAATTTTCTTTTACAAGGATCTCTGTTACGTAGAATGTTATCTGAGAAGGCATCCATTTTAATTGATTTGCAAGCATGCTTGAGAGAAATGTCATAAAAAGTGTTGTACTTAATGTCAAGAAGGCTGCCATACCCGGGGATGATGTCAGGCTGCTGAAGAAAATTGTCAACGTTACAATAAATGACAGCCAAAATCCGTACGCCAACATTGATTGAAAGAAATCGGCTGCTGTAATGCCATCAAATAATAAATTGATATAATACCAGCCTGAAGCCATTCCTATAAGATAGGAAACCGAGACAATGATCATTGCTGCAAACCATTTTGACAGAATGTAACCGGTATAGGAAACGGGTTTCACCAGCACAAGAGTGGCGCTTCCATTCTTTCTTTCTCCCGCCACAGTCCCCATAAAGCCCAGAACTATGACCAGAGCTCCCAGTGTGCTGTATTGGCCGATTACAGACAGAAGTATCTCTTGTGATGAAGGGGGCGGTATTTCAATGACTGCTCCTTCCGGAAGGTTTCCAACCGCATCCAAAATATCAGGCATATAATAAGCTGTCAGAGGCTCGGTTATCCCTAATAAAATGAAGACAAGCGGCATCCATATCCATTTGAAGTTCCTCTTAGATTCAAGCAATTCTTTCCTGAGTAGTACGGAAAATTGTTTCATTATTTCACAACCTTCATAAATATATCTTCAAGGCTGCTCTCGCTGGATTCCATTTTCGTGAGGGGCATTGTCTGATGTACGGCAGCTTTAAGCACTTCATTTCTTGCTTTAGTCATATTTGAGACTTGAAGCCTGACAGTATTGCCATTGATTGAGTGATCCAGGATAAATTGGCTTCCAATAAAATGCTTGATAAATTGATCAGCTGTGCTATCGAATTGCAACGTCAACACTGCCTCTTTATATTTATCTTTAATTTCCTTTAAAGTTCCGCTCTCTACTAATTCTCCATGATGCAGAAACAGGACGTTATCACAGATTTGTTCAGCATCATTTAAGATATGAGTTGAAAAAAGAATGGTCGTTTCCTTTTTCAATGCCTCCATCAACTCCAGGACTTCCCTTCTGCCAAAAGGGTCGAGTGCAGATACTGGTTCATCAAGCATGAGTAATTTTGGTTTATGGACTAAAGCCTGCGCTATGCCCAGCCTTTGCTTCATGCCTCCAGAAAATTCACCAATTTTCCGCCCCTTTGCTTCTGTGAGGCCGACAAGGTCAAGAAGGTCCCCGGTGCGTTCACGGGCTTCCTTCTTGTTGATACCGGCAATTTCACCAGAAAATATCATATACTCCTCCCCGGACATCCACTCAAAGAAGGTTGGATACTGCGGCAGATAGCCGATTAATGGCCGTAAATCCCTGGTGTTGGGCAGAATGTCTGAGTGCACACTCCCCGAACTGGGAGTTATGAGGCCGGCAAGCATTTGAATGGTTGTCGTTTTTCCTGCTCCATTCGGTCCAAGGAGGGCTGTGCACTTTCCTTTTTCCAATTGAAAGGTCACCCTATTGACTGCCAGCTTCTCCTTATATTCTTTTTTCAATTCTTTAACGGAGAGCACATTCATCCATTTTGTCTCCTTCCAACGACAAAGTAGAGAATAGGTCCGATTATGTTGATGAATAGAATGATCAATACCCAGAGCCACTTTGGGCCGTTTGTCTCCTTGGTCTTTATTAGGTCAGCCAGGGCCGTTACCATTAAAATGAGCTGGATAATCAGTAAAGGAGCTATCAGCCCCCAGTTGATTGATTCTATAACCTGTTGTAGTTCTGTCATCAGAACTCCTCCTTCTTATTGGTTTCTCGATGATAATACGAAGAAGAAGGAAAATCGTTCAAAAAATATAAGATAATTAGTTATTTTTTTATGGTGAGTTGAGTTAGTTTCGTCTTATAGAAAGCTATTCTCGTATAGAATGTAGCTTTCGGAAAAATCCCAAGAGCCAGTTGTCTCCAGTATACTTAGGCTTTTCTCTATAAAGGGGATTACAGCTCTTTTTTCCTGATAGACACCACTTTAAATGGAGTATTTTGAAAGCCCGCTTTGAATAACATCAAAGTTTACGAAAAAAGCCTAATAGAAAAGCCGTCTGCACATTTGAGCAGACGGCTTTTCTTCCTTGCGTTAAAGCGCTAAGAGGAATTGCCCCTTTCACACTTAAAGGTAAAAAGCTGGTAAATCATTTTCCTTATAATATCCGGAAAATGGCTGGAATGCGGTAGTACTCTCCTTCGTATGCCTTGATGGCTCCAAGGATTGTAAAGATGAAGGCAAGCAGCCCGACAATCGGTGCCAGAACAAACCCGATCAGAACAAACATCAATAAAGAACTGATAAGTCCATAGATGAAATAGGAAATAAGAAAATTCATATATTCTCTTCCATGATAGTCAATATACTTTGATTCATCTTTTTTGATGAGCCAGATTACCAGCGGTCCGATAAAAGCTGTAAAGAAGCTGATAATGTAGATAAATGCGGCTAATAATCTTTCTTCTTTTGTTGATTCCAACAGTATCCCTCCTATAAAAGCATTATCCTCTATTTAACTATACGCTGCAAAAATTGAAAAGTTTCAATTAATTTATGGAATGAGATATTTTCTTTACCGGTTTAAAGCGCGAAGAGGGACTTTCCCTCTTCGCGCTTTAAACCGGTAAAGTTTAGGTCTTCTTCGGACTTTTGTGAATATATGTTAATAGAAACCTTGTCCAGGAAGGAGTATCATTATGATGTCAAAATTTGAAGCCTTGATATTGGGGATGATTCAAGGGCTTACTGAGTTTTTGCCCATCTCCAGTACAGGCCATCTTTATTTAGGGCGCAAAGTTTTCGGTCTTGAAGAAGCGGGTCTTTTTCTTGATACAATGCTTCATCTCGGTACTCTCCTCGCAGTACTTGTTGTCTACCAGAAGGAACTGCTTCATATGATCCGCCACCCTTTCAGCAAGCTGAGCTTCATTCTAGTCATCGGAACGATACCTGCTGTTATCATTGGATTTTCATTTGAAGATTATTTCGACAGAATCTCGACAACAGGAAGTACAATTGGGTGGGAATTTCTTATCACCGGGCTAATCATGTATATTGCAGATGGAGTCAAAGATGGTTACAAAAAGCTTGAGGATCTTACTTATACGGATGCTTTTGTCATTGGCAGTTTCCAAGCTGCCGCCATTTTTCCAGCTCTTTCAAGATCAGGCTTGACGATAGCAGCTGGGTTATTCCGCAAACTTGACCGCCAGACTGCTGCCTACTTTTCCTTCCTCCTTTCTACCCCTGCGATTTTAGGCGGATTGGTGATCAAAGGAAAAGATCTTTTCTCAGGTCATGTAGAAGCTGTATCTCTCCCCGCTTTGATGGTTGGAACAGCTGCTTCCGCTGTTTTCGGCTATATTGCGATAGTAGCTATGATTAACTTTTTGAAAAACCGTTCACTGAAAATTTTCTCCTATTATGTATGGGGGCTCGGACTACTTATTTTAGTCCTCCAATGGGCAAAGGTTTTTTAAAGGAGGTGGCTGTGTGGGTAAAGAATTCATACTGCAATTGCTTCAAACTCTTTCTGAATGGGGATATCTTGGGATTGCTCTCGGCCTAATGATTGAAGTTATTCCAAGTGAACTTGTATTAAGTTATGGAGGGTTCCTCGTTTCTGAAAACAAACTTCATTTCTTCGGTGCCCTTCTTGCAGGTGTCATAGGCGGTACACTGGCTCAACTATTTTTATATTGGCTTGGACTTTATGGAGGAAGGCCCTTCTTTGAAAAATGGGGAAAATATCTCCTCATTAGCGACAAACATTTGCAGGCTTCAGAGGATTGGTTCAGCAGGTATGGAACCTTTGTAGTTTTTTCAGCGCGCTTTATCCCGGTAGTCCGCCATGCGATTTCCATTCCAGCTGGTATAGGCAAAATGAAGTTTTCATTGTTTTTAGTCTATACATTTGCGGCTATGATTCCATGGACGGTTCTATTTCTTCTAATAGGAATGGAATTAGGAGCGCACTGGGAACAAATTGAAACCATCGGAATCCAATATATCAAGCCTATTGCCCTTATAGCCGGATCCGGGATAGCTCTGTATTTCGCAGCACAAAGTTGGAAACGCAGCAAAAAGAAAGATTAAGCTCCATTATTAATTAACTTTAGTATATTTATCTCTTTTTTTTAATATGGCTCTGTTAGTTAATGGTGTTGAACTTTAAAAGCTGTAGCCGCAAAGAGTTTGGCTGTTGAAAGGTAATGGATTCACGCTCAGACGCCCGGCCTTCTCGGCTTCATAAAAAGCGGAAACGGCCTTTCAGCATAATTTTCGGGATACCAAATAAGTTAAAGGAAATGAAGCCATGCAAAAACTCATCTTAAAAAATGCCAAATTATTCACCATCACTTCTGGTGTCATTTCTAAAGGACATGTCTGGATAGAGAATGGAAAAATCACAAAGATTTCTACTCATTTGAACGAGGCGGTTTCAGGCGTGAAAACCATCGACTGCAAAGGAAAACCCCTTCTCCCTGGATTTATCGATGTCCATACCCACCTCGGCCTCTACGACGAAGGTACAGGCTGGGCAGGAAATGATGCCAATGAAACCATCGAGCCTATGACTCCACATATCCGCGCGTTCGATGGTGTATATCCATTTGATCCAGGTTTTCAGGATGCGCTTAAATACGGTGTTACGACCGTCAATGTTATGCCAGGAAGCGCCAATGTCATCGGTGGGACTACTGCGGTCATCAAGACATACGGCAAAAATATCGCATCTATGCTGGTACGCGAAACTTCCGGATTGAAACTTGCTCTCGGCGAGAATCCTAAGAGGATACACAGTAACGGAAACAAGGATTCTATTACCAGGATGGGAATTATGGGCATGCTGAGGGAAGCATTTTTTCATGCAAAATATTGCGACCAGCCAGAAGAGCTGAGGGTTGCTCCTCTTGTTAAAGCATTAAAAAAAGAGATACCAGTACGGATACACGCTCATCGGGCTGATGATATCCTTTCGGCTGTTCGCTTTGCCAGTGAATTTGACTTGGACTTAAGGATTGAACATTGCACAGAAGGACATCTTATCGCGAAAGAGCTTCGGGATTTATCATTAAAAGTCTGTGTCGGCCCCACTTTTACCCGGCGCTCAAAAGTTGAACTGAAGAACAAGAGCTGGCTCGCTTATCAGGAGCTGTCGAATAATGGTGTGGAGGTGTCCATCACAACAGACCATCCATATACCCCTGTTAAATATTTGAACATGTGCGCAGCAATCGCGGTTAGAGAGGGATGGAACCCTGAAAAAGCACTCGAAGGAATCACCATTAACCCCGCAAAAAACCTTGGAATAGACCACAGGCTCGGGAGTATAGAAATAGGAAAAGATGCTGACCTCGTGCTATGGAGCGAGCATCCTTTTCAATTTATGGCCAAGCCTTTGATGACCTTAGTTAACGGAGAAATCGCTTTCAATAACTTTGTAGAAAATTGGTGAATTTTTTCATAAAAAATTAACGAAATACCTATTTCTTTTTTAGATTTTTTTTAGTATGATACGAAAAGATGATATATTCCATTATATTGTTCACTAGCCGGGCAATTGGATATATGGCTTATGGTAATGGAGGGAAGGCAAATGGTGCGCCACCAGTTTCTTAACTGGTCTTAGTGGGTTCGATTCCCACCCCGAAATTTTTTATGCGGTTCATGAAAAATTTCGAGGGTGGAGTCTTTCTTTACACTTAAAGACTGCCCTCACGGAGGGATATAAATGATTAAGAAACGCGAACTGCAGGACTGTCACGTTCTGTTCGATTTGATGGTGCACCCGGAGGTCTTCCCTTTTGTGCGACAAAAAGCAAACTCCTATGAAGAGTTTCTCTTTTTGTCTAAAAGCACGATAGAAGCCGAAGAGCGCGGAGAATTAATATCACGCACAATTGTTGATGAATGGGGAAGCCCAATTGGTACAATCAACCTGTTTGACATTGAAAACGGAGCCGGCTTCCTTGGCACCTGGATCGGCAAGCCGTTTCACGGTAAAGGGTATAACAAGCCGGCGAAGGATGCTTTCTTCCAAGAACTCTTCTATGAGCTTGGAATGGAAACAGTATTCATGAGAATCCGAAAAGTGAATATTCGATCTCAAAAAGCAGCAGAAAAACTACCTTATGTGATCAAGTCAAATGAATTGAGGCCTTCCATCTATCAGCAGCTGAATGCAGATGGAGATATTTATGATCTTTATGAAATTCCTAAAGACCTATATACAATGCACCTCTACAGCACTCCTCAAGAAGAAGAGCAGGCATTGGAAGCGTAAGATAGCTCTGGTACCCTTTAATTGGGAACAGAGCTTTTTTAAATTGGCAGTTCGATAAAAGATAAGTAATGAGTCCTCTATTTCTGAAAGTTCACGCCTAAAGAAATGCACTCTGACTTTTCCGATTCCCAAAATCCGGTATTTCTTACTATCAAATACACCCCTTGACTACACCGTTTCCTGAAAACATACACTCCTCGATTCACGAACAAACTAAAAAAGCCTTCTCTTAAAAAGAAGAGGCTGATACAAATAGTACCAGCCTCTCTCTTATAAAATTATTTTGATAGACGTGATAGCTCATTGAACATATCTTCAATCGTAAAGGAAGATTTGTTTTTTTCCATTGCGGTGATCATTTCATCACTGCTTTGTACCAGTTCATCAAGCTTTTGCTTAAAGGATTGAGGGTTCAGTTCCTCCTCTTCCAGCTTTAAGGCGATTCCCTGTTTCACAAATGAATCTGCATTGATAATTTGATCTCCTCTGCTCGCTTCTCTTGAAAGTGGAATCAGCAGCATCGGAATTTTAAGGGCAAGAAATTCAAAGATAGAATTAGATCCGGCTCGTGAAATTACATAGTCCGTCATATCAAGGAAATGCGGCAGCTCTGAGGAAACATATTCATACTGCTTGTAGCCTTTTTGTTCTAGAGAAGAATCAAGGTTGCCTTTTCCACAAAGATGAACAATCTGATAATGCTTCAGCAGCTCATCAAGGTTTTGGCGGACTGCTTCGTTTAACTTGCGGGCACCGAGGCTGCCACCCATGATCATAAGAACAGGTTTGTCATCATAAAACCCAGTCAGCCTCTTCCCTTCCGCTTTGTCACCTGAAAATAATTCTTCCCTGATAATTGCTCCGGCACATAGAGATTTGTCTGACGGTAAACTGTTCAGCGTCTCCGGGAAAGTCGTGAAGATTTTCGTCGCAAATGGGACAGCCAGTTTATTTGCCAGACCAGGAGTGAAGTCCGACTCATGGATAGCCGTAGGTATTCCAGAAATCTTCGCCGCCATGACGACCGGGACAGAAACAAAGCCTCCTTTAGAAAAAATTACATCTGGCTTGGTTTTCTTTATGACTGCCTTCGCTTCCATAAGACCTTTCATCACTCTGAAAGGATCAGAGAAATTCTTCCAGGAAAAATACCTGCGTAATTTCCCGCTGGAAATACCATGATACGGAATTTCAGGAAACTGTTCTGATATGATTTCATTTTCGATTCCATCCCTTGAACCTATGTAGGAAACCTTCCATCCCTGTTTTATGAAAAAAGGGATAAGGGCCGCGTTGACTGTTACATGGCCGGCAGATCCGCCGCCGGTAAAAAGTATATGTTTGCTCATAATCAAGCTCCTATTCTCAAAGTATCTTTAACAATTATATACGGTAATTTCCTAAACATTATCAAGAATTAATATTAACACGGAACACAGCTGCTTTACAGTGGGAAATCACCTTTACAATCTTCCTTACCCTTGCAAGCATACAGTTATGATATAATTCACTAGTTCATTTGTTTTTTAGATGATTTTCAAAAAGTTCGGTGAAAATGACACTTCGAATTTCTTCGTTGGCTTGCTTTTTTAGTTCCCCACGTATTATTAGCATACGGTCCGGTACTCATAGCTGCGCCGCCTGGAACTTCTTGGTCCTTTTTATCCTCCTTTTTGAACACGCACTTTAAGTAAATTTAAATTTTGAAAGGCTGTATAAGATGAGACAAACTACAACCATAAAAGATAAATTCAACCAGTTTCTCATTGTTCTGGTTCCAATTCTTGTGACCCAGCTAGGCATGTTCAGCATTAGTTTCTTTGATACGATGATGTCTGGTAAATATTCGTCAGCGGATTTAGCAGGAGTAGCCATAGGTTCTTCTCTCTGGGTACCTGTTTTCACTGGTTTAAGCGGCATATTGCTTGCCATCACCCCTATTGTCGCCCAATTAGTCGGCGGCGGCAAACAGAAGGAGATAGCCTTTTCTGTCATACAAGGTATCTATGCAGCAGTTGTTCTTGCCCTCATAGTGATTCTTACCGGGTTTATCCTGCTTGATCCCATTTTGAATAATATGAACCTTGAGGAAGACGTCCGGGGCGTAGCCAGACAATATCTGGTTGCCTTAGCATTTGGTGTTGTTCCAGTGTTTATTTATAATGTTCTGCGGTCATTTATTGATGCTTTGGGCATGACAAGGGTAACGATGTATGTGACTCTTACTTCATTACCGATTAATATCTTCTTTAATTATGTTTTGATTTTTGGTAAATGGGGCTTTCCCGAACTGGGTGGTGTAGGAGCAGGTGTTGCTTCTTCCATAACTTACTGGCTGATTACCTTTTTTGCCTGGGCGGTCATTGCACGATATTATCCTCTGAGAAGGTTTAACATTTTTGGAAAGTGGTTTGCCGTGTCATTGTTTAAATGGAAGGAAATTCTTGTTATCGGTGTTCCAATCGGCCTTTCAATCTTCTTTGAAGTTAGTATTTTTTCAGCTGTCACATTGTTTATGAGTGAATACAGTACAAATGTCATAGCAGCGCATACAGCTGCAATCAATTTTGCGTCCTTTCTTTATATGATTCCCTTGAGCATTTCGATGGCCTTGACGATTGTAGTAGGATTTGAAGTAGGTGCAAAGAGGCTGCAGGATGCCAAGACCTACAGCTTGATGGGGATCTCCACTGCAATTATTCTGGCGGTTTTTTACGGAATCATATTGCTGTTATTCAGAGAGCCCGTATCCATCCTCTATACAGACAATCCAGAAGTCAGCGCGCTTATTGTTAACTTCCTGTTGTATGCTGTGCTCTTTCAGCTTTCCGATGCGATTCAGGCCCCTGTCCAAGGAGCTCTTCGCGGGTATAAAGATGTCAATATCACCTTTATCATGGCCTTGATTTCCTATTGGGTCATCGGTCTGCCCCTTGGTTACATCTTGGCAAAATTCACTGACTTCGGGCCTTATGGATTCTGGATAGGCTTAATTTTCGGTTTAACTGCTGGCGCTATCACACTCTCCTGGCGATTGGTGGTTGTTCAGAAGAAAACGAGAATGAAGATAAAAGCCAGTTAATAACAATGACAAATAGAGTAGTAACTACTACGTAAATTTAACGTTACGAAATAATAAAGAACAGAGGGCGAAATCACTTAAGATTTCGCCCTCTGTTTTTCATACTATGTCACATTCTTATTACGTAAATCTGCTCTTTTATGAACGGCCGAATGAGATTTATTGAAGTAACCTTCTAGTAAACTCAGCTCTTTCCGAATCTTCTCTGTTACTCCTCGTTCAGTATTTTATCAAACGTATAGAAAGGATTATCCTTTCCCATGAATTGGATTTCTCCAGTCTGCTTATATCCATGTTTCTTGAACAAAGATTGTGCTTTTTCATTTAAAGAATAGGTATCAGTCCGTATGTAATTAATCTGGTTTGATTTTGCCACCTTTTCTACATGCTTCAGCAAGAGAGAGGCAATTCCTTTACCTCTTACATCAGGATCAACTACGAGACGATGAAATAAACAGGCAGGAACTTCTCTTCGCCAATCTGAAGTGCTGTACTCTTCTGGCTCCATTCGATCAATTGTAATGCTTCCGGATACCCTATTTTCTCCGTCAACTGCAACATATAAGGACTCATTTTCAGCATCCTTCGTGAAATCCCCTTCTAAAGGATACTCATCAGTCCACTGATCAATATCCTCACTCTTCATGATATCAACAGTTTTCTTTACCATTTTCATTATATCTTTAACATCTTCCCTGTTTCCTTTTCGAATTGAATAAGCCAATGATGAATCTCTCCTTCTTTACCGACTTTGCAAAAAACTTTAACAAAGCCGCTGTCTGTTTTTTGAAGTTACCATTAAAAATCATAAATTTCAACTTGGCTGTTTTTTGTGAACAGGGCTATTATATTTTTGTAAAAATGATGGTTTTACTTTTTAAAAATATGTTTTCCCGCTCTTATCAACCTTCTTATGAATACTATTACCTTCCAGGTAGTCTTCCCTTTTAATGTCTAAGTATTATATGAAATAAGTGAGTCCAGAGCTAAAGCTGGTTGCCGATAGCTCCTCCCCCATCATATAAGTTCGGTAGAGGAAGCTCTCAATCCTATTGGCCGGAAAATGATCTACGTACTACTGTTAATTCTTCTCCTGAAACTTTTGTGATTTCAACTCAAGGTGGTACTCACCCGTGCTTAATATCAAGATACCAAGTCGAAATATTATTTGAACATTTTTAGCATTGGTATTTTTCAATTCTACTCTATAGCAAACTCACTAAAAAAAGAAAGCCCTATTACAGGCTTTCCTCCACATATCCCTATTATTTTCCGATAAACATCTGCGTCCAGTAGTTGCCGTTTGCATCATGACCAACACCAATGTGGGTGAAGTTGCTGCTGAGGATATTCTTGCGATGTCCGTCACTGTTCATCCAAGCTTTCACTACCTCTTCAGCTGTTCCTTGTCCCATTGCAATATTTTCTCCAGCTGCACGATAATCAATGTCAAAGCTATTCATCATGTCAAATGGAGAACCGTATGTTGGGCTTGTATGAGAAAAATAATTCTTCGTCTGCATGTCGTTCGATTTTTCTCGTGCTACATTGCTTAACTCGGAATCAATGTACAAAGCAGGAAGTCCTGCTTTAGCTCTTTCGTTGTTTGTCAATTCCACTACCTGTTTCTCAAACTGGCTGAGTGTTTCATTCTCAGCTTCCGTCGTTTGCTTAGGTTGTTCTGTTTGCTGCTGTGGTGCAGCAGGAACAGTGCTTTCCGGTGCTGCTTCTTTAGCGACTGGTGTCTCAACAGGTTCTGATTTCTTTTCTTTAGCTGGCTGTTCATTAACGGGTTTGTTTAGTTGTTGATGATTACTCCATTGCACATTATATTTTGTCATAATTTCCTGAATCCACTTATTAAGCTCATCACGGTTTCCAGAGTATTGATAGTTGTACACCTTTTCTTGAGTTTGAATGTGATTTCCGCCCGCTGCCTCCGCGTTATTTAAGAACGGCGAGGTCATTAGTGTAAAAGCGGTTGCTGTTGAGACAATCATATTCTTCTTCATATTCATGATGTTCCTCCTCTGAGATGTAGTAGCTGTGCTGCACAACCATCATATCACCGGGGTTTTTGTCATAATTTTGGTTATTACTGTAAACCAGACTTCAAATTCCATTAATTCTCAGCTAGCATGGATGAAACTCTTTCTGTTATTGAACTTTTATGTATACCCTTAATGTTACTTGTAAGTGAAATAAAGGTGAAATTGCAGATATATACCAAGTATAAGGTGTTGACAGACTTTTGAAACTATATGGTTTATATCAAATGTATCAGTAGGTTTTTATTCGTTAAGTTTTAGAGATTTGATCGCATTACACCCAGCTCAGAAGTGTAATAATCAATTAACTTATACTTTTCGGCAACATTCAGTTCTGACTCTGTTATTCTTTTTATCGCAAAGTAAAACTTTGTTTCTTTATTCTTCCGGACTCTTGGATGACTGGTTTCATCCTTCAATTCCCTGGCTACTGCTTCTTTTAGGATAACAGCCGAAACCTTTTCTTCTGATTTAAGATCTCGGCTGTTCCATATTCTTTTGTACAAGCTCAGCAGTTCTTCATAATTGGGTTCCATCTTTTTCTCCCCTTCTATATTGTATACATATTTTTCGTTACTTCTTCTCATACTACTATTAATCAAGAAAGGATGGTGGCATTTCGATGAATACTCCATACCGTTGTCCGAATTGCAAGACCAACCGGTCACGTTTCAATATTATACAACAGGTACCGCAGAGTGTGAAACTAGATCCTGCATCTGGAGAAGTGGTTCAGCAGTACGATAATAGTACCCTCGACCCATTTCATATACCATATAAAGGACCGGAATATAAAGTACAATGCGGAGCTTGCGGCCTTGTTGAAGACGAAAGAACATTCAAGAAATTTGGTGAAAGCTAATTCATTTAGCTTTCTTTTTTTTGGGGCGCTTGAACTAGAGGGCCCGCTATTTCTGCAGGAAGCCGTGCACCTGCAGCGAATATACCCTACGTAAAAAGAGAGTTCTCTCTAGGCAGGCTATTAAGAAAACCTATTTCATTTGGTTTATCCTCAGGGTTGATTGGAGTTGCACAACTCGAAAGGAAGTCAACAGAATCAATAAAAAAACAACATTTTTTAACAGAGCCTTTTATTTAACACCTCGTGGGCAGCAGCACTTTTTCAAATAATCCACTATACAATTCTTCTGCCTTCCTAAAGTGGAGCAGCTTTTAACCACAACGTTACCTCATCACTTTTTAAAAAGGGCTGTTGTTCATGGGCACACACAGTGTCTTTACCGGGTGAAATGCATATGTTAATAGCATGAAATCCAAAAAAGGAGGACCTTATTATGAGTGATGGTTCTAAAAAACAGCCGAAAGCAATCCCCTCAACTGTTGTTGACTTACTGGTTAGTGATATTTTCAGAAAGAATGGTGTAAAAGAAGATGAAGTGAAAGGAAAGCTATCTGACGAACAAAAAAAGTGGATCAAAGAGATGGTTCAAGATCTAAGCGGGCAAGTCGATTCTTTTGTTAATTCTAATGAAAAAGACAAGAAAGAATAATAGTTCAATAGTGCAAGTTCGCCTTTATAGCGGGCGACTTTTTATTTTGTGGAGAACAAACCAACAAAGTCAAGCCAGAAAATAGGTACTTCATATAGGGAATTAGCACACTCACGCAGGACAAGAGAATAATAGTATATACCATACCAATAAAAAGGAGTGTTAATTTGATGAACAAAAATTACAGCTATAATAACAGCTATTGCCATGGAGATCATGAATATGAAAGCCATGGAGACAGTTATGGTTATCAGGATAAATGTCAAGGTAAAGATGATGATTATGTCGTCCTACAAGACGGTACTCAAGTTTCATTGAATGACCAGGAATCAGATGAATTGATATGGATTAGAAACTCTTGCAATGTATCAGTTCAGACCACAGATACTCAAGCAGCTGTTTCTCTTCAAGTCGGCCTGCAGCTGGCTATTGCTCTGGTTGTGAGCATTACAGTCGGCGATTCTGATAAAGGGAAAGCAGTTGCTCAAGAAATCTTCCAAAAATTCGATGCTGAGCAAACAAACTATCAAAAAATCTATATCGATAACTCTAAAGATGTCAATGTAACAACAACTGACACTGACTTGGCTGTTAATATCCAAGCATTGCTTCAAGTTCTGGTTGCATTGGTAGTAAAACTGGATATTCTATAAAAAATTTAAAGAGGTGAATGAAAATGGAAGAAAAAAAATGGAGAGCTTTAGATCATCATTGTGATGATAAAGGCAGCGGAGCAGATGCACAACAGGAAGCGGACCAATACGTTAAGAGTGAACAAAAATCATACGAGTGGATCATCATTAAAGACTCAGAAGGTGTAGATGTTCAGACTACAGACACCCAGGCTGCTGTTTCTCTTCAATTGGGAATTCAAGCTGCGATTGCTGCAGTAATCAGCATCACAATTGGTGACTCTGATCAAGGGAAAGCTGTAGCCCAGGATATTAAACAATTTATCAAAACCAGACAGAGCAATAAGCAAAAGACCATCATCGAAAATTCTAAGAAGGTAACTGTAGTGACAACTGACACTGATTTAGCTGTAAACATTCAAGCTCTGCTTCAAATCCTTGTAGCTATCGTCGTAAAACTGGACGTACTTTAATCGAAAAGGAGGAGCAATCTTCATGGCTAACGATAACAATGAGCTTGTCAAACAGCTGCAGGAAATGAATAAGGGACTATTGAACAATCTCATGTCACAGCAGCAAAGAAAGAAGAGCCAGCGAAAACTGCAGGAAGATTTCAAAAATAATCAGGCCTCAGTAAACGAATCCTTGAAAAGCCAATTCAACCTCTCGGATACACCTGATTTAAACAGCTTGCTCGATAAATTAAAGTAAAAAAATGAGCCTTGCTTTTCAGCCTAATTGCGAGCTTCCTAGCTGGCGTTCTATATTCTAGAGAATTCACACTAGCTGCCCCACCTAAAAACAGTACTCTCTTGCAATCTAGAAGAAAAGCAAAAGGAGCACAAAGAGAGGACGAAATCGCATAGGATTTCGTCCTCTTTTGTTGTCTGATTTAGTTAGATGTTGAGGTGCACCTGATTTTATAAAAGGGCTGTTTTCGCAAATGATTTTGTTATTTAAAAAGCAGGTGATTTCCGCTACAATCAACCCATCTTTAGAAAAGAACTTATAATTACATAAGATATTATGTTATTAATTATTTTACGTTTATTACCACAGTCAGCGCTTTATAATTCTTCATTCTCTTCAAATTATCTCGTCTTTACCGCTTTGCATGTGACTGTTAATTATCATCCCATTAAAACCCAACGATCTTTACGTTTCTATGTTCTCACTGATTGAGATTTTTGCTTTGTCCTTTCCTTGTTCACCGGCTCTTCTTTGTTGGTCATCCGTAAAGGAATTTCCTTCAAGAAAAAAGTAAGCAGAAATCCGGCAAAGAGGACAAAAGCTCCGATCAAGAAAACATTCGTTAGAGAATGACTTAAGGACTCTCTGACAATATCCATCATTTCAGTAAAAACTGACTTTGTTTCATTTGGCAAGGAGGCTTCTATTTCCTGCAGCTTCTCCCCGTCCATCAAACTTTGAGGATTCTGCAATGATTGCATTTTTGCCAAAGCTTCCGGCGGCAGTGCTTCCAAGTTGGAATTTTCCTGCAAATTAGAAAGCTCTTGATTCATCTTCGAGGACATCGAATTATTCATTACAGTTCCCATAACGGCTACGCCAACTGTTCCACCTATCTGCCTGAACAACTGTGTTGCTGCTGTGGCAACTCCCAAGTATTGGTGCTGTACAGCATTTTGGACGGTTAAGGTGAAAACAGGAAAGCTGAGGCCCAGGCCTAATCCCACTATAATCATATTAATTACAGCTGTTGTATTTGTTGTTTCTGTACCCATCATCGAAAGTGAAGCAAGACCGCTTCCCATTACAAAAAGACCAAGCAGTGCAATTAGTTTGTATTTTCCCGTTTTGGTTATGAGCTGCCCTCCAATTGCAGAAGCAAATACCATACTCAGTGTCATGGGCATCATGACGAATCCTGACTTTGTTGCCGAAGTTTCCATAACTCCCTGGATAAAGAAAGGCATATACATAATCGCACCGAACATTCCCGCACCGAGAATGAATCCAACTGCATTCGAAAGGGTGAAAATACTGTTCTTGAACAAATGAAGAGGAAGCACAGGATTTGCAGCACGCTTTTCTGTCACAATAAAAAAGATCAGCGCGATAACCGTTACAGCAAACAAGCCAATAATCTGAAAGGATGCCCAGTCAAATTCATTCCCTCCCCAGGTGAAAGCCAATAATAACGGAATAATCGTAAGAGACAATAAAATGGATCCAAGATAATCCACTTTCCTTCTTTCCTTAATCGGTTGTGAAGGAAACAAACGCCAGATCATCAAAAAGGCGACCAATCCAAAAGGAAGAAACACCCAAAAGACCCAGTGCCATTCTGCATTATCCACTATCCATCCGCCAAGGGTCGGACCAAACACACTAGCCAGGCCAAAAGTTCCCGTCATCAGTCCCTGCCATCTTCCCCTCTCCCTCGGTGCAAATAAATCACCCACAGCCGTAAAAGAAGTCGAAATGATCATACCAGCACCAAATCCCTGGATTCCCCGGAATGCGATTAATTCTATTATGGATGATGACATTCCATTTAAAAACGACCCTGCAGTAAAAATCCCGATACCAATCAAGATGAATGGCTTTCGCCCATACATATCAGACAGTTTTCCAACAAGTATCGCAGTAACAGAGGAGGTCAGCATGAAAATAGTAAAGACCCAGCTGTAATATTCAATTCCGCCTAAGTCGGAAATAATCGTGGGAAGAGCAGTCCCCACAATTGTTTGATTTAAAGCCGCAAACAGCATTGCAGACATGATGGCCAACATGATCAATACTTTCTTCTTCGGATCTAAATGTTCCATATTGTGCCCCCCATATATTATTTGTCATATAAATATTTAACTTCATGAACCTTTTTCATAAGGAAAAGGGTAACTTTCCAAAAGAGAAAGTTAGCCCTCATCATCCTGTTATTATTTTGTTTTATATAATTTATTAAATAAGTATAGCAGCTGTTGAATTTCTTCCTGAGAAAAAGTATTGAACTTTTCTTGAAAGTACTCCACTTTGATTTGCAGGCACTTCTTCAAAATTGCCCTGCCATTGTCTGTTAGGACGAGTTCTACAACACGCCGGTCAGTCGTTGATCTTTGCCGGGTTATATACCCCTTCTCAGAGAGGTTATCTGTTACGCTCGTTATGTGGCTTGCGGAAACATCCATCTTTTTAGACAAATCAGATGCTTTCATTTCACCATGTTCCGAAAGGTATTTCAAAACGAGAAGCTCTCCACTTGATAAGTACTGGCCATACAATCTTGTGATATCCTGCTTCATCATCCGAAAGACGTTACGGAATAATTCTTCTAGTTGAAACATTTCACTATTCAATAATATCTTACACCTTTCAGGAAGAAAAGTAGTTCAGTTAGTTAACTAAATTCTAAGTTAAATTATTCTTCCGGTCAACTATTATGTGTTTTCTCCATATCTTTTAATTCATCTCTTATCTTTGCTTCATCCAGACTTTCTCCAATAATGACAAGTGTTTTTGGGAGATTCATGTTTTCAGGCAGCAGGACGGGCATTCCATAAGAGTATTGAAACATAAAGGGATAACTTCTTCCGGTAAACGGAATATAACCTTTCATTCTATAAATGGAATCAGGGAGTTTTCGAAGCCAATTCTCAAAATCTGTTTGTGAGACGGAACCCGTAAATTTATGTACATAAGCACGTAAGTTCAACTGGTGACCGATGGCACTCTTTTCCCTTTCTCCTGCCGAATATTGACCTTCAAGTTGAAGCAAGTTGGAGGAAGATACCTTGCTATAATTCGTCATAATTAATTTGGCGTGGGGATTTAACTGTTGAATTTCAAACAAAGCTGTTCCTTTTTCCATTTCAGATAGCAAATCTTCTTTATTGAATATCAGTAGGTGTGCATGTCTTATTTGCTCCCTCATCAACTGGAGAACTTGAGGGCTGTATGCCCCCCTTGATACCCACTGTTTTCCGTCCACCACAGTGATAATGCCTTTAAAATGGAATGAATCAGCAAACAATGGCGACATGACGGCATCCACTACTTCAACAGGATGAGCTGCACCTGTCGTTTCTATGACCAGCACATCGAACTCATTCTGAAATAGCAATTCCTGCAGCTGTGATTCCAATTTATCTTGGATAGAACAGCAGATGCATCCATCAAGTAACTCTTTAAGAGGAGTATCTTCTTCAACTTCCTGTGAATCTATTGAAACACTACCCAGCTCATTCATTAATACAGCAGGTTTTAAATTATTTTCTTTTAATGAAGAGATCAAGTTCTTCAGCAAAGTCGTTTTTCCGCTTCCTAAAAATCCGGAAAGCAGATAGACATCTTTTTTCATCATAATCTTCCTTTCAACATTCGTCTTAGCTCATTTTAGTCGAATAAGACTGGTATTACAATCCACATATCCTATTTGGTATAATGAACACAGCTAAGGAGGTCGTTAGAAATGCTGAATTTCACAGGAGAGAGAGTCATTCCCGAGAAAATGGACCCACTGAACGGTATGCTTCTCGAGCACTTGGCAAGGTATTACTTTGCTATCGAAAGTGTAAAAGGAAGAGTTCTGGATATTGCTTGCGGTTCAGGATATGGATCAAAGGTCATTGCAAAAGCAAATAAGGCATTTCTTGATGAGATCGTGGCTGTAGATCACGATGAAGAAACCTTGAAATATGCTAAATCGAAACATTACCACCCCTTGATTCAATATATCAAGATGGACGCAGAAGATCCCCGCCTGCCAGAAAAGTTAGGTTTGTTCGACTCAATCATCAGCTTTGAAACTCTGGAACATCTGGCTCAAGAAGAAATGTTTATGAAGAATCTATATAACTTGCTAAAGCCCGGAGGCACACTTATTATCTCCACCCCGTTTGGCGCAGGACGAGGACAGCCTACTAATGAACAATTTCATGTTCACCAATTGACTGAGAAGGAATTTTTAGAACTTTTTGATGATTACAGAGAAAAAGAATTTTATTACCAGAGAAGCGTATTAGTGGAACCTAAAAGAGAGGGAAAGCATTATCCTTTTGGGATAGCAGTCTGTACAAAATAGAGTGCTTTTTCCGAAAATTTTCGGCTGCTATATAGGTTATTGACATCCCCTTCAAGCTGCTCAAAGGTTCATAGGTTTGAATTCCTTATAGAAAACAAAACCGCCAAGTAGAAAGATAACAGCTACTATCACTCTTCTGACCATTTAGAAGGGCTGCCAATAAACTATAAACTAAGAAAAAGGCACTGAACCTTAAGCGCCTTTTTCTTATGGATGAACTTCTTTATACTTTCATATACTTACCTGGAAGGGCGTTTTTAGAACGAAACTTTTGGCAGGCCAAATTAATTTGCAGACTTTCCTTTAATTCTCCACTTCAAGAAACTTCATTACTGCTTCTGCATTCGCCTCCGCATCCAGCTTCAATACCAGTCCATCATCATTGGTCATAACATTCTGGTATGAATTCTCCACAGGAATTCTCAAAGACTCAAAAGATTCAACTGGTTTCATCTTTGAATTCATTCCTATTTTAAGTAAATCAGCCAGCTCTATATCTGTTTCTACAGCTTTTTTTCCTTCTCTTATAAGTGAAGAAACTGTCTTAATTCCCTCCCCATTTGACAGTTTTTCCATAATGGCCTGCTGAATGACGGCGACTACTTCCTGCTGTCTGTTTACCCTGCCAAAATCACTTTCGCTATCTTTCCGAAATCTCACATAGTTCAAGAGCTGCTGACCATTCAATACCTGATTGCCAGGCTTCATATCCCATCCCCAAAAATTGATCATCTCTGCCGGAACCTCTACTTCAACACCTTCCGGAAGTACTTTGTCTATAAAAGATACGAACCCGTGAAAATCAATATTAATTACTCTGTCGGTCTTTACATTAAAATTTTCTTCAATCGTTTCTTTTAAAAGCTGTTCTCCGCCCCAAGAATAAGCATGATTGATCTTACTTTTACCAAACCCTGGTATAAACACGTATGAGTCTCTCATAATCGACATCACCTTGGCCGTTTTAAGTTGGGGGTGATATTGAGCAATCATAATTGCATCTGCTCGTGAAACTTCGCTGTCTCTCTGATCGGACCCGATAATCAATACGTTTAACGGTTTTTCTTTTTCAGCAAATAAACTGGTGCCTTCTTTACGGTTATCTGTTTTTTCTATAATAGTCTCTTCGTTGGATTCGAATGGATTTATCTCTGTTGTTAATTCCTGTCCTTCTTCTGCTGTTTCTTCTATTCCTGCCCAATCATTCGAACAACTGTGAATGATCAAAAAGCAAACTGCCACTTGAAGAATTCTTCGGATCGACTTCAAACTTCACACCTCTTTTTTATCACTAAAACATGCTGGATTTTCGAGAAATTTTTCCTAATTATTAAAGCAGTTAGAAAGAATGATAGCTGGTAATTGCTGTTATCATTCTTGGCCAATTTGAAGCAGCCTATTCAAAAAACTTCTAAATTGAAGTTTTGATACTTTCCTTAGACAGCCAGTTTAAAAATTCCGCTTCAATGAATGAGCAGAAGTCTAAAATTCATGATTTTATTTGTGTTAGTGAAACATTACCACTAATAAAATCGCAAGCGCCCTGAGCAGACCAGACAGGCAAATGTCCCGAGGGTTCGTTCCGGTGGGTACGAACCTCAGGCACTGAAGCTGGACGTGTTTAACTTAGTTAAAGTTTTACACAGAGATGGATTTTATAAATTTCTTAACACTAAAAAAGCCGGTTTACAGTCTATTACCTGTAAACCGGCTTTATTCGAGCAATTAGTTCATTTTTTCAGAAAGAACTTCTACTGCCTTCTTCACTTGTGTATCGTTTTCTTGTATGAGGTTTCTCATGTTCTCCATCAGTTTAAGAATACTCTCACTGTTTAATGTTCCAGTGACTTCCAACTCTTCTGCCTCCTGGAACTCTTTTACAGCTTCAGTCGTCTGTTCGTCGTAGAAACCGTCTGCTTTGCCGGTCTCATAGCCGGCTGCTTTCAGCATTTCTTCTGCAGCCTTCACCTGGTCAGACAAGTCAGACTCTTTAAGTTCTTGATCAGGATTAATGTAAGGAAGCTCTGCATAAGCAGGAAGAGATACTTCATAATCAGGTTTAATCCCTTTCTCATTAATCCAAGTGCCATCTGGAGTCAGCCATTTGGCGGTAGTAAACTTCATGTTTGATCCATCTGTAAAGGATTCGGCCGTCTGAACAGTTCCTTTACCGAATGAGTGGATACCAACCAGAGGGATATCCGATGATTCACTGACTGCAGCCGCCAGGATTTCAGAAGCGCTGGCGCTTCCTTTATCAATCAGAACTGTAACGGGTATGTCTATCTTTTGACCGCCTTCTGCTACAATACTTTCTTTGTTTCCTGTATTATCTTCAACTTGGAGAAGCACCTCCCCTTCCGGCACAAATAGGGACGAAATTCTGATTGCCTGGTCTAGAAGGCCGCCTGGATTCTGACGAACATCAATGATAAGGCCCTTCATTCCTTGCTGCTCCATTTCTTCGAGGCCGTTAATCAACTCTGTATAAGAATCATCTGAAAAACTCGTGATTTGAACTTTTGCTATGTCATTTTCCAACATTTCAGTATAAACCGTTTCAAGTGGAATCTCATCACGGGTAATAATCACTTCTGTTGTTTCTTCTGCACCTGGACGCTGAATCGTTAAAGTAACTTTAGTCCCTTTTTCTCCTCTGATCTGAAGAACCGCATCCGTTACACCAACACCTTGTATGCTTTCTCCGTCAACTTCAAGAATTTTATCATTGGGACGCAGCCCTGCTTTCTCTGCAGGTGATCCTTTAATGGGAGAGACAATCGTAATATGGCCGTCCTTCTCCTGTATTTCCGCACCTATTCCTTCAAAAGAAGAAGTGATGCTTTCTTCAAACCTTTTTGCCTCTTCTTCATTCATATAATCAGAATAAGGATCTTCAAGGGAATCAAGCATCCCATTAATAGCACCGTTCACGAGATCGTCCTGATTTAAGTCCCTGAAGTACTCATTGTTGAGAGCATCATAAGCTTCATAAAGCTTCTGAAATTCATTTCTTTCCTGAACGCCTACATTCACTGCTTTTTCATCACCAAACGCTAAGGCAAAAGTCGTAATGCCTGCCGTTGCAAAGACCAAAAAGAAAATTAACATAACAAATTGAAATTTACGGATTTTTAAGTATCCGGAAGAGTTTTGTTCTTTTGAATTGTTGTCACCTTGCTGCTGATCCTTGTCCATCAATCTTCACCACTTTCATCGCCTATCTTGCTAGCATATTTTCCTTAGAATAGCATGTTTCTTGAGAATTTAACACTATTTTTACATCCTGTTCATTTTATCAGCTTATCATCTTTATCGAAAGGAAAACCCCTTTCGCTTATTATTATGAGTTAAAAGTGCGGTAAAAAACCCAACAGTACTGACAGCCAGCAGTGAATGGAAAAAAGAATATGCGCCAATCAGACTGAAGCCTCCCAGCAATACCAATGTATCAATAAAGAAAATAATGATTCCTACATTCCACCCTGTACTTTTACCAATAATTTGAGCAAGCAGATCGGTTCCTCCTGTCGCCGCTTCAGCCAGCAGCATGAGACCGATACCAATACCAACAAACACGCCCCCTGTTAAAGCTGCCAAGATGGGAATCATGTAGATTTTTTCAGATATAGGCTGCAGTACGTCAATCATGAGGGAGGAAAGCCAAAGACCATGTATGCTTTTGAAAAATAAACTTCGATCAAGAAAGAAAGCCAGGATATACAGGGGTATACTCAGAACAACTATCGTCAATCCAGGTTTAAGATCCAGCCAATAGTGGCTGATTAAACCAATGCCTATCATTCCTCCATCCAGGAAATGCATCGGAACAAAAAAGGCATTGATCCCAATTGCCACTAACAAACTTCCAAGGCCAATTTGAAGGTAAACTTTGAACAAATTCATCCCCCCATATAAACATCAGGCATGCCGAGCTCATTACAAGCTTGGACATCTTAGTTACATATATGTGATGATGTCTTGCTTTATTTATCCTATCTTAAAAATTCCAGTATAGTGCACGACCTGCTCTTGAAACGCTCCACCCGTAATAAATACTAAAACAGATTTTTCAAACAAAAATAAAGCCTGGAAGAATTCCACTTCCAGGCCAGGCGTATTAAATCTCTTTCACATTGTTGAAATATTCTTCAAGCGTCCATTCATTTTCATAGATGACCTGCGCAGGTTCTTTGCCAACGAATCTATAGTGCCACGGTTCATACTGATATCCTGTAATTTCCTCTTTGCCTCTTGGATATCTTAGAATGAATCCAAATTTGTGTGCATTTTCTTTCATCCACTTTCCTTCAGCAGTATTTTCCAGCTCTGTGCTAACTTGAAAGTTATTGCTTTTGCTGGATATATCCATTGCAAGACCAGATTGATGCTCACTATTACCAGGAGGAGCGACAGCTTTTACAGCTTTTTCTTCACCAAACTGTCTGATTTCCCTCTCCAGGAGCGCTTGCTGATATTCATAGGAACGATATCCTGAAATGGCGGTCAAGTATTGTCCGTCTTCTTCGGCAGCCGCAAACATCTCCTCCAAAGCTTTTGCTGCTTCCTCACGTATATATGCTTTTTCAATATCCTGGTTACCGAAAACAAATGGGATATCCGGCCTTACCAGGTCCTCAGGTTTATAATCTCCAGTCAACCCGAATTCTTTGTTAACCAAAGCCAAGGTATTTTCGGGATTTGTAATGACCTTTTTACCATCCACCGTTTCAACATTATTGAAAAATTGGGATTCAAGCTGCAAGGAAGGCGGCACCTCTTCTTCATTTTCTGAAGGAGATTCTTCACTTGGCGTTTCTGTACTTTCGTTGTTTTCTCTCTCTGAACCAGCCTCTTCTTCCCGACTTTCCTCTTCGTTGACTGGTTCATTCTCCGGCTCGCTATTATCTTCATCCTGCGCTTGTTCATTGGAGCTCAGTAAATCTTTTGTCCAGTCTTCTGCCTGCTGACATCCTGTAAGCAGCAGCACAGCTAACGGCACCAAGACTAACTTCTTCATTTATTTCACCTTCTCTATCATTGTCTAAACCATCATACCATTTCTATTAAAATCTGTAATCCGTAG
The DNA here is from genome assembly GCA_051750065.1 of Bacillota bacterium. GTDB lineage: Bacteria > Bacillota > Bacilli > Bacillales > Bacillaceae_B > Rossellomorea. The sequence goes on from JBNJJI010000006.1 coordinate 198,636, forward strand.
AAATTTTCTAAAAATGCTGCTCTTTCTATATGCGTTGCTCAAACGCCTTTAAGAATTGCTCTGTTAGTCATTAATGTTGTTATTAACAGCTTTCCACAAAGAGTTAAACGGTCTTGTCCAGCCTTTAATACTTTTACACCTTCTGTTAAACCGTCGAGTCGTTCTTCGATTAATACATAACATAGCGCTGATCCATCTTCTCAAAGCGTTCATCTATTTTTTAAAAACGCTCGTCTACTTGGTAGATGTAGTATAAAAGGGGGTTAAACAGCATTAAGTGTAGGGATTGGTGGGTTTGATGCAGTATAAAAGCTCTTTAAACAGCATCAACCATAAGGATGTGTGGATTTGATGCAGTATAAAAGCTCTTTAAACAGCATCAACCATAAGGATGTGTGGTTTTGATGCAGTATAAAAGCTCTTTAAACAGCACCAACTCTAGGGATTGGTTGATTTGGTGCAGTATAAAAGGGGTTTAAACAGCATTAAGTGTAGGGATTGATGGGTTTGATGCAGTATAAAAGCTCTTTAAACAGCATCAACCATAAGGATGTGTGGTTTTGATGCAGTATAAGAGGGTTTTAAACAGCACCAACTCTAGGGATTGGTTGATTTGGTGCTGTTTAAAAGGGGTTTAAACAGCATTAAGTGTAGGGATTGGTGGGTTTGATGCAGTATAAGCAACATCGCTCAACACAAGCAGATATCCAAGAGTTAACCCGACAATAAAGATAATTTGCAGTATAAAAGGAGTTTAAACAGCATCACGTATAGGGATGTGAGGGCTTGATGCAGTATCAAAGCTCTTTAAACAGCACCAACTCTAGGGATTGGTTGATCTGATGCAGTATAAAAGCTCTTTAAACATATGGATAATAACAAGGCCGCAAAGTTAACTGCTGGTGAGTTAGCATATTGTTGGGAACAGTTTATGAATAATAGTATGTTTTTAGTTGTTGAACAGTAATGGATTTCCGCTCCAATCCCCTTACGTAAAAGGGGCAGTTCTCTAAACGCAGGCTATTAAGAAACACTAATTTATATGGTTTCAATAGGGTTCTTGGGCTTATCCGTGGAGTACTTTAACGGAGCCTTAAGAGTAAAGTCCCTCCTATTTTTTGAAAAATGTGCTTTCTTAAAGTACTTTCAATGAAAAAAACACCCCCTATTGATCTTTAGAAATGGTCTTTTGCACCCAAAAGCCACAACACCTCTCCCTTTGATTCAACATAAAAAAGCCTTGCCGGTATCTCCCGGCAAGGCATCTGAGTATTTATTTGATCGCTGCTTCAAGTGCTACTTCAATCATCTCATTGAATGTTGTTTGTCTTTCTTCCGATGTTGTTTCTTCACCTGTAAGGATATGATCTGAAACTGTAAGAACAGACAATGCTTTTCGTCCGTATTTCGCAGCTAATGTATATAACGCAGACGTTTCCATTTCTAGAGCAAGCATGCCGTATTGAGCCCATTTTTCATGTTCAGCATTATCATTATAGAACATATCTGCTGTGAATACATTTCCTACTTTCAGATTAAGGCCTTTTTCCTCTCCCGCATCATATGCTCTTTTCAAAAGAGAGAAGTCAGCGGTTGGAGCATAATCAATTCCGTTGAATGTCAGTCGGTTCATTTGAGAATCAGTAGAAGCACTCATCGCCAGGATGACGTCTCTGACTTTTACATCCTTTTGGATGGCTCCACATGTTCCAACACGGATTAAGTTCTGTACGTTATAGCTTTGCATAAGTTCATTGATATAAATGGAGATGGAAGGCACTCCCATACCAGTTCCCTGAACAGAAATACGTTTGCCTTTGTATGTACCTGTGTATCCGAACATGTTTCTTACCTCATTATAACACACAGGGTCTTCCAAAAATGTTTCAGCGATATATTTCGCACGTAAAGGGTCTCCTGGAAGCAGGACCGTTTCTGCTATTTCATTTTCTTTAGCGCCAATATGTATACTCATATAAATTCCTCCTATTTTGGGTTTTTATCATTCAATAAGTTCCTCACACACCTTAGCTTTCTTCCTTTTGCCAGAGCTATGCATGAACATTGTAAGCTTTTTTGCCAATTCATGCAACGAAGTTACATTGCGGATAACACAGAACGAAGTGGCTAAACTAAACTCAAGGAGGGATTCTCTATGGCTAAAGAAAAAATGAGTAAAAAACTTCGTCAGGCTGTTGATTATGCCAACAGCACCCATCCATCTTCACGTTCAAGAAACCAGCCAAACTCTTCTAAAACAGAAAGATTCAACAGCGGGAGGTAACTGCTTTGGGAAAAAAACACCGTTCACGCATTAACCAGCCAAAAAAAAATAACCATGTACCGCCAGAGGAAATAATTGCTGAACATGAGGCACATGATAAAGAACATTCTGGCCGAAAACGTAAAAACGGGCCAGGACATAATATGTAAAACGCAGAAGCTGACCTTATATGGTCAGCTTCTATTCCTGTCTGAGAGATAACTTTATCTAATAAGATCTTTGTAAATTTGTTCAATCGCTGCGACTGAAATTTACATATCCTGTTAGTTATCTTAATTGAGAAAGGAGGGAAATTTTGAGAAGGCTAAGAGTTTATTCCACTGGGGTTCTTGGACTTCAGCCAAATGCAACAACAGTCACAGTTAATTTGTATGAACTTCTGTTCTACAGAAGAAGTCTGGGTAGAGGTTTGGAATTGGTCATCCTATACCAGTCTTCAGAGGGTATCTGTTTTAATAGGGGACAATGATGAAGTTCACTTTCCTTTTTGCTTGCATCCAAAGAGTTAGTCCGTGATGTATGCGTTCCTGCAGGGAGTAACCTTTTATGAAGTGAGAGTCGTTCATTCAGGAGAAATAATATTTTTGCCAACACTTTCGGGCGAAACTCCGACCTTGAAGCGAAAGAAGGAAATACAGTACTGAATTCACAATTTGTAACAGTAGACCTGGACTGCTTTAGTCCAGCGCCAGATTAATATTGCCTTTTATGCTGTCACAGGTTACACCCTTTTATATACAAGCAATTCATACTTTTGAGCCAGGCAACTGATACCATTGGAAGCCTGGCTCTTTCATTCAACAAGCCTCATTCTTAACTGGTGGGAAAACGAGTTATAAACTATATATTACCCTCAATAACATCATCTAATAATGACTCTGTTGACTTCTCTCCATCCTCCTGGCTCCAGCCTGAAGTAATAATGTCCACGTCTGCCTTCGTCAACAAAAATAATATCTCCAGTAGTAATATATCTCCCTTTATAGTCTCCTGGCATTCTGTCAGGAACGTTGAATAACCTGAATGTCTGGTTCAAAGCTTCCATTCTGTCAGGTGCGGGGACCGCCATCCGATATACTTTGTTATATCCTTTTCTTTGGCCGAATTGAGGTGTTTGAAAAATCGTGACATCATAAGTTTTCGTGTAGGATTTTGGACGAATGATTTTTTCAAGTAATGCCATAAGAACCCCTCCAACATTTAGTTCTTAATAGAATTAGCTCTTGTCCTTGTCGAATCCTTCATCGTAATTAGACTGCTTTTGTCGAAGAAGAAAAATTAGGAAAAATGGTCTAATATTTTTATGATTTTTCCATCCACAGCCGGGATATCAGATGTTGTAATGGTTAATTTCACCACCTGTTCATCCATTTCCAAAGCCTCTGCCAGGAAGCCGCCAAACCCTCTAGCTTTACGATCCACCTCAAATAGGATGTCTAATGAAGATGGTGACTGATTCAGGAATACGACTTCGAGTTCGTCCAGCCTACTGCGGTATACACCTGTTGTCGGAACAAATTCAAATTCCTGCACGAATGGGTGTCTGCTGTTTAAATGCCGGGGAGCTTGCTCGCAATCTGCTTTCCTGAGTTGAAATCCCAGTCTTTCCAAAGAAGAAAAGACAGATTTCATCATCTCATTAGGAAGGATGTCGATATAATCTTTATCAGTCGGATCAACAGCATTTTTTATATCCAGTCCAGTTGCCACCCAGACGCTGGTATTTCCTACTGTAACAGGTGTTTCAAAAGGAATCTCGAAACTCACTGGAAATTGTTTGGTTTCATTCGCTTTAATTACAAATGGTTCTGATACCTGGACTTTTTCTATGCATGCACTGTCTGTGTACTTCTTATCATCTGCTTCTTTAACATAAGAGGTATATAACATCAGGTAAATAGAATCTACTTCCTGTTCCACGTTACCTCCCTTTACTTCAACGATCCCGGACACTCTGTCTCCAGCACTATAACGTGTTTTTTCCAATTTAGTATCAACCGAAGCTGCACCAATTCCGACTGATGCAAATACCTTATTAAAAAACGACATCCAAAATCCACCCTTTACTATTTTTTTGTACTGCTTCTTCTATTGAATATAAATGTAAGGATACCTTCATTGAAGAAGGACGCCTATTCACAAGAAATATAACCATTTCTGAACTTGTAAAGCTTCTCTTTAGTACGTTCAGGTGGTTGAAAAGTTTCACAATGGAGTGAATTAATATGGTTCTGTCATGGATTCAAAACCTCTTTTCTTCAACGGAGAGGAAAGCGGTTCCTATGAATAAAGATCAAATCAAGAAGGTGAAAGAAAGGATATTATCGCAAAGCAGCACGCCCCTTGCCATACTTCCCGATGAACAATCTATCATAAAGGAGATCAAGAGGGAGACTCAGCTTTCTAACACTAACAATGTTACCCGAACAAAAGCATATCTGGATTTCTATTCCAAACACCCTGAGATTCATTGGTCATTTCTAGCTCATATGGTTTCAAGAAATGCAGGATATCATATGACAGACCTGAAGGGGGAACTTCTTCCTTCCATACTTGACCAGCAAGAGACAGAAAACTTTTTTCTGTTTCTGGAGACAGCCAATTCTTATATTTTTCACGATGCTTATCCTCAACTCCTTCTTTACCGAAAAAGTATTGAAGAAAAGAAGTCTTTGTTTCATTTGCTTCCGGCTTTTGGAGTATCCAAAGCTATGTCTGTTTTTTGGGAAAGATTTTGGGAAAATCGAAACTCTACAGAGATCACACTTTCATTAATCATCAATGAACAGAGTATGCTGCAGAAAAGACTTCTTTCCAAATTGAGTAATAGTTATATTCAAGAAAAGGCACTGTTTCTCCTGCAAGACCGGCTTGAATTAACAACCGTTTTCTTTCCTTATAAAAGTAATGTTAAAAGCAAGAAACCCTATTCTCTTGCCGGCACCAGTATTTCTCATTTTGAACTCACTGAAAAACGGATTGAAATCGGAAAAAAATTGTATGCGATTCTATATATGAAAAAACACGTCAAGCAATCTGCAACTCAATATGCTCTGAGCACTCCTCACACAGGTTCAAGGTGCGATTATTGGCCGGAAAGCTATTCTTCACAGAACAACAATAACAAAAAAATCTTCAGCCCTTCCCTGAAAAATGCCTGGAAGGACATCTCTCATTCCTTTCTCTCAGAGGATTGGGTAAACAAAAAGACCATACAGCATTTCGATACCCTGCAAACCCTCTCACCTCCTAAGTTTTTCGATGTAACAGTACAGTCAAAGATACTAGTGAAGCTTTCCACAGAGTTTAAAGCTATGACAACTTGAAGAAGGCTTCCCATTCAGGAAGCCTTCAATATGTAGCAGAGACACAATTTCTGTCTCATAAAAATTTAATATTCATCGTTGTCTGGATCTTCATCAATGATGCATTTTTCAATCAAATATTCAAAAGTAATATCAGCAATTTCCTCTAATTCTTCTTCTGAGGGTACATACCCTCTGCGAACAAGTTCCTGAAAGAAAAACTCAGCTATTTCTTCCGTATCGATGAACACTTCAATTTCACGCATAGTATCGCCCCCTTGTACTTCAATCTATGAAAATCAAAAGAAAGTTATGCAAGCTGAGAAAAGTTTTCATATCCCTGCTTGGACAAGCATAAAGTGAGGATAGAAAGAAGAAAAATCATTATTTTATATTAAGGAGAGTTGAATATGGAAGCAGTTAAAACACTGAAAAGTTTCATTGAAGAAGATATTGAAAAGGATGATGGAATGATCATTAAAGGAATGGAGTACTTGCTAAGCTGGATCTTGAAGGCTTTTTTTGTCCTTAGCTTTCCAGTGTTCCTCCTTTGCTTATTGTAAAATTAGGTTTTATTCAGGTAACATCTGAATTTGAATTCAGATGATTTTTGAGTTGATCGACGATTGAATTCATTTTGCGTTTATATTTCTTGTCATTGAAAAGATAGTAAAGAGCTTTATAGTCATTGTAGTGATCAAGCAGCCGGTCTACAATACTGTCATCTTCATATCTAGGAGAAGGCAACAATTTGTCATGTTTGAAGGGAATAACGATTCCATATTTTTTTATATAGGTTTCAGCTTGATCATAATCAGCAATGAGAGTCAATTCCTCTTCATCAGCTTCCAGCCATTCACCATCGGTAATCCTGGTCAATTCGTAGATAACATCTTCCCAGGCATCTTCTTTATATCTCCAGATTTCTGTACGAAACCCCACTACTTTAAACAAGTCACTGTCATACCCTTTGACTTTGACTAAATCTCCAAACAAAAAGCGGTATTCAATATCAATCTGTTCCTGTTCAAGCAGATAACCATCATACTCATCAAGAAGTCTTAAACAGTCTTCCTTGAACAACCCTTCACTTTCATTAACTTCATAAACGTATTCTCCTTCAAGAAGCTTTATGTTTGTCACTTTCCCTACAGTTCCATAAATTGTTAATACTACAGTATCGCCAGTCTTGAATTTCGGCTGTTTGCGCTTGCCCATTTTCTCCCCTCCCCTAAAGAGTTATTTGTTAATATCATATGCAAATGCAGAAATAACGCTCATCATCGAAGCCTATAGATAAGAGGTTTTTGTCAAACATTTTTGTTAAAAGCTCTTTTCCTAAAGGTATTGGGTGCTTTGGAAGTAAGGGATTGCAGCGGAGGGCGCACCACTCCGCGGGGCGTGCGGTGAGCATAAAAGCGGAAGCTACCGTTCGGCGACGTACAGATTTCAGGGCTCACGTATGAGATAAACGAATCACGAAGAGCAGTAGCGATTCGCTGTTCATTTCCCTAAAAGATTTGATCGAGGAGACGCTTAAATAAAGAAAAAGTCCAGCACCCGAATTTTTCTTAGTAAAAGATTGTATAAAGTGTTGAAATGAACTTGATGACTTATCTATATGTAGTGGAAAGGCCCCTCTTAAATTAGCAGCTGTAAGCCCTGCAATTCACTCTGCCAATTTTTTTCAAAAACCTTTATAGATAGAGACTTTTACTTCAAGCCCTGTCACTAATTGCGGTAATTTTATAAAAAAATCTATTCACAACAAAGACGCTTGAAATAAAGTCCAAGCGTCCTTGTTTGCTGTGTGTTTTTAATATAAGGTGTTTTTGATTTATAACCATTTAATTTACTGGCCGTCTTTACACTTCTATTATTTTTCCTCAATCAGGTATTGCTCCCATGCTTCATCAAAAATCCTCATGCTTTCGAGGTACAGTCCGTTCAATTCTAAATAGGAACTAACCTCGTCATAATCTTCTGCCTGCTTCGGAAAGGCAAGATCGTCATATACACTATTGGCAAAGGCTGTGAGTTCATCACGAGCTGTAGGTTGGCGGTATTTCATTAGAAAGTGGTAAAATGATTTTCTCATAGTATTCTCCTGCCCTGTAAAACGGTTTGGTAAATTTATTGCTGCATCAATGTTTGTTCTTTTGTATTAGAATACATAACCAAGAAGCAAACGTAAAGTAAAACATGAAGAATATTAGTCAAAACGAAAATAATTTCTTTTGAGTTTCCTCTCAATTTTCATCAAGTCTCTATAAGATATTTTTTCACTGAGCGATTTAGTGTCTATCAAAAGGAGCTGATCTTCCAATTCAATTGTAACCGCTTCCTCAGTGAATATGATTCCGCAGCCATTACAAAAAACTTGCGGCGTTTCCGTTATTTCAACTGCTCTTGATCCATCCGGCAGTTCCCAATAAACTGGACCTCTGCTTCTATATGCGTGTTCTTCCCCGCACCATTCACATATAAACCTTTCACTCATCAGAAGAGTCATCCTTTTCCATCTTTTTCAACTGCGCCTGATATTTCTTTTCCTTTAAGGCATCTCTTTTCTCACGTAAGTCCTTCAACGATTTATGCTCAGGATTCGTTACATACTTTTCTCTCCTGTTTTGTCTGTGCAATCCCTTGGGAACGAGTGTCGACTTCGATTCATTCATAAGCCCGGTAATCCCAATCGAGGACTCAAAGTTTTCTAAAGAATAGATGGATTGAAAGTAATCATCTGCCCTGCCCGCTGTGTAATTTTCTGGTTCAGGGTAGGTAGTGATGACTCCTTCGAAATTTCTTAGTACCACTTTCCCGGCACTCTGTGAAATAAGATAATTCGGCTGAAGTGCAATCTTCCCCCCTCCGCCTGGTGCGTCCACTACAAAGGTAGGGACTGCGTACCCAGATGTATGACCCCTTAAGCCTTCAATAATTTCAAGGCCTTTAGAGACTGGAGCTCTGAAGTGTCCGATTCCTTCAGACAAATCACACTGATAGATGTAGTAAGGGCGAACACGGATTTTCACGAGATCATGCATAAGCTTTTTCATGATCGGGACACTATCATTAATTCCTGCCAGGATAACAGCCTGGTTTCCGACTGGCACTCCTGCGTCTGCCAGCATCTCACAAGCTCTCTTGGATTCTTCGGTGATCTCAATGGAAGTATTAAAATGGGTGTTAAGCCACACAGGGTGATATTTTTTCAGTATGCTGCAAAGGTTTTCTGTAATTCGCTGCGGAAACACTACAGGTGCTCTTGTGCCGATCCGGATAATCTCCACATGGGGAATTTCCCTAAGATTCTTCAGGATATATTCAAGGATTTTGTCATTAATAAGCAGGCCGTCTCCACCGGATAGAAGAACATCCCTGACTTGAGGGGTTTCCCGTATATAATCTATCGCTTCATCAAGCTGTTTCTTTGGCACTCCCATACCAATTTGGCCGGAAAAGCGCCTTCTTGTACAATAACGGCAGTACATCGAACATTGATTGGTAACGAGGAAGAGCACACGATCAGGATATCTATGGGTGAGGCCCGGTACCGGGGAATCCTCATCTTCGTGCAGGGGATCTTCCATATCATATTTTGTTTTATGAATCTCCTTTCCTATCGGCACAGACTGCATTCTGATTGGACATCTCGCATCCTCCTCATTCATGAGCCATGCATAGTAGGGAGTAATATTAAGCGGAATGGTCTTCGTGGAAATTCTGACCCCTTCTTCTTCCTCGGAATTGAGGTTGATCACCTTTTTTAAATCATCAAGGGTCCTGATCGTATTTGTCAGTTGCCAGATCCAATCATTCCATTGCTCCTCTGTGACATCCTTCCAAATTTCAATATCCTTCCAATGTCTCTTAGGTTTATATAAATCATTCAACATGTGAAGCACCAACCCTTCTCCATCATTTCACTAGACTGACAGCCTTCCCAACAAGATCTATCTGTTTTCAAGTTACTTCTAGGCTATGATGGGGGAGAAAAAATGGTCTCTAGTTTAGCGATAAGAATTTAGCGGACACTTAAATCTTTACACCATATATTCATATCCTCCATCTTGTCAAAGATATAACAATTATTCACTAGCCTGCCGCCATAGTGATAACCCAGCTGCTTGAAAGCAGAATTCATTCCTAAGGAAAGTGATCTGGCTATCGTATAAGCACAATATATTTGCAGCTTTAACAGTTCTTCTTCCAGCCCAGAGAGCAATTGTTTTATAAGACCCGCACCTCTGAATGCAGGAAGTGTGGCACAATCAGTCAATTCAGCATTTCTTTGGTGTTGATCTATTTCGGCTGACGCAGCGCTAATGATCTCTCCACTCTTCTCTATAAATAAAAAGATTGTACCGTTATCAATTGCTTTCCGTACATACTCGGGTTTCTGCAGTGGTACTGGATACATGGGGAAAACCCTTTTATACAAATCTGCCAATCTTTTAGCATCTGTTTTTTCCGCTTTATGGAGTTTGAAGGAATATAATCTTTTCTTGGCTTCAGGTTTCAGCAGCTGTACTTCTGTGAATATTCTATTGGCTTTTTCCCAGTCAGCGGACTTACTTCTCTTTTCGGACATGAACTTAGACATAAAGTAAGCATCACTTCCCAGAAAATATCCTTTAATGAAGCCTTCTAATACATAACCTCTCTCTAAAAAAGTTTGAAAATGCTCAGTTCGAGACTTGATAATCACTTTTTCAGCTGCAGATTCCAGTGCAGACTTTTCAATTATTTCGTTGATTTCTTCAAGGTTTCCAGTATATCCATCGATTCTGATTCTTTCATTAAAAGAGTCGTAATAAATCTTGATGTCGGACCTATCTCCACTAATTTCTTTGGTGAACTGCATGTTTCACCTGCTTTCTCACCCTTGTAAAGAATGTTTTATAAAAACTTGATAAAGTAAATTTCGTTCCCAGGTGTTAAATCCATACTGAGTTGGCTGAAACAAATGTACAAGCGTCCGTTTTAATTTACCGTAAATTACCATTAAGAAACCTGCTGATTTTCCATGATTTCATTAGTCTTCGGTTTTTGAAACTTCACACCATTTGATAAGAGCTGCAACAATTACTTCTGCTGCCAGCAGGATCTTAGGAACTTCAATGTATTCATTTGCATCATGAGCCGCTTCAGTCTTCCCCGGTCCAAATACAATAACGGGGATATTTCCTCCTTTAGACAAAATTCCTCCATCAGTTCCCCACGGTGAAGCTTCAATAACAGGAAAAGAATCAAATACGTCTTGATAAGATGCTGACATCACTTCCATGAAGGGGTGACCCTGTTCAAGGCTGCCTGGCTGCCACCTGCCTCCAAACCATTCTAAACCCACAGGATGAAGTTCGAACCAACTGTCTTCCTCAGCGAGTTCTTCCAGACAAGATTCCAATTCTTTCTCTACTTCTTCCATCGTCTCATGAGGACCAACACCAATTCTTCCTTCTATCACAGCCAAATCAGGGACTGAGGATGGCCATTTGCCGCTCTCGAATTTTCCCATATTGATTGGAAAAGGAATTGGTATATTCTTATAAAGGGGATCTGTCACATTCTCATTTCTCTTCTGTTCAAGCAGCTGCAATGCCTTTATAACAGCAACCGCCTTCTCAATCGCATTCACGCCCTCATACCTTGTTCCCCCGTGCGCCTGCTTTCCTCTTACAGAAAGCCTAAACCACATGGATCCCTGCTGTTTTGGAAACATCTTTAGATTCGTGGGTTCAGGAATGATTGCTGCTTCTGCTGTATAGCCTCTGATCAGAGCGGCCAAGGTACCTGTTCCTCCGCTTTCTTCTTCTATGACACTCTGAAAGATGATATCCCCTTTCAGCTCAATACCGTTCTCTTTCAATGCTTCTACTGCCAGCAAAAGAGCGACTGTACCACCTTTCATATCGGTTGATCCTCTTCCAAAAACTTTACCATTTAAGTACTCTCCGCTATATGGTTCGATATTCCAGGAGTCTTCATCTCCTTCAGGCACCACATCTATATGACCATTGAGGATGATTGATCTTCCCCCGCCCTTTCCTTTAATAATGCCAACAACATTAGGGTTTCCGAGGAATTCTTGTCGGTCACACCGATAGAATGGATGATTCATAATTTCCTTTTTTTCGATTTCCCAAATATCTAATGTCATGCCTAATTCTCTGCATTTCTCAATGATGACCGCCTGTGCCTTTGATTCGTTTCCACGGACACTTTTTTCCCCGACAAGTTTTTGCAAGAGACGGACAGCCTGCGTTTCCTGGCTGTGGATCCATTGTTTGAGCGCATTTTTGTCCATTTCTTTCACTTCCTTTGTTTGAAATAATAGGTTCTTAATATTAAATATTGTTGCTCTTTAAAAAAAGCAGTTAATTTCTTTTCACTACGCTCATTTCGCAAAGATTGTGGCTGTTTAAAAGTAATAGATTTCCGCTCCAGGCGCACGGCTCCGCGGGGCGGGCGGTGAACTAAAAAGCGGAAGCGGCCGTTCAGCGACGTACAGATTTTAGGGCTCTCGTATGAGATAAAGGAATCACGAAGAGCGTTAGCGATTCGATGATGACTTATCGCAAGGAGAGAGACCGGAATCTGCTAGTCGCTGGCCGCTGGAGCTGGATTGAGCCTCCTCGGCTTCGCCTGTGGGGTCTCACCTGTCCCGCTAGTCCCGCAGGAGGCCGCACGCCTTCCACTACAATCCCCTAGGTAAAAGGGGAAGAGAAGGATAAAGCATTCAAAAGCAACAATCTTTTAGAAAAGAGCCTTTCACTAATAAAGGGTGCGACCAATAACCTGTTAAAAACGCTCTTTTCGTAAACATTGCTACTATTTGAATAGAAATTGATTTCCGTTCCAGGCTCACGACTCCGAGAGGCTTGGCGCTGGAACTAGATACCCTCTAGTCCCGCAGGAAGTCGCTCGCCTTCTGCTACAATCCTCCTACTACCTTAGAAAAGAGCCTTTAAAAAAATAACAAAGTTTGCAGGAGCTTGGAATCTGTCTAGTTGCTAAATGAAACCAAGAGTGTCCCCCAGTTCAAAGTCGGCATCTGTCTTTTGTCTAAGATCACTCAGCGTATATGGATAAAATATTTCAGTGAGTATCAATCTTGATTTTGTTACTTCAAACACACCCATGTCCGTAATGACCATGTTCACACATTTTTTCGCAGTCAATGGAAGTTTGCATTCGTTTACGATTTTACTGTTTCCATATTTATCACTGTGTGCCATCACTACAATGACTTTTTTCGTCTTCATAGCCAGTTCGGTTGCTCCGCCCATACCTGGAACTTTCTTGCCTGGTATGATCCAATTGGCGAGATCACCCTTTCCGCTGACTTCAAGAGCTCCCAGAATAGTAAGGTCCAGAAGCCCCCTTCTAATAATGCTGAATGCCGTTAAACTATCACAATAGCTTCCCCCTGTTTCAAGAGTGACCGGAAAGCCGCCTGCATTACAGAGGTTGTAATCTTCCTCCCCTTGAATCGGTGACTTTCCGATTCCCAAGATGCCATTTTCCGCATGAAAGAGGATATTTTTGTTTCCTTTTAGATGATTAGGAACCAAAGAAGGAATACCGATTCCCAGATTGACAACCATGCCCTCATGTATTTCTTTGGCCGCTCTGGCTGCCAATTTATTTTTCTCTGTCACTCCCAAGCCCACTTCCAGTCAACCCCTTCTGAAAGCACAATTTTGTCCACGAAAACTCCAGGTGTTACAATTTCCTCAGGATGAAGTTCACCCGGCTCCACTATTTCTTCCGCTTCCACAATGGTAAGGTCAGAAGCCATTGCTATTAGCGGGTTGGTGTTTCGTGCGCTTTTGTCATAAACAAGATTGCCAAGCTTATCCGCTTTCCGGGCATAGATGATTCCCACTTCTGCCGTAAGTGCTGTTTCAACCAAATATGCTTTTTCATCCACCTTCAGTACTGTTTTTCCTTTATTTAAAAAAGGATCATCACATCCGATGTCTGTGACGATGCCATATAGCCCGCTTCCTCCTGCTCTTATTCTTTCCGCCAGTATTCCTTGAGGAGAGAATTCGACTTCCAGTTTTCCTTCGCTCATCAGCCTGCCTGCCACAGGATTACTTCCTATATGAGACGCAATCACTTTTACTGCTCTTCCTTCAGAAACGAGCTGCCCTATTCCTATTGAGGGAAATCCCGTGTCGTTCCCTATCAACGTTAATCCGGATAGATTCCATTGAAGAAGATGCTTGATAAGGGTTGGAGGTGACCCCACTCCACCAAACCCTCCATACATCAATGTCATTCCATTATGAAAAAAGCCTTTTATCTCCTCATAATTACTGACCTTTTGTTCCTCCATGTACTTCCCTTCCTTCACTTCATATCTCCGTAATAGCCTTGAACGTTTTTTCCAAGCGGTTTATGAGTTCATCCATTTCAGGCGAGGTGATCGTGAACGGAGGTGCAATCAAAATTGCCGACCCGCTTCTTCCGTCAATACCTGCAGCAGCTGGATACAAAAGAAGTCCTTCCTTTTTCGCCCGATCAACCAGCATGGATGTAAACGTAGAGTCAATTTTTTTCCCATTAACCGATCCAGCGAATTCAATACCGATCATCAGCCCTTTTCCCCTGATGTTTCCTAAAAATGAATAGTTCTTCTTCATAGTTGCCAAATGTTTTCGCAGATAATGAGCTTTCTCTTCAACTCCTTCAATTAATTTTTCTGATTTAATCAGTTTAAGCACAGCCAGGGCAGCCGCACTAGAAAGAGGGTTTGCACTGAAGGTGTGGCCGCTCATGATCACTTGTGATCCTTGTAGAATTGGTTCCAGCACCTCCTTTGTAACAAGTGCAGCCGCAATCGGGGCATATCCAGCGCTCATTCCCTTTCCAAGTGCCACAATATCCGGCTTGACTCCCCAATGTTCGATAGCCAAGAAAGTTCCTGTTCTCCCACAGCCTGTCATCACCTCATCTGCAATGAAAAGAATCTCATACTTTTCACAAATGTCTTTAATGATCTCAAAATATTCCGGAGGCGCGTCAATTGCACCACCGGCTGCTCCGATGACAGGTTCAGCGATGAATGCTGCAATATTTCCTTCACCTATTCTCCTAATAACTGTTTCTAACTGCCTTGCACACTGAACATTGCACTCGGGATAGGTCTTGCCAAAGGGACATTGATAACAATAGGGAGGTTCGACGGCAGGCCAGTCTCCCACAAATGAATCAAACCTTTCGCGTCTGACAGGATGACCCGAAGCCGATAGAGCACCAAATGTTATTCCGTGGTAGCTTAACCACCGAGAAATCACCCTGCGTTTTGAAGGTCTTCCTTTTTCCTGCCAATGCTGAATGCTTATCTTCACAGCTGTTTCAACTGCTTCGGATCCGCTATTGACCAGAAAACACCAATCCAAACCCGTTTCTTGAGAAAGAAGGGCAGCAAGTTGTTCACTTGGCTCGTTCGTAAACTGCGAACGATAAACAAACGAAACTTGCTGCCCCTGTCTGTAGATAGCTTGCAATATCTCTTGTATTCCATGGCCTATATTTGCTGTGACTGCCCCTGAACACGCATCCAAGTATTCAAAGCCCGCTTTATCATATAGAAATACACCTTTGCCATAATCAACTTCAGGATAAACCTCCGAAAGAAGCGGCTTGATTAAGTGAGAATGAGGCATGATACCCCCTCCTGATTTAGGTAGAGTTCTACTCTTATTAATACTTATGTTCAATAAGAAGAATCTTTCTTGAAAAAGTTGATATTAATTGCAGGCTTTTTTGACTTTGAAAACCCTTTCATTCAGTGGGCTCTTTGACTGCACCGTTTCCTGAACTCAATCCAGCCATATTCTTCTAAAATCTTAATAAAAAGTACAAAATCTAACACTTTGGCTTTAAATTTCAGCACAAAAAAAGACCGACAATATCTAACGGGTTCTGTTTTGAAGTACAAACTTCTAATTAGTCAAAGAAATGGTTGAGTGATTTCCACTCCAGGTGCGCGACTCCGCGGGGCATGCGGTGAGCCTCCTCGGCTTCGCCTGTGGGGTCTCACCTGTCACGCTAGTCCCGCAGGAGGTCACACACCTTCCGTTCCAATCAAATCATTGCTAGATTTTTAATAATTAAATACTCTCCTTTTTATTAATATTGGGATTGAATGTGTATAGGAAATTGTGCCACAAATTTTGAAGAACAAAAAGTTCTGTCATTCCCTATTTAGGGTGCATTTTGTATTACCAATTGTACAGATTCACCAGCAAGAATATCGTTAAATCAAAAAAAAAAAAGGAGTGTCAAAATCAATGTGATTTGACACTCCTTTTGATGTGTAATTGCTAATTTTGCACTCGAAAAAAGAACCCGTTAGACAATATCGGCCTTTTTAAAAGCTTTACTTTTGGTTAAAATTCATTTCCATTAGCATTTAGGTGCGTAGCAGACCGCCCCAATAATGATTAATAAAATAAACAGCACAACAATCAGCGCGAATCCACCAGGATATCCTGCACCAGCTACAGGTGCTGCAGGGTAAGCATAGCAACAATCGTCATATCCGTAATGCATAATACATATCACTCCTCGGATTTATTTCTCTTTCATCATTACTGTATGTAGTAAGCGCCTAATGTGTTTGTGCTATCGCCCAGATTCTGTTTTTGGCAAACTGCAGTGAACAGAAACATTACTTGAGGCTCTTCCTAAATTTATCACTATAGTTATACTCAGTTCAGCAAATCACCGTTCATTAAATGCACCAGGAACAAAAGCGCAAGTGCCCTGATCAGCCCCGACAGGCAAATGTTCCGAAGAGAAAAAAGGGGGTCCTTCCATTTATTCTCTTCGTACATTTGACCCCGAGAGGCTAAGTTCGTTTCGGTGGATACGAACCCTCGGGGGCTGAAGCTGGACCTGGATAACGCAGTTGAAATTTTCCACAAAGATTGATTTATAAATTCCTTAATAACAAAAAAAGAGCTGAAAAATTCAGCTCTTTTATCATATTATTTTGCAGATACAGTCATTACCTTGCTTTCTCCGGCGGTTACTTCCCCTGTATCTGATTTTTCGATTGACCCTAAATCATCTCCATTTGTAATGATGACCGGTGTAATCGTACTTTTCGCTTTCTCTTTTACAAGATCCATATCAAAGGTAACTAGCGGGTCTCCCACTTTAACCTTTTTCCCTTCAGTAACATGAGCTTCGAACCCTTCTCCATTCATAGACACGGTTTCAAGGCCGATATGGATAAGGATTTCAGCTCCATTTTCTGCTTTAATTCCGACAGCATGCTTGGTTGGGAATACCTGAACAATTTCCCCATTTACAGGTGAAACCACTTTCCCTTCTGAGGGTTCTACAGCGATTCCGTCACCCATCATTTTTTGGGAGAATACTGGATCGGGTACCTCTTCAAGATCAAGCATTCTACCCGTTAGTGGAGAGTGTATATTGATGGAAGTTGGCGCTTCTTCTTTTTTTCCAAATAATTTTTTTAGCATTTTAATCAGCCTTTCTATGTCTAAAGTTTATCGTACATTCTGAAATTAAGGAATGATTCTATTTAACGCTAAAGATCACTCAAAGAGTTTATTATATTTGCTGTACCCTTCTTTTTCAAGGTCTTCCTTAGGAATGAACTTCATAGCTGCTGAATTGATGCAGTATCTTAGCATATCAGGTCCCGGCCCGTCATCAAATACATGGCCAAGATGGGAATCTCCTGATTTGCTTCTGACTTCCTTCCTGACCATGAAGTGACTGTAATCCATCTTTTCTTCTACTTCCTCTTCCGATATCGGCTTGGTGAAGCTTGGCCATCCGCAGCCAGCATCATACTTATCTTTGCTGCTGAACAAAGGTTCTCCTGAAACTACGTCCACATAGATACCGTCACCGAACTCATCCCAATACTCATTTTTGAATGGTGGTTCTGTTCCGTTATTTTGAGTTACCTCATACTGCATGGGTGTTAGATCTTTTTTCAACTCTTCCTTTTTCTTCATTGCTGCTTCCCCCAGTGCTTTTGAGTAAATGCTTTTCTGCCTGAACCAATGCTGTATCTTTGATAATGGGAAGGATTTTTCTGGTAGTACTGCTGATGATAGTCCTCCGCTTCGTAAAACTCTTTGGCCGGCAGGATCTTGGTAACAATCGGTTTCTGAAACTTACCGCTTTGGGCGAGGTCCTCTTTCGATTTCTCCGCTGCGGCCCTTTGTTCTTCATCGTGATAGAAAATGGCAGTCGAATAGGATTGTCCTCTGTCAAAAAACTGTCCGCCTGGATCGGTGGGATCTATTTGCTGCCAGTAAAGCTCCAGCAATTTCTCATAAGGAAACTTTTCTGGGTCGTAGATGATTTGGACGGCCTCATAATGACCTGTCGTTTCAGAACAGACTTCACGGTAAGTTGGGTTTTTCTTATCTCCGCCAGTATAACCGGAAACCACTTTAATAATGCCAGGCATTTCCTCAAACGGCTGAACCATGCACCAAAAGCAGCCGCCGGCAAAGGTCGCTTTACGTGTCTCAGGAGTTTCCTTCATCACTCTCATCCTTTCTCCGTTCTCTGTAACAATATTCCCTTTAATACCTAATTCTAACGTGAAAATGAAGAGAGGTAAAAGAATTGAATCACCGCCGGCCCACTCTGTTCTGGCTGATCTTCTTCCACTTCTTTTTTTCTAAAGATTGAAGTCGTTTATCCGCTCTTCTCTTGGAATATTGGATTTCCCTCTGCAGCTTTTGATAAGTTCTGTATCGTTCTTCTTGCAGAATTCCTTGTTGGATTGCCTGTTTAATCCCACATTGTGGTTCGTCTTCATGTGTGCAATCCCGAAACCTGCACAATTCCGCATACTCTTCTACATCCTTGAACTGAGTGGAAATCCCTTCATCTCCTTCCCACATTTGCAGCTCCCTCATGCCCGGTGTGTCAATGATGAACGATCCATTATCCAGAAGGAACATCTCCCTGTGTGTTGTGGTATGTTTCCCTTTGCTGTCTTGCTCTCTGATCTCCCTTACAGCTTGCAGACTTTTTCCCGTCAAGCTGTTCAACAGCGTTGATTTTCCAACACCGGAAGATCCTACTAGCGCAGCTGTTTTTCCTGGAGACAAATAAGGACTAAGCTCCTCTATACCCCTATTTTCAATAGAAGAAACTGCAATAATTGGAACACCCATTGCAATAGTCTCGACATCAGCTGCCTTTTCAATAGGGTTGTCACATAAGTCCGCTTTACTTAAGATCAATACAGGGCTTGCACCGCTCTCCCAACAAAGAATCAGATATCTTTCCAATCGGTTGATATTCAGCTCTCCATTTAATGATGAGACAATAAATAAAAAATCGATATTGGCAGCGATAATTTGTTCCTCGGCTTCATCTCCCGCTTTTTTTCTGGAGAATTTGCTTGTGCGAGGCAGTACTTTCTCAATCATCGCCTGTTTATGCGCCAATGGTTTAAATCCTACCCAGTCACCGACCGCAGGCAGGTCCTCACTAGCATGAGAGCGAAAGTAAAATTTCCCTGTGAGTTTCGCTTGATACTCTCCCGCAAGAGAAAGCAGTGTGTAGACACCTTTATGTTGTGAAGTCACTCTTCCAATTTCAAGCTCTTCATTCTGCAATTGATTGACTCTTTCTAAAAAAACTGACTCTATTCCGTTCAAATTGTTTCCTCCTAATAATATCCGGTCATCCGGAAAAATAGACGCAAAAAAACCATGGCATGAGACACGGCCATGGTTCGAATGCATTTCGAAGAAACAAGTTGATACTAAGAACAACTAATCATCGTAAGAAATCCGCACATTGAAAACAGGCCGTGTCATTGAAATGAAGAACAAAGTAGACTTACTCATAACACATCACCTGCTTTCTATTTAATACTATAATCATGGCATTTTTCTCCATAAAATGCAAGGTTTTTTAATTTCCACTATACTTTCTCGCACTTTCCCTGAAATTTCACTTTGAAGAGCAGTTTTATTAATAGTGGATTTATGCATGCTGCATCTAACAGCAGCTCAACATTAGAGACCAAAATGAGTTACCAGGAATGAGTATGATTCAACAATAGAATTAGAAGATTTTTCAAAGATATAGGTGAGATTGAGACGGCAGGTGTTCGATCTACCGGGACCAGCGGGCGTCCAGCATCGTGGCCAGCACCTAAGAGCCATGTACTTAAAGCGGCAATCCCTACAGATAGAGATTTATTAGAGAACACCCTTCAAAGATAGGCACTTTCACCAATTTTCACACCTTAGCATAGTGTATTGAAGTAAATTAAAGTATAGGAGAGAGATATATGACAAACAGAGAAACCTATCTTCAGAAAGCTGCTATGTACGATTTGTTGTCTATGTATTATAAATATTCAAATCCCAATCTGCACATAAATTTTTATCAAAAGCATCTTAAGTACATGCATAAAGGCATTCACAGCATGAGAAACCAGCAGCAAGATCACCCAGCTCAAGTAAGGGTCCTTCATGCCGTCCCAGATGCACCCGATGTAGATGTCTATGTAAATGGCAATAAAATATTGAGTGACGTCAGCTTTAAGGACATCAGCGGATTTATGCCGCTGCCAGCTGGAAGTTACCATATTGATATATACCCTGCCGGCACCAGTGTCAGCACGGTCATCAGTAAAAAAGTGACCGTGGAAGCGGGGAAAATATACACCCTCGCAGCAGTGGGGAAAGGAAATAAGTTACAACTTCTTCCTTATGTGACAGATCCATTCGTCCCACAAGGTGAAACGAAGGTGCGGTTCATCCACCTGTCACCGAACGCCCCAGCTGTCGATATTGCTGTGATGAAAGGTGATGTGATTTTTCCAAAGATATCCTTTAAGCAGGCAACGGACTATCTCGGACTTACGCCGATGACTGTGAACCTCGAGGTTAGAGCTGCAGGAACAAAAAATACTGTACTGAGTGTGCCTAATGTCTCTTTGGAACCTAACCAGTCATACACCATTTTTGCAGTCGGCCTGCTCAATGAAAATCCAGAACTGGAAGCGCTATTGATTATGGGCTAAGCTTTCAAAATATGTGAGAATCATGTATTCAAAAAATGATGGGGTTTCTCCGCCCCATCATAACCTTTGTATATAATTAATCGACTGGTACCAGCATATTGAAGACGATATCGTCATTCTTCAAATCGAACTTCTCTGCTCTTACTTGTAAATCACTCTTAATTTCCAGATTTTGCAGTGATACATAAATCAACTCTTCGTTAGGCTGAATCTTAATCCATTCAGGGAATTCATAAGAATCCCGGATGATTTTTAACACATGTTCTACTGGCAGGTTCAAAGCTCCAACGGAAATTGAATCTTGTTTCAGAAGCAAATCACCATTTTCCAGAGCTCTTGGTTCAAAAGTCATTTTAAAGTTTATTTCACTGGTGAAAACCGGAACCGCACCATTTAGTACCACCTGGTCATCCAAAACTACTGAATAATCCACAGGAGCAGTAAACTCGTCTTCAATATAATGGTCGATCATTTGATTTAAATCCTTCTTGGTCGCTCTAATCTGGAAAGCGACATTCTCTCTCTTATTAAGACTTTGATCAGGCAATTCATCATCCTCAATCGGAACCATCAACAAAACGGCAGCGAACAGAAGTACCAAAATGTTAAATCCAAGGAGAATGAAGAAGCTTGCTTTCCATTTTTTTTTCATATTACAGCCCCTTTTCTCCGACAATAAATTCATCTTGCGTTAACTCTGCTAATATTTCCCGTTGAGTCAGCCAATCAAACATTCTTCCAGCCATTAATTCATAACCCTCATCATTAGGATGGAAGTAGTCACCTTCAAATAGAAGGCTGTCCTGTCCTTCGATAAAAATATCATTTATCGTAATAAACGCAGTCCTTTCATACTCAGACAAAACTGAATCACTGAACAGGTTCCAGTTTAAAATGATTTCATCAACCTCTTTTATTTCTGAGAACCAAGTATTGAAAGGATTATATATGCCAACCAGCACAATGCCAGTTTCAGAATTATACTGCCGGATGAGAGTCAGAATTTCACGCAACCGATCTCCATAGTTGACCATTTCTTCGTTGAAAACAGCAAGATTCAAATCATATAAGTTCTCCTTGAAAACCTTCATGACATCATTGCCTCCGATTGTAATGAAGACCAAGTCGGACTCTGAAACAGCTTTGCTTATGTCTTTATTTTTTAACCGTTTCAACAACTGATCAGTTCGGTTACCTCTGACACCATAGTTGATAAACTCCGCTTCCCTGACAGAATCCAAACTTTCGAAATGGTACTGCAAATAAGGAACATATCCGCCACTTTTAGTACTGTCTCCGACTCCTTGTGTCAAAGAATCACCGATTGAGACAATTTTGATATCTTTTGGAATGAAATCAGCGGGAGGCCGTTCCTTCTTCAGCAACGTATATGTAACTTGGGGATGTGAAATACTATCCCCCCCTGAGCAGCCTGTAATGAAAAGTAGAATTAACAAGAGAGAGAAGAGAAATTTTTTCATGAGTACTATCTCCTCTCTTTTTGTATTTATTATATCATGAGTGTATATTGATGTCCGAGTATTTTCGCTTCACTATTTTTGCAGAATTCCGTAATCGCTGTTTATATTATTGATGTAATGTACCCTTCCATCTTCTGACCTGAAAATTTGAAATGGTGGAGTTTGCATTGGATTTCTTTAACTTTAGATATTGATTTCATCGGTATAATTTTTAACGAGAGGGAGGATTTTTAAACGTATTGAAAACATCTTGAATAAAAGCTCGATAATTAAAATTTACGGCTACGTAATGCGATTTCCAGTCAATTAATTCTGTACTGTCCCTGAAATCAGCCGAACTCTGGCCGAATGTTGTGCCCAAGTTAACTTCAATCTTCACCGGTACCTTCACAAACTCCATCTCTGAACCAGGTTTGATTGACCAGATTGCTAGAAGGTCATGAAGGGGGCTTCCAGCTAGTTCTGGATAGGTATTCTTATAGAAGTTTTGATAATAATCGACCAAAGGCTTTATTATCCCTCCAACTTTATCTCCTGTTTCTTTAAAGTATTGGTCCATGTCGTTTATCATCTGTGGTGTAAAGATGGCATATTTAGTAACATCCAATGGAATGATGTAAACCGGCTTTTGCGACATTTGCAAAACAATATTGGCTGCATAAGGATCTCCATAAATGTTTGCTTCTGCCACTGGTGTGATATTCCCTGGTACACCGAACGCGCCACCCATGAGAAAAATATCATTTACAAGTTTCATTGTTTCTGGAAAGAGTATGAACGCAGTGGCTAATGATGTAAGACGGCCTGCACTGAAAATTGTCAGGTCATGTTGATATTTGGTAATGATGTTTCTCACTTCAAAAAAATTTTCCAACGAAGCTTCATCAGCATCATGATTCTCTGGAATTATCGGTCCTAATCCGGCTATGCCATGTATTTCAGGGAAGTACTCCGGTAAATCTCCTGTCAGTGGAGAAACCGCTCCCCCAATTACAGGTCTCACTGCCCCAGTTAATTCCTGAAGATATTCTACATTCTTTAAAGCTGCTTCCTTTGATACATTCCCATAATCAGCGACGATGCCCACTATCTCAATCTCTTCACTATAGAATGCATAGAGAAGGGCTATGACATCATCCACTCCAAAATCAGAAAAAAGTAACACCTTCTTTTTGACCACTCTTCACCACTCCTTCGCTAATCCAGAACTGATCTGAAGGAGGTAATTCATCCATCAGATATTTGTCAATGAAGTACTCTAACACCTAGTTGACTAATCATTTTCAACCTGATTATTACGCAGTATAGTGAAGTTGGTAAATAAACACTGGCTGCAGTTGATTTTAGCTCTCTAAACAGGTTAAAAATATATTTGTTGAGAAATGATTCAAAGAAATAAAAATTTCGTGACAAACTTTCAACAATCAGACATTTATATACCACAGAATCCTTCAACCTGTTATGATAATATCATTAAATAAAGGAAGTGTTGTTTATGCAAAAAGGGGTAGCTTTATATATTGTTAGTCTTGCAGTGCTTATGTTATTCATCGCGGGATGCAGTAACAATGAAAATAATTCCTCCGACACATCTTCAGATGAACACGGTCATCATCATGAACAGCTTGCTAACGGTGATTTAAGAGAAGAGACAGCAGGTCCTGACCAGCTTCCTTCATTCTTAGATGATAAGGATGATAATATTAAACTGGTTTATGCTTCTGCAGCCCAACATCCTGACTTACTGGAATACATTCCTTGTTATTGCGGATGCGGAGAATCTGCAGGCCATATGAATAACCTGAATTGCTTTGTTCATAAAATAGAAGACGAAAAAGTCATTTGGGATGATCACGGTACAAGATGTCTCGCGTGTCTGGAAATAGCTGCTGAATCCGTTGTGATGTATGAAAAAGGGGAATCTCTTAAAAACATCAGAGATTATATCGATGAAAAGTATAAAGAAGGCTATGCAAAACCGACTCCGACTCCAATGCCTTCTTAATGAATTTTTAATAACGAAAGCTCGCTACATGAAGCAAAACGAATACTCGCAGAACAAATCACAAAAGCTTCACAGTCAACTAGGCTTAGAGATGCATTCGTCTCTAAGCCTGTTTCGGATCTTGGGTCTCTTAAAGATCCTTTTACACCTCTACCTGCAAGTAACCCCATTACTTTATAGTCCCTATATTTGTCGAAACTTTCCATTAAAAAAAGGAAGGTCCCATCTCACTGGAACCTTCCTTTTTTTAATCTGTATAGTACATGAAGCCAATTGCGCCAGCACCTGTATGAGTACTAATAATAGGTGTTGTATCTTCTATTTCGATAGCTTCATAGCCAGTTAATTCAATAATTCTGTTCTTCAAATTCTGTGCGAGCTCAAAACCATCAGCATGGACCAGCCCTACACCGCGGATAGTTTTGCCTTTTACATCTTCCACAAATTGAGAAGACAAGTATTTTACAATCTGTGAATGGCTGCGGACTTTTGTTACTGGGGTGTATTCTCCCCCGTCTAATGAGGCAATCGGTTTGATGTTCAGGAGCGATCCAATTAAGGCCCTTCCCTTTCCAATCCTTCCTCCTTTAACAAGGTTCTCTAAAGTATCTACAACCACGAATAAATTCGTTTGATTTCTAATTTGATCCAATCTTTCGAGGATGTCTTTCAAGCTTTTTCCCTCTGCTGCCATTTTTGCCGCCTCAATTACTTGAAAGGCAAGGCCTTTTGAGATAAATCGGGAGTCGACTACCTTAACATTTGAAGAGCTCATTTCAGCTGCAGTTTCAGCAGATCTTACAGTACCACTCATATTACCAGTCATATGTATAGAAAGAACTATGTTTCCTTCGCTGCCCAATTCATCGTACAGTTTAACAAACTCTCCTGCAGGAGGCTGAGAACTTTTAGGGAGTTCAGTGGACTGCTTCATCTTCTCCATGAATTCTTTTGGTGTAATGTCGACCCTATCCAAATAAGTCATACCTTCAATTGATATAGATAGCGGAACAACGTGAATACCATATTTTTCAATGTCTTTCTTAGAAAGATCTACTGTAGAGTCCGTTACAATTTTGATTTCTTTCATTTCCACACATCCTTGTCTCGCGTATGCTTGTATTATACCTTGATTTAGAATCAATTTAAAACATTTTACCACCTATGTACTAACTTTTATAAGAACATACTATTATGCAACAAAAAATCATCTGAATTACGCTTCATGTCGCGACTGTTCTGTACATTTTTCATGACTTAAAAAGCGGAAAGTATCTGGTTAGTGTATAAGGGCTGCGCCGCCTCGGTTAAAATTAGATCCTTCAACAGTGAACGAAATCTTCCTACCAACGAACTCATTTTCCCTAAAGCTATACCCGTTTCCGTGGGTAGAGAAGCCTGGGCATTGAACCTGAACATAGACAACATATTTAAAGGTTTTCAGCAGGATTTGATTTTTAGATCATCCTAAATAGTAAAAAAAAGCACCAGCCAGTGACTGTGCTTTTTGAATAAACAACTTATGCATTATTTTTTAATTCTACGGTATGATAGATACTTTGGTATTCCGGCCATTTCAAGTGCCTTTTTAAATAATTACGAAAACTGAAAGCGTTCTTTCCGGGCTTCTGATTAATTTCATTCAAAAACATCTGAAGCTGCATGTTGACTTTAAAGTAGAGTGGATTATCACAGGCAAGCACTGGAATGTCTAAAATCTTTACCTTCTGTCCATAACCATTTTTGAACTCAAGGCTTTTTAGTAACAAAATATCAATCCTCTTTTTTCACCCGTTTATAGTTATTATTATACCCTATAATCAGTGGTGACAGATAAGAAGTTAATGTAATTTTTTCAATTTTCTTATGACAAATTCTCTAAAGGTTCTACACAGGCCTTAAAATCATTTTTCGTAGAATTCACTTCTTGTGATACTCGGTATTTACTCATCAACTCTGAGGGAAAAGGAACTAGTAAATCCTTAACCTCACTGAATGAGTAATCTGCGGTGGAGATCCACCTGTTGATATTCTCTTCTCCTTTAAGAATAACAGGCATCCTGTCATGCACGGAACTAACCAGTTCATTTGCTGAAGTTGTGATGATTGTCGAAGAAGCATTTGCAGAACTTAAGCTTTCGTGTTTGTCCCATAGACCTGCAAAAGCAAATGGTTCTTCACTCTTCATCATAAAGCGATAAGGCTGCTTTTCTCCGTCTTTCTTCTTCCATTCATAAAAACTATCAGCAAGGATGGCAGTTCTTCTTTTATTAAGCAAGGGCTTGAAACTAGATTTATTTTCTAATGTTTCACTTCTCGCATTGATTAGAGGCTTCCACTTTCTTTGATCTTTTACCCAGGATGGAATCAGCCCCCACTGGATAGGACCGGCCATCTTCTTTCCTTTGCCCACAATCACCGATAAGACAGTCTGAGATGGAGCAACATTGAAACGAGGCTGCCAATCATTTACCACTTCATCAATCTGGAATTGTTTCACCAGTTCTTCATAGGAAACTGTAAGAGTAAATCTTCCACACAAGATTACCGCCTCCCTCTCGTATGTTATTTCAGTTATGACACATATTATATAAGACTTTTCAAACAGAACCTAATAAAAGCATCGGAGGTTTTTATCAATGGATTACAAACTTAATGCCTTAGACAGTGAACTCCCAGTGGTCCTTACGATTGATCAGGATAATGGTATCTATACAATCCGTAAAAGCGATACAAGTGGAGAGGTTTTTAATGATGCCGAAGATCTTTTAGCGTGGTACAAGCAAAACTTAGAGCCCAAAAACTTTTCATCATCAATTGATTATGATAAAGCCATTCAATGGATAAAAGCCACAATGCATTAAATCTCTTTAATCTTATCGTGACGCCTAGGGGCTGGATGGTGTAACTGTTCTTCTGCAGAATGTTACCGCGCCCAATTATGATCGGCCAGCACTATTATTGAAAGCGAAATAAATTGAAGTATTGTACTCCCGGTTTGGCAATCAATCATTTGCCATAATCTCTCCTTCATATTATGATGAAAAGAGGAAAGAAAAAGGAGGTACAAGTCGATTGGCCTTTGATTATACTAGTTGGAAAGAAGAATTAGCGAACGCAATCACTCACGGTATTGGCTTTCTATTAAGCATCCCTGCTCTAGTGCTGCTAATTCTGGCAGCAGTTAATAAAGGAACACCATGGCATATCGTCAGTTATTCAATTTTCGGTGTTTCCATGCTGCTTCTATATTTATTTTCAACATTGCTTCACAGCTTTAAGCCCTCACGTATAAAAAAACTATTCGCCATACTGGACCATTCAGCTATTTATCTGCTGATTGCAGGAACATACACTCCATTTATGTTAGTTAGTTTCAGGACTCCTCTTGGATGGACCATTTTAGGAATCATTTGGGCCTTGGCTATAGCAGGAATTGTGTTCAAATGTTATTTTGTTGATCGATATCAAATTATCTCGACTCTGGTTTACCTTGTTATGGGCTGGATGATTATTATTGCGATTAAGCCATTGTATGAAATATTGAGTCCAGCTGGATTTGCCCTCCTACTGGCTGGCGGAATCTTTTATTCCATCGGAGCTGTCTTTTATGTGTGGAACAAGCTGCCTTACAACCATGCGATATGGCATGTTTTTGTTTTGACAGGAAGCTCTTTCATGTATTTTTGTGTTTTGTTTTATGTATAAGGCTCTTTTCGTAAACTTTGTTGCTATTTGATACTAATTCCGGAAAAACTACCATAATTCACCCGAATAACCTGGTAATCATGAAAAGAAAAGAGCTACTTTCCCCGATTAGAGAGAAATCTCCTAGTATCCGGGGATATCCGAAAACAGCCATTTATATAAATGCTGTTTTTGCTGTCCACCCTTTTATTCTCTTTGAACTCCGAGGGGCTGGGCGCTTAAGCTGGATGTGGAAAAGTTAGTTAAAGTTTTCCATAAGAATGGATTTTATATAGTCCTTATAACAAAAAACCCTTCAGGACAGCAATCGCCGTCCTGAAGGGTCTTTTTAGTATCTAAGGTTTTAGGATACCAGTTTCACAAGCATATGAGATAGCATATGCTTCTCTTCTTTATTACCGGCTCTCCAAAGTTCATATAAAAGTTTTTCTTCGCGGTTTTTCGGTTCTTCATGCTTTGCAAGATAATCTCCGACTTTCTGGGCAGCTTTTGCTTTTTGCTCTTCATTTAACCCTAATTTGTCGGCTTTATCCACTTTGTCACCTAGATAAGATTTAAATTGGTCGAAGTTGGAGAGAATGTCTTCTTTTTTATCCTCTGACATGTTTGATAAGCGTCCTTCTACTTTGTTTCCTACTTTACTGTCATTAGTATTTGTATCATGTTCCATTCTGTCTCATCTCCTTTTAATTAATTGTTACAGTGTCTATATTCCCGGCAAGCATTGAACTAAACCATATTGAGCACACTGACAAGAATTAAAGATTGATATGACATTTTTTCAACTTTATGACGCTATGTTCAAGTTACTATTTTCTATGATTTCCAGTATAAACTGTGCCATCTCCCTGGGTGACTTGTCTTCATATTCACTAAAAGGTATAGCTGGAAGGATTGTGACAGACACTGAAGCTGGCTTCAGCCCTCTCTTCTGGTTTTCAAAAATATCGGCTGTTCCACTGATATGGATAGGAACAACAGGTACTCCTGCTTCTAATGCAATTCTGAAAGCACCTGTTTTAAATTCAGCAATTCCCTTGCCTTTATTCCTTGTTCCCTCTGGAAAAACCACAAGAGAGTGCCCCTTCTTTAATTTAGCAATACATTCTCTTAAGGAAAGTACGGACTGCCTTTTATTCTTTCTGTCTACGAAAACACAGTTCATCACATCCATCCACCCGCTGATGATAGGAACTTTTTTCACCTCAATTTTTGACATAAAGCCAAATGGTTTATCTACATACCCTAAAAGCACGGGAATATCGAAATCACCCTCGTGATTAGAGATGAACAGGACAGGACCTGCAGGAATATTGGTTTCTCCTCTTAAATGGACAGCAGTGCCCGTCCTCTCAATGATGCCTTTAGCCCACCGCTTAGCCATCGCCTGTCTCTTTCTGTCTACTTCCTCCACTGGAAGCGAGAACCTGATCTTCTTCATCTTAATAAGATTCGGCACACTATAAATTAAATATAAAATCATAAATGAGAGCACATAACCAAAACGCAACATGATATAACCCCTTTCAGACTTATTTCTAATATTATAACTTTTTTCTTAGTCTATGACTTCTGTTTTATGAGAAAGCGTAATTCTCCTAAGAGTAACTAAGTGGCTATTATCACTTTTAATTGTATTACACGCCTTTTTCTCCATCATTAACGGTCTGTGAAAAAAGCAACTCAGCTTAGTTAGCCTTAATTTTTAATGACAGAAATTAATTTCATGTTCTAACCTTATCAATTTCTTTCATAAAAAGAGCCGACAGTTTTCGAAGTCTGTCAGCTCTTATGTATTCTTATTTCTTCTTGTATTCTTCAAACACATAATGATAAGGATTTTTTTCATTTTGGACACCTTGCTTAGTGGAAATCAGTTCGTACTCATCCCAGTTCAGTTCTGGGAAGTAAGTATCACCTTCGAAGGTATCATATATTCTTGTCACATATAGTTTGTCAGCGTAGGGGATGAATTTTTTAAATATCTCCGCTCCGCCTGTAACCATAACCTCTACTTCTCTTTCTTCTGCATAATGAAGTACTTCTTCTATTTCATGAAATATGATGCAGCCTTCTGCTTCAAAAGAGGCATCTCTCGTAAGAATGATGTTTTCTCTTCCCGGCAGTGGTTTACCAATCGATTTGTATGTCTTGCGTCCCATCACGATTGGATGTCCCATTGTCGTTTCTTTGAAGAATTTCAAATCTTCCGGAAGTCTCCATGGCAGTTTATTTTCATAGCCGATTACACCATTTTCATCCATTGCCCAAACAAATGATATCATACACTTACCGCTCCTTTAATATGTGGATGAGGATCATAATTTTCTAATGTGAAATCATCAAAACTATAGCTGAAAATATCCTTTACGTCCTTATTAATACGGATAATTGGTAAGGAACGGGGGTCTCTTGATAACTGCAGTTTGACCTGTTCCATATGGTTTTGATAAATGTGTACATCTCCAAAGGTATGAACGAATTCTCCCGGCTCTAAATCACATACATTGGCAATCATCATTGTCAACAGTGCGTAAGAGGAAATATTGAATGGAACGCCAAGGAATACATCTGCTGATCGTTGATATAACTGACAGGATAACTTTCCGTCAGCCACATAGAACTGAAACAAGCAATGACAAGGCGGCAGAGCCATTTTATCAATCTCTCCTACATTCCATGCACTCACTATCAATCTCCTGGAATTCGGGTTATTTTTAATATTTTCGATCAACTCTGATATCTGGTCAATTGTTTCTCCACCGGCACCTTCCCACGAGCGCCATTGTTTGCCGTAGACAGGACCCAGTTCCCCAGTTTCATCCGCCCACTCATTCCAAATTCGAACACCGTTATCTTGAAGGTATTTTACATTAGTGTCTCCATTGAGGAACCAGAGCAATTCATGAATAATTGATTTAAGGTGCAATTTTTTAGTGGTGAGCATCGGAAAGCCTTCACTGAGGTCAAACCGCATCTGGTAACCGAAGGTACTTATCGTTCCAGTACCTGTCCGGTCTCCTTTCTCTGTTCCATTCTTCAACACATGTTCGCATAGCTCTAAATATTGTTTCATATTGTTCCCCTTTTACATAGATTCCAATTCTTTGATAAATTGGTGAGTTCCAGGAGCTTTACCACTAAGCTCTTTGTTTGTTTTCAAGTTTAAGTAGTACATTGTAAATGCCTCGGCGAAGTATTCTTCTTCGTAATTCAGAAAATATTGTTCTTCTGGGAAAAGAAGATGAGCTTCCTGCTTCCAAATTGAGG
Source organism: Bacillota bacterium (assembly GCA_051750065.1). Taxonomy (GTDB): domain Bacteria; phylum Bacillota; class Bacilli; order Bacillales; family Bacillaceae_B; genus Rossellomorea. The sequence continues at coordinate 229,747 of JBNJJI010000006.1, forward strand.
TGAATTTCATTTTATAGTAAAGGTCATCAAGCACATGGCGATGGATACTGTGTGCCAGTTCATGGAGTTCAAGGTTAATCGATCCGTGGCCGGAACCTTTATCACTGTGGCCGATTTTCACAAGAACCAGTTTCGATCCTCCGATACCAGGGACCTCATCCCATGTTCTTTCTGTATTAGTGTACCCTCTTGGAGTCACTCCTTTCAAGTGTTGAGTTGTGGGGAAACTTGTTAATTTATTTTGAAATAGGCGTATCATTATTCCTTCTGAGTGAATGGAGTGAAGGAGCGGTTGCGAGAGCTGGTCAAGGCGGTATATGATTTGTCTGGCTTGTGATTCATTAAAGGGCTCCTCAGGCAGCAATACTATTTGTTCGAGGATACTTGATTTTAATTTGAGGTCATTTTTAATAGTGGAATCTTCAAGCAATATACCGGGATGGTCGGCAGAGGAATTATGTATTATGAGAAATACTCCCGCAAAGACAACAGCGACAAGCAATGATAATTTCTGATACATTGGATTTGTCACCCTTTCTATAACATGAAGCGTTTAACAAGTATTTAGCATGTAACGCCTGCACTTTTACTATAAAACTATCATATCATATATTACAATAATATTACGCTGTAAGATTATTGAAAAATCGGACTTATCTAGTTATGATTTTACTAAGAATTTCATTATTACTTTAAAAGTTTGCAGATTTCCTTCCACCCCTATCATTACCATTACTCAGCGGAGCTTACCAATCTCGGCCAAAAAGGCCCACTGACTGGTTTTTATTCTGCAGCACAATGCGGTAGGTTTCATATAGCTAAAAGTGTTAGGTTCGCGGCCACTCCATTACATCTGAGAATGAGGTTTGCCTCTGGACCTGAACAATCCTCCATTGAGTCACAGGTTTTGTCTAAAATAAGCGGAAATTTTCCGGTTAACCTATGGAACAGATATCGATAAGGGGCATATAAGCGGAATTTTTCCGCTAAAGCAGAGCAAAAGAAGTCATATTTGCTTATTTTAAGCAAATAAGGGAAATAATTCCGCTTAATTCAGCTGTTTTGGTGCTATTTTCTTAAATAAGCGGAATTTCTCCCCTTATTTTAATAACAGTTATTACGTATTGCAAGATCAGTTACGGAACAGCAAATTTTTAAGAAGCAAAGAAATTCTTTAGAATTAGTAAGTGAATCCAAGGTGTTCAAAAACATCAACAAAAAAACAAGGACGAGTTTACGACCTTGTTTTTTATCATTCTATGAAATACTGCTCCATTGTGGAGGTATGTTTTTATCCCAGTAGATATCTCCCAGACTGTGATGATCCTGGAAATTATCAAGCTTTGTGTGATAATGGAAATTAAAGTAATAGCCGTCCAGAGGAGGATGGTCTCTTCTTACATGAAAACGGATAATATCTTCACCGCTTCGTTCATCATAAATATGAAAAATCTTTTCACTTTTCGCATATGCAGGCACTTCGGAAATCGTTAAATGCGAAAGCTCATTTTCCGGAAAATGCTCTGTCATTTCTTCAATTGCGACTTGAATCTTTGGCAAGATGACGTTTTGGAATTCATTTTCAATAACAGGCTTGATTTTGCTTCCGAATTTGATATAGGCCTGATTCTCGGCTTCTGTCAGCATCTTTTGGACAAAAACCTCATGATCAACCTCTTCTTCTACTACAGCTTCAGTTACCTCTGTTTGGCTATGTATGCTTGAATCGGCTTTTGTACTGGATTTATTTAAGGTATCATTTTCATTCAGAAATGCTTGTGAGGGAGTAACCAGCCCAAATGTTAGAATGGATATCAGTACTACAAATGATTTTCTCATCCAATTAGACATAGAGATTCGTCCTTTCTATATGTATCTCTCTTTTTCATTATACATATATAGACGGATGAATGGTCAAAAAGGTTTCGAAAATTTTATGAAGGATATTAAATGAGGAATATGGTACTATATTAAAAGAACTTGTAAAGAGGAGGAGTATCAATGAGCGTCGATATCATGATTAGTATCGGTTTCTTGCTTTTACTGTTTTATTTCATTTCACTTACTATTACAGATTGACCAAAATACTTACTTTTACGGGATCTTGCTTATGCAGCAGATCCCGTTAATTATGAAGCTCTATAGCTCCATAATGAAATTTTGAAGATGGGCGTTTGTTCACTCGGAAGCCTAACTCATTAAATAATGGTGAGTTGTAATGTTCCTTCAAAATGACTCTTTCTTTTGCGACCCGCTTTGCTTCTTTTATTGACTCTTCATCTATTCCATAGTAAACTGCCCATGTTCGCATTGAACTAATTCCAGCAGAGTCTTCGATTGGTTTTTCAAACATAGGATCAAAATAAACAACATCAAAACTGTTATCTTCCATTGTTTTTAAATAGTCGACTGCCCGATCATGAACAACTTCAATTCTATTCATTGCTGCGTCCATTTCTGCAACTCCTGAATTCCATGTTTTCAGTCCATGCTTGACTAAGTAAGAAATTGACTGGCTCGCTTCTATTCCTATAACCTTTCCCTCAATTCCAACTGCATGACTAGCGATTATACTGTCAGATGCCATTCCCATTGTGCAATCAAGAAGGCTCATTCCATTCCTTAAACAAGCTGCTTCAATAAATGCATCGGTTTCTCCCTTTAAAACTCGTTTCATACGAAAGGAAGCAGAATTGGGATGAAAGAAGAAGGGTTGATCAGATCCTATTGAAAACAATTCCATGCGTTCTTTTCCCACCACAAGAATATCTTCTGAATATATCTCTCTTAAACCTTTTACCGTTTTCTTTTCTCTATCTATGTAGGTGAGGTTCAATTCCTCTGCTGCCTTTTTTGCTTTTTCAATCATTTCGTTGTTCGTTCTGCCGGCTGTTGTTACTAACAAAACTGTCTACATCCTTCCGTTGCTTAATAGAAAATCCAGGGAGCCGGAATCATTCTTTCCTTCTCCCTGGATTCTTTGCAATTAATTCTTCGTTTTCTGAAGTCCAGACTGGATTTCACTCATGATTTCTTCGATAGACTGGTCCTCGATATTTTCACGGGGAATGAAGTGAATAACTTTTTTGCCTTTAAGAATGGCCATAGATGGAGATGATGGCTCATATCCTTCAAAGTATTCCCGCATTTTTGCCGTTGCTTCTTTGTCCTGCCCTGCAAAAACCGTCAAGAGCTGATCTGGCTGTTCTTCACTGGCTATTACAGCTTGAGTTGCAGCTGGTCTCGCTAGGCCGGCTGCACAACCGCAGACTGAGTTCACGACCACGAGCGAAATGCCTTCAGCTTTTTCCATTGTCTCCTCTACTTCTTCTTCTGTTACCAATTCTTTGAATCCAGCTTGTGTTAACTCCGTTCTCATCGGTTTGACTACTTGCTTCATATATTCTTCATATGCCATTGACAAGATCATCCAACTCCTTTTCCTGATATTTGTATCAATGAATGGGACTACTTCAGTTAAACATTTATTATAGGTTGAAATTCAACAAGAAATTTTTGAATTAGCTGCCCTCAGTAAAAGAATGGTATTTACTGTTTTCTCGCTTCTGTCATTTGCTTCCAGACAGAACCTTTTGCCTCTTCTCCGCCTTGAATTCTTTCTATCGCCATTTTCACTTGCAGCTTCACTTCAAATTCAGGATCATCTTCTGCTGATTTTAAAGCAGGCAGTACACTCTCATCTCCTGCTTCATAAAGGAACATCGCAGCACGCCAGCGTACAAGTTTACTTTTATCCCGAAGAGCGGCTGCCATTTCATTCATTGCCTCTTTGAATCCAAGATCTGAAAGGCAGTCGCCAGCGGTTCTTCTTACCGTCACTGTTTTGTCATGTAAACCTTTATACAATAAAGGCAGTACTTGTTTGTCCTCGATCATCCCTACATACACTACGGCAAGCCTGCGGATTGAGGCTTTTTCATCATTCAACGCCTTTTCAAGAAGCGGTAAATCCTCAATATCAGGATCTTGCATAGCATCTAAAAGCTGATATCTTGTCTGCCAATCTGGTGCTTCGAATTCATTCAAAGTGATTTTCTTACCGGCTTTTTCAACCTTCTCTTCATGAACATCGGGGTTTTGCGCTTTCTTGACAAGTGTGTTCAGACGTTCTTGTGGATAGGCCGCAAGCAGTTCTTCCACTACACTGTCCCCGATTTCTTCAAGTTCACCGTAGCGGGCTCCCTGATCTTTCCACTTTCTTAGGAGTACAACATTATCTCCTTCAAGCTGTGCGTCGCTTACTGCCTTCACGAACTGCTCCGGCATGGAAAATCGCTTTTCTTCTGAGTCCGCTGCCAATTTCACCTGCATAGGAATTCCTTTGAATTCTTGAACACTTACAGCAACTTCACCAAAATGTTCATCGGCCTCCGATCCTTTTTCAACAGTATCGGTATCTTCACCGAATGCGTTTCTCACTCTTGGAAGAAGTTCCTGCCAATCGAATTTGGCATTTCTTTCAACAGCGAGGAAATCGGCGACATGGTAGACGCCTTTTATTCCCTCAATCTGAAGGATATCTCTTATGCGCTTGGGCGCAGATTCAGCATCTTCCTTTTTATAATTATTGCTTCTTCCGCCAGCCATTTCTTCATCTAAAATAATTTTCATTGTGTTTGGGCTTGGCGTTGGTTCTATGGATTTTATTCTCATGTCCTTGACCCCTCTCGTTTCCCTGTCCTATTTACCCTTAGTTTAACATAGACAGAAAAGGATTCTAATGAATGTGCTTAATCCTCAGCAATCTCGGAAAGGTAAGACCATCGTTCTATCAATATTTCTAAGGAAGCATTATACTGCTCGATTTCTTCCATCAGTTTCTGTGCTTTTTCAAAATCGCTGCCAACCGTTTGAAGAACAGACTGAGCTTCAGCGAGCTTTTCTTCTGTTTGGGCGATCTTGTCATCGATCCCTTCCCATTCTCTCTTCTCGTTATATGTCATTCTCTTCTTTTTATCAGCAGGGACAGGCTTTACTGCTTGTTTTTCTGATTGTTTCTTTTCTTTACTCTCAACTTTTTCATTTGCTTTTTGTGCAAGATACTCTGAGTATTCTCCTAAATAGGTTCCAATATGACCGCTTCCTTCAAAGACGAGAAGCTGCTCTGCCGTTTTATCAAGAAAATACCGATCATGCGATACTGTAATGACAACACCTGAGAAATCCATGATATAGTCTTCGAGAACGGTCAGTGTTTCTGTATCAAGGTCATTGGTAGGTTCATCAAGCAGCAGTACATTAGGTTTTGTCATCAGTAGTTTCAACAGAAAGAGTCTTCTCTTTTCTCCTCCTGAAAGCTTTCTGATCAATGTTCCATGACTATGAGTTGGAAACAGGAAACGTTCGAGCATGCTTGCGGCTGAAATCTGGTCTCCATTATCAGTTGTAATCACTTCCCCGGATTCCCTGATGTATTCAATCATTCGCTTATTTTCATCCATCTCTTCATGACCCTGCGTATAGTAAGCAATCTTCACAGTTTGTCCCTGCGTTAATTCTCCTGAATCCAGCACGTCTGTTCCTGCGAGGATATTTAGGAAAGTTGATTTTCCGCTTCCATTTCTGCCCACAATCCCGATGCGGTCACCTGGCTTAATTAAGTAATTGAACTCATCGAGAATAACCTGTCCCGGATAGCTTTTAACAGCTTCCTTGAATTCAAATACCTGCTTGCCCAGACGGCTGCCTGAAAGTGACATATCCATCCCATCATTTGAACCAGATGGTGACATATTATCTTCAAGATTCTCAAAACGTTGAATTCTAGCCTTTTGCTTAGTCGTCCGTGCCTTGGCACCTCGTCTCATCCAGGCTAACTCGCGACGATAGAGATTTTTTTGCTTTTCAGCAGTATGCTTCTCTTGTTCATTTCTTTCAGCTTTTGCCTCAATGAAAGCTTGGTAGTTTCCTTTATAGGAATATAGACTGCCTCCATCAAGTTCAAATATCCGGTTCGTGACCCGGTCTAAAAAATATCTGTCATGTGTGACAACAAGTACGGCTCCTTGATATCTCGACAAGTAATCCTCCAGCCACTTAATGGATTGATAATCCAGATGGTTGGTAGGCTCATCGAGAATCAGGAGGTCAGGTGTTTCAATCAAAACTTGTGCTAGTGCTACCCGTTTTTTCTGACCGCCGGAAAGCTCGCCCACCTTTTTGGAAAACTCTGAGATACCCAGTTTTGTCAAAACTGCCTTGGCGTTGGCATTAGCATCCCATGCATTATGGATTTCCATCTGCCTCTGTGCTTTAAATAGCACTTCCTGATTTTGTTGGTCCTCAGGCTTTTCCTCCAACTGAAGCAGAGCTGTTTCATATTCACGCATGGTCTTTATGACAGCCGCATCACTCTGGAATACCTGACTGAGCACGGTTAAGTCTGAATGAAGATCCGGCTCTTGTGACAAATATGAAATCACATAATCAGCCGGTTTGGTCATCTCTCCGCTGTCTGCTTCATCCAGTCCGGCAATAATATTCAGAAGACTTGATTTCCCTGTGCCATTGACTCCTATCAGGCCGGCCCTCTCCTTTTCCGTAATAGTAAAACCGATATTCTGAAAAAGAGTCTTTTCGCCATATGATTTGGTGATATTTTCAACTGTTAACATCCTCATTGCTGACCATTCCATTCTTTATAAAATTGCTTTAGAAAAAGTTCCATAAATTCATGACGTTCAAGCGCTAGCGCTTTTCCGGTCTCGGTACACATTAAATCCTTCAAGAGAAACAGCTTCTCATAGAAATGATGTACGGTGGATGTTTTTCCATTCCTGTATTCGCCATGTGTCATTTTCTCTCTGACCGGAAGTCCTGGTTCATAAATCGGATTTCCCTTTTTGCCTCCATACGCAAAGGTCCTGGCAATACCGATAGCACCAAGTGCATCCAGCCTGTCTGCATCTCTTACCACTTTGGCTTCAAGTGTTCCAAGTTGTTTCTCTTGGCCGCCACGATAGGAAATTACCGATATTATATCCTCAATCTTCTCTCTTTCTTCACTATGTAATTCTATACTATTCAGTATCTCATGTAACTTATCCTGTCCCTGCTGCTCACTTTCATTAAGTTTATCATCTGCAACATCATGCAGGAGAGCTGCTGCCTCAATTCTTTCTAAGTGGAGGCTTCCTTCCTTTTTTCCTATATAAAGAGCAAGTTTTCTCACTCTGTCTACATGGTGCCAGTCATGTCCGCTGGAATCCCCGGCATGAATTTTCTTTACTAAGTCTTCAAGTATTGCCAGTTTTATGTTTTGCATGGAGATTTCCTCCTTTTTATCTATTTTAACAGATTGGAAAAACATTTTTTAAAGGAGAGGCTTATTGGGGAGGTAATAGACTAGGAGTGAAGTAAAGATATCCTTAGATGTCTATACTTAATTTCAATCATGCCGTGAAACAACAAATAAACGTGTAAAGAAATCACCTTGATACACTTCCAGCACGAAACCTGTGACTATAGATTCTTAAAATCAACTCGCCGCTCACTCCATAGAGTAGCTTAGATTCAGCAAAAATCATCGTTTCATTTGGCTCTTTTCATAAACTTTGTTGCTATTTAATATGTATTTCGAAAATATACGCCCTTATTCACCAGAAATACCCTGATAAGCAAAAAAGAAAAGAGTTCTCTTCATTTCAGCGAAAAACCTATTATCAAGGGGGAAATCTGGCCCTTGGGATTTTTCCGAAGCAAAAATTCAAACGAAAACAGCCTTTCATTTAAAGCAGCAGTATTTTAAAAGAACGGTTTTAAAAAGCATGTAAAACAGTCCTAAAAAAAGAAGAAGAGGAAATCCCCCTTCTGTCTTACTCTGTAAACCAGCTGATTCCCAAAGTGTTTTCTCCTGCATGAACCCCGATGACAGCACCAAGTTCGTGTGAAGAGAAGTTAATGTCATAATACTTTCCTGAAAGGTCGCTCACCCAGGAATCGGCTTCACTCTTATTCGCCCCGTAAAGGATATAAACCTCTTTGATCTTTTCGTTACGCAGCACTTCATCCAAATAATCTTTCATTCGACTGTGTCCTTTTGCAATGCTTCTTACTTTCTCTTCGACCTCGAGTTTTCCATCTCTTATTGCGAGGATTGGTTTAATTTTCAAAACTGATCCCAGAAAAAAAGACAATCCGTTCATTCTTCCGCTTTTGTGAAGCTGTTCCAAACTTCCTACCATAACATATGTTTTACCTGTATTGATTTTAGCCAATAGAAACTGTTCAATTTCTGAAGGATTCATACCTTTACTTTCAGCTTCCATGCCTTCAAGCAGAAGTTTTGTCAAAGGATAGGATAAAATCTTGGAATCTATTACGGTTACCGGGATGTCCACGAGCTGTGCGGCTTGCTGAGCAGAAGAAATGGTCCCGCTGAAAGCTGATGACACATGCAAGGAAAAAATATGATCATAATCTTCTTGAAGCTTCGTATAAAGTTCTTGAAATATTCCAATAGACGGCTGAGACGTTTTGGCATCCGAACCCTTTTCTTTTAATAGGGTAAATAGCTCTTGCGGAAATAAATCAACTCCATCTTGATACTCCTTGCCTCCAATCAGGATATTCATCGGTACTACATATACATCGTTCTTATCAGTCAAATCATTGGTCTTGCAAGCGGTACTGTCTGTCACCCAAGCTATCTTCATCATCCTCATTCCCCCTTACCCTTAATGTATGTACAGGTTCTGTTCATCTATGAACACTATCAGAATAATTTCAGTAAAGAATTTTCTAAATGGGACACAACTTCTTCCAAATCATCTACCATTTCTTCAGTGATGATACGATTAAAGTCAACAATTCCCTGATGAAGGGATGGCCGGCTGGGGGAAATAACTTTCCTCCATTCAATTTTACGATGGTTTCCCCACCATTCTTCTAAACTAGTGATGAAGCTTTCCGGGAAAGAAAATCCTTCCGATTGATATTGAACCTGAAGCCATGCCCCTGGTTCGCCTCCTGATTCAGGAGAAGCTTCCGCATTCCATTCCTCAGGCCCCGCAGTTAATGAAACCGTCACTGTAATATTATCTTTGGCAGGATTGCATAGTGTTAAAGAATATCTTCTTTTCAAACTTGCCAGATCTACTATATCTTCTCTATCGACCACCTTCAGCGATCCCAATAATTCCAGTTCATAAAGAGCTCCTTGCAAAACCACTTTAAGATTCTCATAGGCTGTTGGATCAAACATTACCCATTCCTCCCTTCGTCCTTGGTCAAATAAGGCTGAATTCGTATAACTTGTGTTGCTTTCCGAAAAGTCCCTAGATCCGGATCCCCCTGGGTACTGGAGGGGGGATCTCTGAACGGGGAAATCAGCTCTTTCTATCTTGCTTACCAGGGTATTTCCGATGAATTAAGGATGTGTTCTTCTAAATTTTAATTCAATAGCAACAAAGTTTACAAAAGGAGCACTGTAAAAACAACTTTAAGAAAATCTTCTTTAATAAAGTCCACTCACGTTTCCGTTATGGTCAACATCCATTCCATAGGCAGCAGGAGTTTTCGGTAATCCCGGCATGGTCATGACTTCTCCTGTTAAGGCCACTATGAAACCTGCACCAATTTTAGGCCTTAGCTCCCTGATATGAATGGAAAAATCCTTTGGTCTGCCAAATTTTGTCGCATCATCTGACAGGGAATATTGAGTTTTTGCCATGCACACAGGCAATTGTCCCCACCCATTGGCCTCAATTTCTTTCAGCTGCCTTTCTGCTTTTGTAGAAAATTCCACATCTCCCGCACCGTATACATTGTAAGCTACCGTCTTGATCTTATCTTCGATGCTTAACCCGTCATCATACAATCTTTTGAAAGATTTATTGCCTTCGCTAATGATTTTGGTCACTTTGCGTGCCAAATCTTGACCTCCTCTTCCTCCGTTTTCCCATACCTCGGTCAGTGATACAACCGCTCCATGGCTCTCACACCAATTTATAAGATAAGCAAGTTCAGCCTCAGTGTCTGTGATGAACTTATTGACAGCTATTACATAAGGAACTCCGAAAAGGGCGATGGTTTCCATGTGTTTCTGTAGATTTTGCAGACCATTTTCCAGGGCAGCAAGATTCTCTCGAGAGAGATCCTTTTTGTTTTGCCCGCCATGCATTTTAAGCGCTCGTACGGTTGCAACCAGTACAACTGCATCAGGGCTGGTTCCAAGAGCAGGTGTTTTGATATTCATAAACTTCTCTGCACCTAAGTCCGCGCCAAATCCTGACTCTGTCACAACATAGTCTGAAAGTTTCAGAGCTGTACGGGTGGCTATGACTGAATTGCAGCCGTGGGCTATGTTTGCAAAAGGACCGCCATGAACCAAAGCCGGTGTATGTTCAATGGTCTGGACAAGATTCGGTTTCAAGGCATCTTTCAAAAGCATAGCCAGTGCTCCCTCTACACCAATCATCTTGACAGTCACAGGCTCTTTTCGATAATTATAGGCTATTACCATACTGCCCAGACGCTCCTTTAAATCATCAAGATCATTAGCCAGGCAAAGGACTGCCATGATTTCGGAAGCAACCGTTATATCAAATCCATCTTCCCTAGGTACGCCTTGGACCGGTCCACCCAAGCCGATCACAATCTGCCTTAACGCACGGTCATTGATATCGAGCGCGCGTTTCCAGGTGATTCTTCTCTGGTCTATCTCAAGTTCATTGCCCTGATGTATGTGATTATCAATCATGGCCGCCAATGCATTATTAGCAGTGGTTATCGCATGGATATCTCCTGTGAAATGAAGATTGATATCCTCCATTGGAAGCACTTGTGCATATCCCCCGCCTGCTGCTCCTCCCTTAATTCCCATTGTCGGGCCCAACGACGGTTCTCTAAGCGCGATCATTGTTTTTTTATTGATAGAGTTTAAGGCGTCTCCCAGCCCTACAGTTACAGTTGACTTTCCTTCACCAGCAGGAGTTGGGTTGATGGAAGTGACCAGGATCAACTTCCCATCCTGTTTACCTTCCAGCTTTTTTAATGTGTCATATGATAATTTCCCTTTGTACTTTCCATACAGCTCTAGATCGTCTTCCTGAAGACCGAGGGATTTTGCTATGTCCATGACAGGAAGCATTTCAGCTTTCTGAGCAATTTCAATATCTGATAAAACCTTCTTTTTTTGTTCCATTTCCATTCCTCCTGGAATCATTTAGCGTGGTTGATTTCTTATTTCTTATGTAGTTTTTACAAAAATGGCTTGGTTCCTTCATATTCAGTTTACAAATTCTTTGTAACCTATTTATATAGAATACCATTTTTTCTTTCTATTTAGGGGGGCTCTGCATGTGTACAACACAATGACGATTTTGATTTTGACTGCCCATTACGGTGAAGGACATGTCCAAACAGCTCAAACACTTGCTGATACATTCATTGAGAAAGGTATTCAAAATGTCCATGTTTGTGATTTGTACGGAGAAGCTTATCCGGCTATCCATAACTTCGCACAAACTCTATTGAAGAAAAGTTTCTCCAAATTAGGGGCTCCATTGTATAAAATGTTCTATTATGGCACAGATATGTTGTCGACTAAGGGGCTTTCTTACTTTTATCAGCACATCGGAAAGAAAAGGCTTATAGAATTACTACAAGTAAATCGCCCTGATATTATCATTACCACTTTTCCTATGCATGCAGGTGCCTACTTACGATCACGTCCGTCTTTCAACATTCCAACCTACACCATCATCACGGATTATTGTGCACACCCTTTATGGACCCATCCCATGATAGAAAAATATTATGTAGCGTCACACCATGTAAAAGACACTCTGACGAGATTCGGAGTGAAAGATAAACGAATCGGGGTAACGGGCATCCCTATCCGTAAAGGTTTTAACTGCCCGCCTGCCCGCTCCCAGGAAATCTTCCGGAAATTCGGTCTGGATCCTACTAAAGATACAGTTACAATCTCAGGAGGAGGACTCGGTCTTCTGCCTGATATTGACGAAATTTATAAAGGAATAAATCCTTTTAAAACCCAGGTTGCCATCATTTGCGGCAGAAATCGAAACTTAAAGAATCACCTCATGAATGTATATAAATCCTGTAAAAGTATAAAAGTATACGGGTATCTCGACAATATACTAGATCTGATGTCTGTAACAGACTGCCTTGTCACAAAACCAGGAGCGATTACGCTAACAGAAGCCGCTGCATTGAATGTCCCGGTCATTCTAGTTAAGCCGAATCCCGGACAGGAAACTGAAAATGCACCGTTCTTTGCCAGTAAGGGAGCCGCCATGATAGCCTGCAAATCTGAAGCCATAACTTCTTGTATTTCTTCCATCCTCTCTGATGACGTTCTCCATCAGAAGTTTGCAGCGGGCTATCAAACTATTCATAAAAAAGAGGCTGCCTTCAAGATCGCTGATGATATCCTTGACCGTAACAGCCATCTTCTTCAACATAAAGGGACGAACTAATATGGATACGCTGACTAATGTTGTAATCGGTGGCGGAATTGCTTCATTAAGCACGCTTGACCCTATTATTGCTGATGCGGGAATCTCTTCAATAATCAATGCTTCTTTTCATAACAACTCCAGCCGCTAGCAGATTTCCAATGCTTCCATTGCGATAGGACATTAAGCTGAAACCCCACTTCAACCAAAAGCTGGAGTGGGGTTTGTCAAGGGTACAAAGGGAAATCTCTACCCCTAATTATTGTGGTACATTTATTGCTGCTCGCTGTAATACACTTCTTCAAATGGCTGGACCACAACGAACCCTTCTCCTTCGAACTTCATTTGAATGGATTCTCCGCTGCCTCTTCCGAAGAATGTCTTTAATGACACGTCTGTCACAAAGTCAGGCTGCAGATTTCCTGACCAAGCAACGGTTGCATTGGGATCAGTATAAACAGGGCTTCCCGGTCTCACAAGGAGTGTCAACGGTTCATAATGGGAAGTTATGGCCACCATTCCGGTTCCTTCGATATGGACATTGAACAATCCGCCTGCCATCATACCTGCAACCCTTCTCATCAGTTTAATATCCCACTTCATGCCCGGTTGAAAGGCCAGCAGGTCATTTCCATTCACATAAATCGACTCATTATTAAGGTGAAGAATGGAAATTTTCTTTCCTTGATCAGCCAAATACAGCTTCCCCTGGCCGCTTGCTTTCATTAAGGAAGTACCTTCACCTGTAAATGCCTTTTTGAACATCTTGCCTAATCCATGCTCAAGGACACCTTCCCTCTCAAATTTAATCTGTCCTCTATATGAAATCATCGCACCCATTTTGGCCCAAACATCTCCATCAAGGTTGACCTCCAACATCCTGGGTGTTTCCAGTTCGAATAAACCTTCACCTTTATCTTCCTGTTGTGTCTGCTTGATAAATTCATCTAATGAAAAACGCTGTTTCATGTTTTTCCCTCCAATTAGTTGCTTCTTACTTTGAACATAAATAGTGTCATAAATGTTAATGCCTGCTTTAGCTCAGAGGACAGATTCATTGTATGCTTTTCAGAAACGCCTTTTTTATAAATCCATTGCTCGTCTTCTTTCAACATACCAGTATCAAGAGCAAGCTTTTCCAGTTCCCACGGCATCATCGTATTGCATATAACCTTCTCCCCATACAACCGGGGAAATGAATTTTCCCTCGGATGGGCAGTTGGACCGAGAATACCAATGCATAACCTTCCATCCTGTTTCACTAGTCCCTGAACCTGTTTCAGTGCATGCAAAGGATCTTCTGTCCATTCTAAAGAATTAATCATCATAACAGCATCGAATTGTTCTTTGTCAAAAGGAGGGTGTGAAAGGTCTCCTTGGATAAAACTCAAACCCTCTTTTTCTTGCTGTTTTGCAATATGCACCATCTTCTCTGAAAGGTCCATTCCTGTAACGTCGAAACCCTTCTCATAAAGCAAATAGGAACCATATCCGTCCCCGCATCCCAGGTCGGCTACCTTATTGCCTGAAGATAGGTGCTTGACCATAAAGGGAATAACCTCTTTCCTGCTTCCCTCGGTCCACATATTCACACTTCTGCTGTGCCAGCTGCTGGCATTTTTATCCCAGCGCTCTTGAGCACTTTCATGCCATATATTTTTTTCCACTCCATCACCACCTGCTTTTCCAGTAAATTATGTACGAATTTTTCCGTCAGTAATCTCTTCTGAACATAACTCTAAAATCCTTCTTTTCTCAATTTTTTTAAAGGGCTTTTTATCAGCTTTCGGTTCTTAAACATTTTAAAATTGTTTAATTTGACCATACTAGGTGTGAGAATAATTGTAAAGGATGGATAACAAATGGAGGAAATCACTAAAATCCAAAGAAATCATGGTGGACAGATTATCAGTTTTCAGACATCGTCAGGTCGGATCATATCTTATCAAAAGGCAATAATGGAAGCTCAAGAAGGAAGTTTAACAGGAGTAAGCATTGAACTTGATGATAATGGGCTAACACAATTGTCAAACAGTCATGATGGAGATGTGGCCTTCTCAGGGATGCCGGAAATTTTTTAACTATTGAGAAGGTATTTCGTCTTCTTGGTAAACATGCGGGGACATTGCTTTGAAATAGCTCATCTTGTATCATGCTAATTATAGTTACTGTGACGACTCTTCACTGTAAATAGATGATCTCCAGGGCACAATGTTTCTCCACCAAGTCAATATATGCTGAAGATCAGCAGGAAAGACTGGCTTTTTTGCCGTTTGACACCCTGATCAGCTGGTCCCAATCGTTATAAGAAGTTGAAGCATCTTTGAACAGCGACAGCTTTTTCTAAATTTTAACTCCATTAAAAAGAGGACGATTTATACAATCGTCCTCTTTTCAGTCGGTATCATTTTTAGTTTGTATATTTCTTAACTTTTTAAGAAGTTCTTCATCATCTTCAAAAAGCTGTACCAGATCTCCGATTCTGTCGATAGAGTCCCAGCTCAGGTGATGCTCGATACCCTCAACATCCTCATAAATATTTTCTTCTTTCACACCGATAATATTTAAAAATTGTTCAAGAAGCTCGTGCCTGAAAACCAGCCTTTTTCCAATTTTGGTCCCTTTGGCGGTCAAAATAAGGCCTCGATATTTTTCATATACCAGGTAATCGTCTTTATCTAATTTCTGCACCATCTTAGTTACTGAGGAGGGATGGACAGACAGGGCATCAGCTATATCTGAAACTCTGGCGTATCCTTTATTATCGATCAGTAAATAGATCTGTTCTATGTAATCTTCCATACTCGGCGTCGGCATATCGAACCCTCCACATTGGTGAAATATCATTAAAAGTTTACTATAGATGCTTATTGAATACAACCGCAAGTAACGAATCCTGAGTTATCAAATCAAACGTTCCTCTTTTTCGACAGGCTGCTGCCACCAAAATGAAAGTTTAAATTTTCTCACGAAATATTCGCTAACTTCCTTGACTCATCAGAACATCCTATTGTATATTGAAGACATCATTTAACTGAATTCTGTGTCATCTTCTGAGGTTGACATAGGTTCTTATAATGATAATATTTCCAGAAGCACAAAAGTGTGCTTTGAAAGATTTAGGAGGAACAGTATTATGCAAAACGGTAAAGTAAAATGGTTCAATAACGAAAAAGGTTTTGGATTCATCGAAGTAGAAGGCGGCGAAGATGTATTTGTTCATTTCACTGCTATTCAAGGTGATGGTTTTAAATCATTAGAAGAAGGCCAAGAAGTTTCTTTCGAAATCGTAGAAGGCAACCGTGGACCTCAAGCTGCTAACGTAACTAAAATATAATTGCGAACATTATAGATGATCTTATTGGAAGCTGTTTTTGACAGCTTCCTTTTTATTTGTCCATTTGCTTTAGCACTTTAAATCCTCTTGCACAAAAGAAGCTTATTCAAAAGCTTCTTTTGTACCTGCATATCATGTTAAGTTCTTCCCCAATTCTTTGATTTTCTGGCCAACTGTGCATTTGTCTATACAAAAGCGGTGAGCATACGTTTTTCCATGCTCCTTTCTGAAATGCGCTTTGAGAAGACAGTCCTGGCAGTAAATTCCATGAATTTCATCCAGTTTTCCAATGACTTTAGCTCGTTCCACTTTCATCACCTTTCTTATAGGTAACCTTCAATATTTTGAGTGACTGTGGATAAAGATATCCTCCAGCGCTTGATTTGCCAAGTTATCTGCTTCTTTATTTTGTTTCCTGCCGATTGCCTCGTAGACTGGTTTAATGCCTAAGGATTTTATTTTTGCTTCGATGCGGTCCAGCCAATTATTCAAAGATTCTTCATAACAGGGCCAGTCTCCTTCAAGTTGTTTTAAAACCACTTGAGAATCTCCTTTTATTATACAAGGAACACGGTGAACTCCGAGTTCTTCCAGCAGCAGCATCGCGGAATAAAGAGCGGCATATTCAGCTTCATTATTATTCTGAAGATGTAGAAGTTTCTCGTTTTTTCTTATTCTGAGATCTTCCCCGCCCTTTTTATAATAAATGACCATCCCTAGACCGGCAAGAGCATTTTCCTTGTCGAAACCGCCGTCAAAATACACAGTGATATTTTCCGGTTCCTGTTCCAGCTCCTCATTCAGTTTGAGGAATTCTTTTCTGTTCCATTCGTTCTCCATTTCATCACGAATGGTGATATCCTTGGCTCTCCCTGTTCTCATCAGATCTTCAATGAGATAATCCACATATCGACGGTTCATCCACGCTGATTCAAACGTAATTTTCTCCGGTATTTTCCCACTGTAAGTCCATATCACTTTCATTTTCAATGTTTCCATCTCCTCTCAGTCATTTTATTGTAAGCTGCTTCCTTTCTATGTATAATGTACAAGGTCTTTTTATTTATTTCAGCGTATTAATCTTGCTTACCGTAAAGAATATATACGACACAGTGTTTATAGTATATGCATTCATTCACTATAATTTCAGGGAGTTGCTTTTATGTTTAATGAAGTGTTTGGACTTATCTTCATTCTTGTTAACTTTATTCTCATGCTGGCCATGTACCGAATTTTCGGAAAGACCGGCCTCTTTGTCTGGATTGGCATCTCAACTATATTAGCCAATTTACAGGTCATTAAAACCATTGAAATTTTCGGGCTCACCGCCACACTCGGAAACGCTATGTATGGGACTGCCTTCCTCGTTACAGACATTCTTAATGAGAAGTACGGAAAAAAAGAAGCTCAGAAAGCGGTATGGCTCGGGTTCTTCACTTTGTTGACGATGACTATCATTATGCAGCTGGCTCTTATCTTTGAACCTCACCCTGACGATTTTGCGCAGGGGTCTTTGGAAACCGTCTTTGGTATGATTCCCAGAATCGCTATTGGCAGCCTGGCTGCTTATCTGGTCAGCCAGTTTGCGGATGTATATATATTTGCCTTCCTCAAGAAAAAATTCCCGAAGGATTCTCAGTTTTGGATTCGGAATAATGGAAGCACGATGATCAGTCAACTGCTGGATACACTGGTCTTCACTTCTATTGCCTTTTTAGGTGAGTTTCCGTTTGAAATATGGATTCAAATTGTTTTCACTACCTATATATTAAAATGGATCATCTCGGTGATCGACACTCCTTTCGGCTACTTGGCGAAAAGAATTTCCTCAAAAGAATGATGGCTGCTTCCGCTTGAAACAATTTATTGTTTCAAGCGGTTTTTTTAAGAAAGAACTATTTCATCAGAAATTACGGTTGAGAATGAAAGGAGTTTTCATTTCTTTATTCCCAGGTAAAGGAAGCAACGGTAAATCAGCTTTGTTGCTATTAGCATTAAAGTTTGAAAATATTGCCATAGTACACTGAAATGGCCTGGGGAAACAAGAAAGAGAGGAGCTGCTCTACCCGTTTAGAGAGAAGAACCTTAGTATCCAGGGAAAAATTCGTCTCATGGAATATTTTCAAAAGCAACATTTAAGGCTAAAGCAGCCTTTTAAGAAGATGTTCAATCTTGATGTTTCCTGTCTTTCTGATTAGACTTATTAACGTAGTTTAAATATTCTGAGGTGAGGAAAATGATCGAAGTTTACATAGACGGAGCTAGTGCCGGGGACCCTGGACCCAGCGGTGCAGGCATCTTCATAAAAAACAAGGGAGAAAATCACTCGTATTCTATTCCTTTGGGCATTAAAGAAAATCATGAAGCTGAGTTTCTTGCGTGCATTAAAGCACTACAGATTTGCAAAGAGAAAAATTTCAACATTCTTTCATTTAGAAGCGACTCACAAGCCGTAGTCAATGCAGTTGAGAAAGAATTTGCGAGGAACAAAAAATACAAACCTTTATTAGAAGAAATTCTCCTTCTTTCGAGAGAGTTTGATTTATTTTTTATTAAATGGATACCGAGCAAAGAAAATAAGAGAGCAGATGAGCTGGCCAGAAAAGCGGTTCACTCTAACAATGAGTCTGCTAATGAATAAAAAAAGACTGGGAGCAGACTTATCACTGCTTTCGGTGGCATTTATATGGGGTGCGACTTTCGTCATCATACAGAATGCCATTTCAATCCTCCCGCCGTTTACTTTCAATACTGTCAGGTTTTCTCTTGCAGGCTTATCACTTCTCGCACTACTGCTTATTAAAGAAAAGGGCAGGATACAACTCAGCCTGCAAAGCTTTTTACCAGGACTTCTATTAGGTTGTTTTCTCTTTCTGGGATATGCTTTTCAGACGTTTGGCCTTTTGTATACCACTCCAGCGAAAGCAGGCTTTATAACTGGTCTGAGTGTCATTCTTGTACCTTTTCTAGCTCTGATGATTTTAAAGCAAAAGCCAGCGGCCGCATCGATGGCTGGAGCTGCATCCGCTGCTTTTGGTTTGTATTTATTGGCTGCCGGACATGCGCAATCAGTCAACATCGGTGATCTGCTTGTCATGATCTGTGCATTGGGTTTTGCATGCCACATTATTTTCACGGATAAATATTCGAAGGTCATTTCGGCCTTGCAGCTCACGGTTATTCAAATCCTTACTGTTGCTGCATTGTCATTAGTATCTATGCTTTTATTTGAAGATTGGCAGAGCTCACTTACCATGACAACCCTGAGCCAGCCGGAGGTCATGACAGCACTGATCGTCACTGCATTGCTCGCAACCTCAGCTGCCTATTTTATTCAAACATCAGCTCAAAAGTATACTTCGCCTGCAAGGGTCTCGGTCATCTTGACAATGGAACCTGTCTTCGCTGCCCTTTTCTCCTATCTGTTGATCAGCGAAGAATTAACAGGACTTGCTATGACAGGCTGCTTATTCATCTTCTTGGGAATGCTGATGACAGAACTGCCGGAACTGATTAGATCGGTTTCAAAAAAACTGTCTGTAAAAGGGTAAAGAAAAAAGCGTAAGCGCCCAGATTAACCCCGACAGGTACGAATCCTGGGCGATGAAACGGGACGTGGATAACTTAGTTAAAGTTTTCCACAAGGATTGTGTTCATGAATTCTTAAACAACTAAAAAAGCAAAGACTTTGCTTACTATAGAGTCTTTGCTTTTTGCTTTAAGAAGAAGTCAAGCCAGCAGTTCCAAGCTTTCTGCATGCCTCCAGGCGTCCTGTCTTGTCGTAACTTTGCTGGAGTGCAAGGTTTCCAATAAAGACATATAAAAGCTGTTATCGAACCCTTTTTGCGCCTTTAACGTTATTTCGATAGCAGTATTGACGATTTCATCTGAAGCATTCAGCGACCTTTTTCCAAAGTAGATAAAGCCAATAGAATCTTCTCCAAATTTGAATCCTTTGTTTTCTAAATGAATAAGAAAGTCTTCAGTTGTTTGTTTGCTATACTTCACTATTTTCCTCACCCTGCAATTTAAAGTTCGTCTGGCTTTAGCAGCCAGCATTGAAGTCAGTTATGTGACCTGCATTATTAACATTCGTTAAGCGTTAGTAGAGATTCTTGATAAGTTAGTTGATTTTAGCTTCGTATGGAAGACTCAGCGGAGCTTTAAATAAGACGAAAGCTCTAAAATTTGTACGTCGCTGAACGGCCGCTTCCGCTTTTGATTCGGCCAGCTCCAGCGGCCAACGACTAGCAAATTTCGGTCTTCCTCCTTGCGATAAGTCAACAAGTTCATTTCCCCAATATTTTGGAAGACTTTCTTGAAAAAATCGGGCCTAAGATTTTTTCTGTTATTAAATGGCTCCTCTTTCCAAGCACTCACATTTCAACAGGAAATGAACATCGAATCGCTTCGCTCTTCGTGTTTCCTTTATCTCATGCGGAGCTGGTACAGTCCGTACGCCGTTGAACGGGGCACTTCCGCTTTTGATTCCGGCCAGCTCCAGCGGCCAACGACTAGCAAATTTCGGTCTTCCTCCTTGCGATAAGTCAACATCAACTCACTTCGTTCGTTGTGTTTCCTTTATCTCATGCGGAAGCCCTAAAATTTGTACGTCGCTGAACGGCCGCTTCCGCTTTTGATTCCGGCCAGCTCCAGCGGCCCAACGGCTAGCGTACTGCCCATCTCCTCCTTGCGATAAGTCAACATCGAACCGCTTCGCTCTTCGTGTTTCCTTTATCTCATGCGGAGCTGGTACAGTCCGTACGCCGTTGAACGGGGCACTTCCGCTTTTGATTCCGGCCAGCTCCTGCGGCCAACGACTAGCAAATTTCGGTCTTCCTCCTTGCGATAAGTCAACATCAACTCACTTCGTTCGTTGTGTTTCCTTTATCTCATGCGGAAGCCCTAAAATTTGTACGTCGCTGAACGGCCGCTTCCGCTTTTGATTCCGGCCAGCTCCAGTGCCCCAACGGCTAGCGTACTGCCCATCTCCTCCTTGCGATAAGTCAACATCGAATCGCTTCGCTCTTCGTGTTTCCTTTATCTCATGCGGAGCTGGTACAGTCCGTACGCCGTTGAACGGGGCACTTCCGCTTTTGATTCTATCTTACAAATTTTTTTCTTTTTTGTCTTTGTTTTTTTCCTAGTAGGAAGCTGATTCCGCCTATAAGGGAACCGAAGAGGGCACCGCCAATTACTTCGGCGGGCTGATGACCCAGCATTTCTTTCAATCTTTTCGGCTTTTCTTCAAATGGAATAGCATGGTCTTGATCGGCTTTTCTTATTAACTCATCCAATGAATTCACCTTCAATGTCAACTCTCCCGTCTGCCTGCGAATTCCTTGGGCGTCGTACATGACAATGAGACCAAAAACGAAGGAAAGAGCAAAATCGATGGTTGAAAATCCTCTCTTTAGAGCTATGAAAGTTGTTAGTGAGGAAACCCCCGCTGAATGGGAACTTGGCATTCCCCCGGTCTGAAATAATAGCATAGGATTCCATTTCCCTGTTTTAAGAAAATGCAATGGAATTTTTAGTGCCTGTGCTGCTAATATGCTTAATAAAGCCGTAACGATTCCTCTATTCACCTTTTCACCGCCTGCCTCTCTTTCTAAATGTAATTACTACAATAGTGTATCCAATTGATTTAATTACATTAAAAGCGGATCAAGTGGTGAACATAAATAACGGAGGTGAGATCATGAGCAAAAATCATAGCAGCAACAGAGGAACAAAGGCACCGGGTGTGAATCCGCAGGGATTTGGACAAGATGGAGTCAAAACTCCCGATCCTAAAACTGAACTGGAGAATAGAGCCAAACGGTCAAATACGAAAAGATAGATGAACGACTCGATTGAAAAAGGGACTTTCCAATTAAGAAAAGTCCCTTTTGTTATTAAGCGTGCTGGCTGAGTAAATGATCTTTTCCTATCAAGTACCTTTTCAAGACTCTTAACTCAAGATCTTCCATCAAGGAAATGGCATCAGGAGCAATTGACTCCCATTTTGCCGATTCCAGGTTGAAGTTCAGCGGGACATCGCATTTTATTTCAGCAAGCTGGCGTGATACATGAAGCATGTCCAGATCACCCTCAATTTTTTTGCGTTGAGCAGGTGTTAAAAGGTGAATTCCTTCCAATATTCCCTGAATGTGCTGGTGTTCTTGTATCAGTTTCACAGCGGTTTTTTCACCGATTCCTCTTACACCTGGATATCCATCGCTGGTATCTCCCATTAGTGCTTTAACATCGATAAACTGTGCAGGAGTCAGTCCTTTTTCTTCCACGAAGAAGTCATGTGAATAAGTGTGATAGTTACCGAAACCCTTTTTCAGAAGAACAACATCAATATTATCATCTAAAAGTTGCAGCAAGTCCTGGTCACCGCTCAATATTGATACCTTTGTTTCTTTAGAGGCACTTTTCGCAATCGTTCCGATACAGTCGTCCGCTTCAAAGCCTTTTAATCCTATATTATAAAGTGCAAACCCTTCTGCTACCTCTTTTGCAAGGTCGAATTGTGGAATCAATTCAACAGGAGGTGCGTTTCGGTTAGATTTGTAATCTGTATAAATTTCGTTCCTGAAAGTCGAGCTTCCCATATCCCAGCAAACCGCTGTATGTGTGGGTCCTAGATGCTCTACTGCCATAAGGAGATGTTTCATGAATCCCTGAACTCCGTTGGTAGGCTGGCCCTTTGAATTAATCATGAATTGTCCTGAAACGGCAGTGGCAAAAAATGATCGAAACAGTAATGCCATTCCATCTATCAATAATAAATGTTCATTGTGCTTTTCCACTGAAATCACTCCTTTATTCACCTTAGCATTATAACATATTTCTGTATTAATTTTCATTGAAATTCTTAGGAGAATCCTGTAATTACACTATTCTACGAGGGTTTTCAATGTAGCTGCACAGCCTTTTTCCAGAGTTTTAAAAAATTAGCTGCTAGAAAAAAGTCCTCATTAATAAAAGGACACTGAAAAAGTCCAACAAAATCTAAAAGGCAGAATCGTTCACTTCAGAGCGATTCTGCCTTTTGTGCTTCATGTTTTATGAAAAGGTGTTTATTTATTTCCGTTTCAGGTGCTCGGCTTCATAAAAAGCGGAAGCGGCCGTCCAGCGACGTACAGATTTTAGGGCTCTCGTATGAGATAAAGGAATCACGAAGAGCGGAAGCGATTCGATGATGACTTATCGCAAGGAGAGAGACCGAAATCTGCTAGTCGCTGGCCGCAGAAGCTAGATTCGCCTGCGGGGTTACGTTCCAGTGGGTACGTAACCTTGGTCTAGTCTGTCATCAAAAGTGAAAGCGCCTTGGTCAGCCCCGACAGGCAAATGTTCCTCTGAGAAAAAAGGCGGTCTTTCCTTTTATTCTCAGAGGGTTGTTTGACCCCTAGGGGCTAGGCGCTGGAACTAGACGACCGCTAGTCCCCCAGGAGGTCGCTCACCTTCCACTCCAATCAACGTTGAGATAAAAGAATACTATCCACTAACAAGCCTTACTTTTAATAGAACCATTAATATCAGCCATCTATGATGTTCAGTAAGTCTAAGGATCTTTCAATATCGCCTTCCCCAGGACAAATATGTTAAGGAGAATAAATGACATAGTCTACTTTTCCTTTAATGATAAGTATTATCCTAACAACGCACAGAATGCGGTTAGTGCTCCACAAGAAAAAAGCCAGCTCTCCTTCCTTGTTATAAGAAGAAGACCGGCTTTTTCTTTATTAATACTCTTAAATTTCCTCAAAGCGATAGATCTTCAGTGCCCTCATTAAGAAGCAGAGGTTGTTATACTTCTTCTCTATTTCTGTTCTGTTTCCACAGTATGGTCCTCATAGGATACCCAGTCACTATAGCTGCCTGGATAAAGCTTTACGTTATCCAGCCCTGCTGCCCATAATGAAAGGATATTCACTGCAGCGGTTACTCCTGAACCGCAATAAACGATAAGTGGTTTTTCTTTGTCCATCTCCACCCACCTTTTTAGGTGGTCTTCTTTTGGTAAAAAAGCTCCGTCTTTAATTGCTTCTGTCCACTCATGATTCACAGCTCCTGGGATATGTCCAGCCACCTTATCAATCGGTTCAATCCTGCCAAGGTACCTGTCTTCAGCCCTGGAATCTATCAATATACCATCCATTTCTCTTCCTGATATACTCCTAACTTCCTCTACTGAAGCCGCCATGTCAGTCTGCAGCACTGGAAAGTACTCTCCAGAGGGATGGTCAGTAATTTGAGCTGTAACAGGATAGCTTTGAAGCTTCCAGGCTTCATATCCTCCATTCAAAACGAATACATCACGGTGGCCAAGGTACTTTAACATCCACCAGCACCGGGCTGCAAATGCTCCTTCACCGGAATCATAGACGACTACTGTCGTATCATTTGAAATTCCGGCATTTTTGAGCTTTTGAACAAATTCACCTATCTCCGGAAGTGGATGCCGACCACCATGTTTCATTACTTTCCCAGAAAGATCTTCCTCCAGGTCAAAATAAACTGCTCCTGGAACGTGATTTTGTTGAAAAAGCATTTTGCCGTAATGAGGTTCGCCAAGCTTATACCGGCAGTCTATGAGCCTGACATTTTCACTAAGGTAATTGGCTGAGAGCCATTGAATTTCTTTAGTGTTTTCGATCAGGATTCTCCTCCTTCTTCATCAGGTCCCTAATATGTTCTTTAGGACTCCAGCAATTGAATTGATAACGTGGCTTAGTCTCATAACCAAGCCGCCTGCAATGATAATAGATTTCTCCGTTTATCCTCTCTGCAGAAAAATACTCACAAGTTGCACACGCATGAAAACGGCTGCTCTTCATATTTCCTCTCCCCAATCAGCTGTACGAAGACAGTTCAGTGTAAACTTCCTTCCAATTCTCCAGATTTTCAACTGATTGCAGTGCTTCCAGCCAGGAGTCGATTTGATCAGTGGATTGAGATAATAAAGAGTCTGTCATTCGTCCATGCTCAATTTCCATAAATTCCAAAGCCCATTCCAGAATAATCTCTTTGGAACTCTCTAGATAGTGATCAGCAGGATCCTGAAGATCTTCTTTCAGTTTTTCCATTACTTTTTTCTTGCCGTTATTTTCAAAAAAGTCTTTTGAATTCTTGAACTGCCTCAATGCAGGCTGAAATCTTTCCCGTTCTACTTCTGAAAATGAATTGGAAAAGTCTATGACTCCAGGTTCACTTCTTTCATAAGGAGAAATAACCAGGTTATCATGCAGCTTTCTAATTTTCTCCAAGTAAACTTGATTTAGAGCATCTAGTTGCTTGTCTGCAAATTTTTCTGTTCTTAATGTTGTTGCCCGCATTTCCTGCTCGAAATCAAATCCAGTTGAATTCAGCAGCTCCTCAAGCGCTGAGTGAAGTGCAGCCTTTGATGAAGAATGCTGGGAAAATAGCGCCGGATGAAATGCTTCTTTAAAAAAGTCTGAAAAGCGCAGAAATACCCTCTGTTTCACATAGTGAATCAATTCTTTAATTTCTTGTGACACACGGAGCTTGATACTTTCAGGTGCCTCCCCAGTAAGCAATTCCTTCAGCTTCTCTTTAAGAAGCAGTAATTCTTCTCTTCTGGCTTCACGTTTCTGCTCATCCATGGAGGAGTTTTCAATCAGTGTTTTCAATCGCTCGAGACCTCTATGCCACTCTGCCTCGGCTGACTGCGCTGCCATCCATTTTAATTCTCCATCTATAAATTGATCGAATTTTAGTTTGAACAATTGAATTCCTGAAGAACTGGAACTCTCTTCTTCTATTGCCAGCTTAGAAGAAACACCAAAGATCCTCGGAAAACGAATGCCATATTCAACAAGCTGATTCTTTACATAACTAATAACTTCATTCTTTTCTTCTTCATCTTTAGCAAGATCTATCGCATTAACAATGAAAAACATCTTATCCATTTCAAAAGCATCTTTCACCCTGCCAAGCTGGATCAGAAATTCACGGTCTGCTTTTGCGAAGGCATGATTGTAATAGGTCACGAAAAGAATCGCATCAGAATTCTTAATATATTGAAAAGCTACCCCGGTATGCCTGGCATTGATTGAATCTGCTCCTGGAGTATCTACAAGCGTTATGCCCTGCCTTGTGATCGGAGAATCATAGAATAGATCAATTGATTCTACGAAGCATGACTGGCTTTCATTTGCAACAAACCCTTTGAATTCGTCCATTTCAACTTTTAAAACTTCACCGAGTTGTGATCCATACCGGCTGTAACCTTTCTGAAACGCAGCTAGAAACGAAAGATGGACTTTTTCCTTCCCTTCTCCATCCTTGCTCTTCAACAAATCTGGGATTCTTGCAGCAGCCTCGCTTAGTGAGTCGGCATTGTATCTGAATACCTTCATAGAATTTTGAACGTCTATCAACATTTCCTGTTCGCTTTTCAAGAACACCTGGGCAGTTCCATGAAGATTTCCATTCATCGGCGGTCTGATTCGATTGATCGATGCTGTAGTAGGATTGGGGCTTACCGGCAGTACTTTGCTCCCCAGAAGGGCATTGGCAAAAGAAGATTTCCCGGCACTGAATGCTCCGAATAACGCTATAGTGAAATGCTGATCCTGAAGTCTCTCTGCTTTCTTCTTTAATATCTGAGCTGTGTGTTTTAACCCATTTATACTGTCAAAACATCCACCCATGACATTTAGGCGTTCAATCAGCGGCTCCAAGGAATGAGGTTTGCTGCTTTCTTCTGACAATTTTTCTTCTGACTCTAAAATTTCTGGTTCCTTTACTACCAACTCATCAACGGCGGAATCTTTTGTATATAAGATATAATCTTTCTCTCTTTTTTTCCATTCATTATCCCACAGACTGACCGTTTCAAGAGATTGAAGATTTACTCTGCCATCAACAATACTCTCAAGGTTGTTAATTTTAATCTCCAAATCTTCTTTAAAAAATTCAAGTTTTTCCAAAGCATCAGTTTTCTTTTTAATCTGTAAATACTGTTTTTCCAAGTCTTCGTTTTCCTGATTTTTCTCTGCTTCAACCAACTCAACTAACTTGATTTTTAAGTTTTCTGTTTCATTTCTTGCTTTTCTTTTCAGCTTCGCGGCGAGTTCTTCGCAATAATTCAGGACATATTCTCCTGTCACTCTTGCACCTGGTCTTGCTGCTTCTTGCAAGTCAGTCTCAGTAACTTGTACTGTCAAACCTTCCGACTTGGCAATCAGGTCTTCATCATGAAAACCAGCTTTCTTCATCACATAGCTGCCCAGCCCTCGTAAATGCCACTCTAACTGTGACTGAACAGTACTTCCAAGATTACTGAGCAGTTCCCTCATACGCTGCTGACGCTCTTCTTCAGTTTTCTTTTTGGCGAATAACATTCCTATCTTGAAGTCATCCTGCTGCGATTCCAGGTACTTCTTGGCCAGCTCTCTCGTTTCAAATGGCATGAGATACGCATTCTGAAGCACCTTTTCTCTTTCTTTATCGAAAATCTCCACATAATGCTTTGAGCTGTTTTCAGCGATCTTTTCCCTTAAAGAGGACTCACGTTGAAATAATTCCTCTTTATTCTTGAGATCCTCTTCTGAGACGATATCGGCCAGCAAATCCTGCTGATCTTTTAAATTTCCTTTCAGCCATCGTTCATGTTCACTAAAAAGGATATTAACTCCGGAAGAATAAGAGTGCTGCAGCAATTCATCTTTATTCTTAAATTGACTGTTGATCAAGTCTCTGACCTCAGGAAATTCATTGTGAGGATTTGCGGGATCTCGCAATGAGGTGAAAAATATTCTTTCAGGATTCACCTGCCAGGCAGAAAACGACTCTGATACTGATTGCTTAAAATCCTCAAACGATAATTCGTCTTCATTATGTTTATCAATCTGGTTAACAATGAGGTAAAGTCTGACCCCGTTGCCCGCCAGCTCACGTGCATATTCGAAATTCAACTGTGATTGCACATGGTTATAATCCATGACATAAAACACGATATCTGCAAGATGCAGAGCCGACTCTGTTGAAATACGATGAGCATCATCCGTGCTATCCACTCCTGGTGTATCCAGGACTGTTACTCCATCTGGCAGCTTGGTATCCTGCTTTCCTATTTCAATGCTTTGAACGTTTTCTCCATCCTTACAGTATTGCTTTACAATGTTGAAGTCATATGCGCCATCAAAAATAACCGATTTTCGATCGTGATAATGAATCTTTGCGAAATCAGATTCCGCATAGTGAAGCTTAACCAAGTTTGCTGAAGTAGGAATTGGACTTGAAGGGAGCAATTCCTCTCCTGCCAGAGCGTTAATCATCGTGGATTTACCGGCAGAAAAGTGGCCGCAAAACCCTGCAATGAATTCATTTTTCCAAAACTTATGAGCAAGAAGCTCCGCTTTAGCTGCTGTTTCTTTATCTCCAGTTTCAGCAAGCGTCTCATAAAGAGAAGCTAGTTTATTTATATTTTCTGTCTTCTTTTCTGATAGCGTTTGCAAAAGAACCTTCCCCTTACACCTTTGAGTAGTTAATTGAATTATATGCACTTTTTATTCTAGCTTATAATACGCTTCTTTCCTATTAAAAGATAGAAAAAACAACCATTGAAGTTTCGATCGATCTCATGCGCTGTTATTCAAAAAGAGTATTATTATAGAAGAACAAAAGCGCAAGTGCCCTGATCAGCCTCAACAAGCAAATGCTCCGTAGAGAATATGGTGGTCTTTCCTTTTATTCTCTTCGGACATTTGAACCCGAGGGGCTAAGTTCGTTCCGGTGGGTACGAACCCTCGGGCACTGAAGAGGTACGTGGATAACTTAGTTAAAATTTTCAGCAAGGATGGATTATATAAATTCCTAAAACTAAAAAAGGACTCAACATTCAAGTGGCCTTGAACGTTCAGTCCTTCATAGGAAGCTATTGGCGATTATAAGCAGGAATAAGTTCTCTCGAATTTTCTTCAGCAAGTCCTTTAGGAGCGGCAGGCTGTGAGTATCGATTAGAAACGAAAACATTGTTCAACACGTACTTCATAATCAAGCCGTATGCTGCAGCTGTTAAGATAACCAAAAACAGAATCATCATAAACCCCTTCCTATAAGCCTATCTTGAGAATAATATTCATCTTCAATTAGGATTTTATCAAAAATGATAATCATTTTCAACTAAAACATTCACTTCACTTCTTCTTTTTTCACAACCGGTATAAATCGTTTTTTGCCCTGATGCACTTTCTGATAGTTCGTCACTTCTTCCAGCGCCCTCTCTTCTATAGGAATGCGCACAGCCAAAATAAATTGATTTAGTAAAGCAAAAATGAATAAAGTCCAATATGCATTGAACATAAGAGGAATTACGATCAATTCAACTGTTACAATAAAATAATTAGGATGCTTGATAAATTTATATGGTCCTTTAGCCACCACATCAGCCTGGGGCAGTACAATGATCTTTGTATTCCAAAATCGCCCAAGTGAAGCAATAACCCAAATCCTCCCAACTTGCGTGACCAGAAAAAGGGTGAATAAAACAACCCAGTATTCATTGAGCGGTCTGTTCATAAATAGTTCTTCCGCCAATAAGGAAATAAAGAAGAGAAGATGAATCGATACCATCAACTTATAGTGTCTCTTTCCGTACTCCTTAGCGCCTTTTTCCTTCATCCATTTTTCGTTGCGCTTAGCAATGATCAACTCTACTACTCGTTGAATCGCTATGACAGCAAACAGTAAATAAGACATCATTCCCACCTCATCAGTAACAATTCAGAGCTGAACCCCGGACCAAGAGCCACGCCCAGACCGATTTCTCCAGCTTTTATTTCTTTGCTCATGTGTTCTTTTAATACATATTGAATAGTTGCCGAAGACATATTGCCGAATTTCCTTAATGTGTGCCTTGAAATATCAAGAAGGCTTTCTTCAAGCTTTAACGCCTCGCGGTAAGCCTCAATCACTTTTTTCCCCCCCGGATGTGCAACAAAATGATTGATATCCTTCAATGTCAAGTTATTCTGATTCAGCAGTTTCTCCACATTAGGCTTTAACCATTCTTCTATGATGGAAGGAATATCTTTTGAAAAAACAACAAATAATCCATCATTTTTTATATCCCAGCCCATTACATCAAGAGAATTTTTCATTGTGGTCGATTGAGTAGCGAAAATGTTTGGATAAGGTGCTTTTGCCTGTTTCACAACATGACTTTCATCGCCAGATACGAGTGAGCAGGCAACCCCATCGGCAAATAGAGAAGTGCCGATCAGATTGCTCTTTGAACGGTCTCCATGTTGAAACGTCAAAGAGCAAAGTTCGATAGTCAACACCAGAACATTTGCCTTCGGGAACGCAAGGCAGTATTCATAAGCTCTTGATAAGCCGCTTGCTCCTCCTGCACAGCCAAGTCCCCATAACGGTATTCTCTTGACGTGTTCAGGAAATGGAAGATGATTCATAATTCTTGCTTCAATACTAGGTGTAGCCAGTCCTGTAGTACATATGGTGAAAATGGTATCTATATCCCCGTATGTCAGCGAATCAGTATTTTCGATAACCTTACGTATCGCTTCTGTCCCCAAATTGACGGCATTTTCAATAAAGGAATCATTTTTCTCCTGAAAAGATCGCGGTGTTTTGAACCATTCAATATCATGCACAAAATATCTGGATTCTATCTCACCATTCTGAAACACAGGCAGCAGCCTTTTAATATCCTTAAAATCCTCGGAGAATAAATTTTCAGCGAAGACCGCCACCTCGTCTTGCTTAATTGAAAAGGGAGGATTGACAGTTTCCACTTTTATGATCTTTGGCATATGCATCTCTCCTTACCTCAGTAAGGATATCTTTTCCAAGCTAGAAAAAATCATTCATCTTTCTTTATAGAACCAGTAAACAAGCAGGTTTTTGGTCCGATAAAAGATATATACATATAATTCACGTAAAAAGTACTAATTTTACAGATGAATAGGTTTATTGATTTCCAAAAATTCGAAATCGTCATTCTTTTTTCCTGGGTTATATGCTAAGCTAAAAAAAGACAAAATAATGGAGGATTCGACATGACTACAACATCGAAAAGTGTTACCGATATTCTAAATGGTACAATACAGTCTCTTAAATCGGTCATTCCCCTCCCTGTAAAAGTCGATCCACCCACCCTTCTTTCGGAGCCACTAAGGACCCATAAGATTGGTGTATTAATCGGTCTTACTGGTGACATTCGGGGGCAGATTATCTTCGACGGAGACATTGAAGACTTCCAAGGTCTTGGAACAGCGATGTTCGGGATGCCTCTTGAAGGGGAAATGCTTGAATCCTTTGCAGGTGAGTTGGGCAATATGATTGCCGGCAACCTTTCTACCCACATTTCCCAGCTTGGTCATTCCATGGATATCACCCCGCCTACAGTCATTGTAGGCGAATCAAGACTGTCCGGATTTGATCGGGCATTGAGGCTGCCCATTTCATTGGAAAATGGCGGAAAATTCATTGTGGTGATAATGGTTGACCTCGATTAAGAAAGAATTATGACAAAGAGAGAAGACATACGAATCCTCATTCGCATGCCTTCTCTCTTTGTTTAAGATGTTTTCATAAATGTAGTCGATATAAAATAGTTGGTGATATCCACACCATGGTATGACTCCGCTTGGACAATCTTCCTGTGATTTCTTCATTCTCAATGGAGCGTATCCCCGTTCTGCAGGCCATATACCAAATTACGTACATAATGAAAATAACAAAGAATCCTATCAAAACCCTTTTATTGTCATTCCGCCGTCTACGAAAAGAGTTTGTCCGGTCACATAATTACCTGCAGAAGAAGCAAGAAATACAGCCGGCCCAACAAGCTCCTCCAGGTCTCCAACTCTATTCAAAGGAGTCACAGACAAAATATCTTTCACGTATTCTTCATCCTCAAGAAGTTTTTCTGTCAGAGGGGTTTTGAAATACCAAGGTCCTATACTGTTCACATTGATGTTATAACTTCCCCATTCAAGAGCAAGAACCTTCGTCATCTGAATGAGTGCAGCTTTTGTGGCTGCATAAACCACTCCGGTACGCAGTGCTACATGTCCTGCAACAGAGGCAATCGTGATTATTTTACCGCTGTTTTGATCTCTCATGATTTTACCAGCTGCCTGACTCATCATAAACGCAGATTTCAAATTAGTATCCATAATCTTCTGCCATTCTTCATCTGTTACTTCCAAAGCTTTGGAGCGTATATTCATTCCAGCATTATTGACAAGAATGTCGATAGAACCAGCCTGTTCTTTCACCCAGAAAACCGCTTTTTCCACTTCTTCTCTTACTGTAACATCCGTTGTCATTATGTATGCTTTTCTTCCTGTACTCTCAATATGTGAAGCTGTTTCTTTCAAATCTTCTTCTGTTCGCGATAATAGAGCAACATCCGCTCCTGCTTCTGCCATCCCGATAGCAATAGCTCGTCCGATACCTCTTCCTGCTCCCGTAACAATTGCTGTTTTTCCCTTAAGCTCAAAAGATGGTAAAAACATGACAATCTCCCCTTTTTAACGATTTTCCTTATTTTATCATAAGCAGGCTGACTTCATGAGGAGATTGCTCTGAAATACTAATCCTGTTGATCTAACTTTTTGTGAAAATGATTCTGAATCTTTATTTTCTTGGTTACCTCACAGCATAAATCACATACACCTTCTTTTTCAAAAATCCTGCGGCATCGATCACAATAAAATTTTTCCATTACCATACCTCCATCAACTCGCTGCTTTCATTGTATGCAATAAGTTATATGAGGGTGTCCGGCTCTTGAAGCAAGGACTACTGTTTCTTCTAATAGAATCTTATCCACCTTGCAGACCTTGAATCAGCAGGTCTTCACACTTCTTTCACAAATAATTTCTCTTAGTGTGACTTTTATCACAGATTAGAAACAGCATCATCTCTATTATTAGAGTATCAAGATATTGTTAGGTATTGGAAAGGAGTGAGCCGCATGGCAAACCCGCAGTTAAAGCATAAAACAGAGGTGAAGACCGAAGATTCCTCATCTTTAAAAGGAACTTTTGCTGCAGTAATGTTTCTCGGACTGTTTCTTATTCTTAGCTGGTTTGGTGTTTTTTATATTTTCTTAGATCGTTTCTAAGTGGAAGGGGAAGATTTTTATGCATATGCATCGTTATGAAAAATGGTGGCTTGCTTTTGGAACTGGGTCTCTTATTATATTTTTAGTTATTTTAGGCATCG
Organism: Bacillota bacterium; assembly: GCA_051750065.1. GTDB lineage: Bacteria > Bacillota > Bacilli > Bacillales > Bacillaceae_B > Rossellomorea. The sequence continues at coordinate 262,738 of JBNJJI010000006.1, forward strand.
GTGCTTTTCACTCTGGACATACTCCGCCGAGTGCCATGGCGTATATCGATCCTGAGCAGGTAGATGAAATTGCTCCATTCAGTGAGCCAGGGTTAAAAAAAGTAGAGGGCAAGGACTGGGATTATGAACTGGTCGTTGTTGGGTCGGCATTCTATTATTTCGCGGGTGATGAGATTAAAATTCCTCTTGACTCGAAAGTGAAAATCATTGCGACTACCAAAGACGTAATACATGGATTTCAAGTGGCAGGCACCAACATCAATATGATGCTTGAACCGGGCTACATCAGTGAATACGTAACCACATTTGATAAAAAAGGTGAATATCTGGTTTTATGCAATGAGTATTGCGGGACCGGTCACCATATGATGCAAACAATGATTAAGGTGGTGGACTGACGATGCTGAATATAGTTGATCGAAGAGACGGACGTTTAGCACTTGCACATTTATACGTAGCTTTTATAGCCCTGGCTCTTGGGGGACTTGCAGGGTTGCTTCAAGTGCTGGTAAGGTCAGGAAGCTTCACTCTTCCTGCCAATATAGGATACTATCAGGTGTTAACGGTTCATGGAGTTTTATTAGGTCTTGTACTTACTACTTTTTTCATCTTAGGTTTCCAACATGCAGCTATTTCAAGAACATCCGGGACATACCGTAACGGATCTCGCAAAGCCGGCTGGATTGGATTCTGGGTTATGCTTCTTGGGACAGCCATGGCTTCGGTAATGATTTTATTGAATGAGGCAACTGTTTTATACACCTTTTATGCTCCACTTCAAGCTCATTGGATATTCTATCTTGGAATGACCTTTGTAGTGGTGGGAAGCTGGATCGGCGGAGGAGCAATGATCGCCGAGTATATGTACTGGAGAAAACAAAATCCAGGCAAGCCAAGTCCTCTCTTAACATTCATGGCTATTATCAATACTGTTTTATGGATAGTCGCTACTCTGGGTGTTGCAGGAACAGTATTGTTTCAGCTTCTTCCTTGGTCGTTGGGACTTGTTGCTGAAGTTGATGTCTTAATCAGCCGCACCTTATTCTGGTACTTCGGTCATCCACTGGTGTACTTTTGGCTTCTTCCAGCATACATGGCCTGGTATGTTATCATACCCAAAATCATTGGCGGAAAGATTTTCTCAGACTCGCTCGCACGGCTATCTTTTATTCTTTTCCTGCTCTTCTCTATTCCCGTAGGATTTCACCACCAATTGGTTGAGCCGGGAATTGACGCTTCTTGGAAGTTCTTACAGGTTGTATTGACCTTCATGGTAGTTATTCCTTCATTGATGACTGCTTTCTCCTTGTTTGCGACTTTCGAAATGTATGGAAGATCTAAAGGGGCAACCGGGTTATTCGGCTGGTTCAAAAAACTTCCATGGGGAGACGCAAGGTTTACTGTACCTTTCATCGGGATGGCTGCTTTCATTCCTGCAGGTGCCGGCGGGTTGATCAATGCTTCCAACCAGATGAACCAAGTCGTCCATAACACCATCTGGGTTACGGGACACTTTCATTTAACTCTTGCTACTTCAGTTGTGTTGACCTTCTTCGGTATAGCTTACTGGCTCGTCCCTCACTTGACAGGACGTGTTCTGACGAAAGCGATGAACAAGCTGGCAATCGTTCAAGCCGTAGTGTGGGCAGTAGGAATGAGCATTATGTCTGGGGCTATGCATGCAGTTGGTTTACTGGGCGCACCAAGACGTTCCTCATTTTCAACTTACGGTGATGCGCGCCAGGCATTGGATTGGATTCCTTATCAGGTCGCACAGGCAGTGGGCGGTACTATCCTGTTTCTGGGTATCATCCTGATTCTGTACATCTTTATTAATCTCGCCTTTTTTGCTCCAAAAGGAGAAGAAGAATTTCCGATTGGCGAAACAGCAGAAGAAGCAGAAAAGACACCAATGGTAATGGAAAACTGGAAACTCTGGCTAACTGTTTTAGCTGCTTTGATTTTGATTGCTTACTCCATTCCGTTCGCAGATATGATTCAGAACGCACCACCGGGTTCTAAAGGTTTTAAGTTGTGGTAATTTGGTGACAGGTCTCTTCTAAAGAGGCCTGTTTTTTTGTTGTTTTAGTTTGGAGAAATTTCTTGATTATGGGATGGTGACTCATGGTTATTTTATGATTGATTCTCAAGGCAGGGGTATTTTTCTAGGGCGTAACCCTTGCGATTACTAGGTCGATGTACTCGTTTTCTTAGCGGGAACCGTCATTTTTTCGTTTTGATGTACCTCGCTTCCTTAGCGAGGTACATTATCTTTGCGTTTATTGGTTTTGATGTACCTCGCTTCCCTGGCGAGGTACATCATCTTTACGTTTTTCCCCTTTGATGTACCTCGCTTCCTTAGCGAAGTACATCAACTTTGCGATTTTTTGGTTTTGATGTACCTCGCCTCCTTAGCGAGGTACATCAACTTTGCGAATTTTCGTTTTAATGTACCTCGCTTCCCTAGCGAAGTACATCAACTTCACGTTTTTCCCCTTTGATGTACCTCGCTTTCTTGGCAAGATCCCTTTTTTAATGTATCCCGCTCCCTTTAAGAGGAGAACGGTCTACCTAATGCACCTTCCAAACGTTTTCCGAAGAACTCATTACATTGCTTTGCATAGCAAAAAACCGGCGGACCCATCAAGGGACTGCCGGTTTCAACTGAAAATTATTAAGATAAGTTATAAACTCCGGAATACTTCTCAGTGAGGTAGTTTACAAGATGAGTAGCATTCAGCCCTTCTCCTGTCACTTCAGTAAGAATCTCAAGCGGTTTTTTCATTTTTCCCCATTGGTGGACGTTCTTTGTCATCCATTCACGAATTGGAGCCAAATCGCCTTTTTGAAGCAGCTCATCATAGTTCGGTAGATCTTTGATCATCGCTTCCTTGAATTGAGCTGCATACATATAGCCTAATGCGTATGATGGGAAGTAGCCGAAGCTTCCGCCTGCCCAATGGACATCTTGAAGCACACCCTTAGCATTGGTTTCCGGTCTGATACCAAGATACTCTTCATATTTGTCATTCCAAATTTGCGGAAGGTCTTTCACTTCGATTTCATCATTGAAGAGACCCTTCTCAATTTCGTAGCGAATCATGATATGCAGCGGGTATGTGAGTTCATCCGCTTCAATTCTGATTAAAGAAGGCTTCGATTCGTTAATCGCACGATAAAAGTCTTCTAGTTCAACCTTATCAAACTGACCTTCTCCAAACTCCTTTAGGAGGGAATAGTTTCTTTCCCAGAAGGAATAGTTTCTGCCAACAAAATTTTCATAAAATAATGATTGAGATTCATGAATTCCCATAGAAGTTCCGGTCGCAAGCGGTGTGCCTGTCAGTTCACTGGAAATATTTTGTTCATACAGAGCGTGGCCTCCTTCATGGATCGTGCCGAAGATTGCTGTTCTCCAATCGCTCTCATCATACTTTGTCGTTACCCTCACATCTCCCGGGTTCAAGCCAATAGCAAACGGGTGGACTGTTTCATCCAATCTGCCGGAATTAAAATCATACCCCATTTGATCAAGGATTTTCAGGCTGAACTCCTTTTGCATTCCTTTTGGAAAGTGCTCAAAAATGAAATTTGTTTCAGGCTTGTTTTCACTTTCACTAATACGCTGAACAAGAGGGACGATTTTTTGGCGAAGCTCTCCGAATACTCTGTCCAGTACTTCAACTGTGACGCCTGGCTCATACATATCGAGCAGCGTATTGTACTTATTGCCTTCGTATCCCCAGTAGCCAATGAACTTTTTATTGAATTCTACCAGTTTTTCCAGGTAAGGCTGGAAGGAATCAAAATCATCATTTTCTTTAGCCCCTTCCCAGGCACTCTCTGCTCTGGATTGAAGGACTACATATTCTTTATACTCATCCGCAGGTATTTTCTTGTTTCGGTCATATTCTTTCTGACATTCTTCAAGAACCTTTTGGACCATTTCAGGCAGGTCGTTTTTATGTGGTGATAATTTTGCTATGTAAGCTGCCATCTCTTTGCTCGTCGACATTTCAAACACTTCGGAAGACAACAGCCCGATTACTTCTGAGCGCTGTTCCACTCCATTTTTAGGAGCTCCTGTTCTTAAGTCCCAAAAGATAAGACCCAGTGCTTCGTTGTATGCAGACATCTTTTTTACATATTCTAAAAAGTCTTTTTCCATCGCTTTCATTTCTGTAGACATATAACTCCCCCTAATCTCATGTATCACTGCCATTTTATCATATTTTTCAGATAAATACTTCTTTTAAAGTCCTATAGCAGTACTTGTTTTTAGCCGATTTCAAGAGCTGTTATCTTGCATACAAAAACCATCTGCTCCTAAACACTGTAGTTTATTTATATGGGACAAAAGAACAAAAATGTAGGTCAAAGTCAGAATTTCATATAAAAATTTTCACTAAAAAAGCAGAAAATACAATTATCGTATTTTCTGCTTTAAGATTTGCTAGATATATCAATATGGAAGGACAGCTTTGATATGGTTGAGAAGATGCTTTTCGTCTTCCTCCAGCAGGATTGATACCTGCCCCTTATCTTCTGAAGTTCTTATCAGCCTGCCGATTCCCTGTTTAAGGCGTAGAAGCATGTAGGGAAGATCAACTTCTGAAAATGGATCGTCAACATGATTTCTTTTCGCATCGAAAACCGGGTCCTTAGGAGGGAACGGTAATGAATAGATCAACACTTGCGACAGCGACTCCCCTGGGACATCAAGCCCTTCCCATAGGTGATAGGAGCAGAGCACACTGTTCACTTCGTTTTGGAACCTTTCAACAGCCAAGCTGATTTCTTCATCTCCTTCGTAATACACCGGGTATGGCAAGTCTTTATCTTGAAGATAGTTCTTGAAGTTCTTAAGCTCTCTTTCTGTCGAGAACAACAGCAGAGTCCTTCCTTCGGTTTCTTCTATCTTCTTCAAACAATACTGCAGTTTCTCTGTCTCTCCAATACTGCCTGATGGTAATAACGGGATATCAATTCTCATATTTTCTTCATAATCAAAAGGTGATTTTACCGAAAATGACTCGTATTGATCAATTCCCAGACTGTTCGCAAGATACGTAAAGTCCTTATTGTTTGACAGTGTAGCTGAAGAGAAAACAAAAGGAATCTTTTGATGAAATACTTTCTGTCTTAAGATCTCCTCTACCAGCCTCGGCATAATGACGAGCGTGTCGTTCCCTTTATTGCTTTCAAGCCAGTTGATGCCTTTATTCTCTTCAAGAAACAGCTTAAGGGAGTAAAGGATTTGTTCCAGGTATTCTTCAATTACTTTTAGAAGATACTCATCCATCACATACATCTCAGACTCAAATACAAGTTCTTCGGTCAACTTATCTATTAAACCGACCAACTTCCATCCTTCCGCCTTAACACTATCTGTCTTTTCAACATGTTGGCGGAACGCATCTCCTTCTTTGTTGGAAGCCTGGTTTAAACAGTGAAACCAATGATCATTTTGATTTATGATATCTTCAATAAGATACATGGTATTCTCACGCATATCACTTGCCGTCATTTTTTCCAGCAAGCTTTCGAGCGTTTCTTTTCTGATTCGGTATGTCAAAGCCTTTTGGGAGGCAAATTCAAGCAAATGCCCTTCGTCGAAAATAACCGAGCTTGCTTGAGGAAGCAGTGGCAGCTGACCTTCTCTTACCCGTGATTCTTTCGTCCAAATATGCTCCATATAGAAATCATGTGATACCACAATTAAATCAGCCGCTTCACGATAATGATCTCTGTTCAGTGTCTGGCCGCAGCGATGACGCTGTGCACAGGACATACAATCCTGAAGGTTGTCCCATCCGACTGATTCCCACTCCTTATCCGTAAGACCGCCATACTCTTTCCGGTCTCCGTATCGGTGATATTTTGCCATAGAAGACTTTCCGTGAACAAATTCGGGAAGAGTATTGAAAATATCCATGAATTTATCATCTTCCAGCATTTCAGATTCCAACTTTTGCAGACATAGATATTGCTCCCTTGATTTCGCCAGCCGTACGTCCACCTCAAGGTTCAATGCTCGTTCAATTTTCTGTATATCGCCTTCTTTTTTTACGATCTGCTCAATCAATGTTTCATCAGCGCAGGCAATGATGGCAGGCTTTCCTGTATACCGCGCATATGCCAAAGCATATAGTAGATACACAAGAGTTTTTCCAGTACCAACACCGGCTTCTGCAAATATTACTTTTTTGTCTTGAAATGACTTCAGTACCTGAAAAGCCATATAAATTTGTTCGTCTCTAAGTTCAAATCCTTCTTCAGGGAGAATGTCATAAAACACATCTCCAATCCAGTCACCAAGACCCTCATAAAATGATTGCTCCTTGGATAATGCAAATGGTAATTTACCTCTCATAACTTCCTCCATCTCACTCTGAAATCTATTATAAATGTGATATATTTTTCATCCATAAAAGATTAATTTTATACTCTAACAAAAGAAAACACAAGCATCCGGCGCTTGTGTTTTCTTTTGAATATTTTTATGAATTTTCTAAAATATATTGGATAGGTATAGTTGATTTCCTCAGCAGGAGTGCGAAGTCAATCAACGGTGTGTAAAAAAACGTTGGCAGCAAACCTCTAGAGCGGTTCTTGCCAGGGAACTGACTGGATAAGATGCTTTCTTTTAGAAAGGCTGTTTTTTAAAAGATTGTGGTTTTTACACCCCTATTTTGAGAGTGCTGATTGGAGTGGAAGGCGTACGACCTCCTGCGGGACTAGCGGGCAGGTGAGACCCCGCAGGCGAAGCCGAGGAGGCTCACCGCACGCCCCGCGGAGTCGGGCGCCTGAAGCGGAAATCAACTTCTCTTCAATCAGCAACAATATTTACGAAAAGAGCCTTTTGAAAAGAATTGAAAAACTATTTTTCATCACATTTACGTTTATATGCAAGTCTGCGAAACAAAATAATTCAATGCAGCTTTCAAATAAAACAAATCTTATTCCTTATGACTGATTGCGGGGATTGCTGTGAAAAAGTTCATAAGCAAGAGCATTCGTCAAGTCTTCCTTGGCTGACATTAACCCTCCCATAACTCTACTGTCCATCTGCATGTTTTCATCTTCAATTAATTCAATTGTAGACTGTAATGCTTTGGAAATACGGGTATAGTCGATTGGTGATTTTTGCACTGCGGTTCACTCCTCATTAATCTATATTGAGTAGTATACGCAGGTTTTTTGATGATTATGATAGTCAAAACACCCCATCAGAGAATTTAACCAATCTTTTCTTATTACTCCTCCTTAAACAATTCTTTAAGGTACTTTTCTCTTCTGTTGAGAAAACCTGACGTGATTTGATAATGTTCTGTATCTTCGTAGCTTATCTTTTCTATAGAATTTCCATCAAAATTATAGATGGCAGCATCAGGGTATCCAAGAAGAATCGGTGAATGAGTGGCAATGATAAATTGCGCTTCACCATTGCCAGCCAAGTCATGTATGATTTTCAAGAATGCCAGCTGTCGGGCAGGAGATAGTGCAGCTTCTGGTTCATCTAGAAGGTAAATGCTTTGGTCTCCAAAGCGGTTAAGAAACAGAGACAAAAAAGCTTCTCCATGTGATTGATGATGCAGAGATCTCCCACCATATCCCTCATACCTGAACGTTGGATCTTCTTCCGCTAGTTCATCCAGATATGTGGCGAAGTGAAAGAAGCTTTCCGCCCTTAAGAAAAATCCGCGATTATTTTTGGGAAGCCAGGAAAGCCGAATGTATTCTCCTAAAGCTGATTGGGTGGCTTCGAGCGAATAGTTGGCGTTTCTGCCGCCGCTGCCTTTATTGAATCCGCATTGATCAGCAACTGCTTCAAGAAGAGTGGACTTTCCTGAGCCATTTTCTCCTACGAAAAATGTGACAGGATGATTCAGTTCCATCACCTCAAAATGACGTAGTGCCGGTATCGAGAAAGGGTAACTCTCATAATCTTTGATTCTGTCCTTCATCAAGGAGATTCTTTTTAAATACATCGTATACACCTCGCCTCTAAAAAAAAAAACCGTCTGAATTCCAGACGGTTTTGGCTTTGATTAGTCTTTCCTCGGTGGTCTCGGGCCCCAATACTGGTAATAATCCGTTCTGATAAATCCATTGAAAAGTTTTCTCTTCTTTGTGGCTTTCTTGCCGTAGAAGTCTTCGAACTCTTCATGAGATGTCAAGATATATTTAGACCATGTATCCATCTTTTCAAAAGCTTGTCCCATCTCCTTATACATTTGTTCCACTTCTTCTCTATCACCGATTCTTTCCCCATAAGGCGGGTTTCCAACGATAACACCATAGTTCTTCTCACTGTGAAAATCTCTGACCTGCATCTGTTTAAACTGAATGAGCTCTCCCAGTCCAGCCTCAAAGGCGTTATTCTTGGATACTTCAATCATGCGGTGGTCTACATCGGTTCCGAGGATTTCAAGCGGTTGATCATAGTTAGCCAGATCTTCTGCTTCCATCCTCACTTCTTCCCATACTTTCTCAGGCATCCAATGCCATTCTTCAGAGAGGAAGTCCCTGTTGAATCCAGGAGCAATATTTTGACCGATCAATGCTGCTTCAATCGGTATGGTACCAGATCCACAGAAAGGATCCGCAAACGGTCTGTCCGCATTCCAAGTGGTCAACTGAATTAACGCTGCGGCAAGCGTTTCTTTTAACGGAGCTTCACCTTGACCAACACGGTAACCGCGCTTATGCAGGCCTTGCCCGCTGGTATCAATTGTCAATGAGACAACATCCTTAAGAATCGCCACTTCCAATTTAAATAATGCTCCGCTTTCCTCTAACCAGCTGGAACGATTATAGGCAGTTTGCAATCGTTGAACTATTGCTTTTTTAGTAATAGCTTGACAATCAGGAACACTGTATAGCTTTGATTTCACCGATTTCCCTTGAACAGGGAACTCAGCATCTACCGGCAGATAATCTTCCCAGGGAAGTGATTTTGTCTTTTCGAATAATTCATCGAACGAATATGCCTTGAACTCACCGACTAAAATTTTTATCCTGTCAGCTGTACGAAGCCACATATTTGCACGGGCAATGGCTTTTTCGTCTCCTTCAAAAAACACTTTGCCGTTTTCGACTTCACATTCATAACCCAGATCTCTTACCTCTTTTGCGACCAGGGCCTCAAGCCCCATTGCCGCGGTGGCGATTAATTTAAATCTCATCTTTTTCACCCTAACTTTTAGAATATACTCAACGGACCATAAGCCGCATAACGTTGATTATTTGAAGATATTTATGTAGGTTTGTACTCTTCATTTCTAAGTGTAACCACTGATGATGACTTTAAGCAACAGATACATAAGTATACTATTTTTTTATTGTTAGGATTTTATAAAATCCACCCCTTTGGGAAACTTTAACTAAGTTATCCGCGCCCAGCTCATCGGGGGCAAGCGCATTTAATGAGCTCCGCCTGCATAACAAAATAAAAGCTCTCCTTCAAGAAAAGGAGAGCGGCATTTAAACATTTAAATAATACCCAAAATAACATTCTGTAAGCCATGTTTTGTTCCTTCGTACTGCAAGCGATGGGTCATCTCGTACTCCGGCGGCAATCATCTATCTACGAAACAAAAGTTCCGTCCTTCTTCTCGTTGAGTTCCTTGAAGAAGATGCCCCTACCAAATTTGGGTTTCTCGCTCGTGGGGTTTACCTCGTTCCACTCTTGCAATTTCTTGCAAGACTCCGTCACTGTGGCACTTTCAAGGTATTCACACCATATCCTGAGGACTTAGGTGTTTTCCCTGCCGTCAATCTGCGTCTGCAGACTGCCCTAGCTTATGAATTGGCTAGGCACGAACACTACGGGCATCTCAGCACCGTGCGAGCATGGACTTTCCTCTACAACAAACGTTGCAGCGATTACCTGAATGTTATTAATAGTATATCCAAAAGGTAATTATACAGAAGAACCTGCTAGTGTACAAGCGTTATTATTTTCCAGAATCAATCGTAAAGCTTGTTTCCGAAGACATGCTTTTCCAGGTTCGACAGTCTTTTAAGGATATCAAAGTTAGTCGTGCCCGTTTGCTGCTGCGGAGACGGAGCCCGGCGGTTAGATTCTTCCACTTGCTTCTTCAAGCGAAGGTTCTCTTGCTGCAAATCTTCAATTTCTTGATGAAATGTTTCATAATCTTTGATGATCAAATCAAGGAATTTATCAACGTCTTCTGGTTTGTAGCCGCGCATTCCTGATTTGAATTCTTTTTCAAGTATATCTTTTGCGGTCAATTTCACTTTATCAGATATCATATTTTCACCTCTAAATTCAACCAACATAGAGTATATTTTTTCAAAAAAAGCGCCATTTGTCAATTTTTCTTTCAATCAATAGTATTAAATTGTTCTTCCTCCACTATCCATTGTAGATCCATGAATGTAATCTGCCTTATATCTAAAGGTTGGTTTTCTTTGTATTCTTTCGCAGCTTTATAGAAGTACTGTGGAGAACCCTCTTTTTCTTCATCATATAAAATGACAAGAGCATCACATTTTTTCAAGAACAGCATGTCCTTATTTTTAAACTGAGCAGGACTGGTATAAGGCTGCTTCGAGACGCTTTCCATAAAATCTGCTTGAGAAGTCACCATTTCATAATACTCTTTATTTTTCTCATTCCAGTTTTCTTCCTGATTCATAAACGGTGTCAATACGGCCAGTTTTAGATCGGGATATTCTATCTGCAAATCAAATACAACTTCCGCGGCCCATAATTCTGTTCCAATCTGACCGCTTATTAATACCCATTCCAATCCAACTTCAAGAAGGGATTCCAGCTGTTTTTGGATCGCTGCCTTAATATACTTCAGTGCCGGTTCTTCTTCTTTAAAGATGCCTAATTCATATGATTTATAGCCTGTCACAGCTGCCACCAAGCTCATCTGCTTACCTCCCTGCAAATGACTTTATTCTATACACTATAATCAATTCTGATTCCTTTGTAAAATAAAGTCCGGGGACACAGACTTTTGCTTAATTAAAATATTCCCAGTGAGCGCTTGAATATGCCTTTGAGAAGAACTCACTGCGGTGCGGCTTTCCAATTATGATCAATAAAAAAACCAAGGACAACAAACTGTCCTTGGTTTAAAACATTATCTTCCTGGTCCAAATGGTCCCATAGGGCCGCCCATTGGTCCCATAGGCCCCATCGCGCCGCCTGGTGCTCCAGGTCCGCCTGGTCCCTGACCGCAATTGAAATGCTGGTGAGAAACGCTGTCCACCATCGATTGTGATTGAGGGAAATAATGCTTATGCTGATACATTTGGTTATTTACAATAGTTGTATGTTGTGGATGAACATGCGGCACTTCATACGTTGAGAAGTTATTTACTGTACAGCACTTGGTAGGATGCATAACTGTCGGAAGAACTTGATTAGGTCTGCAATGCATACTAATTTCTCCTTTCATCTTTTGTCTTTACATTAACAGCCTATGATGAAAGGGTAGAACATGTACTAATGCAAATACCTATTTTTAAGGATTTATCGGCTTATCGTTTCAGTTCATAAAGAAACCAATCCTGAATACCAATCCTATTCCAAATTAATCAAGCTATCCGAGAAACGTATAGGAGCCGTCTCTCATGCTGGAAAAGATAAAAGCTGTTAAACCAATGATAACAAAAAAAAGAAAAACTAGAGCTCTGCTCATCAATTATCATCCTTACTTAATTAAAATCAGCGAATTTCAACACAATTCAACATTTTACAAAAGTACAGGAGATTCCTCAATAAGAAATTAATGGAAAAATTGACAATCCTATGTCATCCCATTCCGTAGGACACCTTTAATTGTTAATTATCAGCGATTCCGACTGGATTGCCAGCAATTTACGGGAATAGACATTGTCGATGAATTTCATTAGAATCCTTTATCAGCTTGGTATCTCCGGCTGGTGAAGGATCACAATACTGATAATTTAGTAACAATATCTTCTTTTTCGATAAAGCTGTTTTGCAAAAATTATGGCTTGAGTAAAATAATGGAATTCTGCTCCAGGGGCTCGACTGTAACTACCATACTCACGTCTTCTACCATAAAACAAGTGATTATGTCCTAAGTTGCAAATTTCTAGATATCTATATTCCTTTTCATATAAAGAACCTTCGACAAAAACCGAAAAAAGTTAGCGAATACTGCGGTTCCCCAGGAAATAATAGTTATTTCGCTAATTTTCTCTCGAGCCTCATTAACCTTTTCCTTAAATCTCGTGAAATCTTCTCATTTAAAGTGGCTCTTTTCTGCATTTCCTCAAATGCCCTTTCACTAAACATTTTAGCTGTATCGATTTCTTTAAACTGATGCTCGGAAAGTTTTGCGCATTCAATACATGCTTCCATTCTTAGATCTTCCGGGCCCGCTTCAGACACATCTACCCAATACTTGTATGCTGCGTCGTAATTCTTTAATCGTTTATACTGAAAAGCGAGCGAATGTTTCGCAGCTAGTGACTCAACGCCATCTGATTCTAAGACTAGCTTTTCCAGTTTTTTAACAGCTTGCTCTTTATCTCCCAAGTAGTTAAACCACTGTCCAACCAGCAGCTTTTCTTCGCTGCTTTGAGATGAATCAATGCCAAGAATCTGAAAGGTGAGGTGAGCATATAGCACAACTAATGACAAAACATCCAACTCATTATGAAGCAGCACCTTTAACAACCCTTCTGGATCTTTTCGCTCGACAAAATCAAAATAAATCATAGGAGCTAAATAACCGGGAACGTCATCGGTGCGATGAAAATCTAATATTTCTTTTTCTACATTACTTAGTTTGACAGAGTCCATCTTAGATTTCCAAAGCCTTCTGCTGCCGTGAAATAAATCGAAATGGCCAAATGAAGGAAGTTTCGGCACATGCTCCCTTATAAGTGTATGTCTTGTTTTAACCTGCGGCCAATCAAATGCTTTTCCGTTATAAGTCACGAGGGTATTATAATCTACCTCTTCCAGGAAACTATGGTAAAGGGGGATTTCACTTCCTGGCTGAGGAAGGATATGCTGCCTGAGAACAAGCTGGTCTCCCTTTACTTTGGCGTATCCCAGCAGAAAGATGGTGTTGCCGGTTCCGCCTCCTAAACCAGTGGTTTCTGTGTCAAAAAAGAACAAATCATCCGAAGCAAGCCCCTTGGCAGATAAGGGATGCTTCCCTTCGAACTGATTCCAGGCCGCAACAGCTTCCTTTACTTGTCCCAAACGATATTTTCCGTGATAATCTGACAAGTTGTAGGTCTTCTCTAAAATTAAACAGTAATCTTCATCCAAATAATAAGGTTTGACTCCATTCGCCCTCCATGTCTCCATGAAGGGGATGTCTTTCTCCCTAATGGTTTCGGACTTTTTGACGGTAATATCGGGCTTGTCCCTTATAATATGGTTTTTCATGCGGTTCAGCTTGTTTTTCAGTGACATCGGCTCCCCCCTTTCGCAGTTATCTCAAGCTTATTAACAGATGAGCATTGGTTTGCCTGTTAAGGTCAAGCTAAACTTATGAACTTCTTCTTTATTTATCAGTTTCGCCTTTTCTCCACTCCCTCTTATAAAGAAGTGCTATCCAGAAACATATCCAGCAGTTTCACAGAATCTTTTTTCGCTTCTTTTGAGGAGATATCTGTTCCGATACAAGATGGACACCCGTTGTCACATCGACATCCGACGATCATTCTCTTTGCCTCGAGAAGAATTTCCCCCATTTGATCATAAACCTTTTCACTGAGACCGACTCCTCCTGGATAACGGTCATACACAAAGACAGTTGGTTTGTCATTATGTGCAGCTTTCACCTGAGGAACTACATAGACGTCACTTGGATCACACATGACGAATAAAGGCACAATGGCCTTCAAACTTTGTGCCAGCCCGATTAATCCTTGTTCAATCCGGTCGGTCGACAAATCGATCTCTTGTTTTAAAGATACCCATGTAGAACTAGTATGAAGTTCCTCTTCCGGCAAGTGAATCGGACCAGATCCAATATTCTCATGAGTGTCAAATTTAATTTTTTTAAAGATGGTTGCCATTGCCTGTACAGTTACGTCTCCGTAAGAGGTTTCAGCCGATTCACTTGACATCGATTTATCTTCTTCAAGTACACGCAGCTGGACCGCCAAGTTAGCGTCTGTAAAGTAATCGACATCCACTTCCCTTACAAAGGCTTTCTTTTCATCCCAGTCGAGCAATTCTACCTGATATTGAATGCCTTGATGAAGGTAAATGGCTTCATCATGAAGAAGGGTCATAGCTGAAAATCTGTCCATTTCTCCAATGACTTTCACATTGGCGACATCACTTTGATCTATGATGATGACATTTTCTTGGGAAGCAGAACGCAGGCTGATGTTATGGGCCGGAAATGAATCGTTCATCCAGTACCATTTTTCTCCATTTTTATGAATAACCCGTTCTTCTGCGAGGAATTCGAGGATATCTTCTATATCTAATCCGCCGAACTGTTCGCCTTCTGTGAATGGCAATTCATAGGCAGCACATTTAAGATGGTCAATTAAAATAATCAGGTTGTCAGGATTAATACGAGCTGTTTCTGGTGAGTTTTCAAAGAAGTATTTAGGATTCTCGATAATGTACTGATCGAGCGGACTTGAACTCGCAACCATGATGACAAGCGCTTCGTCCTGTCTTCTTCCTGCCCTGCCTGCTTGCTGCCATGCACTTGCTATCGTTCCGGGATACCCCGTCATGATACACACTTGTAACTGGCCTATGTCTACACCCAATTCCAGCGCATTCGTGCTGACAACTCCATAAATTTCACCATTCCGTAAGCCCTTTTCAATTTCCCGGCGTTGAGTCGGCAAGTATCCGCCCCTGTACCCACGGATGGACTTTGGGCCTAATTGAGACTTCACCAGCTCCTGCAGGTAGGTGAGGATGATTTCTACCCTGACTCTGCTTCTCGCAAAAACGATGGTCTGGATTTTATTTTTCAAAAGTGCTCCCGCAATATCCCTTACTTCCAAGGTCGCACTTCTTCTTATATTTAATGGTTTATTAACAATGGGTGGATTGTAGAAAACAAAATGCTTTTTGCCGCTTGGTGCCCCATTATTATTTATCAAGGTCATCTTCTTTTCTGTCAGCCCTTCTGCCAGCTCATTAGGATTGGCGATGGTTGCCGAGGTGCAAATGAATATCGGATCACTTCCATAAAATCTACATATTCTCCTTAGCCTTCTTATCACATTACTGACATGGCTACCGAATACTCCTCGATAGATATGAAGCTCATCAATTACAACATACTTCAGGTTCTCAAAAAGTGATACCCATTTAGTGTGATGAGGAAGAATTGCTGAATGCAGCATGTCTGGATTAGTAATAACTATATGGCCGGCTTTCCTGACCTTTTGACGAATATTCGCCGAAGTATCACCGTCATATGTATAGCTGTTGATCGCCGCGTCCATTTCACCAATGATTTCATTGATTTCACTCTTCTGGTCCTGGGCCAATGCTTTTGTTGGGAAAATATAAAGAGCTCTTGTATTCTCATTTTCAAGTATGGACTGCAGCACCGGAAGATTGTAACAGAGTGTTTTCCCTGAGGCTGTCGGTGTTACAGCCGTAAAGCTGTTCCCGCTCATCGCTGTATCGAAAGCAGTTGCTTGGTGGGTATAAAGCTTTTCAATTCCCCGCTTCTTGAGTGCTGATTTCAATTTGTGATGAATTCGTTCCGGCAGTTCTCTCACCTGTGCTTTCTTTTCTTCTATAGTATGCCAGTGGACAATTTGCCCTTTATGTTCTGACTGTTTTTGAAAAGTATGAATCATCTCTTGCAAGTTTCTTTTTCGAAGCATGCTTTTTCACCTCTGTCTTTATTTTAGCGAATAAACGTTCGAATAAAAAGAGAAAAAAATGCCAGGCAATAATTGGTTTTCACCAACATCACCTGACAAGTTATAATTATTCGTTCTCTGCTAAGAAATTTTTTATCTCATAAGCTAGTTTTTCCGGCTCTTCAAATATTCCCATATGGCCCGATTCCTCCAGCAAAACTTTCTTTATATGACCTCCATCAGATATAAAGGTTTTCTCCTTTGGAACTACTTGGTCTTTGGCTCCTGCCACCAGTAAAACCGGGAGTCTGCTATTTTCAATAACATGTTGAAAACCTCCTCTGCTGCGCATAGCTTTTAAGGTTTCCTTTGCACCGGCCGGACTGGTGTTGTATCCTATTTCTTTTGCTTTATCGACTTCCACTTTTAATTCTTCTAATCTGTCTCTATTAAACAGATTCGGCACCAGCTCGTCGATGAAGGCGTGCATCCCTTCTGACTCAATTTTCTTGATGGAATCTGTCCTTTTTTCTTTGGCACTTTCATCATCAGGCATTGGGGTCGAATGAATTAACCCATAGCCCTTTAGCTTATCAGGGAAGTTTTCCGCAAAGGAAAGTGTCACATATCCCCCAAGCGAATGACCCAGCATATATACGTCCTTAAGCTGTTTTTGATCCATGAAGTAGTAGATATCCTTAGCCATGTCGTCAATGGAATATCCGCCTTCGGGAATCCCTGATTCTCCATGTCCCCGCAGGTCTACTGCAATGACTCGAAATTGATCTAAAAGAGGCATGACCCTCTCCCAATAGTCCGAGTTTCCACAAAAACCGTGCAACAGAATGACTGTCTGTCCTTCACCATGATCTGTAAAAGAAAGTTCATTGATGCCGACACGTTGAGTATCCATTCCATTTCCGCCCTTCTTCAGAATCTATTACCTATATTGCCCCTCGCACACTTCAGTAAACGTTCTGGGACAATAACACATTCTCCGCTTATCATACATATCATGAATGGTGAAAACAGTTGGAAAGGAGACAAGTATCATGGATGGTAACCTGCCTGATAAAAAGAGACCTAAGTTCGGTGAACTGATGGACTCCTTTTTTCAAGAAAAACCAGTACGCGGAATTCTCGAAAGCATTGATGGTTTCTTTTCTTCACCATTTCCTTTTGGAGGTTTCCCAGTAGATCTCAAAGAATCAAAAAATGATTATATCCTCAAGGCTAAACTGCCAGGAGTGAAGAAAGAACAAATCGATATAGACGTGTATCAAAATTATGTAACACTCTCGGTCCACAATGATGAAGTTCATACTTCTGAAGATGAAAAGTCAAATGTTTACTTCCATAAACAGCTAAAGCAGCATAATTCAAGAACCATTCCTCTTCCTGGCATGGTGGATGAACGTAAGGTAAAAGCTTCTTACCAGGATGGGTTATTGACCTTAAAGCTTGGTAAATTAAAGGGAAAGAAAGTAGAACTATAAAGAATGCAGTCCATTCTGCTCGATAAATAAGCGGACGCACCGCGGTCTGCCACCGCTCACAGATTTTCTCGGCATGCACATATCCTTCTCACAATATCCTTAGAAAAAGCTCAGGATTGCTCCTGAGCTTTTTCTATTGAC
Organism: Bacillota bacterium; assembly: GCA_051750065.1. Taxonomy (GTDB): domain Bacteria; phylum Bacillota; class Bacilli; order Bacillales; family Bacillaceae_B; genus Rossellomorea. The sequence continues at coordinate 280,194 of JBNJJI010000006.1, forward strand.
TCTAAACTTTGAATATTCCTCCCAGACCCTTAACCATCGATCCAACTTGTGACATTGCATTCATCATTTGTCCTGCGGTATTCACCATCTTGTTGAAATCGAGGGATCCATCCTGAGATTTAAAAGAATTAATAATGGTTCCTACTCCTGCTGATTGCGGCTTCGCCATAAAACTTCCTTTAGGATACGGATTCACCATTCCTTGATACTCGTTATATCCGCCTCCTTGTGAATAATTGATTTCTTCAGGCTGCAAAGGATTTTGAAAGAATTGATTTGCATAAGGATTTCCTTGAGAATACATTTCATAATTTCCAGGCGGGTTAGGGTAACCCTGCGCATATCCATAAGGCATCTGCTGTGAATAGGGTACCTGCTGAAATTGCTGGGGATTATCATAGGGCGAATAAGGCATCGCTGAATTTTGATTAGGCAGGTATCCGTTATAGCGGTGTGCAGGAAATCTTCTATTTTGATAATATTGTTGATACATTTCCATTCATCCTCCTGACAAAGGAATCTCTCCTATAAAATATGTCTTTCTAAGAAAGAATGTGCATATGCCCGGTTTCATCTATCAAAGTTAATCTTCTCAATATTATTCGACAAACGAAGAACTTTGTCGGAAGTTCCATTTTTCTTACAACTTAAAAATTTAGTAATCCATGTTAGGATAAATCTGTAAGGGGACGCGGGATGAACCTGCTAATATTAACGTAATAAGGGGAGGATTTATAATGAATTTAGAAACTATTCAGCAATCTTTTCAAGAAAATTATAATTTTAAGCCAGCCTCGTTAAACGAACTTCTGACTTTTGCCCGAAAGTGTTATATATTGAATGAAATTACCATTACCGAATATAGGCAGCTTGTAAAGGAAATTGAAACGGCCTATCCTGCAACTGATTCTCCATTGGTTTCACATTAATTAAGAAAAGGGGCAGATTCTTTTGAATCCTGCCCCTTTTTCTATTCCTGTTTTGTCTGAAGCTGTTCCAGAACTGTTTTTAAAACATAGTGTACGGATTGAGAATGGCTAATGAATCTTTTATAACTTGCCTCCGGGAAAAACGCTTGTATGGAAATCATCTCCAAGTTCTCTGCTGTATTGATAATCTGGCTTGGGTGAAGATTTTTTGGTCTTTCTTCCTTCATCCATTGAAGAGCCTCCTCCTGCCATTGGTCAATCTTTTCTTTAGCTTCATCGGCAAAGGGTTTTACCTCCTGATAAAAATCCCCTTTTTCGCCTCGTTCTCTTGTTTTTTTATATATTTTTAAGATATCTCCATTGGTTTCCAGGAGTTCTGAAGTTAATTTCCCTAAGTTATACACGAAACCTCTCCTTTGCTTGAAACACTCTTACGGCAGACCGTTTCCTTGATGTATGAATAGCTGCCTCTCCGCTTCCTGTATTTGATACAAGGAAAAGCCTAAAAAAAAGCAGCTTCTCAGCTACTTTAATGTTGTTTCTTCATTCTATGTGGTTTTGTAAGATAATTCAAGATTATTCACTGCTTTTCCAAGTGAAGTGTCTCCCTGTAAACTTATTTTGGCAATAATACGTTTCTCAGCTTTAAAATATTTCTTTTCCGCACGAGCCACCTTTAACTTTCTCTCATTAATCAAAGTATTTTTTTCTTCGGTTACCTTTACATTTATTTTCTCTTCCAGTTCATTCAATTGGCTTTCTATATCCGTCAGCAGCAGGAGCAGGTCATCTTTACACACCATGTTAAAGCCCTCCTAGAATTTCGTTAATATAAGTATTCTGTATTCTTCGCCTTCCACCTTCCCGCCTGACAAAACTAGTACTCTTTCGGCAAAGAAAGTCTTTATCATACAAGAGAAAAGAAGACTTTCGACAGATTTACTGCATGAAAAACATGAGGATTTAGAACAATATAATGAGGAGGTGTTAAGGATAATGGCAAAAAACGAGAGCAAAGAACAAAGAGTTAAAGAAGCGAATCGCAATGAAACTAAAGCAGGACAAGGCAATCCTAAATTAGCAGGTCCAGACCGTCCATCAACTTAATACAGTCTGTAACTAACAGTGCCTGCATGCTTATGGAATAGCATGCAGGCATTTTTTTATAAAGCTCTTTTCGAAAGGCTCTTTTCGCAAGGATTGTGGCTCATTAAAAGAAAAGGATTTCCGCTCCAGGCGCACGGCTCCGCGGGGCGGGCGGTGAGCCTCCTCGGCTGCGCCTGTGGGGTCTCACCTGTCCCGCTAGTCCCGCAGGAGGCCGCACGCCTTCCGCTACAATCCTCCTACGTAAAATGGGTGAGGTGGTGAAAAAAGTTTTCAAAAGCAACAATCTTTTAGAAAACAGCCTTTCGCAAAGATTGGCTGTTATAAAAGAAGTGGATTTCCGCTCCAGACGTACGGCTGCGCCTGCGGGGTTACGTTCCAGTGGGTACGTAACCTTGGTCTCACCTGCCATTAAAAGTGGATGCGCCTTGGGCAGCCCCGACAGGCAAATGTTCCTCAGAGAAAAAAAGGCGGTATTTCCTTTTATTCTCTGAGGGTTGTTTGACCCCGAGGGGCTAGGCGCTGGAACTAGACGCCCGCTAC
>JBNJJI010000007.1:0-270049 GCA_051750065.1 Bacillota bacterium
TCCCGGAGTTATCCCAGTCTTACAGGCAGGTTACCCACGTGTTACTCACCCGTCCGCCGCTAATCTCAGGGAGCAAGCTCCCTGAGATCCGCTCGACTTGCATGTATTAGGCACGCCGCCAGCGTTCGTCCTGAGCCAGGATCAAACTCTCCGATAGATGTTTGATTTGCTCATTTGCTATTTTTAAAGTGATAGCAACTTTGTAAGAAACATGTTCTTACTAGATTTACGTTGGCGTTTTGTTTGTTTTGTTCAGTTTTCAAGGTTCAATATTTTTCTTTGCTCCGTTTGAAGCGACTTTATTATCTTAGCATCTCTCTGTTATTTAGTCAATAACTTTTTGAAAAAGTTTTAAGAGATGTTTTTGTGAAACTCAGTCGCCACTGACCAAAAAATCATTTCGTTCAGCAGCGACGATTATTACTATAACAAGCTTCTAAATAGAAGTCAACACAAATTAGATATTTTAATATAATTTTTTTGGAACTCGATAATATCGGTGAAACAGTCCTTGCCCCTTTGTTTCCACTCTGACTGTTTCCAGAACATTCTTATCTGTTAGATATTCAATCAACACGCTTAAATCAACAGAATATGGCTGGATTTCTTCATGCTCCAGAAGTTCGTTGAAGCTCCACTGTTCTTTTTCTTCCATAATGCTGATTAGATGTTCTGACCCAGTCTTCAATCTGGAATGGATAAGAAATTCACTTGCAAGAAATAATAATTCCAGTCTTTTCTCAAGATCTTCTCTGCTATTAATGAGTTCTTCATATAATTTAAAAATTTCGGGCTCAATTTGTTTAACTTGGTTCCAGACAGTTACTTCCGGATGAAAACCGCTTTCGATTACTGCAAGCCTGGCAAGGTGGTGCAGAGAATGAACAACATGGTTATACGCGTCAAGGTGATGTTTGTTTTCGAAAAATGCTTTGCCATCCATGTATCTGCGAATTAGTTTGGAAAATTCTAATCCGATTTTTATTTTCCTTCCATAGAACGGAAAATCCCTTAATTCCATTTTTAGATTGCTAATATATTCATTTCTGTCAAAAATGATTTTCCCATTAAATAGCCATTCAACAATCTTTCTATTTGTGCCGAGAAGCATCCATTCTTTTAATTTACCCTCTGTTACAATATGAAGGGCGGCTTTTTGTTGTTCATAAGAATAATGTTTAATAAAAACCGGAGTGTCTGATTCCTTCACTATAATAAGTAAAACAATATCAAACGTATCTGTCAGCGGACTCGCCTTTTGCCTCTGGTCGATCATCAGTACCCCTAAAGTGTCGGGGTGGCTCGCTCTTTCTTGGTAAATAGGTCTCAATATATCTTCCATCATTAGATTCCTCCACTTACTTTCATTGGATTACTATTTCGACGGCAATATGAAAATTCCTTCCTCTGTCGCAGTCAAATTTCGACAAACTATCATCAACAACACTTTATCTCAAAAAAATATGGTATAGTATTTTTTTAGGAGGGACAATAATGGCCAAAAAATATTCCAGTAAAATTAATAAAATCCGCACGTTTGCTCTGAGCCTGATTTTCATCGGATTCATCATTATGTATGGCGGAATATTCTTTAGAGAACACCCTATCGTAATGACAATTTTCATGCTGCTTGGATTGCTCGCTATCGTGGGAAGTACTGTAGTTTACTTCTGGATCGGCATGCTATCCACTAAGGCCGTTCAGGTCGTCTGCCCAAATTGCGGCAAGCCCACCAAGGTTCTCGGTCGAGTGGACATGTGCATGTATTGCAATGAACCTCTTACTTTAGACAAAGGTCTTGAAGGAAAAGATTTCAACGAAAGTTATAATAAAAAAGGGTAATCTCTTATACTTTTATCGAAAAGATTGCGTCTGTTGATATGAAACAGATTTTTGCTCCCGCCGTTCCATTCTAAAAGGGACGGCGGGTAAAATAGCATTTAAAAGCAACTTTCACTTGGAGGTAGTGGCTGCCTGCCGCAGCTGTGCCATTCATCTCAACGAACAAAAGCGCAAGCGCCCTGACCAGTCCCGACAGCAAATGCTCCTAAAAGAAAAATAGGCGGTCTTTCCTTTTATTCTCTTCGGACATTTTACCCCGGGGGCTTAGTTCGTTCCGGCGGACACTAACCTCAGGGGCTGAAGCTGGACGGGGATAACTAAGTTCAAGTTTTCCACAAGGACGGGTTTTATAAATCCCTTAACAACATAAAAGGAATCACCGAAAAATCGGCGATTCCTTTTTTTAATGCTCTTTATTTTTACTGCAGTTATCGCACGTTCCGTATATCTCCATCCTGTGGTTGCGAACTTTGAAACCTGTGACATGTGAAGCAAGCTGTTCAACTTCATCCAGCCCCGGGTAATGAAAGTCGACTATCTTTCCGCACTCTTCGCAGATTACGTGATAATGATCAGATGTCACATAATCAAAGCGGCTGGACGAGTCTCCATAGGTCAACTCTTTTACTAATCCCACTTCCCTGAATACTCTTAGGTTATTATAGACAGTCGCTACACTCATATTTGGGAATTTTCCTTCTAATGCTTTATAAATATCATCAGCAGTTGGGTGAGCCATAGAATGTATCAAGAATTCCAAAATCGCATGACGTTGGGGTGTAATACGGACTCCCGTTTCCTTCAGCGTGTCGATCGCTTCTTTCAATTGGACCTCTGACATCGCCATGCACCTCTATTCCATAAAGATTATTATTTTATAATGTTTATAATTAGTGTACTAACGATGGTAAGGTTTTGTCAATAAAACTCATCATTAATTACCTTGATGTAGATTATGTTCCTTTTCACCAAGCTGATTATTGATAAATCTAGCAGCGACAAACAAAAAATCCGACAGGCGGTTTAAATATGATAATACCAGTGGATTCACTTCCTCCTCAATACTTACCGCTTCTCTCTCCGCTCTGCGGACTACAGTTCTCGCGGTATGTAAAGCTGCTCCTGAAGGATGTCCCCCTGGAAGGATAAAATTGGATAAAGGATTCAAGGCTGAGTCCCATTTATCAATCGTTGTCTCCAGATCCTTAACATCCTCTTCTGTGACCTTCCATTTCACTTCTTTGCCTGAAGGCGTCGCTAATTCTGCACCGACGTGAAACAAGGTTGTTTGAATCTTATGAAACACTGTTTCAAATTCTTCACGTTCTTCAAAGAACTCATTCTTAATGTAGCTTAACCCAAGGCCAATTAAAGAATTCGCTTCATCACATGTCCCGTAGGCTTCCACTCTGCGGTCCGATTTTGAAACACGCTGCCCATATACAAGGGATGTTGTCCCTTTATCACCAGTTTTAGTATAAATCTTCATAGCTTAGTACCCTCTTTCCACCTGAATTTTATTAATATAGTTATTTCCATTATTCATATAGGTTGTCAGGTTCTTTTTAAAAATTTCAAAAGAACGCGGCAGGTATTGTTCGGTTCTGCTGGATAGATGCGGGGTAATGGTCACCTTATCCATCTTCCATAAAGGGTGATCCGTTTCCAGCGGCTCTCTTTCGAATACATCCAGGTAAGCATGTGAGAGTAGATTATTTTCTAAAGCATTAATTAGTACCGAACTTTGAAACAAGTCTCCCCTTCCTATATTTATGAAAACGGAAGACTCTTTCATACATTGAAAATGCTCTTTTTGAAGCAAGTACCTTGTCTCAATGGTGCTTGGAAGGACAGATACCACATAATCCGCTGTTCCAAGAATGTTCTTCAAATCTTTAATTTGATACATTTCATCGAAGAAGGCTTTCTTGCTTCCACTAGTATTGACACCCAGAACCTTCATTCTGAAAGCTTTACCCAGTCTTGCAATTTCGCTTCCGATTGCGCCGGCTCCCATGATAAGCAAAGTGCTGCCGGACAGCTCAGAGCTCGGGACTTCTCTTTCCCATAGGCCATGACTGACATTCTCTCTGATTCGTGGAAATTGTTTAGCATTTTGAAGCATGCAGCCCAAAGTAAACTCAGCCATTGGTATAGCATGGATACCCTTTACATTGGTAACTAAAATCCCCTTTTCACTGATTAGCTTAAGGGGCATTAACTCCAATCCGGCGGAAACGACCATAATCCAGCGCAGCTTCCCCGCTTTCCTGATATGTTCGTCAGTCATGTCTTCTCCGAAAGTAACGATCACTTCCGCTTCTGACAAAGAATCCGAAGCTTGTTGTATTTCGGTAAAGAATTCAAAATCGCAAGCAGTATATTCAGTTTCTAAATCTTTTTTAAATTCCTGTGGAGGATCGAATGTAAATAATACTTTCATTTGGCACCTCTATTTCCAGCGCTTTGTATAATTATTTTATCATTTCAAGGCTATTATTCCTATTAAATGGTTTAGAATTTGGGTTCATGGTTGTTTAGCTTTTGTTTATCCCGGTGTTGGGAGGATGAGCGATTAACTTTCCTTTTACTTCAAATAACAAAATAAGCCCCTGGGGTTACCATGGAGATGCAACCATCCAAAACACAGATGAAACGCGTATGAGTTCCCAGTAAGTTTTTATTGATTTAGCATTATGGCAACTTTATTACCTATTTAATGAAGTAAATCCCAGGTTGTTACAGTAAGAAGTCTTATTCTTAATAGAGTAACCCAGTATATTAAAACGGTGATTTTCCTGTTAAATGCAGAATAAGACTAGATCCGGGAATAAATAAGGGGAAGTTTTCCGTCTATTTTGACTGTTTAGGTGCTTTTTCCTAAAAAAGAGAAATTCATCAAACTTTTTATCGCCTAATGAACCTGCACAACTTTCGTGTTTTTACTGAAACAGGCTTAGAGATCATTACGTCTCTAAGCCTGTTTGACTACTCTGAAGTTTATGGGATTTACTTTTTTGCACCTCACAAGTAAATCAATTACCCGGACCTTTACGGCTTTTTTATCTATTCCCTCTCTTTATCACCCTCAATAATATCGGCCTGAAGTATGTGTGCTTCTCCTTTTATTCCATTTAATGCTTTATCCAATTCAAGGATGCCCTCCAGGAAGTCACCGATATGCTCACTTGCTACATCTTCAATTGCAAATATCTGCTGAGCAAAATCAGATTCCAAGTTTGCAGCATTCACTTCTCCCAATGTTTTAGCATCAAAAGGAAGGAAGTCTTGAAAAACATTTATGAGTTCGTCTAAAGAGACCGGAGAATTCACCGGTTCCTCCACAGCCTCAAGCTGCTCCTCCAATACCTTGTTTTGAATCTTCAGTTCCTCTAGTTCCACCATCAACTTCAGGTTTTGTTTTTGCAGAAGTTCGTTCTCGTTTTTTAAAATGCCTGTTAATTCCGCTGCTTCAGGGGCATGCTTGGAATTTCCGGCTGTATTCACTTTCACCTGAATGCACCTCCTGTTTTTGCGATAGTGTATGCAGAACTGGGTGTTTAGTGAACTAATAAGGCTGTTTTCGCATAGATTGTTGCTTTCGGAAAAATCCCAAGAGCCGGATTTTTCCCTGGATACGTAGGATTTCTCTCAAAACGGAGGGAGTTTTACGAAAGGCTCTTTTTATACAGGAACTAAAACTTTAGACTTGTTTCATTTTTGGTAGTGACTACTAAGTCATGGGTGATTCGTAAACTTTATATCTTTTCATACTAATCCAAATAACCTTGAAAGCAAGAAAGAAAAAGCCATTTTACTGGATTAGAGAGAAATCTCTTGGGATCTGTGATATCCGGAAGCAACAGTCTAAACGAAAAAGACTTTGACAAAAATCTCTTTTCTTTAAGACTGTTGCTATTTAACACTTTTTCTCCCTCCCCTTTTATATAAGGAGATTGGAGCGGAAGGCGTGCGACCTCCTGCGGGACTAGCGGGCGTCTAGTTGCAGCGCCTAGCCCCTCGGGGTCAAATAACCTCAAGAGAATAAAAGGAAAAAGCGCCTTTTTTTCTCTTGAGAACATTTGCCTGTCGGGGCTGTTCAAGGCGCTTCCACTTTTAATGACAGATGAGACCCCGCAGGCGAAGCCGAGGAGGCTCAACGTCCGCCCCGCGGAGTCGCGCGCCTGGAGCGGAAATCCATTACTTTTCAACAGCCACAATCTTTTCGAAAAGAGCCATAAAAAAGAACGGCCGCGTTATGCAGCCGTCAAAGTTCCGAGACTTATTTGAGGAGGTATGCCCTACTTTAATCTATGTAATATGAAGGAAAGTGAATGGACAAAAGCCTCCTCTTTTTAAAAATAGGCCTTATCGAAGGTTTTCCTTAATATAATTCAATGCTTCTTCCACATGGCCTTTAACTTTTACTTTTCTCCATTCTTTTACGATATTGCCTTCTTTATCAATGATGAAGGTGGATCGTTCAATCCCCATGTATTCTTTACCAAAATTCTTCTTCAGCTTCCAAACTCCGTAATCCTCTGCAGTTTTATGATTTTCATCCACAAGGAGAAGGAAAGGCAGACCGTGCTTTTCGACAAACTTCTCGTGTTTATTCTTCGGATCTGGGCTCACTCCCAGGATCACTGCGTCAAGTTCTTCAAATTGCTCATGCTGATCCCTGAAGTCACATGCTTCTGTAGTACATCCAGGGGTCATATCTTTAGGGTAAAAGTACAGAACGACATTTTTACCTGTGTAATCTGAAAGCTTTACTGTTTCGCCATTGTTGGCTTCTAATTCGAATTGTGGTGCTTGTTTTCCTGTTTCAACAATCATGGTAACGCCCCCTTATCAAATTTGGTTATTTATAGCTTACCCAAAATGACAGCATGGCTCAACCATTTCTCTTTCTTGACTGATCCCCGGCATGCCCTTCTACGATAAAAGCCTTTATCACGAATGCCGCCGGAATTGTATATCCCAGCCAAGATTCGATAAGTGCGATGCCCCTCCCTATGCCCACAGGTGTCACATCTCCATATCCCACAGAAAAAAGTGTAACTCCACTGAAATACAGGCAGGTGAACAAATGGTCGAGAAAGCCACCCTGAATAACATTTCCGTTTTCAATCAGCAAGTCGATTCCTTCTACCTCCAAAAGCACATAGACCAACCCAAAGCCGAACATCAGCACGAGATAGGACATACCCAATAAAAGAAAGTTCTTAATGGAGAGATGCTTTTCCCGCCACTTTGAAGGAAAGAAAAGGGTTCTCAAACTCATCACCATACAAAATACTATCCCGGTTACCAAGATATAGACCATTTCTCATCAACCCTTTTGGATCTTGCTTTTATAAGCCTGTCTTACATGTTACGTGTGATTTCTAAAAAAATGTTGAGTAAATAAAAAAACACCTTCTTAAATAGAAGATGTTTTCGCATATATTGTTGCTTTCGGATTTCCCCGGATACTCGGGTATTTTTCTCTAATCGGGGATAGTAGCTCTTTTCTTTTCATGATTACCAGGTTATTCCGGTGTATTATTGTAGTTTTTTTCGGAATTAGTATCAAATAGCCACAAAGTTTACGAAAAGAGCCTAAATAGAAGATGTTCATTGTAATTGCTATTTAATTCCCTGCTCCCCGATACCTTTTCACACCTTCATTCCACAGAAAAATGGAAAGCGCGAAGAACGCTGTACCGATCAGCGGTGTCAGGTAGGAGTACACATACCATTCTTCCCTGCCGAGAAAATAGGCGGCCGGATACACACCAACGAATGCAAAAGGAAGAATCCATGTCAGAACAAACCGGATGACGTTGTTATAAATATCAACCGGGTATCTGCCGTAATTTCCGATATTGTACATCATGGGCATAATGGAGGTTTTTGCATCAGACCAGAAGCCAATACTGGCAAGACAAATAAAGATCCCTGCATATACAAGTGCACCGCCTCCCACAAACAGGACGAACAGGATTGGGTCCATCCATTCTATTGCGAGACCCAGGTTTCCTCCTGCGTAAAACATGATGACAATCCCCGTCACGACTCCGAACAGAGATTCAAGCTCCATCCTCTCCAGAATGACCTGAAAGAGACTATGAATCGGGCGTGTCAATATTCGATCCATTTCCCCTTTTACAATATACCTTTCATTGAAATCCCAAATATTAAAAAAAGTAGAAAACAAAGCAAACGGTACGAGGAAGAATCCATAGATAAATATAATTTCGTCACGCGTCCAGCCGCTTAACAATTGAGTGTGCCCGAAAACAACCAGAATAAAGACTAGATTGACAGCTTGAAAGAGCAGGTCAGAAAGTATTTCAACGACAAGATCTGTTCGGTACTGCAATCTTGTTTTCATATATTGAGAAACATACCGGAAGAACATTGATAGATAAAACACTTCTCACCCTCCTTGAATAGTCATTTGTTTTTTCGCTATCTGCCACAGCGCCCAAATTGGCACCATCAGCACAAGTACCCAGACTACCTGCATGCAGAGAGCTTCATATACTTCAAAGCCCTTATAGCCTTCAGTGAAAATCATGCTCGGAACATAACTGATGCTTTGAAAAGGCAAAAACTTCATCGTCTCCTGCGCCCAAAGCGGAAAGAAGCTGATCGGCAGCAAGAGGCCTGAAAATAGATCGATCACGACCCGTTTAGCGCGGATTAAACCATCATTGTTAAATAAGAAAAAAGTAGTAATTCCAGTCAGCAAATTGATTTGAGTATTGATCATGAAGCTGAAAATGATGGAGACGGCAAAGATTAGCCATGTGGAAACATTAGCTGATACTTCTATCGGAAATACAAGGGCGACAATCACCATACCGGGTACAGAGAAAAACAACAGTCGGAAAATCCCCTCTCCAAGTCCTTGCATTGTTTTCATTCCAAGGTAACTGTAAGGCCTGATTAGTTCAACAGCTACTTTACCCTCTTTTATTTCGGCAGCAATCTCTCTATCAATGTTATTAAAATAAAAGGCTCTTGCCATCCAAGCAACAGCGATATAGGTAGTCATTTGAATGACAGACAACCCTTCAATATCATCTTTTCCTCCATAAATGGCCTGCCACAAGAAGTAATAGGCACCGATGTTGATACTGTAAATCAGGATGCCGCTGTAATAATTCGTACGATAAGCGAGCATCATCAAAAAGCGGATGCGGATCATCTCAATATATTTTGACATTGCCGATCCCCCCTACGCCTTCACTGTTTCTCGTTGTGCTGGTTTAATATTGACAACACCCTGTTCATAAATGTTGCGGATGATCTCTTCTGTTGTCGTCTCCTTGATTTTCATGTCCCTTACTTTATAAGCGGAAACAACAAGACCAATCAATTCAGATGTTTTATTATCATCTGCTTCGATAACCGCGGAAAAGCGCATTTCTTTTTCATCAAGATGCCATTCTGTCCCCAACTCAGCAGTAAGAGAGTTCAAACCTTCTAAGGCAGGCTGATCGATAAACTGAAATAAGATTTCTTTGTGTTCTCCCCATTCTGTTTTCAAGTTTTGAAGAGCTCCGTCATAAATGATCTGCCCTTCATCCAGCATGACCACACGTTCACATAGTGCTTCAATATCAGTAAGATCATGAGTCGTCAGCAGAATGGTCGTATTATATTTTTCATTGATTTCCTTTAAGAACTGCCTGATCTTCAATTTCACAAGTACGTCCAATCCGATTGTCGGCTCATCAAGAAATAACAATTTCGGATTGTGAACAAGAGCTGCAGCAAGTTCGCATCTCATCCTTTGTCCCAAAGACAGCTTTCTGACAGGCTTGTCCAGCAGCGGTTGAATTTCCAGGGTTTCGATAACATGGTCCATGTGCTGCTTGTACTGTTCATCCGGAACCTTGTACACCTTCTTCAAAAGCTGAAAAGATTCCTGAACCGCGATATCCCACCACAGCTGGGAGCGCTGGCCGAACACAACCCCTATACTGCTGACAAACTTCTCTCTCTCCTTATGAGGGTTCATGCCATTGACCGTCACATTACCCGACGTCGGTGTAAGAATTCCTGTCAGCATCTTGATACTGGTGGATTTACCGGCACCGTTTTCACCGATATAACCGACCATCTCTCCTTGCTTCACTGTAAAACTTATATCATTAACCGCCGAAACGACTTTATAATTACGCGTAAACAAATCACGAAAAGCTCCCTTTAATCCAGAGCGGCTGGAGTAGGCTTTAAAATCTTTTCGCAGGTTGTGCACTTCTATTGCATTCATAACTGCTCCTCCTTCTATTTAAACCATAAAATAGTGTAACACAGTACTTTGGATTTCAAAGCCGAAGATGCTTCGCCTCCACTATCTTCCTTTCACTAAAATAAATGCATTCATTTGCGCAATGACAGACATCATACTAAAATGAGTGAGAGATTCAGAAAAAAGTAGGAGGAATACAATGAATTTTAGTAATTCTGAACGTTTACATACAAAAGCTTTGGACAGCATCGTAGGCGGTGTAAACAGCCCTTCTCGTTCATATAAAGCAGTCGGCGGCGGATCCCCTGTTGCTATGGAGCGTGCCAAAGGAGCCTATTTCTGGGATGTTGATGGCAACAAGTATATTGATTATCTTGCTGCTTACGGCCCTATCATTACAGGCCATGCTCATCCTCATATTACAGAAGCCATTACAAAGGCAGCTGAAAACGGCGTGTTATACGGAACTCCGACACCATTTGAAGTGAAGTATGCGGAAATGCTGAGAGAGGCGATGCCGAATTTAGATAAAGTTCGATTCGTAAATTCAGGAACTGAAGCAGTCATGACGACCATCAGGGTCGCCAGGGCTTACACTGGCAGAGACAAAATCATTAAATTCGCAGGCTGCTACCACGGCCATTCAGACCTTGTCTTAGTGGCAGCAGGCTCAGGACCAGCCACGTTAGGAACACCAGATTCTGCAGGCGTACCAAAAAGCATCGCCAATGAGGTCATCACGGTCCCATTCAACGACATCGAGCCATTTAAGGAAGCTATGCAAAAATGGGGAGACCAAATCGCCGGAGTCCTGGTCGAGCCGATTGTCGGCAATTTTGGCATAGTCGAACCTAAGGAAGGTTTCCTTCAGCAGGTAAATGATATCTCGCACGAAGCCGGCGCCCTTGTCATATATGACGAGGTTATTACAGCATTCCGGTTCATGTATGGAGGAGCACAGGATATGTTAGGCATAAAACCTGACTTGACAGCAATGGGGAAAATTATCGGAGGCGGCCTTCCAATCGGAGCTTACGGCGGGAAAGCGGAAATCATGGAAAAAGTCGCACCTCTTGGGCCTGCTTATCAAGCCGGTACGATGGCTGGAAATCCCGCTTCCATTCTTTCAGGAATCGCTTGCCTTGAAGTACTGAAGGAGGAAGGCGTTTATGATGAGCTTGATCGTTTAGGAGCCATGCTTGAAGAAGGGATCTTAAAAGCGGCCCAAAAACATAATGCTCCAATCTCTATCAATCGATTGAAAGGCGCTCTTACGTTGTACTTTACAACCGAAAAAGTGGAAAACTACGATCAGGCAGAGGCTACAGACGGAGAAATGTTCTCCAAGTTCTTCAACCTTATGCTTCGACAAGGCATCAACCTTGCTCCTTCTAAATACGAAGCCTGGTTCATTACCACCGCCCACACCGAAAAAGATATTGAGGAAACAATTGAAGCAGTAAACTACGCATTTCAGCAACTGCAAAACGCATAAACATTCATAATTATACAAGGGGGAATTCCTCCTTGTTTTTTATTTTTCTTGTATTGAAAGCGTTTACAGTTTTACTGCACCTCCCTATTAATCTTCTTTCATCCAATATTTTGAATAAAAAATTGAATTCAGAAAATTCTTGTGATATTATAGTATTAGTATTCAGAATATTTTGTTATGTGTTCTGCATTTTTTACGGAGGTGCTTTTATTGAACAAACTACAAAAACATTGGAGCCCGGAGCTCTTTAGAGACTTTCATAATGGTGCTCATGATGCCTGCGGAATTGTTGCTTCCATTGAAAAGAATAAATTACCCACCAGGGAAAATATTGAACGCTGTATCAACGCTTTGGTTACAATGGATCACAGGGCAGGTTTCATAAACGGCGAAGGAGATGGAGCTGGTATACATATAGATATTCCCAGAGCCGTCTGGTCCGAAAAGCTCGAAACCGCTTCTATCGATCCCTCTTTAGCACTATCACCCCGATTCATTATCGGCCACTTTTTCATTAAAGGAATTTCAGTAAATCAAGGAAAACAAGAAATTGTCAGCAAACTTCAGAAACAGGGATTTCAAGTTGTATTGACCACTATTGATTCGACCCGTCCGGACACATTGGGCCCGATTGCCGCTCAGGAAAACCCGCACTTTTTACAAACGGCGCTTCTTGCTCCGGAAGATCTTGAAAGAGCTGAAGTCTATCAAAGCCTATTTGAGCTGCAGAATTCCATTGAAGAAAACAGTGCTGTCCATGCAGCTTCCCTAAGCCCTGACCATGCTGTCTATAAAGTTATGGGAGCGGGTGCATCTCTGCAGAAATATTATAAAGACCTGACACACCCTAAGATTGCTTCCACAATGACACTTGGGCATAATCGCTACTCCACCAACACACTTTCTAACTTTTTCAGAGTGCAGCCTTTCAGTGTCATTGGCCATAATGGTGAAATCAATACGATCAGCAAACTTAGGGCTGAAGCGAAAAAAATCGATGTACCTCTTGTAGAGAACGGCAGTGACTCACAGGACCTTAATAGAACGATTGAAACACTTATAGGAAGAGACGGCTACTCCCTTTTCGAAGCAATGGAGTTAGTGTTTCCTCCAATTATCAATGAAATTAAACAATATCCTGATCATCTTCAGGATCTTTATACTTACTTAAGGGAAACGTGGGGACATTTCGCACAAGGCCCTGCTGGTATCGTCTCCAGGTTCGGTGAAGAAGCCGTCTTCAGCGTAGATTCACTGGGTCTTCGCCCGCTCTGGATGCTTGAAGTGGAAAGCGCATATGTATTTGCCTCTGAGCCGGGTATCATTAATTCCTCCGAATTCACGGCAGATCCAAAGCCGCTCTCCCCAGGTGAGAAAATTGGGTTCGCATGGGAAAATGACCACATTAAAAAATATGAATATACTGATTTTCAAAATGAAATTCACAGCCGCTTTGAGAGCCGCATCCATTTCAAGGGATACAAAAGCAGGCTTGAAACTCTGAATCTTCCTAAACATATCATGATGAGTTATCCAACGAGCATTGAAAATGGACAATATAATGCTTTCGGCTGGGAGCGCGAACAGGTTCAGCTTCTGGAACAGATGGCAGAAAAAGGTGCAGAACCAATCCGGTCACTCGGCCATGATTCTCCCCTTGCTGCGATTAATCCTAACCGTAAAAACGTCACGGACTTCATTAAGGAGAGCGTTGCAGTTGTTACCAATCCCGCTATCGATAGAGACCGGGAAACGGAGCATTTCTCCACCAGAACGATCATAGGGAAACGACCGCATTACAACAGCAGAACTGAGGAATCCCTTGCCGTTGAACTGCTGACCCCCCTTGTCATAGAGGGCAAAGCCGGCTGGCAGTCTTCAGAGAAGTTGCAGCAGCCAAGCTATGATGGATTGGTGCAGCTATTTCAAAAAGAAAATCTTTGTCATTTCATCTCTATCACCTACTCGCAGGAAGAATCGATTCCTGAGGCTTTAGCTAGGTTGTCAGATGAAGCTGTCGAGGCTGTATCTTCGGGTAAAAGTTTGCTGGTTTTAGATGACGGAGATTCGCATCATGATGGAAACCTGTGGCTTGATCCCCACCTTGCACTCGCTGCAATTGACCAGCGCCTGACTGACGACTCTTTGAGGAGAAACTGTTCGCTGCTGCTTCGTTCTGCGGCAATCCGCTCTCTTCATGACGTCATTGTTGCCTACGGTTTCGGGGCAGATGCAATCAGCCCTTATTATATGTTCTTGACTGTACTGGAGGAAGAGTCCAATGAGCCTGTGTTGAACTTATACTCTTCATTGCAAAAAGGACTGGAAAAAGTCATTTCCACCATCGGCATTCATGAACTGAGGGGCTATGGCAGACTCTTCTCTTCCATTGGCTTGAGCGAAGAGGTTGCCAGGACGCTTGATATCGTTAACTTTTTCGGTGCTGAAAGCCTTGCATTCAACTACGAGGAAATGAAAAAGGATGCAATTCAAAGAGCAGAAGATTACTTTGATGAAAAACAAAGGATTTCTAAAAGCTTTCATCTCTTCCCTCGTATCTGGAAGGCAATTGGAGATGTTGCCAGAACCGGTGATTATACCGGCTACAGAGAAAAAATTACTGAGCAGGAAGAGACAAAGCCTGTGACCATAAGGCATCTGACTTCTCTCAAAAAGTCCGAAAACCCTATAGATCCTGAAAAAGTGGATTTAAATGTTGGCAGCCACAGCCTTCCTTTCGCCATAGCATCCATGTCCTTTGGTTCTCAGAATGAAACAGCTTTCAGAGCATATGCAGAAGCTGCTGACCGTCTTAATATGGTGAGCTTGAATGGAGAAGGCGGAGAAATCAAGGATATGATAGGCAAGTATCCTAATACACGAGGACAGCAAGTCGCATCCGGCAGATTTGGTGTCAATGCCGAACTGCTGAACTCTTCCAACCTTCTCGAAATCAAGATTGGCCAAGGAGCCAAACCGGGAGAAGGCGGACACCTTCCTGGATCTAAAGTTACAGCGAAAATTGCCCAGGCCCGTAATGCGACAATCGGCTCTGATTTAATTTCGCCTTCAAACAACCATGATATTTACTCGATTGAGGATTTGGCTCAAATGATTCATGAACTAAAAACGGCCAATGATCAAGCTAAAGTCGCTGTTAAAGTCCCAGTTGTTCCGAATATCGGCACAATCGCTGTCGGGATTGCCAAAGCAGGTGCGGATATCGTTACATTGAGCGGCTTTGACGGAGGTACCGGGGCAGCGAGAATCCACGCACTTCAACATGTAGGACTTCCGGTTGAAATCGGGGTAAAAGCTGCCCACAACGCTTTGCTAGAAGCCGGTTTGAGAGACACAGTCGAAATCTGGGCTGACGGTGGCATTAAGAGTATGCAGGATGTTATGAAAGTGATGCTTTTAGGGGCTAACAGAATCGGATTCGGCACCCTCTCTATGATTGCAATAGGCTGTACGACATGCCGAGGCTGTCATCTCGATACTTGCCATGTCGGTATCGCAACTCAGATAGAATCGGAAGCTCAAGCAAAAGATCATGGCTTACGCCGATTCGTACCTAGGCAGCTTGATTTGGCTGTATCCGGACTTACCAACCTCTTCACTGCATTTGGTGAAGAATTGAAATCCCTTGCAGCATCCATTGGCATCCAGAACCTGCAGGATGCAGTCGGCCGCTCCGACCTGTTAGAGCAAGTCAGGGGCAATGAAGCTATGAATCTATCGACACTTCTTCAGCCGCTCGAAATCGGGCAGCTTCATAAAGAAGCAGCCGCTTCCCTTGAACAGCCAGAGTTGCTTCAGGCAGTATCAGGCGAGTATCTTGACAGCAGCGTAGAGGAACTTCACCTTTCAAGGGAATTCTCCGGTGTCATTTCGAATCAGCGTGTACTGGGCAGCCGAGCATCAGGACACCGTGTACGTTCGAAATTGAAAAACTCGCATTCTGAATTGCAGCCTGTCCAGCTTGCATATAAAGACTGCTCCATCCCAGGAAATGGTCTGGGTGCTTACAATGTTGACGGCATCAATATTACTGTCAGCGGAGGAGCACAGGATGGACTGGGTAAATCAAGCTACGGCGGAAACATCATCGTTACGAAAGGAAAAACAAAAAACAACCAGTTCTTCAACGGTTCTGCCGGAAAGGGCTTTGGCTATGGAGCTCAGCAAGGTTTATTAATGGTCCAAGGCAATGCTGATGCCCGCGCCGGAATCAGGTTATCTGGAGCAGACATGGTTATCGGCGGCCAGATAACAAAGCCGATACAGGTTAAAGAATACGGAAACCTGGGAGCAAATGCTAATATTAAAGGATTCGCCTTTGAATATATGACAAATGGACGCGGTCTTGTTCTCGGAGATCCCGGACCATGGATATGTGCAGGAATGACAGGCGGAGTCGTCTACCTTCGCCACCAGCCAGAGATGGGACTGACCAAGGAAGCTTTGACAAGACGAATTGCCAAGGGTGCCAAAGTTCAGCTTCAGTCGTTAAATGAGCAGGGAGTCGCAGATGTTACTGAACTTCTCTCTAAATACATTGAGACACTGGAAATCGAACAGCCTCAAGAAGCGGATGGATTACGAAAACTCTTGACATCACCGGGTGAACATTTCCTTCAAGTCATCCCTTCTAAAGAACAAGCAGATCCTTCAGTGTCGACTGAGTAAGAATGATTCTCTGTTGGTGATTTGATAGGACGCGCGTTACATCAAAAGTGAGAAATTATTAGATGAAGTACCCCGCCGGCCGAGCGGGGTACATCAAATCAGAGAAATCCTTGGATTATGTACCCCGCTGGTCTAGCGAGGTACATCAAATCAGAAAAATCCCTGGATCATGTACCTCGCTGGTGGAGCGAGGTACATCAAATCAGAAAAATCACAAGATCATGTACCTCGCTGGCGGAGCGAGGTACATCAAATTAGAAAAATTCCTGGATCATGTACCTCGCTGGCGGAGCGTGGTACATCAAAACTGAGAAATCTCAAGATGATGTACCTCGCTGGCGGAGCGAAGTACATCAAATCAGAACAATTCCTGGATCATGTACCTCGCTGGTGGAGCGTGGTACATCAAAACTGAGAAATCTCAAGATGATGTACCTCGCTGGTGGAGCGAGGTACATCAAATCAGAAAAATCCTTGGATTATGTACCCCGCTGGCGAAGCGAGGTACATCAAATCAGAAAAATTCCTGGATCATGTACCTCGCTGGCGGAGCGAAGTACATCAAATCAGAAAAATCACAAGATCATGTACCTCGCTGGCGGAGCGAGGTACATCAAATCAGAAAAATCCTTGGATTATGTACCCCGCTGGCGAAGCGCGGTACATCAAAACAGAAAAATCCCAAGATTGTGTACCTCGCCAGCACAGCGAGGTACATCAAAACAGAAAAATTTCAAGATGATGTACCTCGCCGGCCGAGCGAGGTACATCAAACCAGAAAAAGCTCAAGGTCATGTACCTCGCCAGCCCAGCGCGATCATTCACCACACCTGCGGAACGAGATACACCAAATCAGAAAAAGATGATATTCATTAATGATGCTCCACCAGCGTTCTTTTACAAATAGAGAAATCCATAAAAAAGGCTGATGCAGGATGGTTTTCCCTCCCGCACAGCCTTTTTACTTATTCTTAATCAATAAAAATACACAAATCCCTATTCCCTTTTTTCATCCTTATCAGTACAATAGTGTCTATGTTATTAAAAGAGTAAGCACTCCTAACGCCGTAAAGAGGGTTTCCATCCGAAGGCCGAGCACCTTGGAAAGAAAAATACCTAAGTACAAACAAGTTTTTATTGCTCAACTATTAAGAAAAACTGTTTAGCTTTCTCTCAATGTGTTAAATCTACTATATAGTCATTTATATTAATTTACGTCTGTGTTTAAAGGTTGCTGCATAATCACTAACAAATATAAGCACACAGGAAAGGATATAAATAATGAAGCTAGGTGCCCGTATTTTCAAGACCGGGATTGCAATTGTACTCGCTTTGCTGGCGGCAGACCTATTTAACTTCCCTAACCCTGTCTTTGCCGGGATTGCTGCAGTATTTGCTGTCCAGCCGACCATTTACCGCTCTTATCTTACCATCATTGAACAAATACAAGCTAATCTGATTGGAGCCATTCTGGGAGTCTTGTTTGTTCTTTTATTTGGTCATAATATTCTAGTGATAGGACTTGCAGCCATCATTGCCATCCTGATCATTTTAAAGCTTAAACTAGAAAACACAATTGGACTTGCACTTGTTACCCTGATTGCGATTATGGAAGCACCACAGGATGACTTCATCCAATTCTCTCTGATTCGATTCTCAACTATCATGACTGGTGTATTCGCTTCCTTTGCAGTCAATTTGATCTTCATTCCGCCAAAGTATGAAACGAAACTTTACCATAAAATTGAGAATATTACCGAAGAGATATTGAAATGGATCCGACTGAGCAACAGGCATTCATCAGACTTCCATCTTTTGAAAAAAGACTTTGAAAAAATTAGAGAACGATTGACTAAAAGCGAACAGCTTTATCTTCTCTATAAGGAAGAAAGAAGTTATTTTAAATCAAGCGACATAGCAAAAAGCAGAAAGCTTGTCATTTACAGGCAAATGATTTCGGCAGCAAGAAGAAGCTTTGAAATCCTTAAACGGCTTAACCGTTATGAAAATGAACTCAATCACCTTCCAGAGGAGCTAAGAGCCTCGATAACAGAACAACTTGACTGCCTGTTGACTTACCATGAACAGCTGCTGCTCCGCTTTCTAGGAAAAATGCATACCATCAATGATAATGAACATACCAATACAGTCTGCTTAAACAGACGGGAAATGATGAATTTGTTTATGGAGGAAATCAATAACTCTTATAATGAAAGTGACATAAATACATTCCACATCCTTCATATCTTCTCGGCTATCTTTGAATATGATGAACAATTGGAGCATCTTGATACGCTGATCACAAGCTTCCAGTCTTATCATAAAGAAGAGAATGAAGTGACTGTCAGGGAGACTGAGGAGTATTGATAGTGTTCTTGAAAATAAAAAGAGAGCTTGGGTTGATAATCCAAGTTCTCTTTTTTATATTACAGCCACCAGTCTTTTTGCGGTAAAAGATTAATACTATTCAGGTCAAAGTTCTTCTCGAACCAATGATACATGGACGTTTTCTTTACTAAATACTCAGAAGCTGAATGAGAAACACCAATTAATGACATTTCTGTTTGATTTGCGTACTTTTTAACTTCTTCAAATCTTTTTCTTCCGTATTCATTATCAATATGGCAGTGGATTTCACCTGAAATGTATGTATCCACTCCTTTGTCTTCCGCTAGCCTCATCCAATGTGTCTTATCTCCGCAGCCGGCGACAATAGCCACTTTTTTCACTTCGTTTCTCTGCCCCTCAAAATCCACGTAAGGTATGTCAAAGATACTTTTAATCTGCTCTTCAAAGTCTTCAAATCTTGCTGGTTCAACATAGCCAATTATTCCAATCTCACCATGTTCAGGACTATGTATAAACCTTTCCGTTATATCCACTTTCAATGCCTCTGCAATCGCTTGGCTGGTTCCCAAAGATACATGATAATCCATCGGAGCATGACAGGTATATACAGAAAGACCTTTACCTCTTATTTGGTCCAATAAGTTCTCTTCAATCGGTACGAACCCCCTTCCCCAGCTTCCATTTGGATCCCCGCACTCCATCAATAATGGGTGATGCATAAACAATAGGTCGCCAGCTTCTCCAACTTCAATAAACTTTTCTAAAACTTCATTCGTAGGAAAAACGGCTAAAAAAGCATTATTAACTTCCGGCTCTCCTTTTATCATTAACCCATTAAATAACTCGTTGAATTCGGGTTCGAACTTCTCTCTCCACTCCATCCTGCCCTCATAAACCTGAGGGATGAACCTGCTAAAAGCCGGGTCTTTCCCAAAGCTTCTAATTCGAAACTCTTCATCCAAACGCTCTGCTATATCAATTAAATTCCCCAAATTAATACACTCCTTAAATTGATGAAAAAGTTTCTCCTCTTTTAATTTAATAACTCTTTCGAAATATCCCATATAAAGTAATGCTCTGAAAATTGTCTGGTTTCAATTGTGATGGTTTTTCCACCTTTTTCAAACATAAGGCCTGAGCCGATCTGCTCTTTAAACTCCCAGTCCAACGTTTCCATGTATTCTCTCGCCATCCCTAAGGGGTATTTATCCTCAAACTTAGAAATGTATCTTATTCTGTTTGGTGTTCTTAACACTCCTTCATACCCATTATTGGCTAACTCATATTGACCAATTGCAACTAAGTAAGGAACAGGATTGCCTTCTTGAGTCAAAGCACTACCAAACCTTAAGGCAATCAAGCCAATAAACAAGAAGAAAATCAATAACACTGCTATCAAAAATTTCTTCAATATCTACCTCTCCATTGATTAGTAATTTTATATTAAAATCATTATGCGTTTTTTCATGAAATAATTAATCATAAAACTCCATATGAGTTTTGTCCTTTTTATAGAAATCGAGCCTATCTTGTAAAGTGCCTGTGTGAAATTCAAACTTATGACCATCTGGATCTGTGAAGTAAATAGACTTTTTATCTCTTTCATCCCGCTGGCGCCCTGACAGGATGTTTACATTCATTTCTTGTAGTTTAGAGTACATACTTTCAAACGCTGATTCTTCAATTGAAAAAGCAATGTGAGTGTATGATTGGCTGATTTCTTTCCGTGGAATGCCGCTTTCTTCATTCAGGGCAAGCCATATACCGTTTAAATCAAAGTAGGCCGTGCTTTTCCCCTTCACCAACAACTTTGCCTGGAAAACATTCTTATAAAAATTGATAGAACGCTCTAAATTAGACACTGAAAACAACAAATGATTAAGTCCTTTTATGGCCACCCTCTCACCTCTTTTTTGAACTTATAATATAAAATTCAACAAAAAAGGCTGGTTATCCTGCTGGATAAACTCATCCTTTTCATTTCGAGATATATGTTCTCTAAATTAATGGCTGGTTCGTTGAGCAAGATGCTTGATGACCAAAATGATGTGATTTCTTTTAAAGAGGTTACCTATACAACGTGTTTCCTTAAAAAATAGGCACCCAGGAATCCAGCACGAACATTCTCTGAAGTACAGACCTCAAAATTAAATCAAAACCTCCAGAGAGAACTAGTGGTTTGCTCTGCGGCTTGAAAGGCCCACTGATTTCATCAGCAATTTATCCCCAATGAAAAATATTAAGAAATAAATAAGAGGAGAATTTCCGCTTATTTTAAAAAGAGCATCAAAAACAGCTAAATTAAGCGGAGAAATTCCGCTTATTTGCTAAAAAGATGTGAAAATGGCCTATTTAGCTATGCTTAAGCGGAAAAATTCCGCTTATATATCCTATTTCGAATGCAATTTCGCAGCATAGCCGGAAAAATTCCGCTTATTCTAGATTATTCATGTCCTTCACAGGTAAACCGCCTGCTTGAATGGTAAGAAGTAAGTGTTAGGGAAACCTGCTTATCCCCTCATGAAGGGAGATTTTCTATACCTCGCTTTAAGCTCGCTGGCCCCTCCCCCGGCTTAGCAAGGGGTTTTCAGGACCATGAAAAAAAGAAACCAAACCTATAAGATTTGGTCTCTCCTGCTTATGAGGGTTTCGTCTCAATAATGCAATACAGCCGCTCCAATAATTTTAGTTCTTCATCTTTGGATCAAGCGCATCCCGCAAGCCGTCTCCCATCAGGTTAAACCCTAAAACTGTCAACATGATGGCAAGCCCCGGAAAGATCATGGTCCATGGTGCATCAAGCATGTATCTTCGCGCATCTGACAGCATCTTCCCCCACTCGGGATCAGGCGGCTGTGCACCGAGCCCAAGAAATCCAAGTGCTGCTGCTTCCAGTATCGCAGTGGCAATTGCCAGTGTTCCCTGAACAATGATTGGTGCCATACTATTAGGAAGGACGTGACTGAAGAGAATCCTTTTGTCACTCATCCCAATTGCTTTGGCCGCCATTACGTACTCCTCCTGCTTCACACTCAGCACCCGTGACCGGATTAAACGGCCAAAGTTCGGTATATTGATGATTGCGATGGCGATGAGGGCGTTTCTTAGTGAGGGCCCTAAAGCTGCTACTACGGCAATAGCGAGAAGGATACTCGGAAAAGCCAGCAGGATATCAAAAAACCTTGAGATGATAGTATCCACCCATCGTCCATAATAACCGGCTACGATTCCCAATATGCTGCCTATCACTGCTGAACCAACTACAGCTAAGAAGCCTACAGTCAGTGAAATCCTTGCACCATGGATGATTCTTGAGAGAATATCACGGCCAAAATCATCCGTCCCGAGCCAGTGTTCTGCAGAAGGAGCCAGCAGCCTTTTGGACATATCCTGCTCATTTATCCCCTGTGGTGCGATAAGAGGACCTGTCAGGGCAAGGATAACGAAGAATAAGACAATCAATGACCCGACAAGGGCTGTCTTATTCTTCCGGAAGCTTTTCCAGGCTTCTTTCCACGGAGAAATCGTCTCTTCTGCCTCTTTCTGTTTTATATCACCTGTGTTTGGTGCCAGTTCTGCCATATCGGACACCTCTCTTTAATTGTATTTAATCCGCGGATCAACTGCTGCATACAGAAGATCGACAATGAGATTGATTGTTACGAATATTCCCGCCACTACCAGGATTCCAGATTGAATAACCGGGTAATCACGATAGCTTATGGCGTCGAATATATATCTTCCGATTCCGGGCCAGCCAAAGATCGTTTCCGTCAGGATTGCTCCGCCCAGGAGAAGTCCCATTTGCAAGCCGATGACAGTCAGTACGGGAATGACTGCATTTTTCAAGGAATGCTTATACACAACCAGAAACATCTTCAACCCTTTTGCTCTGGCTGTCCTGATATAATCCGACTTCATGACTTCCAGCATGCTTGAGCGTGTCATCCTTGCAATAATAGCCATTGGTATGGTGGCTAATGCCAATCCAGGAAGGATCAGATGACGGACGACTGCTCCAAATTTTTGGAAGTCACCTTGTATAAGGGTATCCAGCAGATACAGATTCGTTATTGCGTTTACCGGATTTCGTATATTCTCCCGGCCAGTCGTCGGCAGCAGGTCGAGTTGAATGCCGAATACCCATTGCCCCATCAATCCCAGCCAAAAGATTGGAACCGAAACTCCAACCAACGCGAGAATCATCGCTGTATAATCAAACCAGGAATTTTGGAACCAGGCACTTATGATTCCTGCATTGACCCCAATCACGACAGCAATGACGATGGCTACCATAGCCAATTCAAAGGTTGCGGCTAGGTATGGCCAAATTTCACTGGAAACGGCTGACTTGGTTCTAATGGATTCTCCAAGATCTCCTTGAAAAAGTCCTGCTAAGTATTGAAAGTATTGAATGTACCATGGGTTGTCCAGTCCAAGCTGGCCTCTCAATGCTGCAACGGCTTCTTTGGTCGCCTGTTGTCCAAGGATCGTTTGTGCCGGATCGCCGGGAATCGCCCTTATAATCATGAAAACAATAAATGTCATTCCGAGTAAAACAGGAATGAGCTGAAGCAGTCTACGGATTGTATATTGAAACATATTGTCACCTCTTTTAGTAAGGCATCTACTATTGCCCCCTGCTTGATTATCAGCTTACTTCTGCTTCTCTCACTAAAAAATTCACTTAACATGAGGGAGACAGCATATAACCTATGCTATCCTCAATTTCAACAAGATCATTCATTATGTACAAAAGGGAGAAATCTAAAGAGATCCCCCTTTTGTTATCCTTTATTCGATACTTACACCTGACAGCAAGTCAGAACCAGTTGGATGCGGAAGGAAGTTTTTCACTTTCGAGCTTCCAGCCAGCAGCGGTGTAGAGTGTGCAAGCGGAATCCAAGGAGCATCCTCATGGATGATTTCTTGTGCCTGTTTATACAGTTCTGCACGTTTATCTTCATCCACCTCTGTCTGAGCTTCAATCAATACATCATGAAGTTCATCGTTGCTGTAGTAAGCGTAGTTGTTGCTGCCGATATTATCTTTATCAAGAAGAGTGTACAGGAAGTTATCAGCATCCCCGTTATCTCCTGTCCAGCCAAGAAGGAATGCATCGGCTTCACCTTTACTTGCTTTATCGAGGTAAGTAGCCCACTCAAATGATACAATTTCTGCTTCTACACCAATTTTGGCAAAATCAGCTTGGATCGCCTCAGCGACTTTTTGGCCATCCGGCATGTATGGACGAGGAACCGGCATTGCCCAAAGCTCCATTTCGAATCCATCAGGATATCCTGCTTCTGCAAGTAATTCCTTAGCTTTATCAAGATCGAATTCATATCCTTCGATATCATCGTTATAACCATTGATAACCGGCGGCATTGGGTTTTTAGCCGGATCAGCTTTACCCTCAAAGAAAGCGTCGATAATAGCTTGTTTGTTTACTGCGTGATTCAAGGCTTGACGCACTTTAGGGTTGTTGAATGGTTCTCTTGTGTTTGTCAATCCAAGATAGCCTACATTCAAGGATGGACGTTCATACAATTGCAGGTTTTCATCTTCATTGATCTTTTCTGCATCACTTGGGTTGATACCATCTGCCAAGTCAATTTCACCAGACATTAATGCATTTAAACGCGCAGAGTTTTCCGGAATAGACTTAAAGATGACTTGATCAAGTTTCGGCAATCCTTCTTGCCAGTAATCTTCGTTTTTCTCAAGTACGATTTTGTCATTTTCTTTCCACTCAACAAATTTGAACGGCCCAGTACCCGCATCTGTAGGCTGCTTGGCAAATTTGTCACCAAGTTCTTCTACAGCTGTCGGGCTCGCAATGGAGAACATGCTCATCGCAAGGTTCTTCAAGAAAGGTGCTTGAGGACGTTTCAATGTGAATTCCACTGTTCCCTCATCGACAGCCTTCACTTCTTGAATGACATGCCCTTCATCTCCCTTGAATCCGCCAAACATAGAGCCGTAATAAGGAAATTCATCAGCACTTCCATTCATCCAGCGCTCGAAATTGAATACTACTGCATCGGCATTAAAGTCAGTTCCATCCTGGAATTTAACTCCTTCTTGAAGCGTGAATGTATAAGTCAGTCCATCTTCAGCCACGTCCCACTCTTTTGCTAGACCAGCTTGGACTTCTGTATCCTGCTCTCCGAATTTAACAAGCGTTTCGAAAATGTTTTTAGTAACTTTGAAAGATTCTCCGTCAGTGACAGTGATTGGATCCAGTCCAACAGAGTCACCTCCGCGTCCAAAAATCAATGTGTTTGAAGCAGAATCACCTGATGCCCCATCATCTCCACACCCGTATAAAGCGGTGGAAACTGCCATAAGAAGTACTAAAAGTACTGCCCATCTCCTTCTCTTCAAATAAATCCCCTCCATTTAAATATTTTATATGCTTACGTTACTTGCTATCTTCATAGAGATGGCAAGCAACATAATGCCCCGGTAAATGTTCTTTGAATTCTGGTGTCTTGCTTTTACAAACATCCATAGCATGCGGACATCTTGTATGAAAAGCACAACCTGACGGCGGATTTGAAGGGCTTGGAATATCTCCTTGCAAAAGGATTGTTTCCCTTTCAAACCCTGGATCAGGAATCGGCACAGCCGACAGCAGTGCCTGAGTATAAGGATGAAGCGGCTTCACATAGAGATTCTCACTTTCACTCAGTTCTGCCATTCTGCCTAAATACATCACTCCGACTCTATCACTTATATGTCTGACCACCCCTAAATCATGAGCAATAAATATATAAGTTAGATCAAATTCATCTTGAAGCTCCTTCATCAAGTTAAGTACTTGAGCCTGAATCGAAACATCCAGCGCCGAAACTGGTTCATCAGCAATGATCAGCTTAGGCTGTGTCATCAGAGCCCTCGCGATGCCAATCCTCTGCCTTTGTCCCCCGCTGAACTGATGAGGATATCTTTTGGCGTGATAGCTGCTCAATCCGACAATCTCAAGCAGCTCGTGAACCTTTTTCTTCCTCTCTTTAGCTGAACCGATTCCATGGACGATTAATGGTTCTTCGAGTATCTTTTCAACCGTATGCCTCGGATTCAGAGATGCATACGGATCTTGGAATACCATTTGTATATCTCTGCGGACCTTTCTCATTTCCGTTTTTGATAGACTCGTAAGCTCCTTATCTTCAAAAGTCACTTTTCCTGCTGAAGGATCAATCAGTCTCATTAACATTCTTCCAGTGGTCGACTTACCGCAGCCGCTTTCCCCTACAATTCCCAGCGTTTCCCCTTTCTTCACATGAAACGAAACACCGTCTACTGCCTTTACGTGATTGACAGGCCTTCCAAGGATGCCGCCTGTAATGGGAAAGTGTTTCTTCAGTCCCTCAACCTTTAACAGCGGTTCTGTCATGATTCAACCCCTCCTTGCTGTCATATAAAAAGCAGCGGCTTGTATGGCCTGGTGCTGTCTCATATAATTCCGGCGTTTCACTTAAACAGCGGTCGAATGCATATTCACACCGTGCAGCGAATCTGCAGCCATGTTTAATGGAACCTGGTTTAGGGACACTTCCCGGTATAGAGTAAAGCTTCTGCTTCTTATATCTCATGTCTGGTACCGATTGAATCAACCCCTTTGTATAAGGGTGTTTTGGATCCTTGAAAATTTCTTCCACTGAGCCTTCTTCCACAACTTTTCCTGAGTACATGACGATCAGCCGTTCACAAGTCTCAGCTACGACTCCAAGGTCATGGGTAATCAGGATGACCGCTGTATTCATTTCTTTATTCAGCTGTTTCATCAGTTTCAGTATTTGTGCCTGAATCGTCACATCGAGTGCTGTTGTCGGTTCATCGGCTATCAATACTTGCGGGTCACAAGCCATGGCCATGGCAATCATCACTCGCTGCCTCATTCCCCCAGATAACTGATGGGGATAATCCTTCAATAACTCTTCTGCCCGTGGAAGTCCAACCAGCTCCATGATCCTGACCGCATCTTTCCTCGCCTCTGCTTTACTGTTCTTTTTATGTATACGGATCGCTTCGGTAAGCTGGTTGCCAATTGTAAAAACCGGATTGAGCGAAGTCATCGGTTCCTGAAAGATCATGGCGATTTCATTGCCGCGGATTTCTCTCATTCTTTTCTCTGTAGCTTGAGCCAAATCTTCGCCTTTAAAAAGGATTCTTCCGCCAGTAACTTTTCCCGGTGGACTGGGCACCAATCCCATTATCGATAAAGAAGTGACACTTTTTCCACATCCCGATTCTCCGACTATCCCTAGCACCTCTCCTTCCTTTACGTGAAAATCAACATGATCCACTGCAGGAATCTCTCCATCATCTGTAAAAAAAGTCGTTTGAAGCTCTTCCACTTTTAAAATAGGAGTATCAGTTCTCATCTCTATAACCCCCCTGGTAAAACAATTTAGAATTTAATAACAATTCTGACATATGCTTGTAACTTATTATACATAGCATAAAAAAAGAATCAATAGTAAATATTTATTCATTTATATTAATATAAATATATTGGGTAATTTTACCTATTATTCTAAGAGCTTTATTTTAAAGAGGTCTCAACAATGAGTAAATTCGACTAATTAACTCGCGTTAATAAAACATGAATAGACGAAAAAATCTATATTGTTTCATTAAACGACAAAAAAAGCTGAATCATTTAGATTCAGCTTTATGACCACTTTAGTCTTATAATTTTTCAGTGAATTCTTTTACTTTTTCAACTTTAAGAAATTAAGACAATCGAACCATAAATTTCCTGGTCATAATGCAATACGTAAGCGATGATGCTTATTAAACCTGAACAGCAGGTTGTAATAAAAGCATTCATCAGTGCAATTGCACTAAGTCCACCGATTGATTCCGCCCCTCTATTGATCAAGCTGTTGAACTTGAAACAGCTTATAGTAGTGTCCTTTCTTCTTCATAAGTTCAGAATGTGTTCCCATCTCGGCAATCTCGCCATGTTCAAGATGTATGATTCTATCCGCATGAGTGATAGTTGATAGCCTGTGAGCGACAATGAAGGTAGTCCTATCTTTTGCAAGCTTCTCCATCGCCTCTTGAATAAGATGTTCACTTTCCAAATCAAGAGCAGAAGTTGCTTCATCCAGAATAAGAATTGGTGGATTTTTCAAAAATACCCGTGCTATAGCTACCCTCTGCTTCTGTCCTCCAGAGAGCTTTACACCTCGTTCGCCGACTTTCGTTTCATATCCTTCCGAAAGACTCATGATAAAGTCATGAGCATTTGCCGCTTTTGCAGCTGCGATAACTTCTTCATCTGACGCATCAGGATTTCCGAAGAGAATATTTTCCTTAACAGACTCACTGAATAAAATGTTATCCTGAAGGACCATTCCGATATTATCTCTCAGGCTTTTCACCTGATAGTCTCTGATATTAACTCCATCCAGCATGAGCCTGCCGGAAGTCACATCGTAGAAACGGGGAATCAGGCTGACAAGAGAAGATTTCCCTCCCCCGCTCATCCCGACGAGGGCAACCGTTTCTCCAGCCGGTATAGTGAGGTCAATATTCCGCAGAACCTCTTCATCTTTCTCATTGTATTGAAAATGAACTTTGTCAAAAGTAATTTCTCCTCTGACATTTTTGCATTCTACAGCACCTGGTTCATCATCGATGTCATACTTTTCATCCAAGAACTCGAAAACCCTGTCCATTGAGGCAATAGACTGAGTAAGTGTTGTCGATGAATTCACAAGCCTTCTGAGGGGGTTATAAAGTCTGTCAACATAAGCAATAAACGCTGCCATAACACCTATAGTCAGGTTCTCGTTAATTACTTGCAGACCTGCATACCCTATGACAATCAACGGTGCGATATCTGTAATTGTATTAACGACCGCAAATGCCTTTGCATTCCAGCTCGTCTGTTTCAATGCTTTAGCAAGAAAGCGGCTGTTGTGACCCCTGAATTGGTTCTGTTCATGATCTTCAAGCGCAAAGCTTTTGACCACCGACATTCCTTGCACTCTTTCATGAAGGTAACTTTGCACTTCTGCAAGTGCCTGAGACCGGTCCCTGGTCAGTTTTCGCAGGTTGCCGAAGAAGTACTTTACCGAAATAGCATAAAACGGAAAGGCGATCAGCGACACAAGCGTAAGTCCTACATCGTATGTAAACATAATACCGAGAGCAATAATTATCGTTGCTACATCCAGCCAGAGATTCATCATCCCGGTGATGACAAAGTTCTTCGTCTGTTCTACATCATTAATGACCCTGGAAATGATCTCTCCCGCTCTTGTATTAGAATAGTATTTAAAGCTCAGCTTCTGTGTATGGCTGAACAGGTTGTCCCTTAAATCATATAGAATCTTACTTCCCGTCCACTGGGCAAAATATTGTCTGTAATATTCAACAGGCGGACGGACGATGACAAAGATGACGACCATGACTCCCATAATCATGAGAAGCTGATCTGTTTTTTCCCCTGCCGACATGGAATCGCTTCCGACGATATCATCTATGACATATTGAATTAATATGGGTATTAGTAAAGGTATCGAAAATTTTATAATTCCTATTAAAAGTGTTCCAATGATCTGAAATTTATAAGGTTTTACAAATTGCATAAACCGTTTGATACTATCCATTCATTCATCCTCCTTTCTGTAATTTCCCCTTTGTATACAAGAACAAAAGCGCAAGCGCCCTGATCAGGCCCGACAGGTAAATGCTCCGGAGAGAAAAAAGGCGGTCTTTCCTTTTATTCTCTTCGGACATTTGACCCCGAGGGGCTGGGCGCTGAAGCTGGACGGAGATAACTTAGTTAAATTTATGGTTTTTGTAAATTCAATAACAATAAAAAACCTGTTGAATCAAGCCAACAGGTTTACTGCAATTGCAGTCATGTAACCGGTCATATACTTCTTCTCATTTTCTGTGATAAAGGAATCTTTCATACCAAATATCGATGAAGTCCGGAGCAAAAGGACCCTTCCGCTGCCTGATCCAGCGGACAAGCTTGTCCACATTTCTTTTTAAAATGTGGTCAATGACATCTGGATATCCCATCTGTTTTCTGTGTGTTTCATACTCATCCTCATCGAGCAGAGTATAGGTCATATCCGGAAAAACCTTGATATCCAGATCATAATCTATATATTTCAACGCCTCATGATCATAAACAAAAGGTGAACTCAGATTGCAGTAATAATAAATTCCATCTTCACGAATCATGCAAATAATATTGAACCAAAGCTCTGCATGAAAATAACAGATGGCCGGTTCTCGAGTAATCCATGTCCTTCCGTCCGATTCTGTTACCATCGTCCGGTCGTTTCCCCCGATGACAAGATTTCTTGTCCCCTTTAAAACTGTCAGTTCATTCCACACACGATGAATTTTGCCATCATGCTTGTAACTATGTATTTGTATTGGTTGCCCTTCGCTGGGAACCGCCATCAATCTCCCCTGCCTTCCTGCAGATTATTCCGCTAATCTCTTAAGTCTATTTTATTATTATAACGTTTTAAGAATAATTTTAAAACTAAAGAGCCATGTTTTTGCGAAGAGTATTCTGATTGTCGACGAAAAACGTCGAATTACAGATTGATTTACAAGCTATTCTAACTGTCTGGTCCGCCTTCTGACTGCATCGATTCTCTAGTTTTACCATTCCATGCTGTCTGGGCAGCTTTCTGACTGCATTGATTCTTCAGTTTCATGATTCCATGCTGCTTGGGCCGCCTTCTGACTGCATCGATTCTCTAGTTTTACGATTCCATGCTGTCTGGGCCGCCTTCCGATTGCATCGATTCTTCAGTTTTTAGATTCCATGCTGTCTGGGCCGCCTTCTGACTGCATCGATTCTCCAGTTTTACGATTCAATGTTGTCTAGGCAATCTTATTTCAGTAAAATGGGGCATGATAGGCGCGCGAGAATGCTGTTCACCGATAACCTGATTCCTCCCTTATAAAAAGAAAAAAGCCCCTGCATGGCAGCGGCTTGGATATATCTCGTATTTAAACCAAGACCTTTTCTTCAGAATACGTTTGAATCACTTCATTCGTTTGATCCTGGAAGACCTTTTGAATTTCCTTAAGCTCTTTTTTCATTTCCGCAATTTCCTTATGAACTGATTCTAATTTCGATTGCTGCTGCAGTTCCGCCAGTTCTTTTTCGATTTCCTGGCATCGTTCTATCTCTGATTGGAGAAAAAGAAGTTTATCCATAGTCTTCAACTGATCGGTAATAAGTTTGTTAAATTGCGACATTTCATGCACCTGCCCTCACAGTAATCTTTCTTAATTAGTATTCTGTGCACTTATGTAAATCCCTTTGACAAGTTCTGTCGCTAAAGGGGTTTCTTTGTCGCTTGGCTGTCACCAGCACGCTATAGGTACATAACGCCACTCATGTACCCACACACCCGCTCTGGATACCATCTCCCTTTTTTTCCCGCCACACATGAACCCACCAGCCGCTATAGATACACATCTCCACATTTCCCCCAACTCCTGTGTCCAATAGCTCATAACCAGGCGGCTTTCTTAGTTGCAAAGCAGTAAAAAAAAGAAAAAAGGCACCCTGTTACAAGCAGGATGCCTTCTTCTTAAGTATGTTCTTAGTTTTGACCTTTTTTAGCTTGAGATTGAGCGTTTTGTTGTCTTACTTCTTGAGCGTTTGTCTCAGAAGCAAACTCAGCGCCGTATTGGCCAGCTTGTCCTTGAGCTTGAGCATTTTGTTGTTTAACGTGTTGTACGTTTGTACCAGATTGAGTTTGGTTGCGTTTTGCCATTGTAATCACCTCCACGCTTGTTAATGTAACCAAGGAGGAGAATTACTATTCCAAAAAAACAAGTAAATAAATGCTTTTTTTTGAAGCGTTATTTACTGAGGCTTAAACTAAAAGTGAACGGCCTCCATCAACTATAATTGTCTGCCCTCGTATCATCGATGCTTCTTCAGAGACAAGGAACATGACTGCATTCACAAGATCCTCAATTTCAACCATGCGGCCTGCAGGAGTTTTGGTGCGGGCATCTTCCAGCAGTTCTTCACGGTTAGGAAAATGTGTTAGTGCATCTGTGTCGACTGCGCCGCCTGACACAGCATTAACTACAATATTTTCCCTGGAAAGTTCCACAGCAAGGTAACGTGTCAATGCTTCTACTGCTGCTTTTGACACACCTACTGTTGTATAGTTATCAAGATAGCGGATGGAACCTAATGAACTGATGCTTACGATTTTGCCGCCTGTTTCCTTGTCCATTAATTTTGCAGCGTCCTGCGCACAGAATAATAACGCTTTACTGTTGATGTTCATCGTCCAGTCCCAGTGAGACTCCTCAAGTTCCATTGCCGGTCTTAGAACACCAGAGGCAGCATTATTAATAAAGACGTCGAGCCTGCCGAACTCTTCTTTTATCGTTTGAAACATTGTTCTAATTTTTTCAACATCTCCTACATTCGCTCGTACTACCAGTGCCTTTCTTCCAAGTTTCTCGATTTCTTCTGCTGTTTCCAGTGCAGCTTTCTTGCTGCGTGCATAGTTTACGACAATATCGTAACCGGCTTCGGCCAATTTCAAGGCCAATGCTTTACCGACTCCCCGGCTGCTTCCTGTGACTAGCGCAACTTTGTTATTCATTTTTACTACCCCTTTCTTGTTAGGTTTCATTTTATCCTTAACTGGCATAATCGACAACGTTTACAGAGAAACTATGATGAATGACAATAAGGAGGAAAATCAATATGTATGTTGGCAGAGATATGACAGAACTCTCCATGATTCCAAAAACAGATTGGGATCAAAGTGAGCTTGCTTTTTTTCACCATTCCCTTCAACAGATGGTTCCCTATTTGAATGCAGAGGGACAAACCATTCACAGAGAAATAGTTGAGGAAATTGAAAGCCGCGGCGGTCTTAAGAGAAATGAAGCCGACGCGACACATGGGACCAAGGTTACTTATGATTGAGCGCTGAGCTGAGAGTGAGCCAGGTATCATCTATAACTTGCTATATTATAGGGGGAAGCTGCTCATTTATCAGCGCTATTTCGATTTTACCGATCCACAGGCAAACTTTGACTCTATTTGACATACCCGCTTCCCGCAAACTCTTATCCCGCCAAGAAATTACTCTTCAAGGCGGGGTTCCTTATAGCTGCTCCAAATTTTCTGATGCGAAACCGGAAAGGCGAACTTCTTTAATTCTTCTTCATCCACCAACCTTAGTCCATCTTGAATTTCCTTAATATTTTTTATATGGCCACTATAGACATCAACATCCCATACCAGGTGAGAAAATACATGCTGAATTTTGGTAAGAAGGCCACTTTCTATATCGGCTTCAACTCCATAATTTTCTTGTACAAAATCCTCTAGCTGTTTCCTCATTGACCCAAAGGAATTCATTTCACAATTTGGGAATTCCCACAAATTAGCCAAAAGCCCTTTTTCAGAGCGTTTATGAATCAAATACCTTCCATCTTCGGTTTTCAGCACTACTGCACCCATTTGAAGCTTCTTGACACTTTTCTTCTTGGTTTTAACCGGAAGTGTATCCTGAACTCCATCATGAAAGGCACTGCAATGTTCTCTGACAGGACATAACAGGCATTTAGGGGATGTCGGGGTGCAGATTAAAGCTCCAAGCTCCATTAACGCTTGATTGAAGTAAGATGGATTTTCATGAGAAATGAGTTTGCGTACCGCTTCTTCAAAAATTTTTCTTGAAGACGGCTTGGCGATATCTTCCCAGATGGTCAGAATTCTCGATAAAACTCTCATTACATTGCCATCCACAGCTGGTTCCGGCTTTCCATACGCGATACTTAAGATGGCTCCTGCCGTATAAGGTCCTACTCCTCTCAGCTTTGAGATTTCTTTCGGTTCTGAGGGCACAATACCTCCATACGAATCTCTTACTTCTCTTACGGCCGACTGCAGATTTCTTGCACGGGAATAATACCCAAGACCTTCCCACGCTTTCAGTACATCTTCTTCATCTGCTGATGCCAGGGCTTCAATTGTAGGAAATTTGCTGATAAAATTAAGAAAATAAGGAATCACGGTATCTACCCTGGTTTGCTGAAGCATGATTTCAGACACCCATACCTTATAGGGATCGCTGTCTTCTCTCCAAGGAAGCTGCCTTTGCTCGGCCGTGAACCAGTTCAACAGATCTTCCTTAAACGCTTCTATGTCAATTTCTTCTATACTTGTTAAAGAATTTCTCTCCACTTTTGTACCTCCAAGATGTTAAACCTTCACTTATTGAGGGAATATAATATTAACATAGTCCTTACTATTGCATTCTGGATATATTTACTGCTATTTGAAACTTCGGCAACAAAGACAATCCAGCGGCACTGTTTACGAGGTCATTCTCAACGCAAAGCATTCCATTCGTTGAAGGCCGCCCAAGATGCAGGCATCCAGCATACCAAATAGAGGATGCTCGCCCGATGTTCTAAGTCTCTTCAACGCATGGTAATGAGACTCAGTCGGCAAGGTAATCACTTCAGTAAATGAGGCGGGGCTGCCTGGCGATGGCATCCATTGAATATTTTCTGCTTCGAAAAAAGACAGAGTTGGAAGGATGTCCTCCATTAATTGTTTATAATGCTCAATGTACGACTCTTTGATCTCGTATTGAATATACATTTGCAGTGAACGACTCATTGTAATAATCTCCTTTTATACCATATCATTTTCGTCCCTGAAAACAAGACCATATGATTGGAATCTTTGTTAATGGCTATTTTCGCATATATTGTTGCTTCCGGAAAAATCCCAAGAGCCGAATTTCCCCCCGGATACTTTTTTCGGAATTAGTATTAAATAGCAACAAATTTTACGAAAAGAGCCTTGTTAAAAAAATCACTGAAAACACCCCTAGCGAAGGAGGATTAACTTGGACACAGGTACACATGTAGTGATGGGTTTTGCAATCGGCGGCTTGGCTACGCTCGATCCAGTCGTAGCTGAAAGCGCAGTTACTTCTCAAGGTGTTTTGATTGGTGCAATCATCGGTTCGCAAATCCCTGATATTGATACTGTCTTA
The DNA here is from genome assembly GCA_051750065.1 of Bacillota bacterium. Classification (GTDB taxonomy): domain Bacteria; phylum Bacillota; class Bacilli; order Bacillales; family Bacillaceae_B; genus Rossellomorea. The sequence continues at coordinate 34,673 of JBNJJI010000007.1, forward strand.
AAATTAAGAAATAATGCCGTCTATATCCGGAATCACCGTGGGATCACCCATTCCATTCCGGCTGTTCTGATATGGCCGCTGCTTATATTGGCAGTCCTATATCCCTTTTTTCCTGAAGCTAATCTGCTTCATCTATGGATTTGGACATTTCTTGCCGTTTTCCTTCATGTATTTGTCGACATTTTCAACGCTTATGGAACCCAGGCAATAAGGCCATTTTCGTCGAAATGGGTCGCTTTGGGAGTCATTAACACGTTTGATCCGATTATTTTCGGAATTCATATTGTAGGGCTGGTGCTTTGGGGAATAGGCTTTAATCCAGGACCGACTTTCCTCTATATGTACATGATTATCATCCTGTATTATATTTTGAGGTTTTTCGTACAACATGCTGTTAAAACAGCCGTTAAGAAAAAGATCCCCGATGCAGAAAAGATTATCGTTTCATCAACCCTTCATTTTCATCAATGGAGACTTGCAATTATCACGAAAGAATTTTTTTATGTAGCTCGAGCTTACGGCAGTTCCATCACATTCTTTGAAAAGTATAAAAGAATTCCCGTACCGGATACCCCCTTGATCAATGCAGCCAAGAAAGACAAAAATTTGTCTGCTTTCTTGTCTTTCTCTCCCGTATACCGTTGGGAAATCGAAGACTTTGAAGAAGACGGCTATGAAGTAAGGTTTATTGACCTCAGGTATCGAAGCAATGGCCATTATCCTTTCGTTGCTGTTGTGAAGCTGAACAAGGACTTAGAAATTGAAAGTTCATACACCGGTTGGATTTACAGCGAGGAAAAGTTGAGGAAGAAGCTGGAGATCATACCGGACTAAAGGGTTCTTGGCGGTTAACTTCCATTCATTTTAGAATTAATTAAAAGAGGACGCGGCCGTAATAAAGCGGTCCCGTCCTCTTTTTTTCGGTTTACTTATACACCTTATCCTCATCATACGAGAAAACAATTTTTTAATGATTAATATCTTTCCCATCCTCGAGCATATGGCTGTACTTTGGATTCCGGGAAGCAAATTCATGCAGCCGGCTGCCATAGCTGATTATCCACTGTTTCACAAGCCGGCTTGTCATTTCTTTTCCAAGATATTCTCCCTTGGCTTTTGCATAGGTTGTCTCAAAATCTTCCCATAATAATTCTACCCAGGTCCTGGCCCTGGCGTAACTCAATTCTTCATTCTTCTCTAATAAGTTCTTTGTTAATTCCTCGTGAAATGCATCCATAATTTATTACCTCCGTTCTTTAGATTTTATTCTTATAAACAGGGGTGATGAAAGCACGTTTGGTGACCTTGATGATTGAGGAGTTTAGGCCGTTAGAAGATTCTTTTTTCTTGAGTGATCACAGGGCGTCCAAAAGTTCCTTTAGACCCTTCAGCCTTTATAATCCGTGTTCTTGGGTCTCTAAGAGCATCTTGACACCCTTCAACCTTAACACTCCGGATCCTGTAGGTATCTAAACACCTTCAAACTATTTCCGGACACCCGATTCTTAATGCACCCATCAGTTTTCTCATTCCCAATATTTTTTAATAATAACAGCGCCTGTTAAGTTCCATACTAGTAATACGCAGCCAGCAGATTTCAATGAAGGATTTGCTGGTTGTGAGTGCCTATCACTTATTCTTGGGAGGAATTCGATGCGTAATAAAGAAAGAGGCTTTCCTAACCAGAATAACAACAAATTCGAAGGTGAACCGCGGGCGAAGCCGGAATATGCTTCCAAACGGGCTGACGGTACCATCAACACTCATCCCCAGGAACGCATGGCTGCATCCAACCAGCGTGAAAGTGATTCTATTTAAGTTTTGCAGTAAGCCATTCTAAAGGAGGCGGTTGTTTTGGGTATGGGAAAAAAGAACAACTCAAATCGTTTTGATAAAAACTATGTGAGTCCCTTTAATCAGGCTTTTTATAATGCCAAACATGCGCACTCACAGGCTAATGGACATACTGTTCAGACTCAAGACTTGATCATCCTGGAAAGACAAACCCGAAAAAGATCTTAAATACAGGAAATGGAAACAAGGATACTCAGTGTTCCTTGTTTCCATTTTTCACTTTTTATTTAACAGAGATATCGGCAGAGCTTCTTCCTTGCCAGACCCGCCAAGGCGGTAACCCCACGCAAAAACACCGTTCATATAATCAATTTTGAAAAACACTCCCGGGTCTCCGACAATTCCGTAAATTTCTCCCGATTTGAAATCTTTTGGATTCATCAGGTAAGCCTGGGCCATTAGAGATTTTCTTTCTAATACAGCAAATTCATTGAGAATGCCCAGCTGCTCTGCTTTCCTGGCTTTCTCTCTTAGCTGTGCAATCTCCTGCCTTAACTCATGTTCGCTCATTCTGCTATATCTTGTTTCATTATCCATTATGTTCACTCCATTCACCTTTATTATAGGGAAAATGATATGATAAATAAAGTTTGGTTTAAAAGGACTTCTACAGGAAAAAATACATTATAACCAATACACCATAGGGGGAATACATATGAAAACGGCAGTGATTTCCGGCGGAGGCTCAGGTCTTGGCCGTGAGCTTGCAAAGGTTTACAGCAATGAGGGATATCATATTCTGCTTCTTGGCAGAACAGAGGAAAAACTTCAATCAGTCAAAGAGGAAATAGTTACAGACGGCGGGACAGCATCGTTTATGGTTATCGATATCGCTTCAGCTTTAGAAGTTGAGAAGGTAAGCCGTGCGATAACTGAAAAACATGATGTTCAGCTTCTCGTTAACAATGCGGGCGTAGGGATTTTCGGTCCTTTTTTACAAGCATCCTTTGAGGATATAGAAAAAATGTTGTCGGTGAATTTTCTCGGCACCGTGTACCTGACAAAAGCACTACTGCCTTCCATGGTGTCAAAAGACTCAGGATCCATCATTAATATTATTTCAACTGCCGGCCTCCGCGGCAAGAAGAACGAATCATACTATGCAGCAAGCAAATTCGCTTTAAGAGGATTTTCCGAAAGCCTTCAAAAAGAATTTGAAGGAAGCGGAATCGACATCATCAATGCCTATATGGGAGGAATGAACACACCTTTCTGGGATGAATCACAGCACGTCAAAGACCCAAGCAGGCTTCGCTCCCCGCGTGAAGTAGCCGAGATCATCTACGAAGAAAGCAAAACTTCCATGGATATCATCATTGAATCAAAGAAATGAATGGCCAAAAGGCTGTCCGAATTATATCGGACAGCCTTTAACACATTAAAGTACTAAAAGGGACAGTCCCTCTTAGCGCTTTAGAGAGCTAAAGTGTTTAAGACTGCAACTTATTCTTCTTCTTTCAGGATTTCGATAGCCCCTTCGATTTCTTCCATCGAAAAACCTTTACGGTATAAATTTTGCTTCATCTTATTCACGTAGTCATAGCCAGTGAATTTGGAGTGAAGACGATTATGAGCTTTTCTGGCATGCACAAGAACCGCTTCCAGCTTTTCTTCTTCAGACTTTTCGTTGTCCGTCTCCTGCCAGGCAAGATTGATGAGTGAAAAGGAATATCCCTTTCGTGCCAGGTTTTGTTCTGTTTTTTGCTTTGCGACCATACTTGAATCCTTTTTATACTTTTTATACAGCTTGTCCATAAGTACTATAGCTTTCTCCAATTGGATATCAGGAGTAAACGTCTCTATAGCCTCTTCAATAAAAGCTTTATCCACACCTTTTGCAGCCAGTTCTCTTTCAACTACACCTGGTCCTTTTTCCGAAGTGTTAATTTGAGTGTTCACGAATGCTTTTGCAAACTCTTGATCATTCAGGTATTCATACTTCTTTAACTTTTTGATGACCTCATCCGCAACAGGTTGTTCAAGTTCTTTCTTCATTAAGTAATCCGATACTTCTTTTTCCGTCCTCATTCGAAATGAGAGGTAATGCACGGCGAGATTAAAGGCCCTTCGAATATCGTCTTCATGGCCTATTTCAGCCATCGCAACTTCATCGATTTCATCTCCTTTTCCAAGTTGAAACCTCGCAATGATTTCTTCGTCGACACTGAAAGAGTATTCACCGTCGATAAAAATGTTATATCTCTCTTGATTCTTTACTTGTCTGGTTATCTTCGTGATTTTTCCCATATCCAACACCTCCTACTTAATGTAACACATCCAAAATGTTTTTTATCAGTGGGAAGGGTAAAATAAGAACAAAGCATAAAAAAGGAGGTCTTGTGATGAAAGCAGTAATATCTGGGGGAACCGGGTTTGTCGGAAGTGCTTTGACAGAAGAACTGCTTGCTAATGGTTATGAAGTCTCAATTTTAACGAGAAATCCTGATAAACATGAAAGCAGGCAGAATGTTTCTTATATAAAATGGTTGTCTGAAGGCGCCCGTCCTGAAGTGGAACTGGATGGAACGGACATCTTCATTAATCTTGCGGGCGAATCCATCAACAGCGGACGCTGGACGGAAGAACGAAAGAAACGGATTCTGAAGAGCCGCATTGATGCTACCCGGGAGATGATAAGGATATTGGAAAGCCTTGATAATAAGCCTTCTGTTTTTATCAACGCCAGTGCCATAGGGATTTATGAAGCTTCCGAGTCTAAAACACATACCGAACAATCAATGGATACCAGCTCAAACTTTCTTGCTGAAACGGTAAAAAAATGGGAAGCAGAAGCAAGCAAAGCCAGAGATTACGGAGTACGGACCGCGTACACACGTTTCGGCATAATCCTCGGAAAAGACGAAGGAGCACTTCCTAAAATGGCTCTTCCCTACAAGCTTTTCGCTGGAGGTACGGTAGGTTCAGGAAAGCAGTGTATGTCATGGGTCCACATTCAAGATATTGCAAAAGCCATCCGCTTTGTTATCGAGAATAAGGCAATTTCAGGGCCGGTCAATGTCACTGCCCCGTCCCCTGCTACCATGAAGGAACTTGGCAAGACATTGGGAGACGTGTTAAATCGGCCGCATTGGATACCTGCCCCCGGCTTTGCCATCAAGGCAGCTCTTGGGGAAATGAGCACGCTCATCTTGGAAGGGCAAAAAGTCATCCCGGAAGTCCTGAAGGAAAATGGCTATACGTTTCAATATCCTGAGTTAAAAGAAGCCCTGCAGGAGATTTACCACGAGTGAGTATGAATTCTCAAATGATAGGAAAAAATAGACATATATTCATTTGAGAAAGGATGATTACTGTGGATAAAAAGCGCAAGGAAAAAACCAAGTCTGTTCTGTCCTCTATGCAGGAAGTTAATTATTCCCGTGAATTCAAGCGCGCAGACAGAGCTGGCGGCTACACACAAAAGAAGCATTAAGTTCTGCCTGCCACGTATCCTTTATTCATAAAGCCAGTTTGAAAGAAATACCTCTTTTAAAAAGCGGCTAACAGCTAATACTAAAGGAGCGAAAACAATTTCCGTTTTCGCTCCTTTATTTTTTTCATCATGAAAGGGGACGGTTCGAATGGGCAGATCACATGGACATAAAACACGTGATAAAAACAAAAATAAACTTCCTCAGGTTCCTAAAAATATGAAGGTTGACGGTGTTGATGAGGAGTTTTCACGCGAAATTGCCGATCAAGCGGATATGGAAGCTCAGGCAAGATCGAATGCCGCTAATCAGCGCCAGCAGGTAGTAAATAGAAACAAACGATAATAAAAGGAAAAGGATGGTCCTGGTAAACGGACCATCTCTTTCCACATAACTATCCAATTTCTGTTAATAACCTGTTGATAATAATCCACAGTCACCTGTGGATACCGTTAATAACTTTCAGAATATTAGCAACAGTCATGCTTCTTATGTGTATAAGTTTGTTTATAATATACCATCGATTACTTCAAATACAAAAAGGACGCTGCAGTCAGCGTCCTTTTCTTTTATTATTTCTTCAAAATAAGCTTCGCAACACTTTCAACGTGCGCAGTCTGAGGGAACATATCAACAGGCTGGATGTACTCCACCTCATAAGCATGACTTAATGTTTTCAGATCCTTCGCAAGCGTTGATGGATTGCAGGATACGTAGATGAATTTCTTTGGTTTTACTTTTAAGATGGTTTTCAGGAAGCTTGGTTCACACCCTGTCCGCGGCGGATCGACGACCACAACATCCGGCTTCCATCCTTCCGCTTTCCATTTAGGAAGCCATTCTTCAGCAGTTCCTACCTCATAAGCGGCGTTTTCCATACCGAACTTTTCGCTGTTTTTCCTGGCGTTGTCGATACTTTCTTTAATGACATCCATTCCGCGGATTTCTTTTGCTCCACTTGCCAGCCACATACCGATTGTGCCGACACCGCAATAAGCATCCACCAGCTTTTCGTGCCCAGTCAATCCTGCAGCATCTCTTACCTCATTGTACAGGTTGATCGTCTGGGAAGGATTCAGCTGAAAGAAGGCTCTTGCTGATAGTTCATAAGAAAACTTATCGAGACGCTCCACAATTGATTCTGTTCCATAAAGATGTATTGTTTCATTCCCGAAAATAAGGGAAGTTGCTTTAGGATTGATATTTTGCGCGACTGATTTGACTTCAGGAAGTCTCTTGTTGATTTCAGCCAAAATCATTTCCTTACGAGGAAGGTCTTTTCCGACAGTTACCAGTACGACCTGGACTTCCCCCGTTGTCACTCCGACTCTGGTCACAACGGTTTTAACGATCCCTTTTTTGGTTCTTTCATTGTAAATCTTGATCTTAAAGTCGTTCAGGATCCTCTTCACTTCATTAGTCACTTTGTTTGTAGACGGATGTTGAACAATGCACTCAGGAATATCTACAAGCTTATGAGAATTCAAGCTGTACAAACCGGATATGATCTTTCCGTCCCTGAAGCCGAGTTGAAATTGGCTTTTATTGCGGTAATACCAGGGTTCCACCATTCCAATCATTGGTTTAACTTGGAGCTTTTCCAAATCGAATTTGGTGTGCTTCTCCAGCGACTGCATGAGGATATCTCTTTTTTCAACAAGCTGCTGTTCATAACTCAGGTGCTGAAGCTGACAGCCACCGCACTGCTCATAGACAGGACAAGGCGGCTTCGTTCTGTGTTCCGATCTTTTTCTAACTTTTTTCACACGGCCCTCGGCAAACTTAGGATGCACCTTCACTGCTTCCACAACAACCTCTTCACCTGGAAGCGCGCCCGGCACGAAGACAACTTGTCTTTTAAAGTAGCCGACCCCTTCACCATTAATGCCCAGTCTTTTAATAGTAAGCGGGAATTGCTGTTTTTCTTTTATTTTCATCGTTTGATCATTCTTCACTATTTCACTTCCTATTTTCAATACTTCTCCATAAATATAATGTCGCGTAACTTAGGTATGGATTCCACGCTGTACTCATTTTATCCATTTCTGAGAGTGTCGGTTTTCTGTCCATACCATACAGTTTTTTCAGCGCATTCTGAATGCCGATGTCTGTTTTCGGAAATAGATTCGGCCTTCCAAGGGCAAACATCAGATAGTTTTCAGCCGTCCAAGGAGCTATTCCTCTGAGCTTCACCAATTCCTTTAAAATTACTTCATCTGATTGTTTCTCAAGCTCTTCAAGATTCAGCCGGCCCTCCGCTATTTCCTTAGAGACGCCAATCACATATTCAGCTTTTCTCTGACTGAATTGAAGTTCTCTCAGCCTCTCCACTTGAAGTTGAGCTGTTTCCTCTGGATGCGGATAAAACCAGACCCCATCCTTCAGTTCTCCATACTTGTGAACAAACCTTTCTGTCAGTGTGTGAGCAAATGACAGATTAAGTTGCTGATGAATGATACTTTTCATCAGTGTGGCATAAGGATTGAATTCAAGAACGATCGGTGTTCCTGTATGTTCATGGAAAATCTCTTCAAGATCGGTGCCTAAAAAATGCTGATGAATGTCATGAAGGGTCCCTTCCCATTGAAAGATTCTCTTTAAATAAGCCAGCCTGCTGCCGTCTTCATCTTCATTATCCATCTTAATCATAAAGGATGGTTCGGCGGTGGTGCCTGCAGCAGTCACCGTTAAAACCTCATTTTCTTCATTATAATAAGGAACCTTCACTGTCCGATTTTTAATATCGATACTGTTTAAAGGATCCAGGGATAACCTGTCCAAAACCAAATCGAAGTTATAAGGAGGCGATACAGTAACCAATTCTTCTTTCATAACACCCTCCCTTTTAAAAGGTTTATGAGTATTATAGCATTTCTCGTATAAAGACATAATTGTTTGCGATTTTTTGTAAAAAAAGTCACAAACATCTCCCCCACAAGCCCCTGTGCAAAAGCATAAGTCGCTTTTAATGCTCTTTTAGCCCATCCTTACTTTTAGGTCTGGAGCTTGGTGCGGGAGGCGTGCACTCTCCTTTAGGATTCGAAGTACTGGTGAGACTCCGATCATGCATCTGGAGCGGGGAAACTTTACAAAAGGCTCTTTTCGTATAGTTTCCTGCTATTTAACATGAATTTCGAAAAAATGCGCCCTTCATTCACCGGAAATACCTTAGTAAGCGAAACACTTTGTATCAAGGGGAAAAATCCATCCCTTGGGATTTTTTCGAAAGCAACAATTTTTTGCAACTGAGCGCAGCATTAAAAGGATAGAACACTAAATGTCCTATCCATGAAATTCTTTATGGTGTAAGCAGCGGATTTCTCCCGCTCTTGCTCATTTCGTAATAATCAAGACTTTTGAATGTGTATCCTTTTTTCTTCAGATCTTGAATGACCTTTTCCATGGCTTCTGCATTATCTTTGGACACAGTATGCAAAAGCATCACGGCTCCCGGGTGGACCTGCTTCATAATATTATCATAAGAGTACCTCCACCCTTTTTGGCCATCTGTATGCCAATCAACAAAAGCAAGAGACCATAAGACATGCGTATAGCCTGCATCCTTCGCAAGCTTCATGGTACGCTCACTGAACACACCTCTTGGCGGACGCAGGTATGCCATTGTCTTTTGTTTTGTGATTTCAGCTGTCTTCTCCTTGACCAGGTCCAATTCTTTTCGCAGCTTTTCATCTGACACTGCCGTTAAATCGGGATGGCTCCATGAATGGTTGCCGACTATATGGCCCTCATTCACCATTCTTTTCACCAAATCCGGTGCACTGTTTAAATAATGCCCGGTCACAAAAAAGGCTGCCGGTACTTTCTCTTTTTTCAGGACATCCAGTATCTTTTCGGTGTATCCATTTTCATAGCCGTTATCAAACGTCAGGTATAGTACCTTTTCATCAGGAGAATCTTTATAAAAAGCACCGTATTTTTTCAAAAGCTCATCATATGTTTTTCCGGCTTCAGCCTGCTTACCTTCGCTGCCCTTTTTAAATCCCCAGCCGATACTTTTATTCGGGACAGTCGCTGCCTCGGTATCCCCGCCAGTTAATCCAAAAGCCAGAAAAGCAGATAACAATAGGGTTAAGACTTTTTTCATGATTTCAACCTTCTCTCTTCTAAATTCCATTGCTATTTTCCTTCCTAACCATTTTGTTTAAAACGGTTCTCGGCGGAAAATAGACATTATGAATTGGGGTCCTATTTTTAGTGTTGCAAAGGAGAACGGTAACATGCACTCTAATTGATGGAAAATGTAGAAGCTTGGCGTCCACGTTAGCATTCCCTGGAAATTAAAAAACCGCTGACCAGATTGGCAGCGGTTCAACAATTTATTTTCAGCTGAAGACCTTCTCTTTAAATTGAGAAAGTTTTTCGAGTGATGATTTATCAATATCTTTATGAAGGCTGTTTCCATGTGAATCCATTGTAACAACTGCAGTGAAGCCTTCCACCTCAAGATGCCACATTGCTTCAGGAATACCGAATTCCATAAAGTCCACACCTTCTACGGATTTAATGCAGTCAGCATAATACTGGGCTGCTCCGCCGATAGCATTTAAGTAAACGCCCCCATGCTCACCTAGAGCCTCGAGAGTTTTTGGTCCCATACCGCCTTTTCCGATTACAGCACGGATACCGAATTTCTTCATTATATCACCCTGGTAAGGCTCTTCACGGATAGACGTGGTCGGACCCGCTGCTTTTACATGCCAGCTTCCCTCATCATCCTTCATCATCACCGGGCCACAGTGATAAATGACTTGGCCATCAAGGTCTACTGGTGAGTCATTATCAGAAAGATGTTTATGGATAGCGTCACGCCCTGTGTACATTCTGCCGTCGATACGCACCACGTCACCGACCTTCAGGCTGCGAATTTTCTCTTCCGTTATAGGAGCTGTTAGTGTAATCGCATCTGTTTCTCCTTCTGATGCTGCGGCTGTCTCCTGCTGAGCTGTGTTTTCGGACAAGTCGACAAGTTCCCCTTCTTGATAAAGCCATTCCTGAACCGTCCCAGTAGAGGCATCAAGCTTAAAGCCCAATCTTCTAAAAGCCCAGCAATTGTACGCTACAGAAACAAAGAAGCTTGCCGGAATGCGGTTCATCACACCAACCTTACAGCCAAGCAGTGTCGTTTCCCCGCCGAATCCCATGGTACCGATACCAAGTTCATTGGCATGATCCATCACATATTCCTCAAGTTTGCGAAGTTCTTCATGACTGTTAACATCCTCAACTGAACGGAAAAGCTGCTCTTTTGCAAGGTCATATCCTGAAGAACGGTCTCCACCGATTCCAACACCGATGAAACCTGCAGAGCATCCCTGCCCTTGGGCCTGATAAACAGAATGCATGATACATTTTCGGATGCCATCAAGGTCACGCCCTGCACGGCCAAGCCCTTCCAGTTCACACGGCAGGCTGTATTGAATATTCTTGTTTTCACAGCCTCCTCCTTTTAGGATCAAACGAGCATCGATATATTCTTTATCCCATTGCTCGAATTTAATGACAGGTGTACCCAGTCCAAGGTTATCTCCACTGTTAGCTCCTGTGAGAGAATCAACAGAATTCGGTCGCAGTTTACCGTCCTTAGTGGCTTCTTGCATAGCTGCATAGATAGCTTCTTTGATCTCAAGTTGGTTAACGCCAACTGGGGTTTTGATTTTGAACGTCGGCAATCCAGTATCCTGGCAGATAGGAGAAACATTATCATCGGCCATCTTGATATTATTAGAAATGGTTGCCAGGCTCATTGCAGAACGCGTCCCCGCACTTTCCCTTGCTTTTGCTGTCTTGATCGCTCTTCTAACATCCTTTGGTAAGTTTGTTGAAGTTTCAACAATCAGCTGATACATGCTTTCTTGCAGTTTTTTCATGTTCATAAATATCCCCTTTTCCCGCTGCTATTTCTCTATAGATAATAAATAATATACTATTTAAATTTTCACAATTCATTATACCTCTATAGTTAGCAGAAAAAAAGACCCCATTGTAACCGATTACACCTCAGCGCATTATTTTTTTCCGAAAATGAATTCTCTCGGATTCTCGCCTATAAGGTTGATATCCATTGTTGCTGTAAAAAGAGATGGCGTCTGCCCATTCTTGATTTGTTTCCAGTACCGTATGTATGGCTCCTCTCCTTTGAGCTTCTTGCTCTAAGAACATAAGCATCTTGCGTCCGAGCCCTAGCCCCCGATAGGAAGAAACCACTGCCATCCTTACAATGCTGAATTCTTCTGCTGATTCATATATGATGCCACCTGTTGCTGTAATTTCTCCATTATAGTGGCCAACATAGAAAAATTTATCGTTCGTATAAAATTTTCTTATGTCATCCAGGTCAGGGTTCAAGCCATCGATGATGATACCAAAACGCTCTTTAAAACCCTGGAGAACAATATTCTTCGCTGCTTCCGTCTGTGCTTCAGTTATTAATGAAATGTTCATAACTCATCAACCCTCTCTTTCTTTATTTAGTAACTCTATGTGTGTCTCTGAGAAGTGACGAGGACACCTCGGGGATATTTTCCTCTTTGGGTGTCCCGCATAACTTTCATGAGGGACACCTGGAGGGCTTTTTTCTCTTTTAGTGGCACTCACCACTTCCTCGAGGAACACCTAAGAGGTTTTTCCCACTTTTAGTGGCACTCACCACTTCCTCGAGGGACACCTAACAGGATTTTCCCTCTTTTAGTGGCACTCACCACTTCCTCGAGGAACACCTAGAAGGCTTTTTTCTCTTTTAGTGGCACTCACCACTTCCTCGAGGGACACCTAACAAGATTTTCCCTCTTTTAGTGACACTCACCACTTCCTCGAAGGACACCTAGTAGGCTTTTTTCTCTTTTAGTGGCACTCACCACTTCTTCGAGGGACACCTAACAGACTTTTTTCTCTTTTAGTGGCACTCACGACTTCTTCGAGGGACACCTAACAGGCTTTTCTCTCTTTTAGTGGCACTCACCACTTCTTCGAGAGACACCTAACAGGCTTTTTTCTCTTTTAGTGGCACTCACCACTTCCTCGAGGGACACCTAACAGGCTTTTTCCCCTTATAGTGGCACTCACGACTTCTTCGAGGGACACCTAACAGGCTTTTCTCTCTTTTATTGGCACTCACGACTCACACGAGGGACACCTAACAGACTTTTATCTCTTTTAGTGTCTCTCACGACTTCATTGAAGGACACCTAATAGACTTTTTCCTCTTTTAGTGGCACTCACGACTCACACGAGGGACACCTAACAGGCTTTTCTCTCTTTTAGTGGCACTCACGACTCACACGAGGGACACCTAATAGACTTTTCCCTCTTTTAGTGGCACTCACCACACACTACTTACAACAAGGACACCTAAGTGGCCTTCTTCCTCTTTTAGTATCTATGAAAATTAACCCTAAATGAGGGGTGACAGTAACTGCTTTACCCTCACTCATAATAAGTGTAGTTTTTAGCACTCACTTTTGTAAAATTCTCACCAAGGACCTTTCTGATTGTCTTTTTTAGGGTAATAATTCCACACATAGCCTGAATTTTATTTGTAGTTAATTTTTCATTTGGAAACAGAAGCCTGAACTCCTCAATTGTCCGTAAAATAGCTGATCCCTTACATTCACTTTCACCGCATATATTGCAAAACAGTGATTTACTAGGACAAGGTTTATAAAAGACATCGCAATGGGGACAAAGAATTCCTTTTTGCAGATCATCAAAATGGTATTCAGGAAGTCTGGAATAAGGGGATTCTTCGATATGGAGCGATTGTAATTTCTCCGCTAATTTCAAGTCCCCTTTGTTCACCTTCAGAGAACGACTTTGAAGTTTTGTTAGGAATCGATTCATTTGTGGCGCAAATATGATGGATGGTGTCTCGGGAGGGTTGTAAAGGTAAAATTCGGGGTTAATAAAAATCAGATATGACTCAATGTGCCAGTTAAATCCGAGTTTTTGAGTGTATTGGCGGATTAAAGATTCTGTTCTTTTCAATTGAAACATTGGGTCTTGTTTTTCTTCACCAGCTGGACTTATCCAAATACCATTCTTGATACGGTAGTCTCCTTCAAAATTCTTCACCTCAAAATTGACGATTGTTTTGGAGGTTAATGCACAGGAATCCATTTGAAATTTTGATCCTTGATGATTCAGCAGCAGATCATTGAGAAATACCATCTTATTCATCAAGGGCAGAGCCCATTCGTCAAACATCAATTCTCCTTTGTAACCTTTTATTGCAGCTTTCAATTTTCTCTGTTCATTTTCAACCAATCTCATTCTGGCATTCAGCAGACTCAACAACTTTACCTTAGCTGGTTCGACTCGTTTCTTAACTATCAATCAGCATCTCTCCTTTCCTGTCCATTTTAAATCAAATTCCTTTTTCTTCCTAAATTTTTTTGTGATTTTTAAATAAAAGAAAGTCTTTTCGTGAAAATTGTGGCTGCATTAAAGTAATGTATTTCCATTCCTGATGTACGACTTCAAAGTTCTTGGCACTGAAACGCAGATGTAAGCCTCCATAAAAAACAAAAAAAGAGCCAAAAACAGGCTCCTTGTTTGCAAAAAAATTCTAAATTTTATTTCTTGAATTGATCAACCTTCATTTCAAGATCATCAATCATTCCTATTAAACGGTCGATATCTTCTAACTCAGTATTCTCGGGATCAATTGAATCGAGCACTTCTAGGAACATGTTTAGTCTTTGCTTTAAGTATAATACCTGATCGTCTCTGCTGCTTGCTGCTTTACCCATGTGTCCGCTCCTTTTTTAAAAAAAATTTCCACTATCATCGTACCGAATTCCGCAATGGTTGGCAAGCAGTGAAAGTACAGCTATCTCCTCTGCTTTATGATAATCCTCTAATTGATAAAAAACTGACACTCTATGTTGAAGAGGTCAGCTTTTCGATGGTCAACGTGGTTTTTCAGTTGTAACGAAACCGAAAGTGACATGGTCTTGAACTGGAATCCAGGCACCGATTCCCTGTGAGGTGACATTTTTAACGACGATGGAACGCTTTGAGCCCTTCATCACCAGGTACACTTCTCCATAAGTCACTTTTCCTTTTTCGTTCACTGCAGGTGCATAGCCATACAAGTAACCTAGACGGCTGGGTGAAATGTTATAAACATGGTCTTTCTTCGTCCCCGCTCCTACAATTGTTTGGAAGGACAGAGGCAGTTTACTCTTTTCCATAGCCTTTAGCAGCATCATTTTTTGAACATCATCAGAATGCGGAACCTTGGCAGTTAATCCACCCTTGATTGTTCTTTGTGCTTCTTGAACGTAGTGAATTTGATAATTTTGATTTCCGCCTCTGTTGTCATAGTAGTTGGTGTTGATTTTTTGGAATTCCCAGTTAGGCGCTGTCTCCGTTGATTCATAATTCAGCGGCCATTCTCCGAGAAAAATTGTGGCTCTCATCCCAATGGCAAATGGTGTTTTGTTCATGCTTGACTCGTTGAACATCCTAATAAGATTTGGGTTTTCGATTTTTACTTCCGAGGTATCCAGCAATTCAGCAGTCAGCTCGCTTGGCTGAAGATATGGCAGGTCCTGTGTCGGATTTGGATACGTATTTTCTTTTGCGATATTCAACACAGAGGATGGAATTTGGACTTTAGGCTCAGTCTGTTTTTCAGAGGCCTTATCTTCTTCCTTCTTCTGAACTTTCTCTTGTTTCGGCATATCTTGTTTATCTTCCTGCTTTTCAGCCGAAGCTGCTGGCAGGATTAATGTTGAGAAAAGGAACATCATAAGAACGATGCGTAATAGTTTCATGGCGTTACTCCCTTCTTGCATTTTCTATTGTTAGTTTTTCCGTTGTTTGCATTGTTATCCAAGCTATTTTAAAAAGTTGACTTTCATAAAAATTAAATATTTACAAAATTCAATTTTTATAATATAATGGTATCAATACCAGCCGGAACACCGGCAAAAAATTTCATTCCCTAAATTCCCTAATGAAAAACAAGGCGTGAGCTATAATAGCTTCCGCCTTGTTTTATTTGATTTACATATGGAGTTTGATGGAAGAGTGTATCTTTATTGAAGAAAACGGGGCAACAGATTATGCTCAGGTATCGCAAAACAACTAATGATATCCTTATCACAGCCAATCTTCACTATCCAAACCCATCACCTTTAAAATTTTGGTTAAAACAACCTCCATTAACACAGATTAATATCGTACATTTTAAGGAGGTTGAAATATGTCCAATACATTAAAAGAAAAGATTGTTGAGCTGATCTCCAACCATAAAGTAGGAACATTAGCTACCATAAGGAATAATAAACCCTATTCCCGCTTCATGATGTTCTTCAATGAGGAGCTGACTTTATTTACTGCCACCAATCAGCACGCCCATAAGGCAGAAGATATTGCGCAGAATCCTCATGTTCACATTCTGCTCGGATTTGACAGAGAAAGTGATCATCAACACTATGTAGAGATTGAAGCAGAAGCCGAGTTGGAGAAATCCGAAGAGCTTAAGCACAAATTCTGGAACGATTACCTTAAGCCTTGGATTACTGCACCCGATGACCCGGAATATATGCTCCTTAGACTCACACCTAAAACCATCCTGTACTATGAAAGAACAGGAAAAGAGCCGCAAGAGCTTAGCCTCTGACTTTGTTTTCGCTTCAACACTCTAAAGCACGAAAAGGGACTGTCCCTTTTCGTGCTTTAAAGCGTTAATCCACTAAGAGGGACAGTCCCTCTTAGTGAAGTGGAGCGTTAAAGGACTGGTGTGTCTATGACTTTAACTCGAATGTTTCTTCGACTTCGATGCTTCCAATGACTGACTGAACCATTGAGCAGTTTTTCCTAGTTAACTCCATCGCTTTCTCTATCTTCTCTTTCTTCAGGTTTTCACCTGTAATCGTGAAGTGCAACATGACTTTTTCTATCCTGTTAGCTTCTTCTTCATTTCTCTCTACTTCAGCTTTAATTGAAATGTCTTCGAAACTAATCCTCTGTTTCTCAAGGATTTTTCTCAGCACTCCCCCGCTGCATACCGCAATAGAAGAAACCATTAATTGATAAGGCCGAAAACCATATTCCTCATTTCCTGAAACCTCTAATTGTCCAAATGGAAGATGGGCAATAAAGCCGCCTTCTTTCATATTAAATTCCATGAAACTCACTCCTTTGATATTCTTTAAGGGCCTTTTTATCTCCTGATAAAATTCCCAAGATAACTGCTTTTGCACATATCAACTAATACATTACAACAACCCTTTCAGAAAAGTTTACTTCATAATGTTTTATCTTGCCAATATTGTGAAATGACGATACTATCGTAGAGGAAATACGTACGTCAGGAGATAGATATATGAACAACCAAATGAATTTCCGCTTCTGGGTGTTAATTAGTATTGTGGCCATTTCAGGATTTTCTCAAGGCATGCTTCTTCCTCTTATTGCCGTTATCTTTGAGGGAGATGGACTTTCATCTTCACAAAACGGTTTGAATGCTGCCGGGCTCTATATAGGGATCCTGCTCGTTTCTCCTTTTATGGAAGATCCTCTTAGAAAGTTTGGGTATAAGCCTATTATTATAGGAGGTGGGCTGCTTGTCATTCTAGCCCTTGTTCTTTTTCCTCTCTGGAAATCATTCTGGTTTTGGTTTGCATTGAGGATGCTTGTCGGGATCGGCGACCATGCTCTTCATTTTGGAACACAGACATGGATCACTACATTCTCTCCGGAAAGTAAGCGAGGGCGGAACATCTCACTATACGGATTGTTTTTTGGCCTCGGGTTTGCAGTAGGCCCGCTCATGACTCCGTTAGTGAAAGTGAATGAATCACTGCCATTCATCGTATCTTCATTATTATGTCTGGCAGCGTGGGTGTTTTTATTTTTATTGAAAAATGAATACCCCGAACAAACAATGGAAGTCAGTTCTTTCCGAAGCACGATGTCCAGGTTCAAAAAAGCAACAAAATATGGATGGGTAGCCTTTCTTCCTCCATTGGGGTATGGGTTTCTTGAAGCATCTTTAAACGGAAGTTTCCCCATCTATGGACTCAGAAATGGCATAGATGTTACAAGCGTATCCATTCTGCTTACTTCCTTTGCCATTGGCGGAATTGTTTTTCAGCTTCCACTTGGCATTCTTAGTGACAAGTATGGAAGACGCAAAGTACTGCTGACGATTTTGCTTCTCGGTTTTGTTAGTTTTACCGCGGCTGGCTTCCTCGAAGCCTATATCCCTGCTCTAACAGTGCTGCTGTTCATAGCCGGGATGGTTGTTGGATCCACGTTTTCTCTCGGTATCAGCTATATGACAGACTTGATGCCCAGCAAGTATCTGCCAACTGGAAACCTGTTATGCGGAGTCGCGTTCAGCATCGGAAGTCTTGCCGGCCCCTATACAGGCGGAATCTTCATTGAAGTATTTGAAAACGTAAGCTTCTTCATGATTATCAGTTTCAGTCTCTTACTCATCTTCCTTGTCATTCTGTTTTATGGAAAAGAAAGAGTGCAGTCTGTACACTCTTAACTGATTCATTTTTTTCTTTCCAAAGCATAGGCTTTATGGTAAAATTTAAACAATCAAATAGGAAAATTATGTTTTTAAAAGGCTCTACTCGTAAACTTTGTTGCTAATAAATATGAATTCCGAAAAATCACGCCATCATTCACCAGAAAAATCCTGGTTAGTACGAAAGAAAAGAGTTTTCTTCCTGTTCAGAGAGAGAAAGCCCAGTATCCAGGGGAAAAATCCGGCACTTAGGATTTTTCTGAAAGCAACAATTTATGCGAAAGCAGCCTTTTTGAATGAGCACTACAGCTGTCATCTCCCAAAGATGACAGCTTTCGTCGTTTTAATGGGGAAATGATGCTGATTATTGTTATCAATTAAGTAGTAAAAAAACAGGCTACTGATGAGAGAGTGACTGATGTCCCCTCTATAGTTAACACATTCATCATTTAAACTTGATTGGATAGGTAACTCTCAGGAAAATTATACATTCAGTATCAAAAAGAGAAAATGGTTAAAAAGGAGAAGAGATTATGAGCTCACACGCTAAATCTATGTCTGTAAGTGAACACGCTGAAACCCCTTCTAACTCAATTATTGATAAAATCAAACTTCATGCTGAATTGATTGCGGCACTTGTCAGCGGTGTCTTCATCTTACTGGGCTGGCTGATGGAAGATGACTTCTCTTCGTTATCAATCACCTTCTATCTGCTGGCGTTCGTGATCGGAGGCTTCGCCAAAGCAAAAGAAGGCATTGAAGAAACGATTGCCCAACGGAAATTAAATGTGGAGATGCTGATGATTCTTGCCGCAATCGGTTCTGCTCTCATTGGCTATTGGATAGAAGGAGCCATCCTGATCTTTATTTTTGCGGTAAGCGGAGCACTGGAAACTTATACCCATAATAAAAGTCAGCAGGAAATCTCCTCACTTATGGATCTTCAGCCGGAAGAAGCTCTGCGGGTGAACGGGGGATTTGAAGAAAGAGTGAATGTTTCTCAACTTTCTATTGGTGACCATATTATAATAAAACCCGGTGAAAGGGTCCCTTCAGATGGATTGATTGTTAAAGGTTCTACCACTATTGATGAAGCTGCTATATCTGGTGAATCGATCCCTGTCAGCAAATCGATTGACAGTGAGGTTCTCGCCGGAACAGTGAATATTAATGGAGCTGTGACTGTGAAGGTCACCAAGCTCAGCAATGATACACTTTTCCAAAAGATAATCGATCTTGTTCATTCAGCTCAAAGCGAAAAATCTCCCTCACAACTTTTTATTGAAAGGTTTGAAGGAACTTATGTAAAAGTTGTTTTGCTGGTTGTTCTGCTGATGTTGTTTCTTCCTCATTATGTACTGGGCTGGAGCTGGACCGAAACATTTTACAGAGCAATGGTCCTTTTGGTGGTTGCCTCCCCTTGTGCCCTTGTGGCTTCGATAATGCCTGCCACTTTGTCTGCAATTTCGAATGGAGCAAGAAACGGGATTCTGTTTAAAGGCGGAATGCACCTTGAAAATCTTAGCAACCTAAGAGCCATAGCTTTTGATAAAACAGGAACCTTGACGAAAGGAAGACCTCAAGTAACTGATTTCATTTCAACCAATGGACTTTCCGACAGAGCAGTACTCGGAATTATTGCCGGTATTGAAAAGCAATCAAACCATCCTCTTGCCCAGGCAATTGTTAAATTTACGAGTATGAAATACCCTGGTCTGGACTTAGCTGAACCACATTCACTTCAAGACGTTTCAGGCTGGGGTGTAAAAGCAAGTATAAATGGTGAAGAGTGGAAAATCGGAAAAGCAGAATTTGTCGGAAGTGAAGCGGCAAGAGATTATGCAGATGGCTTGTCTCAACAGTTGGCTGCACAAGGAAAAACCATCGTATATGCAGCTAATGAAAATGGAATAGCGGCTTTGATTGCACTTAAAGATATAATCCGTGAAGAAACCCACCAGGCGTTAGAAACTCTAAGAAAAGAAGGAATCTTTACCATCATGCTCACAGGAGACAGTGAAAGCACCGCTAAAGCAATTGCTCAAGAAGCAGGAGTAGATGATTACTTTGCCCATTGTCTCCCCGAAACCAAGGTTAAAGAATTAAAGAAGCTGATTAATCAATATGGTACAGTAGCAATGGTAGGAGATGGAATTAATGATGCTCCCGCACTGGCAACCGCGAATGTAGGAATTGCCATGGGGGAAGGCACAGATGTAGCCTTGGAAACTGCAGATGTCGTCCTCATGAAAAACGACTTGAAGCGAATTGCCGACGCTGTAAGCTTATCGAAAAAGATGCAGCGAATCGTAAAACAAAACATCATCTTCTCGTTAACTGTAATATTTTTGCTGATAGCTTCAAATTTCTTGCAAATTCTGGACCTTCCTCTTGGAGTAATCGGGCATGAAGGAAGTACCATTCTGGTTATTTTAAATGGGCTTCGCCTGCTGCGTTCTTGATGTGATAATAGTGAGGGTATCTGGAAGTCATTTCAGGCATGAACAAAAGCGCCAGCGCACTGATCAGCCCAACAGGCAAATGTTCCGAAGGGCTCGGCGCTGAAGCTGAACATAAGTAGGGATTTTATAATTTCCTAGAACAACTAAAAAGGGTTCCCGGCAGGAAACCCTTTTTCTATACCTTCAAGCTCCTAGTGGTAGCCGTTTTGACCATTAGCAGAACCTGAAGTTTTGTTCTTTGGTTTCTGCTTGCTGTTTTGTTTCGTGCCGCCATCCTTTTTTGTCTTCTTCGTCATTTCCTGTTCCTCCCTCAATTGAAAGTAAGTGAGGCTTTTTCATTCAGCCTCGTCTGCTTAGTCTGTTCCAACCGAAAAAAGAGTTTACCGGTAATAAACGGTAAACTCTTTTTTAGCACGTCCTAACTTATTTATCAGCACTCGGATTTTTTTACATTCATAACGGCATTGATATGGCCGCCTATCATGATTATTATTCCTGTCAAATAGAACCAGATCATCAGGACAATGATACCCCCGATGCTTCCATAAGTAGCAGAATAATTTCCGAAGTTGCTCACATAGTAAGAAAAAGCCAACGACGCACCTACCCAGCCCAGTGATGCAAACACCGCTCCGGGAACTGCGCTTAAGCACTTGATTTTTTTACTTGGGGCTATAAAGTAAAGCCCTACGAACACAATAAATAAAATGATTGGGGAAATGGCCCACCTTATCGCTCCCCAGATAGTCAGGAACTGATCGGAGAATCCGAATTGATCAAACAGAAATAAGCCGATTTGCCTTCCGAAGACTGGAAGCAGCAGCGCAATGACAAACACGAAAATCATTGCAATGGTCAGGGCAATCGACATAAGCCTTGTTACAATAAAGGACCTTGTCTCCTCCACCTCATACGCATCGTTCAAAGATTTTACGATTGCATTCATTCCGTTTGATGCAGACCAAATTGTCGCAATAATACTGAATGATAATAGCCCGGTGTTGCGATTGGACATGACTTCATTAATTGTGGATTGAATCATATCCATTGTTTCACCTGGAGCGAAATCCCTGATGACATTCAGGATATCTTCCTGTGCCACTGGCAGATAAGGAAGCAATGAAACCATGAATATCAGCAAAGGGAAAAGTGAAAGAAGAAAAAAGTAGGCAAGTTGTGCAGCCAGCCCCGTCACATCTCCATCTGATATTTTCTGAAATAACTTCTTTAAGAACCCTTTGATTCCTCCAGCTTTACTCCTATTAGTCATTCTTTCACCTCTTATTATGCTTTATTTCTCCACTCTGCTATCGGTGGAATTATGATCATCCTCCTCGGTAAATACCTCTTTATACGATTCAGAGGACGAATGCAGGGTTTCTTTTGTGTCCTCTATTAACTCCTTTACTTGAGGGGATAGCTCTTTGATTTCTTCTACTTTAGAATTTATGAATTCCATATCTTCACCTATTTGCTGAGCTGTTTCTCTGACTTTTTCATAAATTTCCTTCGTCGATTCCACCAGCAGTTGAGGATCTCGGGCATAACGTCCTACAAATTCTCCGCCCTTCTTGGTGCTGTTCATCACATCTTCTCTTGTTTCTTTATTAAGCAGAGTAATGAACCCTCCAGCCATAGCTCCAAAAACCAAACCTTTGATAAATCTCTTCGTTCCCATAGTCATCCTCCGATACATTAATGTTTTTAGCTTGCACCTGTTTTCTTTCTTTAATCATATTACTGTTACGGTTTGTAAAATGAAAAATTCTACAGACGTCAATCACTTTTATCTTATCTACTTCTTTTAGTAACTCCATTATCCCTCTTTTTACAGTGGTGTTTTCGCATAAATTGCTGCTTTCAAAAAAATCCCAAGAGTAGGATCCCTTGCTATTTTTCAGTTCAGAGAGAAATAACCTCGAATCCATTAAATTATGGTATGTTTTTTCGTAATTCTATCGAAATAGCAACAAAGTTTACGAAAAGAGACTTTTACAGAGAGACTTTTGAAAAAGGCTTGCATTAAAAGAGCAATAGTATTATTTATCCCTTTATACTGACGTTCAAACATTTCAGCAGCCTATGATGATGGGCTTTGAACGCAGGTTGCATATTGACATCTCCACCTATTAATGAAAAGATATTATTAACAATTAAGGCATAGATAAAAGGATGGATGAAACCATGGATCTTTCACAGAAATCATCAGAAAACGTAGAATATATGATTGAAAAAATCAAAGAGAAATTAAGAGTAGTGAATGTAGGAGCCATTAAACCTTCTCACTTTGACGGCGACATGTATGAAGAACTGCGCGATATTTACGAAATGGTTGAGCGCAAGAATAACTTCAGCCCGCGAGAGATGCAGGCAATCGTTGAAGAGCTTGGGAACTTAAGAAAGCAGTAGCCGAAGGTCTCTTTCATTTATAGTAGAGACCAATGATTATAAGTTCAATGTTGACCTCCAGGGATTGCTGGAGGTTTTTTGGTATAAAACTTAAGGAAAATACTCTTGCTAACTGGTAACTGGTTCTGTTTTCAAGTGCTAAATCAAAATTTCACATCAAAAGGAGTCCCAAATCGCATCGATTATGAAACTCCTTTTTTGATT
Source organism: Bacillota bacterium (assembly GCA_051750065.1). Taxonomy (GTDB): domain Bacteria; phylum Bacillota; class Bacilli; order Bacillales; family Bacillaceae_B; genus Rossellomorea. Next base: position 57,538 of record JBNJJI010000007.1, read on the forward strand.
TATGGTATTCTTTCTGGTGAATCTGTTCAATGGGTTATATAAAATGGACCCTAAAAAGCAAATGACTGAACTTTTTGTTCTTCAAAATTTGCGATCCAATTTTCTAGAAACTTTTATTCCCAATATTAATATATAGTCAATTTTAAAAAATCTAGCAATGATTTGATTGGAACGGAAGGTGCGTGACTCCTGCGGGACTAGCGTGACAGGTGAGACCCCACAGGCGAAGCCGAGGAGGCTCACCGCACGCCCCGCGGAGTCACGCACCTGAAGTGGAAATCAATGAACATTGTTTTTTGGAATGAATAACTGTACCATTCCTTTGGTTAAGTTTGCACTTCAAAACAGAACCCGTTAGTTAACTGGACCATCCTTATAAATATCAGTTTTATCTATGTTCTCATAGTAAAGGACCGCCCACTTAGGCGGCCCTGCAACGTTCTATCTTTAAGAAGCATTCTTCAATAATTTTAATGATTCACGTACAAATGCCGGGATATCATCAGGATTGCGGCTTGTAACAAGCTGATCTTTGCAGACAACGACTTCTTGGTCCTTATAATCGACACCGGCATATTCCATATCCACTTTAATGGATTTAAATCCTGTTGCCGTTCTTCCCTCAAGTGTCTTGGCAGTTATCAGAAGCTGTGGTCCATGGCAGATAGCGAATACAGGCTTGTCCGCATCCATGAAACTTTTTGTAAACTGAACAAATCGATCATCTGCACGCAACTGGTCTGGTGAGAACCCTCCAGGCAGGAATAGTGCATCGAAATCTTCTGGATTTACATTCTCGATACCTTCATCAATCGTCACCTTTGCCTCTCCCTGCTTTCCTTCCACGATCTTTCCTGATTCTTTCTCAATGGTCACGACAGTATGACCCTCGTCTTTAAATGCATCTGCTGGTTTGGTATACTCAACATCTTCAAACATATCCGTTACTAAACATGCAATTTTAGCCATTGTAACCTCTCCTTTTGCTTCGCATTTTGTACATTTACTTTATTCCCTGCATAGTTGTTAGAAAACTTGCTGAATCATTCCAATTTAAGGGAAAATATATTATTTTTTAAATACGGCAATATACCAGCCGCCTTCTTTAATGATAGGATTGATTGATACCATCTTCAGTCCCGATTCTTTTGCAAAGCCTTTTAAATCCTTTTCGGTAGGAACGGGATAAAGATTGTCAAAGGTCATAAAGAAACTATTAAAAGCACTTGAAAATTCTTTCCCATGCTTTGGTTTTTGAATGGGAGTGATAATAGAAAGAGCACCATTCTTCTTAATCCATTGAGCAGCATTTTGAAAGAATCCCGCTCTTTCATCAGGTTCTATATAGTGAAGAAGGTTGTTGGCCATCACCAGCTTGTAGCGATCCTTCGGCTGATATTCATTAATATCCTTATTGAGAATTTTAATATTTTCATGATCTACTACCGCATCTCTCGCATTATCAGCCACTTCTTCGTTTAGTTCTACTCCTACCATAGTTTTATCTGGGTACTTTTTTGCCAATTTTCGAAGATATCCTGCTTCTCCGCAACCAACATCTAGAATAGAGTCGACGTTATACTTTTTTATCACCTTTTCCACTTTTGGATAGGCGAGCTGTTCTAGAAGTGTAGAGGTCTTAGCAACCGTCGGACCATGAACCTTGGTATCAAAATGCTGTTTATTCTGGTTTCTGAGAAGGTCAGGGTAGGCCAGCATAGAAGGAATATGAAGCTCCATCATTTCTTTTAGAATGATTCCAGAAGAGAAGCGGTTGGATTTAGATTTAGGCAGCTTCCATTTCTTAATCGTCTTGACTTTCTCAGCTGAAATTCTTTTGAAATGTTTGAGAATGATTCCTACCTCGACCCATTGTTCTAGAAGATCTTGCTCTAGTTCTCTCTCTGCAGCTACTTCTCGGATTGAAGCAGGTTTCTTAAATGATTTGAACAAGTCCAGCTCATATCCAACATAAGCATGCCAGCTTCGAAGGAAAGGCATGTTTTGTTTCATCCATCCCCTTGCCCGCCAAACCCTAATATACTCTCTAATCATACTAATTTCTCCTTCCATTTCCATGGATAATCTTCTCTATCAGTGAATAACTTTTCTTCTTTTTGTTGTTCTGTTAAGGGCGTGCTTCTTTTGGGGAGCAGGCCGCCTTGGATGAGCCGGTCTTTTATAGTGTCTTCCCACATTCCAAGTCCTGAGATATTAAGCATTTGCTTAAAGTGAAGAATAGGATCTTGTTCAATCCTCATCAAGCTCTTCTTTCTCAGCTTGCCGACAGACCTATAGGGATAAGAGTAGGCGAGAGCAGAAAGGTGGCTCAGCTTCATCTGATTTTTGACCCTTTCTCTTCGAACATGAGGAAACCATTTAAGATTTTCTGCATTCAGTTTTTCATTAGAATACATATCACACAGAAGCTCTCCCAGCACATCTCCGTCCTGAATAGCCATATTCATCCCTTCTCCAGCCATCGGGTGAACAGTATGGACAGCGTCCCCGATCAGTGCTTTATTTCCTTTTATATATTGTTCAGTGTGGTAGGCTACCGGCACCATCAATTGAATGGTTTTCCAATTGTCAATCTGATTTACGTACCCTTCCATTTCGGGACATAGTTCAATATATAAGTCATGAAAATACTCAATAGGCTTTTTCCGCAAGTCCTTATATTCTCCTGCAGGAATGAGATACACAGAGCGAACCTCATTATTCGGAAGCGGAAATAGGCCAAGGAAGCGGTCGAAAGTGGAAATGATCTTTCCTTTTGTAAAGGAAGGAGGTCTTGGAAACGTTACGGTGAGAAAATGATGGTTATATTGATTCTCTTCTTTCTCAATCCCCATCTCCTCTCTGGTCACCGATACACGTCCTTCTGCACCAATGAAGAATGAGCTTTCATATAATTCTTCTTTCTTTTCTTTCCTGTCTTCCACTACGGCTTTCCCTTCCGAGAATCCTTTACAGCTGCTGTTAGACTTGTAGTGAAACGCTGGATAGGCAAGTGCTGCTTTCCTTATAATCTCTTTTAACTTCTCATGGTGAATCATCAGGGAATAAGAGTAATGACCAGGTACAATATCATATTTCATATTGGATTCATCGGTGGAACCGGAGTTTTTGTCTATTTCCACAAGGTTTAATTCTTCTATCACATGTCCGTTTGCTTTGATTTCCTCTAAAAGCCCTAATCTGTCAAAAATTTCGAGGCTTTTAGGCTGCAGCAATTCGCCTTTATATACAGGTGTCGGACCAGGAAGCCTCTCGATCACTGTTACATCTACACCGCATTTTGCAAGCTTAAGTGCGAGTGTCAATCCTCCGATACCTCCGCCTGATATAAACACATCTGTTCTCATATCATCACCGCCTTTTCCCGGTATTTATCCTTTTTTCCATGTTTCAAAACCGACTGATGTGCTGAAGTCTTTGCACAATTTGACATAAAGAGATTAATTCTCAATGAAATATTTCCCGGAAAATAAGAGAAATTGGAGTCATAAGGGATATTTATTGCTGTTTGTGGAGAAATGGAGGGTTCTATTTCGCATAAATTACCGAATTATGTAATAGATCCTCTTCTTAATGGGGATATAGCGTGTGGTGCAATGGGGGGACTGGTTTATCAGTGGAAGTTGATAGCTTATCACGGTAATCTAATGGCGATTTTAAATTTATCGGGGAAAACTATATTTTTAAGCTCAAACGATTATTCTTGAAACATAAGCTAGAAGTCTTTCTATTCTAAATTGATGCCTATCCTTCTATAAAAAAGCTGACTGTTGTAAGACATACAACAGTCAGCTTCTTATCATCGATGTTTACTTTTTTCCGGTATCTTTAAGATAATATTTATCCGAGGTGAAAAACTCATTAGTCAGCCTCTTCACTTCTTTGCTGAGAAGCAGTACTGCAATAATGTTAGGTATCAGTATGGCTACAAGGGCAAGGTCTAGGAATTGCCAGATAACCTGAGCTGCTCCGAGCGACCTGGGTATAATCGCACCAATATAAACAAATTTGATCAGCTTGGCAGCTTTTAATTCGAATATGAACTCTGCTTGTTTAGACTATAAAAATAATGACGACAATCGTTGATAATACAATTCTCTCTTCCCTTGAATACATTACCACGTATAAACTTCTTAAGATTCTATTAAACCTAAAAAAAGCGCACCTGCCATATAGGGCAAGGTACGCTTTTTAGGTCAAATAGTTATTGTATAACTCTCGGCAAAATCAAGACTTCTACTCTTCTGTTTTTGGCTCTGCCTTCTTTAGTGTTATTATCGCCAATCGGTTTAAATTCTCCAAACCCTTTAGCACTGAACCAGCGCGGATCAAGATTTTGGTTTCTCAAGATGATTTTCATAAAATTGACAGCCCTCATGACACTGAGTTCCCAGTTTGAATCAAAGCTGGCATTGGAAATCGGGATGTTGTCAGTATGTCCGCTAATAATGACACTTCTCGGAGTCTCCATTTCAAACAATCCTGATAACTCCCTTGCGACTTTTTCATCCTGTAAATTTAAGTCAGCGGATCCAGATTGAAAAAGGACATTATCCCTTATAGTAAGAAGAAGGCCTTCTGATGTCAGCTCTGTCGCAAATTGTTTCTGTAGATCATTGGCCTTAATATAGCCATTCACCTTCTCCTGAAGTTCTTCTAATTCTTGAAGGTCTTTCTGTTTCGCAGCTTCAATTTCATCAACTGTCAAAGGTTTTTGTTCTTCCTTTTTTTTATCTGCACCAAGGTCTGATTCCGGAACTGGTGAAGGGTAGTCCATAACCCCTGGTCCCCCAGTAAAAATTTGATTGAAAGCTTGTGACAAAGCTTGAAACTTTTGCGCATCGACACTGCTTGCTGCAAAAAGAACAATAAATAATGCCAACAACAATGTTAGTAAATCAGCGTAAGGAATTAGCCACGATTCATCAATATGTTCCTCATGATGTTGTTTTTTTCTACGCCGCCTCATCATCGACCACTTCCTCATCCGTAATTCGTTTTCTTTCGCTTGCAGGTAAATATGATGCAAGCTTTTGTTCGATTACGCGTGGAGCTTCTCCTTCTATTATTGATAGTATTCCTTCAATCATCATCATTTTTTGTTTTACTTCCTGTTTCGATTTCCGTTTCAGTTTGTTGGCAAATGGGTGCCAAAGAACATATCCTGTAAAAATACCGAGTAAAGTCGCTACAAAGGCTGCTGAGATTGCTTGTCCTAAATGTTCAATATCATCCATATACCCTAGTGCAGCAATCAACCCTACCACCGCTCCAAGCACACCCAAGGTCGGGGCATAAGTACCAGCTTGGGTGAAAATTAAAGCACCACCCTGATGACGTTCCTCCATTGCTTCAATTTCCTCATTCAATACATCCCTGATATAATCGGCACTTTGTCCATCAACAGCCAGTCCCATACCATTCTTCAAAAAAGGATCTTGAATCTCGCTAGTCTTAGCTTCAAGAGCAAGCAGTCCTTCTCTTCTCGCTAAGTCCGCCCATTCAGAAAACATACGGATTAACTCTTGAGGCTCTTGCAATTTTGACTCCTTAAAAATTATTCCAAATAACTTAGGAACCTTTACAATTTCTGATGTTGGAAAAGCAATTGTTACTGCCGCTACGGTACCTAGAACAATAATCAATATTGCAGCGGGGTTTATCAATGCACTTATTGCTACCCCTTTCATAACCATTCCGACTCCAACTGCAGCAATTCCTAAAATAACTCCAATTAATGATGTTTTATCCATAAAATTCACCCTATTTTTTTATTCTTTCTACTTATATCGGATGATAGAAAGATTCTTAAAGGACAAATTTCGCATTTCAATGATTTACTAGTTTTCTCCATCAATATTGTTCCAACTAGGCAGTTGTCTCCCCTAGACCTGCACTTTCTTTATTTATGAATGTACTCTTCTTTGGTATTCATAAAATAATAATGAATTTTCCACCATAATTATTAATATTTTCCATACAAACTATTGAAATTTTAAGAAAATTGACGATAAAATAAGTTGAAGGCATCAATAATCGACAGGAGAGACAAACCATGACCATTGAAGATTTGAAACTGCATGATTTGAAGAAGAAAAATATTCTGATGTTAATACTGTATTCAGCTTCCTTAATTGCAGCAATCCTCTATACTGTTTTTAATAAAAACCCTTTACTAGAAACCATCTTATACGCAAGCCAGCTTACAGCTATGATTGTTTTCTTTTTCATTTTTCAAGTATTTTTGAAAAAACATCATTTGTTTCCTCTCTTTACTCTACCTGTGGTCTACTTAATTATCGGAGTGGATATCATTGTCAATGGAGGTACAGGAAACAACCTGATTATTTTGCTGTTTCTTGCAGTAATTTCTGCACTTCACTTTAAGCTTTCTCTATTTTCAATAGGATATGGGTCAGGTTTCATTCTGTTCATTTTGAATAAGCAATTCTTTCAAGGACCCGGAGAGATTGATTCTATTTTTATTCCTGGACTGCTCGTATATATTATGCTGGGATTTCTACTGTTCATAGTAGTAAAACTCAATACAAACCAATTCTCACACCTACAAAAGTTTATCGTTGATGCAGAGGCTGAAAACGTAAGAAAAGAGAATCAAAAAATTCTTCTTGAATCTGAACTACAAACCATCTTCCAGAGCATCAAGAAAGTGAATGACCAGATTCAGCACCATCTGCTCTCACATAACGAGATGAAAACTGCACTTCAGGAAATATCTGCGGGCAGCCAGACGCAAAGCGATCAAATCAACAGCATTGCCTCAATTTCAGAAACAACGATGAGACAAATGGAGGGTATGGCGTCCATGGCAGAGGTACTGTTTCAGCATTCAGAAGAAGCCAGTACAACCGCAATCAAAGGAACAGAGAAGGCAGATGGGCTTCAGAAGGAAATGAATGAGCTTAACACACTCATTGATGAATTGAGCATCACGTTCACTGAACTAACGAATAAATTTGAAGAAACTAACAGCTTCATCGGAACCATCCAGGGAATAACTGAGCAAACAAACCTGCTGGCTCTTAATGCGTCCATTGAAGCTGCACGAGCAGGCGAGGCCGGTAGAGGCTTCTCAATTGTGGCAGATGAGATCAGAAAGCTTGCTGAAATGACCAGCGACACAGCTACTCGCATCAATGAAAACCTTGCTTCTGTTAATCAGGCAAATTCTACTGCACTGCAAAAAATGAACCTGAGCAGCAGAAAACTTTCGGAAAATGTTCAAGCTGTGGGTGATGTAAGCAGTTCCTTCAAGGAATTACGATCCAAGCTTCATTTACTTCAAACCGAGTTTCATACATTGGCTGCTAATTCTGACTCAGTAAAACAGCAAACTGTTAATGCAGAACTTTCGACCAAAGAACTGGCAGCAGTCATCGAAGAAGCTTCAGCCGGCTTGGAAGAAGTGAGTGCAACCATTGAGACATTGAATGAGGACACAGGCACAATAGCTTCCTATGTAAATGACACCGTCAAAAGTGCTGAGAAAATCCAAGCTAACATCGATAGTAAATAAGCCTGAGCCAGGTTAATACTGACAGAGCTAAAAGTCACAAAAGGAGTATCCCGAATAGAGGATACTCCTTTTGTTATAGCAGTTTCTTTTCTATTTTATGTTCATAGTTTTTGAATATCGAACTATTTGTGTTGATTCTTCTCTTAGATATCACCCCGTTTAGCTTCAGCAGCTTTTCATTCAAATTCTTTTTCAACTCTTCTTTCTCCAGCTGGTCTTCGCAATCCCTGATTAAATCCTCTATTCTCAGTATTTCTTTTCTCAGAGTGTTTTCTTCCGAAGAAAACCCTGCATTTTTCATGATTCGATATGCCATCCGAAGTTCTTGGGGAATGTGTGAATCATCTTCCAAACAAAGAGGTTTTCCAAAGCCAGGTAACCGGTCAAATTCTCCGTCTTCATAAGCTTTCTTGATCTTCTGTTCAGAAAGGATTGTAAATAAGTCCATAAAGATCTCCCTTCAAATTGAAAACTCTGTTCGTCTGTTTTAAAAAAATAATGGATTAACACCTCCTCTTCGTAAAGAGGGGGAAGGCGCAAAGGTTGTGACTGTGAAGATAAATGGATTTCCGCTACAGCCGCACGCCTCCGCTCCATTCCCCATCCTATAAGGGAAGAAGGTAGAAAGCATTCAAAAGCAAATCTTTTAGAAAAGAGCCTTTAAGAAAAGAACCAACTTATAATACTTACAATCATTATATCCTCTAACTCCTAAACGGAGAGCATTCTATTCTGTACATTTTTACAATCGCACTATGTAATGTGTTTACATTCATAAAATCGGCTGTGGTGGAAAAACTACTATCAGGATATAAGGAAAGGAGTGTTCAATATGAGCAGAGGAAAATCATTTCAGCATAAAAAGAAAGGCCATCCAGGAAACACCCCTTCAGACTCACTGACTGAAAAACATACAAAAGAAAAAATTGAAGATGAAGAATATATCGTAACTCAGGAAGCATTTAAGAACCGTGTCGATGAAGAGTGAGATTACTGAGAGGATCTGCTAAAAGCAGATTCTTTTTTTATGAAATTGAGATGCTGGCTGATCCTTTTTTCCATGAGGTTAGCCAGCATATTGAACTTAACCGCTTTTGAGAGACACTTCGCTGTCTTTTTTACGCTGAAGTGTCTTTGAGAACGCTTTTGAGAGACACTTCGATCCTTTTTTTACGCTGAAGTGTCCTTGAGAACGTTTTTGAGAGACACTTCGCTCCTTTTATTTAGCTGAAGTGTCTTTGAGAACGTTGTTCAGAGACACTTCGATCCTTTTATTAAGCTGAAGTGTCTTTGAGAACGTTTTTGAAAGACACTTCGATCCCTTTTTTACGCTGAAGTGTCTTTGAGACTGAGCTTGAGAGACACTTCGATCCTTTTTTTACGCTGAGGTGTCTTTGAGAACGTTTTTGAAAGACACTTCGATCCTTTTATTTAGCTGAAGTGTCCTTGAAACATGATTACAATCTATTGGACAGCGCTCATCTCATGTAAAAGCACCCGGATCAATGAACCGGGTGCCTCTCTCTATATAATCAAGCTTCCTGAAGTTCAAACTTCATGGCTGGACCAAAGAATTCATAACGTATTCGATTTTCAGGAATACCCATGCTTATTAAAGATGTAATAATGGCCTTCATAAAAGGAGCAGGACCGCATACATAGAAAATACTGTCTCTGGCAATAATGCTATCCAATACTTCAGTGTTAAGGTAACCCGTATGATCACAAGTTGTGTCTGGCTCGACAGTATGTTCGTAAGCAAAGAATGCTTTGGCACTATCCATCGTTCTAACCAGTTGGTTTACTTCTTCTTTAAACGCATGCACTTCTTCATTGCGGCTGGCATGAATGAAGAGTGCCGGTCTGGAAGGATTCTGTTGGGCGATTGTTTCAAGCATGCTGAACATTGGCGTAATCCCTACTCCTCCACTGATGAGTGTGACTGGTGAGTTCTCCTCTGGCTCTAAATAGAAGTCCCCTGCCGGTGAACTCACTTCAAGAACATCTCCCACGCTTAGCTTGTCATGAAGATAGGTTGATACCTTTCCTTCAGGAGAGTGTTCTGCCTCACGCTTCACAGATATTCGAAAGAACTCTGTATTAGCTGCTGACGATAAGCTGTACTGGCGATTGAAGAGGTATTGCTCGCCCGGGATTCCCAGCCGGATAGTGATGTACTGGCCTGGTAAATAAGTTGGCACCTTTTTGCCGTCAACCGGTTTTAGGTAAAAAGAAGTGATTAAGGAGCTTTCCTTTTCTTTCTTGATCACAGTGAAATCCTTGAATTCTCTCCATCCAGCTTCTTGAGCTTGGGCTTCTTGATACATTTCTGCTTCCACATCGATGAAGACTCCTGCGATGACTCCGTAAGCTTCACCCCATGCTTCCAAGATTTCATCAGTCGCTGCATCTCCCAACACCTCTTTGATAGCCAATAAGAGGTATTCTCCAACGATAGGATATTGTTCCGGTTTGATCCCAAGACTGCGGTGTTTATGGGCGATACCTTTCACTGCCGGAAGAAGTATTTCGAGACGGTCGATATTTTGGGCGGCTGCGTAAACGGTATTGGCAAGGGCTGTCTGCTGACGGCCTTTCTTTTGGTTAACATGATTAAAGATGTTCAATAGTTCCGGATGGTTCTCAAACATTCTTTTATAAAATACCGTTGTAATCTCAGTACCCTTTACTTCTAACACTGGTGCAGTTGATTTAATGATATCAATCGTTTTTTGAGCTAACATAGAATCGCTCCCTTAAGATGTATTTTAAATATATCTTTATGGTACACGGTGAAAATCATTAAAGCAATATATTAAATACATCTTTAATGAAATAGACACATTTAGACACCACCTCATTCTGACTGTATAATGGTAGTATCTAAGGGAGCACTTAATAGGAACTGCTGCCCCACTGAAGGTGAAACTATTGAAACTTACTTTATATACAGATTACTCTTTGCGTGTGTTGATTTATCTGGCAACCAGAAAAGATGGTGAGCTTGCAAACATCAAGGAAATTGCTGACTCTTACCAGATTTCAAAAAACCATCTGATGAAGGTTACGCATGAACTTGGAAAGATGGGAATCATCCAAACCACCCGCGGAAGAAACGGAGGCATTAAACTCGCCAAGGCACCCGGCGAAATTAATATAGGTGCTCTTATCCGAAAGACTGAAGAAGACTTTCATTTAGTTGAATGCTTCTCCTCCGAACATAACACTTGTATTATCACTCCTGTATGCGGACTAAAGCATGTGCTTGCAAAGGCTTTAAATGCCTATCTCGATGTCCTCGATCAGTATACTTTGCAAGATCTGGTCCAGAGACCCGAGGATTACCGGCTGCTGTTTTCATTGAACAACCCGCCAACGAGTGAATGATAAGACCCGGATGTTATAGAAGGTATGAAAATCTACCGAATTTTAGAATCATATTCTCATTAACAAAGAAAAAGCGAATTCCTCTTCCTTTTTTAGGAAGTCGAGTTGGCTTTTTTCTTTGAAAGCATCGTATTTGACGCTCTTTTTATCTCTTTAGTTTTAGAATCCTATTAATTTTTCCGGAACAATTTCCTGCCCGTAGATTATGTAGATATGCTGATTCAAGCATCGGAAACTGTGAGCCGCTACGCTTGTCAGCCAGGTTAGTATATTAGGCTATTGAATAGAGGGAATATTTACCCTTATTTACTAAATAGCACCCCAAAATCGCTTAAATAGAGGGAAAAATTCCCTCTATTTACTCCAAAATGAGCTTAAATTTCAAATTAACGGGAAAATATCCCCTTTTACAGCTGGATACTCTATTAAGGAGATGACAGGGCGTTTTTACTATAAAGCCGACTCCGCCGTGCGCCCGCCCTGCGGAGTCGCACACCTGGAACGGAAATCCAACACTCTTTCATAATACCTGAAGCGAAAAAGGCAGAATCATTCATTGAAGTGCACAATTCTGGGTTTTAAGTTTTGTTGGACTTTTTCAGTGATCCCCTGATATGGCCAGTTTTTTCCATGACCATCAACCTATCCAGCTATTTACATATCCCTAAATTCCGATACAATCAAAGGCATAATGCTATTTCTAAAAAAACGATTACCGCCCCTTGTTACTGGACCGTGCATCCTCGCTTCTGCACGTGCCGAGGTACCACTCAATTAACAATCCCTAAAAAGCAGAAATAATAGAACGAAGGTGATTTAATGAATAAAAAATATTTATGGTTTCTTTTGCTCCTCCTTCCTGTTATCCCGTACTTTCTCTGGCTGGGAAAAACCGAGACCCCGCTCAACGTAGTGATACTCGATAAGACAGTCCCAGAAGAGGATTACCGTGAACACAGCGGGCTGACCTGGCTGCTTAATCACTGGAAATTCGTTAAGCCTGAAAACGGACAAGCATACCAACTAACTGATTATGCTGGGTGGCATCCTGAGAATGCCTCAGATGAAAAAATAATAGAGCTGGATTTATCAAGAGATAAACCTGACGTCATTTATGTGGCGGATACTTACGGAGTCTATCCTGATCAAGCGGAAAACTCTGAACGCGGAAACAATCCCATATATGGCGGGTTATCCCAGGATGAAGCTAACCAAATAGAAGATTCCTTAATGGAAAACGGCTCTACTTTGGTTACAGAATTTAACACATTGGCCAGCCCGACAGATGATACATCCAAAGCTGCCATGTATAATCTGCTTGGCGTTCAATGGTCCGGCTGGACTGGAAGGTATTTTAATGAATTGGATCTCAATGAGACTTCAGAAATTCCGAATTGGATAATTGACTCCTATCACTCTCAAACTTCTTCTTGGACTTTTACCGGGCCTGGATTTGTTTTTTCAAATGAAGATGGAGATTTAGTGATCTTGGAAGAAGGAAATCACTATAAAGAAAAGGGCTTATGGATCGACTACACTGAAAAAGGCCAGAGTTTATTTGACTTAAAAAAGTCACCACCTTACGGATACTGGTTTGATATCATTGAGAACAAATCAGCGGAAGTTCTGGGAAATTATAATATGGATCTCACCAAGGAAGGCACTGCAGTATTAGAAGATTTTGATATCCCGGCTTCCTTCCCAGCTGTAACGGTACTTCAACAGGGGCAATCTAAACGATATTACTTTGCTGGGGATTTTGTTGATACAGGCAATACTCCAAGAATCCATCAATATAGTGGCCTGGATTCTATCCAGAGTATTTTCGCCTTTGAAAAAAAGGACAGGCCGCAAACTTTTTACTGGAAGGCCTATGTTCCGATGATGAAAGCTATTTTTAAGGAAGCTAGAGATAATATAGATAAGAATCCTCAACCAGCTGAGCAGCCAGAACCAATGCCGGCTATGGTAAGTGAGGATCAATATCACGTCATGAAAGACGGCAAGTGGGAACCTCTGACAATAAAAGGCGTAAACATGGGGATTGCAAAACCGGGCTACTTCCCTGGTGAAACTGCGATTACCCGTGACGAGTACTATCGCTGGTTCGAAATGATTCACGAGATGAATGCGAACGCAATTAGGGTTTATACTCTTCATCCTCCTGGCTTTTACCAAGCTTTGAACCAGTTTAATGACGAGCATAGAGACAGCCCTCTGTATATCTTCCATGGCGTCTGGATTGATGAGGAGCCGATGGAGGAATCACTCGATGTATTTTCACCAGAAAGCACAGAACCTTTTATAGAAGAGATGAAGAAAATTGTCGATGTTGTTCATGGAAATGCAAACATTGCAGACAGCCCCGGCCATGCCAGCGGAATCTATTCTGCTGATGTTTCTGATTATGTCATAGGCTGGATTCTTGGAATCGAATGGTATCCTTATGCTGTTGAAAATACAAACATCGTCCACGCATCAAAGGGAGAGTATGACGGCAGATTCACCTATACAAAGGAAGCGGCCCCTTTTGAAAATTGGCTGGCGGGTATGATGGACACAATCCTAATATATGACGAAGAAAATTATGGAACCACCCGCCCTGTTTCATTCACAAACTGGGTGACCACAGATTTACTCAACCACCCATCTGAACCTTCTGAAAAGGAAGATTTGGTCAGTGTTGATCCCAACGTCATTTATTTAAAAGGTGATGAGTCTGCGGGTCAATTCGCTTCCTACCATGTTTATCCGTACTATCCGGACTTTTTGAACCTGGAAGAAAAGCACTTGAATTATATAGACCACAGAGGACATAAAAACAGTTATGCAGGCTATTTGAATGACCTGCATGACGCCCACCGTCTCCCTGTATTGATCGCCGAATTTGGTGTACCAGGTTCGAGGGGCATGACGCACAAAAATCCATACGGGTGGAACCAGGGCTTTCTTAGTGAAAAAGAACAAGGAAACATAGATGCTTCACTTTTTGAAGACATTATGAACGAGGAACTTCTGGGTGGTCTTGTGTTCACCTGGCAGGATGAGTGGTTCAAGAGGACATGGAATACACTAGAGCTGGATAATAGTGATAGAAGGCCGTTCTGGTCGAATGCCCAGACAAACGAACAGCAATTTGGGCTGCTCAGCTTTGACAGACATAAAATCAAACTGGATGGCGACACGGAGGACTGGGAAGATGTGGATCCATTTTATAATCAGACATCAGAAAAACAATCCGATCTTCAAAGCCTTAAAATGGATCATGATGAACGTTATTTATATCTAAATCTAAGGATGGCAGATTCAGCTATACAAGAATGGGAAGAAAAAGATATCCTTATCCTTCTGGACAACGGCAGTGAAGGCGGCAATACAATTTCAGCCGAAGAAACTGAGTGGAAGGGAATCGATTTTGTTCTTCACCTGAACGGGAAGCAGAATTCACGTCTTTTCACAGACAGCTTCTATGATCCATTTTATTACCAGTATAGTGAACAGTTAACGTTTCTGCCAAAACATCCTCATCACGGCAAGAAGGAGTCAAATGTGTTTCATCCCATCAGGCTGGCACTGAATAAGCCGCTGTTCGTTCCGAGTACAGGAGAAACCCTGCCTTTCGAAGCGTATGAAACAGGGAAATTAAGATACGGAATCGGCAGCCCGGAAAGTCCTGAATATGATTCTCTATCAGATTTTTATGTAAATGAAAAAGAAGGCATCATCGAGGTGCGGATTCCCTGGCTCATGATGAACTTTAGAGATCCAAGCCAAAAAGAAATCATCGGCAATCTTTGGAGCGGCGGTATGGAGGCTTCAGCAATGACGGATGGAATAAAAGCAGCTGTCCTATCTGGAGAAGGACTTGACTACAATACAGAAAATCTCATGGTAGAAAACTTCAAAGTATCAGGGACGCTTCCAGGTGATGGAACTTCGTTGAAAACATATACATGGGAGAACTGGGACCTGCCTCAATATGCGGAAAGATTGAAGAAGTCTTATTATATTCTTCAGGAATTGTTTCGAAAATACGAGTAGGAAAAGGAGCACTCTGGAAATAAGAGAGTGCTCCTTTTATATTTCACCAATATTCGAATGAGTGTGGATATATTAACAGTTTGATTGGCTGCCTCCTTTTTCATTCAAGAAGAAACACCCTTCCTCTCCATATCGCCCCATTTATGTTTCTTGTTTCTGGATTGAAACAGCCCTTGAATTCTGAAGAAGGTTGTCATCGGGCGGTACCAAAATGTCTCGGATAAGGCGAGAAAGAATAATTTGACTACATCCTTCAGCTTAGGATATTTCCGCAGACTCCACTCCTCGAGAAGCACTCCGCACATAGACAGAAACGAACCATACAACAGACTAAGACAAAACAGAAGAAGCGCCATTTTCCAGGAAATCAGTGAAAAGGTTATTCCCATGACAAGAATGATATATCCAAGAAATTCAACGACCGCACCCAGCAGTTCTATCAGTAAAAAGTAAGGAAGTGAAATGAGCCCTACACTCTTGTACCGTGGATTGAGCAGCATCCCTTTATGAAGGTACAGCGTTTCAAACAGGCCTCTCTGCCAGCGGCTCCTCTGCCTCTGAAGGACTCTAATTGATTCCGGGGCCTCTGTCCAGCAGACAGGATCAGGAATATACTCGATCCTGTTTTTGCTTTTCTCATCTTTTAATAGACGGTGAAGCCTGACGACCAGCTCCATATCTTCACCTACTGTATTGGGATTGTAACCCCCTGCCTTCAATACCCAATCTTTATGAAAAACCCCAAAAGCTCCTGATACGATCAGAAGTATATTAAATTTGCTGAGACCGATTCTTCCCATTAAAAAGGCACGTAAATATTCGATTACTTGCATGATGACAATAGGACGTCTGGATAGTCCGACTTCAACGACTTCTCCTCGTTCAATTCTGCATCCATTGGCGATGCGGACCGATCCTCCCACAGCTATCACTTCTCCGTTGGAATCGATGATTGGCTTCATCACTTGAAGAAAGGCATCCCTTTCGAGAATTGAATCTCCATCTAATGTACAAAAGTAAGGAAACTTCGAGACATTGATTCCGGTATTCAAAGCGTCCGCTTTTCCACCATTTTCTTTATCCACAAGATAAACATGCTTGTACACCTTAGATTGGTAGACTGCCTTGATTTCCTTTGTGTTCAGCGATTTACGGATGACCATTGAAATCTTTTCCATCGAGAACTGATCAATCATCATTTCTAAGGTCCGGTCTTTGGAACCGTCATTAATGACAATAATTTCGTATTGGGGATAATTCATACTAAGAAGTGATCTTACACTTTGAACGATCCCCACCTCTTCATTATAAGCAGGAACCAGTATGGAAACCGGCTTGGTATCATACGAATATAAAAGTTCCTCATGCTGACCGGTTTCCATCCCCAGTTTCTTTTTTAACTCTAGCGCTGAAACAATGAATATAAACAGATAAAAAGCGAATACAAACAACATATACAAAATCAAAAGAGAACCTGCATAATAAAAAATAGTACTCAAGATTGAATAGAACATCTATACACTTCCTAACCACTGTGAGGCCATATCTCTTGCAAACGCATCCTGATGGTTTGCAGCTGCATCTCTTAAAATCAATTTACCGTCTTTAAATTTTGATAAAGCTTCACCTGCATAATATCTCACCCACCAATTAGAGGAAGACAGCAATTCATACAGCATTTCCTTATATCCAGAATGAGCTATTTCCCCAGCAGCCTGAGCAAAACTCATTTGTTCCACCCAGCTGTCTGATGAGAAAAATGGAAAAAGAGCCTGCGGTTTAGTGATGTACCCCATATTCCTGATCGCCTTCACTGCGTTCACCCTCACTTCATGATCCTCTGAATTCAGGCATGATTCAGTAAATGACAAAAGAGCCAATTCTCTTTTTTCCCCAATATAGGAAAGTACGGCAACCCTGAAAGAAGGTGAGAGTTCGTTAAATCTGGCAATAATGCTATTCAGGGTTTCATTTGATACCCTTCTGATAATCTGTTTATAAAAAAACGTGGATTGAGAAGGTGAGGAAACGGCCAGTACATCCAGCAGCCTCTGATCGTCCGCTCCTGCAGCTATTTGCAAAATTACAGACCGCTCCTCTTGTGAAGTTCCCCGCCGCTCATAAAGTTTCCACAGCATGGGCATGAAACGGAATATCTCAAAATCTTTTATCTTAACCAGCGCATTCATTCTATCTGTCCACCGCCGGCTAGAGAGGTCTTTACTCAAAGAGTCAGAAAGGTATTTATCAGCTGTATCCCCAATGCTTCTGGTAAACGAAGAAGAATCAATGCTGGTCCGTAATGTTTGAAGAATCTCTTCAACAGCCGAAATAAATATTGTTCCTCTTTTAATCGTGTTCAACTCTTCCTCTTCACCTCGAAGGATTTCTTTGATTAAGAATGGCCTGATTCTTTCTATCATGAGATGAAGTTTGGCCGTCTTTCTTTGTTCAAGTTTTTTCCTGATTAGGAGATATCCCAGCATTAGAAGGAGAACTCCCAATGCTCCTGTTATCGCACCCACAATCTGTAGATACGAAACATTAAGCATCTCCATCTTCCATCCTTTTGGCGACTCTTTTGATCCTTGCAATTAACTCATTTATTTTGAAAGGTTTCGTCACGTAATCAAAAGCTCCAGCCTCTAACGCAGAAACAATGTCATTCTCCCTGTTACGGCTGGTCAGCATGATGATGGAGACTTCATTGCCGGGATACTGCTTGCGGATTTCACTCAATACTTCCATTCCATCCATACGAGGCATGATTCCATCCAGTACAATAATGTGCTTTCCGTCTTCCTGCAGCCTTCCACTGCTCAGGAAGGACTCGCCTTCCCTGTATACTTGGAGATCTACTTCCCACTCTCCCCAGTCCACGGCATCCAGCTGATCTCCAAGAAACATACGAATGACCTCATCATCGTCCAAAATGGATAATCTGAGAATTTTTTCTGAGAAAGCAGCTTCATGAAGGTCTGCTGTCCCAGAATTCTCTAGGGTTTCATAAATGATTCCTTCTAACTTCAATTCTTCTGTAATTTCGCTATAAACTTTTCCTGCTATCTCACCAGAAGAACTTTTTTCTTTCTGAGCCGTGTCGATCGTTACTTTCAGAAGGCGCTCTGCTTCTTCAGCTGACTTTTCAGGCAGTATAACAGCCGCCCTTACAGGACTCAGATCAATAAAAAACGAATTATAAGGAAGATTTTCTCTAACCGTTCTCCATACCCTCATATACTCTTCCTTTAAGAGACGGCCTTGGATGCTGTAGTCCAGTATAAAGAAATCAATATGATTGATTCTCAAGAATTCCGAATTTCTTTTCAGCGATAGCAAACCTGTATTCTTATCCATGCAGATTAGACTCCTTTCTGTTGACAGCCTGGCCGATAATGAACTTCTTTTATAGTATTTAGCAATAGATATACTCGTCCTCGTTGGATTAAATGACCCCCGAGGGACTGGGCAAGTATTTAACGGAGATAATATAGTTAAAAGTTTTTTACAAGAATAGATTTTATACTTCCCTTAATAACGAGATGAATGTTTTCATTAGGCTATTTTCAAATATTTATTACCTTGGATTTCAATTTTCCCTTCCCACCTCTTTTAGGGGGGATTGCAGCGGAGTCGTGCGCCTGGAGGGGAGAGCCATATCATTCAATAGCGCAAATCTTTGGGAAAACAAGCCTTTCATCAAGAACAAATTATTAATTCATCATTCTTAAATTTTTTAAATTATCATCTATTATAATTTACTTTCTAATACATATAAATAAATCGTGTGCTCTTTATAATAACCTTCTTGTTTAGTTTGCATTAAGAAGTAATGTCTTTCCAGCATTATGTTCCTGGGAGGGGCCCATTATCGGGTAAGACTCTCGTTTTCAGTAAATGTCGGGCTTTTGAATACAGTGGACAGAATAAAAGTGTAAGCGCTATGATTAGTTTCGACGAGAAAAATGACGTTCTTTCCGTTTATTCTCGTTGGAATAGTTGATCCATAGGGGCTGGGCCATGAAGCTGGACGAAGATAACATAGTTAATAGATTTCCACAGAGATGGAAATTATAATTACTAACAATGCAAAAAGTTGCAAAACCAGTTTCAATTGTTAAAATGAAGTTAGAAAGATTCTGAATTAAAAGGAGAATACATATGGATAACTTTAAACAAAATCTTGAGAAATACGCAGATTTAGCCGTTAAAGTGGGCGTCAATATTCAACAAGGTCAAACTTTGGTTGTCAACGCCTCCCTTGATGCTGCTGAATTCGTAAGACTAGTTGTTAAGAAAGCTTATGAAACAGGAGCCAAACATGTTTATGTAAATTGGAATGATGACACAGTTAACCGTTATAAGTATGACCTGGCGCCTGATGAGGCATTCACTGAATTCCCTGAGTGGAAAGCTAGAGAAATGGAAACACTTGCCGAAAACGGTGCAGCCTTCATGTCCATCGTTTCTGCATCTCCTGATCTTTTAAAAGGAGTGAATCCTGAACGTATCGCCAACTTCCAAAAAGCAGCTGGCCAGGCAATGGACAAATACCGTTCTTATATCCAATCAGATAAAGTAAGCTGGTCTGTTTTGGCAGCGCCTTCCGAAAAGTGGGCAGCGAAAGTTTTCCCTGACGCCCCTGCCGAAGAGCAAGTGAACAGACTGTGGGATGCCATCTTCAAAGCAGTACGTGCTGATCAAGCGGATCCTGTTCAAGCTTGGAAAGACCATGACCAGAACCTGCATGAAAAAGTGGATTACCTTAATAGCAAGAACTACAAAAAAATTCATTACACAGCGCCTGGTACAGACCTTACAATCGAGTTTCCTGAAGGCTACATGTGGGTCGGAGCAGGAAGTGTGTCTGAGCAAGATGTAAAGTTCATGGCCAACATGCCGACTGAGGAAGTTTTCACAGTTCCATTAAAAACGGGTGTTAATGGTACCGTTTCAAGCACGAAGCCTCTAAGCTACGGCGGAAACGTGATCGACAACTTTAAATTGACATTCAAAGATGGCCGCATCGTTGAAGTCCAAGCCGAGGAAGGCGAAGATATCCTGAAGCGCCTGGTAGAAACAGATGAAGGTTCACATTATCTTGGAGAAGTAGCGTTGGTTCCCCACCAATCCCCTATTTCCCAATCAAATGTTCTTTTCTATAACACATTGTTTGATGAGAATGCTTCCAATCACCTTGCTATCGGAAGCGCTTATGCATTCTGTATAGAAGGCGGAAAGAAAATGTCCAAAGACGAGCTTGAAAAAGCAGGCTTGAATAACAGCATTACGCATGTCGACTTCATGATCGGTTCTGCCGAGATGGATATCGATGGCATTAAAGAAGACGGTACAAGTGAACCAGTGTTCCGCAATGGAGATTGGGCATTTTAATTGAAGTAAGGACGAAAAACCAATTCGCATTTTTGCGGATTGGTTTTTTTAGTATAGACCTTTAGATTAACGTTCTTGAATATAAAAAGCCGTAGGTCCCACAACAAGTGTAAGGCTCTATAGTACTATGTGATTTTTTGAAAAAAAATTCTTGCCTTCTTCTGTCGTGAACAAATACTGCCGAAATCTTAAGACAATGACTATTTTGTTATGGCAAATCTTTATCATGCATCCAAAATTGTTATCTCTTCATAACTGATGAAGTTCCTACTGTTCATAGAGATCAACCAGGCGATTTCCAGCTTTTTATTCGATCTCTCATGAGAATAATTTTAAAGAACCTACCCCTTCACTCAGTAAAAATCTTCTTGTAATTATTTGGATACGCTTATATGATATTAAAGGTTAAATAAGGGGAACGAGGAGATTTTTTATGAGAATCAGAGATTGGGATCGAAATTTGAAGGTGAGGCTTTTCGGTGAAGCGATGATGAACATTACATTCTGGATGTTCTTTCCGTTTCTTACGATATATTTTGCAGAGGCGTTCGGGAAGCATATGGCTGGACTGCTGCTTATAGCCTCACAGGTTTTCGCGGTATTTGCTAACTTAATGGGCGGTTATTGTGCTGACAGATTTGGCAGGAAGACAATGATGGTGCTCTCCTCTTTCGGGCAAGGTTTGGCGTTTCTTGTTTTTGCTTTTGCCAGCTCTCCCTGGCTTGAGTCAGCAGCACTGGGATTTGTCTGTTTCACTTTGGCCAGCGTTTTCGGGTCCTTCTATTGGCCTGCCAGCCAGGCGATGGTAGCGGATGTAGTCCCAGAGAAGCATCGGAGCCATGTATTCGCGATTTTTTACACATCTATCAATATTGCTGTTGTAATCGGCCCCATTTTAGGAAGTATTTTTTATGTTCACTATCGCTTCCAGCTACTTTTAGTGTCAGCAATCATCTGCATGATTCTTGGTCTTATGCTGGCTAAAATGACAAGGGAAACGGCGCCTCGTAATCAAGAGGAAATTACTGAAGTGAACGGACAATCAAAAGCGTGGTATCACGCGTTAACAAAGCAATTTAAAGATTATAAAGTGATTATAAAGGACAGGACCTTCTTTCTGTTTATTGTGGCTGGTGTCCTGGTCGGCCAGACCTTTATGCAGCTTGACCTTCTAATTCCTGTTTATATAAAAGATTCAATGGAAACTGCTTCATTTCTTTCTTTCACATTGACAGGTGAGCAGGTATTTGGCTTGATCCTTTCAGAAAACGGACTTCTAGTAGCCCTATTCACTGTTGTGGTTACGAAGTGGATGACCAAATTTAAAGAAAGAAATGTGTTTGTTCTTTCTTCGTTGATCTATGCAGTCTCCATCTTTATATTTGGCCAGACAGCCTCGATTTGGATGTTCATTATTTCGATGGCCATTTTCACATTTGCGGAATTAATGACAGTCGGAATTCAACAGAGCTTCATTTCCAATCTAGCACCTGAGAATATGCGGGGACAGTATTTCGCTGCAGCAAGCATGCGATTCACATTAGCCCGGACCATCGCACCGGTGTCCATTACGTTTTCACTGTGGGCAGGTTACCAACTGACGTTCTTCATTATTGCCCTTTTGGCAGCGCTGAGTGCCGTATTGTACTACGTGATGTTCACTCAGATTGATAAACAAAACAGCGTTAAACCAGCAGCTTCCCCCCCTACAGAAGCTTGAGTTGAAATGAATTTTATAAAATCGATTTTATCCCTTTCGTCGTAGATTCATAGATGTTACAATGGGACCCGGTTGAAATTTTCATATTTCATTTAAGCTTTTTTCGTACACATTGCTGTTCTCTAATAAGGAAAGACCATTAAGTGACTTCTTTCCGGAAAGCAGCGTCACTACTGAAAAAGCCGCTTGATTCCAATCAATAAATCGCAAAGAAAGGATGTATTTCAATGCATATCGGAAGCAAAGGCTGGTACGTGGAAAAATTAAAAGAAAAAGGTGTTCGCCGTTACGAGGAACGCAAACTGGAACTCTACAAAAAGCACGTTTTAGCAAACTTACTTGAGAAATACCAATAGTATTTTCAGCCGGAGAGGTTATCTCTCCGGCTTTTTATTATTCGCTCATTTTTTATAGTTGTTTTCCGTTCGCTATTTACGCAAGTCTATTTATGTAAATAGTGGGTTTGCAGATAGTGGGTTTCCACTCCAGGTGCGCGACTCATCGGATTGCGAGCGCGGCACAACAAAATGGAAAATTTCCTTGATGATGTCCCTCGGTAGGCGAACGCGGTACATCAAAACTCATACTATCCACGATGATGTACCTCGGAAGGCCAGCGCTGTACATCAAAATTCATAATTTCCGAGATGATGTCCCTCGGAAGACGAGCGCCGTCCTTTCACTGGTTGTTTTCTGCTAACTTATTCTACTTCGTTTACATAAACGAAACCCATTCTTCACTGAATTTTCAACATCCCGCACCAAATGAATTTTTTAAAAATAAGAATAATCAAGCGTGTTTGTTTTGTATCAATTGGTGGATTATATTAAAAGAAGCCAAATTTGAAAGGTGATTATAATGGAAGAAACTAAACGTGTGAAGGATACAAGGACATACAAAACAAGTCATGTACTTCCTCCAGATACGAACCACCATGGAACATTATTCGGTGGTAAACTAATGTCTTATATTGATGATGTCGCTTCTATAGCAGCATATAGGCTGGCGAGAAATCCCGTAGTAACAGCATCGACTGATTCGGTGGACTTTCTTAAACCAATCAAAGTCGGTGATGCCGTAACACTTGAAGCAATGGTGACCTATACTGGCAGCAGCTCGATGGAGGTTTGTGTAAAAGTGACTTCCGAGAACCTGCTAACAGGGGAAACAGCAGTGGCAGCCATTTCTTTCCTTACTTTCGTTGCCCTCGACAATGATGGAAATCCATGTCCTGTTCCGAAGATCATCCCAGAAACGGAAGAGGAAAAGTGGCTGAATGAAACAGCAGATAACCGTGCTGCACACCGTAAAGCCCGCAGAAAACACAGTCAGGAACTTGCACAATTCTTCGCAAAGCAATAACTAATAAAGAGACCTGCCGCCCTTAGATTCGTCAAGGACGGTATTTTTTTACCCTTTCATGCACCCAACTCGTACCTTTTAAGGCAAATTGTTCTTTTTTTCTGCAGCTACAATATAAATAGTATGAAAAGGATCAGGAAAGGAGATCAGCCTGATGGTAAAAACATATTGGGGTGTGGACTCACCGGTTAGCGTCACAAGCGATTTATATAATAGTGTGTTGAAAAGATTTGGAAAACCTTTCTTCTGGGGAAGATATTTAAAGACTGTTCAAGGTTCTTCAGCAGGGCTGACCAAGACGGAGATTGACTTTATAAGAAACCGGGGAACTAAACTTCTTCCCATATATAATAATTTCACTTCCGCAATAGGCTTCCGCGGCGGCATGACTTCTGCGGTCGATGCTGTATCAAGTGCAAGGAGACTTGGTATTCCTTTGGGAGTTCCAATCTTCGCAAACGTGGAGCATTCACCAGAAGTCGATTCGTCATGGCTGAGGGGATGGTATGAAGGAATCCATTCGAAAGGCTATACAGCCGGCTATTATCACGATCTATCAGCAGGAAGCTTCAAAAATTCCTATTGCGAAGCAGCAAAGGAAAATGAGAATATCCATTCAGATACCATCTTATGGAGTGCTGAAGCGAGCTCACGTCCATCAGGGGAAAGAAATGCGCCCAACTTCAACCCGAGAATTCCCTCTTGTGCAGCAAACGTTTGGAACTGGAAATACGGAGGAGATTCTGAAACAGGCGCCATTGATACAAACCTCGCAACCAAGGAGTTATTTGATAAGCTGTGGTAACTAATTCATCTATAAAAAACTTCACTCTTTATATTAGTGATAATGCTATTCAAAGAAACTATTACTATTCTTGCAAAAAAGTTGTCAGGCGGTCGCCTCTGACAACTTTTTTGCGTTTGAGTAAAATATTTGGGCAGCTGTTAAAAGAGCAGCCTGGTGCACGACTGTACAGGGCGATCTCTAGCTTCATCCTGGGAGAAGGCTTCCGCTTCGGAGGATAAGAGACCCGGCCGGGTAACGTGTCAACGGTTACCGAAATCTCAGGCGTTGGAACTAGACGTTTTAAAAGCTTAAGTCTACCTCGATGCTCTGGCTATTTCGGCAGTTAAATACTCCGAAGGCACTAATTAGCTTATTATAATGGGGCTTTCACTTATTAATAGGGTGTCCATCCCCTAATCACCCTGCTAGGAATCTAAGTTTCACTTCTCTTGGGGGTATCTAATCATGAGGTGCTAGGGGTTAAAGATGAATTTCCGCAAGGGCTCAGAAGATTCCACAACAACCAACGCTGTGGAGAAATCCAAGTTATATTGTAAAAGGCAAAATTCAATTAGTGTCATTATACTTTGCGTTAGAGCCTTTGAAATAATCTTTTAATGTTCTATTGAACTAGTATCTATTAACTGCCAAGTTATTCTTAAACTTAAAACACCCTTGTACCCAAGTCTCTACAACCACCAACCTTCCATATTAAATCGTTACTCACTATTTTTTGTAAAAGAACCCTGTTAATGTTGTAATAAATCCTATTGCAAAGGCAATCTGCACGAAACTTGAAGGAGAGCTAACTTCCCATCTTGATATGCTTTGAACAAACAAGCTTACTATCATAATAGATATCCCTAATAACATGATTCTAACGGGATCATTCATTTATACATTCCCCTCACTTAGTTAATTTCCCTTCTGCTAGCTGCCTTGAAAAACTAGTTTTAATTTTACCATAAATATACCAAATCGGGTCTGCGATTGACCATCAAAAGGACTAGTATATAGCACCTAAAATCTCTATAAAACAGAACTCTCTATTAAAGGCTTTTTTCGTTTCGATGCAGACATCATTTAACCTCCCCTCATTTTTCACTTCACCAGCTTCTTCTAAGTTTTTCTAGACGGAAGAATCATTTATCTACTTAAAAATACCCAATGGAAGCCGATAAAAAAGGTACGGACATCTTCTTGTTTGTCCTATAATCGACTAGGGGGATCATCAGTGAGAAAAACATTATTATTAACTCTGTTCATCGCTGCCATATTGCTGGCTGGGTGTTCAGGTACGACTGCTTCTGAAACAACAGAAAAAGAATATAAAATCGGTGTGCTGCTGTCGGACACCGGGCTTGGAGATGAATCCTTCAACGACTCGGCATTCAGAGGACTGGAGAAAGCCCGCGATGAGCTTGGCATCCTTTTCGATTACCGCGAAGCTCCAGATGGTGACTTTCAAACACCGCTTGAAGAACTAGCGAAACAAGGGAATGACCTCGTCATAGGACTCGGTTTTTCCGTTCAGGAAGCCATTGAGTTAACCGCTGAGAAATATCCCGATCAGCAATTCCTTCTCATCGATGGAGTGTCTGAACTGGAAAACGTCACTTCCATCACTTTTAAGGAACATGAAGGAAGTTTTCTTGTGGGAATGGTTGCTGCCATGTCCAGCAAGAATCAGAAACTTGGAATTATTGGAGGTGCCGATGTTCCG
Organism: Bacillota bacterium; assembly: GCA_051750065.1. Classification (GTDB taxonomy): domain Bacteria; phylum Bacillota; class Bacilli; order Bacillales; family Bacillaceae_B; genus Rossellomorea. Next base: position 83,511 of record JBNJJI010000007.1, read on the forward strand.
GTCATCCATCGTTTTGAAAAAGGATTTCAACAAGGAGCACAATATGTAAATCCTGACATCAGCATTATCAGCGAATATGCCAATAACTTCGGTGATGCGGCATTAGGGAAAAAAATAGCAGAAAAACAAATTAAAGAGGGAATAGATTTCATTTACCCTGCTGCCGGGTTTACTGGTGTAGGTGCCATTCAAGCTGCACAAGAAAAAAAGATATTCACAGCGGGCGTCGATTCGGATCAATACTTTGTGGCTGAAAAGGCCGTTGTAACGTCCATGATGAAAAATATCGATGTTGCTGTATTCAACATGGCTGAGAGCCTTGTTAAAGAAGGCAAAGTTGATCAGAATGTGTATGAACTTGGCCTGGCGGAAAACGGTGTTGGATTAGCACCAATCCGTAATCTCAAGCTGTCAGAAGAACAGTTGCAAGAAATTGAATCAGCCAAAGAGAAAATGATCTCTGGTGATATCAACATCAACCTAAACTAACAAGGGAGCCGGATAAATGAAACTTCGAAGCAGATTGATCATCTTGGGTGTACTCCCTCTCATATTTTCAATTAGTATCATTGCCTTTATGATATTTCAAATTGTTAATATTCAAAGTTCCGCCAAAGAGGATGTACATGTATTAACGGCAACAGAGTCACTCAACGGCACACTCGTTATTACTAAGCAATCAATGGCAAACTATGCCTTTAACTCATCAGATTCAAATAAAACTGAAACTCTTTCATTATTAAAAGGTGCTGAAGCAGAAATCAGTCAGCTCGACAAGCTATTGAAAAATAACAGAGAAAAGGAAACTCTCTCAAAAATTTCCGGTAAATTCGCAGAATTAAAATCAGCTTCAGAACAAGCAATCGAAAGTCAAAATGCAGCTGAAATAAAAAGGCAGTCGTTAAGAATTTCAGGTGTTCTTAATGACATGCACCTGCTGAATAAGCAGACAGATGAATGGTACGAAGGTATTCTGAAACAAACAGAGCAAAAGATAGCTTTCATTACCATGTCATCCATCATTGCCTCTGTTCTGCTAATCATAATGTCAGTTGGACTGTCTCTATTTCTATCAAAAAAGATTGTTCAGCCCATTAACAGAATTGTTCAGGATGCAGCAAGGGTGGCAGATGGAGATTTAACAATACAACCTCAGTCCGGCCGGAAAAACAGTCACTATGAACTAGACAAGCTGCAGACATCCTTTACTGACATGGTTCAAAACTTAAGGCAGACAGTTCTATCAGTAGAATCTATAGGGAGCAGAGTAAAATCATTCACTGACGAAGTGAACGTGCACATGCAGAGCCTTACTGAAAGCAGCAGCCAGGTAGCCGTCTCTACTGAGGAACTTTCAAGAGGAAGCCAATCAATCTCTGAAGATATCAGTGCTGCCGCAGAACTGATGAATAATATGGGTGAAGAGTTTGCGAAGAATGTCCAAGAAAGCAACCTTTCCGTCCAATCCAGCAGAGAAGCATTAGATACGGTTCAAACAGGAAAAACTATACTTGATAAACAAAAGGTATTTTCAGAGCAGCAGTCACAATCTTCTAAGAATATCATGATCTCTGCTGAAAAATTCGCCAAATACACTGATGAAATAGAACAGGCTTCCTCGTCCGTTAAAAGTATTGCCGACCAAACCAATCTGCTGGCTTTAAATGCGGCTATTGAAGCGGCAAGGGCTGGTGAGGCCGGTAAAGGCTTCGCAGTAGTGGCAGAAGAAGTTCGAAAACTTGCTGAGGACTCCTCACAAGCTACCGAATTGATTGGAAAGATGGTTCTCAATATCAAAGAAGGAATTGGTTCCATAATTCAATTGACGAACAACGGCAACCACCTTTCACAAGAACAGTTGTCATCCACAAACGAAACCGAAGAGGCATTTGAGAACATTTCAACTAAAATCATTACAGTCTATGAACAGTTGAGTACTCTGGTTGAAGGAATGAATCGCTCTAATGAAATGACGAACAGTGTAATTTCAACAGTCGAAAACATTTCAGCCGTTACTGAAGAAACAGCAGCTGGGACCGAAGAAATATCAGCTTCTACTGAAGAACAACTGAATTTCTTTAACCAGATGAACACCAAGATCGGCCAACTTCACCAAATGACAGAAGAAATGAACGAAGAACTGAGTAAGTTTAAACTATAAAAAGAAGCCGGCTCCCATTGCTTACGGGTGCCGGCTCTTTTTCTGTCTTTTACAGCAATCTTTTAAAAAGTCTAACATGAAGACTGCGACAGTGAAGCAATTACCCTGCTTGATAGTAAGCGGGGTAATTTAGAAAATCAACTATCTTCAGTCAGACAATTTTGAAGAAGAGCTTTTTAGACATCCGCATCTTGGCATACTCTCCCCACCTTTCTTCCTAACCCAATCCCAATAATTCTCATTACAACTTTACAGGAAGTTTAAGTTTTCTTGACACGGCAATATAACAACTATCCTTTAAGTGACGATTATACGGGGGGGGATGATTGATAAGACAGTAAAACCAACTGCATTTTCATGAAAATGCTATTGTGACAGGCTGTAATAATTAATATTTGGGAATTTTATCCGTGACAAAAACCGTCAAAAATCTCCTATAATTTATGAAGGATATAAAGATAGATTTTGAAAATGATAAATTGCTAAAACATGAAATTTAAAAGAATGTCTAATAGTTGGAGGAATAACTATGTTATCAAATATGGAAATCGGTATTGATTTAGGTACTGCAAATGTTCTGGTGTACAGTAAAAATAAAGGAATTATTTTCAATGAGCCTTCTGTTGTCGCCATTGATACGGAAACAAAAAGTGTGCTGGCGGTGGGCACAGAAGCAAAAAGCATGATCGGTAAAACACCTGGCAAGATTATTGCAGTCAGACCATTGAAGGACGGTGTCATCGCAGACTTTGATGTGACCACAGAAATGCTGAAACAAATTATGAAAAAAGCAGGAAAACAACTTGGATTTTCCATCAGAAAGCCGAATGTTGTCGTATGTACCCCTTCAGGCGCTACTTCTGTCGAAAAAAGAGCCATTCAGGACGCAGTCAAAGGAAGCGGAGCCAAATCAGTTACGTTGATTGAAGAACCGGTCGCAGCTGCCATTGGAGCGGACCTTCCTGTTGATGAGCCCGTTGCTAACGTAATTGTCGATATCGGAGGAGGTACTACCGAAGTAGGAATCATCTCTTATGGAGGCGTCGTATCCTGCAATACGATTCGAATCGCCGGTGACAAAATGGATGATGATATCATTCAGCATGTCCGCAAAAAATACAACCTCCTGATTGGAGAGCGCACTGCCGAGCAAGTTAAAATGGAAATCGCCTATGCGCTGATTCCTCATGAAAAAATGACGATGGATATCCGCGGCAGAGACCTTCTGACAGGACTTCCTAAAACCATTACATTGGATTCTACTGAAATTCAGGAAGCTCTGAAAGAATCTCTTCTTCATATTCTGGAAACAATCCGTGCTACATTGGAAAACTGTCCACCCGAGCTCAGCGGTGACATCGTGGACCGTGGTGTCGTTCTGACAGGAGGAGGAGCCCTTCTTGGCGGAATGCAAGATTGGCTGACTGAAGAAATCTTTGTTCCTGTCCACCTCGCTCCTAATCCATTAGAATCGGTAGCCATCGGAACAGGCCGTTCATTATCGGTCATTCATAAACTTCAAAAAATGGCTAAATAATGTTAAATGAGCCTTGAGAATCACATTTGATTTTCAAGGCTTTTTTGTGCTCTCTTTTCTACTGAAAATACATATCCAACCAGTTTTAAAAGCAAGCCGTTACAACAAAGAAACAAAACACTGCCTAAAGTGTCTATATGTATCAATTACCGGTGACGCGGTGATTGGCGGTGAATCCTCTGTCTGGCCGTTACATCTTTCCGGGGAGATGCAGCCCCGACCTTCATCAGCAGCAAGGTCAATATCCAGGGAGAGCACTTTCCTTTGGCTCAAGAACCTTCTTTGAGACCACTTCCCTTTGTTATCCGCTGGCTTTTGCCTCTAAACCTGCCTTGATACCACCTTCCAATTACCCCCTCCCCATTCTCCACTAACCCGTTCGGTTGAGCGGGAGAAAACATAATTTAACATTGTTTTTGGAGGTGGAATTACCATACTAATTCGCACCTCCTTTTTTTGATGGTCTTTAAAAACCCCTGGCTATGCCGGGGTTCCAGAGAGCTTAAAGCGTGGTAGTAAAAGACCTTACTTCAAGATAGACCGCTCCCTCCCATCGGAGTATGAGGTTTGCCTTGGGGAACTGCCCACTCCTTCATTGAGTCACCAGTTATAGGTAAAATAAGCGGAATTTTTCCGGTTAAGCAGTGGAAAAGATATCGATTAGGGGTATATAAGCGGAATTCTTCCGCTTAATCACTGCAAAAGGGATCATTTTTGCGTTTTTCAAGCAAATAAGGGAAATTATTCCGCTTAATTCAGCTGTTTTGGGGCTGTTTTCTTAAATAAGCGGAATTTCTTCCCTTATTTCGAAACAGTTTTTACATATACGAAGATCCGTTTACGGGACAGAAAAATCGGAAGACATAAGGAATTCTTTAGAATTAGTGAGTGAATGAATGTGGTGCAGAAGGGAAACATTCAGTGGGCTTTTAAGGCCGAGGCCGGTAAGAGAGGCTTCCAGCTGCAGAGCAAACCACCAGTTTCACACGGGTGGTTTTGATTTTGTTAATATGACAAGGTCCTATTGGAATTGAGTGTTTTAACATGCATATTATCAAACCGTTTTAACACCCATTTTATTTCTCATTAACTCAACCTGTCCGTTAACTAAACATCTATCAATAATTAGCTTGGAAAATTACGATAACAAACTTTTTCATACGCTCTTTTCTAAAAGATCGTTGCTTTTGAATGTTATATACCCTCCTCCCTTTTGACGCAGGGGATTGTAGAGGAAGGCGTGCGGCCTCCTGCGGGACTAGCGGGCAGGTGAGATCCCAAAGTCAAAGCCGCGGAGCCGTACGCCTGGAGCGGAAATCCTTTACTTTTAAACAGCCACAATCTTTGCGAAAAGAGCGTTTTCATAAGACCATTCTCATGGTGACACCCGCTAATATTTCCGTTGATTTGGACTTACAATAAAAGAGAATAGCAGACCCAAAAATTCACCATTTGGTCTGCTATTCTTTATGTTATTTGATGTGCTAAAAAGGATTCTATTTCATTTGTGAATTACTTTTTTCTACTCATCAACCGAACGGGTTAATTCTCCACAGCAGGGTAATAAATTTCCTGGTAAACAAATAAAACCCCGGCTGCGAGGCGTTCTGCAGCCGGGATATGAAGATGAAAGGAGGTTCTTCATAGTACATAGTATGAAAACATTTCTTACGTGCTTGTACTTTTAACTATTTTTTGCCACAATACAGAATCGCACCCTTTCCGGATGTTCATACTAGTAACAATAAACGAAAAGGGTGATTGTGATGACTGAAACGCAGATGGAAGATTTATTTGATTTTTATGGATACAGCTATCTTTATAAACGATTTCGGTATCCGCTCTTTGTCTCCGGGCTGATGGATGAGTCAAGCATCGAGGAACTTGAAGATTTTTTTGATAACTTTTCATTTCATGACCACCAGCCGCTTTTTGATGAGTTCAGGTACTGGTTTCAATACTTTCTTATTACCAGAAAGAGCTTTCACAAAGAATTCGATCCTCAGTTATAAGGCTGTTCCTGATAAAAATAGTTCGGTGATTTCCATTCGTTATTATAGCTTCTGTGGAAGACATGAGTTGCTGCTGGTGAGACAGGCGGTATAAGCCAGGTCCAGTCCCCAGTCAGTTCCCTTCCGCATTGCTCCTCTTTATTTTCAAACACCTTGAATTGCTGCGCTGCAGTATGGTGATCAACAATGCTGACTCCCGCTTTTTTAAACGAATGAAGAACAGCAATATTCAGTTCAATCAATGCTTTGTCTTTCCAAAGTGTTGAGGCTCTTGATGTATCAAGACCCATACAACTTGCCACTTTCGGAAGCATGTTATAGCGGTTTTCATCAGCCAGATTTCTTGCTCCAATTTCTGTTTCCATATACCAGCCATTAAAAGGAGCTGCACTATAAGAGATACCGCCGATTTCCAGCCTCATATCTGAAATGATCGGTACTCCATACCATCTCAGTCCGAGATCTTCAAACCAATTGAACTCAGGATGGCCTAATGACACTTCAAGAAATTGTTCCTGGTTTACCTCTTTCCACCTGGGTTTGCTTTCTCCAATTGATACAACCCATGGCAAAACATCAAAGTGTGTTCTGCTGCCTCTCCATCCGAGTTCCTCACACTCTGAGGTAAACTCCAGAGAGGCTTGATCGCCCAGCACACCCAATTCAGTTTGGTATCCGGCATACCGGATCAGCTGATGGTTCCAAATCCTAATATCCGGTTTTCCAGGAAGCGAAGGACGAAAAATGGTGATGGTCGGCCTGATTTTCCCTCCGTTAGAGGCAAACTTAAGATGTTCTTCCAACTCTGTGAAAATTTCATCTTCAGTGGATGCTTGTCTTGCGTCTCTTACATGCATCGTATCCCAAAATAATCTTCCAATGCATCGGTTACTGTTTCTCCAAGCCATCTTAGCTCCGTGCTCAATTTCCTCATAAGTATGAGTATAATTTCCTGTTTTCTCTATTTCTAAATGGACCTGGGTAACTCGCTGGTTTAACTCTTCTACCGGCTTTCCCAGTTCTCTATAACAAATTTGAATGAATTCGATAGCTTCTTCGATTAAATTAGCCAACATTAACTTCCTTTCGCAGCTGAATGCTAACGTGATTATACCATGTGTGGACTTATTAGTTTCAAGCTTTTATTGTATGGTAACATATAGTTAAATATTCAAACTGCTGACGAAGCAGGATGCTATATTGCTAAGTGATTGTAATTTTCCAAACCCTTATAGGAAGAATTTATTGAGGCAAAAACCAACTTCTATTAAAATAGCAACATTTTTTACAAAGAGCTTGTAAAACACATCAATCCATTTAATGAAGGAGAGGATAAACCTTATGAGAGAAAGAACTAATGGAAAAGCCGTTTCTTCATTTTCGTTGGGTGCTTTATCAATTGTCACCCCATATATCGGTACCTTTCTTGGTGTGTTAGGAATACTTGGTTCTTTCATCGCACTAAGAGAAATTAAGCACAGCAGGGTACATAGAGGAGTGTATCAAAAAGGTGCAAACATAGCAGTAATCGCAATAATACTTTGTTTGATTGGTTTCTTATGAGGTTTAATTTCTAACAAAGATCTACAAAAAGGTATATTAAAGACAAAAAGCTTGGGAAATTCCCAAGCTTTTTGCTTTCTATTTATATAGCCGGTCTGCAAAGCCTCGCATACTTAATCATGTCGTTTGTGCTTATTGAGTAATTCCTTCAGCATATTGATGATTGTTCCTCTTTCTTCCTGATTGAAAGTTGCTGTCCATTCTGCAACAAGTTTATTCTCATCAGGATGAAGTTCTCTTTGTAATCCATCTACAAAAATTTCATGTATTTCATTAAGGCTGTCATTTCTGTTTCCACCGCGAAATTCTTCCATGATAGCAAACCTCCAGTCTTTTTTAATGGTTATTCCCTCATGGAAGAAATCTAAAACTTTCAGAAGGACTAGAGAGCACACTCATCATTTTCTGAGGTGTTGGTCTTTACGCTACCTGAGTAATTACTTTGTCAGAACTTCTAGAGGCTTTTCAAAACGCTCTTTTGGTAAAGATTGTGGCTGCTTTGAAAGTAAGGGATTGCAGTGAAGGGCGCACGACTCCGCGGGGCGTGCGGTGAGCCTCCTCGGCTTCATTAAAGTGCGGAAGCGGCCGCTCAGTGACGTACAGATTTTAAGGCTCTCGTATGAGATAAAGGAAACACAACGAACAAAGTGAGTTGATGTTGACTTATCGCAAGGAGAGAGACTGAAATCTGCTAGTCGCTGGCCGCAAAAGCTGGATTCGCCTGCGGGGTCTCACCTGTCACGCTAATCCCGCAGGAGGTCGCACGCCTTCCGCTCCAATCATACAAGTGGTAAAAGAAACTAAAAACCACATTTTTTGGAAAACAGTCAATGATAAAGATAAAACTAGGACTATCCAATAAGGATTATCCTGTGGTATTCCATTAAAGCTTTCGTTAAAGGAATAAAGCAAGATTGATATATAGGTTAATCGTTACCTTTTTTTACTTGGTCGTTAAGTAAATCCACTTTTCTCTCTATGTTATTGAGTTGTTTTCTGCGTTTTGAAAATGAACGAAAAAGAAAAACAATAAGCACGATAAACAATATAACAAAGCCGAAGCTAAATAATTGATATAAAATATCACCGATATTGTAACCACCCATATGAAACACCTCCAATAAAATAAGCCTGAAAAATACATCAGAAATTAGACGAAACACCAGTAAAATTTGTTTCAGAGTGTTCAGTTAACCTGCGCCGTTAACTGAACATCAATCAATAATTAATTTGGAAAATTATGATAAAAAAGTTTATCATAAGACCACTATCATGGCGACACCCGCTAACATTTTCGTTGATTTGGCCTTACAATAAAAGAGACTAGCAGACCCCAAATTTCACCATTTGGTCTGCTAGTCTTTATATTATTTGATGTGCTAAAAAGGATTCTAATTCATTTGTGAATTATTTTTTTCTCCTCATCAACCGAACGGGTTAGTCTCGAACTTCCTGATCCTTTTTATCCACCTTTTTGAACACGCATTACTAGGATCAAAGTGTTTATAACAGCTGTTCCAGAAGAGAATATCTTTCATCTTGTTCTCTTTCCTTAAGCTCTTTTGCAGCATATAGTCTTTGAAGAATTTCAAGATCTGTCTCCTCTGAAAGCTGCTGATCGATGGCAGAAATCTCTGATTCGATGACAAGCAGCTCTTCTTCAAGACGTTCAAGGGATACAGCTGATGTTTCTGTTTTCTGTTTGACTCTATTTCCCTTGACGGTTACTTCTTTAGTTTTAGCAACCGGTTCCTCATTCACAACCACCTCACTCAGCTTTTCCTTCGCATAGGAATAGTTTCCCGGAAAGAAGTACAGCTTTTGATTATGAATCCAATAGGTTTTCTCAAACAACTTATTAAGGAAATACCTGTCATGCGATACCGCAAGTATGGTTCCATTAAAGCTTTCAAGCGCATCTTCTAAAACTTCACGGGAGTCAATATCAAGATGGTTCGTCGGTTCATCCAGTACAAGAAAGTTGATATCCTGGTGCATCAATTGTGCGAGACGAAGACGCATCTTTTCCCCGCCGCTCAGCTGGCCGACCTTACGAAAAACAGCACCTCCATAAAAAAGGAATCCTGCGAGAATGTGACGCGCTTCTCCTTCTGTAACGATGACCTCTTCCCTGAATGCATCAATCAGCCTGATGTTTGGATCAGCCACGGTAAAGTGCTGAGAGAGATAGCCTGTTCTTACATTGCTGCCGAGTTTGACTTCCCCCTCATCCTGCTTTAGCTCCCCCAGCAGCATTTTGATGATAGTGGATTTACCGGTTCCATTTTTTCCGACGACAGCAGTACGGTCTTTGAAATGAACATCAAGTGAAGCCTCTTTAAAAAGAGGTTTACCGCTGAACGATTTTCCTGCTTCTTTCATGGTAAAAACCATTTTCCCACTGCGGTCACCATTCTCAAACTCCAGCCCCATTTTCTTTCTATCTAATACAGGACGTTTTAGTTTCTCCATTCTTTCAAGAGCGCGCTCCATATTCCTAGCCCTTCTGTGGAGATCAGCATTAGGCGGGCTTGCCTGATTGGCCCATTCCCTCAGCCTCTTGATTGCTTCTCGCATTTTTTTGATTTTCTTCTGCTGCTCTTGATACTGCTGAAACTCAAGCAGCAGTCTTTCCTCTTTTTCCTGAACAAACTGTGAATAGTTCGCATGATATAGGCGGACCTCTCCATCTTCAAGATCAATCACTTTATTGATCGTTTCATCAAGAAAGTATCGATCATGCGAAATCACAATAACCGAACCGCTGTATTCTTTCAAGAAACCTTCCAGCCACTCTACTGCCCCGATATCAAGGTGGTTTGTCGGTTCATCTAACAGAAGCAGGTCAGGCTTTTTCAGAAGAATGAGCCCAAGACATACTTTGGTCTGTTCACCGCCGCTGAGGGAATGGAATGGTTTATGAAGCAAGTCTGTGATTTCAAGGCCATTTGCCACTTTGGCTATTTCTGAGTCTATTTCATAACCCCCTCCAAGCGTAAAGGTATCCTGCAGCGGTCCATATTCTTCAAGCAATCGCTGAAGTTTCCCGGGGTCCTGCTCTGTGCCCATTTGTACTTCTATATTCTTTAGTTTGACTTCTATTTCCAGAAGTTCACTGAACGCCGATTTCAGAACATCATGACCGGTTACACTGTTTTCATAGTGTGGAATCTGCGATAAATAGCCGATTTTAGTTCCTTTTTTAAAATGAATTTCACCTGTATCAGGCTGTTCGACACCTGCAATCAATTTGAAGACAGTCGTCTTACCCGAACCATTGCGGCCGACAAAGCCGATTCTGTCTCCTTCGTGAACCTCAAAAGATAAATTTTCAAAAACAAGATTTCCTCCGAACATTTTGCTGATTTGCTGAACACTGCACATAATCATTTTCATCTATCCTTTCTTCCTCATGTTTTTAAATGAGTAAGAGGATCTCAGACTATATAAAAAAGCCATGTATAAGAAAGACCTTATACCATGGCTTTTGAAATTCGGGCATAAAAAAAGGAAAGCGTGACGCGCTCTCCCCCCGTTTTCTATAAAAGTGTGGGTATTGAGACCTCTTACCGTTCTGTTTCATATGGAGTTGCTGAAAAAGGGCATACGTATCCCGTTAAAAGCAAAACCATGAAAAATCGCACGACAAATGTAGATATATTCTAAAAATTGACCGTGCAACCCGACAGAACTTTTCATCTCAATACACACCTCCTTAAAATTCTAGTTATATTAATAGTATACAATTTTTCGAAAACTTTATACAAGGGTTATTTCAAAGTATTTGGTTTTTTTAAAAGTATTGGATTTCCACTCCAGGCGCACGACTCCGCGGGGCGGGCGTTGAGCCTCCTCGGCTTCGCCTGCGGGGTTACGTTCCAGTGGGTACGTAACCTTGGTCTCACCTGTCATCAAAAGTGGAAGCGCCCTGGTCAGGCCCGACAGGCAAATGCTCCACAGAGAAAAAAAGGCGGTCTTTCCTTTTATTCTCTGTGGACATTTGACCCCGAGGGGCTGGGCGCTGAAGCTAGACGCCCGCTAGTCCCGCAGGAGGTCGCACGCCTTCCGTTTCAATCCCTCTATGTAAAAGACGAAGAAAGATAAAATAGCATTCAAAAGCAACAACCATTTAGAAAAAGAGCTAATTATTTCAAACATTTCAAGCAAAGAGTGAGTTCGTCATCAAGCCTAACCATTTCCCTTAGTACTTGGGTCAGGTAATCATACACAAAACCTTTGCAATTACCGATACTCCGGAAACCCTGCTCTTTAGCATACTCCTCCTGGGAGGCCAGCAACTTTGCACCTGTCCCTTTACCTCATTGGTCCGTCCCCACATTCAGATTATTTATATCCGAAATATTTTCTTTCCTGAAATCAGGATACTTGGATGTTAGTAATAAATGACTGATTGCCACAGTCTTTTCTTCCATTTTTGCTATAAAAATGACTCGCTTTCCTTCTTTGACCTCTCGAATACAAACCTCCAATACTCTGTATTTTTATAAAAACCATGGAATTCCAGATTTCTTGATATCACTTCGATTTCTGTCTCATGCAGAAATCCAATTTTCACCTCTGACATTCCACCCACTCCTTTTACTGGACAAAAAAAGATTCGCCCTTTTAGAGCGAATCCCTTGTTTAAACCAGCCTCTTAAAGTTTTGGCCGAGTATTTCATTCATGTTATGGACGGTGATGAATGCTGTATTATCCACCTCTGTTATAAAGCCTTTTAGCTTGGAGAAGTCCTTTCGACCAAGAATTGTGGTGATGACTTCTTTGCTGTCGGAAGTGAAAGCTCCCTTGGCGGTGTGGATGGTAGCACCCTTTCCAAGTTCTTTTACAATATAAGTTCGAATCTCGTCGCTTTGCTTGCTGATGATCACCACTTCTTTGTTCGTATTGAATTGCTGAAGTGTATAATCAATGACAAGTCCATTCAGAATAACACCGAAGAAGGCATACATTCCGACTTGCATACCAAACAGGAATGTGGAGGACAGTGCGATGGCCAAATCAGAGAAAAGAACCGCACGACCAATTTCAATATTAAAATATTTGTTCAAGATCATGGCAATGATATCCGTTCCGCCAGTTGAAGCTTTTTGATTGAAGACCAGCGCCATACCGGTTGCAGCGATACACTGACCGATAATCAACTGTATAAGAATATCATCGCTCATCGGCCCTGACAAAGGGGCTGTTGCTTCGAGCAGCCACACATATCCAGACAGAGCAAAGCTGGCATAGACCGTTTTTGCGCCAAAACTGAACCCAAGAAAAATTACTCCAATTATAAACAACACGATATTGACCAAAATCATGAACATACCGATGGACATACCTGGCATCACAGAATTAAGTAAAATAGATAATCCGCTGACTCCCCCTGTTGCCAAACTATTTGGTGAAAGAAAGAAATGAACATTCACCGCAACAAAAAAAGCACCCAGATTCATAAGGAAAAACGATATCAGCTTCTTCCGCATCACTGCAACCTCCTTTTATATAAAATCGTCATTTATTATTTTCAGGTAAATTGCAATATTAAATGCAACACTCTTATATAGTCCTAGGGGAACTTCTCGTTGTGTAGAGTTGGTGGCCTAGGCCACCAACTCTACACAACGAGCGAATTGTTCATTTGGCGTCCCGTAATCTAAAATCTTCCTGGGCATCTCGTTCATCCAGGTTTCAACCTCTTGTAACGTCTGATCCGTATAACGATGGATGGGCTGCCCTTTCTTGATAAACCGTCGGATCAGCCCGTTGTGGCGTTCGTTGGTTCCTCTCTCGAATGACGCATAGGGATGGGAGAAGTAAACGGATATCCCGTTGTTCTCACTAAGCGATCCTAATTCACTAAATTCTGATCCGTTGTCCGCGGTGATACTTTTGAATACCTCCGACAGATTGTCTTTAAATGGGGCGAGTAGTTGTTTTAATCCGTCCTGGACGCTTGATGCTGTCTTGCTTGCCAATCGCATCAAAAGCTCTTTTCTTGTCTTACGCTCAATCAGTGTCAGTAAGGCCTCATCCTTGGATTTCTGTCCTATTACCGTATCAATTTCCCAGTGACCAAATTCCTCCCTTGTTTCAACGGAACCACAACGTTCTTCTATACTCTTACCGAAAATGCGCTTAGGTCTACGTAACTGTTTCTTTTTGGTTGAGCGACGCAATTTCATCACTAAATCAATATTTCGAACAGAAAGCATACCGGCATCTATCCAATTGTAAAGGGTCTTGGTACTTGGGATATAAGAGTCCTTTAAGATGTTGGTTTTCTTCGCATGTCCTACGATTGTATCGGGTGACCACTTTTCTTCTAACATCTTCTTTTCTGCATGAAGTATGAATGCCCAGGATTTCATAAAAACGGTTGGCATTCCGCAGTTTTGACGGTTTTCTTTATAAACACGAGCTCCGACATCGGGAAAGTATTTTTTTAATGGCTTTCGATGGGTGTCGAGTTGCGTGACGGTCCCTCTTTTCTTTTCGCGAGAGATTGTACTGACATTCCGTCCAATACGCTTGGCGATCTCTCTAAGAGAGAGATCCGATTTTAGATAAGCGTGGATTTCGCCTCTCTCCCAATCGTTCAGGTGTTTAAAGCTGCGAGTCTTTGTGCTAGAATGAGTTTGAGTCATAGGGAGACCTCCGTAATTAATTGTTTTAGTCGACATTAATGTTACAGGTTCCCCTATGACTTTTCTATTTTTTTGTGTTGCATTTCATTTTACAATTAACCATAATCAAACATGCTCATTCTCCTTTTTAATAGCGTTTTTATTTATTTATCTGACTGCACAACGGTTAGGGCCGGTTTCCATAACGGTTTGTTGTTCTTCGTCAGGACTTTCTTTCCCCATATTTGTTTTCCTTATCTCTTCATAAGAGTTAGGCTGTGGCGGCAGGTTTTCAGAAACTGTTTTCCTGAATTCTTCTTCATCTTTAATATTTAGTCCATGGTTCTCCCGATAAAGTATACCGAGTTTTTCAGAAATGCTTCCATCTTCATTCATTTCTTTCATCTCCATATAATGTGCAGGCAGTACAATTAAATCATCAGCCAGTTCCTTATAACGGCTGTAAAGCGTGGTACGCAAATCTTCCACCCAATCCTCTGCTTTCCCGGCAAGATCAGGGCGGCCGATTGAGTCAATGAAAAGAATATCTCCTGTTAGTAAATAGTGATCATCAATAATATAAGAAGTAGAGCCGATAGTATGCCCCGGCGAGTATAAAGCTTCGATGATCGAATACCCAACCTCATATTTATCTCCATCATTAACCGGTTTAAAAGAGAACTGTATTTCCTCAGCATCTTTAGGAGGCAGATAATACTCAGCGCCACTATGCTCTGTTAACTCTCTTCCTCCTGAAATGTGATCAGCATGCAGGTGTGTATCCAGAACTGAAGTCAACTTAACGTTATTCTCAGCTAAAACTTTTCTGTATGGTTCCGTGATTCTGGCTGCATCTACGATAGCTGCTTCTCCATTAGACTGAATTAAATACGACAAACAGCCCTTTCCGATACGAACAAATTGATGAATAGTTCCTCCTTCCTTCAAGTCACCAATCTTAATAGGCTCCAGGTGTTCACTCCAGGCACTCATTCCTCCTTCTATTGAAGAGACATCTGTATATCCTTCCTCAGCAATTTTCTCAGCTGCTTTTAGTGAAGAATTCCCTTTTGCACAAATTACATGGATCTCCTGAGATTTAGGCAGCTTATCGAGGAATGTATTTATCCCTGTTTCTTTGATTTCTGAGTAAGGAGCATTAATGATATCTACATTTCTTCCTTCGACCTTCCAGTCATCGAAAGCATCTGTATTTCTTACATCAACGATAAATACTTTTTCATTGCTTAAAATTTTTTGAGCTAATTCTTTTGCGGAAATAATTTTTACAGTCATTGTTCAGCCTCCTCAAATGATTTATCAATTGTTATTCCCTTACCCCTATTGGTATTAAGTACACTTCTTTTTCAAAAAAAATTTAGTTCACTATAGGTTGTGTTTCATATGTAGGTACTATTCCTTTCTGGAATGGCGAACTCCAAAGATATTTCTCACTTAAATATCCAGGCAATATGCCGGCCGTTCTTCAACATCTGTTAAAAACACCCAGGTTGGCCTTGTGATCTTTTTTAAAGAAGTGTGATTTAAATCACAGTATTTTATATAGTTATACTTTAATATAGGGGTGGGGGTATTACAAAAAAGATAAGGAGTGTTGAAAATGAGTAAAAAAATTCTTATTATAGGTGGAGTTGCCGGCGGTGCCACGACAGCTGCCCGCTTACGTAGATTGGACGAGACTTCTGAAATTATCATGTTTGAAAGAGGTGAACATATTTCTTTTGCCAATTGCGGATTGCCCTACTATATAGGTGAGTCTATTCAGGAACGAGGAAAACTTCTCGTTCAAACCGTCGAGGGTATGAGCAGAAAATTCAATTTAGACATTCGAAATTTAAGTGAAGTCACGAAAATCAATCGTGAAGAGAAAACCGTTACTGTTAAGAATTTACGGAACGGTTCGGTATATGAAGAAAATTATGATGTACTTGTACTATCACCTGGAGCTAAACCGATTATCCCTCCTATCCCAGGAATAAATGAAGCAAGAAATCTTTTCACTCTCAGAAACATCCCGGATACTGACCGGATCAAAAAAGTGGTAGATGAAGATTATCCAAAACAAGCGGTCGTCATTGGTGGTGGTTTTATTGGTTTAGAGATGGCGGAAAATCTAGTACAACGCGGTGTTGGTGTTACGATCATTGAAATGGCTGACCAAGTTATGGCTCCCCTGGATTATGAAATGGCAGCCATAGTACATCAGCATCTTAGAGATCAGGGAGTCGACTTGATCCTGGAAGATGGAGTTAAAGCATTTTCAAATCAGGGGAAAGAGCTTACCTTGGTCAGTGGTAAAGTAATTTACACAGATATGACTATTATGTCCATCGGAGTTAAACCTGAAAGTTCTCTTGCAGTTAATGCCGGTCTTTCTGTAGGTGAGCGCGGCGGAATTCTTGTTAATGACTATATGCAGACAGATGATGAAAATATATTCGCTTTGGGTGATGCAATTGAGGTTAAGGATTATATAACCGGAGGTGCCGCTATGATTCCCCTTGCCGGACCTGCCAATCGACAAGGGCGCATTGTAGCGAATAATATTTATGGAAAGAAAGAAACGTATAAAGGAACACTTGGAACAGGGATTGCCAAAGTGTTTGAATTGACTGTTGCTTCTACAGGTAATAATGAAAAAGCTCTAAAGAAATTGAATAAGAAGTACAGATCAGTGCACATTCATCCTTCATCACATGCTGGCTATTATCCAGGCGCTTCCCCTATCGCACTTAAGCTGCTTTTTCATCCTGCTGACGGCAGAATTCTGGGTGCGCAGGCGGTCGGCAAAGACGGAGTGGATAAAAGAATCGATGTTATTGCGACTGCCATTAAAGGGAACTTAAGTGTATATGATCTTACAGAAATAGAGCTGGCCTATGCCCCTCCATTTTCTTCTGCCAAAGATCCTGTAAATATGGCGGGATATGTTGCTGAGAATATGCTGGAAGATGAAATTCAGACGGTTCAATGGAATGAAATCAATTCTGTTATTGAAAGAGGCGGAATGTTGATTGATGTTCGCGAATCTATAGAAAGGACCAATGGGTTTATTCACGGATCCGTGAACATCCCTCTTGGAGACTTAAGATTGCGACTGAATGAATTGCCAAAAGATAAACCGATTTATGTATCTTGTCAGGTTGGACTGCGTGGATATCTTGCCGCAAGAATTCTAAAAGGAAACGGATTCAGGGTATATAACCTGGATGGAGGCTGGAAGACTTACTCTGCTGTTTATGCTAATAAGGATTTACATTTAACATAATGCTTTAGCTAAGGGACTACCCAATCTTGGGGGTCCCTTTCTTCGCAGTAACGCATAAAAACCCGCTTACCTATAAACCTTCTTTAGATACAATTTAAAGCCTAATTGATTACCTTAGGTAACACTAAAGAACGACTTTATTAAGAGATAAAAAGAGAAAGCATGTTATTACACATCCAGTATAGCTGTGTCACCCCCTGTCTGCTATAATAATAGTAAATTAGTAACAGAGGAATGAGGATTTTACTTGAATACTACTCTAGATACACCAAAGGTAAATAATAGTCATCCTGCTTTGGATTATTATATCGAAGTGACAAAGTTTATCTCATCTATGCTGCCTGATATTGCAATTGGTATCAGCAACAGAGAAGAGTGGATTGCGTACTATCCCAGCCGCAAGATCGATTTGGGAGTGAAACCTGGCACTAAGATCAATCCAAAAGAACCCTTAGCTGATTGCATCCGCAATAATAAGATTATTAAAGAAGAAGTGCCTGCTGAATTCTTCGGTTTTCCATTTACGGGACTTGCCAATCCGATTGTTAAGGATGGACAAGTAATCGGTGCGGTTGCGATACAGATGCAGGAACACAACGAGAGAGAATTAAGAAAGATCGCAGATCAGATTGTGTCTTCAGTTGTACATACCAATGAAAGTGTCAGTAATGTGGAAAAAGGTGCCGAAGGTCTTTCGGAAATAAGTCATCAGTTATTGCAGCAATCCGTTCAATCAGCGACAGAGATGGAGCAAACAAATGAAGTAATCACGATGATTAAAAAAATTGCTGACCAAACCAATCTTCTGGGATTGAATGCTTCAATTGAAGCAGCACGCGCTGGAGAAATGGGCCGGGGATTTGATGTGGTCGCAAAAGAAATACGCAAACTATCAAATGAAACCGTTGCTTCAACAGAGAAGGTCCGAAACATCCTGACAAATCTGCAGCACTCTATGAAAGAAATGTCTTCTTCGATTGAAAAAGTAGTAAGCGTCGGGGAAAATCAAGCTGCATCCACTCAGGAAATTTCAGCATTTATTGATGAAATTGAAAAGATGAGTGTAAAGCTTAATAAATATGCTTCACAATTGTAACTTTGCCTTTAAGTGCACATTTTCCTAACAGGATTAGTCCTTAAAACCTTCTACAAGCAAGAGGAAAACGAAAGAATATTGATCTTTCGCTTTCCTCTTGAAATGCATTTATAAATCCACTTCACTTATGAGCTTTTCCAACTCCTCTCTAAGTGGTTTTCTGACATTCTCCACATCAGCATTTTTAGCATCTATTTCTTTACTCAGCTTTCCTGTTTTCTTCAGCCAGTCGCGGAGGTCAATGATATCGCCGAATTCCTTATGAATCATTTTGTAATGGTTCGATTTGCTGCTGAAGTCTTTTGACACTAATTTATCCAGGAAACTGTAGATATATCGTATTTCTTTTGCTTCTTTTCTGACCTCATGGAGAGCAACAAGTCCCTCTTTCGAATTCTTTTCTTTGACTTCTTTATACGAGCTTGCTTTGTCTTGAAAGTGGTTTTGGTAGTCTTGAAGTTTACATTCTAAATCCATTGAAAAGACATACTCTCTCAATTCATTTTGTAAAAAAGACTTCCACATATCCGAGAATTGTTCATCTATGATCTTGGGCAGCTTCTGTTTTAGCTTTTCGCGGTGAGTTTCTCTTTCTTTTTCAGCTTCCTTGATGAATTTCCTGTACACATCTCCATTAAAATCAGTTTCAGCCTTTTTTTCAAAGGATTCAATTAATACATCATCCTCTCTTACTTTCCCTAAAACATCATGAGCTTTCTTTAATCGTTTATATAAAGGATGCTTCCTTTTCAGTCCAATAAAATGGATGAGTGTCCTAAGTCTCCGCCCCTTTGTTCTTGCTTTATGGACGTCTTCTGTATCTAAGGAAGAAATCGCATTAAGACATCGGTCTTTATACCTTTGGAACAGTTGATCAAGGACATCTGCCCACTTTTCTATAACAGCATTGAAACCGTCTTCAAGACAATTTTCACAAATCATTGCCTTCTTTACAGTAAGAAGTGTCTGATTACTGCCGCAGATTACACAAGAAGGAGCTGACGCTTGTAGTATCCCCTCTTCCCCCTGTATAAAAAGTCCGATTTCCGTTCCTGATTTCCAATTAAGTTTCTTTAAGTAATCTGAAGGAATACTTAAGCGGCCGTCCGGGGCAACGGATACCTTCTTTCCTCTTCCTTTGGTGCTTAACTGAATGAGATGTTTTGCATTGTTAATTCTCATTAACAGGGTATCTTTAATATTCAGAGTCTTTCTTGCGTCATTTGGCAAGACAATCCGTCCTATATCATCAATATTCCTTGTAACAGAAATAATGTTCAATTTGCCCCACTTCCTTTCGAGGTTGTCATAAAGGTATCTTCCCTTTGAGCTTTCAAAAAAACACACTATCTATCTGTACTCTGCCATTTAAGAAAAGCTCCGGAAGTATGAGTATGAGACTTAATTCTGTTGTGCTTGCTTTGTTTTTCAAGATTTTTGCCCACAAAAAACCATCTCAGCCGGCTTGATGACTAAGATGCTTTCTTGTTTAACAGCGAGGTCAACCGCGTTGGTCCAACTTATCCCCGATATTTACAGCTGCTTTTCTGCTCTCTAATACTGCCCCAGTTTATTGACGGACATAAGATACGTTCTCTTCGTTCGTCCACTTCTCAATATTTCTGTAAATTTCCTCGCTCAGAACTTTATACCCTTCTGCAGTTAAGTGGATGCCATCATCACTAATGTAGTCAACCAGGTTACCAGCTTTTTTTAGAGCTGACCTGACATCCACCTTGAGGGTACTGCATTCCTCAGCCAGCATGTTTAAGTTTTGGTTGTAGAGGCCATGCCAATAGCCGATGCCGCCCACTTCACTAATCCAGTGGCTAATTGCCGGACTGTATTTTTCAGATATATTTTTGTAATACCGAACGGGATCCAATGGAGGAAGTGTGGCTATGACAGGTGTAATTTGATGCTCCTTTAGATTTGTAATAATAGTCTTGATGTTATCTATATATTGATTCATGGGCACTATGGCCTTGTGTTTCTCCCAAGGCTTTTCGGCTACTTCAGCCCATTTGAAATTACAGTCATTTCCGCCAATTTCAATGATTACATATTGAGGTTTTTCATTGATAACGTCTTTTTCTAATCTCTTCACAAGGTGGTGAGAATTATCATTAAAGACACCTTTGTTAATCACAGAAACGTCTTTATTGTTTTCTGAAAATAATTGTTGCAAAGCATTCGGGTAATTCTCTTTTAATATTCGCAGCCTTCCTTTTACAAAAGATACTCCGCGAGTCAAGCTGTCACCTAAGCAAACGATTTTCACACTCGACACCTCTTATACTAGTAAAATAAGTTTTTATTATTTTACCATAAAATCTCAAGATGTCTTTGAATAATGCTCAAATTCCCCAAAGCGCTCATTATTAATTATTTTTCTTGGTCGGCTCCGAAGAATTTGTTCTGTCAAAACCTAAAAATACCCGGAGAATTCTCCGGGTATCAGCGGCATTAACGTTTGTGGTATTTATTGCCTGGTGTAATTTCATTTGCAAACTCGGCCATGGCAGTCTGTAACATTCTCATGTTCTTGTTTTTCAGGGGTCCACCTTGGAATGTGCTTGATTGGCCGTTATTCGATCTTCTGCGATTAAGTCCATAAGCAGCTGCACTCATGCCCAAGCTGAGAATGGAGCTCCACATCATTCTTCTGTTCAACCCTTTTCTTCGGTGGAACATATTCATAAATGAGGATCTTTTGCGGTTGAAAATCAACGGCAACAAATTATTCAAACGAAACACCTCTTCGTTTAGAATGAGAAAGAACCGAATGGCACTTTCCAGCATTAGTTTCCTCACTTAAGAAAAGAATTATAAGTGGAAAACTTTTATCTATTCTTTAAATAAACTTCCAGCGCTTTGACAAGTTGGTCTTTTTTCTCATGAGGAGTTATATAATAATGATCGCCTTCTAAAGATGACTCAAATGATTCAATTCCGTTACTTCTTAAAAAATCATCAACATCCGTAAGCTTATCGCTTTGATTTAAAAGTGTTTTTTTACCAAGAAAGTCTTTATTCACATAAATTTCGTAACTATCGTGATGCAATTTCATTTCTTCTTCGTTACTAAAATTATTTGTGACAAACCCATAAAATCTTCCATCAGCTGTTCCCATTTTATCCTCCTCAAGCTTTTTTCTTAGGATTTGCAAAAATGATGAAGATTATTATTTAAGTTTTTTAAGTTGCTTCAAAGCTGTTTGCCTTTTTTGTAAGGCTCTTTTCGAAAACTTTTATGCTATTTGATACTAAGTCTGAAAAAATAATCATATTAAGAGGGGGAAAGCTGGAAACACCGAAAAGAAAAGAGCTGCTCTCCCTCGATAAGAGGTAAAACTCTTAGTATCCGGGGAAAAATCCGGCTCTTGGGATTTTTCCGAAAGCAACAATATATTTGAAAACAGCCTTTTGTAAAGACTGTAGCTGTTGAAAAGTCATGGCTTTCCCTTCCATGCTCACGCCTCGCGTTTGGAACTAGACGCCCGCTATTCCCGAAGGAGATCGTACGCCTTCCACTCCAATCCTACGTAAATGGCGGATGTGCGGAAAAAGGATTCACAGGCAACAATTTTTTAGAAAACAGCTTAGTAAAAGGAGATAAAGGAAAAATATCGTCAAAGCCAACAATCACTTAGTAAAGCGTGTTTCGAAGAAGATTTACAAAGAGAACCAAATCATCAGGCTTAAACAGGTCGGCAAAATTTAGAACTCATTTTTTCTGCAAGCAAGTCTACAGTTGTAGTACCAAGTCAGCTTGTTGTTTGGGTGAAACAGCTTTAACATAAAAATCTTCTGCTTTCCAATATCTGTTTTGAAATTTTTTTATATTTCTCTGAACCTGCTCACTTTCTCTTTGAAATCTTTTTTCTTTAGAGCAATCCAAGAAGACCACAAAATCCAAAAACCCTCTCCATTCCTGACGCTGAAGAAATACTCCTTCAACGATGATCACACATTCTTCGGGCAGGACAATAGTTTGTTCTATGTGTGAATCTGTTGGGACATCATAGTAATCAAGGGTGAACTGTTTAGAAAGAAGCAGCTTTTCAAAGATATTCTTACGAATGCATTGAAGATCCCATTGAAGATAGTAATGTTCGAACCACTCATCCTGACCTGTATTATATCTTCTCTTCTTCTCAACGATGTGATCATCAATATGAAAAACAGCATGATAAATGTTTCTCGTCTTCAGTTCCCGACTTATGCTTTTGGTAAAAGTGGTTTTACCTGACCTGCTCAGTCCATCAATAGCAAGAATGAACCGCTTGGCTTTTTTCTTTTCTATGATCGCTTGTAAAATATGACTCAGATGCTCTTCCACCAAATTCCCTCCTCATCTTTTGAGTTTTTAATGAGTATATCACTAATTTATCTGAATATTCCGCTTGATTAAGAGCATCTTAAGATTTATTATGGGTAGAAATTTAATACCAGCCTCTCTTCCTTCTACAGTACTCTTCCATTGCATTAAATTATGAGAATAGATATCCTTAAAAAAAGGTGGTGTTCATATGGCAAAACCAGAAGAGTTAACTGAGATTACGATTATTCAAAAAGACACTTCTAATAAAGTTCGTGAAGCTTATATTGGAAAATTTACGGAACCCGTTTTGTTCGGTGTTCATGGAGGAGTCAAGAGGTTTTATGGTGTAGAACCAGAAGTTGAATATCCTTCAACACTCGATCACATTGTTGCTGCAGCAGGCGGCTGACTGGTCGGTACCTTATCAGGCGCGCTGGAGGCGCGTAAAATCCCGACGTCACCCGATTTAGTCTCTGCGAAGGTTCAAGGTGTGATTGAAGCACCTGAGGGAGTTTTAAAAATCACCAAGATCAGCTGCCGTTATTTCTTGAAAGTTCCTGAAGGAAAACGTGATGCAGCCGAGAGGGCCCTAGCTGTTTTTGAAAAAGGATGTCCTGTTGCTCAAACGCTGAAAGGTGCAATAACTTTTAATCATTCATGGGAAATCGAAGAGTATTAAGAGAATGGTCTTCGAATGACTCTCTTTTCGAGCGACAAGAAAATATAGAAAAACGCCTATCTTTATCAGTTGATAGGCGTTTTTTATAACACACATTAAAAGTTGAATTCTTCTTTTATTAAGTCGGCTACTTCATCAGAACTTAGAAAAGTGTTATTAATCCGCAAATAGTTTTCTGCTTTTATTTCATTTTGAAGTGAATTCAATCGAAGAGTTTTCATGGAACTTAGAAGATGTTCTTCCGATTGCTCTAAATTCCGTTTGGTAGGCTTATGCTCCAACCTATTGGGAGTTCGATTTCTTTTAATCCTCTCCTCAATACCCGCTTCGAGTTCTACTAAATAGATCTCCCCTTCCTGCTCTTTGAAAATGGATATGATCTTTTCAACAAACTCCCAGTCCTCTTTCATGTTGAATGCCCAGACAAAAGTAGTGATCAACCCGATCTCGTTTGTCTTGGCAAACGATTTAAAGATCTCTTCCCTGAAGTGGTGAGTGAGTCTCCACATTTCAGGGGTGAAGCCAAATAAAGGCTGAAGAAGGTCAATGGTCATATGGTTATGTAAAAGTTTCATTCCGGTTGCTTTCGATAGTGATTGGCCAACTGTCATCTTACCGACCGCTTGTGGTCCAAATAGCAGTACTAATTTCAATGATGCTCCACTCCTTTTTCTGTAAATTAGATTCTTAGACTTTTTGACCTGAAGGTTATCGCTCATTTAATAACAAAAATTTCCTTGGATACGAACTGCTTTCTGGTTAGAGAGAAAACCTAGTATTCAAGGTCCATTCAAAAGCAGCAATTTATGCAAAAACAGCTTTGATATAGAACAAGACCAAAGTTCTTTATGGAACTCTGGCCTTGTTTCATTGTTTTGGAATTATACATATAATCAATCTCTATGATAAGTTTTTAATAAAGTTATTCAGGTCAAGCTTCAACGCACTGGAACGTATCTAGCCCATCCTGCCTAATAACTAATAAGTGATTTTTCACCTAGTACCATGGCCTGCCTGCGATGTAGAGAGAGCTTTCGTTTTTAGATCTAACAGTCTACAGGTTGTCCAAAAACACCCGTATTACATCAGCACCGCCGATAATTGTGCCCAGGGAGCTTCCCAGGTTTGCCAGTACGACGATCAATAGGACACGAGTAACTTTGTTGTTCCAAAACCCTTTTACACTAAGTACATCTTCAGGGAGAGATTCAAAGTCCTTAACATTCGGTCTGCGGAAATACGCTTGAACGAAACCTGCAAACCATCCAGCTGCCAGCAAGGGGTTTAACGAGGTAATCGGTGCCACTACAAATGCTGTTAATATCGCTAGCGGATGACCAAGTGCGATTGCTGCACCTAAGGCAGAGAAGGAACCGTTCCACAATACCCAGCTGATGGTCTGCTGCAGTCCTGCTGCTGGATTACTGATAAAAGTATAAGCAATAATAGCGAGTATCAGGAAAGGAATGGTCCAGCCAATGATTTTAGGAACCTTGGATTTGGGCGGGCGCTGATTTAACCGTTCCAGATTATGTTCTTTTTTAATTTCTTCTTTAATACCTGGGACATGTGCAGCACCAAGGACGGCAACAATTTTCTTTCCTGGAGCGTCTTTAATTTTTTGCGATAAGTATTGATCTCGTTCATCAATCAACGGCTTTTTCAATCGGGGAAAATGTTCCGTGAAGTCAGCCAGCATACTATCGAGCATATCCTGTTGTTTAATTTTCTCCAGCTCTTCTTCTGTAATGGTATCGTTTGAGAAGATGCTGTAGATGATCTGAGTCATTAGCTTGCCTTTTCCAACGAATCCTACTCCGCTCCAAATACGGGCAAATGTAATCTGGATATTTCTATCTGCGAGTACAAGTTCTGCTCCTGCTTCTTTCGCCGATTGAATTCCTTGTATCATTTCCTGCCCGGCGTTAATGCCAAACTGCTTGGCCATTCTTTTTTGAAAAGAGGAAATTGCCAGGTTCATCAATAGTAAGGATGCTTTACCTTCTTTGATGACCTTGAAGATATCCATCTCTTTCCACTTATTTCCCTCCATGATGGACTGGTAGCGAGGCTCGTCCAGTTCTACACACACAGCATCCGGTTGTTCTCTTTCTATAACCTCTTTAACCTGTTCGGCGCTTTTTTTTGAAACGTGGGCTGTGCCGATCAGGATGATTTCTTTTCCATCCAAATGCAGCCTGGTGATGTTCTGTTCATTTTCAATAGACATAGGGTACCTTCCTTTTATGCTCATTTATTCGTATGTATAGTTTACCATTTTTGACAGTGAATTTGGATTAGTACTTATCGAATTCTTCAATTGCATGAAAATAATTATTTATATGTATAGACTTACTTAAAAAGACTAACTTTATAATATAGCTTCTAAAAGTGCGAACAATAACAAAGGATGAATGCAAATGACGGACAAAGCGATTAGTTCTAGTGAATTGGCAACATTGTGGATGACGTATCAGCAAAAAACAATGACCCAAAGAATTTTGGAGTACCTCATCGAAGCGGCGGATGATGAGGAGGCAAGAGAAATCCTTCAAGACACACACATTCAAATTCTGGGATACATCGACCGAATAAGAAGTATCCTTAAAGCGGAGGGTGCTGTCATACCAATAGGATTTACGGAGAAAGACGTTTATAAGGGAGCTCCCAAGTTATTTCATCAAAAATTTGATATCATGTTTCTTCGTTTGTTAAAAGGAATCAGCATGGGACTGCATACACTTCATTTAAGCATGTCTTACCGTAAAGATTTAATTCTTTTGTACAAAGAGTTGACAAGATTCACGCAAAGTGTGTATGACAAATGCGTAGGTTATTTGCAGAAGCAGGATGTACTGCCTAGTGCTCCATCAGTAACCATGCCTGTCATTGTCGAGTTTGCCGAAAGTCCGAGTTATATGTCAGGCTTTAACTTGTTTTCAGAAAAAAGATCATTAAATACGGTTGAAGTGTCTTTTCTCTATTTTGCAATTGAAACTAATACTTTCGGAATGCAGCTGATGACAGGGTTTGCACAGGTTGCCAATGAACCGGAAGTCAAAAAATACTTTATTAAGGGGAAGGAACTTTCCAAGAAAATCATTAGTGATTTCTCCCAGGTTCTATTAGATAGTGACATTCAGGCTCCTTCCACTTGGGGAGCCAAAGCAACGGATTCCAAGGTGCCTCCTTTCTCGGATAAACTGATGATGTACTGCACCAGTCTTTTCTGCAACTTCGGCCTGGGAAGCAATGCAATTGGCACATCCTTCAGTTTAAGGAGCGATCTGCCTTTGAAACTGGTCGATAAAGCAAAAGATATTTTAACGTATGGACAGGATGGCGGGAAAATCATGGCTAAAAACGGCTGGCTCGAACAGCCCCCAAGCATGGAAGACCGAAATAAATTAATGAAATAGAGGGAACGTCCAAGGAAACGTGGACGTTCTTCTCTTAGTCCTTAGATGAGAAACTATTTAAGAAAGCCTGCTTTTAAACTCTGTCAATTTCTCAATGAACTCGTTGAATTCCTCAATATTCATTTGCTGTGCAGAGTCTGATAATGCGATCGCTGGATCAGGGTGGACTTCTGCCATGACTGCATCTGCTCCGATAGCTAAGGCTGCTCTGGCCGCAGGCAGAAGCAAGTCTTTTCTTCCTGTAGAATGTGTAACATCCACTACTACCGGAAGATGAGTTTCCTTTTTCAGAATTGGCACAGCTGAAATATCCAGCGTGTTTCTGGTCGCCTTTTCATATGTTCTGATTCCCCGCTCACAAAGAATAATATCTTCGTTCCCTTCAGAATAGATGTATTCTGCAGCATGAATGAATTCTTCTATTGTCGCGGATAAACCACGTTTTAACAGAACAGGTTTGTTCACTCTTCCAACCGTCTTCAGTAATTCAAAGTTTTGCATGTTTCTTGCTCCGATTTGGATAACATCTACATAATCCAAGGCCTCTTCTACATCCTGAGGACTCAGAATTTCACTCACCACTGATAACCCTTCCTCATCTGCGACCTTTTTTAAAATCTTTAATCCCTCCACACCAAGTCCTTGGAAGTCGTAAGGAGAGGTCCGAGGTTTGAATGCTCCGCCCCTTAATAAGGTTAAGCCTTGTTCCTTCAAGGCGATTGCGACTTTCTTTACTTGCTCGTAACTCTCCACAGCACATGGTCCCATGATAAAGTTTTGGACTCCGTTGCCAAGCAGGGTTCCGTTGACATTCACGACAGTATCATCTGGATGTCCTTTACGTGAAACCAATAAAGCTTTACGGTGGTCATCCTCTTGCAATTCAAGGCTGGCTTTGAAAATTTCTTTAAAGATATGGACGATGGTTGAGGATTCAAAAGGTCCGTCATGATGCTTCAGCAGCATATCAAGCGATTCACGTTCTCTAACTGGATCAAAGCGGTTCACACCTTCTTTTTTGTTTCTCCCAATTTCTTTGACGATTTCGGCTCTTTCATTAAGCAGTTCCAGCAGCTGCAAGTTAATATTATCGATTTTGTGCCGTAATTCCATTAATCCTAATCCTGTTGTACTCATTTTTCATTCCTCCAAAATTTAATCTTGTATTTTTTTAGTTAACATTTCCATCAAAAAGTTAATTGCCTCTAAATGTGTGTTTGCATGGTTATTGAGATCGGTGTGCTCTTGTCTGATTCCTAGTGTTAAGAATAGCTTTAACCGAAGAATGGAAAACAAAAAATCCCTGCCGTAACTATACGACAGGGACGAATGACTCGCGGTACCACCCTAATTGTGAACAAGTCTGTTCACCACTCTTAGTTGTTAACGATCACATGACCGTCTTTTCCTTCATGAAGAAATCACTTCACTACGAAAAAGAAGCTCCAGGATTGTAATTCATGCTTATCTTTGACTGATTTCCACCACCATCAGCTCTCTGCACAGGGAGATAAGACACTACTGTGATCCTTTCATTGCCGGGTTATTCAATTGATAAATGATAATACTCTAAATAAAAAAGTCCCTACTGATTGTTTAATCAGCAGGGACGAATAATCGCGGTACCACCCTTGTTGTGAAGACACATCTTCACCACTCAAGTTTGTTAACGATCGTTTTTGACCGTCTTTCCCTTCACGAAGCCAAGGCTTTCGCTACGAAAAAGAAGCTCCAGGACTGTAATTCATGCTTTACCTATGACTGATTTCCACCGCCATCAGCTCTCTGTACAGGGAGGTAAAGTACTACTGAGTTCCCTTCAATGCTATTAAGTACATTTTATTGTTAGTAGATAACATTGCTTTTATAAAATGGTAATTAGTTTCTGTAAAGACAATGGTTTGGATATCAAACACTTTAGAAAAGTTTTAAAATTTCATTGTTTGAAATAAGTTGCTTTCCGGTATTATATGATTCATCTAATGTATTTGTCAATACTATTCTGAAAATTTATAGTATCAAGAGCGAGCATCATACTTTTCGATCTTAGCTAAAAATGATGCTGAGAAAAGATTGCGAACGATACTCAGAAAAGAATTTCACAGAACACTCTTTCTGAAAATCAGGCACATTCCACTCTGTTTCTTCCATTTTCTTTAGCGTTGTATAAAGCTAAGTCGGTTCGTTTCATTAAATCTTTCAATTGCTCATTTGATGTATATTCAGCCACTCCAAAACTGCAGCTTAGAGTCTGGATTATAGGAAAATGCTGCTGATTGATTCTTGTGCATAAAGTTTCTGCTCTTTCACTCCCCGCTTCTAAACCTTTACTTGGAAAAATCAACAAAAATTCTTCGCCGCCCCATCTTCCGAAATACTCGTCATCCCGTAATTCGTCAACTATCAGGGCAGTTAATTCAATAAGGACAGAGTCTCCAGTATCATGTCCGAAGTGATCATTGATGCGTTTGAAGTAATCGATATCTAACATCGAAACAGTTAAAGAAGTTTCATGTTCTCTGCATTTTTTCATTTCATTCTCAAGAAGTTGTTCCATATGTCTTCTATTGGGCAGCTTGGTTAAGTAATCTGTATTTGCGTACACTTTGTTTATTTCCATATCCAGGAATCCTTCTATCATCCTTTGAACGTAGTACAAGATGATAATCATGCCAAAAGAAGCCGCTGAGAATTGTATGAAAGTATCAATGGTGTTGCCATTAACATTTACACTGAAAAAAATATGAAAGAGCCCAGCTGCCACAATCATACTATAACTGGTAAAAGCAGAAATCAATGCGCCTTTGCCCCTTAAAGTGAAAAACATCAAAAAATAATAAAGGGCTGTCCAATACGAAACGGTTCCAAGGTGATCGTCTCCCTGTACCCCCAGGTCCAACAGAATGGCATCCATCATTCTGATTAAGAAAAGAACGGTGACCAGTCCAAAAATAATAAGCTCTATCAGCCAAAATAAAGCAGGTTTCTTAACTATTCCCCACCAGCTCAAGGACAGTCCGCCAATCAGGAAAGAAAACGTAATGAGGTTGAGTATATCAATGTACCCCTGACCAATATACAACAGTGCTAATACTAAACTGAACACAATATTAAAAGCGGGCAAAAGGGTTATGTAAAGCTTGCGTTTTAAAGCAGTAAAAGAGTCGCTTTGGTATAAATGATTTTTAAGCAAGGGCCTGTCCCCCTTTTATCTTAGTTATATTCATTATAGTACTTGAGGTAGTAAAAAGCATGAAAAATTTGGGAACGCAGAAGATTTAATTAGAGAGACAGAAATTCCGGTCAAAACCTATTTCTAATAAGAAAATCGAAACGAGCTCACTGCACAAGGTCCGATAATAGTACTTTTCTCACATATGTATGAGTATAGCGAATTTGCGAAACAATAAAGCAAAAAGGAGTTTATCTCTAATGAAACATTTAAGTGTACTTTTCATTAAATTTGCCATGGGCTTGGTTGTATTTTGGATTAGTTTGGATTTATTCTTTGAAGCGAGCATTGTGGATATTATCTCATTCAGTTTGCTTATTACCGTCATAACCTACTTTGTTGGTGATCAAATTCTTCTGCCGAGGATAGGGAAAAGGAACGCTGTTATAACAGAATTCTTTCTTACATACGCTGTTGTCTGGATATTTGGAGGAATTCTGCTGCACAGTTATCTTCAAGTTGCCTGGGGGAGCATCATATCCGCCCTCCTTATAGCAGGTTCGGAAGTTTTCGTTCATTCTTATATTATAAATAATATCTCTACTGAAATACGAAAAAACAGACCTTCTTTTGAGCAGTCTTTCGCATATGAGTTTGCTGAAGAACATGATCCCAAGCCGGATAAAGAAAAATAAGTATAAAGAGGATGTTCAAAAGTCAGGTAAAAATGACACTTCGAATTTCTTGGTTGGCTTGCTTTTTTAGTTCCTCACGTATAAGCATACGTTTCGGTACTCAAAGCTGCGCCGCCTCGAACTTCTCCCTTTTTATTCTCCTTTTGGTACACGTACTTATTTAGAACCTGAAACTCCTTCATTCAGGTTCTATTCTCATTTTACTTTATCAAAATTCTTTATATAGCCATTTTCAAGTCCGTAATGGATAAGTCCATCATAGAGATCTCCTTCTATCACCAATAGCATGCAAAATGCAGGTTCTGTCTTGAATCCATTTTGTTTTAGCCCTATAATCTTTTCTTTGATCTTGGGATATTATTGTATTATCTGGTGTTTGATCAGCAAGTGAATATAAGCATTCTGTTTTAAAACGGGCACTGCCTGTAAATAAATCAAAATAATAGCCACAAAGAAGAAAATTTGCTTTAAGTACCTCTTTGCCCCTGATGGTTTTCTTATTCTACGAAAATTGTCTTTCTTACTGTAAAGATAATGCAAGCGTCCTTGGAAACCCTCCATATTATTTACTTCCATGATAATATCAAGGTCAGAGTCAACTGTATCAATTCCAATTGGTATGCTTCCACATATAGTTGGATTAAATCTTCAATATCTTTTAAACTCCCAATCTCCTTGATTGCTTTGCAGGCAAGGAACTGTTTTTTAGTTCCCTTCTCCATGTGATTGAAAAGCGTGTTCATTGTAAGCTTCCTTTCCTTTTGCCCTTTCTCTTGGTCATTAACCTCTAAATATATATCTACACTAAATGAAGAAGAGGAATATTTTGATTGAATATTCGAAATTCTTAGCTCTTTTTGTAAGTAAAGTACTCATTTTTAATGAAATTTAATACTTATATATTGATAAGACATCTTATTCAGTATTATAATGAAATTAATCTTTTTCACGAGGTGGTTAAATGGAAAGTCACAGGAGTAAAAAAATTTCGAAACTTTATCGAAGGATCGTTACTTCTGATGAGACAAAAGCAATGCTGATCTATCATGGTTTAGACAGCAGCACGAAAGAGGAACTGCAGCAGTTGATGAAAGAGATTGGTACAGAGAATACCATGAGTATACTGAACAAGATCAGCTGAAACAGCACTTACTTCTAATATGAATACTATAAAAGAAAGAATAAGCCTAGATATTTTCCAGGCTTGTTCTTTTTTAGGCTTTTTAAATATTTTAGTTATATAAAGAACATTGTCAATTAAATGAATATGCTGGCTTCCATTCCAGGTGTCCGACTCCAATCAATACAATCCATTAGATATTCAATATTTCCTTGATATCCTCTTCAGTAAGATTTGTGTCCTTCTTCTCCTGGGAGTTGATCAATTCCTCAACCAAATGTCTTTTTTTCTCTTGCAGCTCATTCATTTTTTCTTCGATTGTTCCACTTGCCACCAATTTAATGACTTGAACAGTATTCTTCTGCCCCATCCGGTGAGCCCGGTCTGCTGCCTGTTCTTCTACAGCAGGGTTCCACCATGTATCATAGAGAATGACCGTATCGGCACTGTGCAGATTCAGTCCTGTTCCACCAGCTTTCAGGGAGATGAGGAATAGGTCACGTTCTCCTTCATTAAACCGGCTGCATAATTGCATTCTCTCTTGTGAGGAGGTGCTTCCGTCAAGATAAAAGAACGATTCTCCCCTTCCAGCCAGCTCTCTTCCTATCAGATTCAGCATCTTTGTAAATTGTGAAAAAATCAGTACCCTCCTGCCAGAGTTTTTCGATTCCTCTAAAATCGAAAGCAGCTGCTGTAGTTTGGCTGAATCTCCTTGATAACCCTCCACAAACAAGCCGGGATGACAGCAGATTTGCCGCAAGCGTGTAATGCCGGCAAGAATCTTTATTTTATTCTTTCTTAGTGTATCTTTATCTAAATGCTTAAGAGTATCGTGTTTCAGTTTAGCCAGGTATGCTGCGTAAAGCTTTTTCTGCTGTGGAAGTAGTTCGATTGATTCTCTCATTTCCATTTTGGCTGGAAGTTCTGAAAGTACATCCTCCTTTACCCTGCGCAGCATGAATGGTTGAATACGCCGGGCGATTGTTTTTCTTGTTAATTGGCTGTAATTTTTCAATCCTAGGAAAAGCTGTGGAAATACGACATGGTAAATGGACCAGAGTTCCTCAATCGAATTCTCGATAGGAGTCCCTGATAAGGCGAACCGATGAGCAGCATCGATTTTCTTAACAGCTCTTGCAGTTTGGGTAACAGGATTTTTAAAGTATTGTGCTTCATCAAAGAAAACAACAGAGAAGCTTTGTTTTTCAAACCATTGAATATCTCTTTTTAGCAAAGGATAAGAGATGATAATCACATCCACTTCTCCTAAGTATTTTTGCAATGTTTGTCTTTGTTTTCTATCCCCGTCCATCACAATGGCTTTGATGTCAGGGGTGAATTTTTTGAATTCCTCAAGCCAATTATAGGTTAGGGAAGAGGGACAAACGATTAGAGCTGCTCTGTTCTTCTTCCGTATATCAGACACTATCGATTGAATGAAAGCTATGCTTTGTATTGTTTTACCCAATCCCATATCATCGGCCAGTACTCCTCCAAACCCGTAATGAGCCAGCGTTTTCATCCATTGATAGCCTTCCTTTTGATACTCTCTTAAAATGGTAGAAAGAGTTTCTGGAATCTCAAACGAGAGAGAGCCAGGGTGCCGCAGGTTTTCTATTAAATCACGAAAAGATTTTTCGATTTTGAACGCATCACTAGAATCCACATGGTCAAGGAGTTCGAGACATTGGTCCATAGGAAGTGCCAGTCCTTTGGCAAAGTCGATATGATCCGCTTGAGAACTTCTCAGAAATCGCTGAATCTCTTGAATTTCTTTTGTTTCAAGAGACAGAAGTGATCCACTTTGCAGGCGGTAATATTTTCTTTGTTCCTGCAGGGCCGTCAGCAGTTCATGTACTTCCCTTTCCGGTATGCCATCCATATCGAATTTGAACTCAAGCCAGTTCATTCGGTCTCTTTTTACCTTCACCCGGATCTTCGGTGTGGATTTTCCGCGGAAAATCCTGTTTCGGACTGAGGTGGTTGCATATATTCCAGCTAGCTTGTTAAGCTTAGGCACCATGTAATAGAGAAATTCGTATTCAAGCTCTTCATTATGGAGGATGTACCCTCCCTCAGTTTTGGCGAAAGAACTTTCATCCATGAGGGTAAGAATTTCTTTCTCCTTAACTGTGTCCCTAACTAGCATATTTCCAGTTGAAATTTCTTTTTCTTCCAGAGGATTAATGACAATGTTTTCATAGTGAAATTCAAGCCCTGCCAGCAGCCGGTTCTTCACTCTGTCAAGATACAGCTTTGCGACTAAGGGTGTCTTCATATATTGCTGTCTGAGAGAGCCGCTAATTTCGACTTTCCCCAGTCTTTTTAAATCTACAGTTACTTTTTCAAGAAAGTAGCCTATCTTATTTGTTGGTATCGGTATTTTATTTGTTCCTGAAGTCTCCAGCATATCCTTGATTTCTGCAAGTCTTTTGCATTCCGCCGGCGGCAGAGGATATAGTTCACCTTCGCAATAAACAGTATTGTATGGAAGGAAAATTACCATCCACTGCAGTTCTCTTACTTTCAAATAATAATCGTCTTCGTCGTTATCAAATGTGAATTGAAGCGGAAGCTGTTTTGTCGAAATGTGAATCCCATTGAACAGCTGGCCAGCATCGTCGATAATGATTTTCTCTGCTTTCTGGAGAAGCGGCTGCAGCCTCTGCCAGGATGAAGGAGGTATAAGCAGAAACTCCTCCTCTTCTTGTTCTTCTGACTTCTCTTCTAAATAAACTTTTTCATCATGAAGTACTCTAATTAGTTGTGTTAACACATTATCAGTTGCTGTTGAAAAACAATAGAGTGCGGGATCGTAAATACAATCCATAGAAACCTGACATGTATGGCCGTCTTTTGCTTTCTGTAGAAATGTTCTTATATTTTTAACTCTTGTTCGGTTGATCATTATTCTTATTCCAAATAAGTAAAGTCCTTCGTTTGTACGAACAGGTTTAAGAGTGAATTCAACGTCCATCATACTTCTGGTTTCGAAGTGGCGCTGATGTCCTCGTGTTCTGCCTTGGTTTTCAAACAGTGTTAAGAACCCTTCAGTAAGGTTTTGTTTCCCTTTTTGTCTATCATTTAACGAGAGAAGCACAGCTGCAACATGCTGACATTCGAGGGTAAACGAGGAAAGTTTAGGACAGGTGCACCTTGTATGAAAATCTCCATGAGTCCCCTTGGTGATGGTGACATGAAAATCTTCTGTGCTTTTCACAATTGCCTTGCAAGCATCAGCGTGGTCTTCTAATATTTCAACAGCATTTTTTTTAAAATACGATTCTCCTCTTTTGAAGGAGACTGTGCCGCATTTTTCTGTGATGATTTTGGTGTTCAATTCGATGTTCAATGGTTTTCTCCTTCCATCGCAGGATATGGCTATCAGCATTTTATCATAATTTAACGGTCAGCGGGTCTATGAGAATGGAGAACTAAAGTGATAGCAGCAGATAATTTCCGTGAACCTATCCCCCCCTTCTTTACAATTCTTAAAAAGGAGTATTAAGAGTTTGTAAAATTTAGAGATAAAGTTGAAAAGAAGAAAAAAATACCGTATCTTTTAATAGCGGTTTTCGTTATCGGAATTCGGAATTAGATTGGAGGGGTTTATTTGGAAGATAAAGTATTAAGAAAGCTGTTTCTCGGCTTTATTCACATTCATATTTTACATCATGCCAAGGAACATCCGGTATATGGGACCTGGATGACAGAAGAATTGAAAGAGCATGGGTATAATATCAGTTCCGGTACGCTCTACCCCATCTTGCATTCCATGGAATCCGATGGGCTTTTGATTAGAAAAGATAAAAAAGTCGAAGGGAAAATCCGTAAATACTATACAACAACAGACAAAGGGAATGAAATTTTGGAAGAAGCCCGGAAAAAAGCGTTTGAATTATTCAAGGAAATAAATGAGTAGCGACAAAATGAATGAATAGAAGGTGAAGATATGAAACAGAAAACTAGTCTTAAAACTCTATTGGAAATTCTCATAATATCAACTAGGCTCGGGTTTACCTCCTTTGGCGGTCCCGTCGCACATTTAGGATATTTTCATAATGAATATATCCTGAGGAAAAAATGGATGGATGAAAAAAGCTACGCCGATTTGGTTGCGCTATGCCAGTTCCTTCCCGGTCCGGCAAGCAGTCAGGTCGGCATTGGAATCGGGGTCATGCGTGCTGGAGCGCTGGGTGG
The DNA here is from genome assembly GCA_051750065.1 of Bacillota bacterium. Classification (GTDB taxonomy): domain Bacteria; phylum Bacillota; class Bacilli; order Bacillales; family Bacillaceae_B; genus Rossellomorea. The sequence continues at coordinate 119,411 of JBNJJI010000007.1, forward strand.
AATCGTCTCATTTATCGGCTTTACGCTTCCCTCTGTCATTGCGCTAATTCTGTTTGCGCTTTTTCTTCAAGGAATGGATGTTTCCAATGCTGGATGGATTCAGGGGTTGAAAATTGTGGCAGTGGCGGTGGTAGCCCACGCCATCCTGGGAATGTCACAGAAACTCACTCCTGATCTTTCAAGAAAAACCCTGGCTTTGCTCGCTTTGGTGGTCACTCTTTTATGGCAAAGTGCTTTTTCACAGGTAGCCGTGATTTTGGCAGCAGGCTTGGCGGGATTCCTTCTTTTTAAGCATCATGAGGACTCTAAAGGTTCTGAATTAAAGGTTCCTATTTCAAAAAGGTTTGCTATAGTTTGCTTAACATTGTTCTTTGGATTGCTGGTTTTCCTGCCGTTGGTCAGAGAAGCAACGGCTCTTAACTGGGTTGCCATGTTCGACAGTTTTTACCGGTCTGGATCTTTGGTATTCGGCGGAGGTCATGTTGTTCTTCCTCTTTTGGAACGAGAATTTGTTCCAACAGGCTGGATGAGCGAAGAAGCATTTCTCGCAGGGTATGGTGCTGCACAGGCAGTGCCCGGTCCCTTATTTACCTTTGCGGCTTACCTTGGAGCGGTTATGAATGGCTGGCAAGGAGGACTTATAGCAACAATAGCGATATTTCTTCCTGCATTTCTTTTGATTTTTGGAACACTTCCTTTTTGGGACTCTCTCAGAAGAAATCCTAAAATCAAGGGAGCTTTAATGGGAGTTAATGCTGCTGTCATCGGAATCCTGATTTCGGCTTTTTATCACCCTATCTGGACGAGCTCAATTTTGACTTCAATCGATTTTGCTTTAGCAGCCGTACTATTCGGCATGCTGGTGTATTGGAAGCTTCCTCCATGGGTGGTTGTATTAACCGGTGCAATCGGTGGTTGGTTAATAGGAATGGTATAAACAAAAGACTGCTCTCTTGGGCAGTCTTTTGTTATGGCTGTTCTATACAGTCTTTATTAACACGGTTAGAAAGTTTCACACGTAGGTCAAGGAGAGAAATGTATAAACAGAATCCCTCTATTATCGAGGAATGACTTCTATAGTTCATAGACTTTAACTTTCTTCCAGATCGACGGCCAATTCTTCTTGATAAGTCTCTCTTCATATATGTAAAAAAGTTCTTTCGACCGAAAATGAGGAGTAGCTCTGATTTCCATGTTAAGAACGTCTTCCAATCCATGCGGAGCAGTAAGTATTGTATTTCCGACTTCATCTAACTTCACTCCTATTGCCGTTGCTGTTTCGGGGAACTTGGATATCGCATCTACTGATGAGGTGTAAGGAGGCAGATTATTGATGATGTGCATTCTTGCTTCATTTTTTACTGACCAGCGAACACCAGGGAGAATTTCTGCCAACTTCTTTTCAAGCACCTTTTCGTGAGCTTCGTCAACCTTACTGCTATCAAAGTAAACTACATCAACATCTGGAATTTCAGTTCTTGTGCTAAAGCCATGTAACGTATCCCAGATTTTTGAACGTACAAAGCCTGCGCAAATCCACCAATCAGGCAAATTTAAAGAGTTTGCTGCCTCTAAAATATCCATCATCCACTTATCGTCTTCAATCATTTTAATGATTTCATTTTCAAGCTTATTCATGATCATCTCTCCTAACCGAACGTATATTCTGATTGTATCATATCAAACAGAAATTTTTTTCCCATTTTGGAATAAAAAAAGAGCGGAAATCACTTCCGCTCCTCTGCACCTAATTCTTTTCCCAGCGTCACCAGGGACTGATTAATACGCCATATATAATACATGTGGTGAATCAGATCAGTCTTCCCTTTCTGAGGGCTGGGGGACAGTGTTTCTATTAGAGTTCTTTCTTCGTCCAAACTCCAAAAATAGTTATCCTTTTCTGTTTCCTTAAGCAGCTGTTGAAGCAATTCAATATTATAGCTGAGTTTGTCCTCAGTCATCTTGAGTACATCCTGTAATTCATCTGGAACATCACCAGCTGGATTTCTATGAGAGGAAGCAAGGAGATGCTTGGCGTAATAATTGATGGCTGTTACGATAAGCATCCAACGGCTGATGCCTGGTTGTTTTATAAAATCAGGCCTATGCAGAAGTGATTGAGCTTCATCCTTAATGACGTGATGCTTTTGGTCTAGTTCAAATGCCTGATCTGTCAGCTCTTTAGGTTCCTCAGTTATGAACGTTTGTAAATAATCAGAGGTATACCCTTTCAGTTCTCCCAGAAAATCATCAAAAGACTCAGTCACTTTATCTGTCGTCTTTTTGGGCAGCACATACGCAGAGACCAGCAATGCGATGACCGCTCCTGCAATGGTATCAATTACTCTGGCGGATATAAGTTCAATACTGATTCCTCCGAGCAAGAGGTCGTACATGAATGCAATAAGCATTGTAATAAAAAAGCTCATCCACGTGTACGAAACGGTGAATACATAAAACGTCAAGAAAATAACAATAAAGAGCAGAAATAATTCGAGTCCCTCATGTCCGCTTACTAGCTTGGCGGCAGCAAAGCCTGCTATAGCTCCTATGACTGTACCGAGTGAACGCTGAAACCCTTTGACATAGGTTCTTCCTACAGATTCTGTTCCAATTTGAATGATGAAAGTTGTCAGCAGCACCCAGTAAGGCTGTACTGGCGAAATGATGTGTCCCGTTATAATGGCTAAAATTCCTGCAACAATCGATTGAATAGCTTTCCTTGTAGCGGGATATATAGTATTGAATTTCTCATTCTCTTTGTCTTTCTCATCCTCTTTCTTCTCTTCAAGTGACTCAATAGGCTTTTCTTTCTTACTATGAGAGGAGTGGGGTGATTTTAACGATTCCTGGATTGTCACTGCAGCATCGACAACATGATTGGCGATCGACTCGATTCTTCTCAAAGGATAAATCCATTTCTTTGGTTCTTCTTCGGTATTGATAACCTCAGAAAGCAATAGTCGAAGACCTTGAACAGCGGATTCAGCTTCTTGAAGGTCTCTAGAGGAGTAGTTTTGAGAAAGAACTTTCGTATCCCTCAAAGAACGAATAATCCAAATGACTAAATCTTTAACCTGATGTTGTTCAAATGCTCTTAGTTCTTGAAGTTTCTCTACTGAACCAGTCAGTGTCTGGACAAGCATCTCAGCGTCAAACACATAGAGCCGTAATTGAGAAACCGAAATGCCTGGCCAAACTTTATTTAAATCTTCTTCTGTAATGTCCACGGCTACCATTCTTGAATACTCATTTAGCCTCTGTCCATTTTTGGTCAGTTGTTTTTTAATCTTATCTCTATTATCCGGTTCCTGAACCCATTGTATTAAAAGTGTAAGAGTCAGGTTCGTTTGAATGTGAAACGAACGCATTCCCCTTCTTAATCCATGTGCAGACTCTTTGAATATCACAAAGTTATAAAGATAAGCGAAAAGAACGCCACAAACAATTCCGATATAAAACCAAGTCAGATGGGCAGCATTTAATTGTAACAGAGATGAAAAGTAAGTGGACATAAACCCTGTCATACCCATAGAAAAATAACGAATCTGAAATCTCGAAAAATAAAACGCACTAAAAATAATAAGCAGCATTAATGCATTCAGTAAAAGGGGCTGTGCAGCTGAAAGTGAACCGAGCGTGATACCTATTGCCGAACTCAATCCAATAAGTAAAGTTGTGACTTTCTTTTTTGCAACAGTATCATCCATCACCAGCATGATGGCCAGCAGCCCCACCATACCGGCCACGATGGCAGGTGTGATTGTTTCATATTGAAAAAAATTTATTAAGAATAACATGGTAAAGACGGCTGTAATGATGCTGATCGTTGTTTTTCCTGCCGACTGAAATCGTTTCCTGCCAGGATCGGATGCCAGAAAGCGTCCCAGCCAAATAGGTTGGTTATGTAATTGCTTCATATTTTCATCATACCTTTTCTAATAACCATTCATCTTACTAATATATGGTACCCTGTATTATTCCTATATAATCTTAGGGTTTAATCAGTTTATAAATTCTACCACACCGAGTGAATAGTAATACAGTATTTAGTATTTATCTGCTGAAGTTCTTTCTGGTTTAATAACTAGTTCCTCTATCCAAAATGAAAGTAGAAATTTCATAACGAAGATTCATGATTTGACAACTATTTTGTGTAGTATTATACTATGTCGAGTAATTAGTCGTTATAGCAACTATATTGCCGGAGGGTTTCAGTGAACTTTAAATTTACAGACTATATCAGCATTAAAATTCATAAAACCGATTTGAATCTTACCAGCCTCATTAAATCAAAGCTGGAAGATTTCAACTTGGCACCGGAACAGAATCTTGTCATGATGCTTCTTTGGGAAAGAGATGGACTTACCCAAAATCAGCTTGCTGAAAAGCTTGGTAAAGACAAAACCAATGTCGCCCGCATGGCATCGAACCTGGAGAAAAAAGGGTTCATCAAGAGGACAGGCTGCCTAGAAGACCGCCGCTCTTTGAAGCTTTATCTTACAGACTCAGGAAAGAAACTGGGAGAACAAGTTGTACCTGTTGCTCAAGAATTTAATGAGCTGGTGTGTCAAAACATCTCTTCTGAAGAAATTGAAGAATTAGAAAGACTATTGAACAAAATTAATGCCAATGTTAATAGAGAGATTAGATAGACTCTCTACCCTCAATGGTTGCTATAACAACTTAACATGCATATCAACGGAGGTTTTATCATCATGGAAAAAGTGTTATTTATTAAAGCAAACTGCAGACCGATCGAACAGGCTATTAGTGTAAAGCTATACCATACTTTTCTAGACACTTACAAGGAAGCACATCCTGAAGAAGAAATCACAGAGCTGGATCTTTTCCAAGAAAATCTTCCTTATTATAATAATGACATGATAAACGGAATGTTCAAGATGTCCAAAGGAATGGAATTGACTGCTGATGAGCAAAGTGCCACTGAAACAGTCAACAAATACCTCAATCAATTTCTAGAAGCAGATAAGGTAGTGTTTGCCTTTCCATTATGGAACTTCTCCGTACCTGCTGTTCTTCATACGTATCTTGATTACATGGCTCAAGCAGGCAAGACATTTCGTTACACGCCCGAAGGACCTGTCGGATTGCTTGGTGAGAAGAAAGCGGTGCTGCTGAACGCTAGAGGCGGAGTTTACTCAGAAGGTCCAGCACAAAGCTCTGAAATGTCAGTGAATTATGTTCAAACTATGCTGAGCTTCTGGGGAGTGAGAGACATTGAAAGTGTCATTATCGAAGGGCATAACCAATATCCTGATCAAGCAGAAACAATCATTAGAAATGGTTTAATAAAAGCTGCTGAACTGGCAGGCCGTAAGTAAAAAAAAGAAGTGGAAACCGTTTATAAGGCTTCCGCTTCTTTTTTTATTGCTTTTGATAAGGAAAACAAGGAAAAGGGATTAAATTTTTTAACGAATCAGTAGTGACAACCACTTGGTTACTAAATGACTTTTTCAATATTTCCTGACTCTTACCGCTTCCGTCATAGTAAATTGGCTTTTCGAGCGACAGAAACATAGGACACACTCCACTTCATATGTATTTTTAATTAGTAAAATAGAAACCATTAAAATCTGAAATGGAACAATTGTGATTTCTGTCAGAAAAGGAGCTCATTACTTAGATGTATAAAGTTTAATCATCTCTTCACTCATCTTCTCCATTCGAGTGAGAACATCAGAATTAGTAATAGTGTTGCTTTCGTCAAAGCAGGAGTTATGAACAAAGACATTTCTTGCCGGCAATGTTCCTTTGAGGAAAGAGATAATCGGTTTCAAATGATACTCTGATACAAGGTAGTGTTTTTCGGATCCGGCAGTTGCCACCATGCCAACTATTTTTCCGTCAAAACCTTCTTGAGGGATATGGTCAAACAGGTTTTTCAGAACCCCTGAAATAGAAGCCTGGTAAATCGGAGTTCCGATCACGAGCATATCTGCAGATAGAATGGTTTTAACAACATTCTTCGTGTCTTCATTATAATTTTCCAAAGGAAATCCTTTTACAAGTTCAATATCAAAATCTTTGAGGTCAATCAATTCTGTTTCCAGATTCTTCTCCATCTGTCCGGCAATTTTTAAAGTTTCCTTTACAGCAATGGCCGTTTTAGATCCTGCCAATGATCCGGAAATACCAACAAGCTTCATATACAATACCCTCCTAATTGAACAATCTTAAAACCAAAAACTGATTATTTCTACTATTTACATTATCACATAACTAGAGGATTTTCGTTAAATTAGCTTCCGCTTAGGAAAATCAAGCATCATTTTAAGATGAATAGCACCGAAAATAACAATAAAGACTGCAGCAGTCAACCCTTCACTTTGGAAAAGAGTATCAGCTGCATACGCTGCTAAAATTGGTACCGGCAGTGAGAAAGCAGCCATTTTCCATAAATATTGATACTTTAACTTCCGCTTTAGTGCTGAGGCAAGGAGCATAAGTAAGAGCGTTATAAAAGAAATTCCTGTCAGTAGAGCAAATGCAGCAAAAAACGGGCTAAGAATTATAAATTGAATGAGGAAAAGACGGTCCTCCCCCCTGCCATTCATAATCAATTCGATAAAACCGGGGAGATTGATAAAGATGACCCATGTGAACAAGTACAATAATGTTTCCGTCAAATCCGTTTTATTCAAAAAAATGCGCGCCTTTTTGTTTGGCAGCTTTATAGCGTTTATATAAATGTTAATCAATTTCATGCTAACCCTCACCATTCCATCCTATGCATAAATCGCCAGTTCTATTTCAATATGATCTTCAATCTTCTTCAAGCATTCTTCAGCGGTTCTGGCAAATATCCGCTTGCCATTTACTATCGCATAAGGACGTTTGGCACACATGCCGCAAAAAGATAAACATGTATTTTCGAGTACGGATACTTCGGGATATTTGGATTCCAGGATTTCTTCCAAGTTTATAGAATTAATCAAACTGCCATCACAAATCTCGACAACAACAATACCCATTACGGCTCCCTCCTTCTAAGTTGAAAAATATAATTTAAGGCCACCGTTATTAGGTGATTGAAAGCCTATTATAGCAAAATATTAGTAGAAATTCTTATATCAAAACCGACAATTTTTAGAAAATCCTGTATTTATTAAAGGCTGACTTAACGATCCATTTGTTAAAAAGAATGAATTATAGATTTTCATAATCACTTTCGCTATTAAGCCATTTCACAGAGTGGCTGAGGTCTTTGCGTATGCCTTGTGGTGCTTCTCTTTTGGGATATCCAAAATAAAGAAAGCCCAGTACTTCCCCTTTTTCCGATAAACCGAATAGTTTTTTCATCTTTTTATGATAGGTCGGTTTTCCTGTTCTCCAAAAACCGCCCAATCCGAGACCTGTTGCTGCCAGAAGCATGTTTTGAATGGCAGCATACACAGCGCCATATTCCTCTATGTTAATTACCTTCGGGTTGTCAGCTGCAGGCTCGACCGCCACCGTAATAACCAGAGGAGCTCTAAAAGGTTTTAACTGTATCTTCTCTAATTTTTTTTGATTACTTTCGGTTGTATGATTCTCCATACTTTCCTTTGCAATTTCTGCCAAGACATTTCCTAAAGGTTTTCTTCCTTCTCCTGTTAAAACAAAGAAACGCCAAGGTTCCGTGCGAAAATGGCTTGGTGCCCAGCTGCCGGCCTCTAATAGTTGATTAATGATCTTTTCCGGTATTGGTTCCTCTTTAACCAATCCCATACTTCTGCGTGATTTGATTGCTTCAAAAATATCCATTTAATCACCCTCCTAGAATAATAGCCTGTTATTTATATATGATAAGTCAGATGCTTTTTGCCAATCTTATTAACAGAATGTCTTTACATGCAAAGTCTAAGGAATTTGCGTTCAGCCGGAATATCTTTTGAGCGTTTTACTTTTCAATCGAGTTAACACGTGTACGGAAGTTTAGTTAGAACGGTATGAGTTCTTTTTAAATGTACCTTGAAAAAGTGGAGAAAAGGCTGAGTTAATGGTACTTTTTGGGGTGGATCATACTACATCCAAGAACGCCGGGATAATGGTACGTTTCCGAGCGAATCGTATCATGAAAAACCAAAAATGCTAAGATTATGATACGTTTCCGAGCGAATCGTATCATGAAAACTAAAAAAAAGCTGAGAAAATGGTACGTTTCCGAGCGAATCGTAGCATGAAAAGTAAAAAAACGCTGAGATTATGTTACGTTTCCGAGCGAATCGTATCATGAAAACTAAAAAAAAGCTGAGAAAATGGTACGTTTCCGAGCGAATCGTTGCATGAAAACTAAAAAAAGCTGAGGTAATGGTACGTTTCCGAGCGAATCGTTGCATGAAAAACAAAAAATGCTAAGATTATGTTACGTTTCCGAGCGAATCGTAGCATGAAAACTAAAAAAAAGCTGAGAAAATGGTACGTTTCCGAGCGAATCGTAGCATGAAAACTAAAAAAAGCTGAGGTAATGATACGTTTCCGAGCGAATCGTAGCATGAAAACCAAAAATGCTAAGATTATGTTACGTTTCCGAGCGAATCGTAGCATGAAAACTAAAAAAAAGCTGAGAAAATGGTACGTTTCCGAGCGAATCGTAGCATGAAAACTAAAAAAAAGCTGAGAAAATGTTACGTTTCCGAGCGAATCGTATCATGAAAACTAAAAATAAGCTGAGAAAATGGTGCGTTTCCGAAAATCGTACCATGAAAACTGAAAAACGCTGAGATTATGGTACGTTTCCGAGCAAATCGTACCATGAAAAGCACAAATCGTTGAACTACATGAGTCCTTTCCTCCCAGATCAGTGGATCAGCACAAAAAGATAAAGCGGCCAAATTTGGCCGCTTTACACGTTTTAATTCTTCACCGGGAACCATCCTGGTGTATTGATGACTGCATTCCATAGATAATCGGGAATAACCAATTTTTCTTGGTCGTTCTTAGATAAGGTTGTCGCTATCTCATTTTCTCTTCCCTCTTCTACCTTCTGCACCCAGTCCGGTTCCATGATCAACTCCCGGCCTAATGCAAGCAAAGGTACTCCTGCCTCAAGAGCTTTTACCGCTTCTTCTGGAGTATGGATGCCTCCCACTCCTATAAGCGGAGTTCGGTCATTGATCGTATTTAACAGATATTGAATTCTTGTTTGATCAGCCTCTACTCCTCTACGTGGTTCGGACCAGAAGTCCATCAGAGAAACGTGAAGATAGTGAAGGCCCTGATCGGAGAGCTTGTCAACGAGAACAAGGGTTTCATCCATAGTAATACCCGGGGTTTCCGGCTCTTCTGGAGAAAAACGGTAGCCAATGATGAAAGAATCATCCCCATGTTCAGCAACGGCTTTTTTTACTTCGTCTACCACAGCTAGTGGAAAGTTCAAGCGATTCTCCAGGCTGCCTCCCCACTTATCCTCACGTCGGTTGGAATGTGGCGAAAAGAATTGCTGAAGAAGATAACCGTTGGCACCGTGAATTTCCACACCATCGAACCCGGCTTGGATTGCACGGCGGGTGGTTTCTCCAAATGCTGTAATGATTTCCTCTACTTCACGTTCTTCCAGTTCTCGTGGTGTATGTTCGCTTCCTTCTGCAGCCACTGAACTGGCACTAACGATATCCCCATTAGGCACTAATTCAGGAGGACAAGCTCGTCCTCCATGAAAAATTTGCAGAATGGCTTTGGTGCCCTGTTCTTTAAGTGCACCTGCTAGTTTCTTTAAACTAGGAATCATTTCATCGCTGTCGGCAGCAAATTCGCCAGGAAATCCTTTTCCGTTTGGCGTCACATTGGTGCAGGCTGTGATCGCCATTCCTACACCTTTGGACCGGCGGATATAATAGTTGATTTCATCGTCTGTTACTGTGCCGTCCTGGTTAGAGGCAAAGTTGGTCATAGGTGCCAGAACGATTCGGTTTTTTAACTGTACACCATTGTTAAAAGTAAAGGATTTTAATAACTCGTCATAGTTTTTATTCATTTCTTAACACTCCAATTCGTTAGTGGGCAAATTATTTTATCTAGTATGAGGAATACCTAAACGGCTGTTAGATGAAGAGATATCTCCTGGTGGTTCATTGCCGACTGGTTCAGCAGCAAATTTCTGAAGCTCTTTTGTCAATTCTTTGAACCATTCCTTATCTCCTGTTAAAAGAGCTAGGTCAATTAAACCTAAAAGATCTGCTTTTGATTTTTTAAAGTAAACAGGCAGTGCTGATACAGATTGAACACGTGTCTCAATGGATCTGCCTTTTACACCATCTTGCTCTGCCTGCACTGCTTTTATTCTCAAAGATTTATTAAGCTCATTCACATGTTCAACATATCCGATGACAATTTCACCTTCAAATGACTTGGCTTTGACCCAGTCTCCAACGAAAAAGTTTTTTGTGTTCATACCATTCACCTTCCTAAAAGTGTAATATAATAAGTTACAGTTATAATAAAAGAAAAACTTAAATGCTTGAACACTTAAGCCAGTATAGTCATCTCTTGAATATTTCTTACTGTAATCATATAACTTACAGTTCGGCATGTCAAATCATAAGGTGTCAGCTTGTCTGTCCTCTGATTTGATTCAACACGGATTCTATTGTTGTTTTATCAAGATACTCCGCGAAGAATTGATCAGCTTCTGAGAATATACCATTGACTACCTCTTGGATATTGGTGGATATCAAACATGACTCCTCACGTTCTCCCTTGCACCATGTCGGCTTGATGGCACCGATAGAAACAGAACGATATACCTGGCCCAGTGTAATATTTTGGGGTTGAGCAGTAAGAGTGTATCCCCCGCCTGTGCCTTCTTTTGTTTTGACAAAACCAGCTTCACGGAGACAGCTCATGATCTTCCGGACCCTTACCGGATTAGTAGCAACGTTATAGGCAATTGATTGGCTGCTCGCCATATGCTCGGGCACATACGCTAAATAAACTAAACTGTGGACGGCTATCGTAAATTCACTATTCACTGCAATCACTTCCTCAATACTTCTTACTGTAATGATATGATTTACAGTTGTGCCTGTCAATGGTACTGGCTTAGTATTTGTTCCGCTTCTTACCTATTCTGCTTTCCCTTTTTATAATTTTAGGATATTTAGCGACTTCGTGCGTCACACTACAATAGGAAAAAGCTCGAAGCAGAATTCTTGAATATTCTTACGCTAAACGGCAAAATCAATAAGAGAAATAAGGAAAAGAAGAAAGGAAGATTGATATGGATTTAAAGGGAAAAACAGCGCTGATTACTGGAGCGGGACGTGGAATTGGCCGTGCGGCAGCTATTGCGTTAGCTAAAGAAGGTGTTCATGTAGGATTGGTCGGTTTGACAATGGAAAATCTTGAGAAAGTTTCTGAGGAAATTCGCCAGTATGAGGTGAACGTTTCTGCAGCAGTTGCGGATGTTTCAGATCTTGAATCTGTAACTCACGCAGCAGAACATATCCGTTCAGACTTAGGAAGCATCGATATTCTTATTAACAATGCGGGCATTGGCAAATTCGGAGGCTTTCTTGATTTAGATCCTGAGGAATGGGAAAAAATTATTAAAGTCAACTTAATGGGAGTCTATAATGTAACGAGAGCCGTTCTTCCTGAAATGATCGAAAGAAAAACGGGTGACATTATTAATGTGGCATCAACCGCTGGCCAAAAAGGCGCACCAGTGACAAGTGCATACAGCGCATCGAAGTTCGGAGTTCTTGGCTTGACCGAATCTCTTATGCAAGAAGTCCGAAAGCACAATATCCGTGTGACGGCATTAACGCCAAGTACGGTTGTAACAGATCTGGCTCAGGAAAATAATCTTCTTTCAGACAATACTGAAAATGTTATGCATCCGGAAGACCTGGCTGAACTGATTGTTTCAACTTTGAAACTGAACCGAAGAGTATTTATTAAATCCTCTGGTATGTGGTCAACGAATCCTTAAATAGCCAAAGAAGCCTCCGAGGAATAAATCCTAGGAGGCTTCTTTTTTATAGGCTGTTATCACAAGGATTGTGGCTGTTTTAAATGTAATTGGATTTCTGCTCCAATCCTTCTACCAATAGGATGAAGGAAGATAAAAAGCAGTCAAAAGCAACAATCTATTAGAAAAGAGCCTTTTTATATCATGAAAAGAGAGAGTCAGTTTTCTGCTTCGATGGCATCAGCTTTTGTTTCATGTACTGTTCCAAAAGGATGTTCGGGCGGAGCATAAATTGCATATACTTTCATAGGAATATTTCCAGTGTTAGTAATATTGTGCCACTTACCAGCAGGAACCATTACAGCAAAATCTGCAGATGCATTTCGCCTGAAGGTTAGGTTATTCTCCGTATCTCCCATCTCAACAAGGCCTTGCCCTTCTTCAATTCTAATGAATTGATCTGTGGTTGGATGTACTTCCAGTCCGATGTCATCGCCGACATCAATACTCATTAATGTTACCTGCAAATGATCACCTGTCCATAATGCCGTACGGAAAGTATCATTCCCTTTGACTGCCTTTTCAATATTCACTACAAAAGGGGTTGAGCCGGAATCAGTTAACCTGCTGGACATGTCTGTTCTTAGGTAATTTATCCGGAAGGCATTATCCCTTTGACCAGCGAAGGCATGAAGATAGGCATTCTGAATGAGTGGATGCATAGTTTCGTAGAAACAGTTCCGATACTCCTCTGAATGGTTGAATTCAAAGTGAAAAACCCGTTCCAGACCGTCTTGATAATTGCTGAAAGCTATCTGTTCAACATGACAGGCAGGCTGTTTTCCCGCTATCTGCACATAAAGATCTATAAAAGGTCTTGAGTAAGCATCTTTGCTTCTCAAAGCATCCAGTAATATACTCTGATGTTCCTGATTTGGTGCTGCGTATGCCAAGCTGCTATATAAGTTTACAATTTCAGCATTTCGTTTGATGGTTGCTAAAAGTTCATCCAGAACTTCTTGATTTTCCAATTGGTTGTTGAGTTGCAGATTGTTCAAGTCATTTCATTCCCTTCCATAGTTCTACAGAATATCATATGCCCAGTGTCAGGGAACGTACTTATTTGGTATGGTTTTTTTCTCTATTAGAGATCTTTAAACGACTTAGTTAGAAAGAAATCTCATGAAAGCTCTGTTTCAGAGTACATAATAAATCAGCTCATTCTGAAGATCAAAATGAACTGCTACTGTCTTGCTTTATTTTCTTTTTTTCTTCGTAAGATCTGCAGCTGTCTTTTTAATCACTTTTTCCAAACTGACCTGCACATGGACCTTGGTTTCATCAATCATATTGGTATTCAGCACTTTGGCGTTACGCCCTTTGATTTTGAATTCTTCCCCTTCAGCAGGAATTCTCTTCCGAAGTTGATGCAGCAAGAGATTTCGTTCTTCGTAGAAATATACAATATACATCTTTTTCACCTGCTTACAATAAAATGAAGTGCCCTTCCATCACTATATGAAGGGTCAGGTGAATAGATACTAAGTGACAAGCTAACATTTAGCAAAAGAGAAATTTATTGTTGTACAATCTTCTAATACTTTTTCTTCTTTGCAGCCACCAAATCATTTACTAAAAAGTAGCTGCTAACTTTCTAATGCCTAGGAATTTATGAAACTCATCTCCTCTAGACAAACACACAATGAAATGATTTCAATAAGATAAAAAGAATCTTTTTTAAAGGGGAAATGTCCAGTGTTTTATCATATAAAGGAATTGCAGTACCAAGCTAAACCAGATCGTCCTGATCCATTGTTTGCTAAGCAGCTGCAAGAGGTACTTGGCGGACAGTTTGGTGAAATCTCCGTTGCTCTTCAATATCTCTTTCAAGGATGGAATGTTAGAGGAAATGGGAAATATAAGGACTTATTGATGGATACAGGTGCGGAAGAACTGGCACACATTGAAATGCTGGCTACAATGATTGCCAGATTGCTTGATGGTGCACCGGTCGGGGATTTGGAAGTGGCAGCAAAAGATCCGGTCATCGGTGCTATCCTTGGCGGGATGAATCCACAGCATGCCATTGTTTCCGGTCTTGGAGCGATGCCTGTAGACAGTACAGGAAACAGATGGACAGCCAGTTACATTGCGGCCAGTGGAAATCTACTCGCAGATTTCAGAGCCAACTTGAACGCAGAATCTCAAGGCCGTCTTCAAGCGGTCCGGTTATACGAGTCTACAACTGACAGCGGGGTAAAAGATATGCTGTCATGGCTGATTGCCCGTGATACCATGCATCAAAATCAATGGATCGCGGCCATAAAGGAATTGGAAGCAAAAGAAAATGTCGTCGTTCCAAGCACTTTCCCAAAAGAATTGGAGAAAAGAGAAGTTTCTTATACATTATTCAACCTTTCCAGAGGAAACAAAAGTGCCTCAGGAAGATGGGCAAGCGGTCCGAGCATGGACGGATTAGGAACCTTCAATTATGTTGAAGATCCAGTGCCGTTCGGACCAAAGCCAGTATTACGTCCAGCACCTACTTACATTCATGATACATTGCCGTCTGTTCTCAAAAGCGATATGATGCCGCCAAATATGTGCTGAAAATGTTAACAAAAGCTGCCTGGGGGATTTTTCAGGCAGCTTTTGTTTGAAAAAGATTAAAAATAAACAGTATCAATATTACATAGTATAGCTGTTTTTCTAAGGAGCTTTTCTGTAAGAAGAAAACAGTTGAAGCTGCAACGAAACTATTGTTGGGAATTCTTAAGCCTATTTCGTAAAAGTTCCTTTCAAAAGGCTGACGAGCATAATACTTTGCTCATCAGCCTTTTGTTGGTAAAAAGATTTTTTTCAAGAGTTTAACTAGTAATGTCACTGCTTCTCCAATTAACCAAAAAGGAAGATATATCATAAAAGTCAAAAGACCGCTTTTTTCTAAGATTAACAGCAAATGATCTCCCTTACTGTTTTTCTCTTGATAATAACGATCTAATTCTTTATATTCCCTTCTAAAACTTTTTATAAGTTCCCCCTCCTTGTGCTTTTAAACAGACATTTTATACTACAAGATTTTAACAGGAAATCTTCCAGCTTTTAGCTGGTATGCCAAACTAGAAACATATATTTCAACGAACACTAACCTCACACTGTTTTGTTAATCTGCGAAAAGCTTTTTACTGCTCATCATCTTGTAAATGATAATAATCAGATAGATTGCTGCAACCGGAAAAATGGTATACGGCGTCGAAACAGGGATTAATCCAAAAACAAAGCTTCCCATAGAAACTACAAGAACATATAAAAAAGTCCAACTCATTTTAGAAATCCAGATTGAATGTTCTGGCAGTCCTTCTTTCAACCTTTCTCCAACCATTACAGAGAAAATCAAGCCAAATAGTAAGAGAATAAATAATACAGGGCCTAAAAAAGCCGGTAACCCAAAATATTGTCCTATGGTGAAATATGAAATCACGGAGAATATGATAAGCAGGTTAATGTTGTACTTAATAAGTGGTGTCATTTCTACCCCTCCTTACCTATTAGACGAAACACCAATGAAGATAGTTTCTAAATTCACTGAAATTCTGAAAGGTTCTTGAAAATACATTTTTAGAAAACAACTAAGAAACAGCCTTTTTTTCTTTTGTTTAAGCTCTTTTCTAGAGGCTCTATTCGTGAACTTTGTTGCTATTCCATTTTAATTTTGAGAGATATCACCTTAATAAATCGGAAAAATACCGTAAGCAAGAAAGAATAGAGCTAATCTCCCTGATTAGAGAGGAATTCTTCGTACCGAGGGAATAACCGGGTCCTTGGGATTTTTTTCGAAAGCATCATTTTATGCGAGAACAGCCTTTAACAGCTCTTTTCCCTTCCTCCCCCTTTTACGTAGGAGGATTTTAGCGGAAGGCGTGCGGCCGCTTCCGTTTTCAAGTTCACCGTGCGCCCTGCGGGGTCGTCAGCCTGGAGTGGAAATACTTTACTTTACAAAAGCCATAATCTTTGTGAAAAACAGCCTTTGTTTAAAAAGGACTATAACCCCCATATTCCACTGTACTATTTCGAACTATCTAGTGAAAGGCAAGGTGGAACCTATGAGTATAACAATAACCAAGCTAAGTTATGATGAAATCGATAATTTGCTTCAACCCTCTGATAAAGACTTATATAAAGATATTAAGTGGAGATTCGTTTCTGAAGAGGAAATTGAGTTACTATTGAAAAACAATTAAAAGACTTTCCTCATAATTGAGGAAAGTCTGAACTGATTAGTTTCTTCAAGTAACCTTTATGTTTTTCTTTCACTCGTTATCTTTTATAAATTTTATCGTCAGTGAAGAGAGTATAAATGAAAGGATTATGATCAGAGGAACTGCAAAAAAGAGCCCAATAAAATCTGTTTTATAAGTCCAAGGAACGAACTCTTCAAATAACCTTGCAGTGATTTTCCACAGAACAAGAAAGAACATGAAAGTTATGCAGTAATAAATGATTTTTTCTAGAATTTTCCTCAAGTTTGCACTCCACTCCTCTCTCCCCTCTTTATTACCAACCCTTTCATTTTATCACACCCTTTTTTCTTTGGGTCTGTTATGCAAAGTTTTAATAATTTCTTTCCATTCGAACGATATTTTCTCTAAACTAAACAGGGTTTTGCAAGAGATGACGACGAAACCTTACATCATACTACGAGTGAATCCTAATAAAGGTTTCACCTTTTAATATTTTCGTTAAATAATCGATCCATCAGCGCCGTATTCTTAGAAACTATTTTACAAGATTATCTATTTGAACTTAGTATGCAGACAGAAAGAAAGCAAAAATGAGAAGACTTTACTCATTTTTGCTTTCTTTCTCTGAATGTTATTTTTTCCTTTTGCTTTCTTGTGCTTTGAGCGCAACCTTTTCGAGTCCATCCTGTGCGAATTCTACGTCATCTTTCGGCATGGCTTGGTTGTGCTGCAACTCTTTGTTTTTCTTTTTGGACATTTCTTTCACCCTTTCTCTCTATAGATTTACTTTAAATCTCCCTATTGATGAATCAGGGCAATTTTATTTTGGTTGTTTATAAGAAATGTTATACAGAGAAGAAATCCCAAAGCACCCTGATCAGCCCGGGCATTAGACCTCGAGGGGCTGGCGCTGAAGCTGGAAGGAGATAACTTTGTTAAAGTATTCTACAAGGAGGGTTTTTATAAATTCCTTAAAAATGAAAAAGACACGACTGAATTCTATGAGGAAATCAGTCGTGTCGTAGTGAATCATTGAGGTATCAAGACTTCATCAATAACATGGATAACGCCGTTGGAGCCTTCTATATCCGCTTTTACTACATTTGCATCGTTCACTCTTACAGGGTCAAGCGATACATTCACTGTTTTCTTGGAAAGTGTTTCTGCCTTCATCCCTTCTTCAAGGTCAGTTGACAGCACTTTTCCAGGTAAAACATGATACAACAAAATATCTTTCAAGTCTTCTCTTGCTAATAACTCGTCTGCTGTGATCCCTAATTTCTTCAACAGTTTTTCAAAGGCGGCATCCGTTGGGGCAAAAACTGTGAAAGGACCCTCCCCCTTCAACGTCTCGACCAACCCGGCTTTTTTCAAAGCAGCTGCCAATGTGGTGAATTCTCCAGCCTCTACTGCTGTATCAACAATATCCTTCTTACCTGCTGGAGTTTCTGCGGCGAAAGCACCGTTTGCAAATGACATGAATAAGCTCATGATCATCAACAAAATAATTCCTTTTTTCATCATGAATACTACCTCCTTTTTTTACATGTTAACCATCTCAGGAGACTTGGTAATTTCCTAAGAATTAACTCCAGTGGTAGTATTCTTTGATTTAAGCAATCTTATACAATTTTTGTGATGCTCCCATTTAATTACTGTCCATTTCCTTGTCACGGTCCTGGACCGGCATTATAATTCTTGTCTTCACCAGGGTTGATGCCCTTTAAATTATGGTCGTTCCCGCGACTCTTCCTTCTGATATCGATCAGGAAGGCGAACAGCAGGATACCAATGATGAATATAGGAAGCCATAACATGCAGTTTTTCCTCGCTCTTGATATGTGGATGGCCACAAATTAGAATAAACATTCTTATAATAAATTTTTATTAACTAGGCTCTATTATTAACCTTTTTTTGCTCTGGAAATTTCATAAAGATCATACTGAATATCCTGCTATGGAAGAAGAAAGAGCTGGTTTATATTTAAAGAGAAAAACTGTTTAGTAAAAGTTTGAGGTCTTTAAATATAAACCAGCTTTATTTGATTGGAGCGTACGCCGTCTGACCTCCTGCGGGATTAGCTGACATTTAGTCCAGTTCACTATCCTATATTGAGAAATAATAAAAAAATTAGTGCTAATTAGATGTTTATGCGACTAAGCAGCTATAGATGTAGTTAATTCAACTTCAGTCTTCCCAAAAAATTCACCCTAATATCTTATGAGCTCATCTGTAAGCGTAACTTGGTGAAATTTCCTCAATAGTTCCTCCGTCCCGTCAGGTGTTAGATTGCTGTCATAAGCACATACTGAAACCAAACCTTTCTCAGAAGTGAAGGATTGTACTTGGCTTTCATAAAGAACTATTTTATCAAGTAAATTTTCATCATCACCCCATTCAACCAGCCCCCAAGTCCATACAGGTACTCCCTGACTTAGATGCGGTTCAACGGTTTTCTTAAAATATGTAAGGATTGAGTCGGGATCAAAACTTTGAGTGGTAGAGTAAAAATCATAATTATTCGAAAAATGAACATTGGCCATTTCCTTCTCGCTGAGGGTGTTCTGTAATTGCTGCTTGATGTTAAATAAATGCCTATCATTTTCAACAAGCAATACAGGACTGCCCTCCTCAACTCCAGTCTTTATAAAAGCAACCGCATTTTGGATGTAGGTCTCTTCATTATTGAAGTGATACATGATGTGATTACCCTGTCCTCTGGATTCATTTAGAACTTCCTTTATTAAACTGCACATATGTGTGTAACTCCTTAAAGTTCGACCTTTTTTTACTAAATAATCTTTTCAAGTTGAAATTGATACTTTGTATTAAAAGGTTGTCTTCGCAAAGAGAATCTGGCTATGTAGAGAAATAGATTCCACTGCAGCCGTACCTCCGCTCCAGTTCATCTCCAAAAAGGGAAAGTGAGTGAATAGCAATTATAAGCAACACTCTTTTAGAATAGAGCCTTTTAAAAATACTCCGTTCTAAAAAACCTCTTAATAATCCCGAAAACTTAGGAAATCATTCCTTTTAAATATAGGTCTTATCATAACATTAGCTGTTTGAAAATGCGAAGGAATAGGCTATAAAGATAACCTCCTGCATTTTCTGAAGAATGCATAGGTTCGCTTTCTTACGACTTTACCGGTAGTAGATTTCAACTATTCATCATTGGCATATTTCGTAGGAATTCTAAAATCTAACATATCCTTAGGAATCTGAGTTAGGTCAAATATCTCTAGACATGCGAAAAAGGTTGTCATTATCTCGTTGCTCATATAGGGACTGTTCAGAACGTTCCTATCAACAACAGTTGGAATACTTTTCATCTTAGCTTCAAATTGTTGTTAGACCTTCATCGCATCATCCGGAAATGATTTAGGAATGTTAGCTGTAATGCTTTCTCCTATTTATAAACATTCTCTTTCTATCAAATCAACCTTCATATCTGCCAATACTGTTCCTCCATAAAAATAATACCTTATACACTATTTAATTCGATAAAGGACCGGTTTATCCTTTTAAATTAAATTACTCTGCTATAAAAAAAACGTCTGAACCTGCTTCTGAATAGCAGAATGTGTCCTTAGGCTTTGGCACAGAAAGTCCGAACCTAGTTCTTTAATAAAGAGAAATGAAGGTACCTGCTATAGCTAATATTCTCCAACCATATCCGTGCAGGCTGAAAGAGGCGATTCCTCCGAAGTTAGCACCGAGATTACATCTGAAAGTCCCTTGCCCATCATCTTCTTTTGGATACCGAGATTAATCAACTCCCCGTAAATGAATTTAATGGTCACAGGCAGGATTGCGACTGCACTAGCTGTTCCAGTTATTAATGGGGAATCGGTCACCGTTTTGACGTATCAAATGAGACAATCATATAAAAACTGTCGGCAAAGTTAGTTAAGATTCTTCTTGTAAGTAAAACATTAAAGTTCTGTTTATTCTAGTGTCCTCCTTAGTTTTTAAATAAGGCTGTTTTCGCATGAATTATTACTTTCGGAAAAATCTGAATGACCCGATTTCCCCATATATAAAGCATTTTACCAAAAACTAATACTAATAGTTATTTTTTCTGAAACCTATTGCAGGTTCAATCGTAATTTATTATGAGGTGAAAAAAATGGATTTTATGTTTTTCGTTATACTAATCACAGCGCTCTCACTTATTTATTATGGCTATGTACACAAATTAGAGAATGATGTAAAAAAGAAAGAATTAGATTTAGAGGAAAGAAAATTAGAGTTGGAGATTCTTCAATTACAAGCTGAGAAGGAAAGAAAGAAGATAGAATAAAAAGCCCTCTGACTTAGAAACAGGGGGTTCTCTTTATAGAAGGCATATTAAATTTAGAGTTTTCGACTGTAGTCTTCTGACAATCAGTTTTTTAAATAGCGAAAAGATTGGCATAAATAAAGCGAGGAATATTCCAAGATCAGCTAGAAGCAGCCATAAGTTAAAGTCGTCAGAAAAAACTCTGTAGTTTAACCCTATAATATTATTGATTTTTTCAGCAAGAATGCCGACCAGAAAGATGGTCACAAATGCTGCCAAAAATTCTTTCATTTTGCACACTCCTGGATTGCATTTTTATGATCTGATTTTACCACGAATTTCTATTAAAAAGCTTGCAAACTGGGAAATGTTAATAAAAGTTATAGTACAAGCACACAATGAAATGTTGAAAAAGGAGGAGACTCACTCTATGATTATCCGCGAAGCCTTTAATTCGTTTTACATAATTAAGCAGCATGATCACGCCTTTTTAT
Source organism: Bacillota bacterium (assembly GCA_051750065.1). GTDB lineage: Bacteria > Bacillota > Bacilli > Bacillales > Bacillaceae_B > Rossellomorea. The sequence goes on from JBNJJI010000007.1 coordinate 140,343, forward strand.
CTGGGGAAATTGTCAAGCATTTTAACAGAGAATTCCTTATTGCCAAACAAGCTTTTGATGATGTACTATATGCCGCATTTGAACATGACCGAAGCTGGATCAGCCTCGATGAGACACCGATATGGAATGACCGGTCTCACAAACCCTACACTTTTGCGGACTATCCGCTCCTGCCAAAACTAGCTTTCTACACAATCGGGCTGGATGAAATTGAACAAGCAAACCCGTACTCCAGTCTTCTTTGCAGCATGCATTTTAGTTCTTTTTTTACTTCGTCCACTAATAAAGATTGTTTGCATTTTTTAAAGAAGGAAAGAGAACGGCAGGAAAAAATTAAAGAAGAGCTTCCAAATATAAACGAAGAATTGTTACTTCAGCATTTTCGTCTGCTTCAATTTTCTGATAACCTCTCTCTCTATCTTTGCATGAATGAACCGGGTGTCCAAAAAGAAGATGAACACCCCTGGTTTAAAAAGGGTTTCAAGAATACGGAAACACTTCATCTCAGCAATCGGCCTCTCATCGCTCAGTGGCTAAATTTCAATGAAGTGATAATGCATCCTTTTCCATTTGAAAGCGATTTTCAGGTCTTCTTAAAATATAAAGAGGTCTCTAAAAGGAATATTGAAAACTTGGGAATTGCGGAGGCTTATCAAAGAAGTAATGTGAAGGAGCACAATTTTTTCATCCGAAAACTTCGATCATAAAGTGTCCTCACTTTCTTTTTGACAAGCCTTAGCCTTCTAATCATTATTCTCTTTATCTTTTGCGTGAATGGAATGGCCAATAAAGTTTATTCCAGCGACATATATAGGAAAGCAAATCAGTATACCGATGACTAGTAAACCAGATGCTGGATTCGGAGTATCCCCTCTATAGGTAATTGGAAAAAGAAGTGCGAATAGGAACAAGAATAGAATATAGTATGGAACCCAGAGAACAACAGTCCAATAGTTGGCTTTTCGCACTTTCATCCATTTAGCAGTCAAAAGGATCAAAAGCAGAGTGAAGAATATAAGTGCTGTTATAGTCGTAATAGCGATCACTATATTTGCTGTACCGATGTCCCAACCTGTTATTCTAGTGATTCTGTATATATTAAGCATTAGCTCAATGGGTATTAGAATTAACACAGCATAAAGAATGCTGACTGCATTAAGTTTAAAGAAATAGGTCATTAGATGTGCTCCAATTTAATATTCGAGAATTGAAAAAAATTCTGCAAGCCAGGTATGAGGACAGTGCTCTTTAGACGGACATCCTCGGCTCCCTCTATATCCAGCAAATTATTGATGAAAATGAAGGCCGCCTGCTTCATTTTCGCGTTTTCATATGAATTAAGCTTGAATTTGTAGAGACCCAATAAACCAGAACTTTTTCATTCTCTCGTCCCCTCTTCTTTATCCCTACGGTATTCCAGGATATCGCCAGGCTGGCAATCCAGTGCTTTGCAGATTCCCTCTAACGTTGAGAAGCGAACCGCTTTCGCTTTGCCATTTTTCAAGATCGAAAGGTTCGCCATCGTGATACCCACTCTTTCTGACAGTTGAGTTACGCTCATTTTCCTTTTAGCCAGCATCACGTCTATATTGATTATAATTGCCATAGAGAACACCTCATATTGTTAAATCATTTTCTGCTTTCAGTTCCAGAGCATTTCTTAATAAATTTTGAAGAAGTGCAGCGAAAATTGCAATAATGATGGAAGCAAAAATAATAATCAAGCCCATCAAAACGATTCCAGGATTAGCTGCATCCTGACTGATGATGAAGATCTCTCCTGTCATGTACAAAGCACTGATTAGGAAGGCGCAATATTTTATAACAACTAATCTCTTTACAGCACAATTCGAAAACGCTTTGTTCCTATCAATATACTCTAGAAGCTTCCAAGCTTGGCACAGGGCGTAAAAGAACGGAAGCGCTGTCAAATATAATCCAATTAATAACGGATATTGCATGTAAGAGAACTCAGGATACATTTGAGCAAATACACTCGCTTGCCAAGGCAGCCAAAATAAGCAAAGAGCCAGAACGGATGTTGCAATAAAAGAAAGTGAAACTCTTAAAAAAAGTGTCGGTGTTACTGTCATGACAAAATCACTCCTTTAGTCATTATTTCCTTTTATTATAAAGTATAATTTATTGATAATCAATAAATAGTTATTGATTATAGAGGTTTAAACCCCAAAGAAACACCGACGATCTTTTTGAACTGCAGATCGCCGGTGCTTGTCATGTATTATTATTTCACTTGCTTCCTTCTCATCCATTGAGTAGCAGCCCATTTATCTCCGATAACGACCGGTGCCCCGCCATGCAAAGTGAGGTCATTCAAATTTTGGTTGTCATAGAAATACTCAAAATACACAGCCATTCCTTTTTGAGGTGAAACCGAGAAGTTCAATTTAGGAAAGTAGGTTTCTCCTCCCTCTTCCACGTCATTCAGGTACATAACCATCGTGCTGATGCGAGGATTGCCTGCATTTTTGAAAAAATCAAAATGAGCTTTATACTCCTGGCCAATTTTGTAATTTAGCATCTGGAGTCCTTCTCCGTGTTCATAAGGAACATTCATGATTTGTGCAATCCGCTTTTCCACTCTTGTCACGATTTCGCTTTCTCCCTCTTCAATAAAGGTAGAGCTGCTTGTTCTCATATCGTTTTCATTTCGGGTATTGCCGATTTTTGACCTTTTCATCTTATCCTTTGACAAAGCTATGAGTGCATCACATTCTTCATCACTTAGAACATTCCCCAAGACTGCGATGAGCGGCTCTTCCATTTTGGCAATTATACGAATCTCTCTGTCTTCTGTAAGGATTCTATTTCCAGTGTGATGAAAAATACTTTGCTCTTTAAGGGCTGTATTTGAAATTTCAATTGTCAACTTTCATCTACCTCTTATCTAGTAAATTCGAAATAATTAGAATTCTTTTGATGCTGGACGCTGCAACAATTAGTGATTGAAACGAAGATAAAGTAAGCTAGAGCAATAATTCAGCAATTGGCTGAAATTTAAACTAATTTTACACTGTACTGTGAATTTTGACTATCATTTTTTTAGCCTGATTTAGTCTTTTTTATGACGAATAATCAAATGAGGTCAGTATATAATATCTTTGATAAAGAATCTTTTCTAAAAGATTGTTGCTTTCGATTTCAATGTCACCTTCCGTACCTTATAGGACGGGGATCGGAGCCATGCCGCTGTAGCGGAAATCCATTTACTTTCATAGCCGCAATCTTTGCGAAAAGAGCCAAATAAAAAGAAGAGTTGTTTTTTCTAGCGTAATGAGGGAAGCTTAAAAATTCATGTAGTTACAGTTTATAGGAAAGCAGTTCTATTAAAAGGGAGGTGTTAATATGCCTGATTTGAATGACAACAAGTTCAGAAAGATTCAATCGGAAGCAGCGAAACAAGGGAAATCTCAGGAAGAGTATGCTGCGGAACTAGAAATGAATAAATTAAAAGCACAAAAGAGGAAGTGAGTTTATAGGAGGGGCACAAGGGTTCCTCTCCCCTCCAATAGTTTCTTGTTAATGACTTATTCACTTTCAATCCACGTAGGACTCTGGAAAATATATTTTCGGCACCTCATTGTCTTACAGCAAGAGCCCGCTTCTCAACACGCCTGCCAATTTATCTCAAGTATCGAATTCATTTAGCCAATTTATCTAAAAACTCATAATCAATAGAACCTTCTTCAGCGCTGTAGAAAAACCCCTTATATCTTATTAAATCACTTGAATTAATAATGAATTCCTCCATTTTGTTTCCTTCTTGGTCATAAAGTGAAGTTCCAAAGCTATAACCCATATAGCCTATAGAAGGTTTTCCTTTTTGAAAAGTAATGCTGCTAAGGTTGTTAACGATATAAAGAATCGATGTCTCATCCGTAATTTCTGTTTCATTACCGGTATTTCCGTTAAAGATAACAATACTTGAGACCTTTGCTGGGTCCATTTTTAGGACCTTATGTGGAATATAGGTTAAGAAGAAAGTTAAAAGCAACACAAAAAGTATACCTGCACTGAACAGCCTCTTCCTTTTCAACTAAGCTACCCCTCCTATCTGTCACTCTGGTTTTCTTGCTTTGATTATCAAGGTTGTCGGAAATTTTTTTGCTTTGTATAAGGCTCTTTTCGTAAACTTTGCTATTTGATACTAATTCCAAAAAACCTACCATAATTCACCGGAATAACCTGGTAATCATGAAAAGAAAAGAGCTACTTTCTCCGATTAGAGAGAAATCCCCTAGTATCCGGGGAAAAATCCGGCTCTTGGGATTTTTCCGAAAGCAACAATATTTGCGAAAACAGCCTTGTATAAAGAATAATAGCGATCTGACACTTCCTCCTGGATGGAAGCAAAGCTTTCTGAAACATCACTTTCAATTACGGATTCGATTATTAAACCTGCGGAGATTAACTCATTGATGTATGTACTCATTTTTCTTGTCGGAATGACAACAGGAGCCTCTTCGCCTTTGAAATTGGGGTAAGTGACCGTTCCTTCTAGTTGATAGGAACCTTTAAGCCGGAATTCTCCCTGTTCTCCTGAGAGATGTGCATAAAGCGGATGATCCCAGCTGAAGATAAATGAGCCTCCTGGTTTTAATTAAGAATGAATATATTTCAAGGTCGAGGGTAAGTCAGATGTCCACCCGATCGCATAAATAGAATAAACGATGTCGAAATAGGACTTCGGCAGACCGGCATCTTCTTCCATAGGTGCACAAACTAAATTTGTCTCTCTATTTTAAGCGTTTCCCTAGCCGAGCTGATTTGTGTTTGCGAGAAATCCACTCCCCATAGTTCGCTCGAACCCTTTTCTGCCATATAGAGTAATGAATGTCCGCTTCCACAGCCGATGTCCAAAATTTTTCGTTCTTTCACTTCGTCGAAAAGATTCAGTTCTTCTTCTGTCTGTGTAAATGGTCCATAGCTGGGCAGTGAGTCTTTTCCATTAAAATGATGCGCCACTTTGTTCCAGCTTTCTTTGTTTTGTTCATTAATATTGTATTTCATTCCATCTCCTCCGAATTCACTACAGACATCTTTATTGCTTTTAAATTATTAAGAATTAAAAAACTCCATTCTCATTCGGAGAGTCTTCCGGTACAGACTGCCCAATATCCCACAGTTCAACAATCCTGCCTTCTTTAAAACGGAAAATATGAACGACAGCCGCTCCAACATCCTCAATATTTTGTTTGATATGAGAATGTACCACAACCAAGTTTCCCTCTTCAATCGTGTGTTTTACCGTTAATATCTTTTCAGGGCTATCTTCTGCATTCTCTTCCATTGCGCTCATCAGCGAATGAGCATCTCCAGGGAAATACGGATTGTGATGAAATAATTCAGGTGCTGCGTGTTTTTGAAAGGCTTCCTGAACCTTATTGGAAATGATTAGTTTAAGAAACGAAACTGCTCTTTCAGTGAGCGAAGATTCCTTATGGCTCATCCCTTTCACTTGTTTGAAACGAATACTATAAAACCTCATACCTTTTGGAACTCCTTTTATTTCAAAAACTCCACCGTAAATTAACTGTCTTACTCGATACTCGAAAAATTGATCGCTGACATATTGCTCAAGATGGCCGATGAGTTCACCAATCAATCTCGCGGATTTCAAAAATTTATCTGAGGAGCGCTTATTTAATAATGTATTGGCTGTTGCGATGATATAGTCATCGTAGTAGTCTTCTTTCACACTCTTGATAAAGTGATTTTGCCAAATGCGAAGAACTTCCTTCGTTGAGGACAGCTCAGCGTATTCCTTCTCAAGTCTTGTCCGGTCGTTTGGAGATAATGGTAGAAGTTTCTTGCTTTCTTTAAGAATCATTTTTAGTTGTTCGATTGATAGTTCCCCAGTATGTAATAGGTTATACCGTGTTTTTGAAGTAGCAAATAAGCTTCTATGAATTTCAGATGAATTGATAACTATAATACTATTAGACTTTCCTTTTAGAAGGCTCATCACTAACCTTAATCCCATTTGTTCATGCGCGTTTTCACCTGCCCATATAGTAATGGGAACGTCATGGGGAATGGCCGAGATCTCTGAAAGCGTAGTATGAAAAGCATGTTGATATTCTTGAGAAAAATCGTCCTCTTCAATTAGATGATTTTCCAACCATTCAAGTCTCTGCTGTATTCCTTCCTCTTCATCCAGATTCCCTACTGGACCTATAGAAAAAAGATCTGAAAAAATCAGCACCTTCTCATCTTCGTTCATTTCCACTTCTTTCAGAGCCATCTTCACCCCTCCAGCTGACGAGTCTCCAAAGAGTATATGATAAACCTTATAATCACGATGTTGTATAGCAGCTTGGTTTCTTTTAGTGTCAAGAAAATCTTGGTATGTTTTCTTCACATCTTCACTCAAATCTGAATCACTATAACCCGCGGTCTCATCATGCAAATCCATACAGGATAGAGTGAGCAGCAATAGTGACTTCGCTTCCTCTTCAGATGTGTTTTTTACGATTCGTTTCAATTCATCGATCATGATAGCGTACCCCTTTTCAAAAATTGAGTTCGTCGATAGTTGTGAAAATTCTTGAATAGACCTCTTCTACATGCTCATCCGTTTTTTCATCATTATAAAGTCCGTATCCCCATCTCTTTAATGAGGGATCTTCAAGAGAAGAAAGAATTCCAACAGCATAACTTTGTCCTGGAGACCACTCCCACTTTTCACTGAATTTATCATCTTCTATTGTAAAAGGAATATGACTTGAAGAAGAGATAAAAAAGATTGGAGAAATTGAGGCCAGATAGGTATCTGCATATTTTCCTTCCGAAGCTTGTTGAAGATGCTCTTCTGTAATGAAAATGGCATCATAATCTTTGCTTATCATGCTCTGCAGATCACTAAACGAAATCTCAGTAAAGCTGACTCTGTCTTCCCTAACTTCCGGAGGTTCTCCCAAAACAGCTATACTTAGAGGTTTTCCTTCATACGATTCGAAATCAGGAGTCATACTGCATCCAGAAAGAATTACTAACAAAAACAAAATTAATGCCTTACGGTTCATAAAGGTTCTCCTCCTTTCAATCTCTATTACAGTATTAAGTATCATTCGCAGACATTGTGATTGATCCGCGGCCTCCTATTTTGTGTTAAATTCGAAAAAAGACTTGTGCCTTCGCAAGCCGTTCTCATGTTTAAAAATAAGTAATCAGCATCACAATGAAACTAATAAGAGTAAACAATACAGCTCCATAAAATACAAAGCCTACATTCGCTTTTAGTTCATTATCTTTCTGAACCTTCCATCCGGCAGTACTGGCATCAAGGGTTGCCGACTTAGAAAGAGCTCCTCCACTGCTGTTAAAGAAAAACATCACTACCGCAATGGCAAGGCCGATGAAAAAACTCCATTCCATATACGAAATGGACAATACCAAACTAGCTACCCATACAAGTATCCCAATTACAATAGCTGAAATTAACGTGCCTATAACAGTCTTTTTCATATGCAACTCCCTTTCCTGAATTCTCTCTGCATTGAACTACTTCTTTCCCTCATCTGTTGGTCCCTAGTCATACCCTGATTTACCTCATTAGTACAGAAACATGGCGGACGATAAGATGCCTAACAATGTGGAAATCAATTAAAATATAGTCATCCTTGACCTGTAGTTAAATGCTGTTACTAGTTATACTACTTTTGCCTGCAAAAAGTTTCATAACTTGGTGGAATTTTCATATATTCTTCAAATTCATGCCCTAAAGATTTAAGTGGCTCCTGTATAGCACGGCATTCTATCTGTGAATGGCTAAAGCGTTCATGAGACCACTTAATTTTATATTCATCGGGGTTTAGGTCTATAACAAGCCGTCTAGCTGATTCTAAATGAGCAGAAGACATTCAAAACAGCACTACTTCTCTAAAAGAAGCAAACTCTTGTTATGATAACCGCAAAAATAAAACAAAAAAGCAGCCCAAATTAAGCTGCTTCTGCTTTCTTATTTTCCATCAACAATTTCTTTAAAGATTTCATAAGATCGTTTCTGTTTATCTTCATCGTAAATGTAAGAGACTGCCATAATTTCATCGACATTATATTTCTCTTGAAAACGGGTCAACTGTTCCTTCACCGTCTCTTTGCTGCCCATCAAGGAAACACTTGTCATCGATTCTGCCATTTGCTTTTCACCTGGTGCCCAGATTGAATCCATATCTTCGACCGGCGGACTCATCGGACTCTGAGTTCCCCTGACAACATTGAGGAAAAATTGCTGCATGGTCGTCGATTGCAGCTTTGCGTCTTCGTCTGTCTCGGACGCGATTACGTTGAGACAGATGATCGCATGTGGTTTATCCAGATATTCTGAAGGTTGGAAACGGCTTCTGTAAATCGACAGAGCGTCTTCCATATGTCTTGGTGCAAAGTGAGCTGCAAAGGCATATGGCAATCCGAGCTTTGCCGCGAGATAAGCAGAATCTGTAGAGGAGCCAAGGATATACAGCGGGATGTTAGTTCCCACACCTGGATACGCTTTAACATAACCCTGCCCTTCCGCAGGGCCGAAGTAGGTTAACAGCTGCCCGATATCATCAGGAAATGTGTAGACATTCTCCTGAGAGGATGATCTTCTTAAGGCACTTGCTGTCATCATGTCGGTACCGGGTGCACGTCCCAGCCCAAGGTCCACTCGATCAGGATAGATAGTGGCCATTGTTCCGAATTGCTCTGCAACTACCAAAGGCGAATGGTTCGGCAGCATCACACCGCCTGATCCAACTCGGATAGTATTGGTGTTTTCCAGTGTGTGTTGTATTAAAAGAGATGTCGCGGAACTTACAAGCGTCGCTGTATTGTGATGTTCTGCGATCCAATAACGGGTATAGCCCATCTTTTCTGTCTCTTGCGCAAGATCCACCATGGAATCAATGGCATCCTTAGAGTTCTGCCCTTTCCTGATTGGTGCGAGATTCAATACGGAAACAGGAATATTTATATTCGTCATGAAAACAATCCTTTCTTTTTTAAAAATTCAAGTACGCTAGGATTCATGGTATCAATATGTCCAAGTACTCTTTCTGCATTCACTAAAATGTAAACAAAGAAGTTACAGTTAATTCAGTAAAAAAGCTTAAACGGCGTCTAAGCTTTTTAATCGGTACTGTAATAGTATTATTTACAGTTTTATTTGTCAAAGAATTGATTTTAAAATTCACAGCTGGACTGTTCAATGAAACCTCCTATGCTTTCGATAGGAACATCCTTCCCTTTTACCCACTCTTGAAAGTCGATATTGAGGACTTCGCTGCTCTGTGCGATAGAGGAAAGAATCCGGGAATCACGGTATCCATAGGAAAAGGTATGAAGAGTGCCGAATAATTGATCGTAGTCTCTGAAGAAAATGGGTGAATGTTTGCTCCGGAAATGATTGAATGCCAGCTCATGAGTGAGATTATTTTCCTTCAGGCCCATTAGGTGTATGCCTCTTCTAAGCGAACCTTCCAATGAAGGGCGGTTTTTGTTCTGCAGTTCTTCCTCTTCAAAGTGATTGACACAGACAGAAACGCCTTCACCTTTTCGCACTTTGACGCTTTCCGGTGTCGCTTCCACAACAGCTCGGTTCCCTTCTCCATCACCAATAGAAAAATTGTAGCAGGCAGCATGAGGCATCTCTTTTAGCATAAAAATAGCTTCATCCACTAACGAACATTTATCCAGCACCATGCGAATGGCTGTCCAGGGAGAAATTCCTTTTCTATAGAGATCATAGCTGACGAAATGAAGACCTGCAGCAAGGCCTCTTTCATTGACACCATCGTGTCTTCCTATGAGTTGAAGATTATAACCGGCTGAGGCTAATACATTGTCTCCTTGCACAAGACTGAATAAGCCGTCATATAAACCCGGAGCAAAATCATAATTACGCACATAGAATTCGTCTGTCATGAAAGCGGAACAACCCATTGCATCTGTTTTAGGAACGTCATAACCGCTAAACATGGCTGCGGCGTTTTCAAAAGAGATGGACAGGCCCTCGGCTAACCCTTCCAGCTCTTTTATTAGATGAGGAGCATAATTCTCATATATGGATTTCATCTCATGGACATTGATTTCTGGTTTTGTAATGGATTTCAAGGTTTCCAGTATAGAAAGATTAAGTATCTGTTCTGCCGTCTTCCGTCCGACATGATAAGAACTTCCCCTGGCCTGCAATACCTTTACTTCAAAATTTGACATTGTCATCCCACCTTCTCAGCTTTTAATCCGAAAACTTTTCAAGATAAGTATAAGGCGGCCGGCTTCTAACTTCCTGTCAATTTTTGCTTATGTATGACTGGTTCCTTCTAAAAAGAAAACCCATTCTATCTTAGACTGGTTCTGTGAGGTTACGAGGATATATCCAGTTTTTTAATGATCCGGGCGGGATTTCCACCAACCACCATGTTATCCGGTATATCCTTTGTGACAACCGCTCCCGAGGCAATCACCACATTATCTCCAACTGTCACTCCTGGGTTGATGACAGCACTTCCGCCTATCCAGACATTGTTCCCGAAGCTGATTGGCTTGGCATATTCCCTTCCAGAATTCCGGTCCGCCGGATGAAGAGGGTGTGTCGCTGTATAAATATGTACTCCCGGCCCAAGCATGCAGTTATCGCCGAATCGCACTTCGCAAACATCAAGGATCGTGCAATCAAAATTAGCGAAGAAATTCTCTCCGACATGAGTGTTATATCCATAATCGAAACGAATATTGAGTTCCATATAGACCGTCTCCCCAGTGGAACCCAAGAGTTCCTTCAGCATAATGACCCGCTTCTCGCCCTCACCCTCAGTCGTTTGATTGTATAGCCTTACACGCTTCCTCGCCTCTTCGCGTTCTTTCGTCAGCAAGGGATCGGCTGGATCATACATCTCTCCGTTCAGCATCTTTTCTTTTTCTGTTTTCATTACAATCCTCTCCTTTTTTTTAGTTAAAGGCTGTTTTCGTAAAGATTGTGGCTGTTTAAAAGGAAGGGATTTCCGCTCCATGCAGGCGACTCCGCGGGGCGGGCGTTGAGCCTCCTCGGCTTCGCCTGTGGGGGCTCACCTGTCCCGCTAGTCCCGCAGGAGATCGCACGCCTTCCGCTCCAATCCTTCTAAGTTAAGGGGGAGGAGGATAAAATAGCATTAAAAAGCAACAATCTCTAAGAAAAGAGCCTAGTAAAAAACATAATAAAACCGTTTTCGTGATGCCAGGACCGGATACTTCTAAGATGCAAACACTCAGACACATATCAAAACGTTTTATTCACATCTCTTATCGTGTTTTATTCATAAAAACCAAAAGTTTGTAATTCTTAATTGAGGAACCTATAAAATACTTAAGCGGGGATATAAATTTAAGGGGATAACCGATTCTGAATTTATAAGGGGAATTTTTACCGTTAAGTTGCAGAATTGAACTCGATTTTGGGTAAATAAGGGGAGTTTTTCCCCTTATAATAAGATAAATTAATCATTTTCGCATTATTTAAGCAAATAGAGGGAATTTTTCCCTCTATTTCTCTTGTTTTTGTGCTATTTCTTAAATAAGAGGAATTTCTCCCCTTATTTATTTTTCAACATCTAATGCTACTGTGTGCAGTTTAATTGAAAAAGGCTTAGAGATAAAGCAACTCTAAGCCTTCTTCAATGTCCTCACATAGATCCTCGTTCGAAATCTTACTTATAAAATACCTTGTCCACATTATACTTAGCTTGTAACGTGTTGATCATGAATGTCTCATAGATTTCGCGCTCCATTGCGTCTTCCACGAAACTGACGTCAATACGATAAACTTCTTCTCTATGTGGCTTCAATGGAGAAACATTATCTTCCAAGTGTTTCTTCACACGCTGTCTAAGCTTGCGTGCTTTTCCAACGAAAAGCAGCTCATCGTTAATGTTATAAAACAAGATCATGCCGCCCTTGTCTCTTGGAATCTCATGAAGGTCAATGAAACCTTCAACAGATTTGATTACCGGTTCATTTTCCTGAGCAGCCTGCTGGCGTTCTGTAATAGAAACGTCCACTTTAGGTAGTTCAATTTTAATCATTTCTTCACGTCCTTTTCCTGTAAAGGTAAATGGTACCATAGATGGCCATAGATTGCTATCACAAATAGGATTAGCTATTGAATGAATTTTTATAAGGTAATATCTTCCTGTATATTATCCCGAGAAAGGGGTATCTACTATTAATTAGAAAGGTTCTTTAAAATGGAGGGATTCTGATGAACAGAATGGCAAAAAACATTCTTATGGGCTCACTGGTATCAGCAGGAAGTGCCGCACTTGCAACCGCCATGTATAAAAAAAGAAAGAAGGAAAACTTTCCGGTAGATCCAGATACAGATATGAGAGACAGCATAAAAATCGACCTGCAAGAAAGCGTTAATGCCGATGTAGAAGATGCCGAAAAAGGGCTGACCAAGCTCGATTCTGCGTACCGATCGGAATGGCAGGCGAATGGATTTCCACAGACACATGCAGAAATGGAAAGATTGGAAGCTGAGAGCCGGCAGGAAAGTTAAGTACTCTAACAAGAAGAAGCCGCCATTTGGGTAACGGTCGGTATTGGAATACAAACAATAAATAGAAATAAAAATAGAGGTCTAATTCCTGAATTGGCCTCTATTTTCTATTGATACTAAAGGACTTGTGTTGATTTCACACACTAATTTACGACATTTTAATGGCTAACATACTCCTGCGGATTGGTTTGGTAAAACGTATGGGGATACTCGTGTGGCAATTGATTCGAAAACACCTGCTCAGCGGCTTGGTATTGCTAAATAGCTATATGCAATAAATGACATAATTTATATGCAGCAGGAACCAAGAAAAGACCGATTGCCTTTTTCAATTCAGGCACCCGTAAGTTCTATTGTACCAATTCACAAAGTTACATCGATTCGCTATATTGTATATTTTAAAGGCTCTTTTCTAAGAGATTATTCCTTTCGAATGCTTTTTTCCTTCTCCCCCTATTTTACTTAAAGCAGGAAAAACAGAGCAAAAAGCAAGACAAGAGTCCATACAAAGGAAATATGCACGGTTTTTTCAAAGGTTTGCGTTCCTTTTTGTCTTTTAAGTTCAATTGAAAAAATAAACAAGAAAATTAATAATAGGAAATAAATTAAAAATACATAAAGCAAGAAGCGCCACTGACTTACCCATTCCATCAGAGGACCGATTGTGCCTCCCAGGATAAATAAGATTACAGACAAAACTCCTGCAGCAACAAGGATTGCCGGCATTCGCAGCCATATACTGAGTCTGAAAATAGGACTATCTTTCTTTGCTTCAAAAAGAAAAATGAGATAAATACCGGTCATGATCAAAACAATCATTAAAAATGTCAGAAGAGGAGAGTTAACAGCTGTCCACCCTCCTGAGGAAGTCTGTAAATTAATGCTCTCACTATTTATTTCCAAGCCCCACATTAACACGGCCATGAGAAATGCAGCCAAGATTTGCAGTATTGACCACTTCATGGTGAATCCCCCCTTTTTTATTTGTTTTTCTTAGCGGAATTACCCCCCTGGTAAATGAATAGGAAGGTTGAAAAGCAAGTATAATGAGCGGTTTTTAGAGAATAGTCTCTTTTACAAACCGGATTTGTCCTTTGAAATCCACTCTTTTATCTTTTCTGATATAGACTCCGGTTGATCCCAATAAATCTCATGACTGGATTCCTCTACATTGATTACCACTATCTTTAAATAAGTTTTCAGTCGTTCTGCAGATGTGTTTCTTATATCATTCATGCTTACAGGTAAGGTACTCCGCAGCAGTAGAACAGGTGATGCAATGCTTGATAGTGTACTTGCAGCTGGCTCACAGAATAAATGCTTTGTAATATATTTGGCGGCTTCTGGACGAATGGCCAACTTGATCTTGTTGTCTTCTATTTTCATATTATGTTTTGCAAGCTCTATGGTTTTATTGGAAAGTCCACTCTTTCTTTGTTCTTCCTCATACTTCTTCCAAGACTGAAATGTGTATTGATCAATATGCTGTTGAGCCATTTTGATCTCATCTTCAACCTTGATACCTGGCAGGCTGCTCGATTGGATATATCCTCCATCCAGTAGTATAACTGAATTAACATTATTGTTTTTTGCATAGGCCAGAGATATATAACCACCCAGTGAGTGTCCTGCGATATGAAAGTCTTCTATCCTATAATAATCAATAATATCCTTCAGCCAGACAGCCAAGGATTCCATAGAGAAGAAACCTATATTATCTTTAAAAGTTGATTCTCCGTGACCCGGCAAATCAACAGCCAAAATTTGAAAATGAGTGCTCAGCTTATATGCAAGTTCTTTAAAACTCTTGCCAGTGCTCCCCATTCCATGCAGTAAAATAATCGTGGTTTTGTTGTTGCGCCCCCACCTGTTCACCAATACTTCTAAGTTGTTAGCTAAGGTGATAAGCTCTGATTCAAATGAATGGATGTCTTCCATCTTCATCTCTCCTTGCTATACCAGCATCTTATCCTCATTCAACAATCTCAATAAAAGTGGAATCTGATCCGCATAGCGATTTAAATGTTGAATGGTTTTAATTACCTGCTCTGTCCCCAAATGCTGCTCTTCGTCATCTCCACACTCGATCCTTAAAGAGCGCTTCAAATTGTATTCCAACCAATCAAGTTTTGCAGAAAACCCAGCTTTCATCACGTTTTCCCAACTGGTGTTTAGTACGTTTCCATGCTTCTTATATCCGCTGAGAAAGGCTGAAAACCTGTCTTGGTGAATATGCCCTTTCTCTTTTTCAGACCAGTAAAGCGCAGTCTCTATCAAGTCCAGCATGGGGTGAATGAAGCCAGCCGACTCCCAATCGATAATCACGGGACCAACGTTGGTCCACATCACATTTTTAGGATCGAGATCTCGATGGCTGATTACCCAGTCATTGTTCAAAGCCTGAGACGCCTCTATAGCCTGTTCATTCCAATTAAAGATAGATGAGATATTTGAAGAAAACAAGGAAAGCCAGATAGAACGGTTTTCTCTCCCTTTTTGCAAATAGAAATCCCAGTCCGCTGCCTTTTGAATTTGAGAACGGCTATTTACTAAATTCAATTCCATAAAGTCTGTGGTATGTATATCTGCCAGCACCCCTCCTATGAATTCGGAGTGTTGGGAGTCCAATTCGTTTAACGATTTTGTTTTACCTTCAATCCAGTCGTAAATAAGATAGTAATGACCTTGAAACTTTTGAAGTTGAGTTCCGTTAATCAATTTGGCTGAAAGAGCGGGTATTTTTTTTCCTAAAGAACGGGCAATGATTTCTGAATTTTGGCAGTTTTCGATCGCCTCAGTTCTTTTCATGATTTCAGAATTTAATAGTTTGATTGCGTACTTACCAGTATTTGTTCTTACGGCAAATATTTTATCTAAAAATGGCGAGAAAACTCCCTCTTCAAGCGTGTGAAGGGCATAGCCCAACGGTAAGGGGGAGATGAATCGCCTGCTTTTGGTCTCTACTAAAAAAAGCTTTGAAAGAAACATACGTTCCCAAATTACAATCTTTTTTGGTATAATTACTAAAAGGAGGTGTAACCATTTGAATGTTAAAAAAACCTTTAAATTCAGGATCTATCCAAATCATGAACAGACTGAATTAATCAATAAAACATTCGGTTGTTCCCGGTTCATCTACAACTATTTTGTTGGGAAACAAAAGAAAAAAGACGCTTATTGGTCTATCGTAAATGAAATGGTACAGAATGGACAGCTTTCACAGAACAATTGGAAAGGTGAATTTTTCAACAAGAACCAATCCATCAAAGCTGTTCGAGAGCTCAAGAAGACCTATTCATTCTTGAAAGAAGTCGATAGTATTGCCCTTCAGAAATCAGTTGAAATTGTTCATGATTCCTACACACGGTATTACAAGAAACAAAATCGTTTACCTCGCTTCAAATCGAAGAAGAACCCCGTTCAATCCTATACCACAAAGTTTGTGAACGGGAATATACAAGTGAAAGATAAGCACATCAAATTGCCAAAAATCGGACTGGTTCGGTTTGCCAAGAGTCGTGAGGTGGAAGGCCGAATAATGAACGCCACCATTAGACGGAACCCTTCAGGCAAGTTCTTCGTTTCGATATTGGCTGAATCAGAAGTTCAACACTATAAGAAAACCGGCACCTCTGTTGGAATTGACGTAGGTCTGAAGGATTTCGCAACTCTTTCAGATGGCACAACCTATAAAAACCCCCGTTTTTTCCGTACACTAGAAAAGAAAATAATCAATGCCCAACGCATTCTCTCAAGGAGGCAATTGGGTTCTTCGAATTGGACTAAACAAAAAAAGAAAGTTGCTCGGCTGCATGAAAAAGTCGCTAATGCAAGAAAAGATATGCTGGATAAAATCTCTACCGAAATAGTCAAAAACCACGACATTATCGGCATTGAAGATTTGTCCGTCAAAAAAATGTTAAAAAACAAAGACCTTTCAAAAGGAATCAGCGAAGTAAGCTGGGCCAAATTCAGGTCTATGTTGGAATACAAATCATTATGGTATGGTAAACAGGTGGTAGCCGCAGCGAAAAATTTCCCTTCCAGCCAGCTATGTTCTGTATGTAATCATAAGTATAACGCTGTTAAAGATCTTGCGTTGCGTGAATGGACCTGTCCAAACTGTAAAAGCAACCATCAAAGGGATTATAACGCAAGTATAAATCTTCGCAATGAAGCATTGCGATTAACCGCAGGGACTGCGGAGATAGCCTAATCAAAAACGAACCGATAGGTTTGTGTTCTTAGGAATCCCCCACTTCAAGCGACCTGTAAGGACGGTAAGTGGCGGGTAGTTCAAGTAGAAGGCCGCCTGAAATAGATTGGGGACCTGTTATCATTTCTCCCAGCCTGGACCGAATGCATAGCTTTTCTAAAAGTCCGGTCATCTCTCTCATCTTCATTATTTCACCCACCTTGCGTCACTTATTTACTTTACTTCCTCTCTTCACGATTTTACTGTACACCCACAGAAGAAACACTGTGATCAAGGCACTTTCAATCACGCTGACAATGAGAGCGAATGATAAGCTTCCGAAATGATCCAATTCATTAAAACCGTAGTGCTGAAATTCCCAATCGTAAAAGAGGGTATTAATACTGACAAACAGCATGACAAAAAAGAACAGCTTCCAAAAGTTATCTTTAATGGTCGCAGACAATTTGAGTTCCATTCATTTCCTCCTTTAATAAATATCAGAAGAGATTAACTAGACTTATGCTCTTTTCCTTCTTTATGAAAAATAAGAAAGAGATAAATTGAAGTCGATAAACCTCCTATACTCAGAAAAAAAGATGTAGTTTAATCCGTTTTGATGTTGAATTAAATAAAGAGCAGAGGTAACGAATGTGTAAATCATGATAAAAAAATATTATAGGATCCTTTATCTTTATCCTACGTTTGGGTACTATCTAATTATTTCAAAAAAATGAAACTTACACAATATTATTAATGGTATAACATTGTATATATTTTAAATGCTCAGAGATAGTTCCTTATGTAAAACAGCTAGCTGTCTTTCTGTTTTGTTTGTTATAATTAGTGTTCAAGAAATATTTAATAAAGGGTTGTGTTATTTTGAATAAGATTATTGGCAATAGAGGAGAAGATCACGAATGGATGCTTATATGTATAACGGTTTGTTCTTGGCTGACTTTTAAAAAAATTAGAAAACTAGAGCGATATAAAATTAAATTAATGGGTACCTTCCGCCCCTATTGAATTCCAAAATAGAAGTTCGTTCAATTCTGTGGTCGGTCCCTCCCGTGAATTTCTTCCTTAGTCTCTAGACTCATCTAAAAGCATTTACCTCAAAAATCTTCCCCTCAATTAGTTATTTGTGCCACCTGACGTTCTTCATCTATGAACTAGTCTCTAGAATGCTTAATGGCGACCTTTAGACCCGACATAAAAAAATTTCGATAACAGGTAAGAACATTTCACAACGTCTTTTCTAAAGCAGCTTTTTATGTAAAAATATTATGGTATTGTGAATCTGCCAATCAGTTATCTTCAGCGTTTGTCACGCCATCTGAACCATCGGAGGAATTCTTTTGAAAGAGTATTTTAGTTCTAAATTAATTTTTATTATCTTTTTCCTCACCCTTTGTTTGATTGGGTCTTTTCTATTTGTTTATAACAATCATAATTTTTATGACCGGCCGATTGCTGAAGTGGTGAGTACAGAAGTAGTGGAAACAACTGATTTGGAAGACATGAACGGAAATCAGGATCGCTTATTCCATCAGGAGATTACTGCCCAAATTAAAAATGGGGAATTAAAAGGAAACTCTATCCAATTAGCGAATGAGTACTCCCTATCCGGTGCCTATGATCAGGAATATCGTCCTGGTCACGAAGTGTTTGTTTCGATTGAAAAGGTTTCGGAAGCAACGAATGAGTTGACCGGTGTAATTGAAGATGTGAAACGAGATAAGTATCTAATGATCATTGCCTGGGTTTTCATTCTGCTTCTGTTGATCGTTGGCAAGAAGCAAGGATTGTTTTCTCTGATCACGCTGGCTGTTAATGCTCTGATTCTTTCTTATGCTTTGGACATTTATTTGTTTTCAGGCGGTGTTAGTTTATTAGTGGTGTGCAGTATCGGTGTTCTATTATTTACGGCGATATCACTGCTGCTGGTGAATGGCTTTAATGAAAAAACCTATTCAGCTGTAATCGCTACATTGATCGGAACGTTTCTGACGCTCTTTATCAGTTATATTGTTGTCACATTGACTGGTAGTCATGGCCTTCGTTATGAGGAGATGCAATTTTTGAGCCGCCCCTATAAAGCTGTGTTCATGGCAGGGATATTGATTGGCTGCCTGGGAGCCGTGATGGATGTGGCCATTACGCTGTCCTCTTCTATTTATGGATTATATGAAAAGAACCATAACATCTCAATAGAAGATTTGCGTAAATCAGGGTATGACATCGGAAAGGATATTATGGGCACGATGACCAATATCATGTTTTTTGTCTATATTTCGGGAGCAATACCGATGCTTATTTTATTTTTCAAAAATGCCTCCCCGCTTGGCTTCACTCTTTCCATGAATCTTTCATTAGAAGTGGCACGGGCTTTAACCGGTGGCATTGGAGTTGTTTTGGCTATTCCGATTGCGATTTACACGTCGATTTTCTTTATCAAACGTAAGAGGGCGAGAATATGACAGTACAATTCATACTTGCAGTCATTCTACTAATTTTAATGGTTATGATTGGCGGAAAAAAAGGAGCTCGTTCGTTTATTGCTTTATTTCTGAATTTTGGTGTACTTCTTTTCACACTTCTATTCATGAATGATCCAGACTTGAATCCGATCATTCTTACGCTGATTGCCTGTGTACTCATCAGTTGCATTTCGCTCTTTTACATTAGTGAAATAAATATCAAGACAAAGACAGCGTTCCTATCGACAATAGTGACGACTTCAGTTCTGCTAATCTTTATCTTGATGTTGACCGATATGGCGATGATTCAGGGGTTCAGCGAGGAAGAGATCGAAGAAATCGGTGCATTTTCTCTTTTTGTAGGTATGGACTTTGTGAAAATTGGTGCTTCCATGATACTCATTAGCACGATTGGCGCAATCATTGATTTAACGATTTCCATTTCCTCACCGATGAGAGAAATCCATTTTCATAATCCATCCATCAGCCGGATTGACTTGTTCAAAAGCGGAATGAGTATAGGCCGCGATATCCTGGGAACCAGTACAAATACACTGTTCTTTGCCTTCTTCGGAGGCTACATGGCTCTGCTGATCTGGTTTAAAGATTTATCCTATTCGATGGGTCAAATAGTGAATTCCAAAGTGTTCAGTTCTGAAATGATTTTTATTGGATCTGCGGGCATTGGCGTTGCGCTTGCAATCCCAATCACTGCCTGGGTTACGGCTTATTTCTTGATAAGGACAGAGAAAAAGGAAAAGAATTAAGTGTTGGTGTGGAATCATCTGTGAGATAGTCAATTTATAAAGCTGTGTTCTAATAGATAGTGGTTTTTACACCTCAATTTTTAGAGCGTTGATTGGTGTGGAATGCTCACGCCCTGCGGAGTCGGGCGCCTTGAGCAGAAATCAACTTCAAGTAGCAACAATATCTACGAAAAGAGCCATTTATAAAAAACAAAAACCGCAAATCCTAGGGAGATTTTGCGGTTTTTGTGGTATATTTTTACTGTTATGTTTCGAACTTTTGCATTCCAATCTTCAACAGAAAACAAAATTCTAACCATGCGTATTTGAAAGATCTCTCCATCGTATATTAACCATCATCAGGAAAAATTTAGTATCTAATAGACACCGAAGGATAATCGGATTGGAGAGCTTGTTTACTATGACTTATTCTCAATGAGCGGAAATGAACTCAAGAAAGCTTCCAGAGGCCAAAACAACACAAAAAAGGTGTAGAAATGATCTCAAGAGAGCTTGTAAAGACGATAACTAACTAACCATTCTCAAAAATCCCTATAAGTTTTAAAAACTATAGAGAACTTTAACAAACTCCGCAAGGGACACTTCCCTTACGGAGTTTGTTTTTCTTATTCTTTTCATCTTTTCCGTTTCTTTTTCGCTTCTATTAACCGATTCATTGTTTCTGAACGATCGACGTCTTGAGAAGGTTTTGGTTTCTCTCGTTTTGGAGCAGGTTCCATTGTATCCTTCACAGTTTGAGTTTCAGGAGGCTTGGAGTTCTGCCATTTTGGTGTTTCCTTTTTCTTGCTAGAAGAAGTTTGCAGCTTCTTGAAGTGTTCTACTTTGCCTTGTTTGCTTTGCTGTTTTTCTTCCTGCTTTCTTGTTTTTTTCTGAGCAAGTTTTGCCGCAGGTCCAGCTAATCCGAAGCGGCGCAGAGCGATCTCCAGGAATAACAAGAAGAATGCTGCAAATATCAGCCATAAGTGAACGCTCGCTTTGTTATAGGATTTAAGAAGGTTGTCCTTATAAAGGCCTTCTGTAGAAGAGAGAACCTCTCCTCCCCCTGCCTCGGCAATCTTTTCAAGATTTACGAGGTTGGCTTCCATGAGTTTGTACTCGGATGAATACGGAACAGAGATTCCTGTTCTGAATAATCCTGTACTTGCTTCTCCGGTGTCTTCATTTAATTGGAGAAAATAGGTTCCTGGTTCTGAAGGAAAAGTCATTTCATATTCTCCTGGGCCGGTGGTTCTAAAGAAAGAAGGTGTTTCTTCTCCTTTATTATTCACTAATACGGCATTCAGCGGGACCGCTTGAAAATCGGGTTGTGAGATTGTCACATTCATTTCGCTGCCAATCTGTGCTTGGTGGACTTCAAATGCTGTGTTTTGATAGTTAGGAAAACTCCAGGTGATAAGCTGGTTCCACATGTCCGGCCATCCTGTCCAAAGAGGCCAGTCTGCCGACCATTCTCCCGGAATATCCGATGTCCAGGATGCTGTCCGGCCGATTCCGTACTGCCATCTCGCAAGAACGGGGTCTTCCTTTTCGCTCAGTAGCAAAGAGTCTGCACGGCCTTTCAGGGTCGTGGCCACATACGTATTCATCTGAGGTATGCCGGCACTGAACAGTTCTTCTAAGCCGTTTCCTTCAACAGGAACCGGATAAAAGGGGTCATCCTCTATATAGGTCCTCGTCGTTAAAACAGTTTCTCTTGAGAGGATGCTTGGGATGGTAGAAGAATCAACAGCATCATAAAACCTTCCTCCGCCTTCATCTGCCAATTCCTCCAGGAGGACCCTGTCTGATCCGTCGCCGATGGCAACAGTTGAAAGGGTGATGTTATTCGCTTTTCCATCACCTATGGTTGTCAGATAATCAGGTGAAGTAGCGGACTGTCCGTCTGTTAACAAAATGATATGTTTTCGCTGAAGTTCCAGTGGTGTTAACTGCTCATATGCAAGTTCCAGGGAAGGGAAGATGTTAGTTCCCCCTCCTGCCGTGAGTCCGTTGATCTGCTCAATAGCCTTCTCTCTATCTTTGATTGGTTCTGTGTCGATGATCTGCCATGGTCTGTCATCGAAAGCAATGAATCCTAATGTATCCTTTTCCCTCAGCAGTTCTGCCGACCGGATTGCTGCTTCTTTTGCCAGCTGAATCTTGTATCCAGCCATACTGCCAGACCGGTCAAGGACGATGACCATTCCGAGCGATGGCATTTCCTTTTTACCTTTGAGCTCCATATCCACAGGAAGCAGTTTTTCAATCGGAGTCTTGAAATATCCGCCTAGTCCAAAGCTATCCTCTCCACCGGCCATCACAAATCCTGTTCCAAAATCTTTAACAGCACTATGAATCAAATCCATCTGCTGCCCCGTCACTTTAGTGGCTGGAACATTGACGAACACAATGGATTGATACCCAATATAACTTGAAAGGACTGTAGGCAGCATCTCAGTTGAAATGACATCCCCCATTAAACCTGAGGCAGTCAGAGATTCAGTTAGATTCCTTCCTTCTCCTGCCGTATTTTCCACGATCAGTACTTTCGGTTCCCCGGAAACATTCGTGAAGGCGAAAGCTTCATTATTTTCACTTATGGTGTCCCCTGCTGTAATCACTTCTGCCCGGTATTGCCGGAACCCTTCTTCAACGGCTCTATGTTGAAAAGTAAAACGGTTTTTTCCAGGCTCGATGGCAGTGCTGCTGTCTATTATTGGCTTATCATTTTCGAAAATTCTGATTCTGCTTTCTGTTTGTATATTGCTTTCCAACTCGATAGTAATCTTGGCTGTTTCTCCTTGAAACTGAGTATCAGGCATTTCAAAAAGACTTAGTGCCACATCTTCCCCGTATACTGGTTCCACAGGAAAGACATCGACCGTTATTCCTTCTTGTTTTATATAGGCAGCCTGTTCAATGGCATCTCCCATATTTTCATTTCCATCCGACAGCAGAACAACTCTGCCGCTGGTGTAAGAAGGAATCAGGCTGGCACCAAGCCTCAGGCCGCTGGAGAGATCTGTACTGAAGGTGTCTAATTCACTTCGAAACTCAATACCCGCGTCTGTTTTCTCCTTCAGCGGACGTTCAATGACGGAAGTGTGAGCTGTAGAAATAACTCCATATTTATCATCTATCTTCATTTCATTCGTTGCACTCTCAATGGCATCTTGAATTGCTTCTTCCTGATTTTTCAGACTGTCAGATTGGTCTGCGATAAAGACGGTCGATACACCGTTGATCGGAATCAACACTTGTAATCCGGCCAATGCCAGTACAATTAAGAGTAAAATCAAAGTGCGAATGGAAAGAATCAGCCTCTTTTCAAGAAGCGGAATGTCTGTTCGGCTTCTCCAAAATAGAAGCAGTCCTACTGCGGCTAACGGAAGGAGCAGCAGCCATAATGGCTGTTCAAGTTGAAATTCCACGGCGGTACACCTCCCATTCCAAAATCAGCAGAAACAATGCCAAGACGGCGATCCATTTCCAAAGGTGATGGATACTCTGGTTTTGTTCGTCCTCTTCGCTGTGTGAAATGCCTCCAATAGTAAATGACTCTTCAGGTGTGATAACAAATTCTTTTTCAGGAAGCAGCACGGCGAGATAACGCTCTCTGGCTCCGGAAGCTGACGTTTCTTTCAGTTCATAAACACCTGGAGTTTCTGGCATTTGAATCATTTCAGAATCCAACGATAATTTCTTTAGTGTTTGACCATTCAAGGGATTAATGAATGAGGCTTCTTTACTGTCAGAAGAAAAGGATATCTTCCTTTCTTCATTTGGATAACCATATCCCAGGGTTTGATTTTCCTGCTGAAGAAATTGCAGAGCATTTTTAACGAATATTGGAAATCCCGGCTGAAGAGGCCAATCTGAATCTTCCAAATCGAATGCTGTCATAAGCAGCGGACTGCCTTTATAGGTTCCTTGGCTTATAACCGCCTCATCTCCGCTATATACGATGGTCTCCAGCCCGCTCTCGTTGAAGGGGTTTCTCGACTGAAGGAAAACCTCTTCCATCTCTACATAACTAAGAAGAGGGCTGGAATCTACACTTGAAATTCCCTCTGCAGATTCAATTTTTTCACCAACCTCAAAGCTTCCCCCTTCAGCTGGAGACAGGATGAATTTGGGTCCGTCCGGCCAGTTTTCCTGCTCTATTCCAGTTAAGATATAAATGCCTTCTATATTCTCGGGATACAGTAATTCTCCCCCTTCACTTTCTGATAGTGCAATAGAATCATAACCAAGCAGGGGCAGCACTTTTTCTAAAAAGGGATTGGTTTTCCCAGCCAAAAATACTGTGTTTTCAGCAGATCCGCCATGAATGGCCGATATTTTGTTGTCTGCTTCATAGTCATCCCCGCTTGTAATGAAAGCTTCATAATAGGAGGATTGAGGAAGGTCTTCTACATACAACAATTCGGTTCCTTCCGCCTTCACTACAATGGTTTCGTTTACGATTTCATCCTCTCCTTCAATGGAGACGGAAACAGTTTTGTCTTCTTTACTTTCATTGGCAACTGTCATGACCCCGCTAATGGTTTCGCCCTTTTCTGCTACACCAAAAGCCCGGAGAGAAAGGTTGTTTCGCTGTTCACCGATATTGTGAACGACGAAACGATGTGAGGAAGGAACCTCTTCTAATTCTTCTTTTTTCAGAGAGTCGGTAAAGAGATGAATTTCTCCTT
The DNA here is from genome assembly GCA_051750065.1 of Bacillota bacterium. Taxonomy (GTDB): domain Bacteria; phylum Bacillota; class Bacilli; order Bacillales; family Bacillaceae_B; genus Rossellomorea. The sequence goes on from JBNJJI010000007.1 coordinate 164,996, forward strand.
CTTCTTCAGAAATAAGAGAGGAGGCGTATCCTGCAGCTTGAATCATATTATCTTCCTCATATGTTACTGCTATTTCGTTAATCGCCTTTTTCATCAGCTGCTTATCGGTTTCTCCACTAAGTTTCAGCTGCGGAATCTTTCCGCCTGTCAAAAGGCTGAGCTGCTGTCCGCTTCCGAGTGAATCAACTATGTTAAGTACATCTTCCTTTGCCTCATCGAATCTGGTCATCTCTCCTTCTCTTGCCCCCATGGAAGCAGAAGGATCGAGGATAACCACCACATGGTTTCCAGTAATTCCTTCTCCAGAGTAAAAGGGCTGTGCCATAGCGAGGACCAAAAGACAAACAATCAAAATTTGCAGCAATAACAGCAGATGGCGCTGCAGTTTCTTCCACCACCGATTCGCTTTCCACTCTTGAACAAGATGGTCCCAGAGCAGGGTGGAAGAAATCTCTTTTTCAGTGAACTCTTTACGAAATAAATAAAATAAAATCAGTACAGCCAGAAATCCTCCCAGCCATAAAAAAGATGGTGTTAAAAATCCCATATTCTCACCTCACATGACCCATCCTTTTCCAGCCATCGTTGAAAAAACCAATTGTTCAAGAGACTGTTCAGATGAACACTGCAGAAAACCAATTCCTCTTTCCTGACAGAACTTTTCCAATTCATTGTTATGAGCTTCCAAGCGTTCTTTGTACTCTTGCAGCACTTTTCTGCTGATGGAAACCTCTCTTTGTTCACCCGATTCACTGTCGACGAGCTTAAGATCTCCTTGGTAAGCAGGCTGGAGTTCCTCAGGGCTGAGAATCTGTATGACTCTCAATTCCTGTCTCGAAGCCTGCATCCTTTTCAGCGAATTCTTTATTTCCTGTGCCGGTTCCATAAGGTCGCTAATAATGATACTGAGGCCGGTCCTTTTTTGCCGTAATTCTGAGAGCGAGGCTGAGAAGTTCTCTGTCCCGTGCGAAACTTTCAAATCTGAAAGATAGTTTACTAGTTTTCCGGCAAAAGCTCTGCCTTTCTTGTACGAAAAAGAAGAAACTCCGCTTCCTGCTGGGTATACGGAGACCCGGTCATCATGAACAAGAGACATATACCCAAGGCAGGCTGCGAGGGACTTGGCCGTCTGCCATTTTGCTAGAGGAACCATCATGGATTTGGAACAGTCCAAGTAGATGGACACAAACAACTCCTGCTCATCAAGATAGCGCTTGATATAGTGCTTCTGTGTCCGTGCATAGGCATTCCAATCGATCAGTCTGGGATCATCTCCTGGCACATATGTCCGGAAATCGGAAAACTCCAGCGATGTTCCCTGTTTCGAGGAACGCCTCTCTCCTTTGTGCATTCCCCTGACTGATTTCCGCAGTACGAGAGATTTCTTTGCACAATGCTGTAAAATCCGCGGAGAAAGCAGCATCATTTGCTGCTCCCGGCCTTATCGATAGAAGCCAGAACTTGCTGGATGATCTCGTCCTGAGAGATGCCGGATGCTTCTCCTTCAAAATTCAAGAAAACCCGGTGGCGGAGGACAGGCAGAGCTGCTGCTTTCAAGTCACCCACAGAAACATGATACCTTCCCGAGAATAAAGCCCTTACTCTGGCGACTTTAATCAAACTTTGCAATCCACGCGGGCCTGATCCATAACGGACATTTTTCTTCACCATTTCAGGAGAGGATTCTTGCTCGGGTGACGTTGCCATAATAAGAGAGACAGCATAGTCAAGAATATGATCAGCCAGAATAATTTCCTTTGCCAGGTTCTGCGTTTGAAGGATGTATTCTGCGTCAACCTGTTTATTCAGCATGATCTCTTGGATTCCGGTCGTTCTCAATGCTATCTCCTTAAGTTCCTCTCTTCCCGGTGCTTCCACATTGATTTTTAACAGAAATCGGTCCATTTGGGCTTCAGGAAGAGGATAAGTCCCCTCAAGTTCGATCGGGTTTTGAGTAGCCAGGACAAAGAAAGGATTTGGAAGCCTCTTCATTTCTCCAAGAACCGTCACTGTCTGCTCCTGCATGGCCTCTAATAAAGAACTCTGCGTCTTGGGCGTCGCCCTGTTGATTTCATCTGCAAGGACAATATTTGAAAAAATCGGTCCCGGATGAAAATGAAACTTTTGGCGTCCATGTTCATCAGGCTGAATCATCATAGTTCCTGTAATATCTGTAGGCATCAAATCGGGTGTGTATTGGATGCGGGAAAATTGCAAATCCATCACATCTGAAATTGTACGGACAAGCATGGTTTTTCCAAGGCCGGGAAGCCCTTCCAGAAGCGCATGCCCCCCTGAAAACACGGCCCATAGAACTTGTTCAACGGTTTCATCCTGTCCGACAATGAACTTTCCAATCTCCGCCTTGATATTTCTATAGATTTCCGCTGCCTGGTGCAGCTGCTGCTCTTTTACTGCGAGTTCTGTCAATGTGTTACTCCCCTTCCGGATTCAATTCACTAAAATAATTCTTTACGACATTTTCAAGGCTGGAAGGCAGTGCCATTCGATCCACACTTTCCCGGTAAGCTTGTTCATATTCACCATAGACCTCATTGTAAGGACGTGCAGCTCCTTTAAGGGAAGGTCCCTGGTCAGTTGTCTGCTTTTCACCTGTACCTTGACCAAGCGGGCCGTTATCAACAGACTGATTACTCTTTCCTCCCAAGCGGTCGGGGACGGTCACAAGCTCTCGAGACCCTTGACCCATGCCAGCTCCATTTCCGCCGCTGCCAGAACCACTGCCACTTCCCGAGCCGGAACCTGAACCAGACCCGGTGCCTGCTCCAGTACCATTTCCAGAAGAGCTGCCTCCTGCTCCTTGTCCGGATCCTTGGCCGCTTCCACTTTGAGAAGGATTACCAGCACTTCCGCCATTCGCATTTTGTCCTGAAGTTGCAGGATTTGATGAAGGATTATTAAAGGCCAGTGATTGTGCGGCACCTAAATCAGCCGCGGCCATTTGTTGATTAAGACTGTTTGCCAGCTCCTGCAGGTCTTTTTGGGCAGCTGCTGTTTGTGAAATAGAAGAGGCTGCTGCCATCATTTCGTCCAGTGATCTCTCAAGATTCGCTAGCATTTCTTCCATTTGTTTCTCTGTCAGCTGGCTGAGATCAGTTCCCTCTCCATCTATTGCTTCTTTCATTTCCTGAAGTGCTGCTATTTCTTCTTTACTCAGACTTTGCTGTTTTTTTAGTTTTTCCATGGCTTCCTGAAGTTTTTTCTGATCCATATTTTCCAACGCTTTTGAAAGTTCATCAAGGTTGTTTCCCGCCGCTTTTTCAGAAAGAGAATTTAATTTTTTTTCTGCTTCTTCCGCTTCTTGCTTTAATACAGCTGTTTTTCTTTCTTTTTCCAACAGGTTTTTCAAAGATTCTTCAGCAGTCTTGCTTTCAGCGAGTTCTTTCTGAAGTTCCGTGAGTTCTTTCTTTACCTTGTCATCATTGACCTTTTCCTTTTCTGCCAGCTTCTCTACTTTCTTTCTGGTTTCTTTCACAATCCTCATTTCTTCTTCCTTTTGCTGAGCTTTTTCCATCATCGTGCTTGGAAATGCCAAGGAAAGGGAGGTGAGGAGTACCAGAATTAAAGCAGCATAGAGAGGCTTTAGAGGGAAATTCAGCGTCTTAATCTGGTCTATTCTTCTCCGTGAGTCTTTCATCCTCTTTAAAGCATCTTTTCGCTGAAGCTGGGTCATGATCTCTTCTTTATCGAGGCCGGAAAGAGCGGTGGAGACCGCTTCTTCCCCGGCATACTGGTCATAATGCTGTGCTGCATCCTGTTTTCTAGGACGTTTGACAAAAGCTGAAACTACAAAAAATAACATCAGCAGAGAACTGATTATGGCTATCTTTTCCCAAAGAAATGTAATGACAAAAATTCTGCCTGCAGCCGTTATGATTGCTCCCGCACCTGCAGCACTTGCCAGCCCATAGGTGAGCGAACGGCTGAAATGTCTTACTGCCAGCTTCTTATGAAGGTGGGAAAGCAGAGAAAGAAAGAGCTTTCGATCATGCATCTTTCTTTCTTCCTCTTCTGGATGGTTTCATATTAGGTCGAAGTTTAGCAATGCTGATCCATAGAGATGCAGCTGCAATGACAATATAAGAAACACCGAAAGCAATCCAAAATGGCAGCTCAATTCCTGTTCTTGTTACAAACTCTTCTTGAATACTAGGTTCAAATACTGTCATCAGTACGAAGGCAGGATTGGTCATAATAATAAAATACGGAGCCACACTTGATGAATTTCCATACAAAAATGCGCTCATGAAAAATAGAGTGATAAATCCGGTTCCAGCTGTCAAGAAAAGAGCCACACCATAGGTTGCAATCATGGCAACGATCGTCTTCTTGATCACTGTCGAAAATAAGATTCCGATACTTCCAATTGTAATGATCGTTAGTACGTATATTCCAAAAGTTCCAAGAAGTACACCCGGAGAAACGCCTCCATATAAAAACACGATACTGTATAAGGGAAGCGATGCAGAAATCATCAAGAATAGAAAAGCGACTGATGAAATCAACTTACTTAATATGATGCTTGTTGAAGATTGTTCAGTTGTCAGCAGCATGTTAAGCGTCTGCCTTTCCCGCTCTCCGCTTATAACTCCGGCAGTAAGACCCGGCGTCATGAAAAGGATCAATCCAAGCTGGACCATGGAAAGCACCATGAACATCATCCTGCTTTCTTCCGGTCGAATATACCCCGCCTGGCTGTTCATCATAGTAAGATATATAAATCCAATAGCGACAAGTCCTAGTGCTGCAAGATAAAAAAGGATCCCAAGGAAACTTTTCAGTGACCGCAGACGCAGTTTGATTTCTTTATTCAATACCGGGTTGATCAGAAGTGTCTTCATCTACTCATCTCCTTTCGTAATTTCCAGGAAGATGTCTTCTAAGTCTGTCTTTTTCTGGGTGAAATCCATGATGGAAAGTCCTGACTGTATGGCTTTCACCAGCAGATCCACCTGTTCCCGGTCCGTCCCTGAATAAGCAAAATGGAGGGTATTTGGTTCTTTTTCATTTTGTAAGACTTCGGCCACTTGGGGGTCATCCTCAAAGAAGGCGACAGCTTTTTCAACTTCCTCCATTACGGTTACATTGAGGATTTTATTTGCCTGAAGCTGCTGATGAATGACAGAAACGGAACCCGAAGCGACAAGGTTGCCGTTTTCAATCACACCAAGTTCATCACACATCTCAGCAAGCTCAGGAAGTATATGGGATGAAATAAGAATTGTTTTTCCCATAGTTTTCAGTTCTTTTAAAATATCCCTCATTTCTATCCTTGCCCGGGGATCCAAGCCAGAGGCTGGTTCATCCAGAATCAGCACTTCAGGATCATGAATCAGGCAGCGTGCAAGACAAAGCCGTTGTTTCATTCCGCGCGATAGCAGGTCGACGTAAGAATCTCTTTTATTAGAAAGATTGACGAGCTCGAGCAGCTGCGGAATCAGCGCCTTCCGTTCTGCTGCGGTCAAACCGTAGCTCGCTCCGTAAAAGTCAAGGTATTCGGAAGCTTTGAACTGGTCGTAGACTCCGAAGAAATCAGGCATATAACCTATTTGCTTGCGAACCATCTTCGGATCCTTCGTCACATCAAAGCCGTTGACAAACGCAGTTCCCTCTGTGGGAGCAAGGAGGGTGGCCAGGATGGAAAATGTCGTTGATTTGCCCGCTCCATTGGGACCCACCACACCAAATACAGTTCCTTTTTCAATAGATAAATTCAAATTATCCAACGCTGTAAATGAGCCGTATTTTTTAGTTAAATTGACGATTTCAATCATTGTACAAACTCCCCTTCTATCGTGACTCCCGGAACAGGAAGTTGAGGGTTATTCTGTCCTCTCTTTTCAATCCTGATAGTCATTTTTCCGTCTTTATCGATATAATTTTTGACATCAGTTTCCAATTTGATCTGTCTTACTCCAGATTCCAGTTCCTCTGGTTCGCCAGATTTTGCGTTCATGATTGAAAGCCCGTCTGTCGTCTCGATATCTCTAAAAGAAAGAAGCAGCTTTGTATACGTTACCTTTCTATCAACTACTGAATCAGGGAGCTGAAATGAAAGATCATAGGTTCCGGGTGCAGCGTCTATATAGTAGTTTCCTTCCATGAAATCCTGGTGATGTATCATTCCTTCAACGACGGAAACGCTTGGTTCCATCTGTTCTTGTTTCAGTTTAAAAGAACCAGTATTATTTGATTCAATATCAATCGGTTGAAGAAATAGATTCATAGAACCTTCTTCTGCACTTTTTCCATTAATGGTCATTTCGATAAGAGATTCGTCAGAGTAGCCAATGATCAGCGGCTTCTTCAAAGAATGATTATATATTTTTTCTTGAAGACCGTAGTTTAATAGATTGAACATTTTCCATTCATCGCCAGGCTGAGATTGAGGTAAGGGTCCATACATCATATTCTGAGCTCCAGGAAAAGCTCTGCCTGCTGCAATAGAGCTTGGAGCACCTAGTAATGTGGACGACTTCATTTCGATTTCCACCTGTTTTTCTTCTCCTTTGGCCAGGGTTCCAATTTTGTATGCACTTCCGCCTGCCAGCACGAACACATTGTGGAGGTCATGAAGCATATTATTGGTCACTGTCCCTGTAAGGGAATCATTTCCTGCTGTCAATTCACCCAGTATTTGTCCTGTTTCCAGTGATGAGAACCGATTCATGGTCGATCGTACTGACCAGAATTCAACGTCCTGGAAGGTTACCTTCGATCCTTCGCCGGAGGTCTGAACCATCGGGTAGTCAGTATAATTGGCTTGCTCTACAAACTCCTGGTTGAATGGAACGAGATCAAGACTTTCGCGGCCGAATTCCATTGTATAATCTCCACCGCTGCTCGAGAGCATGGAAGAGAAGTGAAATCCTGAGCCCATGCCTTCTTCGTTAACAGACACAATCGCAACTTTATTCAGGTTTTCACCGCCAGTGCGGTCCGCCGCTCCTGTAACAAAGATGGCCAAGCTTGTCACAACAGCTATGGAGGGAATAATCCACCATCCCCACTCTCTTTTGTCTTTCTTTTTCAAAATAAAATATAAAACGGGTACTATAATGATGATATAAAGTGCAAATAGTAAAGCAATCACCGAAACCGGGAGAAAAGAGGATGAAAATAACTCCGTTGTTGTTCTCAATATATTCTGTGTCTCGTCATAAAACTGCATTGGATGTTTGGACTGACTTTGAAGGCTCGCTGTTAGAATTCTGTTCCACCATCCGCTGTTTCCTTCCCATGAAGCAAGAGGCTCTTCAGCAAGATTATAGGTCAACTGTGTGACTTCACCTGTACCGTATCCTTTTTGGAGAGCAAGAACCTTGCCTCCCTCTTCAATTACACTATCTGCTCCAGGATCCACATCACCTGTCATGATCGTTAATTTTTCCGTCGAAAGGGGCTTATCGCTGAACCCCTTCAAGAAGGATAGATCATTCAGGGTTTCTTCTCCTGTTACTTGAAGCGGTGCCAATGAATTTAAAGACCCCATCTTTTGCTGCAGGTCAGGCGTACTGCCGATAATCATCTTTCCGCCGAGTTCTACCCACTGCTTCAAGGCAGCTTGTTTCTTCTCATCTAATCCATCAATCGAAAAATCATGAATTATAACTGCATCAAACATGTTTAAACCTAAACTATCCTCTGGCATTGTTTCCGGTGTTATAGCAAGAACTTCCGGAGCTTCTCCTTGATAAGAAGTCAACTTCAGAACATTCATTTGATCAGGATTATCACTCAGCACACCTAGAACAGGTTTCATTTCAGGAATGATGCTTGGAGCCAGGTTAGTATCACCCGTAAGCTTGATTAGCTCTCCGTCCTTCCAGCCTCCCTCATAGAAACGAATCCGTTTTTCCTTCTTGCCAGCAGGGTTCATGGATCCCCCGATATAATCGCTCATCCCAGGCACGGAGAATTGAATCTTCTGCTGAGTTCCAGCGGCTATTTCCACCGGGATGACTATATTACTGTAAGCATGGTAATGCGGGCTTGATGAAACCACGAGATCACCGGTCATATCCTCTCCATCATTTGTGATGGTTACGATGACAGGAAAGGCACTCCCGTTTTTCACTTTTCCTTTAATGCCCGCTTCTGTCTCAATCGTCAACGTTCCTTGCGCGGCTGTCTTTTCTTCTGCCATCCAAGGCAGCAATCCTATAAGCAGAAGCACAACCACGAAAATTTTTCCTATGTACTGTTTCACCCAAATTTTCCCCCTCTTTTTCTTCTCAATAAGTAAGACGAGTCTAGGGGTGAAAAAGTTCTATAATTTAATGAAATTTTCCAGAAAATTTTCGGATTTAGGTTTTTCTTGGCTAATTTAGGGAAATATAGTTTGTTGAATTTGGTTGAGGTGAGTATTTGAGCTGCGTATCAGCTTTTTGCCTGATGTGGGTTTGTTTTTGGTGTATGACTTAAGTGCTGATTTGTTTTGCATGATGTTTAGGTGTGGAGTGATGGTAGTGCTTGGTTTCCGGATGAGTAGCGTTAGATTCTTCGGGTAATTGTTGCATAGGCGAGGGCTCTTTTGGAATTTTAGTGCTTTTTGTAGGAGTCGTATCTAGGCTAGGGAATTTTGTTGTGATTATGGTTTGTTTTACGGAAATCGAACCATGATCGGGGGACTTCTCTGGTATTATGGTTTGTTTTTGGGGACATCGTACCATGATCGAGCCATTCTTTTGAGATTATGGTACGTTTTGTCGTTATCCTACCATTGTCGAGTGATTCTTTTAGGCTTTTTCTAAAAGATTGTTGCTTTTGAGTGCTATTTTATCCTCCTACCTCTTTACGTAGAAGGATTGAATGGGGTGTTTAAAACCTAATCATCCTGGCTTCCAAGCCGAAACTCTTGGGAACTTTAAGTTTTCCTAAAAGATGTACTGTATGTAAGTCTCCTATTATTTATCAGAGCCCATCATTCAGTTTTTCCGCTAAAAGGTTCACTATTTCATCTATATTGAGTGTGCCGTCTACGATGAAATCGCAATCTCTCTTTATTGTTGTTTCCATTTCCCTATACGCCGCTCGCCCCTCTTTTATATAAAATTTAATATCTTTCTGTATCTCAGCGGCGGGTTCATCCTTGTAATCCCTTATGATCCTTCTACCCATGGCTACGTCCAGAGGGGTATCTATGTAAATAGACAAGTCAATCAATGTTTTCATTCTATGATTTTGATAAGAAAACGGGTAATCGAGCAGAATAAAGGTCGGTGGTTCCTCTGATAGAGACAAAGCCATAACGGCATTGAACAGAGGTTCCAGATTCCATTGGTTATAATCTGCTCCCTCTTTTACCCATTTCACCGGGTCTTGAGGTGAATCATCCCATGTATAGTCATCAAAAAATAGTGACTTGGCATCCTTCAAATTACCCTCAAGAGCTTTAGTAACGGTCGTTTTTCCGCTGCCAGACACTCCGGATAGGGAAATAACTTTTGGTTTTCTACTCATATCCCTGCCGCATCTTTCTTTAGCATTTTATCAGCCATTAAAATATTTTTCTTGAGATAGGGAGGAATATCAGGAAGGTTCAGTATTTCTGAAGTGGTCTTCCATACTACTTCATCGACTTCATCCTTGCTTTTGGGATAGGGTTCACCAGCTTTATGCTGGCAAAGAAACACGATATCTATTACATGCACTCCGGAGTCCGTAACGAATGAAGCACTGTTTACATATTCCAGACCTGATACCTCACAGCCTACTTCTTCTACAATTTCGCGATGTAACGTTCTCTCCAGAATTTCGGAAGACACTCCTTCGATCTCACATTTGCCGCCTACAAGTGAAAGAGTACCTCCAGCGTGTTCTTCCTTTTCGCTTCTTAAGATTAATAGCCATTTTCCATTACGGTGAATAGCTCCTTCTACATTCACTATGAACATCTTTATCTCTCCTTCTTCCCCTATTTTTTCTTAATAGCATTTCGGTTGTTCCATGGTAATGAGGTTCACCATGACCAGAATTCAATGAGTATGTCTGGAAAAGCTTGATAGTCATTAAATCCGTGAAGCATTCCGTGAAATCTTTTTAAGCATATCATTCTTTTTAAAAATTGAAATATCAACATTCCCTAAACACACAAAGTTGAATTACAACCCCTATTAGCCTGATAATAAGGTAAACATACATTTAATACTGAGGTGATTCACATATGGAAAATAACTCACATGTCCTTTCTCAACCGTTAACTCTTCCGAACGGAAGCATAATTAAAAACCGCTTTTTCAAATCGGCGATGAGTGAAGCACTCGGAAACAAAGATCATGACTCTTCCCCTGCTCTCGTCACCTTATACAAAACCTGGGCTGACGGAGGAACTGGACTTGTCGTAACAGGAAATGTGATGATTGACAGAAGTGCTCTGGGTGAATCAGGAAATGTCGTGATTGAAGATGAAAGAGATTTAGAAATGTTGAGCAGTTGGGCAAAATCGGGAACGAAGAATGGTACTCATTTGTGGATGCAATTAAATCACCCGGGAAAGCAGTCACCGAGAACTTTATCCAAGAAACCAGTAGCTCCAAGTGCCATACCTTTTTCTGGAAATCTAAGAAAATTCTTTAATGAACCGAGGGCTCTGTCCGAAGAAGAAATTCAGGAATTGATCAAGCGGTTTGGAAACGGAGCCAAGGTAGCTCAAAAGGCTGGTTTTACAGGTGTACAAATTCATGGTGCACACGGTTATCTCATCAGTCAATTTTTATCTCCCTATCACAACCGCCGCAGTGATGAATGGGGAGGCAGTCTCGAGAATCGGATGAGGTTTTTAATGGAAGTTTATCATGAGATACGCAAACAAACCGGTGAAAATTTTCCAGTAGGAATCAAACTGAATTCTGCTGATTTTCAGCGTGGCGGATTTACTGAAGAGGAATCATTGGAGGTCATTCGCAGCCTGGCTGATGCGGGCATAGATCTTATTGAAATTTCGGGCGGAAATTATGAGAATCCTATGATGCAGGGCTTCAATGTTAAAGAAAGCACGAGGAAACGAGAAGCCTATTTCTTGGAGTTTGCTGCAAATGTTAGAGCGATTGTGTCTACTCCTTTGGTTGTGACTGGGGGCTTTCGGTCAGAGAAAGCAATGACCGACGCAGTTACTCAGGGGGAAATTGATATGGTCGGGATTGCCAAGCCTCTTGCCCTGATGCCTGACCTGCCAAATCGAATTTTTCAGGGAACCTATGAAACGATTCAGTTAAAGCCAATGAAAACAGGATTGAGATGGCTCGATAAGTCGGCTTCAATGCTTGAAATTGTCTGGTATGAACAGCAGCTGTCACGGATGGGAAATTCTAAATCTCCCAACCCTGACCATAGTGTATGGTTGGCATTATTGCATACTATTGCTGCCAATGGGACTTCTGTGTTTAAGAAACGCCGCGGGTAACGAATATTAACTAAATAACTTTTAAAATTAAGGTTCATACACAGTAAACAAGCTCAGGGTTTATTACTCTGAGCTTGTTAGACAGAAAATGTTAGTTTGAATATGTGAAAATTCGTCCACTTTAGTCTTATCTATAAAACTTATCAAGAAAATTATTTTCTTTAAATTTCTATTATTGTTTTTATCTGCTCTATAACTATCCTTAGATGAACCCTCGTAAACACTCAAACATTGCCTTGGATGTGGTAAATAATTCACTGCGATTCTGATTACACTTTAAATCTTATTTTAAAAAACTATCTTACCTTTCTCATTAGCATATAGATAGTGAAGCCGCTAAGAGCAAATAAACAAGTCCCAACTAACACCTTTCCTAATGAGACACCTATTACAACACTCTCGTTATTTGCCTCTTTTATTTCTTGGACTGTCCACCAGTTATATATTGAAGATTCATATATTGCGAAGTATAGCCATATTAAATAGAAAAAGAAAATAACTAATAATATGCTGATTTTACTATTCATCTCATTTCCCTTTCACGACAAAATCATTCTAAAAACCCTTAGATATATTCACAAGTCATTAGGAAGTCCGGCAAGAATCAAGTCTGTATTAACTTGCTTGTCAGAAAAGTTTTAATGCTGGCGTTTTAACAGGATTCCCTAACCTGCTTATTGGCAATTCTTTTAAATCTCCAGTTCCTTCAATTCAATTATAGATCCTTTCTCATCAAAATATATTAAATCAGTTGGAAAGGGCTGTTCTATTTCTTCAGGAAGCTTTTCATACATCAAAAATGTTCTTTGCCCAGAAACGTTTATCGTGAATTCGAAATCCTCATGAAGTAAATCTGCACGAATATTTTCTACTTTCAAATCTGGATTTTTCCCAACTACGATTCCATAGTCCCCTTTGTTTGTATCGATAACTTGATAGGAAGCTATGTTGTTTCCATGTCCGCTTTGCACTATTTTGACTCTTCCATTCCACCCGTTTTTCAAGAGAGCATAGCCTATATTGTCTCGTTCTGTCTGAAATAAAACAATCGAAGAATTAGTCTTATCTAACTTAGTCATGCACAAGACTTCTGCATCCATTTCTCCTGAGTTTTTATTCAGCCAAGTGTTCAATTCTGTCTCAATGTTCGCAGCTTGATTTAGAATTTGATATTGAAAAAAGTGATAGCCCACATAACAGACGACGATAAAGACTAACAACAGCAAAAGGTTAAGCCGTTTTTTCATATCTCATCCACCTTGTTTGAAGACTCTTATGATCTCTATGTAATTCTGTTTTTAAGCGGGTATAAAACATGCAGTCCGAATACTAATTCAAGTCTATTCTTTTGTCGTTTTAAAAATACCATTGTACTAAATCCTAGATATCCCCTCTAATAGTCCATATAAAAAGGGAACCAAGAATTGGACCGGATAAGGCACCTAATATCCCGAAGATAATTAAGAGTAGTCCAGTTTTTTTGTCCTGATAATCTTTTCTGATCACCACTCCGATTCCTGCGCCAACAAGTCCTGTAAATATAGATGATATGATAAATGAATAAATAATCGCTGCCCAACCGATAACTAATAAAATTTTCTTTCCACTCTTATTCAAAAACATCTCTCCCCTCTCCAGCTTTATGAAATGGATTTAGATTTTTGGGTTTGCCATTTTCGCTGAAAGATATGTGTAAGAATATTTTTGTTTAACAATTAGACGCCTATGAGCTTTAATAGGTTTCAAGAATTATGTAATACTACGACGTGTTTACATAATAAAATTATGAGAAATTAATTATATTTCTTCCTACCTTGACGCTTTATAAATAGAGCACTTACAAAATTAATAATTACTTTTGTCTATTTTTTTGAAATTAATCATATATGCAACACTGCCAAAGATTGTTAAAATCTTCCCTTCTTGTTATAATTAAGTTCTACATACTTGAAAAAAGAGGTCATGATGTGTCTAAAAAAAGTTTGCAATTCTGGCTGATACAAATTCTTTTGATTGTGACGATTGTATTTGTATCTACGAAAATCTCATTTTTGTTTCAACCCATCACGATATTTTTTACAACTTTGTTTTTTCCGATTCTGATAACACTGTTTCTGTATTTCCTGCTGAATCCTATAGTGAAAGTCCTGCAGCGCTATAAAGTCCCAAGACTTGTTGCCATTTTGATTATTTACCTTTTGATCGTTGGGCTTCTGGTACTGGCTATTGGAAATCTTGTACCAACTATCTCAAGGGAGTTTACTGCGCTGGCTAACGAACTTCCTACCTACGCGGCCCAGGCATTTCAATTCGTTGAGAATCTGTCCAGATCACCTGAGTTAAGGACGTTCATGAATGAACAAGCTGAACTTCTAGATACAGCTCAGCAAAGACTTGTCGATTTTGCCAATAACCTCCCTACACTTATTACCGGCAGTTTTCAAAATCTATTAGGATTGGTGGCAAATATCGCGATTATCCTTGTGACAGTTCCTCTTCTTCTCTTTTATATGTTCAAGGACGGACACCGGTTTCCTGTCGCGGTTTCCAAATTTTTGCCTGAGGAGTACAGAAAAGAAGCGCTGACGATTCTTAAAGAAACTGGAAGTACCCTGGCTGCCTATATTCAAGGTCAGGTTACCGTCGGACTGTTCGTTGGGCTCCTGTCCTTCATCGGCTACTTGATCATCGACTTGCGGTTCGCACTTGTCTTGGCTATCACGGTATCAGTTACCAATATCATTCCTTATGTTGGACCGCTCATAGGTGGTGCTCCTGCGGTGATTGTTGGATTATTCGATTCACCCGGAAAAGCTTTACTAGTACTTCTCGTACTGGTAGTGGCTCAGCAAATGGAAGGAAATGTCCTGTCTCCGCTGATTCTTGGAAAAACTCTGGATACCCACCCAGCCACCATCATCATTCTGTTGCTGGCGGCTGGAAACATCGCAGGGATTCTTGGTATGGTCCTGGCTGTTCCTACTTATGCCGTCATTAAGACAATCATTATTAATTTGATAAAGTTCTTAAGAGTAAGAAAAGAGGCCAATCTCCGCGTCGAGCCTGAAATCGAAACATAATCAGAAGGAAAAACCCCGAATGACCTTTGTCATTCGGGGTTTTTGTTATGAAGGGGAGTTCTAAATTTCATAGAATAAACTTTAACAAAGTTACCCACGTGATTTAAACCTCAGCAGCCAAAGGTACTTCCCCACCGGACTTAGCAATTTAGAGTAATCAAATCATTTCGTCGCAATGTTTTTTAGGATGATGGTTCTGAATGGAATCGAACCACCGACACTGATCAACGAGGTGCACACCCATAAATCCGATTTATATATATCAAGGCCTTATCGATATCCATACTGATCACTAACTCCCTCTTCATCATCAATTTAAATAAGGGGAGAAATTCCGCTTATTTTAGAACTGTTTACTAAATTAAGGGTTGTTCATGTGGTTTATAGGGCATACCTCCTACTACACTGGGATGAAGGGCTCGAAAAACCAATTTTATCCTATCATGATGGAATATCTTTTAATATTACACTTTAAGTTCTCTGGAACTTCGGAATAGCCAGGGGTTATCATGACCAGCTAATCAAAACCACTAGTGTGAACTGGTGATATGCTCTTCGATTGGAAACTTCTCTTACCGGGCTCGGCCTATAAGACCCGCTGAATGATTTTCTCTAGCCATGTATTCCTGTGAAAAGTTTTTGATAAATAAGGGGAGAAATTCCGCTTATTTTAAAAAAAGCACGATAAATAACTTAAATAAGCGGAAAAATTTCCCTTATAATCTTAAAAGTTGTGAAAATCGTCCATTTTGCTGTACTTAAGCGGAAAATTTCCGCTTATATACCCCATATCGATTTCTTCTCCACAGCTTAACCGGAAAATTTCCGTTTATTTTAGATAGGATTATTCATGTCCTTAACAAGGCATAACTCCTGCTAGAATTGAATGGGAGAATAAGGAAATCTGCTTACCATATCATGAAGGAAGGTATCTTTATATCACGCCATAAGCTCTCTGGAACTTCGGAATAGCCAGGAGTTTTCATGAACATCAAAAAAGAGAGAAGGATCTCCTCCTCCTCTCCAAACTTTTAAGCTGCAGCTTTCTCTCTTTTCTTTCTTCTAAAACGGTCAAATACCAGGTACAACATTGGTACAATCAACAGTGTCAATACTGCTGAGAATAAGATACCGGAGATGATGGTGACAGCAAGCGGCGTAAAGAGTGCGTCTCCACTTAGTGCAACCGGCAGCAGCGCGACAATGGATGTCATTGCTGTCAGCAAGATCGGTCGCAGCCTTGTGCGTCCCGCCTCGACCACCGCCTCTTTTACCTTCATTCCTTCCTTCAGTCCCTGTTCTATGAACTCAATCAGTACGATAGAGTTCCGCACAACTATTCCTGTCAGTGAGACCATACCCATCACAGCCAGGAAGCTGATTGGTGTTTGTGTGACGAACAAACCAAGGATCGCACCTGCAATGGCAAGGTAAACGGCAACCAAAACAAGAAACGGCAGAGATAGTGAGTTGAATTGCAGTGCAATCAACAGATACACAAGGAAGATAACTATGATGAACAGGATGGTGATTTCAGAGAAGAAATCCTGCTGTGCTTCATTTTCTCCGCCAAGTGTCACACGGTAGTCACTATCTAATCCTTCTTTGACGTCGTTAACAATACTTTGGACATTATCTTCGTATCCCTCTTCATTATCAGGGAATGCGCGGATGGTAATTGCACGTTCTCCTTCTTTATGAGGAATTTGCTGGATTTCTTCGATATTTTCTACTGAAACCAATTCGTCAAGCGAAATCAGTGTCGGTGGTCCTGCCGGATTTGGATCAGCAGATGGGAGTTCAAGAGCTGAAAGATCGATATCTCCCTCATTTCCTTCCAAAACGACACTCATGTCTCGCTTTGTTACACCGTTATCAAAGGATTTCATTGGTATTCCTTCTGTAGCAAGTCGAATTTGTTCACTTATTTGTTTAACAGTAATGCCGTTCTCTTCTAGTGCATCACGGTTAGGAACATATTGGATTGTTGGAGCAAACTCTCCGACGTTATCCACCACAAGATTGGTATCGAGTGCTCGAATTTCTTCTGAAAGTCTATCGCGAAGCTCAAGAAGCTTTTCCAGTTCGGGACCCGAGACAGTGACGGTTACCGGAGCACCTGCGGGAGGTCCCTGCTGGATAGTTTCCATGAACAGTTCGGCATCAGGAAATTCGCTTCTGAGTTTTTCTGTCCATTCATCTATCAACCCTTGAGCCGTTTGGTTTTCGCGGTCAACACGGGCGACAATTTGGCCTGTGTTTTGCCCTGTATTCGACATGGAGCTGTTGAATAAATTCGGTAGCCCTGTGCCAGCAAATACAGACGTTTCATGGACCCCTTCGTCTCCTCTCAGCATCTCTTCCATTTCAGCAAGAGTATCGGAAGTCTCTTCTAAGGTCGTTCCGATTGGCAAGGTCACATCGACCGTTACCTCTTCTCTGTCAGCTGATGGAAAGAACTCAAATGGTGTCAAAACCACTAAGCCGAACATGGCCGTTGTGAAAATCAAGCCGATCAGCGATGTAAGAAACGGTTTTTTTGAAAATCTGGTCAAAACTTTGTCTGCATAGAAATCGGCAAGTTTATCCAGAGGTTTTCCGAGAAAACCAGGAGAAGCCGATATTTTTTTACTCGTTTTTTTATAAAGAAGATAACGCATCACCGGTACGAAAATCAAAGCCACTAATGTGGAAGCAATGATTGTTGTAATGAGGACTGTCGGCAGCGCGCGGATAAAGGCTCCGTTTCCTCCTGATAAAAAGACAAGCGGAAGGAAAGTAAACACAATCGCAAAAGATGAGGTCACGATGCTCACCCAAATTTCTTTCACACCTGTGATAGCTCCCTGCAAAGCCTTATCTCCAAGTTTGTATCTTCTTTGAATATTATCGTTAACAACAATTGAGTCATCTACAAGGATACCGAGTGCGATAATTGCTCCGATCACAGAGATTTGGTTAAGGTCTACTTCCGCATAAGGAAGCGGTATTAAACCTATCAAGACTGAGGTGGGAACAGCTAACGCGACAACGAAAGCACCGGAGCCTGTCAAGCCGAGTGAAGTCGTGATTACGACTGCCACCACAGATATCGCCAGTGAAAGAAATAATCCATCAAAGATATCTGTCACAAGGTTCGCTTGAGAATAATAGGAAATCAGTTCTACGTTCTCAGGCAGTCCATCAGCCAACTCCTCCACTTTGTCGCTCACTCTTTGATCGACAGAGGGAATGTCCTCGCCCGCCTGTACGAAGGCTGTAAAGGAGATCGCCGGGTTACCTTCATAAGTGATGATATCTTCTGCCGCTTTAGGCGCGGTTTCGATAGTTGCGATATCTCCTAGCAAGACTGTTTCTCCAGCAGGGTTTTTACCGACAAAGACATCGTTCATTTCTTCTATTGAAGAATAGTGTTCAACAGATAACTGAACCACTTCATTATTGATTTCTTGTTTCCCGAGTGGAGTGGGATAAAATTCATCATTGATTGCTGTCATCACGCTGCCGACATTCAAACCAGCTTCTTTCAAAGCGTCAGGCTGAAGCTCAATAATGATTTCTTCTTCTGGAAGACCTTTTACCGTGACCCCATCGACACCAGAAAGCTCTGTGACTTCATCACTCCAGCGGTTCAGTTCGGCTTTCAGGTCCTGAAGATTTTCACGATTATCGCTCGTCAACTGATATGAAACAATCGGCATCTTCACCGTAGATTCATTAACTTCAGGGTCAAATGCTTCTTCCGGAAAACCGCTGGAAGCATCAGAAACTGCTTGCCGCACATCGCTGAATACTTCTTTTTTGTCTGCGCCGTCTTCAACCTCTACAATGATAGTAGAGAAACCGGCCGCTGAAGAAGAATTCAACTCTTCTATTCCATCAATAGACTGCAGCGAGTTTTCAATAGGATTGGTGATCGTTCGCTCTACATTCTCGACGGTTGCACCAGGATAAACCGTCGAAACAGTTCCAATATTAATAGTTGTTTCTGGTATTTCCCTTTGTGGAAGCTGGAAAAAGGTAAAAATACCAATGATCACAAATAACAGCACAAATATCAGTGTGATTCTGGAACGATTTAAAATAGCTTTCAACATGATTAAGCCTCCTTGACTGTTTTCGACCCGTTGGTCAATGTTTACTTAAATTATGAATTAAATGTTAATATACCAGCGCTTAAGCGTTTGACTCATTAGTCATTCTACAGTCTTTTTCAATATAGTCAAGAGATAATGTGCTGCTTTAACAAAGAAAATATATTGTTATCTTTACGTTGAGATATCAGCTGAATGGTTGGCTTCCCTGCTCGATTAAACATAAAAAGAAGTTATGCTATAATAAATTGATTTTAGAAGAATCATTGTTTGTCATTTTTTGAATAGCCGTTAATTGAGTTAAGAACCATAAATGTTAGAGATACTCACTAAAAAAAGAAGGTGAATGCGATGAATAAACGAAAAGCGATATTGGAAACGGCTGTAGAACTATTCGGCGAACATGGATATGCCCAGACTTCGATGCAGCAGATCGCCGACAGTATCGGTATATCAAAAGGTTCGCTGTATTCCTTCTTTCAGTCTAAGGAAGATTTAATCATTTCGATATACGAACACTATCAGCAGCTTGTTTTTGAACGTGCCTATGTAGTGGGGCTTGATGGAAATCTTCCTGATGAGGAAAGGCTTTCCAAGCAATTTCGAGTCCAATTTGAAGGTATCCTTGAATATAAGTCTTATATGAAAATGCATATGAGGGGCGATACCGCCAAAAACAGTGATAAATTAGCTGCGATGGAACACAGGATGAGAGGGCGATTGTTCAGCTGGCTGGAACATAATCTCATTCAAATTTATGGCGAGAAGATTTCACCTTACAAATGGGATCTTATGTGGATGACTCACTCTATTTATTCTTCATATATGATGCTGCTCATTTCCACGGATAGCGTGCTGGAGCCGGCTAAACTAGGGAAACATATCGTCAGACAGATTTCGATTCTTGCGCACGATTACTTCAATGGAAACAGTACTCCCCTGCTGGATGATGAGATCATGAAACCTTTTTCTGTAAACATGGATAGAGAAGGAGCTTTTATCTCTTTTGAAAAACGCGAAGAAGCTTGGAAAAACCTTTATAGTAAAATTCATTCTTTAAAAGAAAGTTCAGAAGACTATTTAAAAATGGCTGACCGCATTTCGGAAGAATGCCGAAAATCCAAACCGGATGAATTGATCATTAAGGGGATGTTCAGACTGCTGTTTGATAAAGAGGAGCTTAGAAATGAAGCGCTCGTGCTGAAGGATGAACTTTTGCCATAGGTTTATTGTTCACAAACAACTTACCTGAAAAGGCCAGGAGCACTGATTAAACGCTCCTGGCCTTTCTGTTTTGTTACTGTTTCTTTCATTATAACTGCGTTAAACGGATTGAACATTTTTTATCTATATAATAACATTTCCTCCTAAATTACAGCTATTATTAGTAGTGGTATATCCCCTTTGCTTCCATCAATTAAAATGTCCATTACGTTCAATCCATTTGACCCTCAATAGATAAACCAAGGGATGGATTTTATTATTTCTCCTTGGGTATAAAACCCCACAGCTTCATTGTCATTCTTCCTTGAAGTCATGAGGAGCCCAAACAGCAATTTCCGTTCCTGGAACTGCAACGACAAGCCAGGTATCATCTTCATAGGGAACCCCTGCCTGCCAGCATTCGTAATTATCATGAAAACCATTCACAAAAATTGTATAACCATTCTGCAAGGTAATTAAGAGATGCGGAACTTGTTCTCCCAACTCTATATGTACAACTTTTTGCCTTCTGATTTTAAAAATACTTTCGTATTCTACTTCCTCGGAATATTCTTTAATATCATTTTCATTCAATGGATAACTTTCAGGTGTACGTTCGAATAAATTCCATTTTGATTCAATGTTTAGGAATGACTGTCCGCCAAAGTCAAATTCATCTGACACAAGAGAATTCACTTCGTAATTTACAAAAATGATTTTAATAGTAGACGGCGACATCCCAAACTGAATCCCATCTACTTGCGCACCTAAGAAGAGATGTTGAAGTACGTTTTCAGCAAAAGTTTTTTCCTCTTTTTTCATGAATGACCCTTTCTTCTTCGTCTTTTAAATTTTCTTAAAATAGCAAGGTACAAACAGGTTTGTTCTATATTTTTAATCCCTTAAGGACCTCTCTTTTTTTACGCGCTCCTCTTTCCTTTCGAAATATTTGCTGCACAAACTACCATTTGTATGCTTTTTAATAGCGTTTTTAAATGATTTAGATCTCGGCTTCATGTACATGCCGCTGCAGGATGATAGTGAAAAAAGGATCCCTGTGTTCGTCATTTAACCACAAATCGGACCTTCAATCTCCAATTCTCCCTCTTCTATAAAGTCTTTTAGTATTAAGACTGGATGATTTAGGTTATACTTGCAGAACGTTAAATTATTTTTTGTATGGAGGTGAATGTCATGAATGTATCACAAGCTACAAGTTATTCTTCCATAGAAGAAGCGTCAAAGGATGTTTTAGAACTCATCAGTAAATTCGTTGATGTTAATACGTTTTTCGTGGCCAAGAATGATAAGAAAGACGTGGATATTATACAATCTTTTAATCGTGAAGATGTTGTTCTGGAATCAGGATTTCAAACGTTTTACCGTGATTCTTACTGACAATTCATCGTCAGAGGTGGTCGGGAACCACTTATCATTGAAGACCTGTTGTTATTTGATGAAACAAGAGATATGGAAGTGACTAAGAATCTAGGCGGCGGCTCCTTGATTGGGATGCCTATTTATTATAGTGATGGAACAAACTTCGGTACGCTCTGCGGAATGGATTTGCGGCCGTATCATTTCACAGAAGAACACATCTCTTTATTCAAGGCAATGGCCAAACTGCTTGAAAATGTCTTGAATCTGGAAAAAGCGAATCACAAAGTACAAGCACTCTCCGCTCCACTTGTACCCATTTCAGATACAGTGGCGATCCTGCCGGTTATTGGTGAGGTAGATGAAGATCGTACTAATAGAATATTGGAACATTCATTATCTCAAAGCACCAAAAAAGGCCTGGAATTTATGATTTTCGACTTATCAGGAATGACCACAATTGATGAATGCAGCGCTTTTAATCTGCTGAAGATTGGACAATCGCTTAAACTGCTCGGTGTCGAAATGATTATTACAGGAGTCCGGCCGGAGCTGGCAATGAAAGCCGTGCAATCTGGAAGTGAACTGGACCAAATCCATACAGAATCCAACCTGAGAGATGCTTTGCGCTACATAGGGTATCATTTAAAGGAAATCTGATAGGAAGCACAAAAAGCTGGATGAACGAAAAACAAAACGCTTGGATTCCTTATCCTGGCGTTTTTGTTTACTGCAATCCTTTTTTAATATATGGCTGTTTTCGCAAAGATTGTGGCTGTATAAAAGTGATGGATCTCCGCTACAGGCGTACGACTCCGCGGGGCGGGCGTTGAGCCTCCTCGGCTTCGCCTGTGGGGTCTCACCTGTCCCGCTAGTCCCGCAGGAGGTCGAACGCCTTCCGCTACAATCCACCTATGTAAAAGGAGAGGGAGGGTAAATAGCATTCAAAAGCAACAATCTCTTAGAAAAGAACCTAATATATAAAAATTTAATAGATAAACCCTGCATTAACGAACAAAGGGATGATGAATAGTAAGCTTCCTTTGAATGCTTGAAAGAATGACCGGTAACTACTCTTCTTATACTCATAAATTGCCAGCTCCATAGCTAAGATTATGATAGTCAAAAGACCTCAGCCGAATCCAAACATCCACGCCATTTAATCACCTCCAAGTTAAATCTTCGTTACCCTCGTCCTATAAGTAATAACCGCCCTATTCTCTATAAGAATCATGAGTCGGCTGGAACAATTCTTCTTTAGCATTTCTAACTATTGAAAAGTTTTCTACATTATAATGGCCATGCAGGGTTTCATTGTGATGTTTGATGATTTGCTCTGCACTTAAACTTTTACTATCCGTGGTCGAATGTCCATCTCCTACTAGAGTGACATCAAGTCCGTGTATCGTGGCCGTTCTGACTGCAGTATCAATACAGTGCTGAGTGGCGCACCCCATTATGACAATATGCTCAATATCAAGGGAATTCAAATGACTCAAAAGTCCAGTTCCATGAAAGGAATTGGTGGCTGATTTATCAAAGATCACTGTATCATCAGGTACCGAGATGCCCTCATGAATTTGAAATCCTCTTCCCTGCCCTTGTGCTACGTCTAAATCTCTTATGAATACAATTTGGAAATTTGAAACTTTTGCTTTTTCAATAACATGGTTGATATTTTCAATCAGTTTTTCTTTTTTATATACTGGTTTTTCTTCTCCATTTCCTTCTATTAATTCTTGTTGCGCATCAATAATTAGTAATTGTTGTTTCAATAATATTCCCCTTTCTTGATCACTTTTCTAACAAAAAAAGTGTTGTATCTTAAGTCAGCATAATATATCAAACGAGAAAGTCTGCCATTCTGACAAACAATCATTCATCCGTTCTGCCGTCCAACGACCAGTAGCCTCCTCCTAAGTCGCTATCTTGTGCTCCATAAGGAAACGAGGTCCCGCCAACAACCTTGCCTTCCACGATATATACATAGGTAAAAACTTTCCCATCGGCTTTTATACCTCCGCAGCACTCCAGTCATCCAAGGGGTGATTCCTGACTAAGAATTTCTCTACATCGACTCTTTTTCCTATATGAGGATCAGGGTCATTTCCAGGCATCTTCCAATAAAAATTGTAGGGCATTCTATTTAGCATTGCTTGTGTAAGAGTGTAGATTTCCTCTAATTTTTCGTGGGTTAAAACTTGATATCCTTCTTTTTCAAGATACTATTAAGCAATTTCGGCAGTATTTGAATCTATACCTGAAGAATTCTTTTGTTGACATCCGGCCGCCATGATTATAAGTAAAATCGGTATATAATTAAAAATTGCTTCATGACTGCACATCCCCTGATAATTTGCATTTCTCGAGGGTCGACCTCAGTATCTTCTCGTCTGCACCAAAAATTTCACAGCCTCTATCGTCGTAGATGAAAAAAATGATATTTTTGCTGACGTTTATAAAATAAACATCTGTATAAAGCGGGCGGCTGCCTCTTCTAAACCTGGGTTTCAACGGAAAGTCTTCATTGCATGCAGCTTTTATGAGTAGAGGATAATTTATATCCGTTTTTCGGCAGCTTAAGCTGAACTGTGAGATGTAACACTCATCAGTATCGCTATCATCAGATCGGAATTGTAAAGTATCTACCTGTACCTTATATTTTAAATATGTGTTTTTCAGGTAATGATCATAGATTTTGCTCTTAGGGGTTTTACGGTTTTTTTGATTGAAATAGAGGTTACTGACTAGAAACATGTCATCTTGTTCATAAAATAATATGTTAAAAATAGACAAGGCCTGCCGGTAGACCACTTTAAAACGATTATGATTGAGCGAGTCCTCATGGTTGAATTGATAATGATGCTTGCCCAACTCTATATGAAAGGCGTGGTCCTATTTGTGAAAGCTTCCGGGTTTTAAGACGAGTGCTGGAAAGGTGGATTGTAAATATTCTGTTAATCTCAATGAACTTAGTCCTCACTTTACAGCTGTATGGCCAGCTGGTAGTTGTGAAATATATTTTTAGAGAATCTCTACAATAGATAAATATAATGCAAAAAATGGTTTCCGGAGAACAATATTTAAAGTAGTAAATAATATTAGACAGCCAGTTTAGAAGTTTTATTGCTCTCGAAATTTTAAGACAAAATCTTCTCAAGAATATGATTTTCATTTACACCTATCATAAAGGAACACCATTACTTAAGAATTGACATGCTTACTCTTCGAAATCAGCTATAGAATCTCCTGTCAACAGTTCGTAAAAGTTCTCTGCTTCTTCATGAAGGATAACGGCTCTTTCAGTACCTTCTTCGCCCGGTCGAAACATTTCGAGTGAGTTATTTTTTGTGTGAAGAAGTACATCAACATTTTGTTCATTGAATTTGAAGAGGAAATCTGTGCCTGTATAGAGGCCTGCTTTGCTCCATCTTTCGTTTTCCATTACTATCGTAAGTTTTTCTATATCCTCTAGGTCTTGAATGGTATGGACGGTTTCTACTACTTTGCCGTCTTTCACTTTCTCCACTGCAATTTCCTGCTGTTGTTCCGTTTGGCTGCAACCAGCTAAGGTAAAGAAGATAGCTAATGAAGAAAAAAGAATTTTATATGAGATGACAAGGCCCTCCTTAAGATCGTTTTTCAGATATATATTTAGGAATTTTCTCGTTACTAATTTTACCATAATTGACAACGTATAGTATGTAAAATATGGACAGCTCCCCCATTAATACTTTATAGGTATTAGCTTTCTTTCTTTTTTTACGAGAAAAAGCAGAACAAGGTCTATGCTCTCTCCCTGTTCCGCTTTGAATTGCTATTTACCTTTTATCCACAGCTTGTAGAATATAGAATTGGCACATCACAAAGCGATTCTACCATGACATCGGCAAACACATTAGCTGCTACGCCAGTAAACGTATTGCATAGATTCGAAATATCATCATTGAAGAATTGGATGACTTCTGCAGTGAAAACGGGATAAACGGCATCAGGTTCACCTGGAAGTTGGGGTTTTACTACGACTTCCAAGAAATAAGGGTTACCGGACAAAGCCGTTTCTAATAGTGCTGCTAGTGTGAATGGACTTAAAGGACATGGCAGCGGATTGACAATCTCTTGCTCTCCATTAACTACCACAACGTTTACCGTGATGTTTCCAAATTCAACTGAAGATTTCAAAAGAGTTGCCAGCGCGATGGCTTTTTGGTTATCTGGAACGGTAACCAATGCTATGAAGATTGAGCCAACCGGTATGAGCGGGCCAACCGTCACCTCTGGATCCGCACCAATTGAAAACTTCAACTGGTTAAAATAAGTGATCCACGGAGGTGATAACTGAACTTCTGGTTGATTATCCATAGAACTACTTTCCTCCTAACTTATACAAGTAAGTGTTACATAATATAGTATTCACTTAAGAGAAAAGAGTGCGGACAAGAACCAGATTAATAGAGTAGATTCTGCGTGCGCTTTAACACAGCAAAGCACTAAAAGGGACTGTCCCTTTTAGTGAAATAACGTATTAACGCACTAAAAGAGCCAGTTAAAATTTCTGGCTCCTTAACGATTCTATTCCACTTTAAGTTTCTAGTTTAGGAGGATTAATATCTGTAAAGTTAGATCCAGTTTTCTTTAAAGTCTTCTATATACTGGCGAATAAGACGAGGCTTCTTTCCAGTCACTTTTTCAAAATCATGCTTGATGCCTTTGGCAAGCCCCAGTTTGGTTGGCAAATGAACACCAACTACGACGTTGGTCATTCCCTCGTCCTCTCCCTGCTTTGTCATGGAGCTCTTAAATTCTTTTACAGATGGATTACTGTACTGAATCTTTTTACCTAAAATTTCTGTCATGATTTCTGCCACTTCATAGAAGTTCAAAGCTTCACTGCCAGTTATAACATAGCTTTTATTTTTATGACTGTTAGAATTCATTAATGATATTGCTGCCACATCTGCAATATCTCTCGTATCCACAAAGCTGGTTTTCCCTTTTCCAGCGGGAACAAAAATCCGGTTTCTCTCCTTTATTTCCTTGCAGAGAAAGTCGTTAAGGTTCTGCATGAAATAACCAGCACGGATAAAGGTATATGCTATCTCACTTTTCGCTATTAATTTTTCCATTTTGTAGTGGTGTATGAATGGCATGAATTGTACGTCTTTAACAGAAAGGTACACAATATGCTGAATTCCTGCTTCATTGGCGTACTGTATAAAATCATCAAATTGTAAATTGTCTCCTGGAGGATACATAAGAAAAATTCGATCCACACCTTCCAAGGCTTGTGCAAAAGTTGCCGTGTTAGCAAAATCCAAATGCACAAACTCAAAGCTCTCATCATATTGAGCGGATGCCTTCTCCACGTTTCTTACGGCACATCTTAAATCTGCACCTTTCTTTTTTAACGATTGAGCTACCTGAAATCCGACTTTTCCTGTAAAACCTGTTACTAAAGTTCTCATGCAGAAACCTCCTTCTATTCTTAAAAGGTTAAGAATTTAAGCTTATTTTGTTTTTCTAAATGGCTTTTCCGAAAAGAGTACAGCGTTGAAAAGTAAAGGATTTCCTCTCCAAGTGCACGACTCTGCGGGGTCTCACCGTTCCGCTTGCAGGCGGTCGCACGCATTTTACTACAATCCCTCCTACGTAAAAGGGGAAGTAAGGAAAATAGCATTCAAAAGCAACAATCTTCTAGAAAAGAGCCTTCTGAATAAAAGGATCAATAGCTTTCGCCTTGTTCCTCCTGATGCCTTTCGATTCTATCAGCTATCTTATTCAGCATGCTGATTGTTAGCTTTAATTCTTCCTCTGAAAAATCCTGCAGAATATACTCGTACAATTCAAGATGCTCCTGTTTTTTCTGCAGTACTAGTTCTGTTCCTTTTTTCGTTAAACCTAACGTGACTACTCTGCGATCCGACGGACTCCGTCTTCTTTCGATGACTTCCATTTTCTCCAGCTTGTCAGCTATGCCGGTCGCTGCTCCAGAAGTAACCCCAAAATGCTGAGAAATTTCACTTGTTTTGATTTCGCCCTTTTGGTGAATCATGAACAAAAAAATCATTTGGCCATGATTGATTTCTCCGATATCTTTAGGTTTCATCACTGAAACGCTGACATCACTGGCTCTTCTGAGAGAAATCAATAGCTGTTCAAATACATTCAAAATAAAAACCTCCAGACCAAAGCAATATACCTTAGTAAGTAAGATATCTACAAACTAAGTATATTCCAGAATGAATTAACGTGCAACGGAGGAAAATGACCATTCTTTGAATTTATAACAGTTTTCTTTAACGCTTTAAAGCGCAAAAAGGGACAGTCCCTTTCAGCGCGGTAACGCTTTAAAGCGCAAAAAGGGACTGTCCCTTTCAGCGCGGTAACGCTTTAAAGCACAAAGAGGGACTGTCCCTTTCAGTGTGGTAACGCATTAACGGATTAAGGCAGACGGTTTCTCCTTCCTCTAATTGTTCTGTACAGCTAATAAAAAGATGAGCCGGCTGGACCGGCTCATCTTAAATTTTAGATATTTTCTTGTTTTAATCCTTCGATGATGTTTTGTTTCTTGATTTTGGATATGGAATAAAGCATGGCTGAACTTACAATGATGAATATCGCTGCGACCACAAACAGGATATCCAGCCATGGGATGCTAAATCCATATTCAAATGTTTGATTTACGGAACGGTGAATAAGGTACATTATGGCGAAACTGATCGGCAAGCCCAGCAGAAGCGCATTCACTCCGTAGAAGATGCTTTCATAATTAATCATTTTGTTAAAGCCCTTCGGCGTCATGCCGACAGACTTCAGCATCGCAAACTCCCTTTTTCGCAAAGAGATGCTTGTAGAAATCGTGTTAAAGATATTGGCAATCGAAATCAAGGAAATTAATGCAATGAATCCATAAGTGAATACCGATAAAAACATAATCAGCTGCCCTTGACGTTCTCTGTTTTGAACGACATTGTAAACATACATTGAAGATGGAATGATTTCTTCAAGTGCCTCCTGTGTTTTTGTCGGATCGCTGCTGTTCAAATATAGGTTTGAATACACTTCATTACTTGCCTGCTCGGTGAGAATGCCTTCGAGCGCTTCCATCGGGACGATGACATCTAATCCGCCAAGGCTTGCTGTATTGATTCCCATTGGAACCTCATCTGTCAATGCAGCAACTTCGATATCCCCCAATGAAAAGGTTTCGTTCGTTTCATAATTTGTAAAAAGAAGTTCAATAGTCTCTCCTGCTTCTGTGTTAATCGATTTTGTTTGTACAAAATTAGAAGATGCATAGTCCTGATAGGCAATATCCTCAATGATTATCGCCTTAGGGTGCTGATCTGAGCCCTGATCGACATAGTTCTCAGGATCTGTACCAACTCTGTCTGCATATCTTTTAAAACTGTTCTCATTCATACCATATAAATTAACATAATATTGATACTTCCCGTCTTGAAGTTCGATCTGCTCATCTTCACTGATAAGATCTTTCAATGCTTCAGGAAATTTTTCTTCCTCTATCAATGATGATAGCTGTAGTGTTTTTTGGATACTATATTCTGTAACACCATCCAAATTGACCAGAGTTTCCAATATAGAAGTGTCTTCCCTGCTTCCGCCAACCAGAATATCATAATTGATATTCGCTTGTGACATTTCCACCGATCTGCTCAAGTTATCGGTGAAGAATGAAACAGATAAGAAAAGGATGATGCTGATCACTAATGAAAATAGGGTAGCGTAGTATCTCTTTTTATTTCTTTTAACATTTTTCATACCTAATTCCGCTTCTAATCCGAATATTTTTCTCGTTAGATTGGATGTTTTGACTGCTTTGCGGGTTAATTTGATATCCTGTGTCTGACGGATGGCATCAATGGCTGAAATCTTAGAAGCTTTTCGGGCAGGCATATACGCTGAGATGAAAATGGTACACGCCGAAATCAGGCAGGCAACAAGAATAGAACCTGCTGTCACAACCGTTTCAAGCTTTTCTGTCGTTCCTAATGCGCCCTCAATAAAAGAGTTAATGAACAGGAATGTGACCGCTATACCACCAATACCGGCAATGATGCCAATTGGAATACTAATTAATCCGATGACGGCTCCTTCAAAAAACACGGAGTTGCGCTTTTGTTTTTTGGTCGCCCCTACACTCGATAGCATCCCTAAATGCCTTGCTCGTTCAGAAACACTGATAGCAAACGCGTTATATATAAGCGATACCGAACCTATGATGATGACTGCGATAATGATGCCTGCCAAGGAAAACATCGTTGTCCGCAGATTATCATTATCGGTCACACCATAATATCTTAAGAGCTCATCATTGAAGCCGACCTTCTCAATGCCTAGTTGCTCTGCCAGTTTTTCGGCATTTTCAAAAAGAGAGCTATTCACTTTTTCTAAAGCAACGATTGCATCTACTTCTCCTGATTCTTCTACTGTTTCTTGATCGATGTAGCTGATCACCGTGTGCCCTGGTGACCATGATGGCTCCCAAGAAGGCATTTCAATGGTGCCTACTACGGTGTATGTTTCGTTCGAGTGTATTTCCAATCTTTCAAGAAGTCCATCTCCATCTGTCTGCAATGAATAATTCTGCATCAGCGGCTCTGGTTCACCTTCTATATAACGGTTTCCAATTTCAACGCTTAGTTCATCCCCGATATCATAAGAGATTCCAGTATCTTTAGTGATTTTATTAGAAATAACCACTTCATTTGCTGCTTGTGGAAAGCGGCCTTCACTCAACTCTATCGGAAATTGCTTTAATCCTTCTGCATTATATTCTTTAAAAAATAAGTAAGGCTTGGTTTCTTCCTCTGCTCCTTCCAACTTCGCGTAGCCCAAGTCATTGGAAAGAATCAGTTTTTTCGTATTGTCGTCCTCTTGTATTGCTTTTATCTGATCAGCAGCGACATTCTCATATTGAACATGCCATTCACCATTATCTGCGATAGACTGTCTTTTCAGGAGGTCCAAAAATGAAACACCGAGCGTTGCCACAGCTGTTACCATGGCAACAGAAATGATGACACCTAAAATGGTCACTAAAGTTCTTCTTCGATTTTCTTTCAGAAGCCTTAAAGTCAGCTTGTTTATGATGTTCACGGCCGGATCACCTCGTCCTTGGCGACTTTTCCATCATTGATTTCAATGACTCGGTCTGCCTGCAGGGCAATCCGTTCATCATGGGTGATGACGATTAGCGTCTGGTTGTACGTTTTATTGAACATTTTCAGCAGTTCCATGATCTCTCCGCTGTTTTTACTATCAAGGTTACCCGTCGGCTCATCGGCTAGAATGATCGCTGGGTTGCTGATTAGTGCCCTGCCAATCGAAACACGCTGCTGCTGTCCGCCTGAAAGCTGATTAGGCAAGTGACTCAACCGGTTCGTCAATCCGAGGGTCGAGGCAATATCTGAGAACTGCTTTTGATCTACTTTGTGTTCATCCAGCAGCATTGGCAGTGTCATGTTTTCTTCTACTGTCAAAATCGGGATCAGGTTATAAAATTGATAAATTAGACCGATTTGCCTGCGTCTGAAAATCGCCAGCTGTGTTTCATTCAGTTGATAGATATCCGTGTTATCGACCATAACCTTTCCACTCGAAGGTCTGTCCACACCACCGAGAAGATGAAGCAAAGTAGACTTCCCTGATCCTGAAGGACCGATAATTGCGACAAACTCTCCTTTTTCCACCGAAAACGACACATCATCCAGTGCCTTTACCGCTGTTTCTCCCTTGCCGTATACCTTAGACAGATTTTCTATTTGTAAAATACTCATTGCATTCCCTCCATCAATTAAGTGTTGACCTCATTATATCTGCCTAAGATGACTATAAAGTGACTTCCATGGTGACAGTTTAGTCACTTAAGAGGATAGGCAATGTCCCCGCGGACCGGCCTATCCCTTTTTTGTTTTGTAAAATTTGATGTGAAACTCGGTTCCGTAGTCTGGTTCGCTTCTGACTTCGATATCCCCCTGCTGGCTCGTGATGATACTGTAGGCCATCGCCAGCCCGATTCCAACACTATCTTCTCCTGCATTTTTTCCTTTATAAAAACGTCTGAATATATAGGGAAGATCCTCTTTAGGAATCCCCTTCCCACTATCCTTCACCCTGATTTCGGTAAAAAGCGGGTTTTCCGAGAATGAGATGGATATCTTGCCGCCATTAGGAGTATGCTCTACACTATTTTTCAAGATATTGATGAGTGCTTCTGCTGTCCAATGATAATCTCCTGAAAACGAGACAACGTCATCCCCAGTTACCGAGAGTGTCTGTTCCTTGATATCCATGGGAATCAGCACCGGCTGCACAACCCTTTCAATGAGTGAACTGACTTTTACACTATCCTTTTTGAATAATACAGTCCCTGCATCAATCTTTGATAATTTTAAAAGAGAAGAAACAAGCCACTCGATCCGTTCCAGTTGATTCGTGATGTTCTGAGTAAATTCAGCTCGCTTAAGTTCGTCCAAATTCTTATCGCTAAGCAAGTCAGCCATGACCGTCATGGATGTTAAGGGAGTTTTCAGTTGATGTGAGATATCGGAAATGGCATTAGTTAACTTCAGCTTGTCCTGTTCTAAATAGGATCTTTGTTCTGAAAGCATTAACGTGACTTTATAAATATCATTTTTTAAAATACTTAGTTCGCCCTCGTAATTGTCGCGCACATCTAAGTCATAATCTCCATTGCTGATGCGGTGTAAATAACCGGATAAGTCCTCAATTTCACGGTACCTCCATTTGGTGAAAATCAAACTGCAAATAATGAGCAGAATGGAAGTGAAAAGGACAAGAATTCCTGCAGAAGGGGATAGAAATAAAACCGCTGCTCCGCTCGCCGCAGCTGTAATCAAAATCAATACGATAAGAAATAATTGAATTTCTCTGTTTCGCCACATCTTACTGACCTGCCTTGTAGCCTAAGCCGCGGACAGTTCTAATGATGACAGGATTCTGCGGATTGTCCTCCAGCTTTTCACGGAGGCGCTTAATGTACACAGTCAGAGTATTGTCATTGACAAAATCGCCTGCCACATCCCAAATGCGGTCAAGCAGTTGTGCTCTAGTAAGTACCTGCCCAATATTGTTGGCAAAAATCATCAACAACCGGTATTCCAATGCTGTCAGAAGGACCTCTTCTCCATTCCTGAACACTTTGCCTTCCATTGTATTAATTCTAATATTTTCGATATCTATGTATGTTTTCATCTGCTCCGGCTGCTTATGATAACGCCGTAACACAGACTTTATTCGAGAAAGCAGTTCTCTTACCCGGAAAGGCTTTGTAATATAATCATCCGCCCCCATATCCAGTCCCATTACTACATTCACTTCATCATCAAAGGCCGTCAGAAAAATAACTGGCTTGTCTTCCCGTTTCTTCACCAGAGCACAAAGGTCATACCCGCTTCCGTCAGGCAGTGACAAATCAAACAAACATAAATCAATGTCAGTCAGCGCTTCACCAATCACACTCTTGGCTGATTCTACGTCATGACAAAGAACCGTCTCATACCCCTCTTGCAGCAGAGAATATTCCAACCCCGCAGCAATCGTCCGGTCATCTTCCACCAACAAAACTCTCATCTCCAACACCCTAACTTCAACCATTTTCCTCTATCATATTTTATCTCTTCCAATCCGTCAAAAGTCTGTTTAACACACTAAAGCGCTAAAAGGGACAGTCCCTCTTCGCGGGGTGACGCGTTAAAGGAATAAAGCGTTTGTCTGATTTTACGGTTTCAGTCATTTTCCCCAGGGACAAACCATAGGTTAGAAATAGAATACAATTGTAAATGGAGGGCTCGATATGAAACAATTTATGTTAGCAACGGCCATTATTCTTTCGGTGGGAGCGGTCCTCATCTTTAACGGTCAGGTTGAAAATGTTCAAGAAGTGAATTCTTCTTATAAGATTGATTTCTCTGAAGAAACTGAAGCTCAATTACTCGCAGATCCTCTTCTCCTGCCTGCGGACTTAGGGCAATTCATTGAAGAAGAAACGGCAAATGCAACAAAGCAGACAGAAATCTTACCGGCGACTCTTGACTATATCTTTGACGCGAAATTTGAGAAAGACGGTTATATCGTCGAAATTTATAGAGAATATGAAATTTATCAAAATGCCAATGGAGATGTCATAAAAGAAGTGCCAACCTCAAATTTTGAGTTTATAAGATATAAAGAATGAAATGCTGCTTGATCAACTGGTTATCCAAACAACAAAAAAGCTTGGATCCTCTAAGGATCTCCAAGCTTTCAATACTGTGTCTAACAGGAGGTGTCTTCTTCACCAATACACTTCACGACCTCAAACATCAGAAGAATCATCATAATCATATCTGAAGCCGTCCTGTTTCGCCGCTGTCTCATTACTGACACTGGCTTGCAGCTTTTTCATTAAATTCGCATACAATTGCCTTTCTGCATCATCTGTTGGGTTCGTAGATGCTGCATTTAATGCATTCTCTATGAATTGCAGTTCTTTCTCTGAAAAATTCATCGAGTAATTCCCCTCGCTCTCATTCTTTTATTAGTTACCATTCGTTATTATGAAAGGAATTATTCATGAAATATTTCATCAGTACGGTTAACATGCAAAAGAAAAGCAGCCCTCAAAACGACTGCTTTACATAATAAATCTCATTATCTATATCCGTAAACTGGCGGACAGCAAGGTCTTGGCGGGCCTGCCCATGGTGGCGGTGGAGGCGGCGGTGGATATCCATAAAAGGGTCTAGGATAAAAAAGAGCAGAGCCTAGTAATCCTCCTGCCAGCCCACCTAAGAACGGCAATCCGAAACCAAATCCAAAGAAACGTTGATCTTTCGGCTGGTAAGGGCTTCTGTAGTACATACAATCTTACCTCCATTTCCTATATGCCTATAGACCATGTTATGTAGGAAATTGGGTTTGGCTTGGGCGTGTGTCCAATAAAAGTTATGACTTTTCCGCGAATGTCATTTTTTCTTAGTATAGCGGTAGAGAAGAAGGTAAATTGTAATTGTATTCCCCTCTCTATAACTTCCGCTATACAATCCGCAAAAACTCAGGAGGAGTCCTCATAACAAAGTGTTTTTCAATAAAAACAAGAACGTTATCGTTCCCTGGTAATGTTGCCATTTCCAATGCTTCCTCAAAAGAAAGCCATTTAAAGTCACTATGCTCATTATTCAGAAAAACTTCCTGCTTTTCATCCACATACCCTACAAAGACCGGAGCCATATAAATGTAATTCTCTTGTGGTGAATAAAACTGGTCAAATGTATTAGAAGTATAAAGTGTCATTTCAGTAATTCCTGTTTCTTCATGAATTTCCCTAACAGCTGCTTCCCACGCCTTTTCCCCGGCTTCAATACTTCCCCCTATATAACACCAAATATCTCTAAGAATCTCTGAATTTCTTTTTAACAATAAAACTTTATAGGTCGACTCTACTCTCTTCAACAAAACCACAGCAATCCCTTTACTTTTCAAAGGAATATTAAAAATTTCAGCCATAGCTATCCCTCCTCTTTTTTAAAGGCTGTTTTCTAAAAGATTGTTGCTTTTAAATACTTTTTTTTCCATCTCACCCATTTGCGTAGGAGGATTGGAGTGGAGGGCGCACGATCTCCTGCGGGACTAGCGGGCAGGTGAGACCCCGCAGGCAAAGCCGAGGAGGCTCACCGCACGCCCCGCGGAGTCGTGCGCCTGGAGCGGAAATCCCTTACTTTCAAAGCAGCCACAATCTTTACGAAAAGAGCGTTTTTAAAAGACAGTTTTCACCTAAATTGTTTCTTCCTAAATTATAAGGGCCCGATTTCCTCGCTTAATAGTAGTTTTTTTCTCTAAGATAAGGAAGAGTAGCTCTTTTCTTTCGTTGCTTACCGGGTTGTCTCATGTGAATTAGTGGGTGTATTTTCAAAATTTCTTTTAAATATTTTCAAAGTTTATGAAAAGAGTCTTTTTAACATATCGACAGGAATGGTCTATCTTCTTTAATGATAATTATCACCTAGCAAAAATGCCATAAAGGACAGAAGCAACGATTTTTTTATGGAGATATCTAACAGTCTTTTCTCAGCTTACGAATGATTGAATGATTGGGTCTTCTCTCCTGTTCATTAGACCAGCCAAAAGGCAAGAAGCAACATGCTTTTTCGATTCTAAGTAGTTTCTGTAAACGCGTAATACAAACTGAAAGCCCATTTCCTGAGATGAAGATTTTCTGATGATTTTCACTGTCCATTCTTTATAGAGTATTGACCATAGTTTCTAGAAATTTAGAAAAAGAAGAAATCAAACTTTCCAATTGATGAGCGCGTATTTTCCCTCCCTATCCTCCTCTATAGAAACAGTTCCTTCTATTTCATTGCAAGACTCCATCTCCGACTCTAAAGCTTCAATGAATGCTTCAGGTGTATCCATGTAAATCAATGCTTTCGTAACCTCTTTCTTTTGACCAAAATATCCTTTTGCATACAACGGTCTTTTAAAAATGATTTCATACTTCAATTCATCGGTAACACCAAAAATCCTGGTAAGGACTCTAGGAAGAGCCCCTGCGTGAAAGACATTTTTTTGATGAATCATTCCACCACTTTTATAATAGGAAGTCTTTGCCGGCTGGATCATGTCTATATCTCTTACATGAAACGTTAACTCTCTTCTTGCACCAATTCTCATACGAACTTTATCCTTAAAGATCTCGATTGGTGAATTTCTGACATAATTATAATCTCCAAGAATATACAAAAAACTATAAACATGAAGAATCAGGAGAATATTTGCTCTAAGTGGGTCGACATCTTTTAAATAGATATGAAAAACAGCTCCTTCAATAACTTGCTGGTGAAGTAGAGCGATGTATAACCAGAAATAAAGTGATCCTTTATGATAATGAAATCGTTGTACTCCAGGTACTTCCCTTTCATTCTGTTTCCATCGAAAAATGGCATAATAGAGCAGCAGCCATTCTTTTTTAAAAAGTAAAATAAAAGGGTTTTCTTCGATATCTCCCCGCCTGTATTTTATAAACAGGACCACTGCTAAGACTTCAACTAATGTAATAAGAATAGCAATCGATATGATCAATTGTGTATCCATAGGACCACTTCCTTAACGAAATTTCTTCATTTGCACCCAATAAATCAAATACTGAGCAATCCCCATTACTGCGAGTAGAATAATAGAAAAATAAGGAACTTTATTGAAGTAGGAGATCAAAGCAATACCAACGGGAATGGCGAATGCATAAAAGATATAAACCTTTCTTGTTGCTTTAAAAGTCAGCCACTGCATCCCTTCATCCTCTTCTCTAAGTTCCATCGGAATGACACTTGGCTTGATTTTGTCATCAGGGTATCTTCTATTGTAAATAGGGATAATGGCGATGATAATTAAAATTGGAATTCCTAATACCATGGGATCGATAATTAACCAGGCAGGAACGTGGGCTGCATAATGTTCGCCGATCATAATGAGGCCGAAACATAAAATCAATAAGCAATTAAACAAGGGCGATTGATACGTTCTTTTCAACACAACTATCTCTCTCCTTCTAAACGAAATATTTCTTCAACCGGAACATCAAAGACATGTGCGATTTTCAGTGCAAGCGTGATGGAAGGAGCATAGTCTCCTTTTTCAATAAGACCTATAGTTTGCCGCGTGACGCCAACACTCTCTGCCAAATCTTGTTGTGTCATTCGAAACCTTGCTCTTAACTCACGAACAGAATTATTCAGCATTTCCAAAAATCTCCTTTGGTATTTATATCCTTAATGTAAGGTATCCTTTGCATTATGTACAGTATTATTTACTTATTTATTTATTTTACAGCCAATATTTGTCTGTTTTGTGTTAAGTGGATTTGTTTTTATTGATAAATTCAAAAAAATGCAAATCTTAAAAATGAGCGTTTCCATTCCAACATATAGAGATGATAACTATACGATTGAATTTTTTCTGACAAACGGCGGTTCCACTACTTCGTTTGGTGTACTTGGTAAATTGGATGGTCCACTAGGATTCGAAAAAAAGATTTATGATGAATATCCAATGGACCATGTTGATGTGGAATGGATTAATGAACATACTGTTTTAATAAATAATCATGTTTTGAACTTGAAAAAGGGCGATACGTATTCTGATTGAAAAATTCCAAAAACACAAAAAAAGCTTAGAAAGGTTTCCCAAGCTTTTTTTGTGATGTAGTATTATTAATTCACTAAATGTATTAAGTAGAGAAGCCTATGTTTTTTCACGTTATCAGAACCCTGATTAAGATGTGCTCGGTATCTCCTATTTTGCAGCACGAACACCTTCACCAACCACATTTCCAACCTTCCAATTTCGTGCAAAAAGCCCTGAGTAAATCAAAACAATACCTAACATGATGATCACACCAATGTATACGGACA
Source organism: Bacillota bacterium (assembly GCA_051750065.1). Classification (GTDB taxonomy): domain Bacteria; phylum Bacillota; class Bacilli; order Bacillales; family Bacillaceae_B; genus Rossellomorea. Next base: position 202,608 of record JBNJJI010000007.1, read on the forward strand.
TCATCGTCGGCATCAGGAACGCCCCGATAATAATGATAGACCTGGCAATCAGATCGGCACCGCTGAACGATAGGTTAGAAAATGCTGAGTAGGAACCACGCTTATCGTCAGGAATCATGTTGGCCTGTTCAGCATTGCGAATCGGAGAGTAAATTAACTCACCCATTGTGGCAAGGAGATTGAACGCAATTAGCATATACCAAGTATTAGCTGAGGTAATCGTCACATAACCGATTCCGTATAAAACCAGTCCGAGCAGCAAAGCATTTTTCTTATTGAACTTGTCTGTGAATCGATTCACGATGAACGTAAAGCACACGACAAGAAGCATGTTTTCAATATTTAAGATACTCAGCATTCTAACACCGGCAATCTCAAAGTTTCCAATGGTAACAGAGTTAAAAGTCTCAGAGAGTCTGATGCCGATATAACTGTTCAAAGAGAATTCCGCTGCGAAAATAAAGGTGGATCCAGCGACCACTTTGACAAAAGCCCAATCTTTAAAAGCTATTCGGTAATTATTCACTAAATCGATAAACACATTCTTATGTTGTTTTTGCAGCTGATCCTTGAATTGATCCTGCAGCCAAATTCCATAAGCTATCGGAATGATGGTGGACGTAAATGTCAGCATCATGAAGAGCTCTTTCTGATGATTCATATACAGAAGCCCCCCAAGCGCAGCACCGATGGCCATGGAAAGATTGATGAGCCAGTAATCCAACGCGTAAACCGCTTTTCTATTGAGTGGTGTAGTGGAATCGATGATGATGGCATGCATTGCCGGACGTCCAAGACTGCTTGTTATGATAAAACCTATGTAAGCACTTGCAAACAGCCAAATTAGTTTATCATTAGGAAACAAACTGATGGTCATAATAAGGAAAAACAATGCATTCAGCCAAGATGTGGCAAGCAGCACCTTCTTGCGTGGAAAGCGATCAGAAATATATCCACCAATCAGGTTGATCAAAAATCCGACAATTACTGTAATAATCAAGAATGCTCCTGCCCAAACCTTACCCAATTCTGAAGCAAAAAATAAAGCCATGAACGGCATTACCGCTGATGAAACGGCTCTGTTAAAAAATGACGTTATCATCCGTACTTTGATATTTCTAGGCATTTCCTTCCATTTCATGTTGTTTCCCTCCCCTTGTATACTGTATATTAAACTAGACTAGTAGATTTAAAAATAGACAGTTTAATTCACGATGTCCCCTTTTAGGAGGAAATGATATGGATGGAAAATTACTAACTCTTTGGAGACAGTATCCAACTGGACCCATAAAGATTGAGAAAATCTCGGACTCTCTTCAATTAAGTCAAAAACAGACCACCCGTTATTTGAAAAAATGGAATGAAGAAGGCTGGCTGGCTTTTACACCGGGCCGCGGCCGTGGGAATGCTTCAAATCTAACGTGGATAAAAAATGTGGAAGAGATTTTTGAAGAAAAAGCACTGAAACGAATTGAGAAGGAGCCTGTTGAACGAAGCAGCCAGTATTTAATGTTGGACTGGTCAACGGACAGTAAAATGCGGCTGATGAATAGATTTCAAACAAAGCTTGGGTTTGTGCAGGAATCACATGACAAGTTGATAGTACCAAAACGCTATCCTTTCTTCTCGATTCATCCACTCGAGGCTGCCGATGTCCTCAGTGCCCACCTAGTCGCAAATGTATTCAACAGACTGGTTTCTCTAACAGAAAATGGAGAAATTACACCAGAATTAGCACATAGCTGGGACACGTCCGCTTCCATGCTTCGCCTTTATATTAAGAAGGATATTAAATTTCATGACGGCTCGATTTTGACTGCAAAGGATGCCGCAGAATGCCTGGAAAAACTGCGAATTCACCCTCATTACAAAGAGATCTGGGAGCCGGTAGACCGAATTGAAGTGAAGTCTTCTCTTATCCTGGATATCCATCATCCTGGCGGCTGTAGTTATATCCTTCCGTTGTTAAGCATGATGTGCGCCAGTGTCTATAGAGAAACAAAGGAACGCGTATTAGGTACAGGCTGTTTTTTCTTAGAAGAAAATAGTCCTGAGAAGACTACTCTTTCCGCGTTTAAAGATCATTTTCAAGAAAGGCCGCTTCTTGATTCAGTAGAGTTCATACAAGTTCCTGAAGATTTTCGTGGAATCTACCATTCCCCTATGGAACAGCATAAAACTGCTTCATTTGAAATAGAAAGCGATTCAGGTTTTGGTATCGTGGTCATGAATACCTCTCGCAATAGTGATATTAGAAGGAAAGAAGTCCGCAAATACCTGCATTGGGTAATCAATAAAAATATAAATACCATCAGCGGCTGCAGTCCAAGGCTGACGCCAAACAACAAAAGTGTGATGGTGGGTAGAAGTCACGATTTGGACATAGAGGAAGTGAATCGCCCTATATTCAATGAACCGATTGTGATTCGCGGAGTCAATTACACGGCTGCGACTACACAATGGCTCGCTGATATATTTGAAAAAGAAGACATCTCTGTAGAAATTAAATGGTTCTCCTTTGCAGATACGTTGAACAAGGAACCAGAAACCCTGGATGTTGACCTCTTCATTCATGGAGAAATTTTCGAAGTTAATCAGAACTTCTCTTTCTATTATTTTATGAAAAATGGTTTCTCCCCCCTTCATCAGATTGTCAGGGATAATCGGGAGTTATATTTCCTCTTAGAAAAGTATCCTCACACTCCTTTTGAAAAATGGGAAATGTTGAACATGGATCTGGAAAGGAAGCTCATTGAACAATCTCTAATGATCCCCCTATACTATGAAAAGAGGTATATTCCCTTCTCATCTGATATTATGAATATCAAAATTAAACACTTTGGATATGTAGATTTTTCGAAGTTGTGGGTGCGGCCTAGATTGTGAGGGTGGTTTAGTATGATCTGTGCGTTGCTGGCGGCAGCATGAGGATGAGGCATATTTCTTCTTTTACTGTACCTCGCTCCGCCAGCGAGGTACAGTAAACATTTTCTCCACTTAATAATTGGCCTCACACTGGAATCAAGCATTGAAGAGAGGCTTATCACCCTTTACTCTCCTCCAACTCTGTAAACACTTTTTCAAATTCACTTCCAAGAATAATTTCTTTAGGCACCATCTCTGTCCATTCTTCTACCGAGATATCCGGATTGTTCTCTAGAAAACTTTGTGTTATCCCATACCCTATTTTGTAGTTAGTCCAAAACGGAATTCCTTTGCTTGAATCTCCACTCATAAATTCCAAATATCGGTTATAGTCAAAATCATTCCCATGTTCTCGTAAATTTTCAAAAACCTTTTCTTGTGATTTTTCAGTTAAGGGCTCTGTCCAAGCAGCTTTATAATCTGGGTACACCAAACTGGCGAAAGAATCGGCTTTCCCTTCCATAACAAATCCTTCTAAAAGAGTATTGGCTTTCTCAGCCCGTTTTTCAGTTTGCAATGTGTGATGATACTCGTGTGCAATCAAGTGCTTTAAGCCGTCTTCATCGAATGAAGGGTCGATTCTGACAACAAAGGTGTCCTGACTCAAAGCAACTCCTGCCACACCTCCCATTTTCTCAATGGTATAAAGTTCATCAGGATTCACGGGAACAATAATGATTGTTTTGTCTATTCCTCTCATCTGTTCTACTGAATCGGTTACAGCTTGTTCCACCAATGTAAGAATACGGTTCTGATCCTCTGCTAGTGTCTGAGCGTTGTCTCTCAGTTTGGGAATATTCGTGTTAGGTGAAAGAAAAGAATAATAGTCGTCATAAATATGAGCATCCACTTCTGCAACCTGCTTCCTGAGCGGCCTAACTACTTTCTCTCGGTACACTTCCTTTTTATTAGCACCATCATCTTTTTCGACAGCATCAGCATATTCTACTATTTCATCATGAAGGGAAATGATGTGAAAGGTCTGGTCTCCTACAACAATTTCGACAGCCGTTTCGGTCGCTGTATCACTGCTGGCTGTGTCTTGTTTATATTGCTCACTTTCTTCAGCCACAGCACTCTCGTTAGTTGACACCTCATTATTAGAGCAGCTAGCAAGCAGCATACATAGTGTACTGGTAAGGACAATCATCCAAAATTTCTTCACGTGTTCTTCTCCTCCTATCTGCTAAATATTCAATTAAAATCATTTACGGGTTAATTTCCATAAAGTTTCAATAAAAGGAGAATTTAGTATTTGTTAGTGAACTGCCAAAAAATAATAGAATTGTTATTTTCTGCAATAGAAGTTAATAGAGTTTGCGGACCATTGAGATAGAGGAAACTCACAGATAACGGCCCAGATATCCAGGTTAAATACACAGCAAACTGACAATCTCTCAGAGCTACTTGATTTTCTTCTGCTGTATCATCCCTGAAACAATCGGGTAAATCGCACTCAATAAAGTAAGAGGTAAAAACCATACTCCAAGTCCTTCTCTCCACCCCAAGGCAATAGAAACTGATTGTAATAAAAGAAGGGCAAAAATAATCAAACAAATATTTTTCAATTTGTTTGATTATTTTTCGGCTCAGTAAATAAAACTGTTTCGCATTTCTTTCATTTAAGCGTTGTGGATAGTTGTGGGATTCTGGAAATTTTTCAAACCCTTGCATAAAAATAATGATGAAAGCTCCGACAACCGGAAGAATGAATAGCTCTATTTTTGCTCCCCATCGGTCTACTTCTCCTAAAGCATTGTAATGAGCAGGTACCTTTTCAGGAAGGGTGCTCCAATTTATGAGCATGAAAATGATAGATCCTACATAAATTGAATAACCGGCGATATCCCATAACCATTCACTTTTAGTTTTTGGGATTTTTAATTTGGGTCGATTTGATAAAGTTAGCATCTACTTTCCTCCTCCAGAATCAAGCTATCAAAATCTGTCTTTCCTCTATTCACTTAGAAAACTAAAGAGATTGGTCATAAAACCACCCCTCATTAGTCTTTACGAATTCACTTCCACGAGGTTTCAATTTTCTCTCACGCAAAAAGTGCCATGATTTGTAATCCTAAACCGTTTAGTTTTGAGTGCATATCATTTAATTGGTAATGAAAATGGCGTGCAAACTGACAACAGTTTAGGCACGCCATTTTTAAATGAAGGCTATTTTCGCAGATATTGTTGCTATCGGATATCCCCGAATACTAAGGTTTTTCTCTCTAACCGTAGAGAGTAGCTCCTTTCTTCCTTGTTTACCAGGATATTTTCGGTGAAATTTGACGTTTTCTACGGAATTTTTTATTAAATAGCAACAGTGTTTACGAAAGGCTGTTTTCGCAAAGATTGTGGCAGTATAAAAGTGATGGATTTCCGCTACAGGCGTACGACTCCGCGGGGCGGGCGTTGAGCCTCCTCGGCTTCGCCTGTGGGGTCTCACCTGTCCCGCTAGTCCCGCAGGAGGTCGAACGCCTTCCGCTACAATCCACCTATGTAAAAGGAGAGGGAGGGTAAATAGCATTCAAAAGGCAACAATCTCTTAGAAAAGAGCCTAAATGAATAAAGTTTGATTTCTGAATATATGAAACGCCTAATTCAACTAAACAGCTGCCCATTTGTTGAATAAGTGAAAGACAGATTTATATTATTACATTAGCTCTCATAACTTGTCTTTTTCCATATATAAAGACTGATAATTCTATAAAAACCTGCAATGATGAGAGTGCTGACAATTGGGTAACCAACAAAAACTGTAGGATTCATGTGTTCAACTAAACTATATTCCCCCCATTCAAGCCATAAACGCCACCCCATTCCAAGACTACATAAAAATAAACAAATTATAAGAACAAACGCTAATCTTTCTTTAAATATACCCACAAAGATGTTCGCTGCAATGTAATACATCAATAGTGTCATCACCAAAAAGAATAGGTCAAAACCCTGTAATCCAGGAATCACGAAGGTAAATGAGATTCCAGAAAAAAAGAGAATAATGATAATAGCTAAAGTGAAAAATACTTTAGTTGATTTTTCTACTTGAATATAAAACTGTTTTTCTAAAATCTGAATCCACCTCCAATTTATAAAGAACGAAAGCGAGCAGCCTTGTTTTGCATTAGTACCTGTTAGTTGCAATGACAATGAAAAACTAAGGTTGGCGTATATTTTTATGCCTCACACCCCATCAACTAAGAGAATAATATTAAGGTAATACGATAAAACTAACTAAACCTATCAAACTAAAAACCATGCCAACTAACGCTAATTTACTTCCTTTTTGTTCATACTGCTTTATTTCTTTATTGCTAATTATACCAAGCACTATTCCAACTATGCTAAGAATCGTTCCTTCCTTGAAAAAAAACAGCCCTGCAATCGCAATAATCCCCATAAGTAAAGAACCCAATGCTTTACCATTAGTATTTTTCTCTAAACTTTGGCTGTCCAATATTTTCCTCCTTTATTAATAAATTTTAATTGTTATATCACTATCCTGCCAGTTAGTTTGGTAAATCGTATGTATTTTTATATAAATTTATTATGTCATTTCAAATGCCGTTTTACTATTAGGCTCTGTTAGTCATTCGTGTTGTTATTTAAAAGCTGTTTTCGCAAGGATTTTGGCTCTTGAAAAGTAATGGATTTCCGCTCCAGGCGCACGACTCCGCGGGGCGGGCGTTGAGCCTCCTCGGCTCCGCCTGTGGGGTCTCACCTGTCCCGCTAGTCCCGCAGGAGGTCGTGCACCTTCCGCTCCAATCCCCCCTACGTAAACGGGTAGTTCTCTAGAGTCAGGCTATTAAGAAACACTATTTTATATGGTTCTTTTTCTTTTCAGCGAGCTTGATTGGAGTCCGAACACTAGGAATGTAAGTCATCGTATTCATTTTAAAAAACAACAACGTTCTTTAACATAGCCTTCTATTAAAGAAAAACTTTTACACAAAAGGAATTGGCACAGGTAAAGCCCTATGCCAATTAGTAAGTTCTTCAATTTTTATGCACCACTAAACTGAACGGTTTATTTGTAATCCAGGACGCTTTCTATTATATTGCAGATCACTTATAGGAACTTTTTGTTTTTCATTTTGTTCCAACCTGCTTTTACATTGGTATTCCCCTCTTCAAGAACTCCACGCAGCACTCCCAGTTCTAACCGTTATTTTTTCATGCACTCATGAAACTTCCAAGACACACAATATCTCAATTTTAGTTGTAATAAAACTCCCCAACATACTCTGACTGCGGACGGAAGATAACATTATCTTCTGCCTGCTCCATTACATGAGCTGACCAGCCTACAATCCTGCTGGCTGTGAACGTTGGTGTAAACAGTTCACTTTTGAGGTCAATCGATTTCATGATAGCTGCAGCATAAAATTCTACATTGGTATAGAGCGACCTGCCCGGCTTGACCTTTTTCAAAACTTCTATTGCTGTTTCTTCAACATGCAGAGCCAAGTCCAATGAAGTGTCCACACCGCTTGATTTCAACAGCTTATCTCTAAGGGCGATAGCGCGGGGATCGTGTGTCTTGTACACCCTGTGGCCGAATCCCATCAACTTTTCTCCATTTTTCAGTTTCTCTCTTATCACGCTTTCAGCTCTTTCTTTAGTACCTATAGTATCCAACAAATCAATGACCCCTGAAGGAGCACCTCCATGAAGCGGTCCCTTCATTGTGCCAACGGCTGAAGTGATTGCGGAAACCAAATCAGATTCGGTTGATGCTGTCACTCTTGCCGAGAAAGCAGAGGCATTCATTCCATGTTCCATTGTCAAAATCATGTAAGTCTCTAAAGCATTCACGACTGGCTTAGAAGGAACGTTACCTGTCAGCATATATAAATAATTCGCAACATGATTTAAATTATCTCGAGGTTCTATAAATGGCTTCTCCTGTATCAAACTGTTCCTGAACGTAATAATTGATGGGACAACTGCAGTCAGCCGAATTGCTTGATGGATTGTAGGTTTCCATGAATAACCAGAAGAACCTTCCGCTGATATTGCGGTCCGTAATACACTCATCATATCCATGTCTTTCGGCAGGCTGCTTATTACGTCCTTCATCGTTTGCGATAATCTTCTGCTTTGAACTAGCTTTGTCTTCAAGTCTTTTAATTCTTCAGCTGAAGGTAAATATCCCTTCCAAAGCAGAAAGGCAGCTTCTTCAAAAGATAGATTTTCTGCTAAGTCACGAATCTCCCTGCCTCGGTAAATCAGTATTCCTTTTTCACCGTCTATATGGCTGATCTTCGTTTGCGCTGCTACAATTCCCTTTAACCCTTGTGTAAACATTAGCTCTCATCCCCTTTATCATTTAATTACTCTTAGTGTATACTGACTACATAATTAAGAAAATTAAATATATTTAAATAGATTGATTAAATATTATAATTAGGAGTGACTCAATGGAACTCAGTTGGTTAAGGACTTTTATAACAGCAGCACAATACAATAATTTTAGAAAAGCATCTCAACATCTCTTTATCTCTCAGCCTTCTGTTACCGTACATATCAAACAATTGGAAAAAGAGCTTGGTGTATTCCTTTTTGATCGGAAAGGAAAAAGCATCAAGCTTACCGAAGCGGGCAGGTTATATCTCAATCATGCACAAAAATTAATCAGTCTGCATGAAGAAGGAATGAAAGACCTGCATTCCTACAGTCAAGGGTATACCGCTAAATTGACCATCGCGATTTCGCCATTGATTGCTGACAATGTGCTTCCCTATGTTCTCAAACAATATCTGAAAAGGCATCCCGAGGTGGAAATTTCAGTGAAAATAATTGAATCGCTGGAGATTGAGAAGGCAGTACTGGAGGAAAAGGTGGACATAGGATTGTCGTGCCTGCACAGCTACCATCCGCAGCTCGATAGCACAAAACTTTATAGTGACAAAGTCATATTGGTGGCTCCCCATGATGGACAAGATTCTGAATCCGCGTATCCACTAGACGAAGAAGAGCTCCTCTACAACAATTATTTATTGACCCATAACCATCCGGACTATTGGAATGATTTATGTCATACAGTAAAGGTATTTTATCCTGCTGCCCGAATGATGGAAGTTTCACAGATTCACATCACCAAACGGTTCATTGTAGAGGGACTTGGTGTTTCTTACCTGCCTTCTTCGACCGTGAGAAGAGAATTGCTGGAAGGAAGAATGCTCGAAGTGAGAACCAATACTTTCGAATTGCCAGAGGCGAACATCTACTCGATCATCAAGTATTTACACAAAGAACAGAAAGAGTTTCTCCAGTTTTTGTCGGGGTTTAGGTTGTGAAAGAGAAGCTGCAGTCTAGCAATAGCCCCCACCAGAAGCGAAAATCTAAGACTTACTTCATAGCAGCAATATTTTAAAGAAGCCCCAACACATAAGCCCAAGAGTGATTATGGAAATTCAATTGGAAGTATTCACTTGGGGCTTATACTGAGGATAATTAAAGAAACTATGAAGATGAAAGCTGAACCAACAAGAACACAAAAAGCACTTTTCTTCTTACCTTTGCAATACTCTTCCATACCAATCACAAGAAAAAACAATCCTGATGCCAGCGAGCTGTATCCTAATAATCCAATATCTCTAGTGAAAAATATAGTCCCTGACAGAATGAGGATTACAAGAGCAAGAGAATATTTTAAGAACAACAATAGGTAATTCTTTGCAGGCTCTTTATTCATAACTTCAACCTCCTATTCTGCGACTTCTTCCCTTGTTACAGCTCTCCAGCCATGTTTTTTCAGTTTATCTATATAGGCGGTGAATTTCATTTCTTCCTTTTCTATTAGCAGAGGTGACAAAGATACCCAGCAAGCATTTCCATCGAAATCAATCGTTACCTTCACCACTTCATATCCATTATGAAAAGAGGAATCGAATCCCGGATCTTCCAGTATGTCCCCTTTCATTGGCCGGATATCTGATTGAATAGTTTTGATAAGTGTTTCCGCGACATTTTTTTCCTTAGTGGAGGTTACAAACAATAGTAGATTAATATTCATAGTGAATCTCCTTTGTATATGAGTTTCCTTTATTCTATCATTGTACGTTTTTTAAGGCATCACCCAGATTCACGGTCTTTAAAATCTGATTCAGGCTTTACGTGGTTTTTTACCCGATCATGCTTATAGAAGTAACCAAGTTTATAAAACGAAAAAAGGAACTTCCCTTTTTGAAGGGAGCTCCTGCTCAAGTAACTTAACTTATCCGTATACACTGTCACACGTCCCGCCAATTGGTTCGTAATAGCAGTGATTTTTATATTGGCCGGCAAATGGTTGACCGTACCAGGTCGGGGGACATGGCGCATAGGGGTTGAAATACCACAGGGCATATTTGGCCGGATGCTGATGCCAATAATCCAAGTTTCTCTTTGCCAGCTTTTTCTCAACGGATCTCGCTCTGTTATAGAAAAGGTTGCCTTTTTGAACCGCTTCGAAGGAGTAATTTCCTCCTTGTATCTGAAATATCACATCATAAATATTTCTCACATCTTTAAAGTCCAGACAATCCGCCTTTGCACGATTGACGATTACATTTCCTACAAACAGCATGCCCAGTTTACCTTCACCTTCAGCTTCGGCTCTCATCATCCTTGCCATTAAGGCTATGTCAGAATCTTTATATTTCACTCTTGGCATTTTTTTCACCTCAGAAATAGTGTATGAAAAAGGCTTGCGTTCATGTCAGAAATAACAAATTAAGAAAAAGTTTATTTGTGAGTTTTTACAAAACAGCACTGAATTCAGGATGTTTCATTGAAATTGCTGAGTTGATTTATTAATATATGAGTTAAAAAGTCTTCCGTGTTCTGCTTATAATATAGATCATTAACTTTCAAGCTGACGTTATACCTGCTCTCCATCCAGAGCATATCGAACAGCGTTAATTAATTTTTTTTTATAAAAAAATTTGGTATACTAGGACATTATATAACTGCGAAATGAGTGATGAAATGTTAACCTCTTATGAAAAGATCAACATATCTGGAAACAAGACAGCGGAAGTATACGTTCACCTTACAAAAGATAAACGATTCATCGTATCCATCCCCGCGATCCATTGGTCTGCCGAGTTTAATCAAAAAGACGATTTCAATTTTCAGGATGATAAACTAAAATCGTCTCTGAACTTTCATTTGTTTGAAGGAAATACAGATGAATTGGTCACCGCTATAAAAAAATTAGCTGAAAAGCATGCTTAATATTAGTGACTCTTTTTATTTGACTCAGGGTCTGCACTAGCTGTCAAACAGGCAGTGTACAGTCAAGTTCTGCCTGCCTGTTTATGAAATTTAACTCCATCTATTTTATGACTCAAGTGCCAAGAGAATGATGCTAGCAGCGAAATGAGGAGCTCCCAGCAATGCAAAAGTATACATTAGTCTCAGTCTCTTCCTTCTATCTTGTTCATTTTCAGTAGCAGTATTGGCCCTTATTTGATCTCCACTTATAAAGGCGCCGGAGAGTACTCCTGAAATCAAAATGCTGATAAGTCCGATCCCTCCGCAGATGTATGTGAACACTTCCAAACCAGTCCATACTCCACATAAGAAGAATATCAGTGCCGAAGATAAACTTGCCAGAAAAAGCTTTATCATGATATTCACCTCCTTACCCTTTTAAATTACATACGTAATTCATAACATAAAGATTCATAATATTAAAAAATTCACGTCTTCAGCTGGCTGTGTTAATTCATTAAGACCCAGTAACTTTCTCTCTTTTTTAAAGTCTCTTTACTAAAAGATTGTTGCTTTTGATTTCCATTGTACAAAGGTGTATCTTGGCTGCAGGCGCGTGACCTCGTGCAGAACTAGCGGTCGTCTAGTTGCAGCGCATTCCCCTCGGGGTCAAACAACCCTCAGAGAATAAAAAGAAAGGTCCCTTTTTTCTCTGAGGAACATTTGCCTGTCGAGGCTGACCACTTTTGATGACAGGTGAGAGCAAATTTACGTACCTCTTGAACGTCCCCCTCTGCATGCACAGCCAAGGAGGCTAACCGCCCGTGCAGCGGAGTCGTGGTCCTGAAGCAGAAATATATAACTATTCAACACCGACAGTCTTTGTGGATACAGCTTTAAAAAAAGAATTAATAATTTGAAAGAATTAGGGGATGATGATAATTGAGGTGATAGCATGAAGAAAGAGGATATTAAGCTAACTTCTGCAGAAATAGGGACACTGTGGGGAGAATATACAAACGGAACAGCCATCGATACTGTGAACAAGTATATGCATTCAATCATAGAAGATGAAAGAATTAAATCACTTTTTGAAGAAGCACTTCAATTATTTCAAAATCAAAAACAGCAGATAATATTGTTTCTTGAAAAAGACGGTTTTCCGGTACCGAATGGATTTAATGAATCTGATTTGAACAAAGGGGCAAAACGCTTATTCACCGACATATTCTGTTTACACTATCTTCATATTATGTCCATTCATGGTATATTAGGACATTCTACAGCTCTAAGTTCCTCGGTACGAAGTGATTTAAGAAATTTTTATGATACTTGTGAAAATGAAGCCAAGAAAATGTATCACCAAACTACAGAGTTATTGCTGGAAATGGGACACTTCCAAAGAGATCCTTACTTTTACCCTGAAGACAGCCCAACCTATGTTTCTGGAACTGATTTTCTTGATGGATTTGGAGATAAACGCCCCTTGGCTGCAACAGAAATCGTCGCTCTGTCGTTAAATATAAAAAAGAAAATTCTCGCAAAAGCTCTTTCGATGGGATTCAGCCAGGTTACTCAGTCAGCAGAGGTTAGAAAATTCCTAAAATCATCTCAAAAAACCTCTGATGAACAAATTCAATCACTTGGAGAAATTTTATACGAAGACAATCTGCCTATTCCCATGTCTTGGGAATCAGAAATCACAGATTCTCAAGATGCCCCATTGTCAGATAAATTAATGCTTTATCATGTTGGATTTCTGTTGCAAGTCGCGCAATCCTACCATGGTGCAGGACTTGCCTCCGCGATGAGAATAGATTTAGTCATGACTTATGAAAAAATTATTCTGAAAAATATTACTATCACAAAAAAATGGTTTAACCTGATGACCAAAAACAAATGGCTGGAACAACCCCCTCTTGCACCTAATCGAAAGGCGATTGCACGAGATGATTAAGATATTTGTGTCATTAGTGGAACAGAAAATTACCTAAGTCGTTTTTCCACTTCCTCTTCGTACTTTTCAATTTGTTTATTATTATCAGTGATGCCGTATTTCTTTTCTAGTTTGGGTTTGAGTTTTAACCACATAACATTTTTTTTATAAATATCTCTGTCATATTGGTGGTTAAGTTCTTCTGAAGAAAGACCCAATACTTCTGCATACGCTTGATGCAGGGGCAGATCAAGCGTATCAGGACCTTCCTTAATATAATCGTCTACTTCTGCTTCCGTAACAGTAACGCCGTATTTTTCTTCAGCAATGGCTTTCCACGCTTTATCTTTTTCAAAGTCATTTTGAGCTAACGTTATGACCTGTTTCTCAGTTAAATCTGTTTCATAATATAATTTTTCTTGAGCCAAGACCCTAGTTATCCATTTGTGTAATTCTTCATCTTCGTGGAATTCATTTGCTTGGATCACTGCCTTCTCAAGAATTCCTAGGTAATCTTCATAAGTGTAAGTATCCGCAATTTCTTTTAGTTCTTCATCACTTTTCATTTTCACTTCTACTTCAGTATATTCATTTGATTGGCAGCCTGTAACTAAAGCGAGCCCTATTACATAAAGAGCTGCAATTTTAAAGTATTTCAACAAATTTCACTCCCCTTAAATAAGGTCAGTTTGCCTTTTGGAATTAGACGAAAACCCGTAAATATAAGTTTCAATTTCTTCAATTAACAGCCGGAAACGTAGCTTTTCTGTAAATAAAAAAGATATTTAGGATTACAGAAATAATGGCCCAGAAGAAGTCATCCCATGCTGTAGGAAACAAGTTAAAGAAATAAGAGCAATAGTATTCTTTAACACTTATAAAATTACTAACGAAATTAGACTGTGTGGGTTATCTTGTATTCCATTTATGTTTTTTTACTAAATTTATTAAATGCCCCCCTCTTATTGGAAAAATCGGCTATTATTAATAGATCCTTTCTCAACAACTGATTACTTATTTGTTAATAGTCAGCCGCCTTGTCTATTAACCACAGTACCATCTTCAGATAGCCCTCTAACGATTGTCTCTTCTCCAATTTGAAAATAAAATCGTTCTTCTTTATAATTAACTATCTTCGCCGGCTCAAAAGTTGTTCGTCCTGCATCTCCTGAAATGGCTTTTGTTTCAACCCTTACAATTTCAGGATTGTTTATTTTACCGAACACTACATGAAGTTCGTGCAGCTTATCACCTTTTTTGTCATAATCCATAAGACGTTCTTCGTAGACAGTCATATCTTCATGGTCATACTCAGTTCTCCAACCTGAATTCCCTAGACTATTCCAACCCTTTTGGTCATTACCTTCGAAAAAAGCCATTCCTAGCGCCCGACCCTTGGTGCTTGGTAAATCATTCATATCAGGGATAGTAGAATACAGAATAATTTTCACACCTTCATGTTCTTCAATATGGATGATATCTTCAACTTCGTAAGAAATACCTTTCTGTATCGCTTCTTGAAAGGTATCATAGTTTCCGAACTCAAAATCAGGCACTAATACCCAAGTTATAAATGCAATTAAAACGAGTGGTACTATAGTTAGAATAGATAGTTTCTTCATTCTAATTGACCTTTTCCTTACTCTTCGAAACAATCTCCTCCCAGTAATCCCAGGCCTTAACATAATCATCAAAATCTTCTCTATGATGTTTCCAAGACGTCGCTAATCTCAGGTATAAACCTATCAATACTTTTCCATATACATATGTCTGGCTTTTATCGCTTAAATGATCCACTGCAAAATCGAGTGTTTCTTTCGTCAGTTCTTCCGGTGATGAGCAAAAAGCGTAAATTAAGTCATGCATCGGCTCTCCTAGAACAGGCGTCGGGTCGATTACACCACATAGCTCTCCCTTTCTAAACATGAAGTTATGTACCCCGCAGTCTCCATGCAGCAGATATGGTTTCTCTACATAGCTTGTTTTCTCAATAATACTTAAAACACGTTCATAATACTTTGATTCCAACTCTGTATGAAGAACTGTATTTGCATAAGTAATCTCATCTATTAAAAATTCCTTCCAAGACTTCACCGGTTGGTCAGCCCACCCCCATCCTAACCTCTCGGGAACTTGTTGATAGTGGTTGATTAGTCCATCGACAAGTGATTTCAGCATATCCTTTTTATTTTTTTTTTCATAAATAGTAGACCCTTCGATGAATGAGTACAGAATGTAATGAAAAGAGGGTTCAATGAAGAGGAGTTGAGGTACAAAATTCGTTCTTTTATAAACTTCAAGAAAGTTTGCCTCCGACTGAATGATTGGCTTTTTATTGATTTTTACGACGCACTTAGATTTTTTCATCTTGAGGAGGTATAACTCACTGACCGTCCCGCCAGTTAATTGTTCATACATTTCCGGTTCTGAATCTACTATGTTATGTTTAATAAGATGATGAATGATTGATTGAATGTCCATTTTTACTCGCTTTCTTAGAGGAATTTTTATAAGTGATCATTAACAGCGAATTCTAACCCTTATTTTTTGGGCAGTATTCCATTCGTGATTTTTTCTAAAACTTTGTTCAAAATGCTGATACAGACAAAAAGCGTTGAAAGAATAATAACAATCGAAAGGAGAAAGCTTAGAAAGCTGTTAGGAGCATATCCTACTATCCAGTTGCCGAAATAATAGATACCGCTAAAACTTATTATGGTCGCAGCTAAATAGGATGCGGTAACTCCGAGAATCTGATTCGTAGAAAGTTTTTTTAAAATATCTTTGTTTTTATATACTGCATATATAATGACGATAGAAAAAGCAAGCACCATGAAAAAATCAATCATTTTGAACAACCTTTCGATTTTATACATGTCTAATTCGCATTTCAGACTTCAATTTAGATTTTAACATAATTTTCTGTTTTTAATAACGAGATTTCGTAATTGTATATTCTCTAACTTTGAAGAAGGAGTCAGCGTCCGACTGGCGAATGTATTTTACTATATTAAAAAAAAGGGTGATTCTATGAATATTCTTTGGGACTTCGATGGAACTTTATTTGATACCTATCCTGCCTACACGAAGGTCCTTTCTACGGTCCTTGGAGAAGGCTTTGATCAGAAAGAAATCTATGAAAAGCTGAAAGTTTCTTATTCTCATGCTATGGACCATTATCAGGTAACACAAGAACAACAGGACAAGATGAAGGTGTTAAGAAATGACTTGCTCCCCAGTGAAATGAAGCCGTTTGAGCATGTTGAGGAAATTTTAAAGTGGGCTGATAAAAACGTGATCATGACGCACAAAAGCAGAGCGGGTGTATCCGCTATCCTGAAGCACTACGGCTGGGAAAAATATTTCGCGGATATCGTAACGATAGATGATGGATTCGCACGGAAGCCTCACCCCGAATCTTATATATACCTGCACAACAAACATCGAATCGACTTAGCCATCGGTGACCGTGAATTAGATTTGCTGCCAGCAAAAGAACTCGGTATTCCGACCTGCCTATTTCAAGCTCACAGTGATATTGCAGACTTTCAACTAGAGGATTATTCGGAGTTTTTCACGCTGGAATTGGCTTCTGTTAAAAGAGTTGGTGACAGCAATTAACATCAATGAGAGTGCTTTCTAAAAAAATGCGCTCTCCGTTTTCTTTAAGTGTAAAACCTTTTCTGAGACAAAACTTCCTCAATAGATTTTACAAATGTCTAGGAGGATGACCTCTGTGTTTTCCGACCTTTGAACTTTTCTACCCCTAGGAACAAGAACACCAACATTCCTAAAAACATGATTACCTTTGAAGGAAAAAACTTTGAGTCAATAAATAGGTTATAAAAAGCCACAACAATAAAGAGCAGACCCACCAAAGGTCTTAGACTTCGAAACAGCTTCATTTTTGTTACCTCCTTGCTTTATCTATTAAACTTAGCTTATCAAAAGTAAAACTTTGAGTAAATACAGTGTTTTTTCAGCAATGAAAAACTAGCGTGATATGAGTGGACTCATTTTCCCTAGATATAGGTGAAAAATAATAAGAGAAATGATAGAGAAATTTTAGTTTTCAAAGGAGAAAGCCTATGAAAATAATGGAGCTCGGTAAACCAATTGCAAGTGGAAATACGGCAGATATATTTTTATATAAGAATAAGGCGATAAAGATCTTCAAAGACCACCTTCCTAATTCTGAAGCACAGAATGAAGCAATTAAGCAGAAAATTGCCCATTGTGCCGGGCTTCCTGTACCAGAAGTAATTGAAGTAACGAATATTAACGGAAAACAGGCAATTATAATGGAGTATGTAGAAGGAAAGACACTGGGTGAATTATTCTTTGATGACAAGAACAAAGCAGAAAAGTATTTGAAGATGTCGATCGATATACAGCAGCAAATTCATAGGATCATACCTCAATCACTTGAATCCATGAATGATAAATTGTTCAATCAAATCAAGTCCGTTCCTCAATTGAACGAAAGCGTGAAGTCCAATCTACTGAAAAAAATGGCTTTATTCTCTTATGAGAGCAGACTCTGTCACGGTGACTTTCATTTGTATAATTTGATTAGTACTGATGATGAAATTGTCATCATTGACTGGGTTGATTCCAGCTCTGGTGATATCCGGGCCGATGTCTACCGCACTTATCTACTATACTCTCAATTTAATAAGAATTTAGCAGAAAAATATTTGGAGATTTATTGTAAGGAAAGCGGTTTGTTAAGGTCCGAGATTTTTGAGTGGGCTCCTATTATCGCGGCAGCCAGGTTATCTGAGGGGGGATCTTTTGAAGATGAAATGCTGCTTATGAAAATCATACTTGGAAGCCATCTCCACATTTGATTACGTCAAGTTTTAGGCGTTGACCACAATCGATCAACCTTCACCAGCCTCTCTCTATTAAACTCCAACCTATAAATATCTGGTTTGGTTGTGCTTTGTAAAAATTCCAGATCGTACTGCTCATCAAAAAAGCCCATCATCAGCGTCATGACTGCACCATGAGTACCGATGACGATCTTTTGACCGTTGTATTTACTTAATAACCCTTGCAGAACCCTTACTGCCCGCTGCTGACAATCAGCATTAGACTCTCCACCTTCTGCTGCAAAATTCGGATCTTTAAAGGACATATTTAATAATGGCATTAACTCCTGATCTGTCACCCGTTTGTCTCCATCAGAAAATACTCTCTCTTTGAGGTCTTCTATTACGATTACTTCTTTTCCTATGTGTCTGGCTATCGGTTCGACGGTTAAGATGGAACGAGTATAAGGACTTGAAACAACCGTTTGTATGCCTTCCGTTCTTAGCACATCGGTTATTCGCTGCACATCTGATTGTCCTTTTTTCGTTAATCCTCTTGTTCTTTCGCTGCCTTCCTTAGGTGAATCTCCATGTCTGACCATATAGATAAACGTTCTCATGTTCTTCTCCTCCGAGGACTCTTCCAGATATATCTCATTTTATAGAAATTGCACTTCGATTTTAGTGAAGAAAAAACTGTGGCTAAAGGAACTTTGTCAATTTTTTACTGCCTTCACAATAAGGAAATTAGGTCTTCTCATAAGTTTTTTATAACTTTCAGGAGCTCGCTTCTTGAAATTCATGGTTGGCTGGGGTTCAATTATCTCTTTTAAGGTGAAACGTGATGCTGTTTTATTAATGATATCCTGGAGAGGTCTGCGGTAAAAAGGAACTTCAAACGTTTTGCCTTCTTTACTCCAAGTATCGATAATCAATTGAGTTGAAAAATACGCAGGATTTTCAAGAAGGCTTATATCTGTCATAGGGTGATGAACTGAGAACAAGAAAACACCTTCTGGTTTAAGAATTCTATGTAACTCACTAAAAATATGATCCCAGTCTTCAAGATAATGAAGAGTTAAAGAACTGATGATGTAGTCGAAAGATTTACCCTGAAAAGGCAATGGCTTTTCCAAATCCAAGCAGAGAACCTGAGCTTTATCAGCGACCCTTCTTTTAGTGGATTCCACCATTTCCAAACTAATATCTACAGCAACCACCTTAGCGCCCCGGTTAATCAGCTGATGAGTATACCAGCCGGCAGCACAACCCGCATCAAGCACCTCTTTATCTTTCAGATCTGTGGGAATTTGCTTCATCATGGCAGGTCTTTCATATTCACTGTTGTATATACTTTTGGTATCTATTGAATTTTCATAAATACTTGCAAGCTGGTTGAAGGTCTCTTTTACTCTTTCTTTCACTTCTTCACCTCATTTTGAAGTCTCTCTTTTAAGTCTTTTCTAAGTAAATAGCATAGATATCATCTTTCTTCTTCTGCATTCCTTCCGACCATCTTACACCTCTCTATCAAAAATTAATAGATGCTCCAGGAATAATCCTATTCCAGAGGATAGGATAAATACAGTTTACAAAATAACCTTGTAAGATATTCGATCTTGCCTAAAGGTTAGTTACAATTATATAACAATTAAATCCTCGGCTGCTGTTCCCTCAAGCTATTTGTCTGCAAGCTTTAAAGCATCTAAATACCGTTTGCTTTTACTAAGGAAAGTCTGAGTCTTTCTCTGACTTTAATGTATAGCTTATTCCTTTAACACGGTCATCGAGTTTGATAAGAAAGAATGTCCATTATAAAAGGCGAACATTATTTCCGTCGCTTATCTTAATATGAACATTCATTGATGATCCACCATCTATACGGTTCTTAACCTGAGACAAATCTAGTAACTCCTTGATCTCTACCGTTTCTTTACTATTTGCTTGGAGTCTAACAGTATACGGGCCGGCTTCATTCATTAATGAATCCATTCGGATACCCTCTGGCATGTAAGAGGAATCTAGAAATTCAATTTCTAAGGCCACGGGTTTCCCGCTTCGATTATGTAAATTGAGATTGCATTCTCCATATAGCTTGCCTTCACTAACCTCTTCAAAATCACAAGTTCCCTGCCCATCGTAAGAAATAGCTGCCACTCCTTCTGCCAAAGTTTCCTGGTACACGCTGATAAGAGGCAAAGGCATCAATGCATATACAATTGCAGTAATGATTAATGTCCGCACTCGGTATTTATTCAGGCCTTTTACCAGTAAAACCATGGCAATGATGAATAAAATGGATCTCATGATCGCAAGAGGGTTATACCCATCTATATCAGTGATAGGAAAGGACATGAAGGTGGTACGGGCGTCGATCATATTATTATTAGGAAACGGAAAGTACAAAAACCTACAAAAAATCAAAATAACTGCCGAGCTGAAGAGTGCCAGCTTATTTTTTATCACGGTGCATCACCTGCCTTATATCTTTCTTAGAGTTTTTACCTACTAAACAACATGCTACAGCGGATGTTTTTTCTTTTAGTAGGTCTTTACCACATAATCACCATGCTTCAATGGATTTCTTCTTTTATAATAGGGTCTTTACCACATAATCATGCCAAATACAGGAGACTGAATTTTCTTTACGGTGCTGTCCTGAAAAACTCTTCTATAAAGTCCATCGTGACAGCAAATATAAAAAGACTAATAGGCATAAGATTTCCTGCCAATGCTGCAATTCTTTTCGCAATGTGTTCTCTGCTGAACATGGAGAGGATACTGAGAGGAATTCCTAACATCGTCAAAATTAGCACGATAAACAACACTCTAAGAGGTGTCACTATTGAAATAATCAGACCAGCGATGGCTGTAATGGCTATATAGAAAGATACATCCGTAAATATCTTCCAGCTTTGCCTCTTCAAGTCTCTTACCCCACTTAAAAATCAAAATTGCTCAACATAGTTAAGCTCGTTCATCAGAAGTCCGCTTCCTTCTCTTCTACTTTAATTTTAAGTAAAAGAACAGTTTCTCCTTTTTCAATGATCTCATTTACTGACTTTTCGTCTTGGTAATCAATTGTGGTCATGGAGTTGCCTGTAGTCCCTCGATAGGCTGCCAAAACTAATGTCTCTCCCACCTTCAACTCCACTCCATCTCCACCAATGGCATAATCCCAAGTAGTCATCATATCTTCATTAAACTCTTTCTCTACCTTTTCCGGAAAAGACTTTACCCCCGGACCATAGAGAAATACCATTGAGTCTTCACTGTCAGGATTGAGCATTCCAAATCCCAAATTTCCTTTTTCTACTTCTGCTGGACTGTTTCCATAAGATAATTGTGTTAAAGGTTCAGAATTCTTTTCTCCATTACTATAGCTTTC
Organism: Bacillota bacterium; assembly: GCA_051750065.1. GTDB lineage: Bacteria > Bacillota > Bacilli > Bacillales > Bacillaceae_B > Rossellomorea. Next base: position 223,867 of record JBNJJI010000007.1, read on the forward strand.
AACCCAAAGTGTTACCCACCGTTGATTCGCATGAGGTAAATGAAAATTAAAATCGAACAGCATTCCTATTGCCAAGTCGTTAAACGTTTTTTCATATTCTGAATCCGTATTTTTTGAGATTGTCGGAGAATCCTGATTCTCTGAACACGCAGCGCATGTAATGGCCATTATGAAGATGATAAATAATAACAACTTTTTCATTAAAGTCCCCCTCTCAAGACTCTCTGTTCTTTGTTCCGATACCTAACGAAGGACAAGGGGCTGCACTTTTTTCAACAATTTCTATAAAGTTTATCTGCTAAAATAAACTCCCGCTCATGAAATTCCTTCTGATTTTAGATCATACAAATAATTGACGAACTAAGCCTGGAAAAAGTTTCATTTATCTAATAGATATTACTACCGATTAGATTCACTTAATCATTTTTTCATCTCCCAAAATTATGCTCAATTGTAAAACAAACCAAACAAAAAGACAAATTAACTTTACATAGTGTAAAGTTAACTATACAATAGTATTGAAGAAAGATAGGAGTGATTCCATTGCTGGTTAATCGTGTTAAAGAATTTAGAGCTCGATTTAGTCTTACACAAGGACAGCTTGCCGAAAAAATTGGAGTAACCAGACAAACCATTGTGTCATTGGAAAAAGGAAGTTACATTCCTTCATTGCTTCTGGCTATGAACATTGCGGAAGTTTTCAATGAACCCATTGAAGAAATTTTTCATAAGAAGGAGGAAGAAGAATGAAATTATATCTTATCGTTTTACTTCGGTCTTTGCTTTTCGTGTCACTTGCAATAATGGTCTACGATGTAGTTTGGGTCGAACAGCAATTTGAACTCATGCAGCGTGGTTATATAGAGGGATTTTCGACAGAGGTCAGCACCCTGATGGGACAAGTTTTTATAATTATCACGATTATTTTAGTCATTTTGAATGTGGTACAGATGATCGCTATGAAGAGAAATAAACAAGCGAAAGCAGAGGATTATATCCTGCCTGAATATGATGCTTCAGATGAAAGATCGGTTGAAATCACAGGGCGTGCCGTACGTTTTGCTTTTGGTTTTGTATTATTATACTCTTTTCTCATTCTTGGTTCATATATGCTGGTTCCAAATTACTTTCTGGATATCGTGTGGTACCCAATGTTCACAACCGCATCCATTCCGGTTGTTGGTCTAATTGCATATCTAATTGCGTTTAAAGTGCTTTATTCTCGGTAAGAGGCGGTTTTGATTCTGACACCTTCATTGCCTGCCAAGAAACTCTAGAAACCGACCGAATTTAGATGAAAATCAGGGCGCCTGCAAACAAGCATTGAGTAAGAATAATACTAAATAGTAATTACACCATAAAGATTTTAAACTTCTGGTCTTCTTGAAATGCTTTTTGACTGTCAAAGAAAAAAAGACAGAAGGCCAGATTTTAGACTTCATTTCAAAATTTCCCGCATTCATTCTTTGCTGCATTCTTATTGAAACTCTTTAACCTTCCTCCCCATTTTAAGAACTTCAGTAGAATCATATGGATTAATCTCTGCCAGATTAATAACCCAGCAACCAGAGCACCAGAAAGATAACTGCCAAAGCAGACCAAACAAGTACGGAAACCTTTGTTTTGTTCCGGTTATTTTTAATGAATTTTGCTGCAATCCATTCTATTATTACACCTGCTATAAATAAGCTAACCAGGATATACCAAGAAGTCATATCAACCTCTCCTTCTTTGTTAACTAGAAAACTTCCTCATAAGAAATCTTGGAAAAACTAAATGAATCTTGCTAGGTAGTAAGGAATTCTACCAAAACAATAGCAGGCTGAAAGACCTAAACTCTTCATTTGCTGATGCCTCCTTTTTTTCTGTTAAACCAAAGCTGAATGAAAACAAAGCAAACTCCGAGGATATTCAGTATTAACATTATTAAGTAATAGTTTGATTCACTTCCTTCTATTAGATAGGTGATGTATCTGCATGAATTGATGAGTAGAATGATTATGAGAATCCTATACGTAAATCTTTTGATGAGTGATTTCTCCTTTCATTTGTAATGGACCGTTTGAACCTTGATTGTGCTCCTTCCTATCACGGTAATTCGTTTTTTTCTCTACACCTCAGGAGGAATGGTTCTGTTTTTAACCGCCAGCACTGCCCCTGCCTGCTTCATACTTGCCATTTTTATACCAACCAGTAACTTCAGACCTCCGTCAATCAGTGCAAAAACAATAAAAGGGATGCTTATCATTAATAAACCCATTATACCGTTTAAGATAGTCAGAAATCCCAGAAGCAGCATGAGTTTTCCTTGAGAAAAATAGAAACCAAAGAAGTGTATGCCTACTGCTATAAAAATACATAACCACAGCAGCCTTAAGTTCTCAAACCCAATGATCAACCCGCAGGCCGTACATAAAAGGACATTTCCCGCAACAGAAAGGTTATCCATCTTATCCTGAAACTTGGTATTCTTTCCAAAAGCCAGTTTGCGGTTCACAAAAGGAAGAACCAGGATGAAAACAAAACCAGCGAAATAACCAAACCCAAGCAGAAAAGGCTGAATCAATAACTCACCGGCGGCCAGAGCGGAAATAATAATGAGAGAACCGATATAGATGAGCCAGACTCCACAAGTTCTTTGAGAAGGATACTCTCTCTTTTCGCCTGAAAGTATCGGCATTAGCTCAACCCCTTTTTCAATCAGTTAAAATCTTTTCAATTATAATATTAATACGATAAAAACCATTTAAAGTTTCATAAAATTCAAAATTCAATATCGCATCATCAACTGAATGTGACACTATGTCCATTGAACATATATGGTATCAGCTAACCCTCTTGGTAATTTAACTTATTCTTTACCTGTAAAAGGTATAAAGTAGTTAAGTTATATAGAAACTAATTCTGTAAAGCTATCGTCTTATTTTAATGCTTTTATCTAAAAGAATGTTGCTTTTGAATGCTATATCCCCCCTACTTCCCTCATAGGTTGGGGATTTTAGCGGAAGGCCTGCTGCATCCTGTGGGACTAGCGGGACGTAGATAACTTTGTTAAAGTTCTCAATATAGTTGGATTTTTTTAATTCCTAAACAACAAAAAAACCTGAACCCACTATATAAGGGTTCAGGTTTTTCAAATATCATTATTTAACAATCAACACAGGGCATTTAACATGCTTAGCGACTTTATGACTGACGCTTCCTAAGATCATTGTTTGCAGGTTATTTAAACCACGGCTGCCAAGAATCACGCAGTCCTGCTGCTGTTCATTTGCAAAATCGATGATAGAAGGTCCAGGTTCGCCGTGTAGGAAATGAAGTTCATGTCCGATACCCTCATTTTCCAACATTTCTAAAACAGGCTGGATTTTATCTTTTCGCTTCTTTTCGATCTCAAATTTGCTGGCGTTGTGTAACACGTCGTACTTTGAAGTGTCGCCATCAATGACGTAGACGACATTAAGAAGACTATTGAATTTTTTCGCAAGTTCTACTGCGTGTTCAGCGGATCTGATGGAGTGTTTAGATCCATCAATTGCCAGTAATATTTTATTAAACATTATTTTCCTCCGTTCAACTGTGTTTAATGTCCGGACGCTTTTGACAATCCGCCAATTTTGCTTTTCAGTTTTGAACTTTCATCATTCATGCCTGTATAATAAACGCTGATTCCATTCTGCTCGAACTTCGTCTCGATTTTATCCAAGGCACCGATTGCGGAATCATCCCATAAGTGGGCATTGCTTAAGTTGATTTCCACTTCTTTAATGTTCTCTCGGAAGTCGAACTTTTTGGGCAGATCACTTACAGAAGCAAAGAAAATTTGTCCGTGCAATTGGTAAACCTTTTTCATGCCATTGCTGCTCAATTCTTCTGTGACCTTGACTTTAGAAATCTTAGCGGCAAAGAAGATGGCACTTAGAAGCACTCCAGCAAGAACTCCAAGAGACAAATCATGCGTTACGACTACGGTCACAACGGTCACTACCATGACGGCTGCATCTGTTTTCGGCAGCTTATGAAGATTTGTTAAGGATGACCAGTCGAATGTACCGATGGAAACCATAATCATGACACCAGCTAAAGCAGCCATTGGAATTTGGGCTACGATATCACCGAGGACGATAATCAAGAACATCAAGAAAACACCTGCAACAAGAGCGGAAAGCCTGCCTCTTCCACCCGATTTAACATTGATAACAGACTGTCCGATCATGGCACAGCCAGCCATACCGCCGAAGAATCCAGCTACAACATTAGCATAACCTTGTCCGCGGCTTTCTTTGTTCTTGTTGCTTTCCGTATCTGTCATATCATCAACAATATTCGCTGTTAACAGAGACTCAAGAAGTCCGACAATCGCAAGAGCTAATGAGTATGGAAAGATAATCATTAGCGTTTCAAAAGTTAAAGGAATCGAAGGAATCAGGAAAATCGGAAGCTGCTGTGTCAGAGTTCCAAGGTCCCCTACTGTTCTAATTCCAATATCACCATAGATGACCACGGCAGTAATGACCACAATAGCTACTAACGTAGAAGGAACTGCTTTTGTCACTCTTGGCAGTAGATAAATAATTGCTAAAGTAAGAGCAACCAAGCTGTACATAATCCAGCTTTCACCTTCAAAATGTTGAAGCTGTGCAGTGAAAATCAAGATGGCCAGTGAGTTAACGAAACCAACCATAACCGATCTTGGAACAAATTTCATGACACTGGCAAGTTTAAAGACTCCAAAGAAAATTTGAATAATTCCAGTCAGTATCGTGGCTGCCAGTAAGTACTGTAGACCGTGATCCGCAACTAATGTGATCATCAGCAAGGCCATCGCACCCGTTGCTGCTGAAATCATTCCAGGTCTTCCTCCTACGAACGCAATGACAACTGAAATACAGAAGGAAGCATACAGTCCTACCATAGGATCGACTCCTGCAATGATTGAAAATGCAATAGCTTCAGGAATTAAAGCCAAAGCTACTACGATTCCAGCCATGGTATCTCCCTTTATGTTACCGAACCATTCTTTTTGAAGTGAATGTATATTCAAATACAACACCCTTTCTTACTATTTTAATAGATAAAAATATGCTATTCTTATCAAACCAAAAAGAATCATACCATACTACCACCTTTGTTCAAAATGACAAAAAAGCGCATACATAAGGTTATTTCATTCTATTTCGTTATTATCCTTCGATTTTCGCCACAAATATAACTAAAAGCATTTAAATATGATGCAGACTCTTTTGATTCATTTTCAATTATGAAAATTGCCTGTGATTACTTTCCAACCTCGCTATCTATAATGAAGTATAATTTAATATAATTGAGATGAAAGGAATGTTTATTTTTTTATGAGCTATAACTTTATGTTATAATAGTATTTACCATTTAAGTTTGGAGGCATTGGATTAATGACTCAAGAAAAAGAAATTATGACAGTTGCACAAGTTGCCGAGTACTTGCAGCTTAGTGAAATGACAACATATAAGCTTGTCCAAGAGGGAAAAATCCCTGGATTCAAAATCGGCAGGCACTGGAGAGTAAAAAGAGAAGATCTTGCTGAATTTATTGAACAGTTAAAAAAGGGAGAACGCATTTAGTAAACAGTCTTTTACCTGATTATTAAAAATCATTAAAAAAGATAAACCAACAAAAAGAGACCAGGCTAAGCCTTGGTCTCTTTTCGTTGGTTTTCAGAGTACTGATTGAATACCGCTTGAATTTTATGAGTAAGGTTATCCGTAATTCTTCTTTTGCCGCATTCCACTAAAGCTATTAACGAATAACTGCAGTTAATTTTTTGAGCAAACTCTCTTTGAGTCATTTCATATTGTTTTCTGATGTCTTTAATTGTTTCTTTATCCATCGTCTTTACCTTCCACTATTCAGATTCAATCCCGCATTTATAGAATGCGGAATTATCTTTACTTGAGAATCATAACCTGGCATTTCACATGCTTTGCCACCTTATGGCTGACGCTTCCCAGCAAGAAGCTTTGCATCTGATTTAAACCTCTGCTGCCAATAAATAACACATCATAATTGGTTTCATTCACAAAATCTATTATGGTTGAAGCAACTTCACCATGAAGGATATGAATATTATTACGGACTTCAGACTCGACAAGCATTTCTTCTATTATCCTTATCTTATCTTTTCTGCTCTTCTCAATTTCAAGCTTAGAATCAAAGTGAAGTACGTCTTTTTTGGATTCACTGCTGTCAACTATATAGATAACGTCTATCTCAGCGTTAAATTTTTTTGCAATTTCAATCGCATAATTTGCAGCACGGATGGAATGCTTTGATCCATCAAAAGCAATAACTAACCTTTTAAACATCTATTCACCTCATCATTCTGCATACTTATCAATGCCCGGAAGCCTTTGATAATCCGCCTATTCGTTTTTTTAATTTTGCACTCTCCTCATTAAGACCGCTGTAGAAGACACTTATATTGTTTTGTTCGAACTTGGATTCAATTTTATCGAAAGCTCCTATAGCAGAATCGTCCCAAAGGTGAGCTTCTGATAAATTAATTTCAACAGAATTAATATCTTCTTTATAATTAAACTTTTGCGGTAGATCATTAACGGATGCAAAAAAGATTTGGCCTTTAATATGATAAACCTTTTTCGATCCCTTTAAATCCTCTTCTACTTTCACTTTTGAAATCTTTGCAGCAAAGAAAATAGCGCTTAGAAGTACTCCCGCCAGCACACCTTGTGAGAGATCATGAGTAACCACTACAGTAATAACAGTGACTAGCATGACGGCAGCGTCCGTTTTAGGCACTTTATGCAGATTTCTCACAGAAGACCAGTCAAATGTGCCAATGGATACCATAATCATGACTCCTGCTAAAGCTGCCATAGGAATTTGAACCACAACACCACCCAGTACGATGATTAAGAACATTAGAAATACTCCTGAAACTAGTGATGACAGCCTGCCTGTTCCGCCAGATTTCACATTGATGACTGATTGCCCGATCATCGCGCAGCCTGCCATTCCGCCAAAGAAACCAGTCACAACATTAGAATAACCTTGCGCACGGCTTTCTTTATTCTTATTACTCTCTGTATCTGTCATATCATCGACAATTGTAGCTGTCAGTAGAGACTCTAGCAAACCTACAATGGCCAATGCCAATGAATAAGGAAAAATGATCATAAGCGTTTCAAACGTCAGTGGAATCGATGGAAGAAGGAAAATCGGAAGTTCTTGTGTTAGAGAACCTAAATCCCCAACTGACCGGACATCCATATTCCATATTACAGCAATAGCAGTAACAAACACTATGGCTACTAAGGTAGACGGAACAGCTTTACTGAATCTCGGCAATATATAGATAATAGCCAACGTTAAAGCAACAAGAGCATACATAATCCAAGTTTCTCCAACAAAATGCTGAAGCTGGGAAGTGAAAATCAAGATTCCAAGAGCATTGACGAATCCTACCATCACAGAACGAGGAACAAATTTCATCACACTTGCGAGCTTGAATACACCAAACAAAATCTGAATAACTCCGGTCAAGATTGTTGCAGCTAATAGATATTGCAAGCCATGATCTGCCACTAACGTTATCATTAATAACGCCATAGCTCCTGTCGCTCCTGATATCATTCCAGGACGGCCGCCTAAGAATGCTATAACAATGGCAATGCAAAAGGATGCGTACAACCCAACCATCGGGTCAACTCCCGCGATGATGGAAAATGCAATTGCTTCAGGAATCAGGGCTAACGCCACTACAATACCTGCCAGTACATCTCCTCTTATATTTCCAAACCATTGCTGCTTAATTGTTGATAAGTTCAATGGAGCACCTCTTCCTACATTATTTTTTCGACATTTGACTTTCACAAATGCCTTTCCGTTTTGAACAAAATGAATCATACCATATAAAATCAAACCACGAAAACGACATGTAAGCGTAAACAACCTCTACATTCTCTTAAATTCATCTTTTTCTTTCGTTTTCCTAGTAAAACCTATGTATTTATAATTAATTATAATTGAGTATAACTTATTATGTTTTAACGTCATTAACTGCATTCTTTTATGCTTTAGTGTAAAAATTTTAATACCATTAACCAACGCAAAAAAACCAGTAGCATTATATTCTGCTGCTGGTTTGTAGTTTAAATAAATATGATTAATAAGAAAGCGGGTAGTAATAACTCAAATCTCAGTTTTATCGCTTGTTCTCTCATAACATCTATTAACTTCTTATGATTTTCAAACCCATATTACTGACTGCCTTCAGTATTCTTGCCCTCTCAATGTACACTAACACAGTTTACGGACCGCTCCCTCTCGAAAACTTAAGTTATAGTTTGAAAGAATATATTTTTTAGGTCTTTTCTTAATGGTCTTTGCGCAAAGATTGCGGCTGTTTTAAAAGCAATCGGTTTCCACTTCACGGGACGGGCCGTGAGCCTGCTCGGCTTCATAAAAAGTGGAAGCGGCCATTCAGCGGCGGATAGATTTCAGAGTATTTGTATGAGATAAAGGAATCACAACGAACAAATTATCTAAAAGCCTTTCTTAATCACTGCTGCTGCAATCGGCATCTCTCCGTAATCCCCCTTTGCTTAGGGTTGCTAAATACTAAAAGGGTCCATTCTCATTCAGTCCTGCCTATCGACTAGTTCCTGTGGCCCCTCATAGTCAAGCATCCAGAGAGGAAATCAACTATTCTTGAAATAGTGGTAAAACAGCGCTACTTAACAATTAAGACAGGACAATTCGCTCGCTTGGCAATTTTGTGGCTGACACTGCCGAGCATAAATTCCTGTAATCCATTCAATCCTCTGCTGCCGACTACGAGAACATCGAAGTTTTCTTTATTGCTATACTCTACAATCGTTGGCCCCGGCTCTCCATTCAAAAATTTAAATTCAAAAGGAACTCCTGATGCGCTTGCAAGCGCTTCCACTTCTTTCATGCGATCTTTCTGTGAGTCCCGAAAGTCCGCTGAATTCCAGTTCTTTAATACTTCAGATTTTACCTTGCTTGGATCAATTACGAAGACGATCTCCACTCGGGAATCCTCAGAGCAGGAAGCAATATGAAAAGCGTTTTCCGCAGCCCGTTTTGAATGTTCAGATCCATCTGTAGCTAATAAGATTTTTTTATACATTGAGTTACCTCCTTGGTCAATGTGAACTTAACTTATTATTGAGCTTCTTAACTAATTCGGAACTGTCTTCGTTTAATCCTTTAAAATTTACGATAACATTATTATTTTTGAACTTGCCTGCGATTTTCTGAACGGCAGCAACCCCTGAATCATCCCAAATATGGGCTTTTGCCAGATTCAATTGAACATATTTTATCTCTTCATTATAATCAAACTTTTTCAATAAGTCCGTAACCGATGCAAAGAAAAGTTGGCCTTCTATCGTATAAATTCTCATATCGCCTTCTTTCCTGCTTTCTACTTCAATCTTGGAAATTTTCGATACAAAGAAGATGGCGCTGAGAATGATGCCAGTGAAAACACCTATTGCCAGGTTATGCGTCAAAACAACTGTCAATACTGTAACGACCATGACAATAGTGTCACTTCTGGGGATAATGTGCAGCGTCTTGACTGATCCCCAGTCAAAGGTGCTGATCGCAACCATGATCATCACACCTGCTAAGGCTGCCATAGGAATTTGTACAACGATATCGCCTAACACGACAATAAGGAACATCAGTACTACTCCCGCAACAAGGGAAGACAGACGTCCTCTTCCCCCTGATTTGATGTTAATAACCGATTGGCCGATCATAGCACAACCAGCCATTCCTCCAAAGAAGCCTGCAGCGATATTGGCGATCCCCTGACCTCTGCTCTCCTTATTGTTGTCACTCTCTGTTGCCGTCATATCATCGACAATGACCGCTGTAAGCAATGATTCGAGAAGACCTACTACAGCAAGAGCCACAGAGTAAGGAAAAATGATAGCAAGAGTTTCAAAAGAAAGTGGAATATCCGGAAATATCAGTTGAGGCAGAGACTGCGATATCGTTCCCATGTCCCCTACTGTACGAACACCAAAATCCATAAAAATCGATGCACCTGTTAAAACAACAATCGCCACCAGCGTAGATGGAATGACCTTTGTCACATATGGTAACAAATATATAATAGCAAGTGTGACGGCAACGAGAATATAAACAATTCTACCTTCATTATCAAAGTGCTGCAGTTGAGAAGTAAAGATCATAATGGCGAGAGCATTAACGAACCCGACCATGACTGAGCGGGGAATGAACTTCATGTACTTGGCCAGCTTAAAAACACCGAATAAAATTTGCAAAACGCCGGTCAATATAGTTGCTGCTAACAAATATTGAACACCATGCTCTGCAACCAGATCAATGAACAACAGCGCCATCGCTCCTGTGGCAGCGGAGATCATCCCTGGCCGCCCTCCGAGGAAAGCAATTGTTACTGATATTACAAACGATGCGTATAACCCTACCATCGGATCGACTCCCGCAATGATAGAGAATGCGATCGCCTCGGGTATCAATGCCAGGGCGACGACAATTCCAGATAAAATGTCACCCTTGATATTTCCAAACCATGATTGTCTATAACTAAGCTGATCCACTTTAGCAGCCTCCTTTATATATATTATGTCCTTTAATAAGCGTTTCAAAAGACTTTTTAATTTCAAATGAATTGTAAATATTAACCCAATTACTTAAGAAAGGAATGATTTCATTGAACATAAATAACGTAACCTTACTTATAGACGAAGAGCATGAAGTTAGTAGAAACAACTCAAACCATTACTGTGAAACACAGAGATATCTTGAACCTATAACTAAGGAGCTTGTCTTCTTAAAAGACATACAAGGCTGCCCTGTCATCCAGTAGCAAAGGTTATCAATTACCCTTCAGATTATCCTTTACCACAACCAAGTTAGTTATAAGCAATATTAATGTTATCTTTTATAATTCAATATAATCAAACCAAAATAAGCATATCCTTTTGCTATAACTTTTCATGTCTTTTTGATATAATGGTTGGGTAATTAAGTTTGGGGAGGATCACCATGATTAAAGATACTGGAGAAAGAGTCATACCAGATAACATGAAAGCTTCAAACGGGCTGTTGCTGGAACATTTAGCAAGATATCATTTCAGTCTTCCGTTTCTCAAAGGACGTGTACTTGATATTGCTTGCGGCTCTGGGTATGGAGCCCAGCTTATTGCCAAATCTCGAAAAAAAGATGTCTCAGAAGTCATGGCCATCGACGTTGAAAAAAAAGTCATAGACTATGCACAAGGAAGATATTTTCATCCCAGGGTCGGTTATTATTGTGAAAATGCTGTGGACCCTGAATTGCCTGATAAAATTGGAACATTCGATTCGATTGTTTCCTTTGAGACACTAGAACATATCCAAGAGGAAACTCAATTCTTGAAAAACCTATACAACCTGCTTAGCCCCGGCGGAACCCTAATTCTATCCACTCCTTTCGGTAAAGGCCGAGGTCAGGAATGTGGATCTCCTTTTCACGTCCATCAATTGACAGTAAATGAGTTCAAAAGCTTACTGGATGAGTTCGAGTTCAAAAGTAAGAAATATTATTTTCAACGAGGTGTACTAATAGAGCCTCCTATGGAAGGTATATTCTATCCGCTGGGATTGGTAGTTTGCCGAAAATAATGAGCATTTCATCACAAATGGAGGGATTGCATGGCCTATAAGAAAGTCTGCTGGAATTGCAGCGGACTCGGCAAGGTGTCTTTACTAAAGTTCCTTCCTTTTATAAAAACCCCTTGTCCGGTCTGTAATGGCAATAAAACGCAAGAAGTTTCAAGATTTCATGAAATTCCTTTAAGAAAAAAATTAGATCTTAACATTAAGGTGAAAACAAAAAAGTAACACTCTTCTGCCAGGTATAACCTTGAATATGGAGATCCTAGCTCCTACACTTACCCCACGCTTTATCAGGATGATCTTATAACCTCAATTCAACTTAAAATGCATACTTTCTAGAAACAGGGAGATTCACAATATGACAACCACAGCAAATCTAGACACCTTATTAACACTAAAAGAATATAAAAACAGCTCCATTTCCTTGACCTACTTTGATAGTGAGGAATCACCTTATCTTACTGCTGCTTATGTGAAGGAAATATCAAATTACTTTGCTTTCAACTTCAGTGACCACTTTCCATCAAGATTATCAAGAAGCTGCTAATGCAATAGATCTATTTAAATTGCAGGCATGATAGAGATCAAATATTGTTACAAGGAATTTTTTATTACAGTTCTACAGGAAAACCAACTATGTGAAAGGATGCAACCCAACTTTTCGGTTCTTGTTTCCTACAGCTGAAAAGTATCACGATTCAAGTACAATTTTTATTTTCCCATTAAAAAAAAGCTGCAGATCTACTTGCAGATCTAGAGCTTTTCCTTAATATCTTCTCATTACATCCAGTTTTTCAATAAAGTCTTTAAGTATGTCTAAAACTTGTTCTCTGTCTTTAGTATTTTTAACAGAAAAATCCTTTTCATTTAGTAAAGAGTGTAAGTCACTTTGAACTTCGGAAAGCGCTTCAACCGCAATGTCTTTTTCCTCATCGCTGTAACGAAAGCCTCTTAATTCCTTAAAAATATTTTCAATTTCATTAAAATAGTTCTCATTAAACGACATAAATTCTGAATTATTCAATTGCCGAAATGTTCGACCGATATGACGAATGCGCTGAATGTCTTTAGTAATAGCATCTTTATAATAAGCATCCAGGTTATCCTCAACAGGAAATTCATATGTATTTAGTGTTTCTTCAACACTATGAAAAACAGCGTGCATTTCATTAAGCTGGTAATGGATTTGAAAGACTTGCATTTGTTCATAACTTTCTATCTTGGACCTCGTATTATCCCATTGAATAAAGAGAAACAGCACTGCTAATCCGACTAACACCTCAAATAATTTCTTTAGGTTTTTTGTCCATTTTAGATCTTTGTTATCCAAATTCCCACTCCTGACTGAATTTCCCGAAAGTTAATAGAGTTGCAGTATTTTAGTTACTAGTTTGAAATATGCTTAGCTGGAAAGTTTTCTTTTAGAAAAAAGTGTGTTGTTCCACCGATCTTTCTAATTCAATTATAGAGGTAACCTTACAGTCCATTCGACTATCCAATCCTCACTAGATTGGACGATTCTATTATTTATAAAGTTTCGAATATCTCTCTTTTCGCAAAATTTCCTTTCTTAACAGCCTGCATACCTTTTTAGCTTGAAATATGAACTTATGGAAAGACTACTATTCGCGTGTGAAGTTGCGCCAGCTTCATACATGTCTCTACATAAATCCCGCCACTCATGTGCAAAGTTCCTCCCACTTCATACATGTCTTCATCAAGAACACGTCACTCATGTACAAAGTTGCTCCAGCTTCATACATGTCTCTACATAATTCCCGCCACTCATGTACAAAGTTGCCCCCACTTCATACATGTTTCTACATCAATTCCTTCACTCATGTTTAAAGTTTACCCGACTTCATATATAACTACCTAAAAGCACACATCTTTGACTTCATGCCGTAAAAATACAAAACAAAAAAGCAGTTCGGAATGGTCAATAGCCACTCCAAACTGCTTTCTACTATTTCAAAAACGACCAGAGCGATCTGCATTCCATCACTAAAAGGTAATTCACTCTAACTCTCGAGTATAATCATACTGAGTACGATCTATTTCTTCAAAGCCTTTTGGCGTATAGAACCGTAAAAGATCACCATTTACAACTCTATCTGATAGACTTAATTTTTCTTCCGCTATTAACTGAAGTTTTTTAGCTTCCTCTAATTGATCGCTTGGCAGCAATTCTCCATTAGCAGAATCATAAAATTTATTTTCAACAGAGGTAATGTCAGGACTTACGAAGTCTCCATTTCTAAATGGAATTAGTTCATCGTGTTCTTCAGAGAAAATATCCGTTCCAAAGTGAACGTATTCCTTCGTTTCTATTCCAAGCAAGTGAAGAAGAGTTGGAAGTAAATCAATTTGTCCTGCATATTCATGGTTCACTTCTCCTTCCATACCGGGAACTCTGATGAATAACGGAGTTCGCTGAAGAGAAGAACTTTCAAATGGAGTAATTTCTTTTCCGATAACCTCTTTCATTGCTTCATTGTGGTTATTCGAGATTCCGTAATGGTCTCCATACATAATAATGATAGATTCATCGTACAAACCAGATTCCTTTAAATAGTCAAAGAATTGCTCTAAAGCTTCATCGGCGTATCTGGCTGTCTGAAAGTAATTGTCTACAGTTTTGTTGCCCGTCGTATGCTTTCCAATCGTTGCTTCTTCTTGATTCATAGTGAATGGGAAGTGATGAGTAACGGTTATGAAATTGGCATAAAACGGCTTCGGCAACGACTCTAGATAAGGCATTGATTGTTGGAAGAAAGGCTTATCCATTAAGCCATAATCAGCTAAATCTTCTTGTTTCATTTCATAATAACTGGCATCGTAAAATTTATCATATCCTAATGATTTATAAATTTCATTGCGATTCCAAAACGTTCCTGTGTTTCCATGAAGAACAGCAGATGTGTAGTCCTGCTTTTGCTTTAAGATAGCAGGAGCAGAATGATAGGTATTTAATCCTTTGGTTGTAAATGCTGATCCTTGAGGCAGTCCGTATAACGAGTTGGCGACCATATATTCAGCATCCGCTGTTTTACCTTGAGCAGTTTGGTGAAAGAAATTATCAAAATAAAACGTGCTTTCTTCCTCAGTTAAGGAATTTAGAAATGGCGTAACTTCTTCACCATGAAGTTCGTAGTCAATAAGGAAATTTTGAATGGATTCCATGTGTACGTAAATCACATTCATCCCTTCCCCTTTTCCAAAGAATTCAGGGTTGGGCTCAGCATGATTGGATCTAGTATAATTTAATATCTCTGTCATATCATCGCTGCTCGCCAAAGCCCTCTGTGCATTGGCTTTTGTACTTTGAAAGGCATCGTACATTGTATAATTGTACATACCCAGATATTTGACAATATAGTTGCGATCAAACCCTCTTTTTAGTAATTCGGGACGATCAACTTCTGCAATTGCCAGATTTATTCCTGATATTCCTAAAGCAATCGCTAATAATGCCGTTACCTTTCGAGGTGCAATTCTTTTAATTTCAAATCTATTAAACTTAAAAATCAGGAAACCTGCTAGAAAAATAACATCGGCAAAAAATAACACATCCGCAGGCTGTAATAGAGTCCCTACACTCCCGCTGACATTCCCAAAATTCTGAGTCTGCATTAAAGTCGGAATCGTAAGAAAGTCATTAAAAAAGCGGTAATACATAGCATTCGCAAATAACAGTAAAGACATCACAAAGTGAATCGCAAGCATGATGATGAACTGTTTTCTTCCCTTAAAGAAAAACGCGAGGCCCAAAAACAGCAGTGCTGAACCCAAGGGATTTACGAAAAGCAATATCTGTTGAACAATATTTTCAAGTCCTAAATTAAATTGAGTCAATTGAACAATGTAAGTCTTCACCCAAAGTAAAAGAACACCCATTATGAAGAAGAAAGTAAATTCATTAGTAAAATTAGTAGTAACTTTACTATTAAATGGTATTTTCATATCCATACTTCCTTTCTCGCTACTATTTCAATGTTGTTGAAAAATTTTAACACATATAGTTCCAAAAAGGAACTGTTTTGGTACTGGACAATCATGGCATGAAACTCAACAGATGCAAAATAGTTAGAAGATTATTCACATTTTACTCAAACTCTAATAGTTTTTAAAGCAATACTGCTAGGAGATACCATTCCGCTCAATCACCTATGATGCAGCACCACTCAATACGTTTAGGGCAGAACCCAGGAAGTAATTTCTGTAGAACTATCGCAAACCCGTTTATTAAACAAACTTAACTAAGTGTATACCCTTTTTTTCTAAGAAAAAACTATCCTCATTGCAAAACATATCCTAGGAAGGTTTATTTCGATTGAGCACACACCTCAATTACCCTGCCCCTCCCCTTCTTCATCTTTTTCTAATACGTGAAGCCAGGCTGGTTCTTGGTTCTCTTGATTTTCATTATAAACTTCCCGTGCGTTCTTTTCTTTCATGAATGATTTAAGATCGTGTATATCATTGTTATCACCAATAATATTCCCTAGACCCTGATTGTGTTTCTTATTGCTTCTAAAATTGGTGGGGAAATTGTTGCCAAAATTGACAGCTGAGGCGTCTTCGATTGTGCCGATATGGATGTCTCCAATTGTAAACTCGGATGACGAGGGAAGTGTGCTGCTGATTTTTTCACTTTGTTTAACTTCATCGATGGTATACGGTATGTGTTTATTATTTATTTTGATAAGTATTTCCTCATTTTCCTGATGGTTTCTTTTGAGAGCCTGATTGTTTTCTTTAGAACCCTGTTGAGATTTTTGTTTTTGCTCAAAAGTATTTCCTATATTTAATGATCCGCTCAATTCTTTTATGTCTATTTTGTCCAATTGATAAATCAAGTTTTCCAAGTTCAGTGTTTGAACTCTTTCTATGGTCAGCTCTATCGCTTTAGTATCCTCTATGACTTTTTCTAAATGCCCGATTCTATTGTGCAGGTCCTGCAGTGCTGCTAAAATCTTATCTTCTTTGGCATCCATACAATTCATCCTTTATAAGATTTTGCACCCATCACCCGGTCCCGCATATCTTATGGGTAATACAGTGTACTACATTTTTTAGGAGGACGACATGAAAATATCCATAGGCAGCCCTGATATCCTTTTTAATTCTCTCGATGTTCATACAATCGAAACCAACTCAGGTATTTTTATAGGAAGAAACCGCCCGCAGAATTGGCGTTCAGCAGAGAAGGGACATTCAGGTTTTGGCAGTATATATGGTCATAGAAATCATAGTACTGTAAGTGCCCACCTTGTCCTTAAGGAAGATAAAAAACTAACCGGTGTGATCTCCCGCAGTCCCTGATTTATTTTTCCAGCGGTCTTTTTCATCCTTTGCAACAACTGTCAGGTTATTGGCCAAAGTGTTGGAATTTCCTTTTACATATCCTAAACCATCTGACTTCCTGGTGGTCTTAGTCCATTTATACTGACTATTTTCTCCATAAAAAACACCAGAGCCATTAACGATTCTGTCAATTAGCAGCTTATTAAAATGTATTTTAGCCATACTATCCGCTCCTCGATCCTTCAAGCCTTTACCTTTATAGATATTACAAAGTGGAAGAAGTATGCCCTTTAATGGAGTGAAATTAGCTTTGAATAGACTTTGTCCTAGTTCCGGCGAGTATAGGTGTTTTTTTAGATTGTGCAGATCACCTGCTAGGTAATAGTATCGCAAGCAGGTGACTGTGCACCTTGCATTTAGCTTTGAGTCACCGGCTGGTTATTCGCTTCTTGATATTGTGAAAAATCGGCGTCAATAGTGTCGTTGTCATTAATGATTGTTACAATATTAGCCGCTGTATTTTGATATCCGGTTAATTTACCAAAACCAAAGTTGTTCTTTCTGTTCACTTGCCAATTTGTCTGTGTGTTTTCGCCAGTGAAAATGCCTGAATTAGAAGATACGGATGATATTGTAATATTGCTGAACTGTATATTGATTGAATTCATAAAGGTACACTTCTTTGCTTATATTTGCGAAGTTGGCTGCAAATTGATAGCTTCCGGCTGTGCGATTGGTGTATCGATTCCATCTGGGTCATTGATTATATTGGTACACCCGAAAACAAGAGAATTCACATAATTTCCGATACCAGCATTCATTTTCCCCTGTGAATTCCAATCCGGCTGGCTGTTTTGACCAGAAGCAATAATGGAATTCGAGGACATACTCAGCACATTGATTTGATTAAACACGACACATACAGGCATATTTTATTCCCCCAGTCTTTAAATCGTTAATGTATGTATATGCTCCTTCTTTCTTGTTGTGACAATGACTGTTTAACAGCGGAGAACCTGCCTTTCTTAATGAAAGTTTTTTTTCAAAGATTGTGGCGGTTTTATAACTAATGGATTTTCCGGTCTGGGCGGGCGGTAAGCTTTCTCGGCTTTGCCTGTATAGAATGATTGGAGAACTTTCCTTTTATTCTCTCTTCGAAGCATTTGCCCCTGAGGGACTGGGCGGAGGAAATGAATTTGGGGTCTCGCCTGACCCGCTAGTTCCATAGGAGTTCGTACACCTAGGGCGAAGGAGGATAAAAAGCAGTCAATAGCAACAATCTTTTAACAAGAACCTAAACCAAAATACTTCTCCAGCCGTCTTTATCAACTTTTATTTCACGCTGGGCTACTCTCACAAAATGACCTCTTCACCTCATCCTCTATTAAAAGGATAAACCATCCATCATCGGTTATATTAAGGATATTCTTCCTAAAAGGGTGATTCGAATGAATGTGCAGCCCGACCATCTAGAGAAAGTTAAGAAGCTTGAAGAACATTTGTTTTCATTGGAAGCAAATGGCTGGTTGCAGTATGAATTTTTAACACCAAAATGGTTTTTATTACTGACTTTCTTTATCATTCCCTGGATTGTATGGTGGTTCTTTAAGAAAAGAATTGTTTTTACTGAATCTATTTTGTTCGGAGTTATCGTTATATTAACCACTCTTATTTTGGATACAGTAGGACTGCAATTTAGGTTTTGGGAATATCCAATAGAGTTTATCCCGGTGATTCCAAGAGCCTTTCCTTTTGATTTATCGATGGTTCCTGTCCCATATATTCTGATGTACCAGTATTTCAGGACATGGAAATCTTTCTGCTTGTCACTTGTTGTGATGGCAGCATCCTTTGCCTTTATTGGTGAGCCCATATGCGTATGGCTAAACCTAGTCAATTATATACACTGGAACTATTTATATTCTTTCTTATATTATATCCTGCTCGGAATAGGCCTTCGGTTATTGATAACTAGAATAAGGAGGTATGAATTATTTGGGCAGCGGTCGCTGAAAAGATAATTATTAAGGTAATATATGAATCAGGCGATGACAACCGTACTTTTGGGGTTTTTCTTTTTCCTCTATAGTAGCACTCAATGCTCCTACTGACATTGTCCTGCCTGTTTCTGGTCTCAGGATTCTCCCTCTCAGCACTTTTAATAAAGCATCAAAACACTATTGGATCAAACACCTGCCAACAACGTTCCTTGGCTACTGCTATCTCAATATCTCAATGTAGACCCTTCCTTCACCCAAAAAAACTTCGCTAAACAATAACTCAATTTCCGATTATAAGCCTCAAACCGCTCCTCTGCTCTGCTATCTACCCAATAGCATAAAAAAACCACCTGGCAGCCTTCAAGGCAGAGAAACAATTTTAAAGAATACAGAAGATTTTACAAGTTTGAAAGAACAAAACGAAAGAAGCAAGAATAAACTGTCATAGGAAAGGAGTTGGACAGCTTTGCCTATTGAAAAAG
This sequence comes from Bacillota bacterium, assembly GCA_051750065.1. GTDB lineage: Bacteria > Bacillota > Bacilli > Bacillales > Bacillaceae_B > Rossellomorea. Next base: position 243,329 of record JBNJJI010000007.1, read on the forward strand.
TTGAAAAAATGCAAGATTTGCAGAAGGAAGTAATGAAGCATATTAAGGAAACAGAAAGCGTCATTGACATCGGTTGTGGAATCAAACCACAACAATTTATCAAGCCAAAGGTGCATATTTGCATTGAACCTTACGCTGAATATATCGATTATGTCGAAAAGAACCTTGAAATTCGTGACCGGGTGTATATTATGCTCAACACCACATGGGACATATTGAAACAACTGCCATCTAATTCAGTTGATACGATCATTTTCACTGATGTTATTGAGCATTTAGAAAAAAATGAAGGAATAGAGTTAATTCTAGAAGCAGAAAGAGTCGCGAGGGTGCAAGTCATACTGTTTACACCCCTGGGATTTCTTCCGCAAAGCCATCCGAACGGGAAAGATGCCTGGGGATTAGAAGGCGGCAAGTGGCAGGATCACAGGTCAGGATGGGAACCTGAAGAGTTTGGCAGCGAGTGGAAGATATTCGTCTGTGAAAAATTCCATTTCAGAAAACCTTCTGGAGCATTTTTTGATGAACCATACGGAGCTTTCTGGGCAGTATTAGATATTGAACCACAAGCGGAAATTAACCAAGCCTTCACTATCCTGCTTCCCAAACAGGACCTTGACGAAGGTGCCTCATCTCAGTAGTAAAACGGGAGAAGGAGAAAGCGACCAGAACCCTCTCGTTCTCAAGGTGAGTGCACGGCATTTCAGACTTCTAGTTGTCTGAAGCTTCTTTCACCCTACAATGAAGTTCTATTAGGCTTTATAGCTTTAAAGATACCCTGACACCCAACCACTATTGCTGCCAGATTCATAGATTGCAACAGTATGACCACGAGTAAAAGTAATGGAAAGCAGGATATTGGTTTTTCCAGCATTAATATTCTTTTATAAGGTGAGTCCACGACCTGCCCCCTTATTTCCGAACCCATTTACTAAAATCAGCACCAGATTGAGACAATTCTTGTCAGAAATACCTATCTCATAAGTGATAAAAGGCAAGATAACCACTGCAAGTCACAAGACGATTATCATAGCGTCATAGTTTACTGCCTTCACTCTGTCACTGCCCATACACACCTTATATACAATCCTTCGATTAATAAAAGTCCACTATTCGAAAACAATACAAAGCCAAGCACAACAAAAATGTTATGCTTGGCTTTTATGAGGTCTTTTATAGGTTTGCCCCACACATTAGGATGAGGAAACACCAACTGCTGTCTAAGAATCAAGTCCTCCTTCTATAAATTTTCCTTGAGACCATTTTCACTAATTCTTGCCTTCCTTTTTGTCTCAAAAACGTGGCCATTTCCAGATAGCAACACTATTATATAGTTAGAAACCAACTCTTAATTTACTCAAAAAAATTCCGTTCTTCATGACCTAATATGTCAATTCCAAAATGAACTAAAATCGCAAATGTTAAACTCCAAAGTACAATACTTCCAATCATCCAATAAGCCGTTTTCTTTCTTGACCCGCCGAAAGTTAAGCTCATTAAGGCTGTGAGATGACTTCCAACTAGTAAGGGACCTATTATTGCCAACCCCGGCAAACCGTATTTTTTCCAAAGCTTTTGCGCCCGAAGCCCCCGTTTGCTCTCTGAGTTCTCTTTTCCGTTCTTTCTCTTACGTCTCCACTCCTTGATTTTGTTAATGAAGACAATTACTAATAGAACGGTCAATATATTTCCTGCAAGCCCTAGAATGATGACAGGAACAGGCGATAAACCAGCAATCATGGCTAAAGGTATGACACCATATGCTTCAAAAAAAGGAGCTGCCGCTAATAGAAAAACTAGAATATAACCCCACAAAGTATCTACTACATCCATCTTAAATTAACCTCCAACTGATATGTCTATTTTTCTATAAAGTAACTATACCATCATAAATAGAGTTCCGTATTACGAAATTACAGAATATGAAACTTTATTTCATTAATTTCGTCTAGGTCTTCGGTTCACATACCCATTCCTTCTGCAGCGTCACGTTTTTCTTAGTAAAACAATGCCATTAAACGCTTTGATAACCGGTATGTTTTTTAGCTCTATTGACACGATAATTATATATTGCTTAATCACCTCCAAACTGCTACAGTTAAACTATAATTAAATACTTCAAAGGGGAGTAGCTTTTACAATTAGGTCGTCATTACGGGAGTAGATCCTCGGCCTTATTGGCAGCATCTGTTGTTAGCGAGACCTTTGCCTTAGTGGTAAAGCCCCCTTTTCATGAGAACACTTTACCATTAACTGGCAGAGTGTTTTTTTATATAAAAAATGAAATGGGGAATTAACATGTTAAAGAAACTTTTAAAGGGATTGATAAACAGTAAATCGCAGCGCAGGTACTCTAGCAGCAGCCGCTATTCTAAAAAGAAATATTCAAGCCACCATCCTTCTAAATATGGACATTCACATTATAAGAGAAAACATAAATCCAGCGGCTTTTTCAGATCCTACAGCAGCAGCTAATACACCATGATTTCTTCTCTAAAAGAACTTTTGAACCTTCCTCTTAAAAAAGGGACCCTTCTTAACGAAAGATATACGATTCACCGGTTTATCGGTCAAGGCAGCTACGGACAGGTCTATACAGCCAAAGATCAAAAAACGGGTCAAACCGTAGTGATTAAACAAAACAGACAGCGTAGAGGGAAGGATTCTGAAGGGATGTTACTAACAGAAGCACAAACTCTTTCCATGCTGAATCATCCCTCTATCCCTAAGAGGATGGATCTCTTTAAAAATGGAAAAAAGACATGTCTTGTTATGGAGTATATTGATGGAGCTAATTTTGAGGATCTTATTTTAAATTGCGGACACATCTATGATGAAGAAGAAAGCCTGTCCATTCTGTTGGAAGTACTTTCAATAGTTAAGTATCTCCACAATCAGGAATGTATCCATCGTGACCTCCGCTTACCGAATATAATTAAAAACGAGCAAGGTATTCACATCATTGACTTTGGGCTGGCTGTGTTCGGTGAAAAAGCTGAACCGGCCTCTTCACCAAACACAGCATCAGAAAAAACGTTATTCCGAGAACACTCTTTTAAAAGTGATTATTATGCTTTAGGACACTTTCTGCTTTTTTTACTGTATTCAGATTTCCAGCCGGAATCGAAGCAGGAACACAGCTGGGAAGAGGAATTGAACATCACTCCAGAAACAAGATGCCTGATTAAGAAAATGCTGAGGATTGATGGTTCTTTCCAGCATATCAACGAGTTATACGAGGATACGGCAAAAGTTATAAGTTTGCTTGGGACGGAAGCTCCTCCTCGTCCCATGTAATCCTCCTTTCTCAACGGGAGCCGGCCCCGTTATTAAGAGTATCAATGATTGAAAGAATGCTGTGCACCCTGCCGGTAAAAATAAACAAATCATTTTGATTGTTTTCGATGAACTCTTCTAAAATGATCATCTTTTCATGTACTTTCTCAATGTTCATCAAAATTTGTTTTTCTTCCGTCTCATATTTGGTCAAACGGAACAGCTCTTCAGCAAAAGTCTTCAGCCTGAATTCCTCTACAAGCAGCTTTAACCTGTACAAGGTGTCCTGATGCAAAACATAATAAGAATGATGGTCATACGTTCTGTTCACTAAATCAAGAAATCCCTGCAAGTTCTCTGCGATCATCTTTGCATAATTTATCTTGAAGTTCATACTCCCCTCACCTCTCTACTACTATATATAAGAATTAAATGGAGCAATAATTCCTCCAACACTTTACTGCTTTAAAGCGCGAAGAGGGACAGTCCCTCTTCGCGCTTTAAAGCAGTAAAGTAAAGGTAACCATTTTTAAAATACAGCATACCAAGAATAAACCTGATAAAATATAATGAAAGGAGTGAGCGTGATGAAACAGTTTGCTGTTTTAATAGTGCCCGGCAAAAATAAGAGTCCTAATGTGGCAGTCTGGGTGAAGAAAAAAGAGAATGATTATATAGCAGAACATGGTGAGGTAATGGTACAAGGTAAAAACCCCATTGAAGCTGCGGAAGTTTGTTATGAATTATTATATGAGGATTTCCTTGAAAGAAAAAATAAGCGCGGCAGGATTGAGTAACTTAGGTTGGCATCTTGCTATTTGATTGTTTAAAGCATAACCGGTCATCAAGCAAACCCGATGAGTGTATTAATTGGTATTTGAGTTGATTCGTTATGGAAAATTGATAAATAACGCTTCTACAATAGAAAATCTATTCTATTAAGCCTTGTGATCTTAAGGAACACCAGGGTTTTCCTGATTTTTTTGACTAACCAGCGTCTGGTAACAATTCAACCTAACAGCGTTTCCAATTTAAGATCTTTCTTACAATATCTTTCGATGGCATTCCGTTCATTCCGTGCAAGAAGATTTCCTGAATTGTGCTGATTTAAAATTTTGTCCTTGACGTAATCACCTACGCTCAGTGTGTTTTTCTTCGAGGGGCTGAAAGTGGTTCAATCAATGGCTGCTCCTTTTCTTCTTCTAACTTTTTCTACCCTTATATGTAAAAGTTTCTTCTAGATTGGTCGGCAGCTCAATAAAGATACACAGTTATATTGAAAAGACTTTTGCATTTTTGCTTTCAAGTAGATTTTCGAAAAATTTTATCATCCAGTCATGATTGTTCCACATGATTAATATATAGAAAGAACTTGGTTAGAGACACTTTTGATGAATTAAATATTAAAAAGCTGACCTCTCTTAACGAAAGGCCAGCCTCTTAACATCTTTCTAATTATCCTCCGCAGCACTTTTTATACTTCTTTCCGCTTCCACAAGTACACGGTTCATTGCGGCCGATCTTTATGACTTCTTTCTCTTTCTGAGAATTTCTTGAAGGAAGCGCCCGCAAATGATTCATTTCCACAGTGCTTAACTCTGTGGAGGTATGTCCCTTCAGAAACCATTCTCGGGTGTTATTCATTAGATGAACAACATGATTCATCACTTCTTGAAGTGCTTCCATTGAACCAAACTCAAATGTTTTGCCCAGAAATTCTAATACTTGATTAGGACCAATGCCGGCCCTGGCCGCGTAAGCACACTCTTTCACAAGGGAATCCGCTTCGTCCCTGTCTATATCAAAATTTTTCAAAAGGTAATCAAGCAGTTTGAAATAGCTCTGATTTCTTTCAATATAATCGGGGGTTCCAGCCTTCAGCAGCTGCTCCTTAGTGAAATTATAGTAGTCCAGCTCGCTCCGGGATCTGTGCTCCTGCTTGACTCTTTTTGAATCAATGATCCTCGTATCAGAGTAGCCTTCGTCATCACTGATAATATCTCCCTTGCGATAAAGATTTCTTTCATGAATCACATAGAAGTACTCACGCAAAGGCAGACTTTTCTTCGTATACTTTTCCAGCATGTCAATCATATTTGGTACACTCAAGGTTCCGTAGTAATATAAGAGACCCCTCGTCAAGTTAAGCCATTCAGTATTTCTCTTAATAATCGACTGGACCGACGCATCACTTCCGGCTTCCAATATCGGATGAATCAATTCTTGTGGAATAGCCAAACTGTGTTTTCCGTTAATAGTACCAGAGTAAATCAAACCTGTTTCTCTGAAATAGTCGACTTGTTCCCAGCCGAGATCTCCCGTGGGAAGATGTCCTCCATTTCTAGCTATTTTGATCAGGAGTTCCAAACGTTCAGCATCCCATCTCAAATAATTTCCGCCGAGAGCAAGAATTCTCTCTTCCAAAACCTCCTGCAACTCTGCCTTCTTCAAACTGCTCACACCTTGGATGTCGATCATCTTTCTAATGTCATCCAATTCATGCTTCTTATACTTGCTTAAAGCATCATGCAGTGTAAATGGAACACTCATCTCGCTCCAAAGCTTCTTATACCTTTTTCTCTCAAAATCTTCTTTCATATCGTGCAATCCGGACAGCATATTTTTTACAGCAGCTTCCGTTTGCTTGTCTGCCATACTAACACCTTCTTCATTTCAAAATATCAACCATAGCAGGACTCAGTATCTGTAATAGCATCTTATTAATCTATTAAACCATACAAGAAGTATCATCCCAGCAGATTCAACTCAGTTACATACATTATAACATGGTACGCAGTGATAGTTCCTTGTTCCCCCTACCTTCCAGGCTGTTAAGTCCCATTTCACCAGAGTTTTCACTCGTAAATTCACCATTCTTATTTAAAGGCTGTTTTCGCATATATTGTTGCTTTCGGAAAAATCCCAAGAGCCGGATTTTTCCCCGGATACTAGGGTATTTCTCTCTAATCGGGGAAAGTAGCTCTTTTCTTTTTATGATTACCAGGTTTTTCCGGTGAATTATAGTAGTTTTTTTCGGAATTAGTATCAAATAGCAACAAAGTTTACGAAAAGAGCCTATTTAAAACAATGTTTTCACAAGTGCCTGCAAAATTAGTAATTCGCTTCTCTTTATATGTTATAATGCAAAAAAAGGAGGTGTTAAAATGGAAGCAGCGTTGGAACAAATAATGCTAAAATTAAAAGAACTAAGTCATGGTCAAGAAATCCTGATAGAAATGAATGGAAGACTTAAAAAAGTTGAAGGATCAGTTGAAAAACTAGGAGGTTCTTTTGATAACTTAGAAGGAATCGTTTACAACTTAAAAGAGGATGTGCAAAATGTTCAAGGTTCTCTTGCAACTATTGATGGAACTGTCAACAAGCTGGGAGAAGATATGCATATTGTTCAAGGTTCTCTTAAAACTATCGACGGAACTGTCCATAAATTAGAACGAGATGTTCATAAGTTAGAAGGAAATGTCCATAAGTTAGATGGAGATGTTCATAAGTTAAAAGAAGATGTCCATCATGTTCAAGGTTCTCTTGTAACGATTGATGGAACTGTCAACAAGCTGGGAGAGGATATGCATAATGTTCAAGGTTCTCTTGTAACGATCGATGGAACCGTCAACAAGTTAGATGGAGATGTTGAAAAAATACAAGAAACTGTAAACAGAATTGAAGATTCACAAACTAAGGATGTCCTTGCGATGTTAAAGACAACAAAAAAGCATAATGAAACTGAATTTGGTTATCTGAACAGCAGACTCACTAATATGGATAAGCGGATTTATCGATTAGAAAAGCAAGTTGAAAACTAAACTAGTGCTGTAGCTTAAGTAATAACATACTCTAAACTGGCCCCTTTCTTTTTATGACTTCTATTATGTTTTAAAGTATTACTCTACTTTTCCTTCAAATACCTTTCTCTAAAATAAATTCCTTAATACTGATACTGTTAATTCGCTGTAAAGAGAACTTTTTCTTATGCACGCAGTATCCCATCAACTTTGATTTCCCAAAGTTTAAGATTGTACTTTTACCAGATAAGCGGGGTATTCACTCGCTTATCTGGCTCTATTTAAGTTTACATAATATTATTATGTGTAGGATAAATACCTCTAGTTCCTTGTTCTGGCTTTTACAAAACAACATCTTCCCCTATGGTATCTCTTAAAAAGAAATAACATTCCTATCAAGAAAAATCCCTGCCGGTGAACAGCCCTCTCACTTTCCAAATGTAAAAAACTGGTGGGGCGAGGAACCTGTCCTTATGTCCCTTACATCGTATATCTTTTCTGTTGTACAAACGACCTTGACCGAAAAACTTTAGCACTCTCCGACATTGCGTAGAAAAATATAAGGATAGTTTAATAAGTCATCTGTCGGGTTTTATTTCTTCTCAGAGTTTAAGATCATTAATAGCTTCATAATAAATACTTCGCCACATTTATACATAAACACAAAAAGAGGTACCTCTGTATACAACAGGCACCTCTTTACTTAAGAAATTAATCAAACCTAATAACATTTAAGTTACGATTATTAACATTTAAAGATGAAACATTACTTGCAGAGGTTACTATAACTCTTACATTATAATTAACAACCCCTGGTACAGTTGTAACTCTGGCAAAAGTGTCTGCAATAGGAATTACTTGTGTTCCAGACCCTTGAATACTACGTGTTATAACTCTTGTACTCAGCAAATCATTATCTCGATATAGTCTAGTCTCAAATACAATAGTCGCATTTGCTGTAGTGACTATTACTGCGGATAAAGCGAAATCAATTTTAGTTATATTGTCAACTTCTACGGGTACAAGTACACTCGCAACTGTTAATTCTGTATTCAATGGTGGAAATACCTGTACTGACCCAAAGTTATTTACGAAGAATATTTCAGGTACAGGTTCGGTTGCACCCGTTGGACCTTGTGGACCTGTGGCTCCTTGTGGGCCGGTCGGACCTGTTGGGCCGGTTGCACCCTGAGGTCCAGTTGCTCCTTGTGGACCTGTCGCACCTTGTGGGCCTGTTGCTCCTGTTGGACCGGTTGCTCCTTGTGGTCCAGTTGCTCCTTGTGGTCCAGTTGCTCCTTGTGGACCCGTTGCCCCTTGTGGACCTGTCGCACCTTGTGGGCCAGTGGCTCCGGTTGGACCTGTTGCTCCTTGTGGGCCTGTCGCACCTTGTGGACCCGTGGCGCCTGTTGGTCCTGTTGCTCCTTGTGGACCTGTGGCTCCTGTTGGACCGGTTGCTCCTTGTGGGCCCGTGGCTCCAGTTGGTCCTGTAGCTCCTTGTGGACCGGTCGCACCCTGAGGTCCAGTTGCTCCTTGTGGACCTGTTACTCCTTGAGGACCCGTCGCACCCTGTGGACCGGTTGCTCCTTGTGGTCCCGTGGCTCCAGTTGGTCCTGTTGGTCCGGTTGGCCCTATTGCTCCTTGTGGACCTGTCGCGCCCTGAGGACCCGTGGCTCCCTGAAGGCCCGTTGCTCCTTTTGGACCTGTCGCACCCTGTGGACCCGTGGCTCCAGTTGGACCAGTTGCCCCTTGTGGGCCAGTTGCGCCTTGTGGGCCAGTGGCTCCGGTTGGTCCGGTTGCTCCTTGTGGTCCAGTTGCGCCTTGAGGACCGGTCGCACCTTGTGGTCCCGTGGCTCCGGTTGGGCCTGTTGCTCCTTGTGGGCCTGTCGCACCTTGTAGACCCGTGGCTCCAGTTGGTCCTGTTGGCCCTATTGCTCCTTGTGGGCCTGTCGCACCTTGTGGACCCGTAGCGCCTGTTGGTCCTGTTGCTCCTTGTGGGCCCGTTGCTCCTTGTGGACCTGTGGCTCCTGTTGGACCGGCTGCTCCTTGTGGACCTGTCGCGCCCTGAGGACCCGTTGCTCCTTGTGGGCCAGTTGCTCCGGTTGGACCGGTTGCTCCCTGAAGACCCGTCGCCCCCTGAGGACCTGTTGCTCCTTGTGGGCCAGTTGATCCTTGAGGACCCGTCGCGCCTGTTGGACCCGTTACACCTTGTGGACCTGTTGCTCCTGTTGGGCCTGTCACACCTTGAGGACCTGTTGCTCCGGTTGGACCGGTTGCTCCTTGTGGGCCCGTGGCTCCAGTTGGTCCTGTTGGCCCTATTGCTCCTTGTGGACCTGTCGCGCCCTGAGGACCCGTTGCTCCTTGTGGGCCAGTTGCTCCGGTTGGACCGGTTGCTCCCTGAAGACCCGTTGCTCCTTGTGGACCCGTCGCCCCCTGAGGACCTGTTGCTCCTTGTGGGCCAGTTGATCCTTGAGGACCCGTCGCTCCTTGTGGCCCAGTGGCTCCAGTTGGACCGGTTGCCCCTTGTGGGCCAGTTGCACCTTGAGGACCCGTCGCGCCTGTTGGACCCGTTACACCTTGTGGGCCAGTTGCGCCTTGTGGTCCCGTGGCTCCGGTTGGGCCTGTTGCTCCTTGAGGACCGGTCGCACCTTGTAGACCCGTTGCTCCGGTTGGACCGGTTGCTCCCTGTGGGCCAGTTGCTCCAGTTGGACCGGTTGCTCCCTGTGGGCCAGTTGCTCCAGTTGGACCGGTTGATCCTTGAGGTCCCGTGGCTCCTTGTGGACCTGTTACTCCTTGAGGACCCGTCGCACCCTGAGGACCTGTTGCTCCTTGTGGGCCCGTTGCGCCTGTTGGTCCTGTGGGCCCTATTGCTCCTTGTGGACCCGTCGCACCCTGTGGACCCGTGGCTCCAGTTGGACCAGTTGCCCCTTGTGGGCCAGTTGCGCCTTGTGGGCCAGTGGCTCCGGTTGGTCCGGTTGCTCCTTGTGGTCCAGTTGCGCCTTGAGGACCGGTCGCACCTTGTGGTCCCGTGGCTCCGGTTGGGCCTGTTGCTCCTTGTGGTCCCGTGGCTCCGGTTGGGCCTGTTGCTCCTTGTGGTCCCGTGGCTCCGGTTGGGCCTGTTGCTCCTTGAGGACCGGTCGCACCTTGTAGACCCGTGGCTCCAGTTGGTCCTGTTGGTCCTGTGGGCCCTATTGCTCCTTGTGGACCTGTCGCGCCCTGAGGACCTGTTGCTCCTTGAGGTCCCGTTGCTCCTTGTGGACCTGTTACTCCTTGAGGACCCGTCGCACCCTGTGGACCTGTTGCTCCTTGTGGGCCCGTTGCTCCTTGTGGGCCTGTCGCACCTTGTGGACCTGTCGCGCCCTGAGGACCAGTTGCCCCCTGAAGACCGGTTGCTCCTTGAGGACCCGTCGCACCCTGTGCACCCGTGGCTCCAGTTGCCCCTAGTGGGCCCGTTGCGCCTTGTGGGCCAGTGGCTCCAGTTGGACCGATTGCTCCCTGTGGACCCGTAGCTCCTTGTGGTCCTGTTACTCCTTGAGGACCCGTTGCTCCCGTTGGACCTGTCGCACCTTGTGGGCCAGTGGCTCCAGTTGGACCGGTTGCTCCCTGAGGACCCGTTGCTCCGGTTGGACCGGCTGCTCCTTGAGGACCTGTTGCTCCTTGAGGACCGGTTGCGCCTTGTGGACCCGTCGCTCCGGTTGGACCGGTTGCTCCCTGAGGACCCGTTGCTCCTGTTGGACCGGCTGCTCCTTGAGGACCTGTTGCTCCTTGAGGACCTGTTGCTCCTTGAGGACCCGTTGCTCCTTGTGGGCCAGTGGCTCCTGATGGACCGATTGCTCCCTGTGGACCCGTGGCTCCTTGAGGACCCGTTGCTCCGGTTGGACCTGTCGCACCTTGTGGGCCAGTGGCTCCTTGAGGACCCGTTGCTCCTTGTGGGCCCGTGGATCCAGTTGGACCGGTTGCTCCCTGTGGACCCGTTGCACCTTGTGGGCCCGTAGCTCCTTGTGGTCCTGTTACTCCTTGAGGACCCGTTGCTCCTGTTGGACCGGCTACTCCTTGAGGACCTGTTGCTCCTGTTAAACCCGTCGCACCTTGTGGACCGGTTGCTCCTTGTGGGCCAGTTGATCCTTGAGGACCCGTCGCTCCTTGTGGGCCAGTGGCTCCAGTTGGACCCGTCGCTCCTTGTGGGCCAGTGGCTCCAGTTGGACCGGTTGCTCCTTGTGGACCTGTCGCGCCCTGAGGACCTGTTGCTCCCTGAAGACCCGTTGCTCCTTGAGGACCCGTCGCACCCTGAGGACCTGTTGCTCCTTGTGGGCCAGTTGATCCTGTTGGACCGGCTACTCCTTGAGGACCTGTTGCTCCTGTTAAACCCGTCGCACCCTGAGGACCCGTTGCTCCAGTTGGACCGGCTGCTCCTTGTGGGCCCGTTGCTCCAGTTGGACCGGTTGCTCCTTGTGGACCCGTCGCGCCTGTTGGACCTGTCGCACCCTGAGGACCCGTCGCTCCCTGTGGACCCGTGGCGCCTTGTGGGCCAGTGGATCCTGTTGGACCGGTTGCTCCTTGTGGGCCCGTTGCGCCCTGAGGTCCCGTTGCTCCAGTTGGACCGATTGCTCCTTGAGGACCCGTGGCGCCTTGTGGTCCCGTGGCTCCGGTTGGACCGGTTGCTCCTTGTGGACCCGTCGCGCCTGTTGGACCCGTGACGCCTTGTGGTCCCGTTGCTCCTCGAGGACCTGTCGCACCCTGAGGGCCAGTGGCTCCAGTTGGGCCGGTTGCTCCGGTTGGACCTGTCGCACCCTGAGATCCCGTTGCTCCTTGAGGACCCGTCGCTCCTTGTGGTCCAGTGGCTCCAGTTGGACCGATTGCTCCCTGTGGACCCGTCGCGCCTGTTGGACCCGTAGCTCCTTGTGGTCCTGTTACTCCTTGAGGTCCCGTTGCTCCTTGAGGACCGGTTGCTCCTGTTGGACCCGTGGCGCCTTGTGGGCCAGTGGCTCCTGTTGGACCGGTTGCTCCCTGTGGACCCGTTGCTCCTTGTGGTCCTGTTACTCCTTGAGGACCCGTCGCACCCTGAGGTCCCGTTGCTCCTTGTGGTCCTGTTACTCCTTGAGGACCTGTTGCTCCTTGTGGTCCCGTTGCTCCTTGTGGACCAGTGGCTCCTGTTGGACCCATCGCTCCTTGAGGACCTGTTGCTCCTGTTAAACCCGTCGCACCCTGAGGACCCGTAGCTCCTTGTGTTCCTGTTGCTCCTTGAGGACCGGTTGCTCCTTGTGGACCAGTGGCTCCTGTTGGACCGGTTACTCCTTGAGGACCGGTTGCACCCTGAGGACCCGTTGCACCTTGTGGACCAGTTACTCCGTGTGGTCCGGTTGCTCCTTGAGGACCCGTCACGCCTGTTGGACCCGTGGCTCCTGTTGGACCTGTAGCGCCTTGGGGCCCGGTTGCTCCTATATCAGAACCTAATAATTCATCTGATACTATACGATGTACGGCTTTAATTTGACCAAAAGAATTTTTACCCCAAACAGAAATTTGTATGTCGTCAGCAGCCGTTCCGCTAGTTGTAAATACATATTCAAATCCTTCAAAATCAGCAAAATAGTTCCTTGTGATAACTTGATTTGGACCAACCGGTATTACCTCTAATACGTATAAAGTCCGTGTTCCATCAAGATAATAGCCTTGAACTAGAACAGAGGCCGAACTATTTGAATTTCGGTTGTCAATCTTCACTGTTACTGTCCGTGAAGGCCTTACACCATTTACTGAAGTATTCACTATAGGTCCAGTGGATAATATAGCCAAAACACTTCCTCCTTTCCAAATTAATCCTCACTTAGTTCCTTACAATTAATTAAATAAACAGAAAGCTCTCATGGGACTTTTCTCAACACCTTTTCCAAGAGGAAATAACCTATTTGTGATATGGACTAAAAATTAACTGATACTGGTTATTATCAAATGGCCAGCTGCATCATGTTCCCACTCAAAATTTCAGGAGAAACACCTGACAATACTGACAGGGTGATGAAATCGTAAAAATTGATCAACAATCATCAGTAGACAATGTTTTTGAAACTATGACTTTCGTAATCAACTTTTATACTTTCAATTTATGCTTGTCTTAAAAAATTGATTGGGTATAAGCGAAACATAAACGTTTTATCTATCCAAAATCCCGGTGTACTCCTAACCCTTTTCTTTCCTATCCATAGGACTGCTGCTAAACTTTGCTATCTATCTTACTGCCCAAATGTTAGGAACTTTGGAGCAAATCTATTAGAAGATGAAATACCAAATATAAAATGCCTACTAATTTCGAAATCAAGTAACTATTTAATAGATAAATTGTTTTTGGGGTGAAAGTACTACACTTTTTACTCGATGGGATTATTGAAGATGAGTCATAAGTGGAAGATTTTTAAGAAGACATAAGATATCGTAGTAAACTAATTATGGATTGATTCACCGACAGACGAGACAACTTGAATAGGGTGAATAAAAAAAGTGCTCCACTATATCGCTTCACACTCGTAGAATTCGAGAGAATTTATTTTGTCCTGAGCTTTAGGTTCTAAATAAGATTTAATCTTTTAAAGATTGTGACTGGAATTGTTCTAGTTTTAAACCAATTGAAGCTTACAGCTGGCTTATTAAAGAAGTGCTTGGCGTCATACTGTACATGTCCAGGCGTCCCCTGAATATTTACTCGACCTCGCCCATAGTTAAAACTTAATTATAAAAATCCCCTCATCCAGCAGAACAAGGGAATTCTCCTTCAGAGAAAGCGCTCATACGGCAGTTTTGTAAAAGTGATAATCAGTCAAATAAGTCATGTTTTAAAAGGACTTCATGCCGAGGATCTGATATTAAAAATTTCAGTTCTGCTAATCGGGGTTGTGAAAAAATATGGAATAATCGCTCTGTCCATTATCGTGTAGAAATAAGTAAAAGAGCAGATTAAAATGTCATCTGCCCTGCTTTATTTCTTTTTGCAAAGGTTACTTTCAATAGCGTGTCAAGCTTTGTCACAGTAAGCTTTTTCCATCAATAACCTTTCTCTCCAACATTTATTAATTGTAAAAAATTGGTGGTATGTTGCGCCTTTCCCTGTTTCCCGAGTCATTTTATTTTGGCCACTCCACGTGAAAAGTGATTCCATAAAATATTTTCAACTAACTCCGCTTGTTCTACCTCACAGTCGATGATCAATACAACTTCAGATTGTTTTCCTTTTAATAATCTTTTTTTCTTTTTGAGAACCAGCTCTGTAAAAAGCCGAATAGCAAATCCTAACAAAAACCCAATGACTGCCCCAATGAGCCCCCAATATATCGGACCCCAGGCCAGTTTAAATCCTATACTTGCTCCAATGACTGAAAAAGCGGTTCCAAGTGCCATTCCAATATCTATAAAAGAAGTCCCATCTGAACGATGAATTGAATCAAATACTTTACCTTCCTCCGCTCGATTATCCAGAGGGACAGCAAAAATTGCTTCTTTCATAATTCCCTTCTTCTCAAGAGTTGAAATAGCCATTTCCAAAAAAACATTATTTTCAAATGTGGATATGACTTGCATATAATCACTTCACTTTTTGTTCTTTTAGGATTTTAAATGTTACCGCTTGGTAGTTTTCTTTAAGATACTTTCGCTGTTCCTTTTCATAAAGCTTATTGTTTTCTACTGTATTGATGTAAGAATCGTACACTGAAAAGCCATACAAGGAAGGAAAAAATAATAACCATTCAGCATCTAAAACCAACGTAGCCTTTTGAACCTCACCTAAGAATAGAAGAGAAATCGCTTCCAAAGCATGTGAGTAATAGGAAAACACTATGACCCATACAACAACAAAAGATGCCGTTATGATTCGATGTATATACAGCTGTCCAAGGCCAGGAACAAATAAGGACCAAATAACCGCCATGACTGGATTTCGCTTATCAAGATAATTGATTTCTAGTGGACCAATACTAAATGAATTAAACTTATGATTTTCCCGTTCTGCTAAGAGGTACACTTTGTTCAGGTCAACCGTCGTTCGATAACTGTCCCAAATTCCAAAGAGATATACAGGGATGTAAACTAATAGCCATCTTGTATCCAATACACTTTTCGCCATTTCAATTTCACCCTGAAATGAATAGACCATGGCCAAGTTTATTTTAGCGTTAACATTAACGACTACTTCCCAAATAAATAAAACAAAACCTCGAAGATACTTTGAAAGAAGTAAGTGCCCGAATCCAGGAAAGGCAGCACTCCACCATGCTACAACATAGGGATTTCTCAAATGAATTTGGGTGGTACCCAGAACGCTAACGTGTGCTTTATAACGTCTTGCTGTGTTGTCATTGGTGTAAATGTCCATGGATTGTCACCTTTACTGATACAATATTTAACTTTTATCATTCCTTATAGTTTAAATATATATTCGCTTCTAATAATATTGGGTTTCTTTTCGAAGATAGCCATCTAACAGAGAACGCTCTTAAAAGGCAGCTTTGTAAAAGGGATAATCACTCAAACCAAATAATTAAAAGAATACTTTCTCCTTTTATTCGCAATGAAGCCTAAGAACCTCATCTTCCTTTTATGAAGATCATACTGAATGAAAAAACATTCACTTGCATATAACCTGCATAAATAAGTAAAAGGACAGATTAATATGTCATCTGCCCTTCTACCTTTCTTCCGTTATTCTTTTATCTTATAGAATAAAATCAGTAATTGTATCTTTAATACAGTGTTAAGCTATCTCGTAGCTGGGCTCTACAAAAGGATGCTTTTGCTTTGTCCTCCATTCTTTCCTCTTTCTCCCCAATTAATGATCTTATTTATGGTGTTTGGTGAGACAAGGCACCTGAGTCTCACAATTAAAAAGCGCTAACACCTACTGGATTAGCGCTTTTGTTATCGAATAGTAATAGATCTCCTAGATGTGCTTCCCTTTTCATTTTGCATTGGTACTAAGTGGATCCTCTTGAAACTTTCAAATAGGTTTTTCAAAAAATAAGTGAGATGAGGGGCATGGGTTTCAATCAGGTTTCTGTCCGATAAACTGGATCACATGAGATAGTCCGTTATGAAGTTCACCTTCATGACGGACAACTTCTCCTGTAAAAAAGTGAACGGTACGCCAGTCACTGAATGTATGTAAAAATTCTTCCGGTGAATAGAGCATGTCTTCTGTTTTAGGACCACCGCTCTTATAAGGGAGCTGATATCTTGAATACACCTCGCTCACAAAGTAGCCGCCTGGCTTTACAGAGTCCCTTACTCCAGTAAGAGTTTTTTGACGAAGTTCTTCAGGAAAATGGCCGAAAATGCAGACAATCTCATCCCAACGGCCTTTAGGCCATTCTGCTTCATTTAAATCGACCAGTTCAGTATGAACAGAAACACCCATGGATTCGGCAAGCCTCTTCGTTTTCTCCAAACCAGATGCTGCGTAATCCCAAGTCGTTACATCCATTCCTTGTTTTGCAAGAAATACAGCATTGCGTCCCTCGCCTTCAGCTATAGCTAAAGCTTTCCCTTTTAATTGAAGTTTTTGTTGAGCTTCTTTAAGAAATTCATTTGGTTCTGTTCCATAAACATAGCTTTTTGTCGAAAATCTCTCATCCCAATGGTTCATTCTTCAGTCTCCTTTAGGCTTTCGTTTGTTGGTAACATTTTAACATTGAAACATATTATCCCTAAACAGACTGCTCCCAATACTTTCATTATTTTTCTCAAAATCCCTTTTAGGTTTGGTTTTCTTAATACAACCTTAATAAAACATAAGCATAATTAAATCGAAAAGGAGTGAGTTATAATGAATGATATTGGTATTTTATTTGCTCTGGCGGGAGGACTTTTTTCCTTCTTCTCTCCCTGTGTGTTCCCTCTTCTCCCAGCTTACGTCACCCATTTAACAAGCGGGAAAATTGAAGGAAGCCAGTTACAGGTGAGCCGCAGTAAGCTTTATAGCAGATCAATTGGCTTTATTATTGGGTTCAGCCTGATATTCATTGCTTTAGGAGCCTCAGCGAGTTTTATCGGCCAATTACTGATGAATTACAGGCTGCTTATCATGCAGATAGCAGGAGTACTCATCATCATTTTTGGTCTGCAAATGGCTGGATTGTTAAATTTTAAATTTCTGATGAAAGAAAAAAGATTCCATAAGGAAGAAAAGACGAAAAATATGGGAGGGTCAGTTTTGCTTGGCATGGCATTTGCTACCGGCTGGTCTCCATGTGTGGGACTTGCCCTTTCCTCTATCTTGTTACTTGCAAGTTCATCTGATACTTTGATGCAAGGGGTATTGCTCCTCGGTGCTTATTCTTTAGGAATGGCAATTCCCTTTTTCATTATCTCGGTCATCATATCTTATTCTTTAAAAACCATGAGGAAAATCAACAAATATTTATCAAAGCTTGCATTTGTAAATGGTGTGATCATGATTATGCTAGGATTCCTTGTCTTGAGTGGTCAGATGCAAAAAATAAGTGCTTGGCTTTCCGCGTACGGTTTATTTCAATTCTAGAAAAAGGTGATTAATTTTGGTTAATGCAGCACTTATCGGCAAATCCGTTTTGGTTGTAGAAGATGATAACAAAATACGTCAGCTCGTGAAAATTTACTTAATCAAGGAAGGATACGAAGTCATTGAGGCTTCAGATGGTTTAGAGGCGACACAAAAAATAGAGACCTATGATCCCTGTATCGTCATCCTTGACCTTATGCTCCCAAAAATCAGTGGAGAAGAAGTATGCCGATGGATCAGAGAGGATTTTAAAAGCATGATGCCTGTCATCATGCTGACTGCAAAAGTCGACGAAAAAAGCCGTATCAAAGGCTTCAAGCTTGGAGCAGATGATTACGTAGTAAAACCATTCAGTCCTGCAGAATTAATGGTGAGAATTCAGGCAGTTTTAAGGCGGACAGCGAGCAGGTGCGGAAAATTGAGTTTCACAGGATTCACAATTAAACCGGCTAAAGGAGAAGCATGGATCCATGGAAGTCAGCTGGAGCTTACTCACTTTGAATTTAAGCTGCTGCATATGTTTATGAGCCACCCTGACCAAGTACTTAACAGGGAACAAATCCTGAACTTTGTCTACGAAAAGAACGAAAAAGAAGTTTCAGACAGAACAATCGATGTTCACATCAGGCATCTTCGCGAAAAGATTAAAGAACTGACACCCAAGAATTATATCCAAACCGTAAGAGGAATGGGGTATAAATTTGTTGCTCAATAAATTCAGAATCAACCTTCTAACCAGATTGGTAGCGTTAAACAGCTTGGTCGTCCTCCTGGTAATCTTGCTGGCTGGTTTAACGTTAAAGGATTACACCTGTTACATAGTAAATACTGAGAACGTTACCGGAACCGAGCTGGTTGACACCCTTAATTGGTTTCTTTTGAAAGTCAGCATTCTCACTTTTCTGATTGCTGGTATAGTTCATTATATAACCGCCAAAAAGATTATCGGCCCATTAAGGGAACTATCAGGAGCCGCAAATAAAATAAAGCAGGGAAAAACACCAGAAAAGATACATGTACCGGCCACTGGGGAGTTGAAAGATTTGGTGGAGAACTTCAATTCTATGTCATCATCTCTTCGGACTTCGGGGGAAAAACGCGATGAAATGATGAAAGACATCGCCCATGAACTTAGGACGCCATTGACGAATATCAATGGCTATCTTGAAGCTTTGAAGAATGGGGTGATCGAGGGCGATCCTTCCCTGTTTGGCTCCCTTCATGAAGAATCACGCAGAATTACAAGGATTGTTGAACTCATAGCTGAACTTGATAACTGGAATAAAGAAAATTATTTTCACCAAGAAAATTTCAAAACTCTATCTATCAAGAACGTTCTCAATGAATCTATTACTGCATTCAGGCTGAAGCTTGAAGATCATTTTGTAAATCTATCAATAGATTTGAATGATGACTCATTGATCTCAGGGGATAAAGATGGCTTAAAACAGGTTTTTACGAATATCCTTCAAAACATTTTGGATTACAATACCGGCAGTTCTCTTACTATCACCGCTGTCAAAGATAAAAATAATGAAGTAACCCTAACCTTCTCACATAAAGGAATGTATATCGATCCTTCTAAAAAAGAGATGATCTTTGAGCGCTTCTACAGGGTTGAAGAATCGAGAACGACTAAATCTGATGGTGCAGGACTTGGGCTTGCCATAGCAAAAAGCATTATTTCCGCTCATAGAGGCAGTATGGGAATCGATACTGAAGGCACACAGCATTCTTTTTGGATAAAACTCCCCCTCAAACAGAATTAATCCTCCTTTCTTAATCAATTCTTAACAATGGTAACTGATAATGTTATTGAAAGGAGAGACAAAATGAATTTTATAGTTGAAGACAAAAAGATTTCAGGAAATTTCAGTTATGGAGAACTCAGCATATCACCTGATGACTCTATCGGTTACCGTCCCTTTGAATTATTTGTATCTTCTATGATGGGATGCAGCGGGACATTACTCAGAAATATTTTAATCAAGAAAAGACACACTTTTGACAGGATAGAAGCAGAAGTTTCTTCTAAAAGGAATGCAGCATTTGCCAATAGAATTGAACAGCTTGATATCCGTGCACAGGTCATAACTAAATCACCTTTAAGTATTGAACAAGAAGAGAAAATCGCCAAGTTGGTGATTGACAATTGTGGAGTGATTCAGTCGGTGAAAGGCAGCATCGAGGTAAGTTTCAAGGTGATCTCAACAAGTAAGGATAGGAAAACTGATTGACCTATTTCCATATAGGCAGCTTGAATATCCCTTCCACCTGGCTGGGTGCAGTAATCGCTCTCTTGGCTGCAGCCTTGTTCTATCGGGTGGTAAATGGTGTTAAAGCAGGAGACTGGTATTGGAACGTTTTTTTTCTTTACTTTATCGTTTGGAAATTGAGCTACATTATTTTCAATCCTTCACTCTTCTTAGATATGCCCCTCTCCGTCATCTACTTTAATGGTGGTGCTGCCGGACATGTTGTGGGACTGACAGGAACTTCTGTTTACTTATTTATCAAAGGCTGTTTTCGCATATATTGTTGCTTTCGGAAAAATCCCAAGAGCCGGATTTTTCCCCGGATACTAGGGTATTTCTCTCTAATCGGGGAAAGTAGCTCTTTTCTTATCATGATTACCAGGTTTTCCCGGTGAATTATAGTATTTTTTTTCGGAATTAGTATCAAATAGCAACAAAGTTTACGAAAAGAGCCTTATCAAAAAAAGAATCACTAAGGGAGAGCCACTCTTGTTGCTTCCTCTCTTCTTCGTTTGTTATGAGGTAGCGGTGAATGCTCTGGAGAGAAACTATATTGAACTTTTGTTACACTTCCTCATTATTGCAGTGTTTCTGATTCTAGTATGGAAGTTCGGCAAGAAATTAGGCGAGTATGCTGACCACACGATTATACTATTGCTTCTAAGCGAACTTTTAATATTGAGTATATTTGACTCTTTAATGTCTTTAGAAACTTTGACAGTGACCTGGGTTGGAATCAGCTCTCTATTGAACAAAGGACCAGCTAGGTAATGGTGTTTTTTTACTTATAACAAAGTCTATCTAAAAGATTGACTGGAGCGTAAGTTGAAAAAACCATGATTCTATGAAAATACCCAAGAAGGTGAAATACATATTAAAGGAGGCCCTCAAACCTTGATTAAAAAGATTCTTTCCATTGGGATAGTAATCCTGGCAGCATCCATAGTAATTGTGAATATTTGGAACACCTATATTGAGAAGCCGGGAGATGAAATTCCAGAAACAGTGACAACTTCAGAAAACCTTGATGAGGAAAGTATTCCAGGGGTGAATCTCTCTGAAGTGAAGGAAGGCAGCCCGGCACCGGATTTCACTCTATCCACATTGAATGGAGAAACAGTTTCATTGTCTGACTATAAAGGAAAAAAAGTTATTTTAAACTTTTGGGCGACATGGTGTCCTCCATGCAAAGCAGAAATGCCTCATATGCAAAACTTTTATGAAGAAAACAAAGAAAATGGCATTGAAATTGTAGCCGTCAATCTGACGAATATGGATGATGGAAAAGTTGCAATTAAGGATTTCGTAGAGGATTATGGTCTTACCTTCCCGATCCCTCTTGATGAGGAAGGCGACATCGGAATGCAGTATCAGGCCTTCACCATCCCTACCAGCTATATCATCGACACCGAAGGCAAGATCGCCAAAAAAATTGTTGGTCCGATGGATGAAAATATGATGAAGAATTTAACAGATGAAGTTCAATAAATGAAGATGTTGCGGCGTCTTTTCTTATGCTCTCTTAAAAGTTGTTGCTGTTCTAGAAGATAATGAATGCAATCTTAAGAAAAACTCATCCTATAGATTAATAAAGTTATTGTAGGACTAATAACTTTACCATGTGCTCAGACTCTTTGGCTATTCGGCCGTAGTACTTACAATAGGTTTTCTCCAGTTCTGAGTTGATAAAACTAACTCTAAGCTTATGACTTTCTGGGATTATACAGTATAATCCGGAGTAGATTCTTAACTGCATATCTTTGTCTTTAAGCATAAAAAGAAAACCTTCCTTCTTGGATAAATTGTTGTCTTGGTCGATACAATTACACCAAATGCAGGAGGGTTTTCTTTTGTAGTTTTATCTTTTTACAGTATTTAAAATGTGAATTTCAGTGGTCTCAACCTGTCCCTTTGTCCATCATACTGTCATCTTCCAACTGGATGCGGCCAGCCAGTTTTCTTTCTCTTTATAGTCCGGCACAATTTTTCCGACAAGCCGCCAGAACGACCGGTCATGATTGAGATGAACCATGTGGCACATTTCATGAACGACTACATAATCGATCACTTCCCGGGGAGCCATGGCGAGCTTCCAATTGAAGGTCAGCTTCCTATTTGCATCACAGGTTCCCCATGTTGTTTTACTGTCAGTAATACGGATAGTATGAGGTTTGGTCTTAAAGTGACGTTGATGCAGGGATAGACTCTTCTCTACTAATGACTTACACTGCCCGTAATAGAAACGTTTCAAAGCCTGTTGGATTCGTTCATCCTCCAGCTGTTTGACATGGATATATAAGGTCTTTTCATCAAACTCTATATAATCTCTGGTGATGCTTGAATCTTCATGAACTTCTATCGGATACGACTTTCCTAAATACAGGAACTTTTCACCCTGAGTATAGTCCTTTTCCTGGTACCCCTTCAGCCGTTCTTTTCTTTCATTCGAATTCTGCAGGATAATATCCCATTTATCCTCAATTAGTCGAATAATAGCTTCGTCAGGTGTGCCCTTAGGCGCATGAACCTCAATATTTCCATAACCGTCAAGATAAATACCAATGGATTTCCGATTCTTATATCTTACATCAAAACGTATCGTATCTCCTGCAAAAGTATGATTCATGATTTATCCCCTGTATCTGATGGTTAATCCTTTTAAGAAATTCCTGGCATACCGATCACCGCAGATTTGATAATTTTTATGACCTTCTCTTCGCAATATGGCACCAATTTCTCCTTTTGTGACCGTCACACCTGCATCTTGTAGAATCTCGATCATATCCTCACTTGTTAAAGAGAGCGCAATTTTCACTTTCTTGAGCAGAAGGTTATTCACATGCTCATGGGTTAAAGCCGGTCGTTCAGGCTGCCCCGGCTTAGGCTCCTGCTTTCCTCTTTTAAATGTGATGAAACCATTTAAGAATGACTCGAACATTTCATCATCACACGCTATATGGTTTTCTGTTACAGCAAGATCGTCCTCTGATTTTGTGAGTACCTTCATCACTTCTTCTTTAGACAAATCTATCCCGCCAAGATTGAAGATCTCCACCATCTCGGTATTTTTAATATCCAGTGCATATCTTAAGCGAATTAATATATCGTTATTATCTATATTCATTGGTCGACCTCCTGTTATTTGCACGTGTCCTGATTTGAAAATTTGTGCGACACTGAATTACTAGCTTACCACTTTAAGGACCTTGTTAGATAGTATCAACTGAATGTAAAACAGAACATACCTGCTTATAATGGAGAAATTTTCGAATGAAGCCTTCTCGCTTTCTAAGAAAACAGAACAGTAATCCTGACATGTTCTCCCTCAATTTGTGCATGAGGCATGATATGTATCGATTAAATTGTAAATTTTCGTTTGGAAAAGGGACCTGCCAAGTCTTCATCCCCATAAAAAGTACATAACTTTATTCATTAATATATTGAATTCTGATAGAAGGACACTTAAGATTATATAGACTATTTGAATTGATCATCATCCAGAAAGAAGGTAAATCTATGAACTATGTTGGAATGCAAACAGGCAGGAAGAGAAATTACAAACCGTTTATTATAATTACAACGATATTGTTAAATACGACAATCTTTGTTTTATCAGGAATTCCAGGGGTAGAGAATTTTACAGCTTTCGATCCAACTATTCTTCCTTTAATGAATGCTGTTTTAAATAGCTTTACATTTCTATTTCTTGTCGGAGCACTTATTGCTATCCTAAAGAAAAATGTGAGGATACACCGTAACTTTATTTATGCTGCTTTTACAACCACAGCACTCTTTCTAGTCACTTATACCACGTATCATTATATAGCTGAATCAACGCCATTCGGGGGTACAGGATTTATTGCTTATATGTATTATTTTATCTTAATCACACATATTATTTTGGCAGCTATCATAGTTCCGCTTGCTTTAATGTCAGTGACAAGAGCTTGGAACATGGAAAATGATCGACACCGAAAAATCGCCAGGTGGACAATGCCTTTATGGTTATATGTAAGCTTAACGGGTGTACTTGTTTATGTAATGATTTCACCCTACTATTGATGAATAGTTGGAGATGCAAGGCGTCCTTGAGGGGCGCTTTTTTGTATTGCATGGGATGGGACGGGGACGTAGGGACAGGTTCCTTGTCCCACCAAATTTTTACAGCTGAACATTCACCTTTGAGGGACAGGTCCTTTATAAATATTTTGTTAGACGATCAACTAGATACACAAGAGGAGACCCAAACGCTAGGTAGATGAGGTTTTAGCCATGTCTCTCCTGCCGGCTGGGAGACTCTTAGCTAAAGGAGGACCTGCCCCACCACATCAGAAACAGTGAGAGCTAGCTTTTATGGTTAGCGGGACAGGTTAAGAACTAGAGTTAATAATAGAGGGAAAAATTCCCCTTAATCTCTAAAAAAACACTGAAATTGCTTAAATAGCGGGAGAAATTCCCCTTATTCGTCTTCAAACACTCGAAAAGAGGTGCTTCTACTTGGAATAAAGGGAATTTCTCCCCTTATTCACCCACAAATCAAACTCTAAACTGCAATTAGCGGGAATTTTTCCCCTTATTTTTTTCCGAGAGTTACTCAAGGTTGTTTTCGCTACATTGTTGCTTTCGAAAATCCCGGATATTAAGGGTTTTCTTTCAAATCTGAGAGAGCAGCTCTTTTCTTTTCATACTTACCAGGTTATTCCTGTGGATTTTGGTGTTATAGCAACAAAGTTCACGAAAAGAGCCTTACTCAATTAAAAAATGACTTTTTCATTTTTCTAAACGAGTGTTGCTTTCCAATACCCCTATACCTTCAGCCAATTTAGTAGAAAATCTTCTCTGCGAAAGTAGCCGGAATAGGGCAAACCTCCTGTGTTAAGTAAGGGTTTATTCAAACATATCTCAGGGTAGTGTAGTTAAAGCTCTTCATTTCAATTTTTTAAAGATTAAAAGATTGAAATTCTTTGAGTTCCAATCAACCTTCAACATGAAAGTGTATTCACAATTTTTTAAAACAGGTGGGATAACGTGAAAAATTTATTGAAAACGGGGGCTTGCCTGGCAGCCGTTCCGTCTCTTCTATTAGCAGGCTGTTCGCAAAGCGCCACTTCTTCAAATGAAGAATCCATACCGCATCAGAAGTCACACCTGGCTCTCAATGATTATCATTATGCTCTGGCAGAGGCAGCAGACTCTCCGAGATTCACAGGTGAAGCATCCTATCAAGCAATTGAGCCTGCTCAAAGTGCACAACCGCTGGAAACCAATTATACAGAAGAACAGCTGGCGGAAATGCCGCGGACTCAAGCACATGGAGGCGACACGGATAGAAGCGTTCCATTGGGCCAGACCTTGACCAAAGGTGCAGAAGATTTAAGCGATGGACCGCTTAAGAATCATAGAATCGTATCCTATTATGGACATCCCAATTCGGAAAACATGGGTATTTTAGGAGAACACAGCCCTGAAGTTTTCATGGATAAATTACTAGATCAAACCAAGGCCTATTCTGAAATTGACCCAGAAAGACCGGCTATCCCTGCGATCGAACTGATCTCAACCGTAGCTCAGCGGAGTCCCGGAGAAGATGGTGACTATATCGTTCCAACACCTGACGAGGATATTGAAGAATATGCCCAATTGGCAAAAGAACACAATGCCTTGCTGATCCTGGATGTACAGCTTGCCCGCGATACCGTTATGAATCAGGTCAAATCGCTGGAAAAATACTTAAAAATGCCTCACGTCCATTTAGCCATTGATACCGAATTTCGTGTGGAAGAAGGAGAAATTCCAGGAGTAAATTTAGGCACAGTCGATGGTAAAAAGATTCAAGAAGCGATTGAATATGTATCGGATTTGACGGAGGAAAATGGACTTCCTGACAAAGTTGTCATCGTCCACCAATTCGCAGAAAAAGTTCTTATAAACAAGGACGCCATCCAGCCTACCGACAACGTGGAAGTCGCCTTGAATTTTGACGGCCATGGAATCGCTGGAATCAAAAGAGCAGGATACAATGAACATGTACAGAAGCAGCCTATTCAATACGGAGGCTTCAAGGTGTTTTACAAAAAGGATGAACCATTAATGACACCTAAGGATGTCTTGGAATTAGACCCTGCCCCTGCTTTTGTTAATTACCAATAGAATAATCTTGATACAGAAGGCATGATCTCTTGGTTGCACCATGAGATCATGCCTCGTTTTCTTTTGAGAGCCGAGTACCTGGACCTTATAAGAGACAGGGCATGCAAAAACCGTAATTAAAAATGTTCCTCTATTCCTTCCCAAAAAAAATTAAGAACCTTTCATTAATTGATATTGATATGGATATTCATTATCAATAATCATATAATATGAATATTAAATAATAAATTCTAGAGGATCTCATGTACAAAAACCCAAACACCAAAACCCTGACGACCATAGCTTTATTGGTGGATGTACAACTGTTTGAATATGGAAGAAAGACATATTCGGCAGACGGTAAGATGAGTTTAGTTTTCCCCTTATTCACCCACAAAACAGGCTCTATTCTGCAATTAACGGGAAAATTTCCCCTTATTTTTTAAGAAGGTTGGGATGAAGGTTCCTCGTCCTACCAATTATTTACACCCCTCTCCTTTTTTAAGGAACAGCTCCCATCTAGATCCACCACCGGAGGCCTAAATCCTCCCCCCTCTCCTGCAGGTGTTCCTCAGCTAAAACAGTGAGAGTTGCTTTTATGGGTTAGCAGTACAGGTGAAGTACCAATAGAATAGAGGGAATAATTCCCCTTAATCGCTAAAAAAACACTGAAAAAGCTTAAATAGCAGGAGAAATTCCCCTTATTTGTCTTTAAAAGCTCGAAAATAGGTGCTTCTGC
>JBNJJI010000008.1:0-201407 GCA_051750065.1 Bacillota bacterium
CGCTTCCACTTTTTAATCAATCCAGTTCCAGCGGCCAGCTCCTCGGGGTCAAACAACCCTCAGCGAATAAAAGGAAAGCCCGCCTTTTTTTCGCTGAGGAACATTTGCCTGTTGGAGCTGAGCGGGCCGCTTCCACTTTTTAGATAACACATGGTAAATGTTCGAACATTGTGAGGGAAGTCCAATCATAGTATAATAAGGAACATGACTAATCCGTAATGAAAGCAAACCAAACAGAAGTAAAGCTTGAGGTGAAGTTAAAATGCAGCGAGTGACGAATTGTTTATATATGAATGAAGATAAAGTCCTATTGCTTCAGAAACCACGCCGAAACTGGTGGGTAGCGCCAGGCGGGAAGATGGAGCAGGGCGAATCGATCCGCGATGCTGTCATCAGAGAGTATCGCGAAGAAACAGGTATTTACCTGCGTAATGCTGACGTTAAAGGAATTTTTACTTTTATAATAAAAGAGGGAGACAAAATCGTTTCTGAATGGATGATGTTTTCTTTTTTCGCTACCGAAGCCGACGGAGTCAATCTTACAGAATGTGAAGAAGGCATTCTTGAATGGCACGATCTTGAAGAGATCAAGAACCTGCCCATGGCAGAAGGCGACCGCCATATACTCGAATATATGGTGCATGGCAAAGGAACGATATACGGAACCTTTACATATACACCAGATTTTAAATTGCTGGCCTATAAACTTGATCCAAGTTAAACCAAGGAGGAAGAGAATATGAGTACAGGTACTAACGATGGCCAATTGGTGATCATAACCGGAATGTCCGGAGCTGGCAAAACTGTTGCCATTCAAAGTTTTGAAGATTTGGGGTTTTTCTGTGTAGACAACCTGCCGCCCACTCTTCTTCCAAAATTCCTTGAACTAATGAAAGAATCAGGGACAAAGATGAACAAAGTCGCATTGGGAATGGATCTGAGAGGCAGGGAATTCTTCGATCACTTGATCCAGGGATTTGATGACCTGGCGGAAACCTCCTGGGTGAGCCCGCAAATCCTCTACCTCGATGCGGATGATTCATCCCTTGTCAGACGTTATAAAGAAACACGGCGCTCCCACCCTCTGGCTCCATCCGGCTTGCCTATGGAAGGAATCAAGCAGGAAAGGCTGCTCTTGGAGGAACTGAAAGGCCGTGCCCAGACTATCTATAATACTTCATCCATGAAACCAAGAGAGCTGCGGGAAAAAATATTGAAAGAATTCTCGGTGAATAAACAATCCATTTTTACCGTCAATGTCATTTCCTTCGGTTTCAAGCATGGCATCCCAATCGATGCCGACTTAGTTTTTGATGTAAGATTCCTCCCGAATCCGCATTATATTGACCATATGAGACCAAGAACGGGATTGGAGGAAGATGTTTCGAAGTATGTCCTCAAATGGAGTGAAACGCAAAAGTTTCTTGAAAAAGTGATAGATCTCCTTACCTTCATGCTGCCGCACTATAAACGTGAAGGCAAGAGCCAGCTGGTCCTCGCCATCGGCTGTACAGGCGGCCAGCACCGTTCTGTTGCACTTGCTGAATATCTCGGCAACCACTTTGAGGGTGAATATACGACTAAAATCAGCCACAGGGACATCCAGAAGAAGCGGGAACCTCTGGCATGAAGAAAGCCAACGATCCCAAGATAGTCATCATCGGCGGCGGAACAGGACTGCCTGTTCTTCTTAGAGGACTTAAATCATATCCTTTAGATATAACGGCCATTGTAACAGTTGCCGACGACGGAGGAAGTTCTGGACGCTTGCGGGATGACCTGAATGTTCCTCCTCCTGGTGACATCAGAAATGTCATTGCCGCCCTTTCCGAGGTGGAACCGCTTATCGAGCAGATGTTTCAGCACAGATTCGAAACATCCAATGAATTAGCCGGCCATTCTCTTGGCAACCTGATCCTGGCAGCTTTCACTTCCATCACGGGCGACTTCGTCCATGCAATCCAGGAGATGAGCAGGGTCCTGAACGTTAAAGGAAAGGTGCTTCCTTCTGCCAACCAGAGCGTCGTACTTCATGCGGAAATGGAAGACGGAACCATTGTTTCAGGAGAATCGAAAATTCCATTCTCTGGTAAAAAAATTAAACGTGTCTTCCTGACACCGGGTACTATCATTCCGGTTTCGGAAACCATCCGCGCCATTCGGGAAGCAGACTTGATTGTCATCGGTCCAGGGAGCTTATACACGAGTATTTTGCCTAACTTGCTGGTACCGGAAATCGGCAAGGAAGTCAGCGAGGCAAAAGCTCAAAAAGTGTATATATGCAATCTGATGACACAGGCAGGGGAAACGCTTGACTTCACCGCCAGCGACCATGTGAAGGCCATCTATGATCATCTTCATGACGGTGTTATTGACACCATCATTGTAAACAATGAACAGGTGCCTCAGGAAATTGGAGCCCGTTACGAGGAAGAAATGGCGAAACCAGTTATCTTTGATACGAAAAAATTATCATCAATGGGACTAAAGGTGATTGAGGACGAAATTATTTCTTACTATGAAGGTGTCATTCGGCATGATACCAGTAAAGTAGCGGAGATTATCTTTTCGCTCATAGCTAAATCCCATCTCAGAAGTATTGACTAAATAAAGCAGTAACGTTGTACTTAAAAACGCAGCAAAGAATGGCATAGCTTACGCAGTGAGTGCAAGCGTTTGTCTTAGGGAGGTGAAGAGATGTCGTTTGCTTCAGTAACAAAAAAAGAATTAACCAATCTCGACTTGAAAGATTGCTGCTCAAAAGCAGAGTTATCCGCTCTTATCAGAATGAACGGTTCATTATCCTTTGCCAACAGATCCCTGATCGTCAATATCCAGACGGAAAACGCGGCAATCGCAAGACGGATATACTCTTTGATCAAGAAGAATTTCAACACGCCAGTTGAACTGCTGGTACGAAAAAAAATGCGGCTGAAAAAGAATAATGTGTACATTGTCCGCCTGAATGAAGACACAAAGGAAATCCTCGAAGACCTTCATATTTTAGGAGAAGGATTCACGATCATCCATGATATCTCTGCACAGCTCATTCAAAAAAAGTGCTGCCGCCGTTCATATCTGCGTGGAGCTTTTCTGGCTGGAGGTTCGGTCAACAATCCAGAGACCTCATCATATCACTTGGAAATCTTCTCTATGTATCAGCAGCATAACGAGGCACTTTCACAGCTGATGAATAGTTTCGGATTGAACAGCAAAACATTGGAGCGCAAAAAGGGATTCATCACATATCTTAAAGAAGCAGAAAAAATCACCGAATTCCTCAACGTGGTAGGTGCACACGGAGCTCTGATGAGATTTGAGGACGTACGAATTGTCCGGGATATGAGAAATTCAGTCAACAGGCTCGTAAACTGTGAAACCGCCAACCTCAATAAAACAATAGGGGCTGCGCTAAGACAGGTCGAAAACATCCGGTATATCGAACAGAATGCGGGACTTGGAATACTTCCTGACAAGCTTAGGGAAATAGCCGAACTGAGGGTCACCTATCAAGACGTCACTTTGAAAGAACTCGGAGAAATGGTTTCAGGGGGAACCATCAGCAAGTCAGGCATCAACCATAGACTCCGTAAAATAGATGATATCGCAGAAAAACTGCGTGCCGGTGATAAAGTAAGACATTAAATATATACGACAAAGGGGAGAAGGAACATGTTTGAACAAAAAGTAGAGGTAAAGTTAAAAACTGGCTTGCAAGCCCGTCCGGCAGCACTATTCGTGCAGGAAGCCAATCGTTTCACATCAGAAGTTTTCTTAGAAAGAAACGGCAAGAAAGTCAACGCCAAAAGCATCATGGGCCTAATGAGCCTTGCTGTAAGTTCCGGCACCGAGATCACATTGATCGCTGAAGGCTCAGATGAAGAAGAAGCGGTAACGCACCTCGCTCAATTTGTGCAGAAAGAAAGCTGATTAGAGAACCCGACCTTGGTCGGGTTTTTTTGTTGAAAGAGCATGCGTGCTGTACCAAGATAGGAGTCAGACGCACAGTTTCGGCGCTATCGACGAGTTCCATGCTTCTATTAACAAAAAAGCTTGTTCAATCAACGACTTTAGTGCTTCTATCGACGGCAATTCTATTTCTATCAACGACTTTTGTGCTTCTATCGACGACAATTCTTTTTCTATCAACGAATTTGCCGTTTCTATCGACGAGTTGCCTTATTTAACAAACGAGAATTATTTTAGTGAGCTCAAATTAACAAGAAAAAAGAGCACCCGAGTGAACGGATGCTCTTTTCAATCAACCTATATTACTTATTTTCATTCATATCATTGTTTGTAATAATGCGGTCAATCAATCCGTACTCTAGCGCTCTTTCAGCTGTCATGAAGTTGTCGCGGTCTGTATCTTTAGACACGACTTCAAGTGACTGGCCAGTGCGGTCAGCAAGGATTTGGTTCAATTTCTCACGCAAGAACAAGATGCGCTTCGCAGCAATTTCAATTTCAGTCGCTTGACCTTGTGCTCCACCAAGCGGCTGATGGATCATTACCTCAGCATTTGGAAGGGCAAGGCGTTTGCCTTTAGCGCCTGCAGCCAATAGGAATGCTCCCATTGATGCGGCCATACCGATACAGATTGTTTGTACATCAGGCTTGATGTATTGGATTGTATCGTAGATAGCCATACCAGCAGTGATGCTGCCGCCAGGGCTGTTAATGTAGATAGAAATATCTTTTTCAGGGTTTTCTGATTCCAGGAAAAGCAATTGCGCAACGATGGAGTTGGCAACATTATCATCAATGCCGCTTCCCAGCATGATAACGCGGTCTTTCAACAGGCGGGAATAAATATCATACGCACGCTCACCGCGGTTTGTTTGTTCAATAACTGTCGGAATTAAGTTCATCTTATTTCCTCCTTCGATCAATTAATGTTATGTTTGAAACATACAAATACTTTATGTACTGATATAATACACCAGTTGGTCAATAAAGGTCAAACGATTCAACCTCTTCAGGCTGAAAAACCCCTCAACAATCCTTTCTACATGATACCCATCCATTCCTTTTTTAAACTATGCTTATTATGAATAAAAGATTATTGATTTAAAAATATTATATAAACGATTGCTGTTGATTTCCACTCCAGGTGTCCGAATGCGCGGGGCGGGCGGTGAATTATAAAGTGGAGGAGGAAGGGAAGTCTGCTAGTCCCACTAACAAACAGGGGAGAGAAAATCTTATAAGTGATTAGAGTCCGCTCTCATACAGGATTCATCCTAGTATAGTTCCAAATTGGAGGCCGCTGCCTAACAATACTGAAAAGGTTAATTCCTTAGCCATCTTCCAGGATTCGTTGATTAATAATTTTCCAGTCGGAAGTAGACAACCTTACTTTAATCTTTCACAATATCCTATCCTCCAATCCTCAAAACCTATTGCATTTCAACTGCTTCTGCACTATAATAAGATTTCGTACGCTTGTCGTACACCTTGCCCTCGTGGTGCAACGGATAGCACGTAAGATTCCGGTTCTTGAGATGGGGGTTCGATTCCCTCCGAGGGCGTATCAAATGCAATAATAATTACACGATGCTTCTACGTTTATCTACGTAGGGGCATTTTTTTATTGAGTTATGAGGAGACTGATGATCTATTTTCAAGCACAAAAAAAGACGGCAATACCAGCCGCCTCATCTGTTGCTTATTTACACAAAGAAGGTGCTTATTCCTTCTTTCTCTTGATTTCAAAACCGTTTTGTTCTACGGCAAATTCTACTCCGTGCTGTAAAGTAGAAAATGTATGTATATTTTTTAATTGAATATTGGATTTCGATATTTGTATTGCTTGCTCCGCGGAGATACCAACTATAAAGCATTCCCCGCCTATTAAGCGGATAGAAAGAATAAGCTTTTGTATACCATCCGTCGTGTAGGTGTCTAACCCTTTCACCCCTGTTAGGTCAACTAACAGATAATTTGCTTTTTGTCTGGAAAATTCAAGTAATGATCGTTCAATAAAATTGGACAAACGCTCATCATTGAAATTACCAATAAGTGGAACGACAAGAATGCCATTTAAAACTGGGATAATAGGGGTGGATAATTCATTTACAAGTATGGACAGTTCTTCTGTTCTCTCTTTAACCTTTTGCTCCAACTCTAAGATGTGTTCTGTCTCTTTTTGCCTTGCCAACTCGAAAATGTTTCTTGAGGGTGTCACATCTGAAGGGAATATCTCTATTTCATCATATTCATTTCCATCCAACTGACTTTTGTTGATTTTGTACCAAACCTTTTGTTCGAATAGACCTGTGAATACGCCTGCCCAATGGCTGGGCAATAATACACCAGCAGTTTCCTTGTCTGTATTATTAAAAATTCTATGTTCCCAACTGTTGGTCAACTGAACGACTGCTCTCTTTTCCTCAAAATTATAGTGAATAATATTGACATTGCCCCAACCTGCGTTTCTGTAAATGCCACGGTATTCTTCAAGGAGCAGTTCGAAGTCCCTTCGGCCGCTGTAATAAGAAGATACTAAATGACCCATCCGATACCCTGTTGCTTCGTAAACAGTTTTAGATACATCTTTACCAGAAACTTCTTCAATTGTTTTCAAAAATAATTCTATAGCTGAATCCCAAAACAAAAGTGCTGGTGCACCATCAAAGGTAAAGAGCCCGCTCTTGGAGTCCCATACAAATTCATTACTATTTACCTTGACCGTTACTTTTTCATTTGCCGATGTCACAAAGACCACTCCCCGCAATTAATACGCCTGTTCACTTTAAGTATTGATTACTTTCATATCAATAAATTAATTTTACACTTGTTGTTCTAAGACCTGATAAGTACACTCTTGGTTTCGCTATTAGGACTAAAGCAGCAACTAAATGTTCTTACTATACCACCTATAACTATAACAAAGAAAAAAGTAATGGAATAGATTAGCCCATCTTTATATTTTAAATCAGTTATTCCTCCTGCGTCGTGCCTTATCTGTGTAACTCCGGGTGACAATTTTTGCTTTCTGCAGAAGGTCCTGTAAAACATAAGGTTCGGTACCGTACGTTAATATTCTCTGTGCGGGTGGTGCAACGGATAGCACGTAAGATTCCGGTTCTTGAGATGGGGGTTCGATTCCCTCCGAGGGCGATCCAAAGGTTCCTGCGCATTTGCCCGGGGGTCTTTTTACTGTCTCCTATGAAGCTTCATCCGCAGAGCAAAATTCGTGTAAAAACTGTCATTTCACTCTATACTATAAGAGAATAAAGATATGGAGGGATTAACATGTTGCATATTGAAATGTGGACAGACTTTGCTTGACCATTCTGCTATATTGGCAAAAGGCGTCTGGAGGACGCCATTAAACAGATTGACCATCCGATTGAAGTGACTTACAGATGCTTTGAATTGGATCCGACAGCAGAGCGTGATATTAAAGATAACATTTACGAGAAACTCGCCAAGAAATATGGCATGAGTATAGATCAGGCTAAAGCTAACACTCAAAACATGGTGAACATGGCACAAGAAGCGGGCTTGGATTTCCAAATGGATACTATGGTTTTGACTAATACGTTTGACGCCCACCGCTTGACGATGTATGCGAAAACCAAAGGTCTAATGATAGAGATGACCGAGCGAATTTTGCGTGCGTTTTTCACTGAATCCAAACATATCGGTGATCAAGGTACATTGATAGAATTAGCAGCAGACGTAGGGTTGGATCGTGATGCAGTAACCAAAATGCTTGCAAGCGATGAAATGGCCGACGAGGTTCGTGCTGACGAACAGGCTGCCCAGCAAATTGGCGTATCAGGTGTTCCTTTCTATCTTATCGATAAAAAATATGCCTTAACAGGTGCCCAGCCGACTGAAGTGTTTGTAGGGGCACTGCAGAAAGTAATTGCAGAGAGTCAAATCACGGTATTGAACAGCGACAATAGTGACGGAGTTGTCTGTGATGAAAATGGCTGTGAGATTCCTAAAAAGTAAGGTCGTTTAATTTTAAGGCTATGCTAAAAAACGTTGTTGTTTTTTGAAATGAATACGATGACTTACATTCCTAGTTTTCGGACTCCAATCCATCCCGCTGAAAAGAAAAAGAACCATATAAACTAGTGTTTCTTATTAGCCTGCCTCAAGAGAACTCCCCCTTTTACGTAGGGGGATTGGAGCGGAAATCCATTACTTTTTAAAGAGCCAAAATCCTTGCTAAAACAGCTTTTAAATAACAACACCAATGACTAATAGAGCCAATTTTTAAAACCAGTACCGTTTTCCTTGAAGGAGGCACGCGGGATTGGTTTTTATTTATAGGCTCTGTTAAAGAACATTGTTGATTTTAATGAATCTTTTGACGTCCACTCCAGATAAGGTAATCCAATCACCCCCACGGATAAGCAAAAGAACCTTATTAAAACCATATAAATTAGTGTTTCTTAATAGTTTGCTTAGAGAGAACTCTGCTTTTGCATAGGGGGATCTTCGCTGCAGGTGCGCGACCTCCTGCGGGACTAGCGGGACAGATGAGACCCCGCAGGCGAAGCCGAGGAGGCTCAACGCCCGCCCCGCGGAGTCGTGCGCCTGGAGCGGAAATCCATTACTTTTCAACAACCCAAATCTTTGAGAAAACACCTTTTAAATATCAACACCATTGACAAACAGAGCCTATTTATAAAGGATAAAAGAAGACTCTGAGCTTAAAAGGGTTCCGTTACCTATCCCATAGATTAAAAAGCCAAGATGAATTGATCGAAGTAAAACAGCTTGTTTACAGAAAAAAATGATAGAATAAATTAGAATTTGAATGCATCCCCATACTCTTGCAAAGTATCAAAAAAGAAATGTTTATTAAATTTTTCCGTAGAGGGAAATAAGCCTATTTTATACCTATTCGTTAAAGGTGGAGAAAAAATGTACAGGTATAAAACATTAAAGAATGCTCTATATTCATTGAGAATTACTTCTATTATCGTTTTGGCTTTTTACATAATACTCATTCCTGTCGCTATATTGTTTGGGGTTTACGATCCTTTGATACATACCGGCATAGTCATTATCTTTTTAAGTATTACTTTTCTTATACACTTAGGATTTCATTATTTAAATGGTAAGTATCATTTAATGAAATCAGATAAGTATTATAAGGCGTTGCGTATCATAAGTTTCATTTGCCTCTTTATACCGTTGGGAGGGGTAACAATATTGTTCTTTATCTTATTCCCTTTGAGTTTTCCAAATAAGGAAAAGTGAATCAACCACAGCAAACTAGAGGACTATTTCATTAGATTTTAATTCGGTCTAAAGCTTTATTAGAACCTGCAGCCGCCTTTATTTTTGGCTATGTTAAAGAACGTTGTTGTTTTTTAAAATGAATACGATGACTTACATTCCTAGTGTTCGGACTCCAATCAACCTTGCTGAAAAGAAAAAGAACCTTATAAACTAGTGTTTCTTAATAGCCTGCCTCTAGAGAACTCCCCCTTTTACGTAGGGGGGATCTTCGCTGCAGGTGCACGACCTCCTGCGGGACTAGCGGGACAGGTGAGACCCCACAGGCGAAGCCGAGGAGGCCGGGCGCCCGCCCCGCGGAGTCGTGCGCCCTTCGCTGCAATCCATTACTTTTCAAGAGCAAAAATCCTTGCGAAAACAGCTTTTAAATAACAACACCAATGACTAACAGAGCCTAATTTTAAAAGGCTGTTTTCTAAAAGATTGTTGCTTTTGAATACTTTTTTCCCCACCTCACCTATTTTAAGTAGGAGGATTGAAGTGGAAGGCGTACGATCTCCTGCGGGACTAGCGGGCAGGTGAGACCCCGCAGGCAAAGCCGAGGAGGCTCACCGCCCGCCCCGCGGAGTCGGGCGCCTGGAACGGAAATCCCTTACTTTCAAAGCAGCCACAATCTTTACGAAAAGAGCGTTTTAAAAAAAACGTTATACAATCATCAATGGAAATCACCTGCCATTTGTACTTATTTCCATACACCTCACCCATTTTCTGTTGTAGAATAAGAGGAGGAGGGGATGGGGAATGAAGCTCAATACCGGATTATGGCAGGGGCAGTCATTGAAATTGAATATGACCCAGCAGCTGACACAGGCGATTGAATTGCTGCAGTATTCCTCCCAGGAGCTGAATGCTTATTTAGAAAGCAAAGCCCTGGAGAACCCGCTTCTTCAGCTGGAGCCTGCTTCCTATGAAGATCGAAATAGAAACCGCAAGAATAGCGGAATGAGTATCGACTGGATTGAAGAAGTGTCGGTGCCGCAATCTGCGTTGTGGGAGTACTTAACTTCGCAGCTAAACTTGAAAACGCTTACTGCTAAGGACCGTCATGCCCTGTCTCTTTTGTTCGACAGCCTGGATGAGAATGGATATTTACCATCGAACGTGGAAAATATTCTAGGGGTAGCGGATTTACCAAGATATATAGAAATTATTCATGGGTTGGAGCCTGCCGGGATCGGTGCGAGGAATCTGAAGGAGTGTCTTCTTCTGCAAATTGGGAGAGACCTGAATGCTCCAGAAGAAGCTCATGCGATTATAGAACATCACTTTGTGGATTTTTGTGAAAAAACATGGAAAAGAATTTCAGCCGAAGTCGGAGTTTCTTTGGCCGAAATCCAAGTGACTGCCGATTATATAAGAACACTCAATCCGCGTCCCGGTGCCAGATTTGCGATTGAGGCTTCTCAGTATATTACTCCGGAAATGGTAGTCACGCCAAGTGAAGAAGGCTTGGACATAGACTTGCTTGATGGAAATGTTATGAAAGTTTTATATAATAAAGAATACGAGTCTTTGATTACAGCTGCAGAGGACGAAGAAGGGTTGAAGTTCCTCCAGGATAAAAGGCAGGAATTTCAGTGGATTTTAAGGATGCTCGATCAGCGCAGGACAACCCTTTTGAAGGTTGGCCGATGCCTGGTGGAAAGGCAGCAGGATTTTTTTAGGTATGGTCCCAGGAAAATGAAACCTTTGACCTTGAGGGAAGTCGCAGAGGCAATTGGGGTACATGAATCGACCATCAGCAGGGCGGTTAGAGGAAAGTATATCGGTACTCCTTTTGGTACCTTTGAAATGAGAGCTTTGTTCGTGAGTGGTGTAGGAGAAGCTGAAGACTCTGCATCCTCAGAGGAAATCAAGTCAGTAATTAGACGTATGGTCAATGAGGAAGATAAACAGAAACCTCTATCAGACCAGGCAATTGCCGTTATGTTAAAAGAAAAGGGAATCAGCGTTTCAAGAAGAACAGTGGCAAAATACAGAGACCAGTTGAATATTCCGTCGTCTACAAGGAGAAGAAGATATGAATGAAAAAAAACTGCCCAAGGTTAGCTTCTATACGAGAGACCGGTGTCCGTTGTGTGATGAAGCCAAACTTATGCTGGAGCTTGTAAAAGAAGATATTTCATTTGAACTAAAAGAGTACGATATCGATAAGAGTGACGAACTGACAGAGCGGTTTGGACTGATGATACCGGTAGTGGAAGCGGATGGAGAAATTATCCAGTATGGGCAAATTGATTACTTTACGATTAGTAAACGGTTACATGAGAAATCTCGAGTTTTATAGTTGAAATTTACTTCATCCCTTGCTAAACTTAATTTGAAAGCAGGGGATGAATTTTTTTTGCAGAAGGCGGGACATAATATGTCTATGATGGACGTATTGAGTCCAGCTAACTAACTTAAAGGGGCTTTTTGATGGAATCAATCATTGATATACAAAAACGATTATTACCAGACCTGCTCCAAGTTATGCAAAAAAGACATCAAATTCTCAAGTCGGTACGATTGATGCAGCCTGTCGGCAGAAGAAGCCTTGCCCATTCACTCGGTATGACAGAAAGAGTCCTGCGAAGCGAAGTAGAGTTTCTTAAGGACCAAGATCTTATCGAGATCAAGTCATCTGGGATGATCATAACAGCCGAGGGTGAGATGCTGTTGAGGAAGACAGTTGACATGATGAGGGAGATCACTGGAATCGATTCAATGGAAAAAGAATTGAAATCTTTACTAGATCTTCATGAAGTTTTTATCGTGCCGGGGAATAGCGATGAGTCTCCTTGGGTAAAAGAAGAATTAGGCAGATCTGCTGAAATCCGTATGAAAAATCTTCTGAATGGAGATAATATCATCGCGGTAACCGGAGGATCAACGATGGCAGCTGTTGCTGAAAAGCTGACACCGGAGTTTTCCGAAAACGAGGTGTTATTCGTTCCGGCAAGAGGCGGAATTGGCGAGGATGTTAAGAATCAGGCCAATACGATCTGTGCCAAAATGGCGGAGAGGACCGGCGCTAAACATCGTGTGCTGTATGTTCCTGACCAGGTCAGTACAGAAGTGTACAAGTCTTTTATCAAAGAACCGGATATCAAGGATGTACTGGGTCTGATTAAATCAGCTCATATTGTTCTTCACGGGATTGGTGATGCCGTTACAATGGCCCAGCGCAGAAAGACCAATGAAGAGGTTTTGAATAAGATCCTTGCCGGAGTAGCAGTCGGAGAAGCATTTGGCTATTACTTCGATGAAGAAGGCGAAGTCGTACATAAAGTGACGACTGTAGGCTTGCAGCTCGAAGACCTGAAAAACAAATCGAATGTCATTGCCGTTGCTGGCGGCAGTTCAAAGGCTAAGGCTATCAGAGCTTACTTCAAAAGCGTCCCTCATTCGACGATTTTGATTACGGATGAAGGCGCAGCTAAAGAGCTTTTAAAAGGGTAATACCTTTTGAAATATAATAAAAATTTCCTTAACTATCTAAAGGAGGACATTATTCATGACAGTAAAAGTTGGAATTAACGGATTTGGACGTATCGGACGCGTAGTATTCCGCGCGGCATTAAAGAACGATAACATCGAGGTTGTAGCAGTTAACGACTTAACAGACGCTAACATGCTTGCACACCTTTTACAATATGACACGGTTCACGGAAAGCTTGATCAAGAAGTATCTGTAGACGGTGACTACCTGGTAGTCGGCGGCAAGAAAGTAAAAGTTCTGGCTGAGCGCGACCCTGCTCAACTTGGATGGGGAGACCTTGGTGTAGATGTCGTTATCGAATCTACTGGACGTTTCACAAACCGCGCAGACGCAGCGAAGCATCTTGATGCTGGCGCTAAAAAAGTCATCATCTCTGCTCCGGCTAAAGATGAAGACATCACAGTCGTTATGGGTGTTAACGAAGACAAATACGATGCAGGAAGCCACCATGTAATCTCAAATGCTTCTTGTACAACAAACTGTCTTGCTCCTTTCGCGAAAGTACTGAATGACAAATTCGGAATCAAACGCGGAATGATGACAACTATCCACTCATACACAAATGACCAGCAGATCCTTGACCTTCCGCACAAAGATTACCGTCGTGCGCGTGCAGCTGCTGAAAATATCATTCCTACAACAACTGGTGCTGCTAAAGCAGTTTCCCTTGTTCTTCCTGAACTTGAAGGCAAATTGAACGGTGGAGCAATGCGTGTACCGACTCCAAACGTTTCTCTTGTAGATCTTGTTGCTGAACTTGATAAAGATGTAACAGTTGATGAAGTGAACAGCGCTCTTAAAGAAGCTTCTGAAGGCAAACTAAAAGGTATCCTTGGTTACAGCGAAGAGCCGCTTGTATCTACTGACTACAACGGCAACCCTGATTCTTCCACTATCGATGCCCTTTCTACAATGGTAATGGAAGGCAACATGGTTAAAGTTATCTCTTGGTATGATAACGAAAGCGGATATTCCAACCGTGTTGTAGATCTTGTTGATTACATCGCTGCTCAAGGTCTGTAAGTTATATTTCTGAAATGTGATATCCTAAATGATGCAATGTGACATAATTTATTGTGCAATTGTTGGATAAATTATGTCCCAGCATCTATAATGAAATGGGATGAAGGGGAGCGGGGAGGATTCCCCGCTCCTCTTTTTCCTAAATAGCGGGCTCGTGTCCCGATTATCCAAAAGGAGGCCTTTTGCAATGAACAAAAAAACAATCAAAGATCTCGATTTGAAGGGGAAACGGGTATTTTGCCGTGTAGACTTCAATGTACCGATGAGTGAAGGGAAAGTGACGGATGAAACGCGTATCAAAGCCGCGCTTCCAACAATCCAATACTTGTCTGAGCAGGGGGCAAAAGTAATTCTTGCCAGCCATCTTGGACGTCCAAAAGGCCAGGTTGTTGAAGAGTTAAGATTGACTCCTGTTGCGAAACGCCTTTCAGAACTGCTTGGAAAAGATGTTGCAAAAACAGACGAAGCCTATGGTGACACTGTTAAAGCTGAAATCGAAAAGATGGGAGAAGGCGATGTCCTGCTTCTGGAAAATGTTCGATTCTATCCAGGTGAAACGAAGAATGATTCAGAACTTGCAAAAGAATTTGCAGAACTTGCAGATTTATACGTTAACGATGCATTTGGAGCAGCTCACAGAGCACATGCTTCTACAGCAGGAATAGCGGAACACCTTCCGGCAGCAGCTGGTTTCCTTCTTGAAAAAGAGCTGGAGGTACTTGGCAAGGCGCTGACAACTCCTGAAAGACCTTTCACGGCGATAATCGGCGGAGCGAAGGTAAAGGATAAAATCGGTGTCATCGATAACCTGCTGGATAAAGTAGACAACTTAATTATCGGCGGAGGACTTGCTTACACATTTGTAAAAGCACAAGGCCACGAGGTTGGAAAGTCCCTGCTTGAAGAAGATAAAATTGATTTAGCTAAACAATTCATGAAAAAAGCAGAAGATAAAGGCGTTAAGTTCTATATGCCCGTTGATGCAGTAGTAGCAGATGATTTCTCCAGGGAAGCCAACACAAAGGTTGTTCCAATTGAAGAAATTCCATCTGAATGGGAATCTTTAGATATCGGACCTAAAACCGGTGAGTTATATGCAGATGTCATTAAGAACTCCAGACTAGTTATTTGGAACGGACCTATGGGTGTATTTGAATATGAAAAGTTTGCTAACGGAACAAAAGCCGTTGCTCAAGCTTTAGCCGATGCTTCAGATACATATTCTGTCATTGGCGGAGGCGACTCTGCTGCGGCCGTTGAAAAATTTGGCTACGCTGATAAGATGAGCCACATTTCCACTGGAGGCGGTGCTTCCCTTGAATTTATGGAAGGCAAAGAGCTTCCTGGAGTATCAGCACTAAACGATAAGTAAGGAAAGGATGAGTAGTATGCGTAAACCGATTATTGCAGGAAACTGGAAAATGAATAAAACAATGTCAGAGGCAAAAACCTTTGCTGAAGAGGTAAATGGACTTGTGCCTTCCTCCGATAAGGTAGAATCAGTAATCTGTGCACCGGCATTGTTCCTTGACCGTTTAGTGGAAAGCACGGCTGACTATCAGGTCGGAATCGGCGCCCAAAACATGCACTTTGAGGAAAGCGGCGCATTCACAGGAGAAACAAGCCCGAAAGCATTGCAAGACTTAGGTGTTAAATATGTTATTCTGGGCCATTCCGAGCGCCGTGAACTGTTCAATGAAACAGACGAGTCTGTGAATAAAAAGACTCTTGCTGCATTCAACTACAATCTTACTCCTATCGTATGTGTTGGGGAGACTTTAGAGCAGCGTGAAGGAAATGAAACAAAACAAATCGTCGGCAGCCAGGTGAATAAAGCTCTTCAAGGTCTGACAGAAGATCAAGTGAAATCGATTGTCATTGCTTACGAGCCTATCTGGGCAATTG
Organism: Bacillota bacterium; assembly: GCA_051750065.1. Lineage (GTDB taxonomy): Bacteria > Bacillota > Bacilli > Bacillales > Bacillaceae_B > Rossellomorea. The sequence goes on from JBNJJI010000008.1 coordinate 15,674, forward strand.
GAACAGGTAAATCTTCTACTGCACAGGATGCCAACGAAGTCTGCTCTCATATCCGCCAAACAGTTGCTGAGCAATTCACGCAAGAAGCAGCAGATGCTCTTCGCATCCAATACGGCGGAAGTGTTAAGCCGAACAACATTGGTGAATACATGGCACAATCAGATATCGACGGAGCCCTAGTAGGAGGAGCGAGCCTTGAGCCGCAATCTTTCTTGCAGCTATTGGAGGCAGGTTCGAATGAGTAAATCTCCTGTTGCTCTTATCATCTTAGATGGATTTGCACTGCGTGAAGAGGACAAAGGAAATGCTGTCACTCAAGCAAACAAACCGAATTTCGACCGTTATTGGAACAAGTTTCCCCACAGTACACTGGTGGCGAGCGGTGAAGAAGTCGGTCTGCCTCAAGGTCAAATGGGTAACTCTGAAGTCGGCCACCTGAACATCGGTGCCGGACGTGTAGTCTATCAAAGTCTGACACGTGTTAACCTTTCTATCCGCGAAGGCGAGTTTGAGAAGAATCAAACATTCGTTGATGCAATCGAACATGCAAAGAGCAAAAACAAAGCACTTCATATTTTCGGATTGTTGTCTGACGGCGGTGTTCACAGCCATATTGAGCATTTGTTTGCTTTATTAAAAATGGCGGCTGCCGAAGGGCTGGAGAAAGTCTATGTTCACGGCTTCCTTGATGGCCGAGATGTTGGACCGAAAACAGCTGAAACATATGTCATGCAAACCCAGGAAGTCATGCGCGAACTTGGTGTAGGTGAATTCGCAACCATTTCAGGGCGCTTTTATTCAATGGACCGCGATAAACGCTGGGATCGTGTTGAAAAAGCGTACCGTGCCATGGTATACGGCGAAGGCCCGGAATACTCCAATCCGTTGGAAGTGATTGTCGATTCTTATGACAATGGAATCTTCGACGAGTTCGTCCTTCCATCTGTCATGAAAAGAGAGAACGGTGAACCGGTAGCGACCATTGATGAAGAAGATGCAGTCATCTTCTATAATTTCAGGCCGGACCGAGCGATCCAAATCTCGAATACATTCACAAACGATGATTTCCGTTCTTTCGAAAGAGGACCGAAACACCCGAAAAACCTTCACTTTGTGTGCCTGACACACTTCAGTGAGACGGTTGACGGGTATGTCGCTTTCAAATCAGTCAATCTGGATAACACACTAGGAGAAGTCCTTTCACAAAATGGGTTGAAACAGCTTCGCATTGCCGAAACGGAAAAATATCCTCATGTCACCTTCTTTATGAGTGGCGGGCGTGAAGACGAATTCCCGGGTGAAACAAGGATCTTGATTAATTCACCTGATGTGGCAACCTACGACTTAAAGCCTGAGATGAGCGCTTATGAAGTCACAGAGGCACTGCTTGAAGAGATTAAAAACGACAGACAAGATGCCATCATTCTCAATTTTGCCAATCCTGATATGGTCGGGCACTCCGGAATGCTTGAACCAACTATCCAGGCGATAGAAACGGTTGATGAATGCCTTGGGAAAATTGTCGATCTTATTGTAGAAAAAGGCGGAACAGCTATAATCACTGCCGATCATGGAAATGCTGATGAAGTGGTCACAATGGAAGGCAATCCAATGACAGCTCATACGACGAATCCTGTACCAGTCATCGTGACAAAAGAAGGAATGTCCCTTCGTGAAGACGGAATCCTTGGAGATCTTGCTCCAACGATGCTCGACCTTTTAAATGTAAACAAGCCGGTTGAAATGACGGGCACAACACTATTAAAAAAATAAACCAACCATTAAAGGAGAGAATTTACATGCCATTTATTACAGACGTATATGCTCGCGAAGTATTGGATTCCCGCGGAAATCCTACAGTTGAAGTAGAAGTTTACACACAATCAGGTGCATTCGGGCGCGCCCTAGTACCAAGCGGAGCTTCTACAGGTGAATACGAAGCAGTAGAACTTCGTGACGGTGACAAAGACCGTTACCTTGGAAAAGGCGTACAAAAAGCAGTAGAAAACGTAAACAACGAAATCGCTGAAGAAATCGTTGGTATGGATGTTACAGATCAAGTTGCAATCGACAGAGCAATGATGGAGCTTGACGGTACAGAAAACAAAGGCAAATTGGGCGCCAACGCCATCCTTGGTGTATCTATGGCCGTTGCCCGCGCTGCAGCTGACTTTTTCGGCGTAGAACTTTATCAATACCTTGGAGGCTTCAACGCGAAGCAGCTTCCAGTACCAATGATGAACATCGTCAATGGCGGTGAGCACGCTGATAACAACGTAGACATCCAGGAATTCATGGTAATGCCTGTTGGTGCTTCTACTTTCAAAGAAGGCCTTCGCATGGGAACAGAAATTTTCCACAGCCTGAAGAGCGTTCTTAAATCTAAAGGGTACAACACAGCTGTTGGTGACGAAGGCGGATTCGCCCCTAACCTTAAATCCAATGAAGAAGCTCTTTCTACCATCATCGAAGCAATCGAAAAAGCTGGCTACAAGCCTGGCGAAGAAGTTCTTCTTGCGATGGACGTTGCCGCTTCTGAAATCTATAACAAAGAAGATGGCAAATACCATCTTTCTGGTGAAGGCGTTGTCCGTACTTCTGAAGAAATGGTTGATTGGTATGAAGAAATGTGCAACAAATATCCAATCGTTTCAATCGAAGACGGCTTAGACGAAAACGACTGGGATGGTTTCAAACTTCTTACTGACAGAATCGGAAACAAAGTTCAGCTTGTCGGTGACGACCTGTTCGTTACAAACACAACTAAACTTGCTCAAGGTATCGAGCAGGGAATCGGTAACTCAATCCTGATCAAAGTTAACCAAATCGGTACATTGACTGAAACTTTTGATGCAATCGAAATGGCTAAGCGCGCTGGTTACACAGCTGTTATCTCTCACCGTTCTGGAGAAACAGAAGACAGCACAATTGCTGACATCGCTGTAGCAACAAATGCTGGTCAAATTAAAACAGGAGCTCCTTCACGTACAGACCGTGTAGCGAAATACAACCAATTGCTTCGCATCGAAGACCAATTGGCACACACTGCACAGTACCTTGGAGCAAAAACATTCTATAACATCAAGAAGTAATTTTGATGAAGGATCCGTCCACTATGTGGGCGGATTTTTTTGTTTTTGTGAGGTGATTCTAGGGAGAAGAGGAGAGGTAGATGTCAATAAAATGTCTAATGGTCGGATAGGCGTAACAAAGCGGCTGATAGATCGAATAAAGCGGCTGATAGACCCGTCTAATTCTGGCACCTTTTTATCAAAAACAAAAAAGTCCAAAATCATCACACGATTTCGGACTTCTCTTGCTCCAATATTAAAATTTCAAACGAAAGTGTTCCTGTTTTACCCTATTCGCTTTAAAGCCTCAGTGCCTTTCAGTTGATTGATCGAGCTTACACCGATGCCAAACATCGCTGCACGTAGTTCAAATTCAATCCGCTGGAACTGTTCATTCAGCGCTTCTTCATCAGATGCGGCTGCGTTTGGGAGGAGAGACCTGCCAAAGCCGGCAATGTCGGCTCCTAATGCAATCGCCTTAGCTGCCTCTACACCATTTTTGATTCCTCCGCTTGCGAACAGTGACACGTCTGGAAGCTCAGATGTAATCTGCATCAGGCTATCGGCAGTAGCTATTCCCCAGTCCTGGAAAGCGGCCGCTGCCTCTGCTCTAAGCGGATCTTTTGAACGATATGCTTCGACCCTGATCCACGAAGTTCCTCCTGCGCCGGCGACATCGATAAAAGAAACGCCTGCTTCGTATAAACGGCGGGCAGCAGCACCGCTGATTCCCATTCCGACTTCTTTTACAACCACAGGGACAGAAAGGGTTTTTGCCACTTTCTCGATCTTAGGCAGCAGGTCTTTAAAGTTGGTATCGCCCTCAGGCTGAAACACCTCCTGCAGACTATTAAGGTGGAGGATAAGCGCATCGGCTTCTATAAGATCAACGGCACGCTGGCATTGTTCCACTCCATAACCATAGTTGAACTGAACCGCCCCAATGTTGGCAAGGATAGGGATGGTGGGTGCGTATTTGCGTACCTCATAAGAGTAGGCAGTCTGGTTATTTTCGATTGCCGTCCTCATCGAACCGACTCCCATTGCCCAGCCGCGCTTTTCAGCTGTAATCGCCAGCATCTTGTTAATTTCAGCGGCCGTTTCCGTTCCTCCTGTCATCGAACTAATCAAAAACGGTGCCTTCAGCTGCTTTTGAAATAGAGTTGTACGGAGATCAATTTCGGAAAAGTCGATTTCAGGCAGAGCGTTATGTTGAAAGCGAAATGATTCAAGCCCGGTCATCATCTCATCCGATTCCACTTCTTTTGTTAAGCAAATATCAATGTGTTCGGTTTTTCGTTTCTCTGTAGTACTGCGCTCTTTGTCGATCAACTAAATTCCTCCTCTGTTTTCGCTGCTGCAGAATGCGTTGAAATCGGAACCGATTGTACCGCTGAATCAAGATGAAAGGAACGTTGGCTATCAACGCATATGCAACCATGATCCATCCTACGAGCGGAGTGTTCCAAATGAAAAATATCAATGCGGGTGGAATCAAAATTAGGTGAGTAAATTCTGCCCGTCTTGTTTCCATGACAAACGTTTCAAAGTAATCGCTGTCTCGGTCTATGAGTTTTTTCTTGCGAAATCCGCCCGCAAAAACGCCTCCCCCATCAGGAAGAAGAGTTTTCCAGCGTTTGATACCGATCTTCTCGTAAAATCTTCCTCCCCATTCCCAGCTTTTTTCCTGGTAGAGCCAGGAATCTTCTGTGAAATAACGACGGTCAAGGTGGAGGCATATGTATGAAAAGGACAGATGGATGACGGGCCATAATACAACATTCAGCAGTATAGTCAACCCAATCGATAATGTGACCAGCATATTCTTAACGTCCTTTCTTTTTGTCTAAAGAGATGTTTCGACCTTTCCAGGCAACATTTTTTGTTAAAAATGTCTTTATGAGAGAGCGAGCAAACACGGTGATGAAAAATAAAGATAATAACGGAAAGCAGAGGAGAGCCCCATAATGAAAATTCCCAACTGTTCTCAACATAAAAATGATTTGAAGAGAGAACAGCCCATAAAGGGTGAGAATGCTCACTGTTTCCATCCCGGTAGAGTCAATCAGATCAAGAAGCGAAAAGGAGGCCGAGATCATTCCGGCAATCCAGAAAATCACCAGAAGAAGTAATATCGGATTTGTTGCCCCTGCTCCTGATGCGAAGCTTTTGCTCCAGCCTTGAATTAATTCTTTTACACCGCCAGGATACATCCTCATTGATACCGTGTATTTTCCAATGAAATTTCGAAGAGGAATACCAGCTTCAAGGAATGCTTTACCGAGCATCATATGTTCTAAAATTTCATGTGCAATCGCACGATGCCCGCCGACTTTTTCATAATCACTTTTCGTACAGATGAAACACTGCCCGAAAGCACCGGCTGGCGGGAACATCTTTGATAAAATATGAAAGCTGCCGATTCCCATTGCGGCAATCACGTTAAACATCCCTGAAAGATTTTCATAGAGATGAGAGATTTTGTGATAGGGCTGGATTGTCATAGCGCCGCCGTTTTTTTGCTGTGTTGAGAGGATCCTTTGTATTCCGCCAGTCTCGACGGTTGTGTCTGCATCAAGAAACATGAACACATCGCCTGCCGCTTCTTGTGCACCGTGCCAGCAGGCCCAAGATTTCCCGAACCAGCCGGGAGGGAGAGGAGGGGGCCCGATGACTTTTGTCCCGTACTGTTTGGCAATGCTCGCTGTACTATCTTCAGAGTGGTCATCGACAACGATTACTTCATAAAAATCAGTTGCTTCCGATTGCAATGAAGACAAGAGAATCTGCAAATTTTTCTCCTCGTTACGTGCCGGAATAATAATCGAAAGCTTGGCAGGTTTCCGGGGAGGCGTTCTAGGTTTGATTGGTATGGCAATCTTCCAGAGCAAAAAGCTGCCGATTAACAGGTAAAACCAATCAGGATTCAAGCAATCACCTCATCACTTGTATTTCCATATCAACCCTTTTCTAAGCCATTCAGAGGTATTCTGGTGATACGGAAACCAGTTCACCTCTTTGTTTCGTTTGCCTTTATGTATCATTGTCGATTTTATATTGCAGAAAGCATACAATCCTTCTTTTCCGTGGTATCGGCCATATCCGCTTTCTTTTACCCCGCCAAACGGAAGATGCATATTGCTTATGTTACGAATGACATCATTGATGGTGCAGTTTCCTGTTTCAAGCTGACTTGCAATTTTTTCAGCCTTATTCAAATCATTGGAGAAAACACTTGAATTTAAGCCGTAACAACTATCATTCGCCAATCGCACTGCTTCCTCTTCTGTTTCAAAAGGGATGATCGGCAGCAAAGGGCCGAATGTTTCCTCCTGCATCAGTTTCATATCATCACAAACTTCTGTCAAAACGACTGGAGGAAAATGAAGAGACCCGTCTTGAGGGGGAATGTTCCCAGTATGTATCACTGCTCCCTTTTCAATAGCATCTTCAAGGTGCGATCGAGCTGTCTGCCAACCTTCTTCTGTTGTCATTTCATTAAAATCCCGATCTTTTCCTTGGTGAAGCTCCTTGGCAAACGCGACGACCTTCTCCAAAAATAATGGATAAACCGAACGTTGGACATACAGCCTTTCAACTGAAACGCAGACCTGGCCGCTGTTCATGAATCCGCCCCAGACAGCCGCCCTGGCAGCCCGCTCCAAATTTGCGTCTTCTAAAACAATCATCGGATCTTTTCCGCTGAGTTCCATATCACATGGAATGACATATTGTGATGCCTGTTTTAAGACGGCTTTGCCGACTTCCGAGCTTCCTGTGAAAAAAATCTTATCAGGCTTCTGGTCAATCGCGTGCTGAGCTTCTTCCTTAGCTCCGTATATCACCTGAAAAACGCCGTCTGGAAATCCAGCTTTTGTTAGAGTGCTTTCGAGCTTCTCACTTACAGGATCGAGCTTTTCTGACCCTTTCATGATGACGGTGTTGCCAGAAATAAGCGCAGATATAATCGGGATAAGCCCAAGTTGCAGCGGGAAGTTCCAGGGAACAAAAATCATGATGACCCCGAGTGGTTCATAGCTGACAAAGGACTTGCTACCAAAAAGATGAAGCGGAGTTTTTCTTCGTCTTTTCTTCAGCATTTTCTCCGCGCGTTTCTCATAGAACAAAAGTGCGTCTAGTACAGGAAATAGGTCTCCGCTCAGAGCATCGCTTTTTGTCTTATTTCCATGGTTAACCAGAAGCTCCGTCCATTCATCCAGTTGGGATACAAGCAGTTTGCGAAGTGCCTTCATGTGGTTTAGTCTCTTAGAAAGAGGGGTATTCCGCCATTGAGGGGACCTGTGGCGGGCAGCCTTCATGCTTTGCTCGATAACCGTAAAGTCGGTACGGCGGAAAGTCACAGAATCATTCCTTTCTACAAAGGTGTATTATTCCTTTACAATTATTATATTTCAACTATACAATGAGGCTAAGCAAAAGTCGAAACATAACTTCCATCGAGAGCCTGGTTCTTATTTAAACAACTATTTTTTAGGAGGAGATCTAATGAGCAAAAGCACAGTTGTAATCGGCGGAGGTCTAGGAGGCCTGTCCACTGCCATTTCCATGGCTTCAAAAGGACACAAGGTGACGGTTTATGAAAAAAATGAACGCGCCGGCGGCAAACTGAACATCCGCCAGGGAAAAGGCTATTCTTTTGATACAGGTCCTTCGATTCTGACGATGCCATGGGTGCTGGAAAACTTGTTCGAACGGGCAGGAAGAAACGTACATGATTATCTTAACATCCAGAGAGTTGAACCTCAGTGGAGAACATTTTTTGAAGATGGCACGTCAATTGATGTGACAAGTGATATTCCGACAATGTTAAACCAAATCAGATCTCTCTCACCTGAAGATGCTTCTGCATTTTATGAATATCTTAATTACTGCGGTAAGATGTATGACTTGAATTTAAAAAGTTTCTATAAGAGAAGCCTGACCGGTCTTGGTGATCTTCGCTCCTTACATAATTTCAAAGAGCTGATGGCGATGGATCCTCTTAAAACAATGGACCAGGCGACGAAGAAACACTTCAAAGATAAAAGAATTCAACAGTTGTTCAACTTCTTCATCATGTATATCGGTTCGTCTCCTTACCATGCGCCTGCTGTACTTTCACAGTTGATTCACGTTCAGCTTGGGATTGGAATCTATTATGTTCAGGGCGGTATGTATAAGATTGCCGAAGCGATGCTGAAGCTTTGTGACGAATTAGGGATCGAGGTCAAGACCAATAGCCCTGTGGTGGAAATCTTAACGGAAGGCAGCACAGCTAAGGGAATACAGCTTGAGGACGGGATAGTCGTTGAGGCAGATATTGTTGTATCCAACCTTGAGGCGCTGCCTGCTTATCAAAAGCTCTTGAATAAGCATCAACAGTCTCAACAGACAACTAAATCATTGGAAAAATTCGAACCAACTGTATCAGGTCTCGTCATGCTGCTTGGGGTAGATAAACAGTACGACAAGCTGCAGCATCATAACTTTTTCTTTTCGAAAGATCCAGAAAAAGAGTTTCAACAGATTTTTGATGAAGGGCGCCCAGCCGATGATCCAACTGTTTATATCGGCGTATCTGCGAAAAACGACCCTGGCCAGGCACCTGCCGGCAAAGAAAATCTCTTCATTTTGACTCACGTTCCACCGTTGAAAGAGGGGGAAAGCTGGGAAGAATACCGCAACGAGTACCGAGAAGTGGTGCTGAACAAGCTTGAGAGAATGGGGCTGGACGATATCCGTTCACATATTGAATTTGATTATGAATTCATCCCAGATGATATTCAAGGTTTGTACGGTGCAAACGGAGGATCAATTTATGGTGTGAATACGGATAAGAAGAAAAACGGCGGCTTTAAAATCCCGGCTCGAAGCACCATGCTTGAAAACATGTATTTTGCCGGCGGCTCAACACACCCAGGAGGAGGCGTGCCAATGGTCACTCTCTCAGGCCAGTTGACGGCGGACTTAATACAGGAGGATATCACAGCGAAAGGACAAAAAATTGGCTAGATCTCTAAGCGGGGAGAATTCTCTTTATTATTTTTTCTTGTTCTGGTATGCATGCGGTGTTGTGCTTCTCTCGTTCGATCTGCTCCCCGCTTCTCTTCAATGGGCGAACGCAGTCTTTTTAATACTGGCCGGCCTGGTCGGAAGTGTGTATTTCTTCACAGCTTACGGCAAGAGTACCGGAGCTTTCTTTACTATAGTGATTTTTAGTATCAGCATGCTTGCGGAAGGCCTTGGCGTTCATTTCGGGTTTCTGTTCGGCAGTTATAATTACACATCAGATTTTGGCTGGCAGCTTTGGGGAGTTCCGATTGCCATCGGGTTTGCCTGGCTGCTGGTTATATCCACGTCACATGTTATCGCAGGTCTGTTGACTTCAATTTTTTCTCGCAGGAAGAGCGCAGGTCAATTCATTCTTTATCTTTTGATAGGAACGATTTTCACAGTGGGTATGGACCTTATTATCGACCCTGTTGCTTTTCGTGTTAAACAATATTGGATTTGGGATGAGGGCCTTGCTTTTTATTATGGAATTCCGCTGCAGAACTTTATTGGATGGTTTCTGCTTGCACTATTTTTTCACCTGATTATTTATATCGTCCTCATAATGCAGAACAAATGGTCTGAGAAAGTAAGCGGGTATCGCAGTAAACGCATTGTGCTTCTTTATATCCTTGTGTCAGGCATGTTCATGCTTCTCGGCCTTCTTAATGGTCTCTGGCTCGCAAGCCTTTTGGCATTCATTTTTATCATGGCAGCCGTTTTTGTTTACTTGAGGATATCAGCTGAAGAGGAGGGATAAGGTGTGCTTACAACCTATAGTTTCCTGCTGTTGATTTTTCTGGTCTGGACAGTGATTAACAGCTTTTTCCTCCCTTCATTGCCAAAAAAGACAGAGAAAAACACCATCTACGATGAGAAGGTATCGATTCTCGTTCCTCTTCGTAACGAAGAAAAGAATGCATCGCTGCTTGTAGAAAATCTAAAAAAACTGACGCATCCAAAGTTAGAGATACTGTTTCTTGATGATAATTCGACAGATGATACTAAAAAGCTGCTGAGAGAGGCTGTGGATGGAGACAGCCGCTTTACTATCATCGACGGTACATCGCTTCCGGCTGGCTGGAGCGGCAAGGTTCATGCGTGCGATCAGCTTAGCAAAAAAGCGTCAGGCGATTACTTCCTCTTTCTTGATGCCGATGTCCAACTGGAGGCTCACACCGTTCAACAGGGACTGAAGCTCCTAAAAAAGAAGAAAGCAGGAATGATCACTGGTTTTCCGAGATTTCCTGTCTCGCCGCTGCTTGAACAATGGTTTGTGCCCCTGCAGCAATTTTTCGTGGTCTTTCATTTGCCGATCTGGCCGGCAAACCACACGACAAGGAAAGAGTTTACCGCTGCGCATGGTGCCTTTCTATTCTTTACCCGAGAGGCCTATGAAGCCGCTGGGGGCCACGAAAGTATCCGTGATTCGATTGTGGACGATGTTCATATCACCAGAAAAGTGAAGGAGGCGGGACACAAGGCGGTGCTGTGCAATGTGACTGATTTTGTTACGTGTAAGATGTATAGCAGCAACAAAGAGGTATGGGAAGGATTTTCGAAGAACCTTTTCCCGGGGCTGGATCGGTCTGTTCCATTCGTAGTTATGATCAGCCTATTTTACCTTTCATTCTATGTCTTTCCGCTTCCACTTGCGCTTTATGGCCTCTATAACGGCTTCTTTCTCGAGCAGTGGAACTTGCTGTACTTTACTCCATTATTGCTGATAGTACTTCAGAAGTTATGGGTGAACTTTATTATGAAACAAAAACTGGTTCTTTCACTCTGGATGCCGATAGCGAGTGGAGCATTTATCGTTCTGATTTTCAACTCGATGATGTATGGACTGAGAAACAAAGGGTACAGCTGGAAAGGAAGGACTTACTCATGAAGAAGATTGTCATTATCGGGGGAGGCTTGGGAGGACTTGCTGCAGCTGCTACTCTGGCAAGCCGCGGCTGTTCTGTTGTACTTTTTGAAAAAAACAAGCACCTTGGAGGCAAACTTAAATCCGAAACATTAGGCAGCCACACGTTTGACTTTGGTCCGAACACCATCACCATGCCTCATGTATTTGATTCTGTCTTTTACGAAGCAGGAGATGATCCCCGCCACTACTATGAATGGATCAAGCTCCATGACCATACTGCTAACTGGAGTGCTGAAGGCGAACGATTCTTAATGTCGACGAACAAGGATAAGGTGCTGCAGCAGCTGCAAACGCTCGATCATTATGCCTGGCAGCATTATGAAGAATATCTATCTCAGATCAAGAAACTCTATCAATTATCAGAACAAGCCTTTTTTCACCGGACGTTTTCGTCATGGAGAGATTATTTGTCTCCGAGTCTTTTTGCAGCCTTCACTAAGGTTAAACCACTGCAGACGATGGACAGCTTTCATCGTGGTTTTTTTAAAAATCCATTTTTGCTGCAAGTGTTTAACCGGTATGCGACTTATATCGGTTCCTCTCCATACACATGTCCAGCGACTTTTTCAATGATCGGCTACTTGGAAATGGTTCAGGGCGTTTTTTATGTAAAAGGGGGAACTGCCAAACTAGCCGAAAGTCTTGCTGAGCTGGCCGAGAAACACGGAGCTGAAATTCATAGAGAAACAGAAGTGGCAGAGATCATCACAAAAAACCAGCAGGCAGTTGGTGTAAAGCTTCAGGGTGGAGAAGAAATAGGTGCTGATGATGTTATCTTGAACGGCGACCTGCTGCAGGCACTTCCTAAATTACTGAAGAAGGAAGACAGAAGGGTGATGACGGATAAGAAAATAAGTAAAACATCTCCCTCTATCTCTGCATTTGTAATTATGGCAGGGCTTGACCGGCATCTTGACTCATTGATTCACCATCAAACTTATTTTTCCAGAGATTATAAAGAAGAATTCTCCCAGCTCTTTCAAGGCCGCTGGCCGGATGACCCAACAATATACATAAGCAATTCCTCTTACACTGACAGAGACGTCTCGCCTGAAGGAAGCAATTTATTTATTCTCGTTAATGCACCTCCATTGAACGTGAACGGAGAGATGACCGTTGAAGCGGACAGATATAAAGAATTGATTTATAAAAAACTTGAAAACCATGGTGTGACAATAAAACCCTATATAAAAGAGGAGAAAATAGTGACTCCTCTAGACATTCAAAAACAGTTTGGAGCATACCGCGGAGCGTTGTACGGCATTGCCTCCAATTCAAAAAAAGACACGTTTCTGAGACCTTTCAACCGCTCACAGGATATAAAAAACCTCTACTTTGCCGGTGGAACAACTCATCCTGGAGGCGGTTCTCCGATGGTGGTAATCAGCGGGAAAAACGTTGCTAAGAAGATTTTGGAGAGTCAATAAAGGCAGAAATTAAATAAAGAGGCGCGGAACCTTTATTTTGGTCCGTGCCTCTTTTGTATGTTTTTTTATTGGGCTCTTTTAGTCATTGGTGTTGTTATTTAAAAGCTGTTTTCCCAAGGATGTTGGCTCTTGAAAAGTTTGGATTGCAGCGAAGGGCGCACGACTCCGCGGGGCGGGCGTTGAGCCTCCTCGGCTTCGCCTGCGGGGTCTCACCTGTCCCGCTAGTCCCGCAGGAGGTCGTGCGCCTTCCACTCCAATCCCCTACGTAAGAGGAGAGTTCTCTAGACGCAGGTTATTAATAAACACTAGTTTATATAGTTCTTTTTCTTTTCAGCGGGGTTGATTGGAGTCTCCGAACATCAGGAATGTAAGTCTACGTATTTATTTTAAAAAACAACAATGTACTTTAACATAGCCATTTATTTAAAGCGAAAATGGCTATTGTGTTCTTGTTGTACCGGGGGAGAGTGTTCGTCAGGCGAGCGCTCTTCGGTGTCAGAAGGTGGAATGCCCTTTCCGCTGATAAATCTACAAAAGTGGAAATAAACCTAGCTGTGCCTTGGATTGCTGTGTTCTCCTGAAAGCAATGCAGCCCTAGGGTTTCTCTTTGTCCAACCGATTGCACAACACAAGAAGTATCAAACTAAAAAACCCGGAGTTCTGTCGTAATGACATTCCCGGGTCTCTCTGCTGTATTCATTATCCCAATTTTTCAGCAAGCAGTTTCTCTTTTTGTCCATCTGATACATATGCCCGTTTGGAGAAGACATTATGTCCGTTTGAGCGGACGCTGTCTAAGATTCCCCGGTAAAAGATGGCGGCGGATTGGACTGGAAGCTGAGAATATGCAGGGTAGTGTGATATTGACTCAAGGGCTTCCTGATAGTACGTTTCTGCTCGTTCAGCCAAACTTTCCCACAAGGAGATGAAGGAGCTGTTCACAACATTTCCTTCCAGCAGAGTTGTTGAATATCCGTGTTGTATCATTGTTTCCTTAGGAAGATAGATTCTATTACGGGTAAGATCTTCTCCGATATCCCGCAGGATGTTAGTGTACTGCATGGCAATACCTAGAGCGATTGCGCCGTCTCTTAACTGTTTCTCTTTTCCCGGAGCAAGCACTGGAAGCAGCATGAGGCCGACTGTTCCAGCAACGTGATAGCAGTAGGACTCCAGTTCATTAATAGAGTGATAGCGCCGTTCTGAAAGATCCATCTCCTGTCCCGTAATCATATCTTCAAACGGAGCCAGTTCCATCTGGAAACGTTGAAAGACATCATGCAAAGCTGTCCAATAAGGGGATTCTGACAGATGCTCCCCTCTGGAAAATCGGGAAAACTCTTCTTTGAACCGTAGAATTTCAACTTGCGTGTTTTTGCCTTCATCTACAATATCATCGACTTCTCTGCAAAAAGCATAGATTGCCCACACGGCGTTCCGGTTCTCCTCTGGTAAAAATGAAAACGCCTTATAGAAGGTTTTAGAATTCTTCTTAATGATGTCTTCACATGCCTGGTAAGCTTCCTTCATCTAGTCATCACCCTTTCCATATAATTTGAAAGCAGCTTTGCTCCTTGCATCACGATGGGAATGCCTCCTCCGGGATGAACTGAAGCGCCGACGCTGTAAAGTCCTTCATAGGAGAAAGGCTTTACTTGCGGACGAAAGACTCCGGACTGAGACAGTGTTGGAGCAATACCGAAGCTTCCGCCTTGGAACAACCCATCCTGCTGGTCATCTTCTGGTGTTCGGACTTCCATCCATTCCACCGCATCCCTGAGTCCGGGAAAGCCTCTTGTTTCTATTTCTTCTAAGATACGATCAATAAATTCCTCTTGATTGTTCCAATTGATTTTATCTCCTGAAGGAACCGGAATCAGTGTATACAACACGCTTTTTCCCTCCGGAGCGAGACTGGTATCAATTTTAGAAGGGTAAAAGGTGTAAATAGAAGGATGGTCCGGCAGCTTTCCGCTGGAGAAGACCGCATCCATATGATTTTGAAAATTTTCCGGCATGAAAAATTGGTGCACATCTGCCTCTTCATACTGTTTGTTTAAACCAAAATAAAGAAGTAAACAGCCAGAGGATGCTTTGTAGCGCTTTTTCTTGGGCTTTTCGTTGTTGACTAACCGATGTATTCCAGGGAAGTCTCCGTTGAAAACGACAGAATCAAAATCCTCTGTTTTTCCCTTGGTAGTAAGTCCTGTGCACCGTTTTCCATTGAATACAAGTGAGGTTACTTCCGATTGTAAGTGAACAGGTATTTTATGATTTTCGATATGCTTGGTTAAAATGTTTACAAGCCTGCCGTAGCCGCCTTTTAGATACCAAATTCCATGTTCATGCTCACTGTAGGGAATGAGTGAGTACAGAGCAGGAGCATTGTTTGGCGAGCCGCCGATATACAGGGTTTGAAAGGAGAACGCTTCCTGCAGCCGTGGATCGGTAAAGTAAGCACTGGCACTTTTTTTTACACTATGAAACGCTTTGAGGTTCAGTAATATTTTCATATTTTGATAAGAAAAGAAATCGCTTTTATTGACAAAGTCTTTATCAAGAAACGCCTTCTTTCCTTTTTCAAATCGGTCTTTCATGTCTTTTAAATAGTTTAGATAATTCTGCTGCTCTCCAGGAAATACCCGTTGAATTTCTTTCAGCTGTTTTTCAAGATTGCTGGATTTATAGAAATGGCTGCCATCGGGATAGTTCAGCTTATAGAGAGGGTCAACCTGGATTAACTCCAATTCTTCTTCGGCCACTCCCGCTTCTTTTAGAACATCCTTTAACATATCAGGCAGAAGGACGATCGTTGGTCCTTTATCAATTTTAAACCCATCTCGTTCTAGAAAACCGAGCCTGCCGCCTAGACGATGGCTCTTTTCATAAATGGTGACATCATGCCCTTTCTTTTTCAATAGAAGAGCTGTTGTCAGGCCGCCGACTCCGCCGCCAATAATCGCTGTCTTCATAGAGATACCTCCTGGGCAGCATGTTTTTCCAGAATCATTGAGCTGGTAATCCGTGCTGACTCAATAATTGTCGGCAGTCCGCTTCCCGGGTGTGTACCTCCGCCGACCAGCCAGAGCCTGTCAATTTCCTTCACTTTGTTATGAGGCCTGAAATACATCATCTGCGGCAGGTTATGAGCAAGGCTGAAAGTGGCTCCTTTGTATATGTTAAGGTCATGCTCCCAGTTGTAAGGAGTAAAAACAACTTCTTCTTCGATATGGTTTTGTATTCCTTTGAATTCTGTTCGTTCTTCTAACTGCCTGAAAATCAGTTCCCTGAATGCATGTTTGTTCTGTTCCCAATCGATTTCACTGAAATTGTTCGGAACAGGCGCAAGCAGATAGACAGCAGATTTCCCAGAAGGGGCGAGTGTTTCGTCCGTCACAGAAGGGTTGTGTATGTAAATGGACGGATCCTCTGACATTGTTTTTGTACCCGTGATTTCCTCAACGTTCTTTTTGTAATCTTTAGAAAAAACGATGGTATGGTGCGGCAGGTCATAGCGTTTATTCAAGCCGAGGTACATCATAAAGGCCGAGCAGGAATACTTTTTCTTTTCCAGCTTTTGAGGTGTGTACTTCTTTGTTGAGCCTTCATCAAGCAAGTTTTCCATGGCGTATCCAAAATCAGCGTTCACCACGACTTCGTCTCCATAGAGGGTCTCGCCGTTTTCAAGAAGCACTCCTCTTGCCTGGTTATCTGGCGTCAGGATTTTCTCTACAGGAGAGTTTGTCATTACTTTTCCGCCATACTCTTCAATGACGGCGGCCATTGCTTTGGTGATTTGATTCACCCCGCCGATCGGATGATGAACACCATAAGCATGCTCCATGTAGGATAGAATCGTAAATGCTCCCGGACATTCCCATGGTGACATACCGAGGTATTTAGATTGAAAGGTAAAGGCAAGTTTCAGCCGTTCATCTGTAAAATAGTCGGAAAGTTGTCCATACAGCGATTTTCCTACACTTAACTTCGGCAGGGCTTTCAAGAAACGCAACTTCGTGTAGTCAAACAGTGAATCATGTTTGTTCCGCAGTATCGGCAGAAGAGCCTCGAGCTTGGCATCTTCTTCTCTCATAAACCGTTCATATCCAGTCACATCGTCCGGAAAAAGCTGCTGAATCTGCTTCTTCGTTTTCTCCATATCTCTGCTTGGGCTGAAGGCCAGACCATCGAAGCGAAGCTCATACATCGGGTCAATTTCTTTAAGAGTTATGTAATCATGAAGGTTTTTGCCTGATGCTGAGAAGGCTTCTTCAAGAATATGGGGCATATTTAAAAATGTCGGTCCTCTGTCAAACATATACTCGCCGACCTGCATGGATGACGTTCTGCCGCCGATAAAGGACTGCTTTTCTACCACTGTTACTTTCATTCCCTGGCTCGCCAGCAGCATTCCCGCTGTCAATCCTCCTGGACCAGAGCCAATAATTATGACCGTCTTCACACACTCACCTCTTCTGATTGATGATACAATTATTATACATTCATTATACACTAGTTGAAAGTGAAAAGTTCTTATTGAGCTTAACTGATGACTGATTTAATAAATGTGGGCCTTCTTATTTTGAAAATCACATGTCTATCTTTAAGAAAGTTAATGAATTGTCAGAGGTGATTGAAGACACTTTCTTCAGGGTGCTAATTTCTTAGTGTATATTGCTTCTTCAATTGCCCATACCCAACTCCAGCCCTTGATAACCATCTTATTATGAACGCACCGGCGAGGAAAAATTCTATCACCGTGAGCATTAACCGGACTCCATGATTCTTGCCCCTTCCAACTCTCCTGATTGGGTTCAGGATCGGGAGCGCCTTTGGAATGAAGTCGAGAAATCCGAAACAAGAATTAACTCCCGGTTAGCCAGGGAAATTAATATTGCATTGCCGAGAGAATTAAACCATGATCACCAAAAAGAATTAATCCGGAATTATGTCCAGGAGCAATTCGTTGATCAAGGCATGATTGCGGATATTGCGATCCATAAAGATGACAAAGAAAATCCTCATGCCCATGTCATGTTGACGACTCGTGAAATGACAGCTGAAGGGTTTGGCCCGAAAAATCGGGACTGGAATAAAAAAGAACTCCTGGAACAATGGCGGGAAGAATGGGCGAACCATGCCAATAAAGCACTAGAAAAAGAGGGAATTCAAGACCGGATCTCCCACCTTTCTCATGAAGCTCGTAGGCTTGAACAGCTTCCGACTGTCCATCTTGGCCACGTGGCACATGAAATGGAGAAGCCTGGCGTGCAGAGTGATCGAGGGAATACCAATCGTAAGCGACAAGAACACAATGCCCTTGTCGTGGATCTGCAGAAGTACCGGGAAGAGAAAAAAGCCTTGGAACAAAAGCGAGCACACCAGGAAGAACAAAGACAAAAATCTGAACGATTCAATACGGCTGCCGAACGTGTCGATCTCCAAAAAGCTTCAAAACTTTTGAAGGCTGAACCGTCTTTGCCAGCCATTAAAAAACGCTATGAACAGCTTGATAAATGGAGTGAACGTCTGAATAAAAGCGACAGCTATATCCGTTGGAAAGACCAGACGCTTCGAGAAGCTTCCGAACATTTCCGATGGATCAATGTGGCCAAAGGGCATATCCAGGAAGCCGAGCAGCAGATCGAATCGATCAATTGGCTGAACCCATTAAAATTAAAGGAAAATCGGAGGCTGAAAGAAAAGGCCGAACAGACTATTTCCAAGGAGAAAGACCATATTCAGCATCATGATGGAAAGCTCCATTACCATAGGGAAAAGCTTGATTTTCAAACGGAAGCTGAATTTAACCAGGTCAAAGAGCAACATGAAACAGAGCGTCCAGGTATTATCCAGAAAAACCAAAACGCTCATCGATACAACAACTCTGAAAAAGAGATACTTCAGAAGGCCGAGAAGGCCCTTAAAAACGCTTTTGTTCGTCAAACAGCATCTTTATATCCTAATCGTCCTGAAATGGGTTACATGAGTTTCCAGACGGCCACAAGGCCTAATAATCTCAACAAGCAACAAGGAAAGATTATTTCAGTTGAGAGCATTGAACAAACATTAAATAAAAAGCGTACAGAGATTCAACGACTAAAAGGAGAAATTAGCAGGGTTGATCAAAACGGATCTCGTCTAAAGCGTGCTGAGGGCTATCTGAAACGGTATGAGAAATTCCAGGCGACCGTTGACAAATATGAGAACAATCCATTCCTCAAAGGGAAAATGATGGTCTCCAAGTCGACGAAACGAGAATATGAAGATGCCGTTACAGGCCGGGACAGCAACAAAAATCTTATGCAGCAGGAAGAGGTTACTGGAAGAGACGACTTCGAAAAGCAGGTTCAATCTTTCACTCAAATGGAAACACAAATTCCAGAATTTAAAGCACAGATTCAGACCCATGAGAGAGGTTTTGGTTTGTTGGATGCCATTATGGTAGGTGTTCAGCAAGCAGGTAGAGAAATGACTAGACAGCAGCAGCGTCAAAAGCAGCAAGTACAAAGCAAAAGGAAATCGAGGCAGATCCATCCAGGTTGGGAAGAGAGGGGAAGGTAGAGCTATGAGTGAAAAATGGGAAGAAGCCAAGAGAAGCGCAAAGGCTTCTCTTGCTGTTGAGGGGCTTTATTTAACTCCTGAAGAAGAACTGATGAACTGATACTGAAAAACTCTTAGAAAATAGCAAAAGTAAACCCTATCTAAGAAATAAAAGTACAATCTCTTGTGAGGAAGCTTCGTAATTAATTTTCTAAGTTTATTTATCTTTCTCCTCTTCTTCAATTTTTAAGCCATCAATTACACAGGAAAAAGAAATATTGTCCCAAATCCAAACTTTAAATATCTCATGTACTCTTTTTTCAATTTCTTTATTACTTAAACTTTCATCAATATTTAATTCTTCATACGTAAAAGTTTGTTGAATTTCTGAGTTTTTACCAGTCGTACTAACTGAGAAGTTAATCACTTTATCCAATTTATCTTAGCCTCCTTAAATAAAAAAGTAGTTTCATATACTACTTAGTAATGAAACTACTTTTTTTAGGTTGTGTCAGCAAGTTTATTGCTCTTTTTCGCTAGCGATAATAACACCGCCATCGTAGTTTACATAGCCAGAACAAGCAAAAACCGAACTAACTCCAGCTATTCTGGTAAAGTTACCTTTTGCACAAACACGATATCTCCCATCTAATTTAGGGACCCATGTCTTCTGATCCCTTGCTGTATATAAACCGGGAACAGGATAAATATGGTTTACAGATCCTACTGTATCCCAAGTTAGACCGTACCAATTTTTTTGTATTGAAGAGAGAAAACGATATTTGAATATGTTATTGGCGAACTAGAAGAAAAAACCCAATTTCCTTCAAGAGTACCGTAGCTGTTCCGTAATGTTACATTCATTCCAGAGGCAGCCATGGAAACTACTTCATTACTGTTTTCTGAGTTTTCAACAACAGAAAAAGCTTCATTTCCATTTAATGAGCTTTTGTCAACTTCTAGTTGTGGTAGACTTTCATTTTTTTCCGCAAAAGCATTAATTGGACTAAACAAAAAGAAAGATAAAACGAAAACACTAAACAAACCTGTTAATTTTTTCATAATATTTCTCCTTATCTTCAGGTTTAAAACTCTATCATAAAGTAATTTACCATTATATTAAAAATAAGTAAATAAAAGGAATTTTATTTCAAGTTTAATAAAACGAAACTTATTCTCTATTTCTCTTATTAACTCAAATAGGTACAAAAATGTGGTATTGAGAACAAATGAATAGATTTATTTTCCGAATAATCGTCTGAAAAATCCCTTTGAAGATTTTTCCTCTTCTTTGGCTGCCAGCAGCAGCTGTTTTGTCTCCTGGGTCTCCCTTAAGATTCTATTAATGTTTTATCTCTAGCTTCCAGACGTTCATCCAGGAACTTTTGTTGCTGATCGAGTCTCCTTAAAAGCTCCTCGTTAAATTCCATCTGTTTTTCGTTCATAGCGGTCAACACATCAACTTTACGCATCAAATCAGCCACTATAGCAGGGTCTATTCCTTGACTTGAATGCGTATCATCCGACATGTCTTCCTTTCTTGTATTGGGTTTTGTTATGTATTTACTCGCTATAACCAGATTATGAAAAAGCTATCAGTTTACAAGGAAAATGGCGAGTTTGTGATTGAGCGCATCAATCAATTTGATCATGCGACCAAACGAACGTTTTTATCAGAAGAAGGATTGTTGGAAGGACTCCACGATTATTTGGACGTGCTGGAGGAATATGATCTCGATGTATCAGAAGAATTATGAGCCCGGGTCATCCAATTTCTAATCAGCCCTGAAAAGCATAGCCGGGGCCAAATCAGCGTTTTATTCACCCTGCACAAGAAACTATACGACATGCGCTGGAACGGTGCCACAGGAGATGCTGAAGCGATTGAAAAGGAGTTCCTGCAGCTGGCCGGCCAAATTGGCCTACACCAGGACATCTTGAACACCATGATGGAACAGCTCTATATCCCTCCGTATAAAGAAGAGGATCTCCCCGACTACCTAAAAGCTTCTTCTCATGGGGGACGACGGGAAGGAGCCGGCCCTCCCTAGGTACGACCCGGAAAGTCAGCATCACCCTCCCAGATGAAGTGTGGGAAAAGATTGAAAAAGACAAAGAAAACATGGCCATGTCAGCTTATTTAAGATATGTCATTTTACAAAAATACAAGAAATGAAATATACAGCTTTTATGCAAATAAGAGGCCAAAACCGGCTGCTTGGAAATCCTGAAAACCTTGATAAATCAACACTCGTATCTTTATTCACTATTGGCCCCTTTTGGCTACAAGAAAACCCCTTGTGTCAAGGGGGTTTGGTCTGCTTCCGATAATAAAGAATTATGTCAAATACATCTCTTATACAAAGGTTTTATTGGAAATATAAAAGTTCATTAACACCTCTGATTTCAGTTGACTAGTCAAGGCACTAAGTATAATCCGCACTTGTGCTGTTAATTAAGTATGAGTATAGTTTTTATAATTACACATACATATTAGTAATAGCCATATAGAAAGGAGTATATATTTTTGAAGAATTCAAAAGTCCTTCTTACTCTTATTATTGGACTTCTTACAATTTTGGGTTTTTTAGTTTTTAACAACCAATCTAGTGAGGCGCGTGGAATCAAGGGGAAAGAATCAAAAGAGGTTGAACAGTTTTCAGAAACCTTAAATAAAGCTAATATCTTTGCAAAGATAGGTTACAGACTGCATGAAAAGGGCTATGAGTTTGGTTTGGAGTATGATGTCTTGTCTGAGAAAAAAATTGAGGTAATAGTAAAACTACCTCAGGAAAAAATTATGGAAGAAACTAATAAAGAAATAAAACAACTAGCTAATGAAGTAATTAATGAAAATAATTTTGACCAAGATATATTTAGAATTCAGGTTAACACATATATAGATTCGAATTAGTTAATCAAAGTTATTTAAGCATTAACAATTGAAGGGAAGAGGGTTTGATCTATCCCTCTTCCCTCAACTACATATATTCATTTAGTTTCATAATTTGTATGAAAATTCTTGGAAAATTCCGTTCTTATAATCAATTGAATCCAAAGAATGCTTCATCATTATCAGTACATGGATGATATTGAAATACATATGCTCGATAGTAACCAGAACCAGCTGGGAATTTATATTTGTAATAAAATACGCCACTACTAGTAGGCATATTAAAATACATAGTTTTTAAAGTTTTTGTATAAGGATAATCTTGAAAAGCGAGTTGTATTTTATTACCAGGTGTTCCTGTGATTTTAAAAGTCATTTCGTTTGTTGCTTCATTTTGATAATAAAGACTTATATCAAGGTTGCTACATGCTGCAGCTTCTGCTTTGTTATTAGGTGTAGGCGTAAAGATTCCTAAAATTATCCTAAAATAAATGGAACAATTGATTTTTTAAACATAATGAATTTTCTCCTTTCAATTTAAAAATGGATTCTATAAATCTCAATAATCCCAAACGTCTCCTAAAAATCCATTTTCTACCTATAAATGACAAGTTCTATATTTTTTAGAATATTCCTTCTTTTTCGGTTAGTAGTCCTTCTTTTCTATAATAGCACTTTTCTTTTTGTAATAGGCTCTGTCAGCCAAGAGTGTTGATATTTAAGCGGAAGCGGCCGTTCAGCGACGTACAGATTTTAAGGCCTACGTATGAGATAAAGGAAACACAATGAATAAAAGTTCAGGATATTCATCTCCCCGTGGTGGAGAAAACACCCTGAACTAGAAGGGTTAATCACCGAAAAAGTTTAGGACTCGACTTTTTCTTATAAAAAACAAAAACGTTCTTTTACAGAGTCTTGCATTAAAAAATGTTAATCGTTTTCTGCCTAGAGCAACTTAAAATCTGCCGTTACCAGTGGTGAGCTCAATGCTAAAACTCGCCGAGTGGCTGATAGATACAACAAATTGGTTGATAGAACACCAAAACTGGTTGATAGAAACAGACAAACCGGTAGAACGTCAAAAGTGTTGGGTGGCAGCCGCCGAATATAGAACAACATTGCACCATCGCCAAAAATTTCAAAACGTTATTGTGACAATCTGTCAGGTGTGATAAAATTAAGAATATTGTTTAACGTTCGTTTCAGGAGGTGGGACTCGTGCATACATTATTGATCACTTTACTAATTATTGTTTCAATTGCTCTTATCGTAGTAGTTTTATTGCAATCTGGTAAAAGTGCTGGACTATCAGGTGCCATCTCAGGTGGTGCAGAGCAGCTATTCGGCAAACAGAAAGCGCGCGGACTCGATTTAGTGCTGCACCGCGTAACAATCGTACTTTCCGTATTATTCTTCATTTTGACTCTTGCTGTAACATACTTCGGTTTTTAATCATAGAAAACCCGGTCTACTTAGAGGCTGGGTTTTTTTATATTTTTTGCTGGAAAAAATGATACATAATAGGCTTCAATACTGGATTGTTTTGCCTTCGATTGATTAAAATAAAAGGCAGGTCCTTTGTTAATCAAACGTTTGATTAATAGAGAATTAGCCTCGTTTATTTTTCCCTCGAAATATGAGACTTCTCATGACGTGAGGCCGCAGGCTGCTTCTGCATGTTTTTACAGGGGATACTGACTTTAATGTACTAAAGATGGATTGCCGATTTGCCCGCATGAGGTCACGCCTTCTTCCGCTACACTAAACTCTGTGCAGGCAAAAAGGCAGCTGAAAACGTATACTTACTATATTTTCAAAGGAGTTACAACCATGAAAACCGTTTTACCAAAACCATTTACATTCGAAGCCGGAAAGCGCGCGGTACTCTTGCTGCACGGTTTTACAGGGAATTCAGCGGATGTCCGCATGCTCGGCCGCTTTCTGGAGAAAAAAGGCTACTCATCGCATGCACCTCATTATAAAGGGCATGGCGTTCCGCCTGAAGAGCTTGTCCATACAGGTCCCGAAGATTGGTGGAAGGATGTCATGGACGGGTATAATCATTTGAAGAACAAAGGCTATGATGAAATCGCAGTAGCAGGACTGTCGCTCGGAGGGGTATTTTCACTGAAATTAGGTTACACTGTACCTGTGAAGGGTATTGTACCGATGTGTGCGCCTATGTACATAAAGAGTGAAGAAATCATGTATGATGGTGTAGTAGAGTACGCAAGGGAATTTAAGAAGTTTGAAGGAAAAGACCCTGCGAAAATCCAAGAAGAAATAACAGAGTTTAAGAAAACACCTATGAATACTTTGAGAGCACTTCAGGATCTGATTGCGGATGTCCGGGATAATGTAGACATGATCTACAGTCCGACTTTTGTCATCCAGGCGCGCAATGACCACATGATAAACACAGATTCCGCCAATATTATTTATAATGCGGTCGAATCTCATAATAAAAAAATTAAATGGTATGAAGAGTCCGGACATGTCATCACGCTTGATAAGGAGAAAGAGCAGCTGCATGAAGATGTTTACGCCTTTCTAGAGGTGCTGGACTGGACTGTTTAAATGACGAATTAGGAGGGTTAAAATGGATGATTCTATTCGCGGGAAAATAGACAAGCTTCTTTCTTATATGAAAGACGAAGCTTATAAACCATTGACGGTGCAAGAGCTTGAAGAAGCTTTCGGGATTGAAGGTTCTTCCAATTTTAAGGATTTTGTAAAAGCTCTTGTTATCATGGAGGAAAAAGGACTTGTTGTCCGCACGCGCAGCAACCGCTACGGACTGCCGGAAAAAATGAATTTGATTCGTGGGAAATTATCGGGTCATGCAAAAGGATTTGCTTTTGTTTTGCCGGATGAGCCAGGACTGGATGACATTTTCATTCCGCCGAATGAAACGAACAATGCCATGAATGGCGATATCGTGCTGGCAAGGGTTTCCTCTGAAACTTCCGGAAGCAGAAGAGAGGGTTCCATCGTCCGGATTTTGGAAAGAGGCGTGACACAGGTAGTCGGGACCTATACGGAAAGCAAGCATTTTGGATTTGTGATCCCGGATGACAAGAAATTCTCCAGTGATATCTTTATCCCTAAATCCGCCAATATGGGAGCTGTCGAAGGACACAAAGTGGTCGTCAAACTGACCTCCTATCCGGAAGGCCGTAAAAGCGCGGAAGGAGAAGTCACTGAAATTCTTGGGCATAAAAATGACCCTGGTGTGGATATCTTGTCAGTTATACACAAGCATGGAATTACGGTAGAGTTTCCTGATGAAGTGATGGAGCAGGCTAATAATGTGCCGGATGAAATAGATCCATCGGAACTTGAAAACCGCCGTGACCTTCGGGAAGAAACAATTGTAACCATCGATGGCGCAGATGCGAAGGACCTGGATGATGCGGTTACAGTAAAAAGACTGAACAACGGAAACTATAAGCTGGGTGTTTATATCGCTGACGTCAGCTACTATGTGACGGAAGGCTCCCCTATCGATCAGGAAGCTTTTGAAAGAGGAACCAGTGTTTACTTAGTAGACCGAGTTATCCCGATGATACCGCACCGCCTTTCTAATGGAATCTGCTCCTTGAACCCTAAAGTCGATCGTTTGACTCTTGGCTGTGAAATGGAAATCAACGCACAGGGAGAAGTGGTCAAACACGAAATCTTCCAGAGTGTCATCAAAACAACTGAGCGAATGACTTACTCAGATGTGAACAAGATTCTAGAGGAAAAAGATGAAACAGTTCGAGAACGTTACCAGCCGATCGTCCCGATGTTTGAAGAAATGGAAGACCTTGCACAGATTTTGAGAGAAAAACGCATGAGCCGCGGAGCCATCGATTTTGATTTTAAAGAATCCAAGGTTTTGGTGGATGATGAAGGCAAGCCGACAGATGTCGTGCTGAGGACCCGCTCGGTGGCAGAGCGCCTGATCGAGGAGTTCATGCTGGTCGCGAATGAAACCGTTGCTGAGCACTTCCACTGGATGGATGTTCCGTTCATTTACCGAATCCATGAAGATCCAAAAGAAGAGAAACTGCAAAAATTCTTCGAGTTCATAACAAACTTTGGATTATTCGTCAGAGGGTCGGCTAATTCCGTGCATCCGCGAGCCCTGCAGGAAATCGTCGAGGCAGTGGAAGGAAAGCCGGAAGAAGTGGTTGTGTCGACAATGATGCTCCGTTCCATGCAGCAGGCGAAATATTATGCTGAAAGCCTTGGACACTTTGGGCTTTCAACACAGTACTACACTCATTTCACATCGCCGATACGCCGTTATCCTGACTTGATTGTGCACCGCCTGATAAGGACCTATCTGATTGAAGGCAAGCTGGATGAAAGCACAAGAGCGAAATGGGCAGGACTAATGGATGAAATCGCTGATCATACTTCAAGCCGTGAACGTCGTGCGGTAGACGCTGAACGTGAAACGGATGAACTGAAGAAAGCAGAGTACATGCTTGATAAGGTCGGAGAAGAATATGAAGGAATCATTTCTTCTGTCACCAATTTCGGTATGTTCGTAGAGCTTTCCAATACGATTGAAGGCCTTGTCCATGTGAGCTACATGACGGATGACTATTACCGCTTTGACGAGAGATCCATGGCGATGATTGGTGAAAGAACAGCCAATGTCTTCCGAATCGGCGACGAAATCACCATCCGTGTTGTGAATGTCAACAAAGATGAGCGTGCCATCGATTTTGAAATCGTCGGAATGAAAAGCAACCAGAGACCGCGTGAAGAGCGTCCGACTGTTGTAAGAACAAAGCAGAAGGACCGCAATGGCGGTGAAAAGCCGAAGAAAGATTCTGGCGAATGGTCAACGCGCCCTCCTCAGAACAAGAAGAAAAAAGGAAGCAAGAAGTTTGAAAATGCTCCTAGAAGCAAGAGAAAGCCTAAGAAACGAAAATAAGCCATTTAAGGAGAAAAGAGCTTTTCTTTTCTCCTTAAATTTTCATGTTATACCAGGCTGATTGAAAACGTTAGCTTTCAAGGCGGGAGACTTTCGAGGAACGGATTTACCTTGGGGGTAATGAGCAACGAAGAAAGTGAGCGTTTGCCAACAGTCTGGAGGAGAAAAGAGCTATTCTTTTCTCCTTTGCTTTCAACTAGTATAATGGACTATACTAATGTAAAATGACGGCCGGGCATCACAGAGAGAATTTCCGGCGGATATAGAGAAAAAGGGGGAAGCTCCAATGCCAAAGGGTGAAGGAAAGTTAATCGCACAGAATAAAAAAGCGCGTCATGATTTTGCCGTTGAAGAAACATATGAAGCAGGACTTGTCCTGCAAGGAACCGAAATTAAAGCAATCAGGGCTGGACGAGTGAACTTAAAAGATTCTTTTGCCAGAATTCAGCAGGGTGAAGTCTTTGTGCACAATATGCACATTAGTCCTTACGAACAGGGAAACCGTTATAATCATGAACCTCTCAGAACACGCAAGCTGCTGCTTCATAAAAAGCAAATTGCTCAGCTAATCGGTGAAACTAAAGAAGCGGGTTATTCTTTAGTGCCGCTAAAGCTCTACATCAAGAACGGAGTAGCCAAACTTTTGATCGGGCTGGCCAAAGGTAAGAAGAAATTTGATAAGCGTGAAGACTTGAAACGTAAAGATGCCAACCGTACTATCCAGCGCGAACTTGCTCAAAGGCAAAAAGGTAATTACTGATTTACGTAATTTACCATAAGCCTATTCATTGCAAATTACTGCAGATTTGTTATAATAGAAATTGTCGCAAGGTAATTAAGCGGCAGCAAGGACAACTGAATAAGTAACCGAGCACAACTTATTCTGCCCGTTCTTCCCTTAAGGTTTTTCGCTAATGCGAAATAACCAACTAACATGGGGACGTTACGGATTCGACAGGGATAGTTCGAGCTTGAGTTGCGAGCCGTGGGGATCGTCCACGTTAAAACGTCAACGCCAATAATAACTGGCAAATCTAACAACAACCTCGCTTTAGCAGCGTAAGCTAGCTTAGCGGTTCCTCCCTCCATCGCCCATGTGGTAGGGTAAGGGACTCACTTTCAGTGGGCTACGCCGGATTCCACCGTCTGAGGATGAAGGAAGAGATTAATCAGACTAGCTGCACGGACGCCCGTCGATAGGCAGATGTTGCAGCGAACTCGCGAATATATCGGCTACGCTCGTAGACGCTTAAGTGGCGATATGTCTGGACGTGGGTTCGATTAATTATTAGTCGCCTTGTGTGGCAACACACAAGTGAAAATTTGGCTTTATCGGTGAAACCTAAGTCACTCAATTTTTGTGATAAGGCAATGCCGAGCGGTATGTGGAGCAATCCAACAGCCGTGTATCGACTTATAGGCTGCCCAAGCGGCAGTACTAGGATGCGGATTCCTGCCTGATGATCAGGTAAAATTACAGTTCGCATAATACGCCAAAGGACCTTATCCGTTAAGGTTCAAGATATAGTCAGTGCCATGACGAAAGCATGGAACAGCGCGTCCCACCGTCTCCACCAAATACATATTTGGTGGTTTTTATTTTTTGTTTTAAACTTTCAATATAAAATTTAAATTATAAAAAGCCATTTCCTGTTGAGTATGCAGGAAATGGCTTTTTGTCTGTAAACTCCATTTGCGGGCCATCATCCAGTGATTTTCTTCATCTTAACGGCCCGTAGTCACAAATTACTATTTGTGAATCAATGATTTTCCATTCTCACCTCATTCCCTATATCTTCAGCCCAAACGGATTTAGGATACATTCCACCAAAAAATTCTTCAATCAACCTGTCCCCTGTATGGTATTATTTATTTATTGTTATCAGGAGGCAGGTACATGTACATTAAACTTTTAAATTCCTTAATGACACCGAGAAGGACGAGGAATGAAATCCCTTCATGTAACTTAGAAGGTCATATTGCCCGGATGACTTCCCTCTTGCAAGAAAAAGGAGGAAATCATCTAACGCATTTAACCTTCTTAAATGATAAAGAAGTATTTTGGAATGTAGATCAAACTGTGTTTATTTTATATAAACGTTTTGCCAATAAATTGATTGTACTGGGTGATCCAGTGGGAGAAGAGGCTCATATTCATCAAACCATCAAGGAATTCTCTGACTATGGCAGGGATAGAGGTTTGAAGCCGGTTTTTTATCAAATCAGCCCTAAGTATATGCAGCATTACCATGATTCAGGGTACAGGTTCGTTAAGCTGGGCGAAGAGGGGATTGTCAATCTCCAGCTTTTCACCACCGAAGGAAAGAAGAATGGCAAGCTGCGGACAAGTTTGAATAAGTTAAGCAGGAATGGTTATTCCTTCGATGTAGTTCAGCCCCCTTTTTCGGAGGAAGTGCTTTCCGAAATCACTGCAGTTTCAAGCATGTGGCTGGGTGATCAAAAGGAAAAGGGCTTTTCGGTGGCTGCTTTTAGTGAGCAATACGTTTCCCGCTTTCCTGTTGCTAGGATAAGGAATTCGGAAGGGAAGTTAATTGCATTTGCCACTCTGCCGACCAACTACAAAGGCACCATCAGCATCGACTTGATGAGAAAAGTGGCTGACAGTCCCAATGGCACGATGGATGCTTTGTTTGTCCATATCTTCAATTGGGCAAGTAGCAATGGCTATCAGGCTTGCAGTCTGGGGATGTCCCCGCTTTCAAATGTAGGGAACTGCCACCATTCCTTTATGACTGAAAAACTAATACATTTAGCTTACCTTCATGGAAATTCCCTCTATAATTTCAGGGGGCTCAGGGAGTTTAAAGATAAGTTCTCAACGGATTGGGAGCCTAAGTA
Source organism: Bacillota bacterium (assembly GCA_051750065.1). Taxonomy (GTDB): domain Bacteria; phylum Bacillota; class Bacilli; order Bacillales; family Bacillaceae_B; genus Rossellomorea. The sequence continues at coordinate 45,378 of JBNJJI010000008.1, forward strand.
TCTGGCATACAAAAAGACCGCTCTTCCTATTGCGTTCGTTCAATTGCTTCTGTTGATCAACCAGAGGCAGAAAGCAAAGAGCACCCTTTAAAATTTTTAGCGAAAGGATGTTTCCATGACACCGTTTACAGAAGCAGTGATTAGAGTCATCAAAAACATCCCTTCAGGAAAAGTCATGACCTATGGGCAGGTTGCTGGACTGGCTGGAAGTCCGCGGGCAGCGCGCCAGGTCGTCAGGATTCTCCATTCCATGAGCCGAAAACATCAGCTTCCCTGGCACCGGGTCATTAATGCCAAAGGCCAAATTGCTCTTCGTGATGAGGAATCCTTTGAAGAACAGCGGCTGAGCCTGGAAGGGGAGGGAGTTGAAGTCGGCCTCCATGGGAAAATAGAGTTGGCGAGATATCAATGGAACCCGGAAAATGCTGAAACGTAAGAGACACTTTCGAATAAGAAGGTGTCTTTTTTTTTGTGAAGGGCACTTAAATTGCTGTTCTGTATTATAATTTTTTTATAAAAGGCCATCTATTTAAGATCGAATATGCTAAAATATTCTAAAAACTATATAATCAAGAATCGGGGAGCAGGATGGATACTTTAGGGATCACGGCAGTTGCGCTAATGATTGTCATCGGGTTTTTCTCGGGTAAGAAGGAGTATAACAAAATGAGTCCCGAGGAAAAAAGCGAGTTGAAGAAGGAACTGAGAAATCCTTCTATTATCATTCCAGTACTCATACCTGCAGGGTTCAGCTTAGTCTTTGTTTCAATTGTTTTGGAGTCGATCACTTTAAGGTATATTGCTTTTTCCTTATTCGGTCTGGGCTTAATCATTGAAGGGGCGATTATGTCCAAGGAGTCATCCAAAGGCATCTTCTTATTGGTTCTTGGGTCTTCTACTATTCTAGTGCTTGGATTTTTAGCCACTAAGTCATTCTGGTAAGGAGGGGCTGCATGATTGTACATCTACTCATCATAGGGTTGTTTATTGTTATGGGGATATTCCTGATCAATGGCAAAGGAGCCTTTTTAATTGCAGGATATAATACACTGCCTAAGGAAGAGAAAGAAAAGTACGATACGGAAGCACTGTGCAAGTTCATGGGCAAGATGATGTTTGCTCTATCGTTCAGTATCTCGCTTTGGGCATTAAGCGAGGCACTCGATATGGAGTGGCTGTTCATTGCGGGAATGGTTTTGTTTTTGGCCATAATCTTTTTCATGCTTGTTTATGTAAATACCAGCAGTAGATTTAAGAAAGGCGATGGCTGAAAAAGGGTTGGCAAAGTGACACAATGTTCAAGGAGGTATCTGCCTGAATGTTTTCCTCAGGACATTAGATTAACGTGAATAGTCTGGGTTAGGTGTTTGTCGATTTGGTTTCAATTCTTTTTGATTTGGACCAGAAAAAGCTATAATGGTGACAAGTACTTATGAAAGGAAGATTGAAATGTCTGATTTTCTAAGCCTGATTTTTGGGTATGTAATATTGGCAGTTCCGGCTTTGATCATCGTTCTGTTATTCATGCGAAAGTCTAAAAAGGACTTGAAGAATTTTGATGAAAGCCAATATCAAATCCTTGATCATGATAAAGATAAAGAAAAATGAAGTGTTCAAGCAAAATCCACCAGCGGCGATTATGTCCCGGGTGGATTTTTTTATGAAAAACTATTGAAGTTAACGTTAACGTTAATGATAAAATATAATTAACTAAAAATTCAGACATAGGAGATGCCATGGAATATTCAATTTCACAACTTGCTGCAGAATTTAATCTCACCACCAGGACAATTAGATACTATGAAGAGTTGGACCTTTTGAAACCTGCTCGAAATGATGCAGGCAGGAGGGTGTACTCAAGAAAAGAATATGCCCGCCTGAAGCTGATTCTGCGGGGAAAGCGATTCGGCTTTTCATTAGATGAAATTAAAGAGATGATTCACCTGTTTGACCGAGACCGCAGCGGCAGGGCTCAACTTGAAAGGACAATTGAGTATGGCAATCAGCGAATTGAGGAGGTGAGCGGCAGGATCAGGGAACTGGAAAATATGAAACACGATTTAGAGAAGCTGCGTGATGATTTTGTAAAAAGACTTGAACAATTGGGGAGCGATGAAGAATGAATATTTCAAATTTGTTAGAGAGAAATGCCCGTAAATACCCTTATCAAGAAGCTATCATCTCAGGTGAACAGCGTGTGAATTATTTTGAGCTGGATCAGCAAGTGAATAAGTTCTCCTCTGCATTAAGACTGCAAGGTATATCAGCAGGTGATAAAGTCGTCCTGTTCATGCCGAATACCCTTGAATTTGTCATCTCTTATTTTTCTGTACTGCGCCTTGGCGGAATCATTGTTCCAGTCAATGCGAAACTGACAGGAGAAGAGGTGCAATATATTCTGGAGCACAGTGATGCAGCGGCACTCATTGCACATGAACTGCTGTTTGACGCCGTTTCTGAGGTGCAGAATGACAACGATAACCTTCTGCTGATTAAGACCGGCAAGGGGGAAAATTCCTGGAAAAGCTTTTCGGAGCTGCTCCAAAGCGGCCAAGCTGAACCAATCGCCTGCAGCCTCACCGAAGATGATGAAGCGACAATTCTATACACTTCAGGAACAACCGGTAAGCCAAAAGGGGTTCTGTTTACTTACCGCAACATATTGAGTGCCGCCATCATGATGTGTGTCGAGATGGAAATGAAACCGGAGAGCAGGATTCTCCATATGATGCCTTTGAGCCATTCGGCGCCTCTTCACTTATTCCTGGTAGCGGGAACTTATGTTGGAGCAGCTCATGTTCTGTCCCCGACTTTCACTCCAGAAGCTCTTCTAAAATTAGTGGAAGGTGAAAAGGCCACGCACTTCTTTGGAGCGCCGGTTGCTTATCTTTTTACAGCGAAAATGCCAACGATCGGAACATATGACCTTTCTTCTATGAAATTCTGGGTGTATGGAGGGGCGCCTCTTTCTCAGCCAGAAGTAGCTTTGGTCAAAGAAAAATTTAATACAGATCGTTTATGCTGTGTGTATGGACTGACAGAAGCGGGACCTTCGGGAACTCTTCTGCTCGCAGATGAACATGAAAATCACGCAGGAAGTATCGGCAGGAGAGGTGCCTTAGGAACAGAAATCATGATTGCCGATGAGAAGGGAAACCAACTTCCCCCAGGTGAAGTGGGAGAAATCCTGCTCCTTGGAGAAGGAAATATGAAAGGATACTATAAAGAACCGGAGAAAACTCAAGAAACGTTTCATAATGGCTGGTTACGAACCGGTGATCTTGCCAGGAGAGATGAAGAAGGGTATGTCTGGGTTGTCGACCGAAAGAAAGATTTGATCATCTCCGGCGGGGTTAATGTTTATCCGAAAGAGGTGGAAGAAGCCTTAATGTCTCATCCGTCAATTTCGGAGGCTGCTGTCATTGGTGTTCCGCATCCAGAGTGGGGAGAAACCGTTAAAGCCTATATTGTATCATCGGAAAATTGGGGAGATGTGAAAGAAACCTGCCAAAGCTTTTTATCTGGAAAACTTGCAGGCTATAAAGTTCCAAAACTGTATGAAGTGGTAACAGAACTACCGCGCAATGCGACAGGCAAGATTCTGAAACAGGTATTGAGAGATAAGAATAAGAGTGGTGTTGCACAGTGAAGTCAGTTGAAAATTTTTACAAAGAAGATCCTCATTTTATCAGCCTTCTGAAGAGATACCTCCCAGAAGAAATGGGAGGATGGGCCAACCGCGAGCTGACAGAATTCGGGAGGATGTGCGCGGGCGAAATCGATGACCGTGCTGTCCATACAGACCGGGAAGGCCAGCCAAGGCTGATTAAATATGACCGAATGGGCGAGGATATCTCAGAGGTTTGGGTTAACGAAGGCTACAAGCAAACAGTGAAAGATACGTATAACAAAGGAATTGTCGGCTATATCCATAAGGAGATCCCGGAGCTCGGACGAAAAGGTAATTACCTTTATTCCTACGCTCAAGGGTACTTGCTGTCTCAGTCTGAACCTGGTTTCTATTGTCCTGTCACGCTGACGATGGCAACTGCTTATCTCCTTGAACACTATGCGAGTGATGAAATCAAGGAGAGGTTCCTTCCTCACGTGCTTTCTACCGGGGAAACTGAGTTATTTGAAGGAGCGACCTTCCTGACTGAACGACAGGGAGGTTCGGACGTAGGCGCCAATGAAACGACAGCGGTCAAAACAGGTGACAACTATTATCTTTCCGGAGAGAAATATTTCGCCTCGAATTCAGGAATGTGCGGAGTCGCAATGGTGCTGGCAAGAATGGAAGGAGCACCGGCTGGTACAAAGGGGTTGAGCCTGTTCGCAGTGCCTTGGAGAAAGGAAACCGGAAAGCTCAACGGTATCAAAATCCGAAGGTTAAAAGACAAACTCGGTGTCCGCGCTGTACCTTCCGCTGAAGTCGAGTTTGAGGACGCAAAAGGTTATCTAGTCGGCGAGGCGTCAAAGGGCATCCACTATATGATGGAGGCACTCAACCTTTCGAGAGTCTGCAATGCGATCGCCTCAATAGGAATTATGAGGCGGGCTTATATGGAAGCAAGAAACTATGCCTTTCAAAGGGAGGCATTCGGAAAGAAACTTGCGGAGTATCCGATGGTCAAAGAAACGCTGACACACTTAGCGGTGAAGCAGGAAGTTGAAACCAGTGCTGTATTTTCTCTTATCGATCTCTTCGATAAGGTCATGTCGCATGAACATCCTGTTTCGGAAAAAGAAATGGTGTTGAACAGGCTGCTGATCGCTCTTTTGAAAAAGGAAACAGCCGAACAGGCCATTCACTTTTCTCACGAAGCGATTGAACTGCATGGAGGAAATGGCTTTATTGAAGACTTCGTTCTTCCCCGGCTCTTAAGAGATGCGCAAGTTTTGACCGTTTGGGAAGGAACAGCGAATATCCTCGGCCTGGAAATTCTGCGATTGATGAACAGGCACAATGCCCATCAGTTGTTTATTGAGGAATTGACGGAAAAGCTGCAGGAGCTTCCCGCTTCTTTTGCCGGATTGAAAGGACTTGTAGAACAAGGGGTGAATGAGCTTAAGGAACTGACGGATTTTGTTGCCAGTGCTGATCAAGATGTGCAGACCTATCACGCAAAGAAAATCGGATCTCTCATGACAAGCATCTATGAAAGCTGGATCAGCTTGGAGGAAGCAGCGGCCGGCGGTGAAAGAGAACGTGCCAAAGCGGAAATTTTCATCGAAAAAACATGGAGCAACCACTTGCTGGATAAAGAGATGAAGCCGGTGTCTCACTTTGATTTAATATGCAACCCCCAGCTTACCTCAGTAAAATAAGTAAAAACCACACTGGGTTCAGTGTGGTTTTTACTGTTAGCCTGCCTTCTCAGCCAGAACTGTTTCTTTTAACTGGCGGTACTTGGAGAAAAACAGTGCCGTGGCTGCAAGGGAAATAATTCCAAACATGAGCGTCATGTACTGCAAGCCCATCAGGTCCAGGAACAACCCAGTCATAAGAAGGACCACCTGAAAAATCAGTCTGTCCAGCATGTTTCGGAACGAGAAGAACCTTCCGTGAAAATCCTTTGGAATCCGTGTTTGAAAAATTGTTGCGGCTGTCGGGAAGAAGCAGCCGACAGCAAATCCAAAAATCGCAAAGGCAATCACGGAAATCACAGGGTGGTCAGCGAAAAATAACAGCATTTGAGCGCCTCCAATGACAAAAGAGAACAGAAACAAAATCGCGTAAGGAGAGCGCTTGCCGCTGATCTGTTTCACAAAGAAAGCACCGAGCATGAAGGCAATCCCTTCTGCTGTGTAAATCCAGCCTTTAATGGCCGAACTGTCCTGCAGCTCACTGATATTAATGACCATCAGATTGAAACCTCCGATAAACAATAGAGGGATGAGTGTCATAACCAAGGTCATCATGACGATCGGAAGCCCCTTGATAATCGGAAAGACTTCCTTAAAACTTCCGGATTTGGCCATTCCTTTTTGAATAACGCCGGCATTCGGTTCCTCCAGCTTCAAGAAAAATGTTATGAAGAACAGAAGCAAATAAGCAATCATTGAAAGAAGATACAGCATGGACAGGGACATGACGACCAGGAAAATCCCTGCAAGAGCCGTACCCAATATCCTTGAAAGTGTAGCGACATTCATATGGACTCCGTTCAGCTGAAGCAGATCTTTTTCCTTGACGACCATTGGAATGGCCGCCTGTAAAGCGGGAAAATAGAAAGCGGCTGAAACTTGGATGAAAATCATGAAAACAACCATCCACAGAACAGAGCCCGTGTAGATGGCGGCAAACATGAACAACACACTGACTGCGCGTCCAAAACCGGAGAACAGCATCACTTTCTTTTTGTCCACCTGGTCTGTGACCCTGCCTGCCAAAGGACCAAGCAGCAGTCCAGCAAGCAAACCGACAGCCAATATGACGGCTTTCAAAAAGTCGGACGGAACCTTATCCTGCATAAATTCCAGATTTCCAATGATTCCGAGCCACAGCCCCAAGCCGGCAACAAACTCGCCCATTAAGATAATCCAAACATTTTTATTTTTCCACATATATAAAAACCTCACAGAGAGTGTAGTATATTTCGCTTCTCTAAATATACTACAGCTGAAAGATCATAGGTACCTATTTCTTTGAATTTTTGCATTTGGACAATCTTACCTTTATTTTTCATAAACAATAATGAGTAAAGAATCACTCATGGTAATGGATCATCGACAGATTTACTAAGAGCACTGAGAATTGCGCCGGCTGCCTGGACCCAGCTTCCGACTGAATCGAGGGTGCTGCGGTGCTGCCCTCGCAATGAAAGAATACCTGATATGGCTTGCATGGAATTGCCAATCACTTGAAGCAGGTTGCCATAAAGTGAAAGAGCTGCTTCTCTCGATGGTGAAGAATTCAAATCATCAGCAAAAGCAGAGGCTCCTCCTACTGCTTGAAACAAATCTCCTTTTATTTGCAGCTGGGTTTGAAGATTTCCTTCCGTCAGCAGAAATGCTCCAACCTCAATTGAATTTCCGATTGCCTGAATTTCATTGCCGATTTTAGACAGAGTCACTTTGTCTGTACTGTCTGCTGCTAAAGCATTCCCCGTACCCTGCATCAGGTTTCCAATAATATTGAGATCTTCTGCCTGCTGTTTATCGAGAAACTTTGGCGGTGTGCTGCTGATGGCAGAAAGAATCGTACCTATTGCTTGAATCCATGCACCGGTTAAACTCTTCCATTGATTTTCCACTGCACACACCTTCCGTCTTGATTGCCGAGTTTGTTCATTAGTATATGAAGACAGAGATAAGCTCGGAACAAAGCATGAAAGAGGATGGATGCTGGCAGGAATTCAATGATGAATGTCGAATTGTCATATTGTGGAGGAGGTGCTGAGATGGAGCAGGTTAAGAAAAAATGGATTTGCTCTAAATGCAGCAAGGAGATAGCAGATGAAGTAGAATTTATTGATAACGGGGGTATCTGTGACGACTGTTACAGTATTCCAGTGAAAAAGAGAATCGGACGAATTAGAAGATAAACCTTAAGACACGGAAGGAAAATAAGAGTGGCTTTTCAAAAACATATAACAGAAGAAAGAGTGTGACACTCCTTGAACTATAAAGGATGCTGCACTCTTTTTTTGTTTGCTATTAAGGAGTTTATAAAGTCCATCCCTCTCCACATCCAGCTCCAGCGACCTTCCGTTATTCTTATTAGAATAGTGCATTTGTCATCTAAATAATCATTCCATTAACCCGATAATAAAGGTAAGACAATGAGGAGGTCCACTATGAACCTGAAAGAACTCGCTTTAAAGATAAATGAGGAAAGTGATAAATTGGACTTAGTCAGTACAAGGAAGTACATCGAGAGCAACCTCGACCTCTTAAGTGAGAATAAGCAGCTTCTGAACAGAAATGCACGGGATCTGCTGGATTTTTTGATAGATAGAAAAAACAATGGAGAAAAGCCTCTCAACCGAACGGAAATGGCAGACATTTACGCAATCAATACGTACGCTCTCAGATTTGATGTTCAAGGGTTAAAAGTGACAGTGAAAAATAAAAAAGAATTGCTTTTGAAAAAAGAAACCAAAGAGTTTTTAAATAATGATGCTAAAATCCTTCTTGAAGGAATGGGAGCGATTGAGAAGCAGCAAAAGAAAAGAGCGGAGAATCCTTGAAAATAAGGAAGCTCCGCTCTTTTATTAACGTCCCAGGCAAGAGTCGAACTTGCGACCTACAGCTTAGGAGGCTGTTGCTCTATCCTGCTGAGCTACTGGGACACAGGATTATATTATAATTGCTTTATGAAGAAGAGTCAAATGAGTTGGCTCTAATTGTAAGGTTTTTTTTGAGTGAAAATGAAATTATCATAGATTCGGAGGACAAGCATAGTATATAATAATAAGCGAAAGCGAAATGATTACGATTTTAAGGGGATTTTAAATGAAAAACTTACGAACATGGAGCCAGGAAATCCTCGGTATCTTGCTTTTTGTTCTTTTTATTGGATTGTTCTTGGCGGGAGACAGACTTGCACCGTTCTTGCCGGATGTTATGGAGAACTCAAATTTTACAAATATGATAACCATCTTCTTGAGTATACTGCTTGAGGCTGTACCTTTTATTCTAATCGGGGTTTTTGCGTCAGCAATCATTCAGGTGTTTGTGTCAGAAAATATGCTTAAAAAGCTCGTTCCGAAGAGGTTTCCGTATCTTGCCCTCTTTCCTGCAGTACTCGTAGGGGCTTTGCTGCCGATTTGTGAATGTGCTATCGTCCCTGTGGCCAGGCGGTTGATTAAAAAAGGCGTTCCGACACATTTGGCGATGGTAATCATGGTGACGGCACCCATTCTTAATCCGATAGTACTTGCTTCTACATACTATGCGTTCCAGAATAACCTGACAATTGTATTCGGACGTATGGGAATTGCTGCTGTAGCGGCCCTGCTGATAGGGGCTTTGCTTTATAAACTATATGGAAAAAAAGATTCGCTGCGCATTGAGAAAGAAGAAGGACATCATCACCATCATCACGAACATCAACAAGGATCAAATAAAATCTTGGAAACCATTGTCCATGCGAGTGATGAATTTTTTGATATGGGTAAATATTTGATTATCGGTGCGCTCATTGCAGCTGGATTTCAAACGTTTTTAGACAGAGAAATTCTGCATGCAGTTGGTTCAAGTGAGTTATTTGGACCTGCCGTCATGATGATCTTTGCTTACGTTGTGTCACTTTGTTCAGAAGCAGATGCATTTGTCGCTGCTTCATTCGGAAGCATCTTTACCTCAGGATCTCTCCTGGCGTTTTTGGTATACGGTCCAATGATTGATTTTAAAAATACATTGTTGATGCTGGCTTACTTCAAGAAACGTTTCGTCTTATTGTTTATCGGAGTCGTGACGGTTGTCGTTTATGTCTGCATACTGCTGTTTCAAATTCTATTTTAAAAGGGGCATTAAACATGAGAACGGTCCAATTTCATACGTACTTGCGGGGCATCATTCTAATCGGATACGCCCTGCTGATTCTGAAACTGTTTCTGACTTTTGATATGGTGAATTTTGTAGCTGAAAAGATGCATGGATATATGTATTTTGCTTTAGGTGTATTCATATTTCTGGGGGCGGTCCAGATTATAAGGGGAACGTCATCCGCAAGCGAGACCAGCAGCTGCGGCTGTGAAGCGCATGAGCTGCCAAGGGGGTTCTTTAAGTCCACTCTGATGTACAGTCTGTTCGTCATCCCGGTGATATTAGGATTTATGCTTCCAGATAACCTGCTGGACAGCTCTGTAGCATCTAAAAGAGGAGTGAACATCGGCAGCGGTATGTATGCTGCTCCTCCTTCTACCGGTGAAAAGGCTGTAACAGAGGGAGAAGAGGACTCTTCAGAACTAGAAGTGCCGGAGACTGCAGCCCAACTAGGAAACTATGAGGAATTTCCGGTAGAAGAGGATTTCGATAAATTGAAGGAACTCTTGCAGGAGAAAGATAAAATTTTTGTAAGAGATGAACAATACATTCAAACACTGAGCATCATTGATGAAAATCTGGACGCTTTTATCGGAAAAGAGCTTCAGCTTACAGGATTTATTTACAAAGATGAAAGTTTTGTAGAGAATCAGGCAGTTATTTCCCGCTTCTCTGTCACTTGCTGTGTGGCTGATGCAGGTGTATATGGACTTCTGACAGAAGATGAGGGACTGGCTTCCTTAGAGCCGGACACATGGGTGAACGTCAGCGGCATTGTGGATAAAGTGGATTTCAATGGCTACATGATGCCAGTTATCACCAACCCTGTATTTGAAGTGGTGGAAGCTCCTGAAAACCCTTATGTAGAAGAGTTTTTTATAAAAGTCGAATAAAAAAGCATCGGCAGGTTTTAACTCTGCCGATGCTTTCTTTGCGACTTTCTCTAGTAAAGTTTATGCTATCTCTTTTTTAAGAGGAGCTATTAAAATTCTTCACCTTCATCTGTATCAAGGTCGGAATCATCTGTGCCTTCTCCATTAGGATCTTCATTCAACATACCCTCATTATCTTCATCTGAACCTTCATCGTCTACACTAGCATCAGGATCTCCTGTATTTTCATTAATCATGTTCTCATCTGTTTGTTCCGTATCTTCTTCCATTAAGGTGTTGTCTTCTTGGCTTTCTTCATCACCACAACCTGCCAACGCAATTCCTGCTGCTAGGGGGACTGATAGAAATAAATTTTTCTTATTCATAACTAACACTCTCCTTTTATAGTTGATATTCTAGCTGCCTATAAAATGTTTACCACGCTTGTTTTTTTATAAACAAGACTCTATGTTCAGAGAAAAAAACCTAGTATCCAATTAATATTAGAAAGCGGCAATATATATTAAAACAGCCTCAAATGTTCAAAAAGGACCGAGAAGTTCGAGGCGGCGTGCTTTCAGTACCGGAACGTATGCTTCTAATACGTGAGGAAAAAAAGTAAGCCAACGAAGATATTCGAAGTGTCATTTTTACCATACTTTTTAAACGTCCTCAAAAAAACATACTCTCCTTTTGAATAAGGCAAGTATGTTTCTTGTTCATTAGTTCCCGATGCTACGTTTTTATGCTAATCGCAGCATTCCCTCTGGATTTTTTCGGGTTGGATGCAACGTTTTTCGGCTAATCGTAGCATTCCCTCAGGATTTTTCGGGTAGGATGCAACGTTTTTCGGCTAATCGTAGCATTCCCTAGGGAATTTTCGGTTTGGATGCAACGTTTTTCGGCTAATCGTAGCATTTCCTCGGGATTTTTCGGGTAGGATGCTACGATTTTCGGCTAATCGTAGCATTCCCTTGGGAATTTTCGGTTTGGATGCAACGTTTTTCGGCTAATCGTAGCATTCCCTTGGGATTTTTCGGGTTGGAAGCTACGATTTACGGCTAATCGTAGCATTCCCTTGGGAATTTTCGGGTAGGATGCTACGATTTTCGGCTAATCGTAGCATTTCCTCGGGATTTTTCGGTTTGGATGCAACGTTTTTCGACTAATCGTAGCATTCCCTTGGGATTTTTCGGGTAGGATGCAACGTTTTTCGGCTAATCGTAGCATTCCCATGGGGATTTTTCGGTTTGGATGCAACGATTTTCGGCTAATCGTAGCATTCCCTAGGGATTTTTCGGGTTGGATGCAACGTTTTTATGCTAATCGTAGCATTCCCTTGGGATTTTTCGGGTAGGATGCAACGTTTTTCGACTAATCGTAGCATTCCCTAGGGAATTTTCGGTTTGGATGCAACGTTTTTCGGCTAATCGTAACATTTCCTCGGGATTTTTCGGGTAGGATGCTACGATTTTCGGCTAATCGTAGCATTCCCTTGGGAATTTTCGGGTTGGATGCTACGATTTTCGGCTAATCGTAGCATTCCCTTGGGATTTTTCGGGTTGGAAGCTACGATTTTCGGCTAATCGTAGCATTCCCTTGGGAATTTTCGGGTTGGATGCTACGATTTTCGGCTAATCGTAGCATTTCCTCGGGATTTTTCGGTTTGGATGCAACGTTTTTCGACTAATCGCAGCATTCCCTTGGGATTCTTCGGGTAGGATGCAACGTTTTTCGGCTAATCGTAGCATTCCCTCGGGATTTTTCGGGTTGGATGCAACGTTTTTCGACTAATCGCAGCATTCCCTTGGGATTTTTCGGGTTGGATGCTACGATTTTCGGCTAATCGTAGCATTCCCTCGGGATTTTTCGGGTAGGATGCAACGTTTTTCGGCTAATGCAGCATTTCGTCGGGATTCTTACGTTCTTGAACTAGCTTCTTGCGGTCCGGAGACTGAGGCGGCTCCTCCAGCCAGCCATGCTTCACCATGATATCTGCTCCGCTTTTGCCGAGTCTGCCGGTTTCAACGGCCATGCGTAGATAGTTGGCAGCCACATCCATCCTCATGCTTGCAGAAGCGGAAGTCCCATAATTGCCAATACCGGCGTTCATGACAAGTGAAACGATAAACATCATCAACTTTTCTGAAAAGACGGAAGCCGTCGAGTCCTGAACGTTTGTGTCCCAAGACATTGGTGCCTGCATATCGCTGTCAACAAGAGTCTTGCCGAAGATTTTAATATGCTTCTGTGCAATTTGCTGTGCCCTTACCATGAAATCCTTCACCTCAGGCGTTTCCGCCATTTGCGCGAAGCTTGTGGTAAGCATGTTTCCGAGCAGATTAGTTTCTGTATTCATGAACAAGTGAGAAATTTCAATAGCATTCAAGGGACGCTTTTCAGTAAAAGGATTCAGGCTGCCGCTGAAATAGTTCTTGTCCTCTACAAAATCGATTTCTTTAGGGTAAGGAATATACGGAGGCCTGACTAAAATCCCCTTTTCCAACGCCGCTTCTGTCGTTTTTTTGTACAATTCACTTGTGAAAATTAAGCATTCTTGAAAAAAATTCACGATATCTTTCCGAACAGCCAGAGACAGTGCTCCACTGTAGGTAATCATTCCGACTTTCGCCATCTGCCTCATGAACATCAAAAGGAAGGTATCTTCATACATTCTGGGAGCGGCTGAATTCACATCTTCTTGGAGAGAGAAACCAGCAGGCACTGGAATCTGCTCTTTCTCATACAGCATTTTTATAAAATCCACATGCTCTAAAGATGCTTTCTGGGTAAGAAGAAGAAGATCTTTAATTTCAGGCTCTTCACACTTCTCTAAAAAATACTCAATCATACAGAGAGAAGAGGTATCATTTTGAAAGGTAGTCCAAAGATTAGCTAATTCCCCTGAGGTGAGCTTGGTTGAATGTTCTGTCATTATTCTGCCTCCTAAACCTAAACACTTTGGCATTTAAGCTTATTATTTGTTAGGCAGGTAAAATCATGTACATATATACTAATTTTTGAGAAAGAATTGTAAAAGATGCAAAAAAGCTCAATGATCAAAACCCTTTACATACTATAGGGGGGTATAGTAATATAATCACTGAGGAGGTGACGCAATGGTATCTAAACCAGAAGAAATATTTGAAGAAGATGCATGTTGCTCATCAGATGAAGAGAGAAAAAGCCACCATTCAGATAAAGTAAAAGGCAATTTGGTTACCAGGTTAAATCGTATTGAAGGACAGATTCGCGGAATCAAACGATTGATTGAAAATGATACGTACTGCGATGATGTCATTACCCAAATTTCAGCAACACAATCTGCAATGAACAGCGTCGCCAAACTCCTTCTTGAAGGACATATGAAAACATGTGTACTGGAGAGGATCCAGGAAGGCGACACGGAAGTACTTGATGAAGTACTGGTCACCATACAAAAATTAATGAAGAAATAAAGGAGATGTAGAGGATGGAAAATATTATTTTAAATGTAAGGGGAATGTCTTGCGGGCACTGTGTTAAAGCAGTTGAAGGAAGTGTTGGTGAACTGAAAGGCGTTCAATCTGTAAAAGTAGACCTTAACTCTGGAAAAGTGGATGTCACATATAATTCCGATGAAGTGACATTGGATACAATCAAGGAAACCATTGATGATCAAGGATACGATGTTCAATAATTACTTAGCGTGCCTCTCAAGGCGCGTTTTCTTAGGGAGAAATTATACCCTATATGGGTATAAGGAGGTTTTTTAATGAGCGAGAAATTAAAAGATATTAATTATAAAGTGATTGGGATGACCTGTTCTGCCTGTGCCTCCAGGATCGAAAAGGGATTGACTAAGATGGAGGGCGTCGAGGATGCAACGGTTAATTTTGCTTTAGAAACAGCATCGGTCAAATTCAATCCATCTTCAACTGACCCTAAGGACCTGCAGAAGAAAATACAAGACCTTGGATATGATGTCATTACAGAGAAAGTTGAATTTGAAATTACCGGAATGACCTGTGCAGCCTGCTCGGCTCGTATTGAAAAGGTGCTTAACAAAACAGAGGGCGTTTCTAAAGCCAACGTAAATCTTGCATTGGAAAAGGCTTCAGTTGAATATAATCCGACTCTCATTTCACCTGCCGACCTTGCAAAAAGAGTTGAAAAACTAGGATATGGTGCTAGAGAAGCTGCTGATGAGAATTCAGAAGAGAAAGCGGATTACAGGGAGAGAGAAATCCAGAAGCAGCAACGGAAATTCATTCTTTCCATGGTGTTGTCCCTTCCGCTTCTTTGGGCAATGGTCAGCCATTTTGAGTTCACCTCTTTTATTTACCTTCCGCATGCGCTGATGAATCCATGGGTTCAATTTGCTTTGGCGACACCGGTGCAGTTTTATGTCGGAAAGCAATTCTATGTCGGTGCTTATAAAGCGTTGAAAAATAAAAGCGCCAATATGGATGTCCTGGTTGCATTGGGAACTTCTGCCGCCTATTTTTACAGTGTGTATTTGTCGATCGAATCCATAGGGTCGAACGAAGGTATGGTAGAACTTTACTTTGAAACGAGTGCTATCTTAATTACACTGATTATTCTAGGTAAGCTGTTTGAAGCACGAGCGAAAGGAAGATCCTCTGAAGCGATTAAAAAGTTGATGGGACTTCAAGCTAAAACGGCCACTGTTCTGCGAAACGGGGAAGAGATTGATATCCCGCTGGAGGAAGTAGCTGTCGGGGATGTCGTCTTTGTGAATCCGGGTGAAAAGGTGCCGGTCGATGGCGAAGTGGTGGAAGGCCGCTCCGCTCTGGATGAATCAATGATCACAGGAGAAAGTGTGCCAGTCGACAAGGCTGTTGGCGATGAGGTCATTGGCTCCACCATGAATAAAAATGGATTTTTGAAAGTAAAAGCAACAAAAGTAGGAAGAGATACAGCACTCTCTCAGATCATCAAGGTTGTAGAAGAAGCGCAGGGTTCCAAAGCGCCGATTCAAAGGATGGCCGATCGGATATCAGGTATTTTTGTACCAATCGTTGTAGGAATTGCTGTCATCACTTTTTTAGTCTGGTTCATCTGGATTACACCAGGCGATTTTGCTGAGAGCTTAGAAAAGTTAATTGCTGTACTTGTAATTGCCTGTCCATGTGCCTTGGGACTTGCAACGCCGACTTCCATTATGGCGGGCTCTGGACGATCAGCTGAATTCGGAATTCTTTTTAAAGGCGGAGAGCATCTCGAAACCACGCACAGCATCACAACTGTGGTGTTGGATAAAACAGGAACGGTTACAAACGGTAAGCCTGTTTTGACAGATGTGTTGGTTAGCAATGGTGTAGATGAAAGCGGATTTCTGGAACTAGTTGCCGCAGCCGAGCGTCCTTCTGAGCATCCTTTGGCCGTCTCAATCGTGGAGGGTATCAAAGAGAAGGGAATCGATATTCGTGCAGCTGCTGAGTTTGAAGCGATTCCAGGCTATGGCGTGTCAGCCTTGGTTAATGAGCGTCGAGTACTGATCGGAACAAAAAAACTACTGGATCGTGAATCGATTGCAGTTGAAGAAACTGTTCTTGGAACGAAAAAAGAACTAGAAAGCAATGGTAAGACAGCCATGCTGGTAAGTGTGGATAATCATTATGCCGGTATGATAGCCGTCGCGGATACACTAAAAAGTACTTCAAAAGAAGCTGTCAAACGATTGAAAGACATGGGCCTCGAGGTCATAATGATGACAGGAGACAACCACCGGACTGCTGAGGCGATTGCTAAAGAAGCAGGTATCGGCATGGTCATTGCAGAAGTCCTTCCTGAAGGCAAAGCGGCTGAAGTAAAGAAGCTTCAGGATCAAGGAAAGAAAGTGGCCATGGTCGGTGACGGAATCAATGACGCTCCTGCACTGGCTGTTGCCGACATCGGAATGGCCATCGGAACCGGCACGGACGTCGCTATGGAAGCTGCAGACATAACCCTTATCAGAGGAGATCTGAACAGCATAGCGGATAGCATCTTCATGAGTAAAAAGACGATTAAAAACATCAAGCAAAATCTGTTCTGGGCATTCGCTTATAACACGTTGGGCATTCCGATTGCCGCAGCAGGGCTGCTCGCTCCTTGGCTTGCCGGTGCAGCGATGGCATTCAGTTCTGTTTCAGTGGTGTTGAATGCATTAAGGCTGCAGCGGGTGAAGTTGTAGGAGCATGTATGTAATACGTGATATATCTTCCAAGACCATAAACAGCCAATCGTACTGGTTCAGGATAAATAGTATCTAATAAGACGGGCGCATAAGCAGGTGTTTCTGTTTGTGCGCCTTTTTGTTGAACAGATTTTAGGCTGCGAGGGTGGGTGGCAGGAAAAGTGACATAGAAAGTCGAATGATTTAGCTTTAAAGGAGTGATTCAATGATCATTAAACCGCGTACTGTTCCAGTGGAATTGTTGCAACTTGAAGCCCTGGATGGGAGATTGCCGGAAACACACTTCGCCAAGGAGCTTGTCAGTGACGATCTTGGCCGGAAAATGGCTGGCTATAAAGGCGAAATAAACCTGAACTACCCTCTCAGTTTTTTGTCCTCTGAAGAATTTTTTATCCTTCATCACGTCCGTCTCTTCGATGGAACCCACTATTTCCAGATAGACACCCTTATCATCCATACGAAATTCATTCTTATCGTGGAAGCTAAAAATATCTCAGGCATCCTCTATTTTGATGCTGACTTCAATCAGCTGATCAGAAAAAATGAAAAAGGAGAAGAGGCCTTCTCTGATCCGTTACTTCAAGTCAAACGGCATAAAGTGCAGCTGACGAAGTGGCTGATTTCCCTCAACTTTTCTCACCTTCCAATCGAAACGCTAGTAGTCAACAGCAATCCCCGTACCATTCTTAAATCTTCATCGGATTCTGTTCACAAAAAGTTATCCACAGTGGACAACTTCCATTTTAAATTGCTGCTTTAGAAGAAAAATATAAAAGGGAGCACCTTCAGAAGGAAGAAGCATTGAAGCTGGCTAACGAAATCGCCAAAAGACATTGTCCGCTAGAAATCGATGTGCTCAAGAAATATGGAATAAAACAAACAGAATTGATCAAGGGAGTAAAATGTCCTCAATGTAGTGGAGTTCCTTGTAAAAGAACATATGGAAAGTGGGTTTGCAGGAATTGCGGGGGAGAATCGAAGGATGCGCATATCCCAGCGTTAAGGGAATATGCGCTGCTGTTTGGGAGTGATGTAACTAATGGGGAAGCGAGTAGATTTTTAGGAGTCTCTTCTGGTGAGACAGTCAATAGAATACTCACTTCACTAAATTTGTCTTCGAAAGGAACCCGCAGGTGGAAAGTATACTCATTAAAGAGTCTAATTAATAGAACTTAAATTATATTCGTCAAGAACTCTCAACTCCAGGCATCCGGCCAGAGCCCAGCTCCACGCAGGAATACCAAAACCCCCGGCCAGAGCCGGGGGAGACAAACTGAAAGGTCATTCAGAACCTCTTCAAAAGTCGGACTCGTCGATAGAATAGGAAAACTCGTTGATAGGGCAGTCGAACTCGTTGATAGAATCAAAAACTCGTCGATAGACGGAGCAAACTCGTTGATAGAAAGGTTAAACTCGTCGATAGCCCTTAACTACAGTCTTCCGGATAGAGCCCAGTTACTACATTTTGATGTGGATGTTCCACGCACAAACACCAACACCCCCATGCCGGAGCCTGGGGGCAGCATACTAGCGAACTAGCAAAAATTATTCGTAACTCTCTTCTAGCTCATCAATCAATGAACCGACATACGCAACAGCTTCACGGATATTGTCCGGGTTCGACATGTCGACGCCGGCTTTTTTGATCAGCTCGAGCGGTTCTAATGTTCCACCGGACTTCAAGACTTCGAGCCAGCGGTCGACGGCCGGTTTTCCTTCGTCGATGATTTTTTTCGAAACCAGTGTGGATACAGTTAAGCCGGCCGAGTAGGTATACGGGTAAAGTCCCATATAGTAGTGAGGCTGGCGCATCCATGTCAGGCTTGCACCTTCGTCGATTTCGACGGTGTCTCCCCAGAACTTTTTAAGTATATCGGCTTTTTGCTCTGACAGGACGCTGGCTGTCAGTGGTTCGCCACTTTCTGCCAGGTTATAGACTCTTCGCTGTAATTCGCCTTCGAGCAGGTGCGTCACGAAGTTATGGAAGTAAGTGCCGAGCAGCTGCAGGACAACCCAGCGCTTGGTGCGTTTGTCGTTGTCTTGAGATAGCAAGTGATGGCCCAGCAGCATTTCGTTCATGGTGGATGGTGCTTCGATAAAGTAACGCGACGGGCGTGTATTGGTCATCCGCTGATTTTTTCCTGACAGATAAAAGTGGCCGGCATGCCCCAGTTCGTGAGCAAGGGTGAAGGTGCCTCGCATTGTATCGGGCCATGTCATGAGTACATAAGGATGAGCTCCATATGGGCTGGAACAGAAGGCACCTGTTGATTTTCCGACATTGTCGGCATAGTCGACCCATCGTTCGGACAGCGCTTTGTCGATCATCTCATTGTACTCATCTCCCATGATCTTGAGTGCTTCTTTTACCGTTTGTGCACCCTTTTCATAACTGGTCTCGATTTGGAAATCAGGGTCAAGAGGTGCATGTAAGTCGGCAAAAGTAAGTTTATCGAGACCGAGTTCCCGTTTTTTCAGCTTCGCATATCTTCTCATATGCGGTGAGAGCTCCTCTTGGATGATATCCAGCTGGTTATTGTACATTTCTTTTGTCACTTGCTGCGGTGCAAGAAGCATGTCCGTGACTGAATCGTATTTTCTGAGACGAGCGGTAATGGTCTCCTGATTGACTTGTGTTGCGTAGGCAGCTGCGAATGCATTTTTGTATTGCTGAAGCGTTTTAACGAACGATTCATAAGAGTTTCCTCGAACAGTGGCAGAAGGAGAAGAACTATATTTTCCTTCGTAAAGAGCAAAGGAAAGCGGCAGCTCATTTCCTTCATCGTCAGTAAAAGAGTCGAATTGCATATCTGAAAGTTTTCCGCCGTTATAAATATTGTAGGGCGCAGAGAACACGGAACCGAGGGCGGCAAGTGTTTCTTCGGTTTCCTCCCCAAGTGTATGAGATTTTCTGTCTTGCAGGTCTTTAAGGTATTTGTTGAAAGACTGCAGCTCTTTTTCTTCTTTAATAAATGAATTCAACGTTTCTTTTGGCATAGCAATGATTTCCGTTTCTACAAAAGCAAGGGAAGCATTGATGCGTGATCCCGTTTCCTCTACTCTTGCCGCGTCTTTTTGGCTGGCTGTGTCGGTGTGATCAGCGGTTTGTTTCAGTGAAGCATAGGCAGCGACAAGATTGAAGCGCTGCAGCAGTTTCTCTTTAGAATTTAGGGAGTGCAGGAGTATGTCACTGCTTTCCTTCAAGCAGCCTCTGTACTGCGTTACCTCTTCCACATCATTTTGCACAGACTTCAATTCTTTTTCCCAGTCTTCTCTTGTCTGAAAAATATCACGTAAATCCCACGTTTGTTCTTCTGGTACATCTTTCCGATTGATCCGGTTTGTTTGAGTTCCCATTAGTAAGCCTCCCAGCATAGTTTTATTGCCTTAGATTGCAGTCATAGTGGTTTATACCACATTTGGTAATGGGTAATCATAAGGTGAGGACTAGGCAAATGGTGAGAAATGTAAGTCGCATATGTTTATAATTATATAGAAGTTAGAATAATGCAACAATTTCGTCACGTAGTGGCTGCAATAGCTGCAGTATTACTGCTTGCAGGGGGCTTGGGTGCTCTGCAGACAGCGTCTCTAATTTCGGCGCTGCCATTTACCGTCATCCTCCTTGTCATCATGTATGCATTTCTTAAGATCATACGTAAAGAACCGGTGCCGGACCGGGATTCTAATCACTCTAAAAAAGTATGAACACAATCGAGAACAAGAGAAAATAAAATTACAAGACTGAATCATTCCTTGAATGGTTCAGTTTTTTTAATTGTTAAGATATTTGTAAGTTCTATCCTTGTGGAGGACTTTAACTAAGTTATCCCCAGATCCAGCTTCTGCCCCCGAGGTTTTGTACCCACCGGAACGAACTTAGCCCCTAAGTGTCAAATAGCCCAAGAGAATAAAGAGAAAGACCTCCTTTTTTCTCTGCGGAGCATTTGCCTGTCGGAACTGAACAGAGCGCTTGAGCTTTTGTTCTTTTATGTACCTCGTGTGTAACAATCAGCATGGGAGATTTATATAATGTTGGCACGGGGAAACTTTATATAAGTAATTGCAAGAAAATAATGAAAAACGTTTGACTATTAAGTTGTATGTGGAGTAAAATGTTTGCCAAGGGAAACTTTTGTTGTTTAAGCCATGTTATCGGGCTTTGCCCAGATAACGACGTTTTTTCCTTCACTTAAAAACAATCGAATTGAAACTCGTTGAATAACATATACAACAATAATTATAGAACGGGGAAATTACAACAGAGAAATTCACAGAGAAAAGAGGAGAATGAAAATGGATGGAAATCTGCTGCTTGCATTCGGTTTAACATTGATGGCGGGACTTGCGACCGGGATTGGAAGTCTTCTGGCTTTTTTTACTTCATCAACGAACACTCGGTTCTTGTCGGTATCTTTAGGCTTTTCTGCGGGAGTTATGATCTATGTCTCCATGGTCGAGATTTTTGTTAAGGCAAAGGACTCTTTGACAGGGGCACTTGGCTGGGAAGCGGGGAACTGGATTACCGTAATCAGCTTCTTTGCGGGTATGCTGATGATTGCCCTGATCGACAAACTGATTCCGAAGCAAGGAAATCCCCATGAATTGAAAAAAGTGGAGGAAATGAGCGGGCCGAGAAAAGCAGTCGGCGATCCGGCCCTTTTAAAAATGGGAACCTTCACAGCCTTGGCGATTGCTATTCATAACTTTCCTGAAGGGATTGCCACTTTCACATCTGCACTGCAAGATCCTGGTCTTGGCATCGCCATTGCCGTTGCGATCGCGATTCATAATATTCCAGAGGGAATCGCAGTTGCAGTGCCGATTTATTTTGCTACAGGTGATAGGAAGAAAGCATTCAAATTGTCATTTTTGTCCGGATTGTCTGAACCGGTTGGGGCAGTGGTCGCGTTCTTAATTTTGATGCCATTCTTGAATGATGTGATGTTCGGTGTTATTTTTGCTGCGGTAGCGGGAATCATGGTGTTTATATCACTTGATGAGCTTCTTCCGGCGGCCAAGAAATATGATGAAACACATTTACCGATATACGGTCTGATCGCTGGTATGGCCGTGATGGCCTTGAGCTTGCTGCTGTTTATATAGGAAGAAAAAAACCTTGGGTGTTTTTATGCTCAAGGTTTTTTTGAAATTCTAGAAGCTCAGAAAATAACATTTAAGTATTAACCAAATTTCATCCTTCAATTATTCTGTTATTTTTCCCCTCTATAACTGAGCCGATATTTTTTAAAAAAGTTTTTTGAAATACTATCTTACCCTGCTTCCTATTAGTTATGGAAGTGGAAATCAACTACCTTATAAATTGCAGCAATTTAATCGAAAATAGTCTTTAGAATAAAGCATTTTAATAACAGCAATTGACTGAACATCTTTTATAAAAAAAGCTCTTTACTTTTTGAAAAGGGAGGAGTAAGATATCTTTCGTAATAGAATAATCGCTGAATCATTTTGAGCGGGGGAACCATTCTTTTGGGGTGAATCCTTTAAGTTTTTAAAGGCAGGGTTAACTTTCATGACCCGAATCCGTCAGCTAACCTCGTAAGCGTTGTGAAGGAGATATCACTTGTGATCATGACCACAGGCTTATTTCCTGGTGGTCTTTTTGTTTTGGTTTTTTAAAGGACCCTAACAAGAAAAGAATCTGATGAAAACGAAGTGCAGAGGTTATTCTAATTAACATCAGTTTATTGGAGGAATCATTTATGAAAAAACAATTTGCGGTAATAGGCCTTGGGCGTTTCGGAGGAAATCTTGTCCGGGAACTGAGTGAACTGGGGGCAGATGTCCTGGCCATAGATATAAATGAAGAAGAAGTAGAGAAGTATCGTGATGTAGCAGAGCATGCTGTCCGGGCAAATGCCATGGATGAAAATGTCATAAAGGAGCTGGGATTGAGGAATTTCGATCATGTCATCGTCTCTTTTGGAGAAAATATCGAAGCCAGCATTCTGACGACACTGCTTTTAAAAGATCACGGTGTAAAAGAAGTATGGGTCAAGGCTTCCAGTACTTATCATCAAAAAGTGCTCGATAAGATCGGCGCAGACAAAGTCATTCATCCGGAGAGGGACATGGCCAGAAGGATTGCTCATCATATTACCTCTGAAAAAGTCATCGATTATATCGAATTGTCTAAAGAGCATAGTATCGTTGAACTCGTCGCTTCTAACAAAGTCGCCAATAGAACTTTGGTTGATTTAGACGTACGTGCCCGTTTCGGCTGCAACATCATTGCGATACAAAGAGGAGAAGATATTATGGTATCACCTGCTGCCGATGAAGTGATCCAGAAAGATGATTTGTTAATTGTGATTGGAGATAACCGCGACCTTAACCGCTTTGAAAAAGAGGGGATCTAACGGTGGAAAGAAGCACTTCGAAATTAAGCAGGGCATCCATTCGGCTCAGTCCTCCTCAGCTGCTTTTAGTCATATTTATGTTTTTTATTTTACTTGGGGCGGTATTGTTAAAACTCCCAATTGCAACCAACGAGAGTATCTCATGGCTTGATGCGTTATTCACTTCGACATCAGCTATGACCGTCACGGGACTGGTAGTGGTTGATACCGGGATGGCGTATACAACTTTTGGTGAAGTAGTCATTATGGTACTCATTCAATTGGGCGGTCTTGGCATCATGTCTTTTGCAATGCTGATTTATCTCATGCTCGGGAAGAAAATTGGTTTTAAAGAACGGCTGATTATTAAGCAGGCACTTAATCAGACTTCAGTCGGCGGTGTCATTCGTCTTGTAAAGCACTTGTTCATATTTTCTTTTATTGTGGAAGGTATCGCGATGATTCTGCTCGCCTCTGAATGGGTACCGGAATACGGCTGGAAAGATGGACTTTACTTCAGCTTATTTCATTCGATTTCAGCATTTAACAATGCGGGATTTTCCATCTGGTCTGACAGCCTTATGGGGTATGTAGGAAACCCTTTGGTTAACTTTGTGATATCAGGTCTGTTTATCATGGGAGGAATCGGCTTTACTGTATTAACGGATTTATGGTACTCGAAGAAACTTAAGAAATTGTCACTGCATACAAAACTGATGCTGTTAGGTACACTGGTCATCAATGTGGCAGCTATTCTCGTGATTTTTTCACTGGAAATCAACAATCCTAAGACTCTGGCAAACTTGCCGGCATTGGATAAACTCCTTGGAGCCTACTTCCAAGCAGTAACACCTAGAACGGCGGGATTTAATTCACTGGATATTGGAAGCATGGAAGATTCCACTATTATATTTATGATTCTTCTGATGTTTATAGGGGCAGGAAGTGCTTCAACAGGGGGAGGCATCAAGCTGACGACGTTCCTGGTCATTACTTTTGCTGTCATCGCTTTCCTTCGTCAGAGGAAAGAAATTTGTGTCTTCCGCCGGCGAATTGATGAGACATACATCTATAAGGCCCTTGCCATTTCAATGATCAGTGTCGTGCTCATCTTTACGGCGATGTTCTTATTGTCCATTTCCGAAAAAGGAGTTCCCTTCATTCAGATTCTTTTTGAAGTGGTATCAGCCTTTGGGACAGTAGGTTTGTCGATGGGCCTTACAGGAAATCTGTCTGAATTCGGGAAATGTATCATTATTTTTGTTATGTTCGTCGGCAAGCTTGGACCGCTGACGCTTGCATTCTCATTGGCAAAACCGGGAACAGACAAAATCAGTTATCCGAAAG
Organism: Bacillota bacterium; assembly: GCA_051750065.1. Taxonomy (GTDB): domain Bacteria; phylum Bacillota; class Bacilli; order Bacillales; family Bacillaceae_B; genus Rossellomorea. Next base: position 69,629 of record JBNJJI010000008.1, read on the forward strand.
AAGATATCTTAACAGGATGATAGAAGCCCTAAGTTTGGGCTAGGTCCGCCTAAGCAAATTCAAAAAATCATCATAGGATGTTATTGAGTGATGAAAGCTCAATATTCATTCTGGAGGTGTCTGATTATGTATGGATATGGATGCGGCGGCTACGGTTATGGCGGCGGTGGCTATGGCGGAGGCTACGGCGGTGGCTTCGCGCTAATCGTTGTGTTGTTTATTTTGTTGATTATCGTTGGAGCTGCTTTTGTTTACTAAGCAATCCCAATGAACACTTTAATAAATGTTTAAAGGAGTTTCCCCGATTGGGAGAAACTCCTTTTGCATTTCGGATAATCTTTAGCAGTTTAACGCACTGCAGGGGACAGTCCCTCTTCGTGCTTTAAAGCATTAAAGCGAAGAGTCAGCTATTCATCATCACCGCTGATTCTGATTGCGGGTGCGTTATTATTTACATAGGTGGGGACGACTTCTTCCTGAATATTATCTTTATCTCTGTAGAAGTCTTCTTGTATATTCATGTTGGCTCTCGTTGCTTCCTCATCAATATGGATGCTTCTTTTCATATTAGTCTCTATCCGTTTTATCATTTTGGTCTTTGTTGTGCTTATTGCCTTTGCTATTATCTCCGGCAGCGATTTCACGGGAAAATTCTGCCTGATTATGACCGGCACGCGGTGAGTTTTGGTTCATGCTGCCTTTGTTGTATTTCTTTGTCACACTGAGCACCTCTTTAAGTTTATTTCCTTACAACGATAGTGTGCTCTTTACGTGTAAGTTTATTCCTTGAGAAGAAGCACCCGTTTGCACTGCAATCTGCTGAGTTCAATTTTATGTATTGAATCTTCTGGGGAAATCGGTCGTGGAATGTTCCAGGAAGATAAGGGTAAAACCCCCAGCTTGCCCAGAACCATATATCACAGCATTTTCATTTTCCACAAAACGATAGGGAGGAACTCCTTCAATAAAGCGACAAGGGCAGCTTCACGAGAGGTAATAAGAACAGTTTCAGCTTTTCTAAAAACAAAAAGCTGTTTTCGTAACGCTCTTTTCGTAAAGATTGTGGCTGCTTTGAAAGTAAGGGATTGCAGCGAAGGGCGCACGACTCCGCGGGGCGTGCGGTGAGCCTCCTCGGCTTTGCCTGCGGGGTCTCACCTGCCCGCTAGTCCCGCAGGAGATCGTACGCCTTCCACTCCAATCCTCCTACGTATATGGGTGAGGTGGAAAAAAATATTCAAAAGCAACAATCTTTTAGAAAAGAGCCAAACAAAAAGAACAGCTCCCGTAGAAGCTGCTCTGTAAATCATTCATTACTCTGCAGAAATGCCCTTACTTGTTCTGGTGTTTTGGCGTTGGCGCTGTGTAAATGGGCTGTCTTTTCGCCGTCTTTAAAGATGAGCAGGCTGGGAATGCCCATGACGTCATAGCGGTCCGCAATTTCTGGAAGTTCATCTTTGTTCAGTTCATACCATTTATACTGGCTATGTTCTTCAATAATTTCATCGATGAACATATTCATTCTGGTACAATCGGGGCACCAGTTTGCGAAGAACTTAATGATGACCGGCTGAGATTGGGAGATGAGTTCCTGAAATGTTTCTTTATTTTGAATGGATTGCATGTGATTGACCTCCTCTATCTGTTAATCATTATTGTATTGTATACAGTTGCCTTTCGTAAACACTGGTGCTTACAGAATGGAAAAATTACTTCCGGCAAAATGGTGAATGAATGCTTCCAAAACCTGCAGCCCATCTGTGGTGAAAGTATTGATTCATGAGAAAAGCTATTTTTGAAGAAACTCGCATCTAATGTGATGTCGCCTAAGAATAGCTGGATACAAATATTCTCAATAGTGTGGACTGGAAAAAAGAGCTGTTTTATTTTCAAAACCGCCTCTGGCACATTAACATTTGACATTTTCAATATGATAAAATAGAGAAAACGATACAAAGGAGGACTCGTATGTACCATTCACGTATCCTTGATCAGCAGGAACTCATTGATGAATTGATATCTGAAATTGCCCGCAAGGTTTTTCTGCAGCATCCCGAGATTCTTGAGGAATATGGTGAGAAGGGACGTACGCAAACAATTTCTGATTTGCAGAAACATTTTCTTCATCTGCAGACAGCCTTTCGTCTTGAAGCACCTGAATTATTTTTAGATCATGTCAAATGGCTGCAAAATGTTCTATCTTCGAGGAAAATAGAGATCCGCTTTGTTATGACAGGCCTGACAATCATGAAGGAGAATGTGAAAAAGCTTCCTCCTGAGAAAGCTGAGTTTTATCAAAGGTGCCTTGCTGAGGCGATACAGTGGATGAAAGAGAACCGGCCTTCCTGATGGGGACACGGTCTCTTTATTCTACAGTACCCGATTCCATTATAAGAACATTTGCCTTAACATGCATATTTGCCTGAGGATATTGATCCTCTGCCCATTTGTTGAAATCCATTTTGCGGGTGCGATGCTTTAGGCGCTGACCAAATCCTATAGGATCTATGCCCGCTCCCTGAAATTTCTTCAACATCTTTAGGCAGTGAGATTCAATGTCACTTTCCATTTTAGCTTCAACTTCTTTAATCTTAGCTGCTGAAAGGCGTTCTCCTGTGTACTCCTTAATGATCCCTTTGATGTCGATAGTTACATTGATGTTTACAGGGTCAGCACTTGGGTCTATATTGATTTTGTGTTTTGACTGCAGGCTCGAAACAGAAGCCTCCACACTTTCTTCCATGCTGACTTCTTCTCCTGAAAGTTTGACTACTTGGTTTCCTTCGCTGTACTTGTCAGCAAGAAGCTTAAAGTAGAACATTTCATCCTTACTAATTCTGTCAACCATTTTATCTTCTTTAAATAGAGCAACACCATTCAGTCCCAATGTCTTATCATCGATTCTTTCTATAATAGGCAAGTAGGAGGTGTGGCCTTCTTGATAAAATGTGAACAGAAACAGGTGTAAGTTGGATTCTGCCACATCACCACGTTCGATATTGTGTGCAACAAGGTTTGTAATGTAATCTGAGTTTCCTTTAATTCCATAATTCCCCTTTAAAATTTCTTCAGCTTCTCCATCAGTGATCAGGAGCCTGATTCTGGCTCCGACACTAGCATCACGCTGCAAGGAATCTGCTATATGCAGCATTCCTTTTCGGGCCATCTTTTCGGATATTAGTACATTTTCCAAACTGCCTCTGACAAGCGGCTGTTCAGATTTTTTTTCTAATAAATGCAATACTTCTCTCGTTGAGAGTGCCTCTTCCGTCAAGGTGACATTTTCAATTTTTTTATCTGCCAAATATCTCGGGTAAAGGGATGTTCCTCTGATCATCTCTTCGTCAGTGAGATCATATCCTTTCGCTGTTTCAATATTCAGGTCATCCAGGATCTCTTTTTCAACACATCCTGATAAATGGATTGCGAATGCTATTGTTACTACTAAGAATTTCCTCATGATTTTTTTCTCACCTTTTTCATTAGTACTATCATGAAGAGAAGAAAGGGCAGGTATGTAAAGTTAAGATAAAATCCGATCTTGCTAGTTATATCGTTTAACATATTGACTTGGCTGCGATCTTGAATCAAGCTAATGGCAGCTACCGAGATAATCGAGAGAAATATTAATGTCTTTCTCTGATTGAATTGAAATGATCGTTTGGCAATCCTGCTTCCGCACCATAATGATATACACACATTTGGCAGGATGAGTAAACACCAATTGGCAATACCGATATACTCGAAACGCTCTACAAATGGCATCTCTACAATCTTCCACATGGACAGGGTCGCCCAAACAGTTTTCTGAAGCTGTCCTTCACTGAAAAAGGCGAAGCTTATTAGAGTTAATATCGTAAACACGCCTGTGGTAAGGAGAAGACCCCCATGTGCCCATTTCTTCGACTTTTCGCCGTTCTTAATATATGGATAGAAAATGAGCAGTGTTTCATATCCCAGAAAACTAAGGGTCATATCACGTGTTGATTTCAGCAAGTCTAACAATGTGTGATCGAAAACCGGAAGAAGGTTCCTGAAATCAGAGAATGGAAATGTAAATCCAAAAGTCAATACAAGGTAAGCAGGGAGAACTGTTCCAAAAAATGCTACACCGGCAACAGTTCTCAAACCTCCGTTGACAACATAAATAACGAGTAAAAAGAAGGGGACTGCAAATGCCCAGGCTGTCAAACGGGGGTACATCCATACCTGTATAACCTCCACATAGGTTCGGCAGACCGTGACAGCCACCATGCAGAAATAAATGATGTAGATTACGTCCACTGCTTTTCCGATCCACTTGCCAAATGCCGTTCTATTGGCTTCAATGATGTCTCCGCCACCGCTTTGGACTATTTTGAAAATGAAGATCAAAATAACATTCGTAAGCAGCCCGGCGATGATAACGGAAATCCATGCATCATACCCCGCACTTTTCGCAATAATTCTCTGAAAACCCAATATACCGACCCCAACCTGGGTGGAATGGATGAGGAAGAGTACAATAAAAGGCGATATTTTTCTATTTTCAGGAATGGGCTGCATAACAAAACCTCCGCCAATTATTCATCAATATCCAGTTTCTTCTGGCCTTCTTGCTTTTGAAATCTCCTTGGGTTCTGGGTCCGCGTGAATCCTGGACGTTTGCTTTGAGCGTGAAAAGGAAAACGGATGACCGCATCCTTAAGATCATACAATCGAGGTGGATACAGTGGTTCGAGAAAAGGGCGCCCCAGGGAAGTCAATTTAAGAAGATGAGTCAACAAAAGACAAAAACAAAATACGATACCGAGCAATCCCCATATCTGAGCGAACAGCAAAAAAGGAAATCGCAGTATTCTGATAGTATTGCCCATTTTATAAACAGGTGTTGTGAAGGATGCAAGGGCGGCCAATGCAACCAGGATCAACAAGACGTTACTGGTCAAACCTGCTTCGACGGAGGCGGTCCCTATAACGATTCCACCAACGATACCAATCGTCTGGCCGACCTTTGTCGGCAGCCGTGCTCCTGCTTCCCTGAGCAGTTCTATCGTCAATTCCAAAAACAAGGCTTCCAGTATAGGAGGCAGCGGAATTTCCTGGCGGGAAGTGATAAGGGTCGCCATCAAGTCTTTAGGGATCAGTTCATAGTGATAAGTAAGCGCTGCTACATAAATCGGTGTAATCAATATGGAAAAGGTAACCGCGAATACCCGTACGAGCCGGAAGAAGGAAGCGACAATATAATTTAAAAAATAATCCTCATATGCACTGAAAAACTCGACAATAGTGGTAGGTCCGATTAATGCATGCGGTGCGCCATTCACAAGAACGACCACTTTACCTTCGACCAGGACGGAGGCAGCCCGGTCCGGCCTTTCCGTATCAAGAAGCTGAGGGAAAGGAGAATTGGCATTATCAGCAACCATCTGTTCAATGAACGAACTGTCATTGATTTGATCAAAGTCGATGGCATTCAATCTCTGTCTCATTGTCTGGACGTTTTCTCTATCTGCCAAACCGTCGATATACAGTAAGCATGTCCTTGTATGTGTCAGCTTTCCGATAATAAAATCTTCAACAATTAACTCTTTGATAGGAATTCTCTTTCGAAGCAAATTCAGGTTCTGATCAATCGACTCGACAAAGGCCTCTTTCGGTCCCCCTACACTGAATTCCACTTCAGGCTGAGATACTTGGCGAACAACCTCTTTTTGGGCTGCAATAAAGGCGAAGCGGTTTTTCTCGTTTTCGGTTTTCAGAAGCACATAGCCGTTCATGAGTTTCTGCTCGATTTGGCTTTCATCATCGGACAATTGAATATCAATAACAGGAGCAAGTTTTTTTATGTCATCCAATGTTGTGAAACGTTTGCCAAGTAAAGAAGGAAGAACGTCTTTTTGTAAAATGTCTTCATCCACCAGGGTAGAAAGGAAGTTCAAACCGAACCGCAGATTTGTTTGCTCGTTGTAATAGAAAATCTCTTTGAAATCAGTGGATTTTCGTGCAAGTTCCACAAAAGATTTCTGTGTTTGTTTCTTTTTTGTTCTATTAATACCTTTTTTTCGTTTGAACAATGAAAACATCAGATTCACCACTTTTATGATTACTCTTATGGTAGTGTTTCCGATTTGAAGGAAGTTATGAAAAAAATGGGGAAGAAAGAGGAATGTAGTGAAACTGAAGAAAACTGGTTGAAGAGAGAGTCATGGGATGCAGGTGTTTCTTCAATGCTGTTTTGGGAGGTAGTTGAATTGCAAAGTGTCATGGGTATATTTACGGTAAACTTAAAAAGGACTAAACAATGAATCAAGAAAAAAAACCAGCTCTCCTTCCTTTTATAGAAAGAAGAGCTGGCTACTTGTGAGATTATCGACAGTTTTTCAGTTCCAAAAATTTTGACGGTCGTACTTCATTATTGTTCTAAAAAGTATTTCTCGATATCATCGAGCATAAGGTTGGCAGCCTTAACTCCGCCAGCCGTGTTCCAGATTGGATCACTTACTTCATACACTTTTCCTTCTTGAGCAACTTCAAGCTTTTGGAATAATGGGTCATTTATCCACTCATCAACGACTTTATTTCCTTCACCGTCACCTGTTTCGTAAGCGAAATAGAAGAGGATATCTCCATCCATTGCTGGAATTCGTTCTTTCGTGACGCCCATTTCTGCAAAGTCGTCAACATTCTGGCTTTCAGGGCGGGCAAATCCTAATTGATCAAGAATCACTCCGGAAAATGAATCTTTATGGTAAATACGTACATCAGTTGGCATGAAGCGGACCATTGACACTTCCATGTCCAGCTTGTCGCCAAGTTCAGCTTTAAGGTCTGCAATACGCTGATCATATTCAGCGATGACCTCCTGGCCTTTTTCTTCTTTATTTAGGGCTTTTGAATAAAGCTCGAAGTTTTCTTTCCAGTTACCGCGCAATGTTTCAGCAAAGATCGTTGGTGCGATTGCATTCAGCTTGTCGTACTGTTCCTCTTGGCGCATTTTATTACCGATGATTAAGTCAGGGTCTAATTTTGCGATAGCTTCCATGTTTAATTCACTTTCTGTACCGACAACCTCTACATCTGCCATCTCTTCAGCGATATGCTCATACCAAGGGTCGCCGATCCATGATTGAACTGCTCCTACAGGTGTTACATCCATCGCTAGAATGGCTTCAGTTCCTTCATTTGTCAGAATGACCACTCGTTCAGGATTTCCTTCAACTTCAGTTGTTCCCATAGCATGTTCTACAGTATAACTTGTATTGTCAGCAGCTGTCTCATCTCCATTGCCAGCTGTTTCTTCTTCGTTTCCGTTATCTGTCCCGCAAGCCGCTAGAACAAGGATAGAAGCAAGAATAAATAAAGACATTATAAAACGTAATGAACGCATATGTAATTCCTCCTGAATTGTTGATAATGATTTTCAATTGCGTTTCTCCAAAAACTATATTAGAAGATAACGATTACAAAGTCAACCATCAATTGATAATGATTTTCAAATTCATTGACTGACACTACTTTATTCTCTAAAATGGATAGAGGAGAAAGTGTTTTTTAAATTCAATTGAATGTTTTAATAGAAGGGTTATATTTATGAGAAGATCTGGTATTCAGGCATTAATTTTATTAACAGCATTAATGATTTTTGCATTATTCATTGGAATGAGCATTGTGTACGGTTATACAGAGACAACGTGGAAGATGGCGTTTCAGGCACTGACTAACGGTGATGATTCTACTGAACATCTCGTCATCCAGACGGTGAGACTGCCGAGGGCTCTCATTGCAGCCGCAGTTGGAGCGTCGCTTGCTATCGCAGGTGTCCTGATGCAGACATTAACGAAAAATCCACTCGCCTCTCCCGGTATTTTTGGCATTAATGCCGGCGCAGGCTTCATGGTCGTTATTGCCGTCACACTCTTTAATGTATCAAACTTACAAAGCTTCACCTGGCTGTCTTTCCTTGGCGCAGGCATTGCTGCGGTAGCGGTTTATGTCATTGGGTCTGCCGGGAGAGAAGGCTTGACTCCTATGAAGCTCACATTGGCGGGAGCAGCTATAACTGCACTGTTTTCCTCCTTTACTCAAGGGTTTCTTGTTTTGAATGAAGCTGCTTTGGAACAGGTTCTTTTTTGGCTTGCCGGATCGGTGCAGGGAAGAAGTCTTGATATATTGTACGGTGTTTTTCCTTATCTTCTCATCGGATGGGTTTTGGCCATTATTATAGGGAATAAGCTGAACGTCCTGGCGATGGGAGAAGATGTAGCGAGAGGGCTTGGACTTAAAACCGGCTGGATCAAACTGATTTCATTAGTCATCGTGGTCCTTCTCGCTGGAGGATCTGTAGCAATCGCGGGCCCGATTGGCTTCATCGGCATTGTGGTTCCTCATATTGCCAGAAGAATAATCGGTGTCGATCATCGGTGGCTGCTGCCTTTTGCCGGGTTGACAGGCGGCATTCTCTTGCTGGCGGCCGATATAGGTGCCAGATATATTATCATGCCGCAGGAAGTTCCTGTTGGTGTTATGACCGCCGCTATAGGCGCCCCGTTTTTCATTTACATCGCAAGGAAGGGGTTTTAGCGGATGAAACGGTATATTGCCAAACGGTTTTATAGAGATAAACTTTCATTTTTAATAGATTTGTCAGCAGTGAAAAAGATTTTGATTTTATTAATGGTTACGGTCCTTATTTTTATCTTAAGTACTGGTCTTGGTGATATGAACATAAAACCGTGGACGGTTTTGATGGTATTCTTCGGTGGAGGGAGCGAACTGGAGCAGCTGGTGGTTCAATCATTCAGGCTTCCGAGAATCATTATTGCGCTGCTAGCCGGCATTTGCTTGGCGATTGCCGGGGCTTTGCTTCAAGGGATGGTAAGGAACCCCCTTGCCTCTCCTGACATTATCGGGATTACCGGTGGAGCTGGCGCGGCCGTGGTAGGATTTTTGGCTTTCTTCAGTGATGAAAATAATGCCCTGACAGTGAGCATTCAATGGCTTCCGCTGGCGGCCTTTGCAGGAGCTGCAGCAGTGGCATTTCTGGTATACTTTCTAGCCTGGAAGAATGGTGTATCACCAGTTCGTTTGGTCCTTATCGGAATTGGAATTTCAGCTCTCATGCAGGCCATCATTACAATGATGATGATTTTAGGACCTATTTTCCGCGCAAGCCAAGCGAATATCTGGATTACAGGGACAGTAAATGCATCGAATTGGAAAGATGTTCATATTCTGCTTCCGTGGACATTAATACTGGTAGTGATTGCCTTTATTTTGGCTAGAAACGTAAACATTCAAGAACTGGGAGAAGAAATTGCCACCGGTGTAGGAAGCCATATCCAGAGACAGCGGATCATCCTGCTGACATTGGCAACAGGCTTAGTCGGAGGGGCGGTTGCTTTCGCGGGCGGCATAGGGTTTGTTGGCCTGATGGCTCCGCATATGGCACGCCGCCTGGTTGGTTCTTCCTTTGGAGCCTTACTGCCAGTGGCGGCTTTGCTCGGGGGAATACTAGTTATGATTGCCGATTTGGTCGGACGCACCCTGTTCTTGCCTTTAGAAGTGCCTGCCGGTGTTTTTACAGCGGCAATCGGTGCTCCTTATTTCATCTATTTACTATTTAAGACAAAAAGTGCATAAGCTTTCTATATAAAAATACTTTAAAATCAAATGTGAATGAGTACGAGTACCGGCACATCAGCAGTCAAACGAAAGGAGATGACCCGGCAATGACACAATCTCTTCTAACAGAATCGCTTACATTAAGTTATGGCGACAGAATTATTATAAATGAGCTGGACCTTGAGATTCCTAAAGGTGAAATTACAGTTTTCATAGGCGGTAATGGCTGCGGCAAGTCTACGCTTCTGCGTTCAATGGCAAGACTTCTGAAGCCTAAAACCGGCTCCGTTCTAATTGATGGTGATGCAATTTCTAAGCTTTCTACAAAGGATGTAGCCAGAAAATTGGCCATTCTTCCACAATCACCGACTGCTCCTGAGGGATTGACGGTTCTTCAACTGGTCAAGCAGGGGAGATATCCTCACCAGTCGTGGCTGAAGCAATGGTCACAAAAGGATGAAGAAATCGTCTCAAAAGCCCTAAAAGCTACGAAGATGGAGGAGTTTCAGGATAGAAGAGTTGACGAGCTTTCGGGCGGACAGCGGCAAAGAGCCTGGATTGCCCTGACTCTGGCTCAAGATACTGATATCATTCTGCTGGATGAGCCTACAACATACCTTGATATGACTCATCAGATTGAAATTCTGGATCTGTTATTTGAACTCAATGAAACAGAAGAGCGGACAATCATTATGGTGCTTCATGACCTTAATCTTGCTTGCCGCTATGCCCACAATATTGTAGCGATTCGTGATCAAAAGATTTTTGCTCAAGGAAAACCAGAAGAAGTCATCAGCTGCAACCTTGTAAAAAATGTATTTGACATGGACTGTCAAGTAACGAGTGACCCCTTGTTCGGGACACCGCTTTGCATTCCTTACGGGAAAGGCAGATGTATCATCAAAGAAGTAGCTGAGATGACATGAGAGTGAAACTAACGGGTGAAGAAAAAGACAAGCTGAAATCCTTCAGGTTTTTGACTGAAAGACCGGCGGAGAGCGAATTGACGTCCGCTAGTCAATTGTTAAATGAGGAAGGATTGAACAAATTTCTTCAAAAGTACTCTGATAAGATAGGAAGCGAAGATAAAAAAGTTTTGTCTTCGATACTGCTTAAACGCTACGCTTTTTTAGCAGTGATTTCGATGTTTTCTCTTTCAGTCTTTAATAAAAGATTGAATGTATCTCCCGAAAATGTCTTTCTTGCAGATGGTGAAAAAAATGGACTGTGGCTTCCAGGGTTTTATTTCCAAGATCATGCTGCGGAGCCTGTAACGGACAGGGAAACGGTCAGGGCGGACGCAGCGAAGGACATTTTCAGAAACCACTTGTTTCCTCTTATTGAAACAGTGAAGAAAGCAGGCAAGCTTTCCAACCTTATCGCTTGGGAAAACGTTGCCATCTATCTGTTCTGGGTGTATGAAGGACTTATCGAACAAGAAGAACTGAAGCATGTACGAGTGAGGATGGAAGAAGATTTCCACTGGCTGCTGGAAGAGGATAATGCTGCTTTATTTGGTCCTTACCATCAAAATCCTCTGGCTAGGTACCACGGGGAAAAACAATATGTCGCAGAACAGGACAGCGTGCTGCGGGTCAGGAAAACCTGCTGCTTTTCCTATCAGCTGAGAGGCGGGGAATCACATAGGTGCAGCACTTGCCCTCAAACCTGCAATGTCAAACAGCCGAAAGGAGTGAGGTAATGAAGGACTTTGACGGCCAATTCGACGCATTGATCGACAAATATACTGAACTGCTATTAGGTGAAGCAACTCCCGAATTAAAGGAAAAAGTAACAAAGTGGGTCATCTATACTTATATCGCTAAATCCATGCCTCCGCTGGCCAAGCATTGGAATTCTGAGTTTCCAGAGAGCAAGGAAGAGATAAAAAGAATTATTGCGGAAATCAAAGAACTGAATGAAGAACATAGAGCGAAGAAAAATCAATAATAGAACAGGCAGCTGTGCAAGGAGCAGCTGCCTGTTTTTTGGGGGTTGTACAGCTTTAACTGGTTTGTTGGCTCTATCAACGAAGTATGAGTGTCGGTTCTATCGACGAGAGTCCAGGTGCTATCGTCGACTTTGTAAAGTCCATCGACGATTTTTAAGTTCTATCAACAACTCCTCATTATCAGCATCTTCTCGTTAGATTCTCTGGCATCAACATTGTTTTCACTTTTATTGCTAAGAACAAGCCCTTCAATATGGAATAACTGGATTCTATCAACGTACACACGTCTGCTTCCCCTCCATAAACAATTCCTAAGCGTTTATCCTATCTATTAGCAGCAAAAAAGCCCCCTAAAAGGGGACTCGCGATTAATGAACGTTGTTATATGGAAACTGAGATGAGTATTGCTGGTGCTGCTGGTAAGACTGCTGAAGTTTTTGAGCATCAGCTTCTTCTAATTTGTACCATCCCTTTTTAAACATACTGTTATACAGGCTGCGCTGAGTGTTCTGTGTTTCATTGAAGATGGTCAGCAAATCATTATATAAAGCATCGTGGCTTGCTTCGTTCAGGGCAGTGCAATAAGAGTCGGTCATATATTTTTCCATGCTCAGCATATCATTTACCAAGTCACGGTCGTTCATTTGAGGTGTTTGAGCTACTTGTGTTTGAGGATTTTGAATTTTTTGCTGAGATTGGTTCTGATTCATTATATACACTTCCTTTTTACATAGTTGTAGGAGCTTGTCCGGTACTGCCGGGATTCAAATGAGCCAGAATTTGCTCATAATGGCGCTGATGCATTCTGCCGCATTTATCGATTTCTGCTTTCAATTCAGGGTCCTGGCAGTGGCTTGCTGCAAAATGGGCCTTTTTCATAGCCAATAAGTTCCATGAAAGCATATCATTTAAGTATAAAGAATCTTTGGTCGTTAAAACCTGGGGTGGCTGCTGCATAATACCCTGCTGTTGATTGCCTTGCTGCTGTTGCTGCATACGTTTTCCCTCCTTTAATTTTTCCAAGGTTATTGTTCCTCCAGCCCTCCGGTATATACACCAAATGACAAAAAGTGATAAAATTTTTCAATTAGATGTTTGAACTATATTCAAAAACGGTTAAAGGTGATAATATAAATTTATATTTATGGAACCGACTTAAGGGGCAATCAGTTCTAGTAGACGACCTCAGCCACTTGATTGCGGCCATCCAGACCAATCCAAAAAGAAACCGCTTTCATAGTGAAGCAAATGTTACAGGGGGTAAATGACATGGAACAAGTAATGCGTAACTTCTTTTTATTCTTATCCAAGAATAAACCATTAACGAAAGTAGCGAAGAAATATGGTTTGCGCTTTGGCGCTGCCCGATTTGTTGCTGGTGAATCCATTGACCTCGCTGTTGAAGCAATCAAAGGGCTGAACAATCAGGGATTATCGGTAACGATTGATTACCTTGGAGAGTTCATTGATAATGAAGCTGAAGCAAATGAGATGGCTGATCAATGCATCGAAGCTGTCAAGGCAATCGGTCGGGAACGAATTGATTCACAGCTTTCATTGAAAATGACATCCATGGGACTTGATCTTTCCGAAGAGATTGTCTTGAAAAACATGAGAAGAATTCTTGAAGCGGCACAGGAATATGGAGTGTTTGTGACAATCGATATGGAGGATTACTCCAGATGCGGCAAAACAATCGACATATTCAAAAGGCTGAAGTCTGAGTATGATAATGTAGGTACGGTCATTCAGGCATATCTTTTCCGAACAGAGAAGGATATGGAAGTACTGAATGAATATTCACCAAACCTTCGACTTGTCAAAGGGGCTTATAAGGAGTCGCCGCTCGTTGCATTCCCGGATAAAAAGGATGTAGACGACAATTTTAAGAAAATCATCAAAATGCATTTGCTGAACGGCAATTATACGGCCGTTGCGACACATGATGATGCAATGATAGAATATACGAAGCAAATTGTTGAAGAATACAATATTCCTAGCGATCAATTCGAATTTCAGATGTTATACGGAATCAGGGTTGAAAGGCAGCTGGAGCTTGCAAAAGAAGGATATAAGATGCGCGTCTACGTTCCATACGGTACTGATTGGTACGGCTACTTCATGCGTCGCCTGGCAGAAAGGCCCGCAAACGTGGCATTTGTTTTAAAAGGTGTAATCAACAAGTAATAGCGAGTTTAAGAGTATAATAGATGAAAGAACTGCTGCAGGATTTTTATCTTGCAGCGGTTTTGTATTTTTTTACACATCAAAAAACAAGAAGAGTAGCAGACCAAAAGTTGAAACTTTGGGACTGTTATCGTTTTTAATTCTAAGACTGGTCAACGAAAACGTTATTTGTAAGTCGCCTGAGAATGGTCTTTTAATGAAATTTTGTTATCAGAACAGGACTTATGTGAGTTTTATTATCTTGAGTGCCACTATTAGAGAAAAAAAGCCATTTAGTGTCCTTCAAGAAAGTGGTGAGTGCCACTATAAGAGGAAAAAAGCTATTTAGTGTCCTTCAAATGAGTCGTGAGTGCCACTATAAGAGAAAGAAAGCCATTTATTGTCCTTCAAGGGAGTGGTGAGTGCCACTATAAGAGAAAAAAAGCCATTTAGTGTCCTTCAAGTGAGTAGTGAGTGCCACTATAAGAGGAAAAAGGCCATTTAGTGTCCTTCAAGTGAGTCGTGAGTGCCACTATAAGAGGAAAAAGGCCATTTAGTGTCCTTCAAGTGAGTCGTGAGTGCCACTATAAGAGGAAAAAAGCCATTTAGTGTCCTTCAAGAAAGTCGTGAGTGCCACTATAAGGGGAAAAAGGCCATTTAGTGTCCTTCAAGAAAGTGGTGAGTGCCACTATAGGAGGAAAAAGGCATTTAGGTATCCCTCGTGGAAGTTATGAGTGCCGCTAAAAGAGTTGTTAAAACGATGATTTGCACAAAAAAACGACTCTATTACAATTATAAACGCTGTAATACCTAGAAAAAGAAGGAGGTGCGAATTACTATGCTAATTCCACCTCCAAAAGCTATGTTATTATATTTTTCTCCAGCTCAATCGAACGGGTTAGTTTAGAGGAATAGCTGTTTCTAGAGCTTGCAGAAAGCTTAGCCTCTGCCGCCAAAGAAGATAGCGGACTTATCTCATATAGATCACTGCACTCATAATAATATTTTCTAAACTCATGCATCAGAGAGCAGAACAGTTGATACAGTAAGGCTGCCATATCAATTAAGCGACTGCATCGGAGAAACACTACCCTGCGTAAACTAAACACGTTTTATTTTTTATATTGATTATTTTGGCTGTTCACCTTTCCGCCGCCGTCATGCTCCACTGTCGGACCGGCATCTCCTTTTACACTTGCTGCACTGACGCCTGCCTTGGATGGGTTTTTCTTTCTCTTTGCCATGATTTTCACCTCCATTATTAGAATGACCAAAAGATGCGAAATGATTATTTTTAGAAAATTTATCATTTTTTAAACTTTAAGATATTGCAGTTTGGTGTAAAATCTTATATATTAGTAGTAACAGATCTCATTCGTGATTTTTTTTGAGAAGAAAATGAATGAGTGTTCATTCAAATAGTAAAAGGGGGAAAAAACATTGGCTCGTAAAATTCAAAAAGCAGCAGTTTTGGGATCAGGAGTAATGGGATCGGGTATTGCAGCCCATCTTGCTAATATTGGTATACCTGCCTTGCTGCTCGATATAGTACCACGTGAGTTAAGTGAAGAAGAAAAGGCAAAAGGACTGACTTTAGAAGATAAAGTGGTCCGTAACCGAATCAGTGAAGGAGCCCTGAAAAAGCTTCTTAAACAAAAACCGGCACCGCTTACTTCAAAGAAAAACCTTGCATTGATTCAAGCAGGAAACTTTGAGGATGATATGGAAAAACTAAGCGAATGTGATTGGATCATTGAAGTGGTGGTCGAAAACCTGGACATTAAGAAGAAGGTTTTTACAAACGTTGAAAAACACAGAAAACAAGGAAGCATTATCAGTTCCAATACATCTGGAATATCCATTGAGGCAATGGCTGAAGGGCGTTCAGAAGATTTTCAGAAGCACTTCCTGGGAACTCACTTCTTCAACCCGCCGCGTTATTTGAAATTGCTTGAAGTCATTCCTACAGAAAAAACAGATCCGGAAGTACTTTCATTCATTAAAACGTTTGGTGAAGATGTACTTGGAAAAGGTGTAGTGCTTGCGAAAGACACTCCAAACTTCATAGCTAACCGTATAGGTACCTACGGACTGCTGATCACTCTTCAGGAAATGGTGAAGATCGGCATAACTGTCGGAGAAGTCGATTCCATTACTGGTCCAGCAATTGGCCGTCCAAAGAGTGCGACCTTCCGTACACTGGATGTAGTAGGTCTCGACACATTCGCGCATGTTGCAAAAAATGTTTATGATCAGGTCGACGGAGAAGAGAAGAAAGTATTCGAGATTCCAGGTTTCATGGAGAAGATGCTGGATAACGGGTGGCTGGGATCCAAAAGCGGCCAGGGCTTCTACTTAAAACAAGGAAAAGAAATACTTGAACTTGATACTGAAACACTTGAATACGGTCCAAGGAAAAAGTTAAAAACAGCCTCTACTGAAATGAGCAAGCAGGAAAAAGGACTCTCCAATAAAATGAAAGCGCTTGTTTATGCAAATGACAAAGCCGGAACATTTTTGTGGAACATCCTTTCACCGGTGCTTATGTATTCAGGAGAACTGCTGCAAACCATTGCAGATGATATCGTTGCGATTGACCAGGCAATGAAGTGGGGCTTCGGCTGGCAGCAAGGTCCATTTGAAACTTGGGACAGTATAGGGCTTGAAAAGTCAGTGAGCAAGATGAAAGAAGAAGGCAGAGAAATCCCGGCATGGATTACAGAGATGCTTGAAGCAGGCCATAGCTCTTTC
This sequence comes from Bacillota bacterium, assembly GCA_051750065.1. Classification (GTDB taxonomy): domain Bacteria; phylum Bacillota; class Bacilli; order Bacillales; family Bacillaceae_B; genus Rossellomorea. The sequence goes on from JBNJJI010000008.1 coordinate 86,100, forward strand.
TACAAGGAAGAAGATGGTGAAAAGTATTTCTACCATAACGGTGAATATAGAAAGATTGAAAAAAATTCTAAAGTAATAGATTTAAAACTTTTGAAGAAGCAGGGAAAACTGATCAAGAAAAACTCAGGTGCAAGCTTGATTGATATTGGAGATGGAGTTGCACTGCTTGAATTCCACTCACCAAATAACTCCATAGGCTTGGATATCGTTCAAATGATCAACTTCTCCATTGAAGAGGTTGAGAAGAATTTCAAAGGACTCGTCATCGGAAACCAGGGTAAAAATTTCTGTGTGGGAGCCAACCTTGCGATGATCTTAATGGAAGCGCAGGATGACAACATTTTTGAAATCGACATGGTTGTCCGCAATTTCCAGCAGGCGATGATGAATATTAAATACAGCAAAAAACCGGTTGTGGCAGCACCATTTGGCATGACACTTGGGGGCGGCTCGGAGGTATGTCTTCCAGCAGCGCACATCCAAGCATCCATGGAAACTTATATGGGACTTGTAGAAGCGGGTGTCGGACTGATTCCTGGCGGCGGCGGAAACAAAGAATTGTATATCAAACATCTTGATATGATGCCGGATGGACTCGACTTCGATTTGCAAAAAGTTGCCAACAAAGTATTTGAAACGATTGCAATGGCTAAAGTCTCTACTTCAGGAGATGAAGCAAGAGACAATAACTTCCTTAACAAATCCGATGGTGTAAGTGCCAATGGAGATCACCTTTTATATGATGCGAAACAGGCAGCGCTTGCTTTAAGTGAAAGCGGGTACACTCCTCCGGCGCGCAGAAAGATTCCGGTTGTCGGTGAAACGGGATATGCAGCATTAATACTGGGAGCTCAAGCGATGATGCACTCTGGCTACATTTCTGAGCATGACCTTGTGATAGCGAAAAAACTGGCATTTGTACTAGCCGGCGGCAAGCTTCCATTCGGTACAGAAGTAGACGAACAGTATCTATTGGATCTGGAGAGAGAAGCGTTCCTGAGCCTTGTAGCACAGCCGAAATCACAGCAGCGCATGCAGCACATGCTTGTAAAAGGAAAGCCGCTGCGTAACTAAACATACTTTTATTTTTCAAGAAATGGGGGAAGAACATGCGAGAAGCGGTACTAGTAGCAGGCGCCCGTACACCGGTAGGAAGAGCTAATAAAGGAACTCTGGCAACTGTCAGACCTGATGACCTGGGTGCACTGGTTGTAAAAGAAACATTGAAAAGAGCGGGAAATTATGACGGGAATATAGATGATTTGATTATTGGGTGTGCGATGCCCGAAGCGGAACAGGGCTTGAATATGGCCAGAAATATCGGCGGATTGGCGGGACTTCCACATAACGTCCCTGCTATAACCATTAACCGGTACTGTTCTTCAGGATTGCAATCCATTGCTTATGCAGCAGAAAAAATCATGCTTGGCCACTCTGATACGGCAATTGCAGGCGGAGCTGAATCAATGAGCCTTGTTCCATTGATGGGGCATGTTGTCCGCCCTAATGCGAAGCTTGCTGAAACGGCACCACAATATTATATGAGCATGGGCCATACAGCGGAAGAAGTCGCAAAAAAATTCGGCATTTCCAGAGAAGATCAAGATGCTTTCGCCGTAAGAAGCCATGAGAAAGCGGCTAGTGCGATTGCAGAAGGCAGATTTCAAGATGAAATCGTTCCTGTTGATGTTGTCCTGCGATCAGTAAACGAACAAAACAAAGTGGTAGAAAAGAACATCACGTTTTCAAAAGATGAAGGCGTAAGACCGGGAACGAATCAGGAAGTCCTTTCCAAGCTGCGTCCTGTCTTTAATGTAAAAGGATCGGTAACAGCGGGGAATTCTTCACAGACCAGTGACGGAGCTGCAGCAGTTATGGTCATGGACCGTGAAAAAGCAAATTCCCTTGGCCTTGCGCCAATGGCGAAGTTCAGATCATTCGCTGTTGCGGGAGTGCCGCCGGAAATAATGGGGGTAGGTCCCGTCGAGGCTATACCGAAAGCACTGAAAATGGCTGGTCTTCAATTAGAAGATATCGGATTGTTTGAATTGAATGAAGCATTTGCTTCTCAATCCATCCAAGTCATCCGCCAGCTTGGCCTAAATGAGGAAATCATCAACGTCAATGGCGGTGCGATTGCCCTGGGACATCCACTAGGCTGTTCCGGAACGAAATTGACTCTTTCACTTGTTCATGAAATGAAGAGACGAAATGTCCAATTCGGTGTTGTAACAATGTGTATCGGCGGAGGAATGGGTGCTGCCGGAGTATTTGAACTGATCGGTTAATATTCGAATGCCCAGACCTGGGCATTCCATTTTCAATAATTGTTTTAAAAACAAGGAGGAAAAACAGATGACAAATCAAACTGATAAGCTGGTAAAAGGCGGCAGCTTCATTATTGAAGATGTATCTTATGAAAATGTGTTTACACCGGAAGATTATACAGATGAACAGAAAATGATCGCCAAGACAACTGAAGATTATGTGGTGAATGAAGTAGTTCCACAAGTTGAACATTTGGAAAATCATGAGTTTGACCGTTCCGTCAAGCTGTTGAAAGAAGCTGGAGATTTAGGTCTTCTAGGGGCGGATGTTCCGGAAGAATACGGCGGGCTTGGCTTAGATAAAGTAAGTTCAGCGCTTATCGCTGAGAAAATGTCCACAGCTGGAGGATTCTCCATCACTCATGGAGCTCACGTAGGAATCGGTTCTCTGCCAATCGTATTATTTGGTAACGAAGATCAAAAGCAAAAATACCTTCCAGTGCTTTCAACTGGAGAAAAAATTGCCGCTTACGCATTGACTGAGCCAGGTTCTGGATCGGATGCTCTTGGTGCAAGGACGACTGCTAAGCTGAACGCAGCAGGCACTCATTATGTATTAAACGGTGAAAAGCAATGGATTACAAATGCCGGATTTGCAGATGTCTTCGTTGTTTACGCTAAAATCGACGGAGAGCAGTTCTCAGCATTTATTGTAGAACGTGACTATGTGGGTGTTTCTACAGGTGCTGAAGAGAAGAAAATGGGTATCAAGAGTTCATCTACTCGTACACTGATCCTTGAAGATGCAGAAGTACCGGTTGAAAACCTTTTGGGTGAAGCAGGAAAAGGTCATATCATTGCCTTCAATATTTTGAATATCGGACGTTACAAGCTTGGAGTAGGAGCAGTAGGAGCAAGTAAACGAGCCATGGATGTTACGATCAAATATGCAAACCAGCGTCAGCAGTTTAAAACACCTATCTCCTCTTTCAACTTAACAAAAGAGAAGTTCGCGACTATGGCAGCAAAACTGTATGCTTCTGAAAGTTCCGTTTATCGTACAGTAGGTCTATTTGAAGACCGCATGAGCAAATTGACTGACGAAGAAGTTAAAAACGGTACAGAAGTAGCCAAATCGATTGCTGAATATGCCATCGAGTGCTCTTTGAATAAAGTTTTTGCTACAGAAGCCCTTGATTATATCGTCGATGAAGGCGTTCAGATTCACGGCGGCTACGGTTTCATGCAGGAATATGAGATCGAAAGAATGTACCGCGACTCCCGCATTAACCGTATCTTTGAAGGAACAAACGAAATCAACCGCCTGTTAGTGCCTGGCACATATGTGCGTAAAGCGCTTAAAGGTGAACTGCCATTATTCCAGAAAGCACAGGCTCTTCAAGAAGAGTTAATGATGCTTATGCCGGAAGAAGTTGGCGATGCACCGCTTGAACAGGAAAAATATCTTGTGAAAAATGCGAAGAAGATTGGCTTGTTGATTGCCGGTCTTGCTGCACAGAAATACGGAAAAGCTCTTGAAAAAGAGCAGGAGATCCTTGTGAACATTGCAGATATTATTTCAAACGCTTACGCTATGGAATCCGTCGTTCTTCGTACTGAAAAAGCGATCAACAAGGTTGGAGCCGAAAAAGCCCAGCAGAAGTTATTGTACACGCAAATCTTCTGTCAGGAAGCATTCAACGAAATCGAAGCTCATGCAAAAGAAACTTTGGTTGCAGCAGAAACAGGCGATTCTTTAAGAATGATGCTGTCTGCGCTTCGTAAATTCACACGCTACACACCGCTTAACATAATTGCAGTTAAACGTGAAGCATCTCAAAAGCTTATCGAAGCAGAGCGTTATGTACTGTAAATAGAGTATCAGCCGGGCTCCTGAATGGGAGTCCGGTTTTTACAATATAACAAGAAAAAACTCTCTGGCTCTCTTATTTTGTCGGCAAACAAGGCTGCATCCATTGTCTGAGAAGCGCAATAAGCTATATAATATGAGGTAAGAGTGAAAAAAAGCAGAGAAGTTGATATGGATCAGGCTTTCACACAGCCTGATAGTGTCGCCTAAGGGCCCAGAATCGGCTTGTAACAGAGCCTTTGGAAAATATGAGCATTATATTCACTAGATTTTATTAAGAGGGTAAAACCATGCCCGTTTGTTTGATAAACAGAAAGTGGTTGCTTGCAGGACATTAAGAGATTTTGTCGAATAAGTAAATAGTTGAAGTAGATAAATCTCTGGGAAGGGTGGTGAGAAAATGACAATCCAATTTTATTCATATCCCAAATGCGGCACATGCCGAAAAGCCAAGCAATGGTTTGAGGAAAATGGCAAGGAATTTAACGAAATACATATTGTTGAAAATCCTCCCACGAAGGAGGAATTGAAGAAGCTTTATGAAAAAAGCGGGCTGCCTTTGAAAAAATTCTTCAATACAAGCGGCAAAAAGTACCGCGAACTTGGACTGAAAGACAAAGTTAATGAGTCTTCAGAAGAGGAATTACTTGAGATTCTTGCAAGCGATGGAATGCTGATCAAGCGCCCGATCGCTGCCAATGAAGCAACTGTGACGGTAGGGTTTAAGGAAGAAGCTTACGAGAGTGCGTGGCAATAAAATTCTGGTAAGGTTTTCTTGCTTTTTTTGTAGTAAATATGTCAATATTGATTTGAATATAGCAATGGAGGGATAGGACATGAGCACACCAAAAGAACTTCGTTATTCAGAAGAACATGAGTGGGTTAAAGTTGAAGGGGAAAATGTACGTATTGGAATCACGCATTTTGCGCAATCAGAATTAGGAGATATCGTTTTCGTAGAACTTCCTGAAGTTGGCGACGAAATCACCGCAGATGAGCCATTCGGAAGTGTAGAATCTGTTAAGACAGTTTCTGAATTATATGCACCGATAAGCGGGAAAGTTGTTGAAATCAACGGGGATCTTGATGACAGTCCTGAGTTCGTGAATGAATCACCATACGAAAAGGCATGGATGGTTATCATTGAACCTTCTGATTCTTCTCAAGTGGACAACCTAATGACTGCAGAGCAGTATGAAGAAATGATTAAAGAAGACTAATCCTATTTACAAAACCCTCCAGCTGTTTCGGAGGGTTTTGTTTTGCTTTTTGGGTACGCTAGTAATACATACTCACAAAAGGAGGATTATTACATGTTGAAACCCAAAAAGCTTGATGTCACACAGCGTGTCACTGGAAAACTCGTTGAAGGACAGCTGCATTTATTTCTTGATGAACAGCTGGTAGGAAAAATGGATATTTCTAATTCTGCAGAAAGTCTTCAGCTGGAACCAAACTTTGAAACCTTTGGTAATAAAATCATCCAGAATTATATGACACCTGATGAGTCTGAACCACGTTATACAGACTGTGATGAGGGCGGCTGGTGCTGAAAAAGGGTAGAAGCTTCTACTCTTTTTTTATAATGCTGTTTTCTAAAGGCTGTTTTCGCATATATTGTTGCTTTCGGATATCCCCGGATACTAGGGTATTTCTGTCTAATCGGGGAAAGTAGCTCTTTTCTTTTCAAGATTACCAGGTTATTCCGGAGAATTATGGCATTTTTTTTGGAATTAGTATCAAATAGCAACAAAGTTTACGAAAAGAGCCTTTCTAAAAGATTGTTGCTTTTGAATGCTATATACCCTTCTGCTTTTTATGAAGCCGAGGAGGCTCAATCCAGCTACAGCGGCCAGCGACTAGCAGATTTCGGTCTCTCTCCTTGCTAATCCAGCTGCAAGGCCCCAGCGGCTAGCGGACTTCCCTGCCTCCTCCTTGCGATAAGTCAACATCAACTTACTATGTTCGTTGTGTTTCCTTTATCTCATGCGGAGTCAGTCCAGTCCGTACGCCGCTGAGCGGGGCCTATCCACTTTTTGTAGATAAGTCATCATCGAATCGCTACCGCTCTCCGTGATCCCTTTATCTCATACGAAAGCCCTAAAATCTGTACGTCGCTGAACGGCCGCTTCCGCTTTTTAGTTCGCCGCCCGCACCGCGGAGTCGTACGCCTGAAGCGGAAATCCATCACTTTTATACAGCCACAATCTTTGCGAAAACAGCTTTAAGAAAAGAGCGTTTTATAAAATTAGACCACAAATACTGTTTCAGCGAAGCGTTTTTCTTTGCAATCGAGACTGAAAAGCGGGAAAATAAATAAGAATATTCTTTTAAATCATACTAAGTTTTCAAAGTCTCATTTTGCTTTTCTTGTTTGAGACTTAGTTTTGAAAAGAAATAGGTGAGTTGAATGAAGGCATTTGATGATAAGGTGATTATCGTTGAGGGGACTTCTGACAGAAAAAAAGTGAAAGAGATTGTGAATGAGCCCGTCGAAATCATTTGTACGAATGGCACGATTAGCATTACTAAATTGGATGAGCTGGTGGATGAACTATTTCAGAGGGATGTTTATATTCTTGTGGACGCTGACGAAAGCGGCGAAAAGCTTCGTAAGTTGTTTAAGAGAGAGTTCCCTGAGGCAGAGCATTTGTACATTGACCGAATGTATAAAGAGGTTGCGGCAGCTCCCGAATACCATATTGCTTCAGTACTGATCGGGGCTGATATAGATGTTCACACAGAATACTTGGATAGAAGGAAGTAAATGGATTTTATGAAGAAAAATATTACTTTAGAGAGAATCGATAAAACAGTAAGAGAACAAAGGTATACAGCGCTATATCTTTTTACTCCGCTTTGCGGTACATGCAGAGTGGCGGGAAGAATGGTGGATGTCACAGAAAAGCTGTTTCCTCAAACCACCTTTATAAAAGCTGATTTAAATTATTTTCCTGAAATCGCTGATGAGTACTCGGTGGAAAGCGTACCTTGTATGCTGTTATTTCATAAAGGAAACCTGGTGACAAAGATTTATGCCTTTCACTCAGTTCCGTATTTACATGAACAATTAAATCACTTAATAAGTGCTGATTCCATATAAGGAGTCGGTTTTTTTTTGGCTCTTTTCGTCAACTTTGTTGCTTTTTCAATGATCACAGAGAATATTCTGGTAATCAAGAAGCATAGAGCTATTTCTTCGTTAATCGTTTCTTTTGAATGCGATTGTACCTTCCTCTTCCTTTACTTAGGAGGATTGGAGTCGTACGTCTGGAGCGGAAATCCATTTTTTTATAACAGCCACAATCTTTGCGAAAGAGCCTTTGTTTTTGACGGGTTTTTACATATTTCCCGGGAAATTTTTTCAGAATAAGACACTTATAATTTAAATCGACATTTTTATTCATTCCCTTACAGAAGATGTCGATGGATTACACAAGGAATCCTCACTAAAAGGGGGAAATAGTATATAGAATATATACTAAGGGGATGAGCAATTGGAAAAAGAGATGATGAGGTTGCTTGAAGAGTGCAAAATGAGATATCATTTGAAAGCATTAATGCCAGAAAAACCCTTTATAGTGGCTTTTGATAATGGATATGAGGTGAAGAAAATCGCATTTGGCAGGCGTGTGAAGCTTGCTATCGTGGAAGAAGTGAATCTTGAATCGGACTTTTCAATAAAAGGCAGTCCCTCCAGGATTAAGGAACTGCTGGATGGAAGAGAAAAGCTATCCGTGCTTACCCGAAGGCAGGAAGTAAATGTGGCAGGTACATATAGAGGACTTCTGTTCGTAGAATCTATTCTGACTCTATGCAGGGTCCATGTAACAGACCCAGTGGTAATCTAAGAGGTTATACCACTCTCCTCCCATGCTTCTTGATTTCTTGGCGAATTGGTTGTCAGCATCAACATTGGGGGAATGGGATCTATTTTGGACTACAGAATAGCAGGCGGTCACTTTTTAATAAAAATAATCCACTTGCAATTTTTCTGTGAAACGTTATTACAGATTGAGTTTTTTTGGTCGATGAATGAAGTGGAAACTTAATAATTCTATTTGTGAAAATAAACACTTTTAACGATAGCCGGATTTGGTAAATATTTCGCTGTTTAAAAAAGTGATTTCACATGTAGGCTAACTACCTCGTGGGCAGGGCGCTGAGAAGGAGCCAACCCGTCTTTCGCTTGAATAAACGATCCATAAAAAAGGTTTAAAGAACGACAATCTTTTAGAGAAAAGCCTTACGATAAGACAGTTAGGTCGTTTATTTAGAGGCTGTTTTCGCATATATTGTTGCTTTCGGATATCCCCGGATACTAGGATATTTCTCTCTAATCGGGGAAAGTAGCTCTTTTCTTTTCATGATTACCAGGTTTTTCTGGTGAATTATAGTAGTTTTTTTCGGAATTAGTATCAAATAGCAACAAAGTTTACGAAAAGAGCCTTTAAAGAAGAAAATAAAAAATAAAATAAAACTGTTGACAGTCTTTGAAAAGCAATGATAGAATCCATTCATAAGTAAAAAACACTTTTGTCCTTTAAAGGACTAATTGAATAAAGCGATTTTCTTGCTCTTATCGAGAGAGGTGGAGGGATGTGCCCTGCGAAGCCCGGCAACCGTCAACATTGTTGAAATGGTGCCAATTCACACAAAGCTGCTTGCTTTGGAAGATGAGGGAAAGGTGAATGATGTATTTTCATGCCTTTCTGCTCATTGCAGGAAGGCATTTTATTTTTTTCCGTAACCACTATTCTAATCGAATAACAGAACAAAAGTGAAACTACAACGGAGCTTAAACCAACTATTCTGATTGGTTTAGTGAGAGAGGTGAGGTAAATGATAAGCATTTCAAATGTCAGTAAAATTTTCAAAAGCAAGAAAGGAACCATATCAGCTGTTGACGATGTGAACCTGACGATAGATGAAGGCGAAATTTTCGGCGTGATTGGATATAGTGGCGCGGGGAAGAGTACACTGATCCGCATGCTGAACGGATTAGAGATTCCCAGCGAAGGAACGATAGATGTTAAAGGTCATATCGTTTCTAAAGTGAAGGGCGGGAAATTGAGAAGTGCGCGTCATGAAATCTCAATGATCTTTCAGCATTTCAATCTCTTATGGTCGAGAACAGTAAAAGAAAACATTGCCTTTCCGCTGGAGATTACAAAGGTTCCTAAAGAAGAAAGAAACAGAAGAGTGGAGGAGTTAATCGAACTCGTTGGCTTGAAGGGAAGGGAAGGTGCCTATCCTTCACAATTGAGCGGAGGACAGAAGCAAAGAGTGGGAATTGCGCGTGCGCTTGCTAACAACCCTAAAGTCCTGCTGTGTGATGAAGCTACTTCGGCCCTGGATCCTGAAACGACTGACTCTATACTCGACCTGTTGGTAGATATTAATAAACGCCTGGGGTTAACCATCGTTTTAATCACTCATGAAATGAAAGTTATCCAGAAAATCTGCCATAGAGTAGCGGTTATGGAAAATGGTAAAGTAGTCGAATTGGGTGAAGTTCTCGAAGTTTTCAAGAATCCGCACCAGAAGATCACTCAGCGGTTTGTGAGCGAAGTATCTGAAACTGGAAGTACAAAGGAGGCCATTGAGAATCTGGTCTCTCACTATCCGGATGGCAAGATGGTTAAACTTACCTTCGTGGGTGAACAGACAGAACAGCCTCTTATAACAAGCTTAATCAAGAATTTTGATGTAAATGTCAATATTCTTCAGGGAAGCATTTCCCAAACGCAGGGAGGCTCTTATGGAACGCTTTTCATTCAATTGACAGGATCTCAAGAAGAAGAGGCTGTTGAATATTTGAAGAAACAAACGGTTGGGATTGAGGTGATGAATCATGGTTGATACTCTCTTTCCGAACGTTGACTGGGAAAAAATGTGGGAAGCGACGCTTGAAACTCTTTATATGACTGGGATGTCGGTCGCCATCACGCTTGTACTTGGAATCATTCTTGGACTTCTTTTGTTTTTAACATCGGCTAACAATATTTGGGAAAACCGCGGAGTGTATATATTCACGAGTGCTGTGGTTAATATCTTCCGATCGATTCCGTTCATTATTTTAATAGTGTTGCTTATTCCTTTTACCAAATTCCTTTTGGGAACAATGCGCGGGCCGGATGCCGCACTGCCAGCCCTTATTATCGGCGCGGCTCCATTTTATGCGAGAATGGTTGAAATTGCTTTGAGAGAAATCAATAAAGGGGTAATTGAAGCGGCTAAATCGATGGGAGCAAAAACCTCGACCATCATCTGGAAGGTATTGCTTCCGGAATCCATGCCGGCATTAATTTCAGGGATAACCGTAACAGCGATTGCCCTGGTTGGTTTTACCGCTATGGCAGGTGTCATCGGAGCAGGAGGCCTTGGAAATCTGGCGTATTTAGATGGATTCCAGCGAAGCCGGGACGATGTCACCTTGGCAGCTACAATCATTATTTTAATCATCGTCTTTATCATCCAATTTATTGGAGATATATTAACTAAAAAAACAGATAAAAGATAATCTATCTTAAAGAAAAGAGGAGAAAAAATGAAAAAAACAATTGCAGGTTTATTTACAGCAGCAAGCATCTTTACATTGGCAGCATGCGGTACATCAGATGAAGGTAGCCAAGGGAGCGGTGGAGAAGAAACACAAGAAATAACTGTAGGAGCTTCCAATATTCCTCATGCAGAAATTCTGGAAAAAGCCAAACCGATTCTTGAAGAAGATGGTATTGAACTGAATATCGACACCTATCAGGATTATGTTCTGCCAAATAAGGATCTTGAAAGCGGGGACATCGACGCTAACTACTTCCAGCACATCCCTTACCTGGAGTCTCAAATCGCTGACCACGAATATGATTTTGTTAACGCGGGCGGAATTCATATCGAGCCAATCGGAGTCTACTCTAAAAAATATGGATCTCTTGAAGAACTTCCGGAAGGTGCTACGATCCTGTTGAGCAATTCAGTGGCAGACCACGGACGCATTCTTACTTTATTGGAAGCAAAAGGACTTATCACCATCACAGAAGGTGTTGAAAAGACAGCTGCGACACTTGAAGATATTGAGGAAAATCCTAAGAATTTTGAATTCGATTACGAATATGAAGCGGCATTGCTTCCTCAGTTGTACGAAAATGAAGAAGGCGACGCAGTAGTCATCAACTCAAACTATGCTATTGATGCAGGCTTGAAACCCCTTGAAGATTCAATTGCAATTGAAGATAAAGAATCACCATACGTAAATGTGATTGCTGTGAATAACGGTGACGAAGATAATGAAGCCATCAAGGCTCTTGTAGAGGTCCTTCGCTCTGAGGAAATCCAAGACTTCATTCTTGAAGAGTGGGGCGGAGCAGTGGTTCCAGTCAAAGAATAATATTTAAGAAAAGCAGTCCTTTCACTTATGAAGGGATTGCTTTTTTCATGAACTAAGGGTACAGTCCGTAAGCAGCTGAACGGGGCCTTTCCGCTTTTTATTAGGCTCTCTTTTCGCAAACTTTGTTGCTATTTGATACTAATCTAGGTAAAAACTACCATTATTTACCAGGATAACCTGGTAATCATGAAATGAAAAGAGCTGCTTTTCCCGATTAGAGAGAAATCCCCTAGTATCCGGGGATATCCGAAAGCAACAATCTATGCGAAAACAGCCTTTTATTAATAAACTTTCCTCCTTTAGCTCATACTATTTTTGAATTGGATTCAATAACAGAATGGAGAGTTGAGCAAATGGAAATGGACTTCAGAAATTCAACAGAAGCTGCTCTGCATCACTATAAGCAGGGATTGGGCACCTTCACGCAGAAAATGCCCGAGCTGGCACACCACTATAATGCATTTACAGAACATTGTTTTAAAGAAGGAGTTCTTTCTCAAAAAGAAAAACAATTGATTGCACTCGGCATCAGCTTGTACTCACAGGATGAATACTGCATTATTTATCACACAAAAGGCTGCATCGATCAAGGCTGCTCAGAAGAAGAAATCCTTGAAGCAGTCGGCGTAACAGCTGCATTTGGCGGTGGAGCTGCCATGAGCCAGGCAGTCACACTTGTTCAGGAATCAATTGAAGAGTTGAACCAATTAAAACAATAATGAATATCCCAAAGCTGACAGCACTGGCATGTCAGCTTTTTGCTTAGACTGAACATGAGATGCTTTATTGCACCAACGCACTAAAAGGGACAGTCCCTTGCAACGCAGTAACGCGTTACCGCGCGAAGAGGGACTGTCCCTGAGCGTCATACTCAAGGGCACTAGGACCTATAAACCAGGGATCTCTGTACGCTGCTCTCCAGGATAAACGTTTAGTGCTTTAAATTGATGAAGAAAGAAAGTTGAAAAAGGGAGTATATCGTGGGAATATTGTGAAAATATAAGATGAAGTGCTTTCAGCTTTTTATGAGGCACTGACATCACCGTTAAAAACTGGTAATCGCTTCATACGGGTTTTGTTTTTAAAACACGAGGGTAGTATCATTATATAAGTATTTAAAAACCTGAAAGGAATGATTCACTATCAACGACTCTCTGAAGATGGAGTATACGAATGAAATGGAAAAGGCGATGCATGGAGCTCACGGAGTTGGCTATGAAACCTATAAGAGAAAACATAAAGTTCGTATGCAAGTGGAAAAGAGAAGAGAGAATGAGTATGTTGAAAGCAGAAGAATGATTGCCGATTTGGACCGTAAAGTACACGCTAATATATAATAGGAAGAAACCAGGTGAAAAGCCAGTGTCTCAGTACACTGGTTTTTCTTTGTGTTTACTGATTGGAAATTGTTTGTTACTCTTATTGATGTAGATAATATAAGTAAACCCTCATTATGCTTTCTGTTTGGGAGGCATCTTTGTACATGAATACTGTAGAGGAAGCAAACAATATAAAAGGTTAAATATTCAGCAGTTTTGCATCCTTTTACCCTCGGTTTAAACAGTTGCTTATAACTTTTATTTGTTATAAGATTGTAATGAGAATAAATTGAGAATAGTTATAACAAACTTTTTTATAAAGTCGCGGAGGTATAATAATGGCAGGTTCAACTTTAACAATTACAGATCTTCATGTTGAGATTGAAGGTAAAGAAATACTAAAAGGTGTAAACCTTGAAATAAAAGGTGGAGAAATCCACGCAGTAATGGGTCCAAACGGTACAGGTAAATCAACTTTGTCTTCAGCTATTATGGGACATCCTAAATATGAAGTAACAAAAGGCAGCATCACGTTTGACGGGGAAGACGTTTTGGAAATGGAAGTGGATGAGCGCGCACGTGTAGGCTTATTCCTTGCTATGCAATATCCAAGTGAAATCAGCGGTGTGACAAATGCCGACTTCCTTCGTTCAGCTATAAACAGCCGTCGTGAAGAAGGACAAGAAATTTCATTGATGAAATTCATCCGTACTATGGATGCAAATATGGAAGAGCTTGAAATGGATCCGGATATGGCTCAGCGTTATTTAAACGAAGGCTTCTCCGGTGGGGAGAAGAAGCGTAACGAAATTCTTCAATTAATGATGATACAGCCTAAGATTGCCATCCTTGATGAGATTGATTCAGGATTGGACATTGATGCGTTGAGAATTGTATCCAACGGTATCAATAAGATGCGTGGAGAAGACTTCGGCTGCTTAATCATTACCCACTATCAGCGTCTTCTTAACTACATCACTCCAGATAAAGTACACGTTATGATGCAGGGACGCGTTGTTAAGTCAGGCGGACCAGAGCTTGCAAAGCGTCTGGAGACTGAAGGTTATGACTGGATTAAAGAAGAGTTAGGCATCAAAGACGAAACTGTCGGCCAAGAAGCGTAAGCGTTAGGGGGATTAAGATGACTGTAGAAACGAAACTACCAGTAGAAAAGGATTATTTGGACTCCTTTTCAAAAGGTCTTGGAGAGCCTGAATGGTTTTCCAGCCTTCGTGCCCAAGCTTTGGCTAAAGCAGGGGAATTGGAGCTACCGAAACCGGATAAAACGAAAATCACTAAGTGGAATTTCACTGAGTTCAAAAGTCATACAGTAGAAAGCAAGCCTTATGAGAGTTTGAGCGAGCTTCCTGAAGCTGCTAAAGCTTTGATTGATACAGATAGCAATAACAATAGCTTATATGTTCAAAGAAACAACACCCCTGCATTCTTGACATTATCTCAAGAACTGCAAGATCAAGGAGTCATCTTCACAGACATCTTGACTGCAATCAAGGAGCATGGAGAATTGGTGCAAAAGTATTTCATGAAGGAAGGCGTCAAAGTGGACGAACACAAATTGACAGCCCTTCATGCTGCACTGATTAATGGAGGGGCATTCTTATATGTACCTAAGAACGTGGAAGTGGAACAGCCTATTCAAGCTGTCTACATCCAGGATGACGCTGACACAACTCTTTTCAATCATGTACTTGTGGTAGCGGACGATAACAGTTCTGTAACATATGTTGAGAACTATATCTCCACAACAGATGTTGAAGATGGAATTTATAATATCGTTTCGGAAGTGTTTGCTAACAACAATGCTAAAGTGACCTACGGTGCAGTGGATAACCTTGCAAGCGGAATTACGACATATGTTAACCGCAGAGGAACAGTTGCGAGAGATGCCCGCATTGATTGGGCTCTTGGCCTGATGAACGATGGAAACACTATTTCAGAAAATGTAACCAACCTTATGGGCGATGGGTCATACGCTGATACAAAAACCGTTGTAGTCGGACGTGGAAAGCAGAAGCAGAACTTCACGACGAAAGTGGTTCACTTCGGAAAGAACTCTGAAGGATTTATTCTTAAGCACGGTGTCATGAAGGATGAAGCATCTTCTATCTTTAACGGAATCGGCAAAATAGAGCATGGAGCTTCAAAATCAAATGCTGTTCAGGAATCACGTGTTCTTATGCTCAGTGAAAAAGCACGTGGAGATGCCAACCCGATTCTGTTAATCGACGAAGATGATGTTACAGCAGGCCACGCTGCATCAGTTGGCCGCGTTGATCCACTTCAGCTCTACTACCTGATGAGCCGCGGAATTTCGCGTCATGAGGCTGAACGTCTGGTTATCCACGGGTTCCTGGCACCGGTCGTTAACCAGCTTCCGATTGAAGGAGTTAAAAAGCAGCTAACAGAGGTCATCGAAAGGAAAGTAAATTAATGAATGCCAAAGAGATTCGTAAATATTTTCCGATTCTCGACCAGGAAGTCAATGGACATCCATTAGTTTATCTCGACAGTGCCGCTACCTCACAGAAACCTGTGCAGGTAATTGAAGCGATAGATAAATACTACCGTGAATATAACTCCAATGTGCATCGTGGTGTGCATACCCTTGGAACTCATGCCACAGATGGATATGAAGGTGCCCGGGAAAAGGTCCGCAAGTTTATTAATGCGGAATCTACCCAGGAAATCATCTTTACCCGGGGTACTACGACAGCAATTAATACAGTTGCTGCAAGTTATGGCAGAGCAAATGTCAAGGAAGGCGATGAAATCGTCATCTCGCATATGGAGCATCACAGCAACATTATTCCATGGCAGCAGCTTGCCAAAGAAACTGGCGCTTCATTAAAATATGTACCTCTTCAAGAAGATGGGACCATTTCAGTCGAAGATGTGAAAAATACAGTAACATCCAACACCAAAATCGTTTCCATCATGAAGGTTTCAAATGTACTCGGAACGATGAATCCAATCAAGGAAATTACGAAGGTCGCTCATGAAAATGGGGCTGTCATGTTGGTTGATGGTGCACAGGCTGCACCTCACATGAAGGTTGACGTTCAAGATCTTGATTGTGACTTCTTCGCATTTTCCGGCCATAAGATGGCAGGCCCTACAGGGATCGGTGTTTTATATGGAAAAAAACATCTCCTTGAAAAAATGGAGCCGGTTGAATTCGGCGGAGAAATGATTGATTTTGTCGGAATGCAAGAATCAACCTGGAAAGAGCTTCCTTGGAAGTTTGAAGCGGGCACACCGATTATTGCAGGTGCCATAGGTCTTGGAGCAGCCATCGATTTTCTTGAAGAAATCGGGATGGATCATATTGAAAAGCATGAACATCACTTAGCGGCCTATGCAATGGAAAAGATGTCAGGAATTGAGGGTATGACCATCTTTGGAACGAAAGATCCCGCTAAGCGGGCTGGTCTTGTCACTTTCAATATTGATGACGTCCACCCTCATGATGTTGCAACTGTTCTTGATGCAGAAGGAATTGCCGTCCGTGCCGGTCATCACTGTGCACAGCCATTGATGAAATGGCTGCAGGTATCCGCCACCGCACGTGCAAGCTTCTACATTTACAATACAGAAGAAGATATTGACAAACTGGTTTCCGGACTTGTGAAAACAAAGGAGTATTTCAGCGATGTCTTTTAACAATTTAGATCAATTGTACAGACAGGTGATAATGGATCATTATAAAAATCCACGCAACAAAGGCACTCTTGAGGACGGCAGCTTTTCAGTAGATATGAACAATCCTACCTGTGGCGACCGTATCCATCTCAACATGAAAGTTGAAGATGGAAAAGTGACAGATGCTAAATTCGATGGAGAAGGCTGTTCGATCTCAATGGCTTCAGCCTCCATGATGACTCAAATCGTCATTGGCAAAGACATAGAGACCGCGTTGAAGCTTTCTGAAGTCTTCTCGAATATGATGCAAGGAAAAGAATATGATGATGATATCGACCTTGGTGATATAGAAGCCCTTCAAGGAGTGGCGAAGTTTCCGGCACGTATAAAATGTGCCACACTTGCCTGGAAGGCGATGGAAAAAGGAGTCAAAGAAGGGGAATGACCCCTGAATGATTCACACTAGAATGGAGGAATCAATATGGCGAAGAAAATGCCTGAGATCGGGGATTATAAATACGGTTTCTCTGATAAAGACGTATCAATTTTTCGTTCAAAACGCGGCTTGACACGTGAAATCGTTGAAGAGATATCACGTATGAAGAGTGAACCGCAATGGATGCTTGATTTTCGTTTGAAATCATTGGAGCATTTCTATAACATGCCAATGCCGCAATGGGGCGGAGATATGGCAGGCTTGAACTTTGATGAAATCACTTATTATGTTAAGCCTTCAGAAAGATCAGAGCGTTCTTGGGATGAAGTTCCTGAAGAAATTAAACAAACGTTTGATAAGCTTGGTATTCCTGAAGCTGAACAGAAGTACCTTGCTGGTGTTTCTGCACAGTATGAGTCCGAAGTGGTTTATCATAATATGCAAGAAGACCTTGAAGCACAGGGAATCGTATTCAAAGATACAGATTCCGCTTTAAAAGAGAATGAAGATCTCTTCCGTGAACACTTTGCGAAAGTGATTCCCCCAACAGACAACAAGTTCTCTGCATTGAACTCGGCTGTATGGTCCGGCGGATCTTTCATCTATGTACCAAAAGGAATCAAAGTGGAAACACCTCTTCAAGCGTATTTCCGAATCAACTCTGAAAACATGGGACAATTCGAGCGTACGCTGATCATTGTTGATGAAGGAGCAAGCGTACACTACGTTGAAGGTTGTACCGCACCTGTTTATACAACAAATTCCCTTCACTCAGCAGTAGTTGAGATTATTATTAAAAAAGATGCTTACTGTCGTTATACAACGATCCAAAACTGGGCAAATAACGTATACAACCTTGTTACAAAGCGAGCGGTATGTGAAGCGCACGCGACAATGGAATGGGTAGACGGAAACATTGGAAGTAAGCTGACGATGAAATATCCTGCAGTCATCCTAAAAGGTGAAGGCGCAAGAGGCATGACACTGTCAATCGCATTGGCAGGTAAAGGCCAGCATCAGGATGCAGGGGCAAAGATGACTCACCTTGCACCTAACACTTCGTCTACAATTGTTTCTAAATCGATTTCAAAACAAGGTGGTAAAGTAACATACCGCGGTATTGTTCACTTTGGACGTAAAGCAGAAGGTGCACGCTCAAACATCGAGTGTGACACGCTGATTATGGATAACCAATCTACTTCTGATACAATTCCTTACAATGAAATACTGAATGACAATATTTCATTAGAGCATGAAGCGAAAGTTTCAAAAGTATCGGAAGAGCAATTATTCTACTTGATGAGCCG
This sequence comes from Bacillota bacterium, assembly GCA_051750065.1. Lineage (GTDB taxonomy): Bacteria > Bacillota > Bacilli > Bacillales > Bacillaceae_B > Rossellomorea. Next base: position 104,346 of record JBNJJI010000008.1, read on the forward strand.
CGGAATTTCTGAAGAAGAAGCAACAGAAATGATCGTAATGGGCTTCATCGAGCCATTTACAAAAGAACTTCCAATGGAATATGCAGTCGAAATGAATCGTCTGATCAAGTTCGAAATGGAAGGTTCAATCGGTTAATAGAGAAAATCCCGTATGCATTTTTGCATGCGGGTTTTTTGTGCGTAAGACCGGTTGGTTTTGGACCCAAACTGCCTTCACTCACTATTCGAATAGGAGTTTATCTCTGGTGGTGACGAAAAACTTGCTGGGTGTGAGTAATATAGCTGGTTGATAAAAGTAGGATCTCTGCCGATAAACTTGAAGAAAGCTCCGATAAAATCTATCTTTCACCGATAAATCTACCGGAACCGCCGAAAAACGCAGCCAAAGCGCTGATAAAATTCATTTTTCCCACTGATATCACCCTCAACCTCCCCCTGCAAAGTCAACTGTTTGCCCATTAAGCTCCAACAGTGGTATGTTAAATATAAATGGATACTGCGAAACGGGGTGCTCGTTTTGATATATATCGGATTAACCGGTTGGGGAGATCATGATTCACTTTATAGCCATACCCCGCAAAGGGATAAGCTTAAGGAGTATTCAGCTCACTTCCCGATTGTGGAAGTGGATTCTACTTTTTATGCGGTCCAGCCATTGAGAAATGCGGAAAAGTGGGTGAAAGAGACGCCTGCTTCTTTTCAGTTCATTGTGAAGGCATATCAAGGAATAACAGGACATAACAGAGGAGATATTCCATTCAACAGCAAAGAAGAAATGTTCCAATCTTTCATAACCTCACTGAAACCCTACATTGAAGCCGGTAAACTTGCTATGGTGCTTCTTCAATTTCCGCCATGGTTCGATTGCAAAAAAGAGAATGTGGAATACTTAAGATATTGCAAGGAAAGGCTTGGAGATCTGCCGCTGGCCTTGGAGTTCCGCCATCAATCGTGGTTTTATCCTCAATTTAGAGAAAGAACTCTTTCGTTTATGAAAGAAGAAGGATGGATACATAGCATTTGTGATGAACCTCAGTCAGGTGAGGGTTCTGTGCCGACTGTGCTTCAGGCTGCAAGGGAAGATATGACCCTGATTCGGTTTCATGGAAGAAACGTTCATGGCTGGCAGAAACCGAATGGAGCTAACTGGCGGGAGGTTCGCTATCTTTATCGATATAATAAGGAAGAACTGTCAGAATGGAAAGAAAAGCTTGAAACACTAAAAGAGCAAACCCAGAATATTTATATTGTTTTTAATAACAATTCCGGCGGAGATGCTGCTGATAACGCCAAGCAGTTTCTGGATTTGCTGGACATACAATATGCAGATCTTTCTCCGAGACAGCTTGATTTATTTTAAATCCGGCTTGGGAATTCGGGGTTATAAAGTTATTGATTTGGAGATGACAACATGGAGTGGATAGTTTTACTACTGATCGGCCTCTTTGCAGGGGCACTTGGTTCACTGGTCGGCTTGGGCGGGGGAGTAATCATTGTTCCTGCGCTTGTTTTCTTTGGAAGCTACACAGCTTTGCTGGAAGACTTAAGTCCCCAGGTAGCAGTGGGAACATCACTGATTATCATGATTTTTACGGGACTTTCATCAACGCTGTCTTATATTAAGCATAAGACGGTAGATTATAAAAGCGGCTTGCTATTTTTCATAGGAGCTGGTCCTGGTTCCATTATTGGGGCAATCGTCAATCAGTCTTTTGAAATGAACTCATTCAATTTATATTTTGGTTCTTTTATGATTCTGGTTTCCTTTATCTTGATGATCCGCAATAAAATTAAACCTATAGAAATTTTTAAAACGAGCAGTTATCAACGAAGTTTCACCGATGCTTCCGGCAGAGAGTTTACATATGGATTTCCGCCTGCTTTGGGGGTGGGGATAGCTTTTGTTGTCGGATTCACCTCAGGATTGTTCGGTATTGGCGGAGGTTCGTTGATGGTGCCGGCCATGATTCTAATATTTCTGTTTCCTCCACATGTGGCAGTGGCTACGTCGATGTTCATGGTGTTTCTATCCGCATTGGTCAGTTCCGCCACGCACATTTATTTGGGGAATATTAACTGGCTGTATGCTCTCGCCCTGATCCCGGGAGCCTGGTTTGGAGCAAAAGGCGGCGCTTATTTGAATTCAAAGCTGCAGTCTGCGGCACTTGTCAATATACTTCGCATCATATTGGTATTGATTGGAATCAGGCTTGTTTATCAAGGATTAACGGGTTGATTTTTAAAAAGCTGTTACAGCTTAAATTTTTGCTTGCAGAAAAATCCCAAGAACCGGATTTTTACCCCACCTTCGTTCTGTGCACAAAACCACAGATTGTTCACAGTCAATTTCCGCTATGTCTTTCTTCTTCAGGCATTTGTCTGACGAGATAAACAGTTTAGTGTTTTTAGTATCAATACGAAAGTCGGTGAGAAAATGAAAGAAACGATTCATATTTATCATACAAATGATTTACATAGCCATTTTGAAAATTGGCCAAGAATCCGTGATTTTTTGAAGCTGAGAAAGCAGTGGCATCTTGAAGCGGGAGATGAAGTATTTCTGTTTGATATAGGCGATCACGCCGACCGCTGGCATCCTTTTTCAGAAGGAACTTTGGGAAAAGGCAACGTTGAGATGCTGAATGAGGTCGGATATGACGCGGTTACTATTGGAAATAATGAAGGCATCACGTTCTCTTATGAGGAACTGAATGAATTATATAGAAATGCCCAGTTTGAAGTTCTGCTGGCCAATCTGCATACCAAAGAGGAGAAGATTCCTTCTTGGGCAAAACCTTACAGCATTTATGAAACCAAAGCTGGAATCAAGATTGGTGTCCTTGGCTTGACTGCCCAATTTGCTCCTTTTTATAAGGCGTTGGGTTGGAAGATTCACTCACCGGTGGATCAGCTTAGTTTCTGGCTGAAGGAGCTGAGTCCTCAGTCTGATATGATTGTGCTTCTTTCTCACTTGGGAATCAGGGATGATGAGTGGATAGCAGAAAAGTTTCCGGAAATTGATATTATACTGGGAGCGCATACCCATCATATTTTTCATGAAGGAAAAGAGATTAACGGAACGCTGCTGGGTGCAGCAGGAAAACATGGTCACTACGTTGGTCATATCATTTTAGAGTTTGATACGGAGCAACAGATGTTTTTATCACGGAGAGCACAGCTATATGTACAGGATGAACTTCCTGCGCCGCAGGGTGAAGAGCAGCAGATCAATGGATGGCATCACGAAGGACAAAAGCTGCTGAATGAAACGGTTGTCGTTCTGGAGGGTGACCTGGAAGCGGAATGGTTCAGACCTTCTAAGCTTCCTCAGATGCTTTCGGACAGTCTGCTTCAATGGTGTGAAGCTGACTGTGCCTTCCTAAATGCCGGCCTGGTATTGGAAGGACTGCCAAAAGGAAAGGTCAGCAAATATGATATACACCGGATCCTTCCTCACCCGATTAATCCTTGTGTTATTGATTTGACAGGTTCGGAACTTAAAGAGGTAATAAAAGCGACCAGAGATGAAGAACTTCATCATCTTCAAGTAAAAGGTCTGGGATTCCGCGGTAAGGTAATGGGAATCTTCGCCTACAGTTCCATCACCTTTGGCAAAGATGTTCAACATATTTTTATTAATGAAGAACCTATTGATCCTCGTAAAACGTATAAGCTTGCAACGGCGGATATGTTTACTTTCGGCCACTTCTTCCCTCAGCTGCAGCGGAATGAAAAGCATTATTTCATGCCGGAGTTTTTAAGAGATGTGCTGGCATGGAAACTTAAAGACCTGGATGCTAGATGAATAGTAACCTCTCCTTGTCCCCTTTCATAACATAGCAGTTGAAAGGAGAGGATGACAATGATGAATCTTTCCCCTGTGGAGATAGAGGGTCACACTTTTCTGGCTGTCTCTGTGCAGCTTCCTAAAACTAATCTGCTTGTCGTCACAAGTGATAAAGGATATATAATGTGCGGTGCACTTGATGTAGGCTTACTGAATGACAAGTTGAAAGACAGGAAGATTATCGCCGGCAGAGCGGTAGGGGTCAAAACAATTCAGCAGCTGATTGATGCTCCATTAGAGTCGGTGACTTTTGAGGCAGAACAGATCGGAATTACTTCTGGAATGTCTGGCAGAGATGCTTTATTGAAAATGATTTAATGTTGAATCCTGAATCAGCCATGGTTCAGGATTTTCTTCATTATCAAGAATAGTAGACAAAAGGGAAGCGTGCATCTCGGTTAATAAAGGACTCTGAATCAAATTTTTTAAAAAAAAGGTTTGAACAGTTTTAAATGAGGGTAAAACATTAATTGGTAGTTTATCCATTTTGTGTTTAAAGTAAAAAAACAGTTCCATCACTACTTTCAGCCTAGGAAGATTTGGTTGTTTTTTAAGAAATTTTGGTTGAAAACAATTGCAGTTCGCTTGAAAATGACTATAAATGCTTTATAATGAAGATATTAGAAAAATGTCGAAAATGATGCGCTATACATAGGAGAATTCGATGAGATTTATATCAGCCAAAACTCTAAAACCTGGAATGGTCATGGCATCAACTGTTTATAATGTGAACGGACAACCTCTCATCAAATCGGGAGTTTCCGTTACGGACCGGATGATTCAAAGATTAGTGCAATTGAATATCCAGTATGTATACATAGAAGATGGTCTATCAGCCGGAATTGAAGCATCTGACTCCATTCCTGCGAAAGTGAGGCATGATGCTGTCAGCAAAATCGATTCTACTTTTAGCCACTTAGAGAAGAACTCAGTATCCAACAATCTCGTTGCACTGGAACAAAGTGCCGCCAATTTCAAGGAAGTCATTGATACGATTTTAAATGAGATAAAAGGCAGCAATGATTTATTGACTTTGCTGACAGATGTGTTTACCTACGATTCTTATGTCTTTCACCATTCCTTCAATGTCACTCTTTATACCCTTGCTATCGGAATCGAACTGGGGATGCCTCCAAAACAGCTCGACATGCTTGGACTAGGTGCAATCATGCACGACATCGGGAAAATGAAAGTCCCTGAAGATATCTTAATGAAACCGGACAAACTTACATATGATGAATTTAATGAAGTTCAAAAACACTCAGAATACGGGTTTAATATTCTGAGGCAGTTACATAATGTATCCCTGCTCGTAGCCCATTGTGCCTTTCAGCATCATGAACGATTAGATGGTTCAGGGTATCCACGCGGACTCAAAGGAGATGAAATACATCCCTTTGCGAAAATTCTTGCCGTGGCCGATGTATTTGATGCGCTGACATCCAACCGGGTTTACCGGGGGGCAATGCTGCCGCATGAAGCCCTTGAAATTTTGTATGCTGGTTCTGGTACCCTTTTCGATACGAACGTCATTCAGGCCTTTAGAAATTCTGTCGCCATTTACCCGAACGGGATGGTCGTTGTACTGAATGATGGCAGAAGGGGAATTGTTGAGAAGCAGAATAAGGGACTTACTGATAGACCAATCCTTCGTATCATTGCTGAACAAGGAGAAGAGCTTACTCAGCCGTATTCACTGGATTTGGCAAAAAACCTCGATTCCACTATTACAGGTTTCGATTCAGAGTTTGAAAGCAACTTGCTGGAAGTTTAATAAATTTTATTGCGCTAATCCTCTGTTTACAAGCATACATATAGCTTGTAAGGGGGGATTTTTTTGATGAAAACTAAAAAATATAAACCCCGAAGAGGACCATTGCCTTTTCGATATGTTATTTTGCTAACGTTTGTATTCTTTATGTTTTCCACTGCGGGAGGCTTGTGGGTGATCAATGAAGGGTTGAAACCTACATTGGTCAGTTACGCTGAAACCCAGACCAGCCGAATAGGGACGTTGGTTATTAATAAAGCCGTCAGCAAAAAAATCGCCAATGTCATGGATATCAATGAAGTAACACAGGAAGCGGATCCTGCAGATGGTGACAGAGGATATAGACAATTTAATACGGAAATCATCACTCGTGTTCAAAATGAAATTGTAAACCTGGTACAGCTGAATTTAAAGGAAGCAGAAAGAGGTAATCTGAAAGACCTGGAGTTCTTGACTGATGTAGAAATTGAACAAGATGGTACGGAAGATGAGGGAATCGTTTTCTCGGTGCCGCTTGGTCAGGCAACCAATAATGCCCTTTTAGGGAATTTGGGACCTAAAGTTCCAGTGAAATTCAACGCAATTGGAGATGTTGTTTCGGATGTCAATACAGAAGTACAGGAATTTGGAATTAATAATGCTCTGGTAAAAGTATATATTCATATACAAGTTAATGTTCAAATCATAATTCCGTTTGCCACAGAAACGAAAACAATTGAGCAGGATGTGCTGGTAGCAATGGGCTTGATGAAAGGAGAGGTACCTCAATTTTATAATAGCGGAGGTGATTCATCTCCTTCTGTAGAGGTGCCGCTTGATTAGAAAGAGGAAATTCTCGGAAAAGAACAGAATATTCTTGTCAGAAATCGATATACCTGATATATTAGTCAAGTGAATTTAATATTTACTACAAACATCTAATCCGATGGGGTAGAGGCTGCACATATTCATTAGTAAACTGAGTGAGGATGACAACTGTGATCTTGGTTGAAAGGGGATATGTGCCGAAGCAGAATGGAATTGGTCAGAATCCTGCCTGCTGGGGTTACCTTGAACAAGGGTAACACTGTCATTATAAGTTCTTTGAAGAAAGAACTATAATGGGGAGCTACAGATCGTGATGGAGAAATGACTATATTACAAAAGGTAATAATAGGATTCTCTATTATTGCCTTTTTTGTATTTTCTTCTATCATTTATTCTGCAATTCCCTCCCTGTCATTATAGGAGGAGAAACAATGGAAAACACTATTTATTCTTTATTACCACCACTTTTGGCCATATTAATGGTCATCCTCACTAGAAGGGTGCTTCTTTCACTTGGTGTTGGAATCATCTCGGCCGGACTGCTTCTGGCTGAATTTTCTATCACACAAACCATCTCAATTATTTGGGAATCTTTCAAAGGCATCTTTGTCGATGGCGGGGAACTTAACACTTGGAACGTTTATATCATTCTTTTCCTGCTGATTCTCGGGGTTATCACAGCTTTTGTGAACATCTCAGGTGGAAGCAGAGCTTTCGGTGAATGGGCACTGAAGCGTGTCAAAACCAGAGCAGGAGCTCAAATTCTGACTGCGGTACTGGGTATCGTCATTTTCATTGATGATTATTTTAATGCGCTGGCAGTCGGTCAGGTTTCGAGACCCATCACAGACCGCCACAAGATTTCCAGAGCTAAATTAGCTTATATTATCGATTCTACATCTGCTCCAATTTGTGTAGTGTCGCCAATTTCAAGTTGGGGAGCATTTATCATTGCGCTTATTGGAGGAATTCTGGCTGATCACGCGATTACAGGATACACAGCTTTCTCTGCCTTCATTCAAATAGGTCCTATGAACCTCTATGTCTGGGCTGCAATCGGACTTGTGTTCATTACTTCTTACAGAGGGATTGACTTTGGGAAGATGCGTGAACATGAACAACGCGCGATCAATACCGGTGAAGTATATGATCCTGAAAAAGACATTCCCGGTGAGTTGAAAAATGACCTGCCAGTAAGCGAAAAAGGAACTGTTGGAGATTTAATCTGGCCGATTATTGCCCTTGTTGTGGGTACAGTCAGTGCCATGCTGTGGACAGGATATCAAGAAGTTATAGCTGCTGAAGGAGAGGTCTCTCTTCTGGCAATTTTCGAAAACACTCTTGTTTCCGATTCCTTAGTATATGGCGGATTATTCGGCCTTGTGGTTTCATTGATTTTCTTCTTCAGACAAATGTCTATATCACAAGAACTCAATGGAAAAGCTCTCAGAATTGGTTTCATTGAAGGAATCAAATCGATGCTTCCTGCTGTATATATCCTTATTTTTGCCTGGTCCATCGTCACGTTAATAGGATCATTGCAAACTGGAGAGTATCTGGCTGGCCTAGTAGAACAATCTAATCTGAATATCGGTCTGCTGCCGGTCATCCTGTTCCTGGTTGCAGGAATCATGGCTTTTGCGACGGGTACATCTTGGGGATCATTCGGCATCCTGCTTCCGATCGCTGGAGAAATTGCAGCAGCTACAGATGTAAGCATCCTGCTGCCAGCGATGGCGGCGGTGCTTGCCGGAGCAGTTTTCGGAGATCATTGTTCACCTATCTCAGATACATCGATTCTTTCCTCTACAGGTGCGGGAAGCAATCACATCGACCACGTTATCACTCAGCTTCCATATGCCATTACTGCAGCGGTTATTGCATCTGTCGGATTCCTTGCTTTGGGACTGACAGGAAGCACATTAATTGGTCTTGGGGTAACCATCATTCTGCTCGTGCTATTTGCCTTATTTGGTAAAAAAGCTGCCAATGCAGCGGCCGGCAGCTGATTAAATCTATGTGAAGAGAGAGGGATTCGCCTATGGCGGACCCTCTTTTTTTGTATGTGAAGCTTGATATGTACATGAGCGGAGGGAAAAGAGGTTAGATGTGTATCCAGGGAGTGCGGGTGGATACATGAGTGGAGGGAAAAATGATTGGATGTGTATCCAGGTGATGCGGGTGGTTACATGAATGGAGGTAAAACAGGTTGATGTGTATCCAGGGAGTACGGGTGGATACATGAGTGGAGGGAAAAATGATTAGATGTGTATCCAGGGAGTGCGGGTGGATACATGAGTGGAGGGGAAAATGATTAGATGTGTATCTAGGAAGTGCGGGTGGATACATGAATGGAGGTAAAAGAGGTTAGATGTGTATCCAAGAAGTGCGGGTGGATACATGAGTGGAGGTAAAAGAGGTTAGATGTGTATCCAGGAAGTGCGGGTGGATACATGAGTGAAGGTAAAACAGGTTAGATGTGTATCCAGGGAGTGCGGGTGGATACATGAGTGGAGGTAAAACAGTTTAGATATGTATCCAGGGGGTGCGGGTGGATACATGAGTGGAGGTAAAAGGGGTTAGATGTGTATCCAGGGGGTGCGGGTGGATACATGAGTGAAGGTAAAACAGGTTAGATGTGTATCCAGGGAGTGCGGGTGGATACATGAGCGGTAGGAAAAGAGGATAGATGTGTATCCAGAAAGCCAGCACGGTTGGATCCATGAGTTGATGATAAAGATTGTTTACTTTTATGACGATTTATGGAGTATGTAAAATACTTTTCGCCAACTTTCTTAATGAGGATAAAAAGTTATATTAGAATATCTTTTCGGCAGGATAGACGCTGATAAAAGTGCTTTAATTTAACTCTAAAAAATAAAAAGTGAAAATTCTAATAATGCTTTGACTTTCGTCCTATTACTAGGCTATACTGTTTTTAGATTATCCAAATAATCTGAAAATACTAAACAATTAAATTGTAATTGGGGGGATTTATTATGGAAAATCGTGCGCAATGGGGTACGAGGGCCGGATTTATATTAGCGGCCGTCGGTTCTGCAATCGGTCTCGGTAACATCTGGCGTTTCCCTGCAGTAGCTTATGAGAACGGCGGAGGGGCATTTTTTATTCCTTATTTATTTGCTTTGCTGACTGCAGGAATTCCACTGTTAGTCCTCGAGTTCACTCTTGGCCATAAGTACAGAGGATCTGCACCACTATCATTTTTCCGTATGAACAGGAAGTCAGAATGGATCGGCTGGTGGGCTGTATTCGTATCGTTTGTCATCTCCACCTACTATGCGGTCATCATTGCCTGGGCGATGTCTTATAGTGTGTTCGCATTGAACCTTAGCTGGGGAAGCGACACTCAAGGTTTCCTTTTCGGTGATTACTTGCAACTTGCAGAAGTACCGGGACAAACAGGAAGCCTGGTAATGGGAGTATTCATCCCGCTGATCCTAGTTTGGGCAATCACACTAGGAGTGTTGTTCAAAGGTGTTAAAAAAGGAATTGAAGTAGCCAACAAAATTTTCATTCCTGCTCTGGTTATCTTATTTTTGATCATTGTGGTCCGCGCTGTTACACTGCCGGGGGCATTGGATGGGTTAAATGCCTTCTTCCAGCCGAACTTCGATGTCATCATGGAACCAAGCGTGTGGATGGCTGCATACGGACAGATCTTCTTCAGTTTATCCATTGCATTCGCTATTATGATTACGTATTCCAGCTACCTGCCTAAGAAATCAGATATCACTAACAACGCATTCATCACTGGTTTTTCAAACTCAGGATTTGAACTGCTTGCTGGTATCGGAGTATTCGCAGCACTTGGCTTCATGGCCAACGCTAGCGGCGTATCGGTTCAAGAAGTGGTAGAAGGCGGGGTTGGATTAGCGTTTATCGTCTTCCCGCAAATTATCAATGAATTCCCGGCCCTTAATGGTTTGTTTGGATTCTTGTTCTTCGCATCATTAGTCCTGGCTGGATTATCTTCATTGATTTCGATTACAGAAACATACGTAGCAGGTTTCTCCGAGAAGTTCGGTATCTCCCGTAATAAAGCGGTTGCTTTCGGAGGAGGAGCTGCAGCTCTTATCTCGATTCTTTTTGCTACACAAGGAGGACTGTTCTTCCTTGATGCAGCAGATTACTTCATCAACCAGTTCGGTGTAGCGTTTGTCGGTCTTGTGGAAGTTGTAGCGATTGCATGGTTCCTTCGCAAGCTTAACACATTCCAGGAGCATGCTAATATCGCTTCAGACATCCGTCTTGGTACATGGTGGAAAGCTTGTCTTGGCGTCATTACACCAATCGTACTTGGCTATATGATGTTTGGCCTTTTCAAGATGAACCTGCTTAGAGAGTTTGATACAGAAACTGGTAACTATGAAAACTATGCAGATTCATTTATCTTATTCGGCGGCTGGTTCGTTGCAGCATTTGCCCTGCTTGCAGGATTTGCTCTGACGTTCAAGCGCTGGCACAGGAAAACAGAATCTGAAAGCTATAAGGAGGTAAGCTAATATGACAGGCAGTGCTATTTTTATGATGATTCTCGGTATGTTGATCATTTGGGGCGGCTTGGCTGGCAGCATCCTTAATGCAATGAGGAAGTCTAAATAATAGGAAAGAGCTCCGGGAAGTTGCCGGGGCTCTTTTTGTGTTTGGGGGAGGTGGGTGTGTGGCAGGCACAAATACAGCAAATTGTACCTGCCGCCCTCCCAATTAACTCTTCTTCTGACGGTCTTGTCTTTCCCACACTCTTAAGTACGGATATGGATCAAAGGACCACTCTGTGTATCCATTGTCTTTGTACATTCCATAGTGAAGGTGCGGAGGGAATTTTCCAGAGGTTCCAGGCGGGCCGTAACCTGAGCTTCCGACACCTCCGATAAGCATACCCGGCTCAACCGTCTGTCCGACTTCGATATCTTTTGCGAAGCCGCTTAAATGGGCGAAGTAGTGGTAGGTATTGTTGATATCACGTATACCGATACGCCAGCCTCCAAAGCGGTTCCAACCCTTCATTTCAATGATGCCGTAGCAAGTGGATCTGACTGGGACTCCATAATCAGCAAAGATGTCGGTGCCTTCATGAATCCTTCTGCCTCCCCACCCGCGGGCATCTCCCCACGTGTTTTTATAACTGTAGTTAAACCTTGAAGGTAGGGGAAACGATTTTCCTCCGAGATCAAGGTGGCCATAGGTTTTATAAAGCTTGGCTTTGCCCATGATCATACTGACGGTCTTATCTCTTTTATAATAATTCCACAGGGCGATTCTGAAGTTATCTTTATCGATTCCGTAATTCAAAATGAAGTGAGCGAAAGCAGCCAATACATCTTCATCATTATTGGGGTCAGCGATGCCGTCGCTGTTTCCATCCACACCGATTCCCTCAAAGAACGTGATGGTTTTCGGATCCTGATCTTCGGGATTCGGGTTGAGGGGTCCTGCCCATTCTGAAGCAGGAAAGTAAATCGAGACAGGGTTCTCTGGTTTTGGCAGATCTTTTCTCGCAAAACGCAGGCTCCGTTCATATTGGTCGACGGCAGCAAGGTAATACCAAGGTATCTGGGTCGCTGCCTCCATCTTCTTGAACAACTCCATCCTTTCAGGCAGGTGTTCTTCTTCTCCTGCTGCTCTAACTTTTACATCGAAGGATGATATGAGTATGCTGCATAGAATAAGGGCAATCATTTTTCTGTACAAGTATCGTCTCCACCTTTCTTGAGGGCTGTTTGGTTACATATTGTTGTTTGTCATCCTGCAGATTGCTAAGCATTGAGGGGCGGAGGTTCGGGCCTGCTCAGCTAACGAAAATCGTTAAGCGTCTTTTTGAAAAAAACTGCAGTAAGTATTGAGTGTTCATTCTTTATAGTCCTATCATTATTGTGTTACAGTCTTCTGTTTTCATAAATATCAATAAATGGTAATCAGGATAATAGAGGCTTGTCTTACAGATTTTAGTGTGATAAAGTGACAAAAGAATACGTTGTTTACATCTATATTATTTACATAAATCACAGCATGCGCTATAAATAGCGTTTCACTCTGTTTGCTTTAGACGGTGATTTCAATGAAATGGAGATGAAATTATGAGCAAAAAAGAAGAACATATCCGTAAACCCGACTGGCTTAAGATCAAGCTGAACACGAACGATAATTATATGGGATTGAAAAAAATGATGCGTGAACAAAATCTTCACACGGTTTGTGAAGAGGCGCGCTGTCCGAATATCCACGAATGCTGGGGAACTAGACGTACGGCAACATTTATGATCCTTGGAGACATCTGTACACGTGCATGCCGTTTCTGTGCGGTTAAGACAGGCTTGCCTAATGAGCTGGATTTGGCTGAACCGGAACGAGTGGCTGATTCTGTCCAGTTGATGAATCTCAAGCACGTCGTTATAACAGCTGTTGCCCGCGATGATTTAAAAGATGGAGGATCTGCTGTATTTGCTGAGACAGTGAGAGCGATTCGCAGAAAAAACCCCTTCACCACCATTGAAGTACTTCCTTCCGATATGGGCGGTGTTTTTGACAACATTAAAACATTAATGGATTCGAAACCGGATATCATGAATTACAATATTGAAACGGTCCGCCGTATGACGCCGAGAGTCAGAGCGCGTGCAACATATGATCGTACCCTTGAATTTCTATCTCGAGCTAAGGATTTGCAACCTGAAATACCAACAAAGTCCAGCATAATGGTCGGACTTGGAGAAACAAAAGAAGAAATCATTGAAACAATGGACGACTTGAGAGCATCCAATGTAGATATCATGGCAATCGGTCAATATCTGCAGCCATCGAAAAAGCATTTGAAGGTTCAAAAATATTACCATCCGGATGAATTTGCTGAACTTCGTAAAATTGCCATGGAAAAAGGCTTCAGCCATTGTGAAGCAGGACCGCTTGTGCGTTCTTCTTACCATGCAGACGAACAAGTCAATGCTGCTGCCAAAGCGAGACAGGAAATGGGCGAAGCAGAAGCACAAAATGCATAACTTCAATGTGAAAAGGACTGATCCTGAAAAACGGGATTCAGTCCTTTTTCATTGTTTATAAAGGATAACTTTTTAACGAGGTTTTCTAAACCCCGTTTAATCGGTTATTGAATTGAATCGTGGCCAGTGTGGTCATATCTTTTTTGTCTGTCACGGTTGATGCGGTGAACATCGTCTTCGTTCATCTCATCCATTTCATCATATCTTTCGCCATTGGCGTTCTCGCCTGCATCAATTTCTCTTCCTTGGGGAGAAGCCTGAAGCATTTGGTTGATTGTATCATCAATGGCTGTATTGGCATTGGCCATATCGGTATCCATTGAAGCCAGGTTTTCAACGTTCTGCATTAAGTTCGGATCATCTGTGACATACACATGGTACCAGCGCGGAACAACGGAAAGCGCGGATTTTTTAACCTGGTCTGCAACTTCAAAACGCAGATCTTTGTCTTTAACATCCGTTTTGTAAGCGATCAACACTTCTTCATCTGTCACAAGGGTTGAAGCATCCTGAACTTTCGGAAGTGTAACGGTCATCCGGCTGATAGAGTCCGCAACTTTCTCGCGGTCAATTGTATACATGTCATCTGTGGAAATGGTTCTTCCAGCTATAGGACTTTTTTGATGTCTTACATAACCAAATTGTTCCCCACGGGCATGTTCGGAATTTTCCACTTCCCTAAACAGGCCTTCCTCTTCAGCGATATTGATGGTATTGCCGCTCTCGTGGAAAATTTCATCGCCGTCTGAAGCAAGATCGTTCGCACACCCTGCTCCCAGTATCGAAAATCCGATGACTCCAGCTGCAAGCATTTTCTTCTTCAAATAAAACACCTCCTCATTTGTTATAATGACCAGTAGAAATGTATTTTTCTCTTAGTAATTACTGGACAATCAGTTATAATTTAAAGTAGAGGTTTTTTAATCCACGAATAAGGGTTCATTAAGGAAAGCAGGTGAAGTAAAATGATATGCATTAATAATGTGTGTTACGAAGTCATTGAGGACTTCCGTGAAGGCTTCAATGAAGAAGCTTTTCGTACACGCTACAGTGATATCCTGAATAAATATGATTACATTCTTGGTGACTGGGGTTATGGTCAGCTTCGCCTCAAAGGATTCTTTGATGATCAGAACCAAAAAGCAACCTTTGATACCAAAATCACCACCATCAAGGATTATCTATACGAGTATTGCAATTTTGGATGTCCCTACTTTGTTGTAAGAAAAACAAAACAGTGACTTTAGTGCGTTAAAGCGCGACGAGGGACTGTCCCTTTTAGTGCTTTAATGTAGTAAAGCCGGCAGATTCCACATTAGGAATGCCGGCTTTCTGTTTATTTATTTTCTGAATATGGCGGCTCTTCATTGCGGTCTGGATCTGCATGGACCGGGTGCGAACCGGGATCCTGCCTCGGTATGTCCTGATGGAGAGATTTAAATTCATAGTTGAAGGCACTGTAATAACGCTGTCCTTCCTCCCATGGAGTAGATTTATTTTCTACAGGAGTATATTTTCCCCTTGGAGCACCGTAAGGACCCTCGGGGGTTTGCTCAGGCACAAGGAAATTCCGCATGGTTTCCACGTTGGAAAAATCCGAGTACACTTCTTCTTCTTCTTTATCAAGAGTAGGTTTTTCCTTTTTAAAAAACATATTGGCCACCTCCGATATTTTTTAGTATGTGGAGGTTTTGCGATATCATGCTGGTAGTATTATGGAGAAGAATTTTGCAGGAATATGTTACACTATAAGTTGAAAACTATAGACATAGGCTGTCTTCGTAAAGTTTTTGATAAAATAATTGCCAGGAAAGCACCGGCTCCCGAGGGTGCCACCGCAAGGGAGCCAGTGTCTGCGACAATTGCGAAGGGTCGTGTCATTAAAGCTGAGGTGCTGCTGAATGTATTTTGTTGATCGTGAAAAAATTGAAGAAATATTGCTATACATGGAAAAACAGCTGGGAGTATTTCATGCTCAGGATCAATGGAAGTCACCCATTGAAAAGCTTGCGCTGGAACGAATTTCTCACGTATTAATTGAATCTATCCTTGATACTGGCAATGCAATGATTGATGGATTCATCATGAGAGACCCGGGCAGCTATGAGGACATCATTGATATCCTGCTGGACGAAAAAGTGATCACGAAAGAAATGGAAGTAAGCTTAAAAGAGGTTATTTTCTTCCGTAAAATGGTTGTGCAGGAGTACACAAATATTGATCATGAAGCTGTAGAAAAGAGTCTGTCAGATCATATGGAAGTACTGAAAGCATTCCCTGGGCACGTGAGGGAATATTTAATAAATGAGCTGGGGCCTGTTTCAGCTTTTAGGAACTGAGGACTTAGCCCGCAACGGCAAGTATTAGCACTGAAATTAATCAGTAAATACCTAACATAACAAGACATAAATGATGCTCTTTTTTTCAGATGGAGCAATGCTGCTGGAGGTAACTATGAAGAACTATCAAGGATACTTAATCGATCTCGACGGAACGATGTATAGAGGGAAAGAAAAAATTGAAGAAGCGGGCGACTTTGTGAACCGCCTGATCCAAAAAGGGCTGCCTTATCTTTTTGTAACCAATAACTCATCAGCAACTCCTGAGAAGGTTGCTGAAAAATTAAGGGACTTTGATATTCCTGCAGAACCACATCAAGTTTTTACAACATCAATGGCCACAGCGAAATTCATTTCAGAGAAAAAGCAGGGTGCCACTGCCTATGTCATTGGTGAAGAGGGCATCAGGTCTGCACTGGAAGAAAACGGCCACCGTATTGTGGAGGATAAACCGGACTTCGTCGTAGTCGGGATTGATCGTTCAATCAATTATGAAAAGCTTGCTCTTGCTTGTCTCGGCGTCCGGAATGGTGCCACTTTCATTTCCACAAATGGAGACATCGCAATACCGACAGAAAGAGGCTTGCTGCCTGGAAACGGATCATTGACATCCGTCATTACTGTTTCTACACAAACACAGCCAATCTTCATCGGTAAACCAGAATCCATCATCATGGAACAAGCTCAGGAAGTGTTGGGTGTGCCAAAAGATAAAACACTGATGGTTGGCGATAATTATGACACTGACATCCTGGCGGGAATCAATGCAGGTCTGGACACTCTCCTCGTTCATACTGGTGTAACAACTAAAGAGATTTTACGTGAAAAGGAAGTACAACCGACTTATACTTTGAATTCTCTTGATGAATGGGAAGTATAATTAATAATGTGAAGGGAGGCGGAGAGCCTTCCTTTTATTTTTTTATGAGAAAGAAGTTGGGTGGTGTAGAGTTAAACTGTTTTCTATAGGTGCATTTTCATTGAGCTTTTTAAGAGGAGAAATGGGAGTCGATAATTTAAAAGTAGAGATAATAAATTGATGCTAGAGATCAGAAGCCAGGAAAATCAGGCTTGGGGTCACCAAATAGAGTATGTCTCTCGTAAAGCAGCATCAAGGCGGCCTGGACGAGAAAACGAGAATCAGGTGTCACTCGTGGAGCGTTTGAGTGACACTAAGCTGTGAAAACGAGGTCCAGGTGTCACTCGTGGAGCGTTTGAGTGACACTAAAGCTGTGGAAACGAGGTCCAGGTGTCACTCGAGAAGAGTCTGAGTGCCACTAAAGCTGTGAAAACGAGGTCCAGGTGTCACTCGAGAAGCGTTTGAGTGACACTAAAGCTGTGAAAACGAGGTCCAGGTGTCACTCGAGAAGAATCTGAGTGACACTAAAGCTGTGAAAACGAGGTCTAGGTGTCACTCGTGGAGCGCCTGAGTGACACTAAAGCTCAGAAAACGAGGTCCAGGTGTCACTCGAGAAGAGTCTGAGTGACACTAAAGCTGTGAAAACGAGGTCCAGGTGTCACTCGAGAAGCGTTTGAGTGACACTAAAGCTGTGAAAACGAGGTCCAGGTGTCACTCGAGAAGAGTCTGAGTGACACTAAAGCTGTGAAAACGAGGTCCAGGTGTCACTCGTGGAGCGCCTGAGTGACACTAAAGCAATGTAAACGAGGACCAGGTGTCACTCATAGAGAAAATCAAGGGTACCTCGAAAGTTCGAAAAGGTCTCTAATAGCTCCTAAATGAAATATACAAAACAAAAAAGGAAGGCGGAGAGCCTTCCCGAATAAAATAAGTGCTTACTCACTTTCCTCATATCTGTGCGCAAGCCGTGAAGAGGCTGCAGCAGCAATCGCCCCGACTATGTCATCAAGAAACGTGTGGCATTTGCCTGATGATTTGTCGTTTAATTTTTCCAGGATGCCGGGTTTTTGCTTATCAATATAGCCATAGTTGGTAAAGCCGATGGAGCCGTAAACATTTACGATTGAGAAGGCGAGAATTTCATCGACACCGTAAAGGCTTTCGTCGACTTCAATAATAGATTGTAAAGGCTCTTCTAGCAACCCTTTCTCCGCCAGCCTGTCTAATTGGATTCCGGTAAGGATGGCATTCTGTACTTCCCTCTTTGATAAAACCCGTTCAATATTATCGCGGCATTCTTCAATTCCGAGATTTGGATGATATTTTTTTTGCAGAAACAAAACAAGCTCAGCGATATCATCTATTTCGACACCGCGCTCATGCAGCCATCTGCGTGCTGTTTCTTCTGATAACTCTCTCGATTCTTTATCTTTCATTTACATCACCTTTTTCTGGGGAATTTTAGTGAGATCCTATACATTAAAAACGCCATACATTTTGTTATTATTGCCCTTATCTTTTCAAGTTAGTGATAAAGGGGCAAATTCGCTGGAAATCCAGGGTGTACTTACATATTTATGAAAAACGCTGAAATTTTAGAAGTAACTCATGCTTTTTTATCTCTTCTCATTATTCCCATCATGAACGATGCTTTTTGGTACATATATATAGTGTAAAAGGAAATTGTGGGGGAGAAATCGATGGAGGATTTATTAACGAAGCATTACGGACTTCAACCGGAAAGGTCATTCAAGGATGGAAAAGAACAGAGATATATGGCGGAAGGATCTATTTATACCATTGTAAATGTAACAGCTATGGAACAGGATGCACTATTGGAGCTTTATAAAATATCAGAACATATGAAAAAATATGGAGACCGCTACGTTTCTTCATTTTTACCATCAACAGAAGGACGTTTCCTGGTCTCGGAAAATCAACAGGACTTCACTGTCTTGAAGAATGAATACCAGAGCGGAAATCCAAGTGCGAAGCTGGGCAGGAAGCTGGCGAAGTTTCATCAAAGAGGCATTGCCATTGAAGAAAAGATCAATCATATCAGCCGCATAGGTCAATGGAAAACTTTATGGGAAAAGCGAATTGAGCAAATGGAGAAAGCTTTTCAATTAGTTATTGAAAACCGCCCAGGAGATGAATTTGAGCGAATGTTTATCGACAGCTGTCCGTATTACTTGGGGCTCGCTGAAAATGCCGTTCAATATCTGGTGGATACTGAAATGGATGATAATCCCGTACACACAGACTCTGGGACCGTCTGTCATGAACGTTTTTTAGAAGGAGTATGGGGGATAGAGGTCAGTATACGCAATCCGTTTGACTGGGTATTCGATCATTGTGGAAGAGATATTGCGGAAAGTGTCCGCGAGCGGTATTTTAAAAGACAAACAACCCATCAGCCGGACATCCAACAATTTTTCCGTGATTATCAGTCGGTATCCCCGCTGTCTTCCTTTTCATGGAGGCTGGTATATGCCAGGCTGCTGTTTCCTCTTCATTACTTTGAAACCATCGAGAGTTACTACCTTTCTGATTCAGAAGGGCAGCACTTACAGCTCGGAGACAAGCTGCAGGGATTTTTGAATTCGACCACCCATTATGAACGATTTCTCGGGAGTTTCTATCAGGTTGCTGAAGTGCCGGTAAAGTCTTACGGCATCCCGGCAGTCTCCTGGCTCGGTTAAAACGAGTTGCTTTCCAACATCCCCTGAGTATTGCTAAAATATAGGGAAATGAAAACAGGGGTTGAACGAATGAAGCCGTATGTCTATGTTACGCGTAAACTGCCTGAGGAAGTTTTGGTATCTCTTCAGGATCAATATGAAGTGGAAATGTGGGAGGGTGAAGATATCTCTGTCCCGCATGAGTTATTGCTTGAGAAAGCACAGAAAGCATCTGGAATTCTATCCATGCTGTCAGATTCCATCGACAAAGAACTTTTTAATCAAGCAGCCAAATTGAAGGTGGTCGCCAACTTGGCAGTAGGGTTTGATAACATCGATCTGAAAGCGGCAAATGAACAAGGCATTGCGGTCTGCAACACGCCGGATGTGCTGACAGATACAACAGCTGATTTAACTTTTGGCTTGATGATGGCGGCGGCACGACGTCTAGTTGAGGCGGACCGCTATATCAGGGAAGGAAAATGGAAAAGCTGGTCACCGCTTTTGATGGCCGGAATGGACATCCACCATAAAACCGTCGGAATCATTGGAATGGGCAGCATCGGGGAGGCCTTTGCCAAAAGAGCAAAGGGTTTTGATATGAACATCCTGTATCACAACCGCTCCAGAAAGCCGGAAGCAGAGGAGGCGCTCGGAGCACAATATGCGAGTCTTGATGAACTGCTGGCTCAATCAGACTTTGTAGTCTGCCTCGCTCCGTTGACACCTGAAACAAATGGGCTTCTGCAAAGAGAGCAATTCCGCATGATGAAATCATCAGCGATCTTCATCAATGCTGCCAGGGGGCCGATCGTTAATGAAGAAGCATTATACGAGGCCCTCGTAAACGGAGAAATCGCAGCGGCCGGGTTGGATGTGTTCGAGGCAGAGCCGATTGATAAGACTCATCCTCTGCTGTCGTTAAAAAATGTCGTGGCACTGCCGCACATCGGAAGCTCATCAGTAGAAACAAGAATGGAAATGATGAAACTCTGTGTCAGCAACATCAAAGCCGTTCTTGAAGGAGAGACACCAAAAACACTGGTCAATAAAGAATGGCAAAAATAAAAGGATGATCTGCCTCGGCAGGTCATCCTTTTGTTCATGTTTAGGAATTCATAAAATCTAACCTTATGGAAAACTTTAATTAAGTTATCCACGTCCAGCTTCAGCACCCAACCCTTCGTAGCATTTGCCTGTTGGGGCTGATCGGGGCGCTTGCGCTTTTTGTAATTAAAATACTTGTTCTACTTCGACGATTCCTGGAACCTCTTCCAATAGTGCGCGCTCAATCCCGGCTTTCAATGTGATCGTTGAACTCGGGCAGCTTCCGCAAGCACCAAGAAGACGAAGCTTTACAATTCCATCCTCGATATCGACCAATTCACAGTCCCCGCCATCACGAAGCAAGAAGGGACGTAATTTATCTAACACCTCTTGTACTTGAGGTACTAATTCTTGTTGTGTCATGTAAAATCGACTCCTTTCCTTACTTTCTATTATAATAACATATGAAGAAAAAATCTATCCGTTGAACGGATTTCATGTGTTAAATTTTGCCTTGTGAACTTTTTGTGTAAAACGCTTCTTGAAAATAACTTTTAAGTTACGATTATCTGAAAAGTTCTGTAATATAAGAGATAGAAAGATAAAGGGGTGTAGTCATGGAAAGAAGAGAAGCGGAAATCATTGTTTACGGAGCTGAAAAAGTCTGTGCAAGCTGTGTCAATTTGCCGACATCCAAGGAAACGTATGAGTGGCTGGATGCCGCCATCGCTAGGAAATTTCCGGAACAACCATTTATAATAAAGTATGTCGATATATTCAATCCTCCACAAGAAAAGGAAGTACAGGAATTTTCCTCCCGGGTCATTGAAGAGGATATGTTTTATCCAGTTGTTGTGATTTCGGGCAAAGTGGTCGGTGAAGGAAACCCGAAACTGAAAACAGTATTCGCCGAGCTTGAGAAATTTGGGTATCAAGCTGGATAACAAATATTGAAATCAGAAAGTACTGAGTTTCTAAAGGAGACCTTCAGTGCTTTTTTATTTGGTTATTTCCGCAAAATTACGGCCGTTGGAATTATCGAAATTACAGTTCAGCCGCACCACCTCGAAGGAGCGGGCACTAAGCATCACGCTAGTCCCGAAGAGGTCGTACGCCTACTGCTTCAATCTCACTCTGCAAAAGGAGACCAAAGTAAAATAGTATTAAGAAGCAACGTATAAGTTAAAGACTTTAAACTTTGACTTAGAGTTATTATTCAGCAGTTTCTGGCTAGATGCTATTCGTACTCGATAAAAAGTTAAAATATGGAAGTGTATATTTTTAACAGTAAACCGTAGCAAATAAATACATATGTTAAAATAAGGATAAAAGCATCTTGAGGAGGGAGATAGTGGGACTTACTTTAACAGTATTAGGTATTTTATCATCTGCAGCGGTTCTGTATTATATGGGTAAGGCAGGATTTGAATGGGGCAAGAATATCGATGAGGATGAATCGGATTATAAGTAATACCTAGCTGCAAGTGTTTAATGATGAAGTTCATTCTGTTTAGGGGGCAGGTTATGATTAGTACAGAAAAAAGACAAGTGGCTCAAAGATGGTTTAATGAATATTTTACTAAGGGAAATTTAGAAATTCTGGATGAACTTACTACTGAGGACTTTGTTTATCACTCACGTCATGGTGAAAATTCTAAAGAAAAGATGAAGGAATTCATGAAGTGGTACCGCTCGGTATTTCAAGATGACACTTGGGAAATTAACGATCTGATAGAGCAAGAACAAAAGCTTGCAGTCCGTTATACAGGCTGGATGACCTATAAAGGTGGATGGTTTAACATTCCTTCAAAAGATCAGCGAATAAAAGAAACAGGCATGTTGATTTTTTATTTTAAGGGTGACAAGGTGAGTGAACTGTGGTGTGAAAATAGTGATGCGGCAATTCTATTTGAACTGGGAGCTTTGCAACAAAATACTCACAAAGTCTTTTGATGAGGCTGTTCTTGTGTAGATTGTTGCTTTCGGAAAAATTTCAAGGCCAGGCTTTTCCCCCTTGATACTATGTTTTTCTCTCTGAAATGGAAGAGTACCTCTTTTCTTTTTTACGGATTAGAATATTAAAGGTGAATTCCTGGGATGGATTTTTCATATTAAATAGTAAAAAAGTTACAAAAATAGCCTTTAGTGAAAACGAAGAGCAGGCCAAACAAAAAACCAACGGCGTCTCAGCCGTTGGTTTTCATATTTTAATAGTCTTAACCATTATGGTATTTATACATCCAGAGAACTCCGGATTTCATAAGCCTTGCTACACGTCCCGTAATGGAGCGCTCATTCACCAGGCCGAATCCGTGTTTCTTGCCGAGAGACCCAAGAATACCTTTCAATTTGATGCGCGGCAGCTCTTCTGGAAGTTCTTCGCCTTTCCAGCGTTTCAAGAGGATAGTAACGATTTGTTCCGCTTGTCCTTCTGCAAGCTGTGCACTTGGTGCTTGAGGAAGGCTTGCACAGTCACCGACTACGTAAACATTCTCGTCATTAGGAAGGTTATGATATTTCGTCAGTACGACTCTGCCTTGCTTATCTTTCTCAACTTCCATTTCGCGGACAATCTTGTTAGGCTGGATGCCTGCAGTCCAGACGATGGCATCGCAATGGATGCTGTCTTCATGATTGTAGAGAATATTTGGTTCTACTTTGGTGATATCGGAATTATTGACAATGTCCACATTATTTTCCACAAACCATTTATGAACATATGAACTTAGCCTCTCAGGGAAAGTACCGAGTATTCTTGAGCCGCGATCGAAAAGCTTAATATCAAGATCTGACCGGCTTTCACGCAGTTCACTGGCCAATTCAATCCCGCTCAAGCCAGCGCCAACGATGCCGACCACTGAACCTGCTGGGAGGTTGCATAAGGCTTCGTAAGTTTTGCGTGATTTTGCTATAGACTGAATGCTGTAAGTAAATTCATCCGCGCCCGGTACACCATGATACTTGTCTTCACAGCCTAGTCCGATAATTAAATCGTCATAATTGATTGTTTCTTCTTCATTAAGATGCACACATTTATTCGAGACATCTATTTTCGTCACGTCACCATATTTTACTGTCAGGCGGGAGTGTTCTGGAAAATCGACACGAACATGCTGGTCAGATATCGTTCCCGCCGCCAGAGCATAGTATTCTGTTTTCAAACAATGATAGGGCACCCGGTCGATAAGGGTGATGGAGACATCATCAGGAAGCTGGTTAGGCAGCAGTCGAAGAAGCACCCGCATATTTCCGTACCCGCCTCCGAGCAGGACTAAATTTTTCATAAAGTAATTTCCCCTTTTAGCATTTAATTATGAACTCATTTTCGTTTACACTATGCAGGAAAGCCCGGCTGTTTTAAATGCGGGGAGATGCAAAGCTATCGAAAAGAGGGACAGGTAGAAGTAAGCACTTTCAATAGTAGTCATATATTCATAAATTTATATATATAACAAAACGTAATCACTAAAAAGTATATCGAAATAATAGATTTTCCACAACAGAATTATGATAAATTAATCACATAATAGAACTGTTTTTGACTCTTGCCTCTATGTTGGAGATTACATACACTTTTAAAGTGGAATGAATGGTATTAAAAGAGTATTCATTGACGAGGTTCGGGAAAAAAGGTAGCATAATCTTGTAGCAATAGCGAGGTGAAAAAAGTGAAACCAATCATAGAGTTTTGCATTAGCAATCTTGCAAGCGGAGCCCAAAAGGCATTGGAAGCTCTTGAAAGGGATCCGAATCTCGACGTGGTCGAGTATGGCTGTTTAGGATACTGCGGAAAATGCGCGTCAGCCTTCTTCGCGCTTGTCAACGGTGATGTGGTAACGGGAGACAGCCCGGATGAACTTGTGGAAAATATTTATCAATTCTTAGAAGAAAATCCGATGTTTTAATGCATAAATCTATTACTCAACAATGAACAGGCAGAGAGAACGTCTTCTTCTGTCTGTTTTTTATGAAAAAAACTTATTAAAGGGGATAGTGAAATGACTTACTTTACAGGACTGCTGCAAACCAATCTATATGTGAAGGATATCGGTCAGGCAGCAAAATGGTACCAGGATATTCTAGGCTTTACCATTGCGGCGGATTACGGAACGACGGTGATTCTGGCTTTCGGTGATTCACCTTCCTACGATGAGGGGAAGAGCGGGACTCCCGTTTTATGCCTGATTGAAGACAAAGGTGCTGCAGGTGGAGGAAATACAACTCACCCCGTTCTCGGGATCTCAAGGAAGTTCTGTGATAATTTGTATAATGAATTGAAAGAGAATGAGGTTGAGGTGGAAGAGAATCCTTCACATAAGGGCCATTTTAAATTTCATGACTTGGACGGGAACTTGCTGGAGGCTTTCTGCCCTGGTATTTATGATTGAAAAAGAGAAGCCG
Organism: Bacillota bacterium; assembly: GCA_051750065.1. GTDB lineage: Bacteria > Bacillota > Bacilli > Bacillales > Bacillaceae_B > Rossellomorea. The sequence continues at coordinate 129,117 of JBNJJI010000008.1, forward strand.
GAAATTCCAGCCCCTCTTTCACTAAGTCGCTTTTTTATAGTCGTCTCTCATCTCATGCCAGCGGTCGCGCGCCATTTCAATGATTCTAGGTTCGAGTGAATTCTTCTGTTTGGAGAGGACCTTAGAAAAGTAAGCAGCAGCCTCACGATATTTTTGCAGCCTTAATTGCAGTTCAGCGATGAGATATAGAATTTTGGTTTCTGACATTCCCATGCCGTTAAAATCTTCATTCATATAGGCGGCTGTATATTCGTTAACAGCAAGTGTCATAAACCGATGTTCTTGTTCTTTATTGTCAATGGAACGGTAAAGCCAGGCGGTTCTCAGATAAAGCCCTGCCATCGTGATGCTTTTTTCTTTTTTTAATGTGCCTGAGAGAACTGCGAGTTTGTAAGTGTTAATAGCTTCCAAAGTTGACCTGCTTCCGCCAAAATCCTGTTTAGTCCAATGATTTGTCAATTTTTCCTGTATATCGGATTTCAATGCAGGGATAACGTACTGGGTGAAATCATCAGTGAATGAAAATCCGCAACCCGGGCAGACATTCACATTATATAAGAGAGGATTGCTTTCTGGATCTTTATATACAGGACGAAAATCAGTCTCATGACAGCTCAATTTAATAAAGCGGGATCGTATTTTTGTGCTTTGAAATGTACTTTTACAAAAGAGGCATTCAATATTCCTCTGATAAAAAGGTGTGATTTCAGTCATATTTCTCCCTCCATCCATATAGTTAATTGTGCTTATATTATAACCTATATTAAGGGTATAAAGAACTATAAGTTGCTAATCTGCCCATTTTGCAGATTGGTTGAGGATAGAGGAGAAAAAGTATATACTGAAAACATAATAGTCATAAACTATAGTGAGAAGATAAATATTCACAGTCATTAATACGGAGGTGATTTATATGTCAGATGTGGTAGTGATTACAGAGGCAGCAGCTCTGCAGATCAAGGATATGATGAAGCAGAATGAAGAGGAAGGTGCTTTCATTCGTGTTTCGATAAAAGGCGGCGGCTGCAGCGGTCTTTCGTACGGCATGGGATTTGAACACGAACCAGCCGAAGATGACATCCAGCTTGAACTCGAAGGCATCAATGTTGTCGTGAAAAAGCAGGACGCTCCCATTTTGAACGGAACTAAAATCGATTACAAACAATCCATGATGGGCGGCGGGTTCACGATCGATAACCCTAATGCGATTGCGAACTGTGGGTGCGGATCATCGTTTAGAACCGCAACGAATACTGGTACACCGGAGAATTGTTAATAACTTTATCTTAAAAAGCCCATTCCCAGCAAAGTGGTTGCTGGAATGGGCTTCTTTTTTGTTTAGGAATTTATATATCCATCCTTGTGGAAAACTTTAACTAAGTTATCCACGTACAGCTTCAGCGCCCGAGGGTTCGTACCCACCGGAACGAACCCTCGGGGTCAAATGTCCGAAGAGAATAAAAGGAAAGACCGCCTTTTTTTCTCTTCGGAGCATTTGCCTGTCGGGCCTGATCAGGGCGCTTCCGCTTTTGTTCCGTCCAGCTTCAGCGCCCAGGCCCTCGGGGTCAAATGTCCGAAGAGAATAAAAGGGAAGACCGCCTTTTTTTCTCTTAGGAGCATTTGCCTGTCGGGCCTGATCAGGGCGCTTCCGCTTTTGTTCATACTCTTTTCAATGCTTCATTGATAGGAGTCTCTCCATTTAAGATTTCAATCGTTTTATGGTAAGTTTCCGGTTCGGTCAGACAGGCTGTCAACACTTCGGCTACATCTTCACGGGTGATGCTTCCGCTTTTGTCTTGAATGGAAGAGGACGCAATAATTTTTCCAGTTTTATCACCGTCGACGAGTGCTCCTGGACGGACGATAGTGTAGTTCAGTCCGCTTTCAAGCAAGTGTTGGTCGGCATGGCCTTTTGCTTTTAAGTAATGCTCCATAGCACCTGGTGCGATCGAAGGTGTATCGGCACCCATCGAGCTAAGCATGATGAAACGGTCCAGCCCTTTTTCCTTCGCATAATCAATTGCTTTGATAGCTCCTAGCTCGTCAACGGCAGTTGTTTTGTCAGGTCCGGTCGAGCTGCCTGATCCTGCTGCGAAAATGACCGCATTCACTTCGTCAAACACATAGGAAAAGTCCTCTTCCAGATCACCGACAAGCGGTTTAGCCCCGAGTTCTTCCATAGCATCAATCTGTCCAGCTTTGCGGATCATTGCTTTTGCAAAATGCTGGCTGCTATTGACCAATGAGGAAATAACCAATTTTCCAGTTTTGCCGTTAGCTCCTATAACTAGTACATTCATGACAATCATCCTCTTATTTTTAAAATATTCTTATTAATGGGTCTACCCCGCTCAGCGGTTAATAAACGCATGGCTGTATACCCTATATAGAGTCACTCTATTAATGTGTTTGTATTCTTATGACCAAAAGAAAAAGCTGATACCAAGAGACAAATGTCTTGAGGTATCAGCTTTTTGAGTAAGTCCTATAATCAGCTGAATATGGACGTACTGTGCAGAGGCTGCACGCGGGCATCGGGATCCATATAGGCTTTCGCATTGTTGACGGCTGTCGGTGCCTCACCAAAGCCGCTGGCGATCAGTTTGACTTTTCCATCATAAGTGGAAACATCTCCTGCTGCGTATATGCCCGGGATGTTTGTTTCCATTTTTGAATTCACGACAATCGAATTCTTTTCGATATTCAATCCCCAATCCTTGATTGGCCCAAGAGAAGAAACAAAACCGAAATTAACGATCAGTTCATCAAGGTCCAATGCTTCTTTTGCATCTCCGCGGACTTCTTCCAACACTAATTGGTTCACTTTTTCATCGTCGCCAATTACTTCGGTCGGTACGAATGGCGTTTTGATTTCAACAGAAGAATTGTGTAATTCATCTACACTATGCTCATGCGCACGAAACTTATCTCTGCGGTGAACAAGCGTGACTTTTTCAGCGATCGGCTCAAGCATCAATGCCCAATCCACTGCAGAGTCTCCGCCGCCGCAAATGACAACTTTCTTTCCAGCGAAGTATTGCATGTCGTCTATGAAATAGTGAAGATTTTTTCCTTCATATGTAGAAGCGCCTTCTAGATCAAGTCTTCTAGGCTGGAATGCACCGTTTCCTGCTGTTATGATGATCGTCTTGGAGTAATGGACTTCTTTGTCAGTCGTTAACTTAAAAACACCATCCGCCTGCTTTTCAACATTTTCAACAGCTTGCTCAAGGCAGACAGTTGATTCAAACTGCGCCATTTGCTCTTTAAGGTTATTGACAAGGTCCTGAGCTTTGACTTTCGGAAAGCCTGCAACATCATAGATATATTTTTCAGGATATAAGGTAGATAATTGTCCGCCGAGCTGGGGCAGGCTTTCAATAATCTTGACACTAGCTTTTCTCATGCCGCCATAAAAAGCAGTGAACAGTCCAGTTGGACCTCCACCGATAATGGTAATATCATATACTTTTTGATCCTCTTTCAATTGATATCCCTCCAGTTTGTTTTCCAATATAGTATCTATTCTACCACATGAGCTCACTTCTTCACAAAATATGTATCAAAATTATGAATAGTCAGTTTTATTGAATGCGCTTCCACGTAGGTACGTTGGCTCTCCTAATGATTAATATTTTCAAAATTTTCTTAAGTTTAATTCTTTAGGGATATATCTTGAAAATAGAATGCAAAAAGAATAATATGTAATGTAGGGCATAATGTTAAGATTTTATGACAATTTTCACTCTTTTTTTATTCCTAATCGTGAAAAACGTCACATACTTATTTATTTTTTCTTTATTTCATATTTTTTCAAATAAAAATCTTGCCTGCGGTGGATGCTAATCTTAAATTCATCGTAAATTCTAAGAAAAAGGTGGATGTGATTTAGTTGAGAAAGCCAAGAATAGTTGTATTAGGTGCCGGTTATGGCGGTTTGATGACAGTGACTCGACTGCAAAAACAATTTAGTAAAGACCAAGCGGAAATCGTCTTGATCAACAAGAACGATTACCATTATGAAACAACATGGCTCCATGAGGCCTCCGCAGGAACATTGCATCATGATAAAGTTCGTTACGATATTAAAGATGTCATTGATACCCACAAAGTGAACTTCATGCAAACGACTGTGGAAGATATCCAGACAGATGCCAAGAAAGTCATCACTGCAAACGGTGAAGTGGAATATGACTATTTGGTAGTCGCGCTGGGTGCTGTTTCAGAAACATTCGGAATCAAAGGACTGCATGAACATGCTTTCATGATTTCCAATATCAATTCCGCACGTCAGCTTCGCGAGCACATCGAGTATCAATTTGCTACTTATAGAAATGAAGAGGACAAAAAAGACGAGCGTCTGACAATTGTTGTCGGGGGTGCAGGCTTTACAGGAATCGAGTTTCTTGGAGAACTGGGCAACCGTATTCCAGAGCTTTGCAAAGAATACGATGTTGATTTCAAGAAAGTCAGAATCGTCTGTGTAGAAGCAGCTCCAATGATCCTTCCTGGTTTCGACCCGGAACTTGTTAAGTATGCACGTGCGAAGCTTGAGAAAAAAGGTGTGGAATTCCGCATCGGAACTCCTCTTAAAGAAGCAACGGCCAACTCTGTCATCATCACTAAAGGTGAAGAGGAAGTGGAAGAAATCCAAGCCGGTACAATCGTATGGGCTGCCGGAGTTCGCGGAAACCCTGTTATCGAGAAATCAGGAATTGAAAACATGAGAGCTCGTGTTAAAGTTGGAAAAGACTTAAGAGCTCCAGGTCACGAAAACATCTTCGTCATTGGTGACTGTTCACTAATGATCAACGAAGAAATTGACCGTCCATACCCGCCGACTGCTCAAATCGCGATGCAGCAAGGTGAAGTGTGCGCACGCAACATTACAGCTTTGATCAAAGGCAATGATGCTCTTGAGCAATTCACACCGGATATCAAAGGAACTGTATGCTCTCTAGGTGAAGACGATGCCATCGGTCTTGTGTTCGGCAAGAAAATGATGGGTTCAAAAGCTTCTTTCATGAAGAAAATGGTTGATAACCGTGCACTATACATGGTTGGCGGAGCTGGCCTTGTCATGAAAAAAGGTAAATTCAAGTTCTTGTAAATGATAAACCCAAGCAGAGCGATTCATTCGTTCTGCTTTTTTTGTAGAAAGAATTAGAGGATACTCTTTAATGGAGCTTGATTAACCTTACTAAATCAAGAAGGCGATACAAGATTAAATTCGCTGTCAAAAATGATGTAGCAGCAGCAGGGGGATTAAGTGTTAAACACCCTGCTAAGAGGGTAGCAAAGTAGCTGTGGCATGGTGATTGAGTGCTAAATACCATGCTAAGAGGGTAGCGAAGTGGCTATGGCTGGTGATCACAGAAAAAACACCTTGCTGCTTGAGCAAAACGATAATTCAGTATGAAGATAAAGTTATACAGCCAATATAGGATAGGAGGAGAATCGGGTGAAGCGAGGAAGCGTCTGGCTTGCGGCAGCAGGCTTGCTTATTGATGAAGACGGCCGCTGGCTGGTGGTCAAGAAAAGATACGGCGGGCTGAAGGGGATGTGGTCCCTGCCGGCAGGATTTGTGGATGAGGGTGAAACTCTTGAAGAGGCAGCCCAGCGTGAGGTAAAAGAAGAAACGGGGATCGATACCTCGGTTGACGGAATCATAGGAATCCGGTCCGGAGTAATTAAGGACAAAATCAGCGACAACATGGTGCTGTTTCTTTTGAAGCAAAAGGACTCCGCTCAAATACCGGTTCCGTGTGAAGGAGAAATCTCTGAAGCCGAATGGAAGACAAAGGAAGAACTTCTTCAATGTGAGGAAACTTCGATCATGATTCATGAGATGATTAAGTATGATTTCAGTCTGTTAAAATCAGGATTAGACCCTATAGACCCGGGTGAACAATTCGGTTATACCAGCTATAAACTATTTTTTTAATTTTCTGAAATTTAAAGAAATAGTTAGATAACTCGCGAAACAAGAAGATGTATTCGCTTTCATCGCTGTACATGCGCTTATTTGTCCCTTTTCTAAAAAAACAAACGGTGTTATATTATCAGAAATCACCAAAAACTTTTCAATGAAGGGGAGATAAGGACGATGAGAACATCGATTGAAACAGCATCAAAGAATTGTGATTATTGCTCAGGCAAAGGGTATTTCCAACTCGTTCTTGGCGGCTCTGAAACATGTCCATGCTGCAGCGGCAGCGGTAAAAACAAATAAATAAGTGCACTTATCTAATATTAGCGGGCTGGCCATTGGCTGGTCCTTTTGTTTTGAAGAAAGACCTGTTTCAAGGTTCGAAATATGTTCATTTTGTGAAGAACCTCTATTTAGTCACAATGTTTATTGACGGTGGATTAAACATTGAGTACACTAAACTTTAGTGTCAATGGAGGTGCTTCAGAAATGCAAATGGGAATTCCGGTTGTAATTATATCAATGTTATTATTCTTTGTTTTGTTCTTTGGCATCGGTTTCTTGCTGAACATGCTGCTGAGAATGACATGGGTTATGGCGGTTATTTATCCTCTTATCACCATTCTGATTGTGGATGAGGTAAGGTTCATAGAATATTTTAGAAATTCAGGAGAAGCGTTTTCTGCATTGGGAAGCAAATTTGCAGCCCTGACAGCAGTCGATCTTCTTATTCTTTCTTGCGGACTGGCCGGTGCCATTGTGTCTGGAATCGTTATGAAGATTCTTAGAAAAAAAGGCTATCAAATGTTTTAATTTCGAACTCTTTGCTCATAGGCAAAGGGTTTTTTTGTTTTCGTAACGCTCTTTTCGCGAAGATTGTGGCTTTGAAAATAAATGGATTTCCGCTACAGGCAGACAACTCCGCGGGGCGGGCAGTGAATTAAAAAAGAGGAAGCGGCCGTTCAGCGACGTACAGATTTTAGGGCTCACGTATGAGATAAAGGAATCACGAAGAGCGGCAGCGAATCGATGTTCATTTCCATATGACTTATTAAAGTGTCCTAATCCAGGCTACCGCTTCTCTCGAAAACTTTAATAACTTTCCTCGGGATCCTTTCGTTTTGATGCTACGTTTTGATGCTAATCGTACCATTTCCTCAGGATTTTTTCGTTTAGATGCTACGTTCTTCTGCTAATCGTAGCATTACTGCGGGATTCTTTCGTTTAGATGCTACGTTTTGCTGCTAATCGTAGCATTTCCTCGGGATTCTTTCGTTTTGATGCTACGTTTTTCTGCTAATCGTAGCATTTCCTCGGGATTGTTTCGTATTAATGTTTCGTTTTGATGCTACGTTTTTCTGATAATCGTATCATTTCTTCGGTATTTTTTCGTTTTGATGCTACGTTTTGCTGCTAATCGTATCATTTCTTTAGGATTTTTTCGTTTTGATGCTACGTTTTTCTGCTAATCGTAGCATTTCCTCGGGATTGTTTCGTTTTAATGCTACGTTTTTTTGCTAATCGTATCATTTCCTCAGGATCTTTCCGATTTGATGCTACGTTTTTCTGCTAATCGTAGCATTACCTCGGGATTTTTTCGTTATGATGCTACGTTTTCCTGCTAATCGTAGCATTACTGCGGGATTCTTTCGTTTAGATGCTACGTTTTGCTGCTAATCGTAGCATTTACTCAGGGTTCTTTCGTTTAGATGCTACGTTTTGCTGCTAATCGTATCATTTACTCAGGATTCTTCCGTTTTGATGCTACGTTTTTTTGCTAATCGTATCATTTCCTCGGGATTCTTTCGTTTAGATGCTACGTTTTTCTGCTAATCGTATCATTTCATCGGGATTTTTTTGTTTTGATGCTCCGTTTTCTGCTAATCGTAGCATTCTCTCGGGATTTTTTTGTTTTGATGCTACGTTTCTCTGCTAATCGTAGCATTGTCTCAGGATTCTTTCGTTTTAATGCTACGTTTTTCTGCTAATTGTAGCATTTCATCGGGATTCTTTCGTTTAGATGCTACGTTTTGCTGCTAATCGTAGCATTACCTCGGGATTCTTTCGTTTAGATGCTACGTTTTGCTGCTAATCGTAGCATTACCTCGGGATTCTTTCGTTTTAATGTTACGTTTTTCTGCTAATCGTAGCATTACCTCGGGATTTTTTCGTATTAATGCTACGTTTTTTTGCTAATCGTAGCATTGTCTCAGGATTCTTTCGTTTTGATGCTACGTTTCTCTGCTAATCGTATCATTGCCTCGGGATTCTTTCCGTTTTGAAGCTAATCGTACCCTTCCTCCTATTCAGAAAGTTTAAACTTTTAGACTTTTTTACTAATTCCTGAATAATTCTCTGTCCTTTGGGAAAGTAATAGTGATGGGAGGAGTGATTCTTACATGAATAATTTTAAAAAATGGTCTAAGAGGCTGGTCATGGCACTTTTGTTTGCAGCAGCTTTTCTTGTCACATTTCAATCGATCTCTGGAGTAAAAGCCGAGTCATTTTCAGGCTGGCTGTCAGATCAAAAAGGCGCAGAAAAAGAAGAAAGCGTTTTGAAACAGCATTCATATAAAACTTTATCATTAAAGGACAAACTATTTAAAAGGGCAAAAAGCCTTACTACATTGATTTCAGCTTCAGAACCGGTAGTAGCAAAGCCGAGGCCTCTTGAAGAAGCGGTCGATTGGTCACAGTATCCTAAATCGACTGTTACGGCAACCGGATATACAGCCGGAATAGAATCAACAGGTAAGATTCCAGGAGATCCCGCATACGGTATTACATATTCAGGAGTAACAGTGAAGAGAGATTTGTATTCCACAATCGCTGCCGATCCGGACGTGTTTCCGATTGGAACCATTCTTTTCATTCCGGGATACGGATATGGGGTTGTAGCGGATACGGGAAGTGCTATTAAAGGACATAAGCTTGATTTGTATTATGATACGGTTGATGAAGTTTACGAGAAATGGGGCAAGAAGGATCTGGAAGTTTACGTTGTCACTAAGGGGACAGGCAAGCTGACAGAAGAAGAGCTCACAACCCTTAATGAAAATGAGAGCATGCAGGTTTTCAGGCAGCAGTATATTCAGAAAACACAAGAGTAATAAGAAAAGAGGAAGGGCTGCGGCTCTTCCTCTTTGTGCATTAAAAATTGATGGTGTCGTACTGGCCGGGATGCAGTATCTTTCCGAGCTTCAATGCGCCGTCCATTAGCCGTGGGGAGGGCCTGCAGTACAATTCCTCTTCAAGGACCAGAATCTGATTATCGATAACAGCCTGAAGAGTATCCCAGCCTGCTCTCTTTTTGACGATCTTAGGGTTTACTTTTTCCTGTCTTACCCCTACCCAAGCGAGGCATATGTAATCTGGATTTCTTCTATGAACATCTTCCCAATCTGTCTGGACGCTGGCAAGTTCAACATCTCTGTAGACATTTTTGGCACCAGCCAGAGTACTTAATTCTGTCAGCCAGTTGATTTTTCCCGGGGTGAAAACAGGTTTTGGCCACCATTCCCAATAGAGCTCTGGTGCTGAATTCGTTTTGCTGGCCGCTTCTTTAAGGGTATGAATGCTGCTCTTGAACTTTCTTTGCATTTCTATAGCCTTTGTCTCAATTCCGCAGGCTTTTCCAACTGTAAGCAAATCACCGGCAATATCATCCAAGCTTTGAGGGTTAGTAACAATATGTGGCAGGCTTCTTTTCCTCAGCTCCCCAATATTTTTTTCCATTCCGGGTACACTGAGAGAAGCAAGAATCAAGTCAGGCTGAAGTTCCTCGACCTTATCCATGTTAATGCTGAGATCGGGACCCAGCTTTGGAAGAGAACGGACTTCTTCAGGGAAATCGGAAAAGTCATCAACCCCTACAAGAGAAGAAGTCAGCCCCAGATAGTCCACGACTTCTGTATTGCTGGGGCATATCGATACAATTCTCATTACAGTTCCCCCTTCTTAAAGTGTGTAATAAATGACCAATGTCAGCAGGATTCCGGATAAACCCCCGAAGAAAACCTCAATGGGTTTGTGACCAAGCAGTTCTTTCAGCTCTTTGCGTTTCACTTCTTCCGGTTTCTTCTGCCAGCCTTTCGCTTCGCCTACAAACTTCTGGAAGTCACCAACCAATTGGTTTAGAACAATCGCTTGTTCCCCTGCCTGGCGTCTGACTCCGGTCGCATCGAACATCGTTATGATGGCAAAGATGGCGGAAACAGCGAAAATTGGAGAGTCCAAGCCGGTTTCAAGAGCAATACCCGTTGACAGTGCCGTAACGGCTGCTGAATGGGAGCTTGGCATTCCGCCGGTTGAGGTGAGCAGTGACCAGTCGATTTTCTTTGTTGCCATGAATTGAATAGGTACTTTGATGAACTGGGCGAAAAAGATTCCGAATAATGCCGCCCAGAATGGGAAGTTTGTAAGTAATTCCATCGCTGTCTAAAAACATCCTTTCCTATTGGTAATGGTAGTTTATTCCCGTTCTGCCTTATAAAATGTATTCCCAATTATACCATAGAAAATCATGGTAACAGAAATCATCAACATAATTGATATTGGTGGTTCCTCTCATTCGAAATATACCAAAAATTTATATATAATGAAATCGGAGGTGCTTTTATATGAAATTTACAGTTGATAATAATGGTTTTTTAAACAATGAACAGGAATGTATCCTTGTCGGGTTATTTAATGCCCCTGAATTTTCTGGAGAGCTTGCCGAATTGGATGCCAAGTTTGAAGGACAGTTAACCGAATTAGTTAAATCGGGAGACATTTCTTCTAAACTGAATACTGTTTCTAAGGTACATACTTTCGGTAAGATTCCTGCAAAACGCCTTGTGTTTGTAGGACTTGGGAAAACCAAAGATCTTTCTTTTGACGAACTGAGAGAAGCAATCGGTGCTGCTTCAAAAGAGATTCAGGAAATGAAAATTTCTTCTTTCGCAGTTGCGATAGATACACTGACGACTGATCAGCTTGATGCTTCTGATATCGCCCATGCTGTCAGTGAAGCTTTCACAATGGCGACATATAGATTTCCTGGATACAAACACAAGGGAAATATCCCGGAAACATTCATTAAAGACCTGACTGCCTTTTCAAAAGAAGACAGTGCTGAGATCGAGGCTGCCCTTCAAGTCGGTTATGCCCATGGCAGAGGAACGAACTCTGCGCGTGCATTGGTCAATGCTCCTGGAAATATCATTACAGCTTCAAAGCTTGCGGACTATGCAGCTGAAATTGGCAGAAAGTATGAGTTCGAGGTTGAAATTCTTGATAAGGAAGAGATGGAAAAGCTGGGAATGGGTGCCCTGCTGGCAATTAATAAAGGATCTGTAGAACCACCTAAAATGATTGTCCTGAAATATCAAGGAAAAGATCAATGGGAAGATGTCATTGGTCTTGTAGGAAAAGGAATCACATTTGATACAGGCGGCTATTCTCTTAAGCCGAAAGACGGCATTGTTGGGATGAAAACCGACATGGGAGGAGCAGCAGCTGTTTTAGGTGCGATGGAAATCATCGGTGAATTGAAGCCTGAACAAAATGTTGTGGCTGTCATTCCATCCACAGACAACATGGTAAGTGGAAATGCGTTTAAGCCGGACGATGTCATTACGGCAATGAGCGGGAAGACCATTGAAGTCCTTAATACAGATGCAGAAGGCAGGCTTGCTCTTGCGGACGGTATGACATATGCCAAACAACACGGAGCAAACTACCTGATTGATGTTGCAACATTGACAGGCGGCGTCATTGTAGCTCTTGGAACGGACAAAACGGGTGCCATGACAAATGATGAAGCTCTGTTTGAACAAGTACTGGAGGCATCCTCAGAAGCTGGAGAGTTCATCTGGCGCCTTCCTTATACTGAAAATGACAAGAAGAGGGTCAGAGGCAGCAAGATCGCTGATTTGAACAACTCACCTGGCCGCGAAGGACATGCAATCATGGCTGGTGCATTTGTAGGTGAATTCGCCGAAGGTACTCCTTGGGTCCACCTGGATATCGCGGGTACAGCCACCTCGAAGTCCGACCATAACCTTGGGCCGGCCGGAGCAACAGGTTCCATGGCACGTACACTTGCCCTGCTTGTTGAACGCTTTGAGCCTGCAGGAAAATAATGAATGATTTGAGAAGGCTTGTCTCTTTGGAGACAAGCTTTTTTGTATTTGCATTTTTTTTACTAACCGCGAAAGGTGAAGGACCTCCTGCGGGACTAGGGGCGCTAGTTCTGACGCCTAACTCCTCGCTTCTACTTTTTTAATTCACCGTCCGCCGGAGTGGAGCTTAACTACCTTTCAAATGGCTTGTTAGTCAATAGTGTTGTTATCTAAAAGCTGTTTTCGCAAAGATTTTGGCTGTTGAAAAGTAATGGATCTCCGCTCCAGGCGCACGACTCCGCGGGGCGGGCGGTGAGCCTCCTCGGCTACGCCTGTGGGGTCTCACCTGTCCCGCTAGTCCCGCAGGAGATCGCACGCCTTCCGCTCCAATCCCCCTACCTAAAAAGGGATTCTCTCAAGGGAGGCCTACAAACTATAATTTTTATGATTTTTATATAGAGGCTCACACCTGGCATAAAAGTCAACATATTCATTAGAAAAACAAGAACGTTCTTTAACAGATCCTTTTAAATAGGTTCTTTTCGTAAACTTTGTTGCTATTTAATATGAATTTCGAGAATGCACGCACTAATTCACCAGAAATAACCTAGTAAGCATGAAAGAAAAGAGTTAATCTTTCTTTTCAGAGAGAAAAAAACTAATATCAACGGGAGAAAAACGGCCCTTAGGATTTTTCCGAAAGCAACAATTTAAGCGACAACAGCCTTTTAATAATAGCGATAGTTACGAAATCAGCTTTGTATTTAAAATATGAGACAAAATTTAGAATTAAACATTTTAGCAGTTTACCAGACTAAAGCGTTGACAGTTACAAAACGGTCTGATAAATTAGTAAAAGTATTTTAGTTCTCTACCAATTTAGCGCATTAAAGCGTTTTGATGAATTTTAAAAAGAGAGGAGATTTTCAACATGAATGCAGTCATCGTCGCTGTCCTGGTTATGCTGATCCTTAGCTTGCTTCGCGTGAATGTCGTATTCGCACTGGTTGCCGGAGCACTTGCTGGAGGGATGACAGGCGGTTTAGGTATTAATGAGACAGTCAGCGTATTTACGGATGGATTAGGAGGCGGCGCAAATATTGCGATTAGTTATGCCTTGCTTGGAGGGTTTGCAGTTGCAATTTCGTATACAGGCATTCCCAACTTACTTGTTGATTATGTTATACGCTTAGTAGGCAAGGAGGATGACTCGAGAAAGAAAGCATTGTCAAAAGCACTCATTGTTTTTTCAATTTTATTAATAGCATGTTTTTCACAGAATCTGATTCCAATTCATATTGCTTTCATACCAATACTTGTACCTCCGTTATTAAAGGTGATGACGGAGCTTGAAATCGACCGAAGAATGATTGCTTCTGTTTTAACGTTTGGACTTACTGCACCATATATTCTGCTGCCTTATGGTTTTGGATTCATGTTTCACGAGATTATTGCTCAGAACATGGAGACGAGCGGGCTGGCCATCTCTATGGCAGATATACCGAAAGCCATGCTTTTACCTGCAGCGGGCCTTGTCGTCGGTTTGCTGACAGCTGTATTCTTCAGTTATAGAAAGCCACGTCAGTACATGGTAGAGGCAGAGGAAATAACGAAGACGAAAAAGACGTATTCTAAGAAAGCAATCGTATTTGCAGTTGTTTCTATTGTTGCGGCATTATATGTACAGCTTGAATTGGATTCCATGATCTTCGGTGCTTTAGCAGGGATAGCCATTTTGTATGCTTCTGGATCTGTGAAGTGGAAGGATGCAGATGGAGTGCTTACTGAAGGAATGAAGATGATGGCCTTTATCGGATTTGTCATGATTGCCGCAAATGGCTTTGCAGCGGTTGTCGGATCAACTGGCCACGTAGATACCCTAGTGGAAGCGACTACTGAAATCATCGGAGGAAATCAAGCCCTTGCCGCATTGCTTATGTTGATTGTCGGCTTGCTTGTCACGATGGGAATCGGCTCTTCATTCGCGACGATCCCAATCATAGCAGCCATTTTTATTCCGCTTGCTTTAGAACTCGGCTTCAGTCCGCTTGCAACAATTGCATTAGTGGGAACAGCCGGAGCCCTTGGTGATGCAGGATCTCCTGCATCCGATTCGACTCTGGGACCTACGGCAGGATTAAATGCTGATGGACAGCATAACCATATCTGGGACACATGTGTACCGACATTTCTGCATTTTAACATTCCATTGATTGTGTTTGGCTGGATAGCAGCAATCATTTTGTAAGAAACTGATTTTCAGACAAGGTAATTAGTAATTCGATAGTTTAATAAAAGACTCGTCAACTTGACGGGTCTTTTGTGTTGAGTAAGAGGAGGTGGAGGCGGGTTTGATGGGTATTGTGCGTTTTTCCAGTTATGCACCATTTGCGGTCCATCATCTCGGGGGTGTCTTGATCTCAATGGCCCGTAAGTGGAATTTGCGGTCAATAATCTCGAGTAACCTGAATCTCATTGGCCCGTAAACGGAATGTGCGGTCCATAATTTCGGGGGAGTTTATATCTCAATGGCCCGTAACCGAAATAGCCTCACAGCGGATTTTTTCTCACCCAAGAGTAAATTTCCGATATCTACTAGATCAACAACTAGCATTGCATACTTTAAACATCTCAGTCCTCGAATGAAAAACTGATTTATGAGGTGTCTGCCTATACAGCTGGGTGCATGCTTGCATACATAAATAGTGAAGCCATAAATAGATATGGAGGTATGAAGGTATGATTGATCCGCGATTACATTTCAGAAGCCCGCATCATGGACAAAGCAGATTCGGCTTTGGATTTGGACTTCCGTTTCTTGGCGGTGTTTTGGGTGGTGTGCTTGGAGGAGCGCTGGTTAGACCGCGTTATTACAGACCGCCGTTTTACGGATATGGATATGGTTACCCTGGCTACGGATATCAAGGCTACGGCTATCAAGGTTACGGAGGCCCTGGTGGATATCCCTATTATTAATTAAGAAGAAACATGTTAAAGATATCAGTTTCGGTTATGGGAAAAAAACAATATCACAAAGAATGGAGGACGTTATCATTTATGATTACGTCCTCCATTTCACTGAATTTAGGATCAGAATTAAATTTGCTGGATAGAAAAAGGCTGGAAGCTGTATTTGCCTTCAAAAGCAATAATCTATTATTTCATAAACTTTCCTGCTATTTACTAAGAGTTTTGTAAAATAACACCATCAACATTCACTGAAATTATACTGGTAAGCAAGAAAGAAAAGAGCTGCTCCCTCAGATTAGAGAGAAACTCCTTAGTATAAGGGGATTCCCGAAAACAGCAATTTATGCGAAGACAGCCTTTAGGAAAGAACGTTCAGGTAAGACTTGTATCTCATTCGGATTCAAGATCTGCTTCTTGTGCTTTTTTCATTTCCATCTAAGTATAATCGTTAAATGACAGCAATCAACATTTGCTGTTTTATTGCTGAAAATCAAGGTGAAACCATCTGGATTAAACTTAATTTGGGGAGTTTTTCTCACTCCTGTCCCTTTTATCAGCCGATTCAGTTCTTCCATGTTGGACTTCTGGGCGGCAGCCATCAGCTTCTTGGCGAAGTCTTCTGAAGAAGAAACCATATTCATAATGATTTTGGAATCGTCTAAGAGAGGGGCCATCTTATCGGCAGAATCCATGAATTGCTTTGGCTGGACTGGCGGATACTGGACAGGATAGCGGTGCACTGCGTAGTATGGGTTAACAGGCGGCCATGACGGTGTTTGCGGACGTTGTATAGGTGTATAGAATGGATGATATCTATTCATTGTTTTCCTCCTTCAAATAGGAAATTCAGTCAGGTTATTACAGTCTTTTCCTGCTTCATTAAAAGACTATATGCCATACAATTTGTCTATATTCAAATCACTGAGTGGGGTGCTTGACAGTGTTTTACAGAAAAACCTTATAAAAAAAGGGTTTTTATACATAAGTCGAGAAAGATAGCTTTAACAAAGAATAGTAGGGGTGACAATCTTGAATAATGAAAATACGCTGATCAGTGCATTGGGAATGGAATTTATCGAACGCGGAAAAGGCAAGGTGGTGGCGACCATGCCTGTTGATGAAAGAACAAGGCAGCCTTTTGGGTTCCTGCATGGAGGTGCTTCGGTTGCTTTGGCCGAGACGGTTGCAAGTGTAGGGGCAGTAGAGCTAATTGATCTGGAAAAAGAAATCTGTTTTGGTTTGGAGATTAACGCTAATCACATACGAGCAAAGAAAGATGGTATCGTGACAGCAACTGCAACGGTTATCCATCGGGGAAAAAGCACGATGGTGTGGGATATTAGAATCACTGACGAAGACGAAAGCCTGATATGTGTGTCTCGCTGCACAATGGCGGTTGTGCCAAAAAAATAAACACTGCAGAGCGGTGAAGGGGATTGACCCTTTCACCGCTTTTACGTAATGAAGGTATGTTTACTTTCTCCGGAACGGGGAATTTAAATAAAAAACTTTATAAAGGAAGTTCAAAAAGTCCGGTAAAAACGGCGCTTCGAATTTCTTCGCTGGCTTGCTTTTTTAGTTCCTCACGTATTAATAGCATACGTTTCGGTACTCAAAGCTGCGCCGCCTCGAACTTCCCAGTTCTTTTTATCATCCTTTTTGAACACGCACTTGAAAGGAGATGATTGCATGCCTTGGTCAAAAAACGATTATCCGGCTTCCTGGAAAAATCTTTCTTCGGATGTCAGGAATAAGGCGATCGAAATAGGCAATGCCTTGCTTCGGGAAGGATATGATGATGGAAGAGCCATTGCCATTGCAACAGATCGAGCTGAAAAATATGTAGATGGAAATGCTGAGGAAAAACAAAAATTCCATGTCCAATCTAAAGGAGATGGCTGGGAATTGAAGAAGGAAGGCGGCGACAAGTCGATCTATACTGAAGATACGAAAGAAGATCTGCTTGAGAAAGCCAAACCTTATGTGAATGACCATGACGGCATACTGGTCATTCACAACTCGGATGGAGAAGTATCCCACCGGCTGTATGATAATTGATTAAGAAGGGCTGCAGGATCGGGACACCGATTCTGCAGCCCTTCTTATATAGGTTCCATCAATGTTTGGGGAAGGTTAGTTGATTTCTACTGTGACTTCAAGCCGGGATGTGTATGGAGAAGTGCCGGCCTTGGACATGAGGTGTTGGTAAGAAGTCCAGATATGTATGAAGAGGTGGTACATTCGGACATGAGTGGGATGATAAAAGGAGACATATGTACGAAGCAGTGTAACCTTCGAACATGAGATGCTAATTAGAAGGCCAGATATGTATGAAGAGGCGGTGTCTTTGGACATGAGGTGTTGATAAGAAGGCCAGACATGTATGAAGAGGTGGTACATTCGGACATGAGTGGGATGATAAAAGGAGACATATGTACGAAGCAGCGTAACCTTCGAACATGAGAAGCTAGTTAAAAGGCCAGACATGTATGAAGAGGTGCCGCCATCAAATTACCCCAGTTAAAAGAAAAGATCTCTATCAACTCAACGAAAAAAAATCAAGCAGTGATGGAAAGAGGAGAAACACTTTCCATGCTGCTTGATTTTTGTTTTTTTTTACATATTTCTTTTTTCATATTTCTGCTTTCCTTTAAGGTCATCTCGTATACTTTTATCCCAAAGAGGCACGCCGCTGTTATAGGCAGCCCTCGAAATCAAATGCCCGGCAACCGGTGCTGTAATGAAAATAAAGATGATTCCCAAAATCAACCTAGAGTTGAAATGCCCTTCTTCGAGAAAGAAGAAGAGAAAGGTGGCGAGCAAGATACACATTACTCCAAGCGTGGCGCTCTTAGAAGCCGCATGGTTTCGTGTATAAACATCCGGAAGGCGTATCAATCCATAGGCTGTAACCAAGGTAAGGAACGAACCAACAACTAGAAAGAACCCAATTAAGAATCTAATGATCTCTGTCATACTCAATAATCGCCCCTTTCTCTAAGAATTTTGAGAAGGCGACTGTTCCTATGAAAGCCAGAATACCAATCAGCAAAATGACTTCAAGAAATGAACTGGAACGCAATAGCATGGAAGTCAGGGCAACGATGGCAATTAAGCTGATTCCGAGAGCATCAAGTGCAACGACTCTGTCCGGTGTTGTTGGGCCGATGACGACTCGATAGACAAGTCCAATCATCGAAATGGTTACGATGAGAAGTGAGATCTGAATGATAGTGTCCAGCATCACCGGCTCACCTCCAATATTGCTTTTTCAAAAGTATTCTTAATGTCGTTGACTGCTTTGTCAACATCAGGGATGTCTAAAGTATGGATATAAAGGATCTTATTATCATAAGAAACATCCATAACTAAAGTTCCGGGAGTTAAACTGATCAAGTTGGCAAGTAATGTGATTTCCCAATTCTGTTTAAGTTCTGTGGGAAGGGCAAAGATACCTGGTTCAATATCCAGTTTAGGTTTAAGCAGCGTCTTGACCACCTCTATGTTAGAGAGAATCAGCTCTTTCAAGAACAATAGAATCAGTTTAATGACTGCCACTATACGCTCCATGTAAAAACGAGAGCTAAAGAACCTTCTGAATGCAAACGTAACGATCAACCCGAGAATATATCCGATGATAAAGGATGTGGAAGTAAAGGATACTTGCAAAAACATCCACAGAAAAGCTAGAAAGAAATTCAATAGTATTTGAAAGGCCATTCTACATTACTCCTTTAGTACTGCTTGTATATAGATACTCGGATCTGCAAGCGCTTCTGACGCCTGAGAAATGAGCGGACGGACAGCTTCTGCGCCTACCCCGTATGCAACAGCGATGACGACAAGAGTGACGGTGGAGCCCCATAGGTAGAACGCATTATGCTTGTTCTTTCCGTGATATTCCTTAGGGACGCCCCATATTCCATTCAGGAAGATCTTGATGACAGAATAGAGGACGAAGAGACTGGAAAGAAGGATAAGTGCGCCTCCGAAATACGCTTCCCCTGCAAAGCTTCCTCTTACCAGAAGTACCTTGCCAATGAAGCCGCTGAATGGCGGAATTCCTGCCAGTGTCAGCGTGGCGATGAGGAAAGTCCATCCAAGCCACGGGTAATCTTTTATCAATCCGCCCATCTTCCGGAGATTGGTCGTGCCGGTTATCGCAACCATGATACCGACCAGCAGAAAGAGTGCAGCTTTGATGATCATGTCATGAATCAGATAATAGACGGACCCTTCAAGAGATTCAGGGGACATTACCGAGACACCAAAGAGAATAACACCAACAGCAATGACAATGTTGTAAATGATGATCTTTTTAACATCCCAGTAGGCAATTGCACCGATGCATCCGACCACGATAGTCAGAATCGCCATCCAGGCAAGGATGTTATGTGTATAGCCTGTATCATGATAGAAAAACAGGGTATAGGTTCTGATGATTGAATAGACACCGACCTTGGTCAGAAGTGCACCGAACAAGGCAAGAACCGGCGTCGGTGGTGCATAATAGGACCCAGGAAGCCAGAAGTACAGTGGGAAAATGGCACCTTTAAGACCAAATACCACAAGGAACATTATGGCGATGACGGTTAATATGCCAGGTTGGTCGACCTCTGCGATTCTTACAGAGATGTCAGCCATATTCAAGGAGCCGACCACAGAGTACAGATAAGCAACCATTACGACGAATAGAGCTGACGAAATGATGTTCACCAGGATGTACTTGATGGATTCCCGCAGCTGAATCTTTGTTCCTCCAAGTACGAGAAGTACATATGAAGACATCAGCATGACTTCAAAGAATACGAACAGGTTAAAAATGTCACCTGTTGTGAAAGCACCGTTCACACCCACCAGAAGGAACAGGACCATGGGATAATAGAAAAATCTTTCTCTGTCTTTTCCAATAGAACGGAAAGAATAGAGAAGTACAAAAAATGTAACGATACTTGTGGTTGTGACAAGAAGGGCAGACAGCATATCAGAGACCATGGTGATACCGTAAGGAGCTTCCCAGCTTCCAAGGTCTACCGTCTGGATTCCGTTCTTTCTGACAACATTCACCAAAATGATGGAAGCAAGGATAGTGCCTGCTGTTGCAATAGCAGCTACCCACTTCTGCAGAGTGATGTTTTTCCCCATGAACATAAGGAGAATGGCTGTAATGAATGGGATTAAGATAGGCAATATTGGTAAATTAATCATTTCCTTCGTTTCCTCTCATTTGATCCACGTTATCAGTCCCCAGTTCCTGATAGGCACGATAGGCTACAACAAGGAAAAAGGAAGTGACACCGAAACTAATAACGATTGCCGTCAGTATTAAAGCCTGTGGCAGAGGATCAGCGTATGATGCGGCGTTTTCGCTTAATATAGGAGGTGCTCCCTCTTTCAAGCCGCTTATAGAAAGAAGCAGCAGATGTGCTCCATGACTGAGCAGGCCAGTACCGATAATGATACGGAGCAGGCTCTTTGAAAGTATTAAATAGACTGCACAAGTGATGACAATACCAATAACTACGGCCATTAAAATTTCCATTATTCGCTCACTCCAATCGTTTGAATAATGGTCATCGTTACTCCGATAACAACAAAATAAACACCTGTATCAAAAATCACAGCAGTATGCAAAGCCGTTTCCCCAAGCAGAGGAAGGTCGAAATAGCCATACGCGTGAGTCAGGAACGGAACATTAAACAATAATGCCCCCGCACCTGTACCGACTCCAAGCAGCAAGCCAATTGCAGTCAGTATCTTATAATCAATAGGCAGGATGGTATTCACTGTTTTAATATCAAAGGCAAGCAGCAGCAATACCAGGGCGCCTGTCGTCATCAATCCGCCTATGAAACCTCCTCCGGGTGTATAGTGGCCGGCGAAGAAAAGCTGGATTGAAAAAAGGATAATGATAAAACTCACTATAGTTGTTACTGTTTGGAGGATTACATCGTTCGTCTTCATCCTTCTTTCCTCCTTGTCATCCTCAGTTTGATCATCGCGTAGATACCGAGTGCAGCGATACCGAGAACACAGATTTCAAATAATGTATCAAAGCCACGGAAATCGACGAGGATTACGTTAACCATATTTCCTCCTGCAGCTTTCTCGTAGACATTCTCAATATGATATTCCGAAATCGAACTGAACAGCTTTGTGCTGTATGCAGAAATGGTGATCAGTGTTGTAACCGTACCAACTCCGATGGCAACCAAGGCATTTCCAAGTTTAAAGCTGACCCTTTCTTCATGCCTGCTAAGTTGCGGCAGATGATAGAAGCAGAGCAGAAATAGAGCAACAGAAACGGTTTCTATAACAAGCTGAGTCAACGCCAGATCCGGTGCCCGGAAAAGGACAAAGAACAAAGCAACAGAATACCCTACTGCTCCCAATGCGATAATGGAAGTCAGGCGTGATTTGGCAAACAGGATTGTTAAAGAGCTGACAACCAGGATGAGGGCAATCAGAACTTCATAGATCCCGATTGATGCAAGATCTGTTGTATCAATGACAAATGCATCTTTCACAATTATTGTCGCGAGTAAAATGACTATCATGAAAGTGAAAATATAGACAAGATAGTTTCTGATATAGCCTGTCATATAGGAAGTGGTCAATTTATGTGCTCCGCGTTCTCCACTGACGATCCCATTGTCATAAAAGGAATTCAACGTTAATCTTTCAGGCATTTTATTGTAAATGCCAATCCACTTTGGAAGCTGAGTGTAAAGAAGAACACCGAACAGGAAGACACCCAAGGTCATGAATAATTCAATGGTGAATCCATGCCAGAAGTAGATTTCAGTTTCCTCTACAGTCAAGTTGGTGATGGCTGAAACAGCCGGATCTATTATCGTTCCTGTAAGGATGTTCGGAAAGAATCCGAATACAATCACAAGAGAAGCGAGAATTACCGGTGAAATCAGCATGCCAAGCGGTGCCTCATGAGCCGTTTTCTCAAGTTTTTCAGGCTGATGCTTTCCAGTGAACGGCTTGAATACCACGATCATACTGTAGATGAACGTGAATACACTTCCGACCCAGGCCAGCACAGGAAATATGAAGCCCCATGTTTGAAGGTTGAAAATATCCATTTCAAGAACCCGGATCATACCAGTAAAGAACATCTCTTTACTAAGGAAGCCGTTGAATGGAGGAATTCCTGCCATTGAAAAGGCTCCGATGACAGCTACTGTGAATGTAATCGGCATGAAGTTCATTAGTCCGCCAAGCTTACGGATATCCCTTGTGCCAGTTTCGTGGTCAATGATACCGACAACCATGAACAAACTGCCTTTGAAGGTTGCGTGATTAATCAAATGAAAGACCGCTGCCATAGTCGCAACAGCATAGATATTATCATCAAGGTAATCGTAATGCAGGGCAGCAGCGCCGATTCCCAGCAGCGACATAATTAATCCAAGCTGACTGACTGTTGAATAAGCCAGGATTCCCTTTAGATCAGTATGTTTTACAGCATTGAAAGATCCCCAGAACAAGGTGAAAATTCCGAAACTCGCGACAAGCCACAGCCAAACGCCGGATTCAGCGAAAACGGGGCTCATCCGTGCAACCAGGTAGATTCCTGCTTTCACCATTGTTGCGGAGTGCAGATAAGCACTAACCGGTGTTGGAGCTTCCATGGCATCCGGCAGCCAGATATGAAACGGAAATTGTGCTGATTTTGTAAACGCGCCGAGAAGGACAAGAATCAAGGCAGCTAGGAATAGAGGTTCAGTAATGAGTACATCTGCCATTCCAGCAAGTTCGCGTATACTGAAAGTTCCAGACATTAAATACAGAAGCAGAAACCCTCCAAGCATGGAGAGGCCGCCAAAGACGGTGATAAGCATCGATTTTTGTGCCCCGTAGCGAGACCTTTCTCGATGATACCAATAACCAATCAACAGAAAAGATGAAATGGAAGTGAACTCCCAGAACATATAAAGGACGATCAGGTTATCAGACAGTACAACCCCAAGCATTGCTCCCATAAATAGAAGTAAATAAACATAGAAGTTGTGAAGCTGTTCTTTTTCCTTGGACAAATAATAAATGGAATATAAAACAACCAGGGCGCCGATCCCCGTAATCAATAGTGCGAAAAGTAAACTTAAACCATCTACATACGCAGTGAAATTGATTCCGAAAGAAGGCATCCATTCTGCAGTTTCCTTAATTGCATTTCCATCAGCGGTTATTCTGATAAATTGGAAAAAATAAAGAAAAAGCACTGCGGGAAGTATGAGGACAAACCATCCAGTATGTATAGAAGGCAGTTTTTTATACAGAAACGGTACAATGATAGCTGCCAAAAAAGGTGATAGAATTGCCCAATGTAATAATGTCACCGAAAAACCCCCTTATAAAATTTTTATCTATCTTCAACACTTACCATCTTCCTCATAATTAATTATCTGCTTCTGTCTGGTCCTTAATAAACCTCACATGAAATTATAACGTAAAAAAATGAGGTGTGCATTTATGAAAGTCTGCACAGGTGAAAAGGTTACTTTTTGATATTAAATATGAAGAAACGCAGAAAAACCTTAGTAAATTTTTTTCAAAAAAATAATTATCATGGAAATATTAAACGTTTTCATTATGAGTTGTTTTGAAATAAATAGTCATTTCTGCGGATAGTATGACCCAAATTGGCGCATGCTATCCGTAGGTGGTGATGTAGTATGCGAATGAAAAAAACTGTTTCGGCCATGATTTTTTCCAGCTTGTTCATTGGTGCCTGGTATGTTCAGGAGCAGGAGGAAAAAAAGAATCAGTGGACAAACAAAAACCTGCTGCAGCCGGCCAGCCTGAATGATGAAATCGTCGATGCGGAAAATGTTATTGAAGTGGAACCTGTCGGAGATTTTCAGGAAGAAACAACTCGTGAACCTTTCAAACCAAGAGAATACATCAGGCTTGCAAAGTAATTCATAATAAGCTGTAGAAGGTATGCCAGAATAAAGAGCTGCTTGTCCCTTTTTAATATAAGCGGCTCCCTCCCCTTTTCAATTTTGCCTTAAAAGATTATGATGGACATGCGGTAAATTAATTTTAGGGGAGAACTGCGTGCGAAATACATATCTAACAGGCTATCTGCCTTTATTTTCTATATTATTGTTCAGTTTGACGTTTTCCGTCTATGGCGTTGATGTGTTTGTGGATCTTTTCAAAAAAGTTGGCATTTATCCAGGAATGAGGGAATTTCTTTCAGATCTTGAGTTGAAATTCATCCTGCTCATTCTCCTGATGATTGTTTGTTTCATGGTGTTTGCAGCTTTGAAGCTGATTGCCGAAACAATAAATGAAGTGTCTCTCTTGTTTTTCTCACAGGATGATGAGGGGGAGATCCTTCATAAGGTTCGCTCGGGATCGATGGTGTATTTCGTGGGATCCTTGTTATCGATCTTAAGCCTTAAATCTTTCCTGGGACTGCTTTCGATCTTTGTGATAACATCGATTGCCTATTTCGTTTATTTCATTTATAAAATAAGCCCGTTACTGACCAAACCTGGTTTATTCGGCGTGATTTTCTTTCAGGTGATAACCTGGTCTTCGTTGTTCTTAATCGTCTTTTTGGTTTTATTAAAGTTGTATAACGGCCTGTTGGCAAGTCTGCCTGTCATTTCAGAGGTGAACTTGAATTAATCAATTTTAGAACGGCCCGTTATCTTGTGAATAGAGGTAATCTCAATGGTCCGTAAACTCCGTTTGCGGGCCGTTATCTTGTGAATAGAGGAATTTCGATGGCCCGTAAGCTCTGTTTACGGGCCATTATCATGTCAATAAAATAATGGTACTAAACATGCGTTTGAGTACTTTTTACTTGGTGGGAATATTTTGAAACTTCCTGGTAGTTAAACCGTATATTTTTAGTAAGTGGTGATGAAAATGTCAGCAACTATTATTTTTATGTTACTTCCATTGATCCTTATTTTCATAGCTATTGGCTTATCTCAACCTTCTAAGCGGGATCATACAGGAGGGATGTTTCCTCCCCTTTTTTTATATAGTAATTTATAAACCCAACCTTTTGGACCACTTTAACTAAGTTATCCGCATCGAGCTTGGGCTTTTGTTCTTGGAAGTCAAAATGAATCCAGCAACTGTGTCAGCTCAGGCGACAGTTTCGGCGGAAGGAGCGAATATGCCCTCATACATTCGATTTTGGAGGTGAGAAGAGTGAGGAAAAGAAAAAGGCTGCGTATTCTTTTTAATATTTTCTTGATTATAGCCTTCTTGATTGCTGGTTGGTATACCTACCCTTCCTCGCTTTCCAACTGGATGCTATTTGTTGCAGGGATAGGTTTTTTTATCACTTTGGGGCTGTTTGGCCGGTCTTCAAAATCTAAAACGTAAAAGGTCGAGTCCCGCTGCAGGGGTATTAATATCATGAATAAAGGTACCTGTATATTTTCTAGCAAGCAAAGCGTTGTCAACTCATGTCAAAGTTGTCGGTGTTCCTGAAGTGATTCCGGCACATACATTAAATGGGGTAGAGGACCTGAAGCAGATTCAAATCCTCTAACCTTTCTGGAAATGCTGGAATTTTGCTATCGACAAAAAAAGACCAGAGCACTAAAACTCTGGTCAGAATTATTTCATAATGTCTCTCCAAATAAAATGGCTTGGACGGTCTTTTTCAATTTTTTCCATGTTCTGCGGAATCGGATAGCCAATCCAGACTCCTGTTGTGTACCGGTCGGTCAGTCCAAGAACCCAGTAATCATTGTACTGGTTAGTTGTTCCTGTTTTGACTCCGGCATAAGGGGTGTTCACCTTGGCCCATTTTCCAGTTCCATTTGCTAAAGAGTTGGATAGCATGGTTCTTATTTTCTGAGTTGTTTGCGGAGACCAAACGGTTTCTCTTGGTTCTTTCCATTCATAAAGCACCTTGCCTTTATAATCCGTTACACTAGTGATGGAACGTGCGGGCTGATACTGTCCATCAATAAACGATGTATATGCATTCGTCATCTCTAAAGGTGACATTCCGTGTGTGAAGCCGCCAATGGAAGCTGCATAGGTATAATCCTGTTTGTCCACTTTTTCAAAATTGAACTTTGATAGGGAAGCAAATGCATTGTCGATTCCTACCTTTTCGAATAAACGGAGGGCGGGTGTGTTATACGACTGTGAAAAAGCTGTATTCATCGTGACGGTACCGTGTTGTTTGCCGCCATAATTAATAGGACAGTAATTCTCAATACAATAATTATCTGCACTTACCCGCTCGGTAATCGAGGCCTGGGTCTTTTCGATATATGGTGCGTATACAAGAAGCGGCTTTATGGAAGACCCGGGTTGGCGATATGCTTGATAAGCATGATGAAAATTATACTTTTGGTAGTCCTTGCCGCCAATCATAGCAATAATCCGTCGCGACTGGTTATCAACCGTAATGCTGGCGCCTTCTATTCCTTTGTAATTTAAGTGGTTTTGGAAAGCGGTTTTGCTTCTTTTCTGCATTTCTTTGTCGAGTGAGGTATTGATGATGATTCCTGAATTGATCACTTCACTCATTCGCTTATCGAAGTCTTCGTAGATCTTCTGTTTCTGTTCCGGACTTTTGGCGGACTCTAACTTCTTTAGGTACCCTTCCTGCCGGGCTACCAGCTCTCTCAATTCAGATTGAGCATACACAGCGTAATCTCCGTATAGATCGACTTTTTCGCGAACATTCAATGTTATGGGTACTTTTTTCAGCTGGGAGGCTTCTTCTTCTGTCAGCTTCCCTGTTTGCTGCATAATATCCAGCAGCCGTTCCTGCCTGATTTTTGTTTGATCAAAATTGTCGACAGGGTCATATTTATTAGGATTATTGGGAATTGCCGTAATGAAAGCAAGTTCTGCCTGGTTGAGTTCTCCAAGATTTTTCTGAAAATAATACTGTGAAGCTGTTTCAACTCCATAAACTCCGTTACTGAAGTAGATGATATTGAGGTACAGTTCCATGATTTCCTCTTTGGTCAGTGATTTCTCAATTTCGTGAGCATAAAATAATTCGGTTAACTTACGGTTGTATGTTTTTTCCTGTCCGAGGTACAGGTTACGAGCCAGCTGTTGGGTGATCGTACTTCCGCCCTGCTGAATATGTGTAAAAACGAGATTTTTAACGAGTGCCCGCATAATGGCTCCTGCATCAAAACCGACATGGTCATAAAAATGCTGGTCTTCGGAAGCGACAAGAATCTCTTTAACAAAGTCAGGGATATCCTCCTCGTCCGCATACAGCCGGAATGGTCTGTTCATCTCAGAAAATATCCTGCCGTCTTTATCCTTGAGCAGGCTGGTTTTGGTAATTTCAAACTGGTCTTCACTTACTGCATTCTCAAGGGCCCCCTGAAAGCCTTGAACTTTATTAATCTCTTTTCCTGTGGAAAAAAGGATGAATAAGAAAAAAGGAAACAATAAAAATACTAATATATAACCGGCTAAGGTTCTCATGGGTTCAACTCGTCTCTTGCTATATTAGGGTTAGGTGATTTATGGCTAATACTGTTCATTTACGTGACTTTCAGAATGTCTCATACTCCACCATAATAATCCAAAAGCCGCCAAGAATAAAGCACCCGTAATATAGAAAATAGAGGAAATTCCTGCAAATCCTGATAAAATCCCTCCTAATACAGGCCCGGCTACATTGCCCAGGAATCGAAAACTCTGGTTGTAACCAAGCACTTCACCTTGCATGGACAGCGGTGCTTCCTGCCTGATATAAGCTGTGACACATGGTATCATCCCGCCTATTGCGATTCCGAATAAAAATCGAAAGAGAACGAGCTGCCATAGTTGTTGAGCCAATGCCTGTGGAATAATGAAAACACAGGCGAGGACCAGTAGAATGGACAGAACCTTTTCATATCCAATTTCATCACCAAGTTTCCCCCATTTTCTTGTAGCCAGCAGATTTCCTACTCCAGTGGCGGAGAATGCAAGCCCTGCAAGGAAAGCAATATTGGTGGTGGAGGTCAGTTCATCCACATAGAGGGCTAAAAGCGGCTGGACACTGAAATTCGCCACCTGGATGATGAAAGATATGATCATCACAGTAAATAAAAGTTTATGTTTCACGATATGTTGAAAAACCTGTTTGCTCGAATAACGAGTCTTCTTTGTCTTACTAGTAGTTTTATCGACTTCCTTAATTCCGACCAGAACCCCTGTTGCGGCAAGGGCTATTGCAATGGACGTAATAATGAAAGTGTAGGAAAAACCGAAAGAATCAGCCATGATTCCACCAAGAACTGGTCCAAACAGTCCTCCTGACACCGTCCCCATTTGGAGGGTTCCAAGAGTCTTACCGGCAATTTCCTTAGGAGTCTGAGAAGAGATGAGGGCAAGTGAAGTAGGGATGAAGCCTGTAACTGCGCCCATTGCCATACGAAGCAGAAATAAACCTGCAACAGAGTCGACGAAGCCCATCAAAAAAATGGACAGTGATATGCCGTAGCCGGTTATCAGCAGAATAGGCTTGAAACCATACTTGTCCCCAACCCGTCCCCATATTGGAGAAATGAAAAAGGCTATGAGAAAAGTGATGCCGAATACATAGCCCGACCACCTCTGGACAAATGCATCATCATAGTTTCCGAAAGTTTCAAGATACAGAGAGAGAAACGGAAGGACCATGGTGGCACTGGCGGCAACAAGGAAATTGGCAAACCACATGATCGTTAAGTTTCTTTGTTCTATCGAAATAAATAACACCTTCTTTAGTTAGTCTTATTACAATATATTTCGGTTTACTAAATATTAATAGTATAAAATATCAAGCTGTCTATGTCTATTCAACCATTTAGCAGAGAATTCGACATAAACCGGGTGGTGACTGTCACTAATGGTACCCGGAGGCCTCAAGAATAAACCTTGCTTCCTTTTTATCTAAAAATTTTGAAATTGTCATAATTTTTGGTGTAATCATGATATAATAAATAGAATAAAGGTACACAGGAATTTTTACAGGTAGTTCTTCTTATTTTAAGGCTCTATTCAAAAGGCTGTTTTCTAAGAGATTGTAGTTTTTGAACCCTTTAGGTAGCGTTGATTGTAGTGAAGTAGTCCGCCTTGAGAGAACTCCCTCTTTTACGCAGGGGGATTGGAGCGTAAGGTGCACGACCTCCTGCGGGACTAGCGGGACAGGTGAGACCCCGCAGGCGAAGCCGAGGAGGCTCACCGCCCGCCCCGCGGAGTCGTGCGCCCTTCGCTGCAATCCATTACATTTCAACAGCCAAACTCTTACAAAAACAGTTTCTAAATAACAACACCATTGACTAACAGAGCCTTTAAAAAAGGATAACCGAATGTCGGGAGGGAAATCAGTTGAAAGGCAGTCAATTGATCATCATTGATTTTGAATTTTCGATGCCGGAGAGGCACCAGAACCCGAGGGGCTTTTTTCCTGAAATCATCGAGACGGGTCTAGTGGCCGTGCAAAATGGAAAAGTTACAGATAAGTTCTCTTCGTATGTGAAGCCTACTGCGTTTCCAGTATTAACAAAACGCTGCAAGCAGTTTCTATCGATCTCCCAAAAAGATGTGGATGACGGCATTCCGTTTTATTCACTGATTCAGTATCTGAGCGAACTGAATCGGAGAGGAAAGAACAAGATCATTACTTGGGGAAATATGGATATGAAAGTGCTGCGTAATAACTGCAGCAAGGCGGGCGTCAGCTTTCCTTTTACAGGCGAATTCATTGATTTATCCATGGAATACAAACGGTTTTTCGGTGACCAGAACCAGACCGGCCTATGGAAAGCAGTCCAGGAATATGGGCGGGAAGGTGTAGGCAAACACCACAAAGCACTCGATGATGCCTTGACGACTTACCATATTTATAAATTAGTAGAAAAGGATAAGAAGTATCTGGATAAAGCGGAACCCACCACAATTGGCGACCGTGTAGACTTGTCCAAGCTTTTTAACCAGATGGCTTGAAAAAACCCAAATCAAAAACTGATTTGGGTTTTAGTTTGTCCTAAAGCTTTACAGAGTACATCAATTCATATTCTCTTTTTATGCTCTCAAGCGT
This sequence comes from Bacillota bacterium, assembly GCA_051750065.1. GTDB lineage: Bacteria > Bacillota > Bacilli > Bacillales > Bacillaceae_B > Rossellomorea. The sequence continues at coordinate 159,157 of JBNJJI010000008.1, forward strand.
TTCCAGGCTTTTAGAGGCAAAGGCAGAGTCCTCTGATTTCAGCTGTTCTTTCAATTCATTGAATGTGCTGGAGAGAGACTCATTGTAGTCTGGAACATCCCCTTCATAAGGCTTTACCATTTTCTCTGGAATATTAGCTCGTTCTCTGAAAGCCAAAGCTTTTCGTTCGTGAAAAAGCGGGACGTCTACTTCTTGGGGATTATGCAGATCTCCCTGACGAGGGTGTTTTAAAACGGCCAGAACCTTCACTACATACACACCCGGCCTTGAGTCTGTTACTTCGCCTATGTATTTACCTGTTTTATAGATAGCTGTTACGATGTCTCCGTACTTGAAATTGGACATAAGTCATCCTCCTTAAATTTGACTGGGTCGTTATGCGTCTGAAGCGGAAATCAACTGCTCAATAAAGAAATACAATATTTAAGAAAACAGCCTTAATTTCATATAGCAATTACCTTCATTCTAATTCATAATAAAGAGTGTTGCCATTTAAAGGGACTATCATCTATTATACATACAAACCTATTTTAATAAGATGGAGGAATAATTATGAAAAAGTACATAGCAATTGCAGCGGCAGCTTTACTGTTATTTATGTTATCTGCGTGCGGGACTTCGAATGAAGAGGAACAGAACCAGAGTGGAAATGCGGGTGGAAACCAGTCAGAAGGAACTGAACAGGAAACTGGCGAAGCGGCAGATGACAGCGATGTCGACTATCCACAACTGACGGATGAAATCCAGGAAAATGAAAAAGCTGTAAAAATGGTCACCAATATGGGGGATATCACCATTAAATTATTTCCAGAACAGGCACCCAAAGCGGTAGAGAACTTCATGACCCACAGCAAGGAAGGGTACTACGAGGGAGTTATTTTTCACAGGGTCATCTCTGATTTCATGATTCAGGGAGGAGACCCGCAAGGTACCGGTACAGGCGGAGAAAGTATATGGGGCGAACCTTTTGAAGACGAATTTTCAAAAGAGCTGCTGAATATCCGCGGTGCGCTTTCTATGGCAAATGCAGGACCAGGTACGAATGGCAGCCAGTTTTTCATCGTGCAGAATTCCAGTATTGATCCTTCTTTGGAACAGCAGATGGTGAAAGCCGGGTTCGGTAAAAAAGCGATTGAAACGTATATGGAACGCGGCGGAACACCTCATCTTGATAACAAGCACACTGTTTTCGGACAAGTAATAGAAGGAATGGATGTAGTTGATGAGATTGCCGCTGTTGAAAAAGGCGCTGCTGATAAGCCGGTGGATGATGTCGTCATTGAAAAAATCGAGATCGTCAAAGAATAATAACACAAAAGACAGCTGAGCCATCCTGTGCAGCTGTCTTTTGTTTGATTTTCGACATGGTTTTAGACCATAGGAATTGATATAATGACTACAGTTTGTAAGTTTGAAAGGAGATTATTATGCTTCAAGCATTTATCTTAAATCTGTTTCTATATTTTCCGGAAGACAAAACAGAATATATCCCAGCTGCATTCTGGCTGCTTTTATTTGGAACTGCAGCGGTCCTGACATTCCGCTGGGTCATGAGAATTTCGAAAAGAGAAGAAGAGAAAACCAAAAGAGCTGAAGAAGAAGCGAGAAAGGCCGCAGAGGAAGATCGCAGAAGTTGAGTTTTTCTATGAGTTTGTGGTTTTTGAGTTGAGAAATGTAAGTGAAGCCTGGCGTCGGGAACTTCGGACTTGAGTGGGCGGTTTTATGCAGGATGTGTATGAAGCCGTGGTAACTTTGGACATGAGCTGGTGATTTTTGTGCAGGATGTGTATGAAGCCGGTGGCACTTCGGACATGAGTTGGTTGTTTATGTGCCAGATGTGTATGAAGCCGGTGGCACTTCGGACATGAGTTGGCGGTTTTTGTGCCAGATGTGTATGAAGCCGGTGGCACTTCGGACATGAGCTGGCGGTTTTTGTGCCAGATGTGTATGAAGCCGTGGTAACTTTGGACATGAGCTGGTGGTTTTTGTGCGTGATGTGTATGAAGCCGGTGGCACTTCGGACAAGAGTTGGTTGTTTTTGGGCGTGATGTGTATGAAGCCGGTGGCACTTCGGACAAGAGTTGGTTGTTTTTGTGCGTGATGTGTATGAAGCCGGTGACACTTCGGACATAAGTTGGTTGTTTTTGTGCGTGATGTGTATGAAGCCGGTGGCACTTCGGACATGGGCTGGTTGTTTTTGTGCGTGATGTGTATGAAGCCGGTGGCACTTCGGACATGAGTTGGCGGTTTTTGTGCGTGATGTGTATGAAGCCGGTGACACTTCGGACATAAGTTGGTTGTTTTTGTGCGTGATGTGTATGAAGACGGTGACACTTCGGACATGAGTTGATTGTTTTTGTGCGTGATGTGTATGAAGCCGGTGGCACTTCGGACAAGAGCTGGTGGTTTTAAGGCAGGATGTGTATGAAATTTGATTTCCAATGAAGAAAAGTCACCGGTTCGCGGAGAAGACGAGTAATAGAGATTAGGCTGCAGGAGTTCATTTTGTTTGAAATAGTTAAAGAGAAGCGCATGCCAATCAGCAAACGGCTTTTTACCGCCAAAATTGCTGCATGAGAATATTTTTTTCCAGCAAAGGCAACAATGGAATAGACGATTTTGTTGCTGGAGGAGATAACATGCATGCAAGGATTGTGACAGGGCTGCTTGCCTCGGTTTTGTTGATGCAAGGCTGTGCGCTGGAGAACCCGAAGAAAACAGAGGTTGATATAAAGAATCCTGTTGGTGATTCATTAGGCACAATTACCATTCAGGAGCAGTCTTCCGGTGTTGAGTTGGATATGGATTTGGCCGGTCTTCCGCCAGGGGTCCACGCCATCCATATTCATGAAATTGGAAAATGTGAGCCGCCGGATTATGAATCAGCAGGAAATCATTTTAACCCTGAGGATAAAGAGCATGGCCTTCTTCATCCGGAAGGAGCTCATGCTGGAGACCTGCCTAATTTAATAGTGGAGGATGATGGCTCTTTTAAAGGAAAAATCATGGCTCCGCTAGTGACACTGTCCAAAGGGCCGACATCACTTTTTACAAAAGAAGGAACATCCATCATCATTCATGAAGGACAAGATGACGGAATGTCGCAGCCGGCTGGTGATTCAGGAAAAAGGATTGCCTGTGGAGAAATTACAAGTGAGAAAGAAAAAGAGTAAAAGCTGATAACCAATTGGTTGTCGGTTTTTTTATTGATAGGCTCTGTTAAAGAACGTTGTTGTTTTTTAAATGAATACGCTGAATTATACTCTTGGTGTTCGGAGACTCCAATCAACACGCCGATTATAAAATTCATCCTTCTGGAAAAGTTTAACTAAGTTATCTCCGTCCAGCTTCAGCGCACAGCCCCTCGGGGTCAAATATCCGAAGTGAATAAAAGGAATGACCGCCTTTTTTCTCTTCGTAGCATTTGCCTGAGGGGCTAGGTGCTGGAACAAGACGCCCGATAGTCCTGCAGGAGGTCGTATCAAGAAAGCAAGCAAGGGTGATGCCCTTTGCTTGCTTAGGATAGTGCCTTCTTTAACCTCTCTAACCCATCTCTCAGTGTTTCTCTTGTACAGGCGATATTCATTCTGAAAAATCCCTCACCATCTTCACCGAATTTACTTCCTGGTTCAAGGGCCAGTTTTCCTTTATTCAGTAGAGAATCCTGAAGTTCAGTTTCGGATTTTCCAATCTCCCGAAAATCAATCCACAATAGATAAGTCGCTTCCGGTTCCATAAGAGATAGGTCTGGAAGTTCCTTTTCTAAAAAGGTTTTTACTTCTTTAATGTTACCGGAAAGATAAGACAGCAGGCTGTCCAGCCATGCTCCTCCATGCAGGTAAGCCGCTTCCATACCGACAATGCCAAAAGTGTTGAGGGTGAAAATCCCTTGCCTTTGCTGCTCTTCGGCAACCTTTTCCCTAAGTTCCCTGTCAGGGATGATCATGGCAGATGCCTGCAGTCCCGCAATATTAAAGGTTTTACTTGGGGCCGCCAGCGTCAGGGTGATGTCTTCATATTCTTTTTTTATTGAGGCAAGCGGTATGTGTTTGTTTGGCTTATGTACAAGGTCAGCGTGAATTTCATCCGAGATAATAAGGACTTTGTACTTTTTGCACAGTTCCGCCATCTTCGTGAGTTCGCCCCTTGTCCACACTCGTCCGCCCGGGTTATGAGGACTGCAAAGCAAGAAAATCTTCACGCCTTGTTTCAATGTTTCTTCAAAAGCATGAAAGTTCATTGTGAATTGGCCCTCTTTAATTTCTAGAGGAACTTTTTTCACTTTGCGGCCATTAGTTTCGACAAGACTGAAAAATGGGGTGTACACAGGAGAATGCATGAGGATGCTGTCTCCTTTTTCTGTAAAAGCTCTGATGATGGTGGCAATGGCCGGGACGATTCCAGAACTGTATAGTAACGAGCTTTCCTTGATCTCCCATTCATGGCGCTCTTTCATCCAAGTTTTGACCGCTTTTCCCAAGGAGTCACCGGTAAAGGTGTAACCGAATATTCCGTGCTCCACCCGGTCATTGAGTGAATAGATTACTTCCGGCGGGGGCGGGAAATCCATATCAGCAACCCACATGGGAAGTACATCATCACGGCCAAAGACCGTCTTGGTTAAGTCCCATTTTACAGACGAGGTTCCTTTGCGGTCAGGAGAAATATCAAAGTTATGCATCGTGTTCACATCCTTTTGAATATTAAGGAAAAAGGCATTGGGCCGTTTCCTGGAAGGGTAAACAGTGTTTATAGATTATATGTTAGAGTATGCACTCTATAGATAAAAACCTTCTGCTTAAAATATATATGATCAGGTGTTGAAGTAACTCTATGCGCTGAGAAGGTAGTTGTCTTATAAAAAAAGATGTTCATTTCAAGGGATATTGGCGTTTTCCCGGATGAACATCCTTTTTTTGCTGATTTCGTTAAAGCGCTGCTGCTTAGAGTTAGTGAACGCTGGATTTGTCCGTGTAGTCGCTAAATCCCGGTTCTCATAAGTTTTCAAAGATTATTTTCAAACATTCATCATGTGACAGGCAGGGTATTTGAAAGCGGTTTTTGGCTTTTTTTCTCTGCTCTAAGTTCCTTGTATTCCTGTTCTGTGAAAGAGCGGATGTAATCACAGACATCATCCGGTCGCTCTTCAGGTACAAGATGCCCTGTATTTTCGAGAACAACCAACTTAGAGTTCTGCAGGTCTTTATGCAGTCTCTTTCCTGTGCTGAGAGGGACGACCCTGTCGTGTTTTCCCCATATGAGGAGGCATGGAGTTTGGATCTTCTGCAAGTCCTGTTGACTCAAATCGCCTTCACGATGACGGATCATCCTTGTGAGGGCACGAAAAATATCGTCATCCAGAAAGGGTTTTAGATAGCCGTACATCATTTCATCGTTGATCATTTTGCTGTCATGGACGACATTTTCCAGGTTTTGTCGCACACCCGATTTTGAAAGCCACAGTTTTACATACAGGTGAAAAAAGGGAATATAGCTTAGCATCATGACGGGCCAGTTCATTTTTTTGAGATAACCTGAGCTGCAAAGCAGAATTCCTTTTTCCACAAGCTTTGGCTTCTGTTTCATAACATTGAGTGCGATCTGTCCTCCCATTGAATGGCCGATAAGATGGATTTTGTCTATTTGAAGCTTTTCCATAAGCAGGACGACGGTCTTGGCGAGGTTTTCGTATGAATAAATGAAATCAGTTTTCTTGCCGCTTTGTCCAAAAGGCGGCAGATCCACGGATATGACGTTGTAACGCTCTTTCAACAGCGGAGTCAGGTGCCGGAAGCTGAAAGTAGAGGATAGAAAGCCGTGAAGCAGTACAAAGGTTTTCCGGGAGGACGGATGGCGGTGATGTTCATAGAAAATCTCTGCTCCATTAATTGTTTCGTTGTAAGTGATATCATTCATTTTACTCTCACTCCTGATTAGAATACGTACTTGTATTCTACCCTGCATGATAAAAAAAACACCATGAAATCACTTTGTAGTCATTAGATTTATGAGTTCATCAGAAAGTGGGGCAGAGAGCCTTCTCGGTGTCTCAAGTCTGAAGGTGATCCTTGTGAGTTAATATTGAAAATATGCGGAGATGCATCAGATTTTCGAGGAAGAACATTAATTCTGGAATGCAAAATTGATAAAAGCAGTTTTAAAAGAAGTCAAAAAAAATAGGACGATATATAAAATATCGTCCACAAAAACAAAAGGGGGAATACTTAGAAAGCTTAGTAAAAGGATGGCCCCCTTTGATATAAATTATACATTTTGTTTGTAAAAAATTATTCTGTCGTTGAGCTGTATTTGATTTCATAAAGCATCTGCATTACCCGCAAGAAGTCATCTTCAGAGAATTCTTTTGCTTTTCGAAGGATAAGTTTTGCTTTTTTTGTACCGATTTCGCTTATTAACTGTTCTATTTCCTGGTCGATTCCTTGTGGATGGTTCTCTAAGAGCTCTCTCTCCATCATTTCAGAAGCCGGAACGTCAAGGACGGTGGATAGCTTAAGAATGGTTTGGGTATCAGGGATTTGATTGCCGTTTTCATATTTTTCTATTGTTTTCTTGCCGAGCCTCGCCCGCATGGCTAATTCTTCTTGGCTGATATTCCGTTCTTCACGCAATAACTTTAAATTTTGACCAAAATGAGACATATAGATCCCTCCATCAAATTAACCTTGATACTATTATATTACCATGTTAGCGGCATAATCAGTCAAAGTATCCTTGAACAAAATGTGAGAAATTGACTTCTTTACTTTAAAGCGCGAAAAGGGACTGTCCCTTTTCGCGCTTTAAAGGATTAAAGAATATTCATTGAGTTAAGGAACACAGCAATGATGGCAATTGGAACGGCGAAGCGAATCAGGAAGTAGAGTGTTTCAAACAGGCCGTCCGACATGCCGGATCCTCTCTGAAGTTCTTCTTTTACATGAGATTTCTTTAGAACATACCCTGTAAAGATACTGATGAGCAAGGCACCGACTGGCAGTCCGATGTTACTGGCGATAAAGTCGGCAAAGTCAAAAAATGGTTTACCGATAATTTGAAAGTCGGTCAGGACTCCGAATGACAAAGCACTTGGTATCCCAACAACAAACACCAGTGCGCCTGCAAACCAAGCAGAACTTCCGCGTTTTCGGGGGTTTCCTCCTTCCAGGACAGCTACAATAATTTCCAGGATGGAAAAAGCGGATGTTAGAGTCGCGAACAACAAAAGTACAAGAAAGATGGTCAGAAACAGGCCGCCGAAAGCAATTTCGTTAAAGACCGCTGGAATAACCACGAAAACAAGGCCCGGTCCAACATCAGGCTGAAATCCCAAGGCAAATACAGAAGGAAAGATAACGAGACCAGCTAATAACGAGATAAGGATATTCAATCCGGCAACACTGAAAGCGGAATTCGGCATGTTTTCACTTCTCGGCAGATAGGAAGAGTAGGTGACCATAACCGATATCCCGACACTTAGGGCGAAAAAAGCTTGTCCAAGCGCAAGCAATGCTGTCTCCGCTGTTAAATAGCTCCAATCGGGCTGTAATAAATATCGGACGCCTTCCATTGCTCCGTCCAGTGTTAGTGAACGTACAACCAGTATAAGGAAAAGAATGAACAGAGCTGGCATCATGAATTTGCTGGCTCGCTCGATTCCGGATTTTATTCCTCCTTTAACCACTAGGACTGTTAACACCATGAAAATCAGCTGAGCCAAAAGAACTTCCCATGGTTTGCTGATAATGCTCTCAAATAAAGCTCCGTAACCTTCCTAGGACATTCCCGTCAGTCCTCCTGAAAGGCTTCTCATGAGATAAGAAAGAATCCATCCTCCCACAACACTGTAAAATGATAAAATAATTAAGGAGATAAATGTACCAAAGTAGCCGACCAGAGGCCAAAGAGAAGCAGGGGCAAGAGCACGGTAAGAAGTAACCGCATTTCCTCCGCCTCGTCTGCCTATGACGAACTCAGCCAGCAGGATTGGGGTTCCGATGAGGATAGTAAATAGAATAAAGAGCAAGAAAAATACCCCGCCTCCATTGGTGCCTGCCATATAAGGGAATTTCCAGATCGCACCAAGCCCGATGGCAGAACCGGCTGCCGCAAGAATGAAACCTATTTTAGATGACCATTGTTCACTTTTTTTCAAAGTTATTCTCTCCTTCCTCAAGATGATTTCACCATGTTACTATGATTTTCACTCAGTGTATAGACGATTTTTAATAATCAGATATAATTTCTCGATGGGGTTCCTTCCCAAGTGTCTCTCATAGGCTTTCTCAGAGACACTTCGACCGGGAATTCCTTCCGAAGTGTCTCTCATAGGCATTCTCAGAGACACTTCGACCGGGGGTTCCTTCCGAAGTGTCTCTCATAGGTTTCCTCAGAGACACTTCGACCGGGAATTCCTCCTCAAGTGTCTCTCATAGGTTTCTTCAGAGACACTTCGACCGGGAATTCCTTCCCAAGTGTCTCTCATAGGTTTCCTCAGAGACACTTCGATCGGAAATTCCTTCCCAAGTGTCTCTCATAGGTTTCCTCAGAGACACTTCGACCGGGAATTCCTTCCGAAGCGTCTCTCATTGGCATTCTCAGAGACACTTCGACTGGGAATTCCTTCTCAAGTGTCTTTCATAGGCATTCTCAGAGACACTTCGACTGGGAATTCCTTACGAAGTGTCTCTCATAGGCATTCTCAGAGACACTTCGACCGGAATCTCCTTCCGAAGTGTCTGTTTTGTTAAAATGCTATCTTTCCTGCTCCCCCTTATATAATTTAAGCGAGTCGTGCCGGGAGCGGAAGTCCAAACTTTAAATTTAACATCGATGATTGAAATTCCGCCAATATGCATGTTTTATCATTTTTAAAACGGGAAAACTACCTAATAAGAAATAGATAACTTTGCGTAAGCCTGTCAACTGTGATATAATTTATAATTGCGTAAAAAGGAGAAAATTTATATATAATTAGGAGTTGTTCCCATGAGTACAAAATACGAAACAGGAAACGTTGTAACAGGTAAAGTAACAGGCATTCAGCCATACGGTGCGTTCGTTGCTCTTGATGAAAATACACAAGGACTTGTTCATATTTCCGAAATTACACACGGCTTTGTTAAAGATGTAAATGAGCATCTTAGTGTTGGAGATGAAGTAAATGTAAAAGTCTTGTCTGTTGATGAGTCTAAAGGAAAAATCAGCCTTTCTATCCGCGCTACGGAAGAGCCTCCTGCAGAAGAGCCTAAAGCTGCAGCAGCTGCTAAAAAGCCTAAGCGTCGTCAAGGAAGCGTGAAACCTGCTCCGGCAATGGAAGCTGCTCCAACTGGCTTCAACACTCTTAAAGACAAGCTTGAAGAGTGGATCGAGCAGTCTGAACGTCAAGATCTAATCAAGAAATAATTACCAAATCAGAACCGGCTTTTGCAGCTGGTTCTTTTTTTATGTTTTCAGATGATTGAACCAGGGTTGTGCTGGTCAGAGTTCAGGTCTTTTCTTGGACCTTGCGGTGGGAACTTTTAGTCTTAACTTGTTGTATATCCTCTAGAGGTCTGCTTTTTTTGTCTGGTGTCCCTTGTCGTCATGTTGATGGACAATAGAGGAAGCTTTTTGGGATTTAGTGTCTCTCGTCGTCATGTTGATGGACACTAGAGGGAGCATTTTGGGATTTAGTGTCCCTCGTCGTCATGTTGAAGGACACTAGAAGGTGCTTTTTGGGGATTTAGTGTCCCTCGTCGTCATGTTGAGGGACACTAGAGGGAGCATTTTGGGATTTAGTGTCCCTCGTCGTCATGTTGAAGGACACTAGAGGGAGCTTTTTGGAATTAAGTGTCCCTCGCCCGCTTTTAGAGAGACACCAGAGGTCGGATTTTACATGTCTGGTGTCCCTCGCCACATTCTGAGAGACACCAGAACACCTTTTTGAATGCCTGGTGCCTTTGAAAGAAACGCCTTCCTCCATCATGTACCATACTTTTAATTGCCCCTATAGCACAGTTTAGTGAGTAGTGAATAACATGCACCTAAATCACCTGCTTACTATTGGTTTCTGAAAACAGAGTTTTTATGAAACTGAAAAAAGGTATAGAGAAGTAGAGACAAAAAATGAGATGGAGGGATATCGTGAAGAATTTGACGAAAGGTTTAATTGTAGGATCTCTGGTTTCAGCCGGCGGAGCAGCAGTGGCTACGGCAGCTGTCAAGAAGAAAAAAAGAGATGAAGCTGAAGTTATCGAGGATACTGATATGAGAAACAGCAAGAAGATTGATCAGAGGGAAAGTCCTGATGCGGACAAAGCGGATGAGGAAAAAGGTCTGACAGAGCTGGACCACGCTTACCGTGCTGAATGGTCGGCGAATGGATTTCCACAGACGCACCAAGCAATGGAAGAGTTGAAGGAAGACGACGATAATAAGGAATAGAGCTCTTGCTGAGATGACTATTAAGAAAAAGTCATCCTGTATTCTGTAAAATCTAATCCTGTCTTAAAAATTAATAATAAATTCACAACAACCAATAAAGCAGCCGGCCTCAATGGGCCGGCTGCTTTATTTATGCTCGTCTAGTCAGGACGTACAATCTCGAACTTTTTAATACGGTACTGCAGGTTCTGCCTGCTCATCCCAAGAGCTCTTGCGGTTTTGGTGATATTAAAGTCATGATGTAAAAGAGCCTTCTGTATATAATAGATTTCTGCCTCAGCCATGTAGTCTTCCAGCGGTTTAATATCTTTATCGCCGTCAAATAGAAAATCTTCAGCGTTATTATCCAATTCCTTCTCACTTGAAAGCTGTGTCCGCTGCCTGAAGTGGACCGGCAGCTGGTTATGGCCTATTCTGTCTTCGGTTCCTATTAAATTAAAGGCGCCTTCAATGACATGTTCCAGCTCGCGTACATTACCCGGCCAGTCATAGTTTTTGAATCTTTGCCTCACAGACTCTTCCAAACCTTTTATCTTCATGCCGAAAAGTCCATTATACTTTTCGATGAAAAACTGAATTAAAGGTTCCAAATCCGTTATCCTTTCTCGCAAAGGCGGGATGAAGATGGATAAGACACTAAGCTGATAATAAAGTTCTTTCCGAAGTCTGCCTTCTGAAATCGCATCGATGGGATCTTCATTAATCGTACATACCAATCTGCATTGAATCTCCCTGTCCGTATCGGATCCAAGCCGGCGGACCTTTTTCTCTTTCAATGCTCTTAACAGCTTGGTTTGCAGAGTGAGGCTTAAAGTATTGATTTCATCAAGAATCAATGTGCCATTCGCAGCCTGTTCGAATAACCCTTCGCTCTCAATTGTCTCTCCGGAATCCTTTTCAACTCCAAATAACAGTTCCTCCATAACAGAATCGGGAAGAGCTGAACAATTTTGAATGATTAAGGGCTCCTTATGCCGCGGACTGCCGTTATGGATACTCTGGGCAAAAAGTTCCTTTCCTGTTCCCGTCTCACCAGCAATCAAAACAGGTGAAGAGGAGTCTGAAGCACGCCGGCTGTTTTCCACCACTTCTTTGAAACCGGGATCTTCACCGATAATATGATCAAATGTGTAGGCGTTATCTTCTTTTTTGGTGCGGTTCTCGCGGATGAGTCTTTCCAGCTTGGTAATATCCCGAGCAATTTCCATTGCCCCGACAAGCCCGCCTTCATGAAAAACCGGATACGTGTTATTTATGGTTGTGATCTCGCTGCCTTTGACATTAAAATAAGTCTGCTTGACATTCAGCGCAGGATTTCCGGTACGGAGCACATTCAGAAGGGTGCTTTCCTCGCCGTAATTGAATTGAAAGACTTCGAGAAGATTTTTATCCAGTACATCCTCAACAGCCATTCCTTCAATAGCCATCATTTTTTTATTATATATAATTGTTTTTCCTTCGGAGTTAATAACATGAACGCCTGCATCTATAGAGTCCAACACTTTTTCATAGAGATATATTACCTCCTGCATCCCGTTCATAAGCATATGGTTTCTCTCCTTTTTGTCTACTGTCGCTGGGAAAATTCAGAAATATTTCAAAGAATCAGGTTTATAAGTTTGAAAGGCCGCTTCACAGTGTAATAGTGTAGTGTGCAAGATAGTTTTTCAGCAAGCGTTGAAGCTTTACATGAATGAAGTGGAATCAGGCTTCATACACATGAAGTCGAGCACTTTTTAAAGAATTGAAAAAAAATTAAGCAAAAAGCTTGAAAAACGCAACTATCTTTTGCATTATTATATATGTAAGGGTTTTCTGATTGCAAATATTTTTTGCTCTTTAAACTCTGCATTATAGCGAATATACTAATTTTTATTCTAAATAAAGGGGGAAATGTAATTGATTCCGTACAAACATGAACCATTCACAGACTTTTCGAAAGAAGAAAATCAGCAAGCTTTTAAAGAGGGCCTTAAGTTGGTGGACAGCTATTTAGGTCAGGATTATCCGTTAACAATCGGCGGTGAAAAGATCACGACAGAAGATAAGATCGTTTCTGTGAACCCGGCGAACAAAGAACAAGTTGTAGGCCGCGTTTCTAAAGCAAGCCGTGAATTGGCTGAAAAAGCGATGAACGAAGCTTATGCAACATTCGATACTTGGAGAAAAGTGAAGCCGGAAACCCGTGCAGACATCCTGTTCAAAGCTGCTGCGATTGTACGCCGCCGCAAGCATGAGTTCTCAGCTATTCTTGTGAGAGAAGCTGGTAAGCCTTGGAATGAAGCTGATGCAGATACAGCTGAAGCGATTGACTTCATGGAATATTACGGCCGCCAAATGCTGCGAATTGCAGAAGGCTTTAAAGTAGAAAGCCGTCCTGGCGAGTACAATCAATTCAACTACATTCCATTGGGAGTAGGTGTAGTCATTTCCCCTTGGAACTTCGCATTTGCAATCATGGCTGGTACAGCGGTTGCTGCTATCGTGTCCGGTAACACAGTTCTTCTGAAGCCGGCTTCAACTACACCAGTCGTTGCTGCAAAATTCATCGAAGTTCTAGAAGAAGCAGGACTTCCTAAGGGAGTTATCAACTTCATTCCTGGCAGCGGGTCTGAAATGGGAGATCATATCGTCGACCATCCGAAAACACGCTTCGTATCATTCACAGGCTCTCGCGATGTAGGTACACGTATTTATGAGCGTGCTTCTAAAGTGCACCCTGGCCAAATCTGGCTGAAACGTGTTATCGCTGAAATGGGCGGTAAAGATACCATTGTTGTTGATAAAGAAGCAGATCTTGAATTGGCAGCAAAATCTATCGTTGCATCTGCTTTCGGATTCTCAGGACAAAAATGTTCTGCATGTTCCCGTGCAATCATTGTTGAGGATGTATATGATCAAGTTCTAGAGCGTGCTGTAGAACTGACGAAAGAATTGAGTGTCGGTGATACAACAGACCGAGAAACATTCATGGGACCTGTTAATGACCAGGCTGCGTTCGATAAGATCATGAGTTACATTGAAATTGGTAAGGAAGAAGGCGAATTAATGATTGGCGGAGAAGGAGACGACTCTAAAGGTTACTTCATCAAGCCAACAATCTTTGCCCATGTTGATCCTGAAGCGCGCATCATGAAAGAAGAAATCTTCGGACCTGTTGTGGCATTCTCTAAAGCAAAAGACTTCAATCATGCAATTGAAGTTGCAAACAACACAGACTACGGTTTGACTGGTGCCGTGATTACCAATAACCGCGCACATATCGAGCAAGCCCGTGAAGATTTCCATGTGGGTAATCTTTACTTCAACCGCGGCTGTACTGGAGCAATTGTTGGATATCAGCCATTTGGCGGATTCAACATGTCAGGTACTGACTCTAAAGCAGGCGGACCGGATTACTTGCTTCTTCATATGCAAGCAAAAACAACATCAGAAATGCTATAAGATTCACAATATAATGGAGCCTTCAACCGGAGGCTCCATTGATTATAAATGGCTACTTTCTTAAAGATTGTTGCTTTCGGGAAAATCCCAAGAGCCGGATTATTCCCTATATACTAAATCTTTTTCGCTCAACAGAGAGAGCAGCGATATTTTTCTAAGTATTAATAAAGAGCAACAAAGTTTACGAAAAGAGCCTTATAAATAGACATATTTTTACTGAAGTCATACTTACTAAATTATTTGATCAGGAGGAATTCGAATGTCTAGAAATTCACAATCTATTATTGAACAAACACAAGAATATGGTGCAAATAACTATCATCCGCTTCCAATCGTTATCTCTGAAGCTGAAGGTGTATGGGTGAAGGATCCTGAAGGCAACAAATACATGGATATGCTTAGCGCGTATTCTGCCGTAAACCAAGGGCACCGTCATCCGAAGATCATCCAGGCGCTTAAAGATCAAGCGGACCGTGTGACGTTGACTTCACGCGCATTCCATAATGACCAGCTTGGACCTTGGTATGAAAAAATCTGCAAACTGACAAATAAAGACATGGCTCTTCCAATGAACACAGGTGCAGAAGCTGTTGAGACAGCAATCAAAACCGCTCGCCGCTGGGCATATGATAAGAAAGGCGTTGCTGAAAATCAAGCTGAAATCATTGCTTGTGAAGGAAACTTCCACGGCCGTACAATGTCTGCTGTTTCCCTTTCTTCTGAAGAAGAATACAAAAGAGGCTTCGGGCCGATGCTGCCAGGAATCAATCTGGTGCCTTACGGAGACATCGATGCTTTGAAAGAAGCTATTACCCCAAACACGGCTGCATTCCTGATTGAACCGATTCAGGGAGAAGCGGGAATCGTCATCCCTCCTGAAGGATTCTTAAAGGCAGCATATGAGCTGTGTAAAGAAAACAATGTTTTGTTCATTGCTGATGAAATTCAGGCAGGGCTCTCACGTACTGGTAAAATGTTTGCCTGTGAATGGGAAGATGTTGAACCTGATATGTATATTCTTGGTAAAGCTCTTGGCGGCGGCGTTTTCCCAATCTCATGTGTTGTGGCTGACAACGAGGTCCTAGGTGTATTCAATCCAGGTTCCCACGGTTCGACATTTGGTGGAAATCCGATGGCATGTGCGGTATCGGTTGCTTCACTGGAAGTACTGGAAGATGAAAAACTTTCCGAGCGTTCCCTTGAGCTGGGTGAATACTTCATGAACAAACTGAGAGAAATCGACAACCCTGTAATCAAAGAGGTTCGCGGCAGAGGATTATTCATCGGAGTTGAGCTGACTGAACCAGCTCGGAGCTATTGTGAACAGTTAAAAGGTGAAGGCCTGTTGTGCAAAGAAACTCACGAAACGGTCATCAGGTTTGCGCCTCCATTAATCATCAGCCAGGAAGACCTTGATTGGGCGATAGAACGAATCCAAAAAGTTCTTTCTAAATAACAGATAATTTTTTAAAAACAACCTAAACTGAGGAAGAAATTTTCAGATTCTATGTTACAATAACACCGATTTAGATTACACAATAAAGAGGCGAATTTTTCAATGGGAGAAAACCTGAATCTGTTTACATCTACTCAACACGTAATCAAGGATGCTCTTGGTAAGCTTGGATACAATGAAGAAATGTTTGAGCTTTTGAAAGAGCCGATTCGCATGCTGACTGTGCGTATGCCTATACGTATGGATGATGGAAGCATAAAAGTTTTTACAGGTTACAGAGCTCAACACAATGATGCTGTCGGCCCTACTAAAGGGGGCGTCCGCTTCCATCCTGAAGTGGATGAAGAGGAAGTAAAAGCGTTATCAATGTGGATGAGCCTGAAATGCGGAATTGTCGATCTGCCGTATGGCGGGGGAAAAGGCGGTATCATCTGTGATCCGAGAACGATGTCATTCACCGAACTTGAGAAGCTGAGCCGGGGCTACGTCCGTGCAATCAGCCAGATTGTCGGACCGACGAAAGATATCCCTGCTCCTGACGTATATACGAACTCACAGATCATGGCATGGATGATGGATGAATACAGCCGCCTGCGTGAAAATGATTCTCCTGGCTTCATCACAGGAAAGCCGTTAGTCTTGGGCGGATCGCAAGGGCGTGAAAAAGCAACAGCTCAAGGTGTGACGATTTGCATCGAGGAAGCTGCCAAGAAAAAAGGTATCGATATCAAAGGTGCCAGAGTGGTTGTGCAGGGCTTTGGGAATGCCGGAAGCTTTCTGGCAAAATTCATGCATGATGCAGGCGCCAAAGTGATAGCGATATCTGACGCGCATGGAGCACTTCATGATCCTAAAGGCTTGGATATCGATTATCTGTTAGATCGCCGCGACAGCTTTGGAACTGTCACAACATTATTTGAAAACACAATCTCTAATCAAGAATTATTGGAATTGGACTGTGACATTTTGGTGCCTGCGGCTATTTCCAATCAAATCACTGAGAACAATGCCCATAAAATTAAAGCATCCATTGTAGTGGAAGCAGCAAATGGACCGACAACACTAGAAGCCACAAGAATTCTTTCAGACAGGGATATCCTCCTTGTACCTGATGTATTGGCAAGTGCCGGAGGAGTAACAGTTTCCTATTTCGAGTGGGTGCAGAATAATCAGGGGTATTACTGGACAGAAGAAGAAGTAAATGAAAAACTTCACACCAAACTTGTCCAGGCGTTCAATAACGTTTATGAAACGTCGATGAACCGCCGGGTCAACATGCGCTTGGCAGCCTACATGGTAGGAGCGCGCAAAATGGCGGAAGCTTCTAGATTCAGAGGCTGGGTTTAAAAAAATGCCGATCAGACTGAAGTGCTGATCGGTTTTTTTGTTTCTGCGAAAGAGATGGTTTTCTCCCCGCAGGATATGGAACTTACAGGTATCACCTCCTAGGCAGCCACATCATTATGGAAAGTATGGGGATTGTAGCTTGTCGACAAATGTCGTTTGGCAGATAAATAGGTTTTTTTCGTCGATAAATTTTAAATAGTGCCGATAAACGAGCTGCGCTTGCCGAAAACCTCTCCTTTACCGCCGATACCCTGCCCCGCAGCTCCAGCATCGAAGTTGAACCACCTGTAACCAATTTAGCGAGCCGGACAACCGAGGTTTAGAAGTATATCCTCGTGAAAAGGTATATAATGATACTAAATCACTCAATTCAAGGAGAGGTATAAATGAGCGGGATGACCATACAGGAAAAATCAAGAGATGAAGTGACCGCAGCGGTTGACCTTCAGAAGAACTATTATGCGTCAGGCAGCACACGACCGCTGGAAACAAGGAAAGCTCACCTCAAGAAATTGGCGGAAGTGCTTCGAGAAAATGAGTCCAAGATCCTTAGAGCTTTGCACAGCGATTTAAATAAATCCGAAAGAGAAGCTTACACAACTGAGATAGGCATCTTGCTTGAGGAAATAAATTTCACATTGAAAAATCTAGACTCCTGGGCAAAACCTAAAAAAGTGAAAACAGCGATGACTCATGTGGGTTCAAAGGGATACCGTATTCCTGAACCGTACGGAGTTTCTTTAATCATCGCTCCGTGGAACTATCCGATTCAGCTGGCGATTTCTCCGTTAATAGGCGCTCTGGCAGCGGGAAACACAGCCATTGTTAAGCCGTCCGAAATTACTCCTCATACGTCAAGGGTGCTGGTTGAACTCTTTGAAGGCAATTTTGAAAAAGGGTTAATTTATGTCATGGAAGGTGGAGTTGAAACGAATCAGCTTCTTCTGGACCAGCCGTTCGATTATATTTTTTTCACAGGCAGTGTTCCTGTCGGGAAAATTGTAATGGAAGCAGCATCAAAGCGTTTGATTCCGGTCACGCTTGAATTGGGTGGAAAAAGTCCATGTATTGTTCATGATGATGCAGACTTGGCGCTAGCTGCGAAACGAATTGCGTTTGGAAAGCTGGCCAATTCAGGGCAGACTTGCATTGCCCCGGATTATCTATTCATCCATGAAAATGCGAAAGAAAAGTTCATTGAAGAGTTTAAAAAAGCGGTTCATGAATTTTATGGCGAGGATCCTTTACAAAGTGACCAATTCGGAAAGATTGTCAATGAGCGTCACTACACTCGCCTGAAAAGCTATTTAAACGATGGCGACGTTATGTACGGAGGAAAATTCAGCGATGAATCACTGCAGATTCAGCCAACCTTGCTGGAGCCTCGTTCAACCGAAGTTCCTGTCATGACAGAAGAAATTTTCGGACCGATATTTCCGGTTCTTAGCTATAGCAGATTGGAAGAGGTAAAAGCTTTTGTCACAAACAGGCCAAAGCCGCTTGCTCTTTATTTGTTCACAGGAAACGAAGAAGTGGAAAGAGATATTACCCAAAACCTTTCCTATGGAGGCGGCTGCATCAATGATACGCTCATGCATATCGCGACTCCGCATCTCCCCTTTGGCGGTGTGGGAGAAAGTGGAATCGGCAGCTATCACGGAGAGAGCAGTTTCGCAACATTTTCACATTATAAAAGTGTTCTTAAACAAACTAATCTTTTCGATTTTTCGTTTAAATACCCCAATTCCAAAAATGGATTAAAGATTTTGCGCAGGCTGCTTAAATAGCAAAAAAAAGCCAAGCTCATGCAGGAATGTGCCAGGCATAAAATTCGCGAAATGGAAATGTGCCAGGCACAAAAGCGATGATTGGTGCCAAGCAAAAATGACCGAAATGTACCTGGTACAAAAGCGACGATTTATACCAGGCACCAAACGGCATGGCTGCTTTAAAAGAAACAACCTAAAAAAAGACAAACTCACGACTTCCTGAGTTTGTCTTTTTATTGCTTTATCGTGTTGGGCGTGCTTCAGGAGATTGCTCTGCTTCTTCTGAAGGAGCAAACAGAAGACCAATGTTAATCAGGCCGGCGATACCGACTAAACCATAAATTAGACGGGCAAGCGCTGAATCTTGTCCTCCGAAGATAGCGGCAACAAGGTCAAATTGGAAGAACCCTACAAGTCCCCAGTTGATTGCTCCAATGATAGTAAGGACCAGTGCGATGCGTTGAATTGTACTCATGTTGTTACCTCCTTATGGATTGGGTGCCGGTAACGATTTACAGTCCACTCGGCACTTTTTCAATTAATGTTTCACTCATAGCTTGTTGTTTTTTAACGATTATTATGCATCGCCCTAAAAAATATCTCTGTGCATTTTCTTTGCAATAAGGGAACATTATACTCGATAATAAAGACATGGTAAGTAGAGAGCTCGAGCTTTTACATAAGGGAAAGCCATTAAACTTAACTTTCATTAGGAATTTCAAAAAACACTGCCATACTTACCTTTTAAAGACATGGTATTTAAGAGAAGTTTTGTTGTATTCAGGGAAATTTTAGAAGTACTAAGTAATATGAAACAGCTTAATAAATAGAGGAGGCAACAAAATGAACAGTTTTGTTTTTTACAATCCGACCAAATTAATCTTTGGCAAGAATGAAGTAGAAAAAATCAAAGAGGAAATCCCTCAATACGGGAAAAAGGTTCTGCTTGTCTACGGAGGCGGAAGCATTAAACGCAATGGCCTCTACGATACAGTAACAAACCTGCTGAAAGAAATAGATGCTGAAGTTCATGAACTTTCCGGTGTGGAACCGAACCCTCGTATTTCCACTGTAAGAAGAGGAGTGGAGATCTGTAAGGACAAAGGCATTGAGGTATTGCTGGCAGTAGGAGGCGGAAGTGTCATCGACTGCACAAAGGCAGTTGCGGCAGGAGCAAAGTATGAGGGCGACGCATGGGATCTTGTGACAAAGAAAGCGGCAGCTGAAGAAGCCCTTCCATTTGGGACCGTCCTTACACTGGCTGCGACTGGATCAGAAATGAACGCAGGTTCTGTGATCACGAATTGGGAGACACATGAGAAATATGGCTGGGGAAGTCCGGCTGTATTCCCGAAATTCTCTATTTTAGATCCTCAAAATACTTTTACCGTACCAAAAGACCAGACGATTTATGGAATGGTCGATATGATGTCGCATGTTTTTGAACAATATTTCCATAACGCGACACACACTCCTTTGCAAGACAGATTGTGTGAGTCCACGTTAAAGACTGTAATTGAAACGGCTCCAAGGCTTTTGGAGAACCTGGAAAGCTATGAGCATAGAGAAACGATTCTTTACGCCGGTACAATCGCGCTGAACGGAATGCTTCAAATGGGTTATCGTGGTGATTGGGCAAGTCATAATATCGAGCATGCGGTTTCTGCTGTATACGACATTCCTCATGCAGGCGGCCTGGCGATCATTTTCCCTAACTGGATGAGACATAATATTGACGTGAATCCTGGCCGTTTCGCACAAATGGCTGTTCGTGTTTTCAATGTGGATCCAGCGGGTAAAACAGATAAAGAAATCGGGTTGGAAGGCATCGATAAGCTGTCTCAATTCTGGAGCAGCATAGGAGCTCCTTCAAAACTTGCCGATTACGACATCAATGACGAAAACATCGATGTAATGGCGGACAAAGCAATGGTCAATGGAGAATTCGGTAACTTCAATTCCTTGAACCATGACGATGTAAAAGCTATCTTGAAAGCTTCACTATAGGGATTACTATGGGACTGTCCTAACAAAGGGTACAGTCCCCTTTGTTCATCTTTTCCCCATTACAGGAAAGGATTTTTCATGAAACCTGCAATATATACTATTTTAGGTATCTTTGCTGTTACAGCACTTATCGGCTGGGCACACTATGAGTCTAAGGAGAAGACCATCGTTGCGTTCGGTGATTCCCTCACATATGGATATGGAGATAAAGATGATGAAGGGTATGTGGACAAGCTGGAATCAGTTCTCAACCAAAAGTATGAATCAGGCCCAATCGAGGTTGCAAACTACGGAATTGTCGGGCAGGAAACGGATGGAGTTCTGAATCAGCTTGGAAATCCAGAAACCAGGGAAGAAGTTAGGGAAGCGGATGCCATGATCGTTTTTATCGGGACAAACGACTTGATCAACAGTAATGGCGGAAATCTGGATAACATTCAAGAGAAGAAAGTCCGCAAAGGGAAAGAAGAGTACCAAAGCAATTTAACTTCGATATTGGACATCTTAAGAACTGAAAACATTTTAGCACCTATTCACTTAATTGGCCTGTATAATCCGTACCCTGGGAATCAGGAAATAGAGAGGCACATTAACCAATGGAACGACCTGAACAAGAAGGTTGCAGGAGAATATGAAGAAATCAACTTCATCCCGTTGAATGGAGTTTTTAAAAATAAAGCAAAAGAGAAATATTTCAGCGACTCTCTCCACCCGAATGAAAAGGGATATAAGCTGATTGCATGGAGAATTCTGAACGATTCTGGGCTATTTCGTGAAAGTTTATAGAAAAAAATAGTTGGTATCGCTTTCACTCCATGTCCTTTCTTGATTATCATCACGGCTTTCGATAAAGTGGACTAAGAAATAATTATATAGGAGGTAAAGGATATGACACATGTACGTTTTGATTATTCAAAAGCGCTGTCCTTTTTTGGCGAGCATGAACTTACATACTTAAAAGATGCTGTGAAGACGGCACACAATTCTTTGCATGAAGGAACAGGTGCAGGAAGTGATTTCTTGGGATGGGTCGATCTTCCGGAAAACTATGATAAAGAAGAATTTTCCCGGATCCAGAAAGCTTCTGAAAAAATCAAAAATGATTCAGATGTCCTTCTAGTCATCGGAATCGGCGGTTCTTACCTGGGAGCCAGAGCAGCCTTGGAAATGCTGAACCACAGCTTTTATAATGCACTTTCAGGAGAACAGCGCAAGACTCCTCAAGTACTGTTCTTAGGAAACAACATCAGTTCTACCTATATGACCGATTTGATGGACCTTTTGGAAAATAAAGATTTCTCTATCAATGTCATTTCTAAATCAGGAACAACAACAGAACCAGCTATCGCTTTCCGCATCTTCCGCAAGAAACTGGAAGAGAAGTACGGTGCAGAAGAAGCGAAAAAGCGCATCTACGCAACAACAGACAAGGAGAAAGGTGCCCTTAAGACATTAGCCAACGACGAAGGATACGAAACTTTCGTGGTACCTGATGATGTAGGTGGACGCTACTCTGTTCTTACAGCAGTGGGCCTTCTGCCAATCGCTGCAAGTGGAGTAGATATAGAAGCTATGATGAAGGGTGCAGCCCAAGCACGCCAAGACTTCGCCACAGACAATTTAGAAGACAACCCTGCTTACCAATATGCGGCCGTAAGAAATGTCCTTTATAACAAAGGAAAAACGATTGAAATGCTGATCAACTATGAGCCAGGCCTTCAATACTTCTCTGAGTGGTGGAAGCAGCTGTTCGGCGAAAGTGAAGGAAAAGACCAAAAAGGTATTTTCCCAGCATCGGCAAACTTCTCTACTGACCTTCATTCCATGGGGCAGTATGTTCAAGAAGGAAGAAGAGACTTGTTCGAAACAGTCATCAAGGTATCACAACCCCGCCATGAATTGACTATCGAAAAAGCAGAAAGCGATCTTGACGGCTTGAACTACCTGGCTGGCGAAACGGTCGACTTTGTGAACAACAAAGCCTTTCAAGGTACATTGCTTGCCCATACAGACGGCGGCGTGCCAAACCTGATTGTTGAGATTCCAGCTATGGATGCATACACGTTTGGATATCTTGTGTACTTCTTTGAAAAAGCCTGTGCAATCAGCGGCTACCTGCTCGGAGTTAATCCATTCGACCAGCCTGGAGTAGAGGCTTATAAAGTCAATATGTTCGCTTTATTAGGAAAACCTGGCTTTGAAGAAAAGAAAGCCGAACTTGAAAAGCGTTTATAAGGCAATAGAGAAAAGCTGACATCCAAGGGGGTGCCAGCTTTTTGTTTATTAAGGGATTTAAAGTTGCACTGCTTTGGGTTAAATAACTTAGAGAGAGTAAAAGGGTAGACTGCCTTTTTATTTATAATGGAACCGTATTTGCGGTCCAAGGAGGATCTTTTTTGTTAGGCTCTTTCTAAGCCCATGAGAGCCACTAAATCCACTATTTGCTGATATAGTGTCCCTCGAGGAGCCCATGAGAGCCACTAAATCCACTATTTGCTGGTATAGTATCCCTCGAGAAGCTGTTGAGAGCCACTAAATCCGATTTTCGCTGATATAGTGTTCCTCGAGAAGCCCATGAGAGCCACTAAATCCACTATTTGCTGATATAGTGTCCCTCGAGGAGCCCATGAGAGCCACTAAATCTGATTTTAGCTGATATAGTGTCCCTCAGGAAGCCCATGAGAGCCACTAAATCCGATTTTCGCTGATATAGTGTCCCTCGAGAAGCCCATGAGAACCACTAAATTCAATATTTGCTGATATAGTGTCCCTCGAGAAGCCCATGAGAGCCACTAAATCCGATTTACGCTGATATAGTGTCCTTCGTGAAGCCCATGAGAGCCACTAAATCCACTATTTGCTGATATAGTGTCCCTCGGGGAGCCCATGAGAGCCACTAAATCCACTATTTGCTGATATAGTGTCCCTCAGGAAGCACAGGCGATATATAATCCAAGACTCAAAGGCATTTTGGTAAGGTGTAAAATAAAGCAGCTTACCCACATCCTTTCAGGTACGCTGCTTTAGTCAAATTAATTTCTCAACTTGCTTATCAAGAATGCCGGCTTTTTCTAAAATATACTGTACTCCATACAATAGATACGATTTGTAGTGAATATATATAAAGAATTGAAAGTAGTTTAGTCGATTCAAACGAACGATTTTAATCACAAAGATTTTAAGAGCTTTTCCGCTACAACACTTTTTTGGGTTTTATGACTTATTCCAACCACTCTGGGAAAACTAACGTAAAAGAAAGGAGTGTTTGGGATGATTGAACTTCCTTCTAAACTGGAGGGCCAGCATTTTCAATTATATAAATTGGAGCAGCAACTAAAGCCATTAGGATATGATATTGGCGGCAATTGGGATTATGATCATGGTTACTTTGACTATAAAATCGATGACAAAGTCGGGTATCAATTTTTGCGCCTGCCGTTCGCTGCAGTGGACGGTCAACTGGACTCTCATGGAGCCACGGTTGAATTCGGTAGACCGTTTCTGCTTTCACATAAGTATCAGCGCGGATTGGATGACCATGCTTCTACAGGAACTTTCTCTGGGACAACCAATCAGTTTTCGGAACCTCAAGATCCAGATGCAAGTTTTCCGGAAGAGTATATTTCTGTTGGCGTGGAGCTTTTAAAGGAACTCGAAGATCAGCTGTTAACGTAATTTCTTATTGCTTTTTTCAGTGGAAATGACTAAGAGGCCATCGTCTGCATAAATCATTGTTTCTAAGGGAGGGTTCACAATAGTGCGCTCTCCTTTTTTTAATCCTAAAAGGATGGTATTCTTCTCTAAAAGCAAATTGCTGATTTCTTTAAAGGTTTTATTGTGGCATTCTTCAATTGGGGGGATCACTTGAAGGTTATTTCCCTTTAAATGATTTAAGAGCTCCAGTATGGTTGTGCTCATTCCCTTTGATAAGATGCTGTCCATGATGATATAACTGGTCTGTTTATTCGTCTGAATGACTTCATCAGCACCTGCTCTTTCAGCATTGGCAATATGATCGCCTGTCAAAATTTCTGCTACGCAATATAGCTTCGGATTGATCCCTTTCATTGCCAGCAGCGTCATCACCGTATTCATATCGGCGTCGATTTCATTTTTATTCTGATCAGCTGTGATGACCGCAATTTCAGCAGTAAAGGCACCGGCCTTCTTCAATATATCATCACGGAATGACTGTCCTCTTATAAAATGGATGTGGGGATTTCTATAAGGATTTTCCGTTAAGGAATCATCAATTAATGTCACCAAATTGCTGCTGTCAAAGGATAGCAATTGGTCAATGATTTCTCTTGACCGTTCGTTCCAGCCGACAATAATTGTATGTTCTTTTCCCATAAATGAAGCTTTCCCTTCTAAATAGGCATTTTGGGTAGTAACAGTGGAGGCTGCCAACGTGACAAAATAGGTTGTCAGGAAGCCGGCTCCAAGAAAAATGAGGAGCATAGCTATGACTCTTCCAGAGATCGTTAAGGGAACGTAATCTCCATATCCAACCGTTGAGGTCGTGATCAGGGCCCACCAAATACCATCAAAAATAGTCGGGAAATTGGCAGGTTCCGTTATATGTATA
This sequence comes from Bacillota bacterium, assembly GCA_051750065.1. Classification (GTDB taxonomy): domain Bacteria; phylum Bacillota; class Bacilli; order Bacillales; family Bacillaceae_B; genus Rossellomorea. The sequence continues at coordinate 184,190 of JBNJJI010000008.1, forward strand.
AGAAAACCAAAAGCAGAAATGACTGCAAGGGCGATGGCCAAAGTCCTCACAAGGAGGGGCCACCTTAGAAATCGCTGATAAAAAGAAACACTCATTGGCAAAGTCTCCTTTCTGCATTGCTATCCATTATTGCCTTTTTACATAAAAAATAGGCTAGGTTAGTAAAATTAGTTAGAAAGGACTTGAATTGAGTTTAAGATGTTCGGCTCCATAAGGAGGGACTGGTGAATTAAATAGTATATTCTTCCTATATAAAAAGAGGATGAAATAACTACTCATTTCATCCTCTTTTTATTGTCTTCATTCGGATCTTCTTCTTGCTACTGAATCTCAAGCTCACCAATCTTTGAAAAATCCTTCAGATTGTAAGCATGGATTTCCTCAGGAGAAAGAGTAAAGAGATTATCTCCAATATATAGTATGCGCTGGACCTGATGTTCCCACCGCTCATAAATCTCATCTTCATCAGAACTCGTCATTTGCGCTTTTTTAATAATTCCATTTTCCGGAGTGATTTCGTAAAGAAGTGCTCCTTGATAGTCAAAGATCTGTTCATGGATACTGCCTTCTTTTTCTTGATAGACAGAAACCGGAAAGCCGAATAGACTTCTGTCTCTATGTTCAAAGAGTGCTTTATGATTTTCCATCAAATAAGAATGTGTTCCGCGGCCGCCGATTATTTCCGTATCCTTCTCTTTGGGATTATGGAAATCGGAAACATCAAACAGAGATATTTTCATACCGCCTGTCAGTACGAGCGGCTCTGAATTTGACATTTTATCATCCTTTACAAGCTTAGTGTCATAGCCGAAGCCGATTAAATGAGTTTCATTTAAAGGATGAAGGTAGCTGCTGAAACCAGGGATTTTCAGCTCTCCAAGAACTTCAGGTGAGCTGGGATCACTCGTGTCGATGACAAATAGCGGATCCACTTGTTTAAATGTGACCATATAAGCTTTGTCCCCCATAAACCGGACAGAATAGATGCGCTCACCCTTTGCCAGGTCCTCGACTTTACCGATGTGCTTCAAGTTTTCATCAAGTATATAAAGATTATTGGTCGAGGGACTGTTGTTATCTCCCCAAGTGTTTCCTTTGGTGGTGGCAATCCGGAAGTTCCCTTCATGTTCATCCATTGAAAACTGATTGAGGACTGTTCCTTTTACATTTGCCATTCCCGCGAATTCAATAATGGATTTGTTTATGGAAAACTTATAAATTTCCGTGTCGGCCGATCCGGACGGGTTTTCGCTTGCCAAGTTATACCTCGTCAAGGCCATATACAAGTTTTCTTTTGACATGTAGATCTGTTCACCGCTCCCCAGATAGGACTCGACGGCAACCTCTGAAGAAAGACTCTCAAGATCGATTGCGGCAAATAATGTAAAGTTGGTTTCGGTGGATTGAGGCATATACTTTATATCCTCATATTGGAGGAAAGCCGGTTCTTCGCCGTTTGAACTGTCGAAAACCCGCGGTCTTAGCTCAACGTTATCTTTTTCCTCAAGCATCCAATAATCTGGATAATGATTTGCTACTAGGTAAATATAAGAACCAACCTTACGAGCGGCGGCATAATGTCCTTCCATGCCCAATTCTCTTAACAGTTTTGGATTCTTTTTATCTGAGATGTCGTAAATATATGTTTTCATCATACTGTACATGGGCATGACATCAGCTGCAATAGAACTTTTTTCGGAAATGGGTCTGTCCCTGTATCCATCATTCCAGCTGTTACCGATGACAATCAATTTGTCATTCTGCAGAAATAAGTGCTGCGGGGAGAAGTTATTTTCATAGGAAACAGAAGAAACCACCTCCATATCATTTACAGGCTGAGCCTTAGTGATAACCAGCTTCTGTGAGGCAACCTGATAGATGTAAGTGCCATCCGTTTTCACGATGTCCGCTTCATCCACTCCCTGTACCTGGTTATTGGTGGTGCTGTGTTCATTTGAGGAGGATTCCTGCTGCGTCTCCATGGCTCCTTCTGCAGTTGAAGCACTGTCATCCGCCGAATCTTCTGAAACACCTCTCTCGAACAAAGAAAACCTCGGCCTGTTTTCTTTATGTCTTTCTATGGCGTACTTGAAATATTGTTGAAGGTCATTCTGGGATTTTACTTCGGGAAGGGTAGGGACGACAGCGAATTCTACCGTCTTATTTCCTCGGAGTGGCAGGCCTAAAGATGATTTGACCTCTGAGGAAATATGCAGAGTGAAAGATTTCATTTCGGTAGAATAGCCATCTTCAGGCGGTTGTATGAGAACACTTTTCCGGTCATCACTAAGGGTAACTTTTACAGAAACTTTTTTTCCCTCGTGATCCTTCACATAAATAGCATCCTTATTAAGTTCTTTTAAAGGCTGAGAAAATTCCAGGTTCCATACTTTATCAGAAAGGACAATATTTCTATCATTACTTTGAGCGCCAGTCTCTACAGCCGGCTGTTTAAAATAAACAAATACGAGTGTAACAGCGAGCAGGAGACCAGCAGCTCCAATCCATAGTTTTTTCATCTTCATCACTCCATTCTTTTCAATTGTTACTGAAGTAGACGAAAATGAAATGGGAATGTTACATAAGTGGAAAAATAACCCTCATCGCGCTTTTGCAATGATGCCGTTATGGACCTTGATATAGCCGGATTTTAATATATCCAACCCGTTTTCATACATATATAATCCCATCTGCTCAACCGTCATCAGCTCACGGTACGTATGATTCATTACATCCGCAAAAATGTTGTAGTAAATCCGCGACCGCTGCTGATTACGTGGCGTTGTCATGATCACATAGCCATTCGGTTTGAGAAACTTGCGGTGCCAATCGACCACTTCCGGTTTATACTCATCAGGAAAATGCTCGAGCAGGCCAACCGAGATGACGATGTCAAACTCTTTTCCATAAGAAAGGTTGCGTATATCGTCTATCACATATTCGATGTTCAAGTCATCTTTATAATAGATTTTGTCCTGCCCAGTTTGCGGGTTTTTTCCGAGAAACGGGTAAGAGTCGGGAAAATGTTCGAACCTGGTTGTCTTGCAATACTCATCATAATCTACCATCGTCACTTTGGATCCGGGGTACATGGCTGCAAGCTGCATCGCTTCATATCCTTCGGCTGCACCGAGAAATAAAATCCGCGGCTTGGACACTTCCAGGCCTTCAAATAGTGCCCGCTTTCCTCGTGGATCCCAGATGCCATCCTGTATCCTGTGGACATAATTCCATAATTGAATTCTCACCACATCACCAAGTGCAGATCTCACGGTGCGTGGCTGAAACGACTTCAGGCTGTCCATGAATTTTTCTTTTTCTCGCTGCTTTTCAAGAGGGACATCCTTAGAAAACCACTCATGAAACGACCTGTTGAAATATTGCCAGGAAGTATGTGCGCTCATCGGCTTGCCGTGCTCTTCTTCATATTGTTGTCTATCCACAGAATAATTCTTCACCTCAAACGGGCGGCCGACATCTTTCCAGGACAGCAGAGCCCAGTCACTTACCGTATTGATTTTCACAAACTTGTTATACTCTTTCTCAGAAAACGTACGAAGATCCATTCGATAGCTTTTCTGCATCTCACTGGTTCCAATATGAGACTCATTGAACGGCTTGTTCTGCTCTGGCAATACTTCAGCTTGCAGCATATAATCCCCCTTATAGTTATCTGAATTTTCTTTTATTATAAAAGGTTTAGAAAGCGTTTACAATATTTTTAGGATGAAGAGGAAAGTATAATAGAAAAATTTCATAAAACTACTTGCTAAAATAGAATAATCTTTATATAATAAAAAACGTCGCAACATTATATTGCGGGGCATTAGCTCAGCTGGGAGAGCGCCACGCTGGCAGCGTGGAGGTCAGCGGTTCGATCCCGCTATGCTCCATACCCAAACCCTTGGTATTCAAGGGTTTTTTTTATTTCTAAAAAAGGAGATGCACAAATTTGTGCATCTCTTTACAATTCCACGATAAACTTCTCTATCAATTCTTCCAGCATACTAAAATGATTCTCATCAAACAATTCTTCTCCTTCTTTTAGAGAAGAGAGTGCGCTTTTCACAAGAAACTTTCTTGGAGATTTGCTGTGGAGCAATTCTTCATGGATAAAATCCAATAATTCCTGGTATTTTACTTGATCAGCAGTGTCTGTGACCTGCTGTTTAAGAAACAAAACTGTATGTTGCAGTTCCTGTTTTGAATCCTGAATGCCGCACTGATGTTCCGGGAACCAGACCTTAAGGAGTTCAGGCTGAAACAGTGGTTCATGTCCTTTACCTAGTTCCTCAGCGATATTGACGATTCGGTCGACACTATAATGGACCACACGGTGAAGGCCGGCGGTTGTGGTGTTGACCATCGAATAATATCGAAGGTTGTGGTGAAGGATGCCAAGGAACGTGATTGCACAGTCCAAAAGGTACGGGCGTTTGCTCTCACCGAAGATGTCCAGGAATCGGCCGTGAAGCCAGTAGATCATTTTTAACTGACCTCTTTTGACAGAGTTTTTCAAATCCTCGTCATTGGACATCATGACTTCCTCATAGAGGGGGATCAGTTTGTTCTCCTTATTTTCAATCATTTGAAGCTCAATTTGCTTTATGAAAATTTCTATATTGGAAGGGTCCTGGCTGATCAGGAGGTCATTTCGTTTCATTTCAATTTCACTGTAAATGGATTTGAACAGCTCTATCAGTAGTTCGTTCTTTGAGGAAAAATAATTGTAAAACGTTCCCTTGGAGATGCCGCTGTAATCCAAAATGTCCTGTATAGATGTCTGCTGGAATCCTTTTTCGATAAACAGTCCATGTGCTTTGGTGATGACATGCTGTTTCCTCTTGTTCATTTTTCTCACCCCTAAATAGACTATCTGTATAAGTCTGATACTACCCTAGTATAGAGGTTTCTACAAACTTTTAAAGAAAAAAATGAATTACCAATTGTAATTATTGAACTGATGGTATATTATATATCTTGTTTAAAATGACAGTATAAAAAAATGAACTGTTAGTATAAGGGGGAGAATGAATGGAGAGTAGAATAAAAAATGTACGTCCTCAATATGGGATATTGGCTGTGCTGATGGTTGGAGCTTTTATCGCATTTTTAAATAATACATTATTAAATATAGCACTTCCCTCCATCATGATAGAGTTGAAGGTTGAACCTTCCACAGTACAGTGGCTGACAACCGGATTTATGCTGGTGAATGGGGTGCTGATCCCGACGACTGCCTTTCTGATTGAAAAGTATTCTGTTCGAAAATTATTTTTGGCAGCAATGGGCTTGTTTACATTGGGTACTTTACTTGCAGGGATTGCTCATGTGTTTCCGGTCCTGCTTGCCGGCCGTATGATCCAGGCATCTGGAACGGCGATTTTGATGCCTTTGTTGATGAATGTCATGTTAGTCAGCTTCCCAGTTGAAAAAAGGGGAGCGGCAATGGGGATGTTCGGATTAATCATGATGGCTGCGCCGGCTATTGGACCGACGCTGTCCGGCTGGATTGTGGAAAATTATGATTGGAGAATGTTGTTCCACTTTGTCACACCGATTGCGATACTAGTCTTTTTACTAGGCTTCTTTTTATTGAAGGATAAAAAAGAAAAGGTGGATATCCGACTTGATGTTATCTCAGTAATTTTATCCAGTGCCGGGTTTGGAAGTGTACTATATGGCTTCAGTTCGGCGGGTACAAAAGGATGGGATAGCCCTTGGGTTTACGGAACGATCGCTCTTGGGGTTGTTTCTTTAGTCGTATTCATTCTTCGTCAATCCCAGATGGAAAGACCTATGTTGAATTTCGGAGTGTTCAGGTACCCGATGTTCGCTTTGTCATCTTCCATAACCATGGTATTGAATATGGCACTGTTTTCAGGAATGTTAATGATACCGATTTATGTTCAAACAATCAGGGGGATATCTCCACTGGATGCAGGCTTATTGATGCTGCCAGGTGCACTTGTAATGGCATTCATGTCACCAATCACAGGGAAGCTGTTCGATAAATTCGGCGGCCGGATGCTCGCTGCGAGCGGGTTGATGATTACGGTTGTGACGACGTACCTGTTCAGTAAACTGACCCTGGAAACATCTTACACAAACTTGGTTGTATTGAATTCGATCCGGATGTTCGGTATGTCTATGGTCATGATGCCTGTTTCTACTAATGGACTGAATCAGCTTCCTGCACGTTTTTATCCTCATGGAACAGCCATGAATAATACGTTGAATCAGGTGTCCGGTGCAATAGGGACAGCATTGCTGATCACGATAATGTCAAACCGGACTGTCACTCATACAAAGGAATTAATGCAAGATGCTATGAAAAATCTTACAGGGCAGTCATCGGAAGCTGCTCTTACAGATATTCAGCAGCAGGTGGGAATGGAAGCTATGTTGAATGGAATTAATGATGCATTCCTTGTGGCTGCTTTCATTGCAGGTGCTGCGTTAATTTTATCCTTCTTTATTAAGCGCCCGACACCAGCGGAAGATCCGATGGAAGAGATGCCGGTGAATAAGAAAGTTGCGGCTGAAATGGCTGCTGGGAAATAAATTTAAAAAGTGGAGGATGAATCATAATCGATTCGTCCTCCATTTTTTTCTTTTTACTTTTCTTTTTCATTTTTCATCGACCCTGAGTTATCCCTTTCATAATCTGTGAGCCAACTGCCCCGATAATCAATACGAAAAATGGAAGCGGATTGTAGTCCACAAAGAAGGTTGTGAATGGAATATCTAAATGCCTGAGTCCTGCGGTTATCAAGCGGCCGACCATAAAGATTAGACCGATAACCAGCATCCAGTTAAATACTTTTTCTAAAATATTCATTTTATTCTCCTTGCCTCCTTATTTCAGTTTAATCTGGACCCGTTTGGTTGTAAGTTTTATGATCCATAAAGCCACAGCCAGCAGTCCTGCTGTCAGAATGAATGATGTAAGTGATGAGTAGCCATGGTGATTGCTGATATCTAACAAAAATTTAAGCGGCTCTTTCAGCTCGGACTCCCAAATAAAATCCATAAGCGAAAGAATGAGGATGCTAGCAAAAATATACAGCATACCGCCAATTCCGCCGAAGCGGTAAAAACCGGCGCCGATCAGCCAGCCGGCCGCATAAGAAGCAAGGATATTAATGCTGAATACCAGTACGGTCAATAGTAAAGAGGCGTCAGGTCCGATAAATGACGTGGTAACTATATCAGGGTTTATCCCTTGTTCAATTGCTGCGACTATTCCGGCAATAAACATAAGCACTAACGACACGGCCACCGAGGAAATAACTGCTCCCTTAAAATAGTCCTTCCTGGTAACACCGTTTTTAACGTAAAATGTCAAAAATGCATATACAGAAATAATGCCTATTATCAACATGAAAATCTTAGAAGGCCCATAACTAAAAGTAAGGAAGCTTTGCTCATTTACCGTCTCATTGTCAACGACTCTCTGCAGGATTATATAAGCAGTAAATACAAAAGACATGAACCATGCAGACCAGATCAGCTGCAGGAAGGACATATCCACTGCAACTTTGCCAAATTGATTATTATATGACATTTTCGTTAACCTCCTCACCGGTTAAATGGATGAACAGATCTTGCAGAGAAACAGGTCCCACTTCCAAGCCGATATTTCTTGCTTCCCGTCTTTGTTCTTCTGAAATCTCTCCATATACCATGGTTGATTTCGTCCCCCCAAGCTTTTGGGAACTTAACTGCCTCATACCCCGGACAAACGCATCTACATCTTCGGTTGAACCTGTAATAGAAGCTCCGCGTTCCATCAGTACGTCAACTGGTTCTTTGAGAAGTACTTTTCCTTCATGCAGGAAGATAGCTTCTTCAAATAGGTAGTCCATCTCAGAAACTAAATGGGTGGAGAGAATGATCGTTCGAGGGGCTTCTTCGTAGTCCTCAAGAACTTTTTTATAAAATAATTCCCGGGTAGGTGCATCCATGCCGTTGTAGGCTTCATCAAAAATAGTGATGGGAGTCCTGCTGGCGAGCCCCATCGTCACATTCAGTGCGGATTGCATTCCTGTCGAGAGGTTTTTAACCTGTGTGTTAAGAGGCAGTTTGAATAGCTTCACCAATTCATCCGCAAGTTCTTTATTGTATGTTGGACGATATCGTTCGCAAGATTTTAACATCCCTTTCACTTTTTCCGTTTCATCACTGTAATCAGTGTTATAGACGAAAGTGATTTGGGACATGATTTCGGCATTTTCGAATGGTTCCTTTCCGCCGATCCTTATTGTGCCGTTATCAGGTTCCATAAAAGAGGCCAATAAAGAGAGGAGAGTGGATTTTCCTGCGCCGTTTCTGCCGATTAGACCGTAAATCTTTCCGCTTTCAAGTTGGAGATTGATGTCTGTCAGGGCTTTAGTTTTCCCGTATTTCACCGTCACATCTTTCATATCTATATCAAAATTCATTATTTATCACGTCCTTTCAATTGTTTCAAAAGCTCTACGATTTCATTCTCTGAAATTCCCAGCTTTTCGGCTTCCTGGATCAGCGGCAGCATATATTGGTCAACGAATCCTTCTTTCCGATGTTCTAAAAGTAATTTTTTTGCCCCCTGGGCTACAAACATCCCCACACCTCTCTTCTTATAAATGATTCCGGCATCCACTAACAAGTTGATCCCTTTTGCTATCGTTAAATGATTGATTTTGTAAAACTTGACCAGCTGAGTGGTCGATGGGATCTGATCATGTTCTTTTAATTGATCGTTAACAATCTGATCCTCAATCCGTTCTTTGATCTGAATGAAGATGGGCCTGTTATCATCGAATGGCTGGCTCAATAGTTCATCACCACAACATCGACTCCTTAGTGTTATATGGTTATATAGTTATATATATAACCATATAGGAGGTTCGGGGATTAGTCAATAAAAATTATTTAATCAGTAGATCATTCTTCTTCTGGATTGTAAGAAAGCGAGATGAAGTTCTTGCAATTAAACAGACCGCTTTAGGGGAATTTATTGTAAAAGGTTGTTGCTTTTGGATGTCATTTCCCCTCATCACCCTTTACGCAAAAGATTGGAGTCGTACGCTTGGAGCGAAAATCCTTGCTTTTAAGGCAGCCACAATCTTTACGAAAGGCTGTTTTCTAAAAGATTGTTGTTTTTAAATACTTTTCTTCCCCACCTCCCCCATTTACGTAGGAGGATTGGAGTGGAAGGGGTACAATCTCCTGCGGGACTAGCGGGCAGGTGAGACCCCGCAGGCGAATCCAGTCTCAGCGGCCAGCGACTAGCAGATTTCGGTCTCTCTCCTTGCGATAAGTTATCATCGAATCGCTAACGCTCTTCGTGATTCCTTTATCTCATACGAGAGCCCTAAAATCTCTACGTCGCTGAACGGCCGCTTGCGCTTTTTATGAAGCCGAGGAGGCTCACCGCCCGCCCCGCGGAGTCGTGCGCCCTTCGCTGCAATCCCTTACTTTCAAAGCGGCCACAATCTTTACGAAAAGAGCGTTACGAAAACAGCTCTTTTCTAAAAAAATGTTGCTTTTTGAATACTATATTATCCTCCTGAACCTTTACTTTTAAAAGAAGGAAGTAGGTTATCGTGTGAGAAGGGGAAGGGATGAACTTAGATAATAATTGTTATGTACAAGTCTAAATTCTTTAATAAGTATTCCAGGCTTTTGTATAATGACAATATGCCACTTTGGTGAGGGCTTGAATAAAGAAAGCGCACGGGGTAAACCTTATTAGGATTTTTTACTTATAAGGAATATATAAAAAAGGAGATATGTACAATGAATTTCGTGACTCTAAATAATGGTCTTAAAATGCCTCAGCTTGGCTTTGGTGTATGGCAGGTTGAGAACGAACAGGCAACTTCGGCAGTATCAAAGGCTTTTGAAGCTGGTTATACATCAATCGACACTGCCATGATTTATCAAAACGAAGAAGGTGTTGGAAAAGCCTTGAAAGAAACGACTATTCCGCGAGAAGAGTTATTCATCACGACGAAGGTCTGGAACAGCGATCAAGGGTATGACAATACTTTGCGTGCGTTTGATGAGAGTTTGGAGAGACTGGGTCTTGACTACGTTGACCTGTACCTGATTCATTGGCCGACTCCTGAATATGATGAGTATGTTGATACGTATAAGGCTTTGGAAAAAATTTATCATGATGGAAAAGTAAAAGCGATCGGTGTCTGCAACTTTGAAATTGAGCACTTGGAACGCCTGATGAAAGAGTGTGAAGTCAAACCTGTTCTTAACCAAGTGGAATGTCATCCGCATCTTGCTCAGAATGAATTGAAGGAGTTCTGTGCCAAGCATGATATCTTTGTAGAAGCATGGAGTCCACTGGAGCAGGGCGGAGAAGTTCTGCAAAATGAAGTGATCACCAAGATTGCCGAAGCTCATGGCAAATCACCTGCACAAGTGGTCCTTCGCTGGCATCTGCAAAACAACACAATTGTCATCCCGAAATCAGTCACTCCATCAAGAATTCAAGAAAACATTAATGTATTCGATTTTGAACTTACTAATGATGAGATGAGCCAAATTGACGGATTGAATAAGGATCAACGAAAAGGTCCGCATCCTAATGAAATGAATGTAAGATAACTTATATACAGTCAGGCCCCTTTCGCAATGTGTCGAAGGGGGCCTTTTTATATGCTGAGGCTTCAATACGTTAAAGCACGAAAAGGGACAGTCCCTTTTCGTGCTTTAACGCGTCACTGCGTGAATAAGGACTATTCCTTTCATTGGTTTACCTCGTTACCAAGTTAAGGAGGAACGATGAAAGATTGTCAGGTTCATAGAGCTTCTTACGGAATCAGAAAATCAAGCGAGATGCCAACAGAGTGACGCGCGAAACTATGAAGTCCGCGGCAGCATTTAAATTCTATGGAAGGATTTTGCTAAGGTGTGAGAGAATAGGACTATATGATAAATAACTAGAATAGAGATATTTTTGTGTTTTTAGAGCAGAGCTTAAAGGAGAGAAAAGAGAATGATGATAAAAAGAGTGGGATTGAGTTTTCTTGGTACAGTAATGGCAGCGGGGCTTTTAGGAGCAGGGGCGGTGTCAGCAAACGAATCTGATAATTTAGAAGAGATCAAGTCGGAAACAGAGGTCAGCACAATGTATATTCCCATTGAAGAAGGACATACATGGACTTATGTCAAAACGGCCTATACTTCAACAGGGTATATAAAGATATACAGTGATAAAGATTCTAAATGGTTTTATCTGAAAGAAGTTTTCTATGATAAGAACGGAAAATATATTAAAACGGTGTATGATAAATTTGTTCTATAGAGCAAGAAAGCTGGCGCAGTCATAGGGTCCGGCTATCGAGGAAAATAAGAGGAGCTAACACTCCAATCGGAGGACGGGATTGCTTATGATTTCGTCCTTTTTTCTTGATAAAAGTCTTTAATAAGTTAAAACTTCATTGATTTCAACGTATTAAAAATAGTTCAAAAGTATGTTCCTGAGCTTCAGATTTTCTTCAGTATTATTGAACTACGTTGATTTGAGTTAAAATCTTTTACCTGAAATTACAGAATGATTGTACGTTTACTTGGAATGAAATCATCCTGCTAACCCTGCTTTTGCTCATAAGAAAGGACAAACACTCGTATGCTGTGTTTGCCCGGTAATTGCGAAAAGAGCTACTTTCTCCGATTAGAGAGAAATCCCCTAGTATCCGGGGGGAAATCCGGATCGTGGGATTTTTCCGAAAGCAACAATATATGCGAAAACAGCTTTCTTAGAAGAATTTTAAATCCTTCAGAGCCTGATGAAGAGTGCCCTTTATCGTTAAGTGATTCAAATTCACTCCTAATGAAACCATAGTGTGAGATACCTCAGGACGGATTCCGGTAATTATGGTCTTCACTCCGATTAATGCCAAGGCCTCTATCACTTTGAACAATTGATCAGCGACCATCGTATCGACAGTCAGAACACCTGACAGATCCAGGACAAGGTGGCTCAGTTTTAATCTTTCGGATTGTTTCAATGTTTCTTCCATTAAAAGTCGGGCCCGTTCAGTATCAATATTACCGATGAGGGGCAAAATGCCTACTTCGGGTCCAAGGGGAACAACGGGAACGGATAATTCCATGAAGGCAGAACGGGCATTTTCCAATGAACGTTGAAAGCTGTCGACATAGGTAAGGCTGAAATAATACACAGCCTTGTCCAATAAAGGATCAATGAAAAATATAATTTCAAACAGGGTATCTGCTGAGATTGAGCTCTCTTTGGCACCCTCTCTGATGGCCTGCCAAATATATTCTCTATAAAAACTCGTGTCTTTTAAAGCTTCATTTAATGGTGCTCCCAACAGAAAGAAGTACTCACCGTTCTTGGTTCCCCACTCTTGAACTTTGTCAATGGCTTTTTGTTTATCCTCATAATCTACTAAAGCTTCCCCAAACAAACTAATAAACTCAGAGCGTAATTCAAGGATCTTCGGTTCAATTTTTTCGAAATTACGTTGTTGGGCGCCAGTCATGGGTACATTCGCCATTCTATCTCTATGTATCTCTTTTGAAATGTCGTGTTTCTTTTTCAATAATATATTTCCTAAAGCTTGAATTTCGTTCGTCATCTTCTCTTCCTCCATCTAATAAAATAAGGAGCGTCTTCTCTGTTTACCCTAAGGGAGCTAACGGTATTATATACTACTTTAAAAAGATAAAACACTTTAAACCAAAAACCTGCAAGCTAATCTTGAAAATTACAAGCCCTACGTGAAGAGAGTTAGTACTTCACAGCGCTAACGCATTGCAAGGGACAGTCCCCTCTGCTGCTTCACCGCAGCAGAGGGGACTGTCCCTTTTCGTGCTTCACCGTACTAAAGTGAAAGGTATAAAAGTAAGCCCTGCCAGAATGTCTGGTGCAGGGCATTATATAAGAAAATTAATGTGGATGTATCATTTTGGTTAATAAATTGATGTCATCTTCTATTAAAGCTTTTAATTTGGTATCTGGACATCGTTTATAATCATTGAGCAAACGACCCAGTTCTTTTATAAACATTAGTGTTTCAATGTCTTTGTTCATAATAACATCTCCGTTCCTATAGGTATTATAGCCTAAATGCATAAAGTTTAAACAGCAAAATCAGGGAAAATAAATTCTAAACTTTCTAAATATTTAATACTTGCAGGTAATAACAATTATTTTTAGAAAGAATAAGGGTAGGGTCGAAAGTTTATAGAAAATTGAGGTGGAACATGAAATTAAAAATTATGCACACGAACGATCTTCATAGTCACTTTGCACAGTTCGCAAGAGCAGTGTCACTGATAAAAAGGAACAAAGATGAACATACACTTCTTCTGGATGCGGGTGATTTTGCTGATTTTAAAAGTATTGAACTACAAGGAACACGAGGGAAAGCTGCGATTGAACTGCTGAAGTATGCAGGTTACGATGCCCTCACTATCGGCAATAATGAAACGTTCAATGGAGTGGAGACACTGCAATTCATGGCAAGCTCAAGTCCACTTCCTTTTATCAGCAATAACTTGCTGAGTAAAGAGAGGTCGGCTCTAAAAGGAGTGGTTACTTCCACGATCATCGAAAAGAATGATCTCAGGATTTTGATTACGGGATCTTCTCCTGATCTTGGGGGTTTTAATGATGGGCTGGGTGTACATATCAGTTCTTATAAGAAAGCACTAGCCCAAGAATTACAGAGGCATGAAGGCGAGTATGATGTATGCATTGTGCTGAATCATGTTGGCACATTGGCAGACGAGGAAATCGCCAGGGAAATGGATGGTATTGATATTATTATTTCTTCTCATGATCACCAGCTTTTTTCCAAAGCGAAGATCATCAATGGTACAATTTTAAACAGTGCCGGCTGCTATGGAGAATATGTCGGGATGATTGAAGTAGAAGTATCCCCTGATGGATTGAAACTGATTCATTCAGAAAACCTGCCGACCAAGGATGAACAAGAGGATGAGGAAGTTGTATCCATTCTTCAAAAAAATAAAGAAAAAGCTATTGCTGTTCTTAGCCAGCCCCTATACCCGCTGCCAAAGCCGTTATGGCATGATGTGGTAGAGGAAAACCCGATGTGCAACTTAATCGCGGATGGGTTGAAAGATATGCTGAATGCTGATATTGGATTAATCAACAGTGGAATTGTAAATGCGGGAGCTTTCAATTACATCTCCAATAAAAAACTTATAGAGATTTGTCCTTCTCCATTGAATCCTACGTCCTTTGAAATACAAGGGAAATATCTGAGAACGGCACTCGAACAGTCGCTTGATGCACAAGTCTGCTTGGCGGACGGCAGAGGACCGGGGTTCAGGGGGAAATTCGTGGGCAGTCTTCACATTTCTGGTGCGACAATCCATCATGACGGTACCAGAGTTCATTCGATTTTGATAAGAGAACAACCGCTTGAAGAGGAAAGGTGGTACAAGGTGGCAGCCTCTGATTATTTACAGAGAGGATCGGGTTACCCTGCTCTTTCTCATAATCGAAACGAGAAGTACCTGCCTGAGGAAATCAAGGATGTCATCCGCCTGTACGCAAAAGACTCCCTATTTATTGAAGATGCGTTAAACAATAGATGGTTGGCAGATAGATCGGTAACTATACCAAGCTGAAGAGAGAAGGTAAAACAAACTCATTTAATGATGCGGCAAGATACTATCTTTCTATAAGCAATGAAAAAAATTCACATGAGCTCAATTCTATATTGGTATAATAAGCAGAATGAAATTTTTATATAGAAATGAGTGAGGCGACTTGAAAGAGGGCATAAAATTGCTTGCAGAAGCAGTGAATGGTCTTCATGATTTATTAATTAAGATTTCCAATGATGCCTTGGGGCTTAATTTAACAGACAAAGACTTGCACTTCTGGATTATGGGATTTCTCGGGATCGCTGTCTTTTTCTTTGTCTTTACGGTGACAAAGTGGCTTTCGAAAATGCCGTTTGGAATTACGATGATTTCCTTCTTGTATAGTATGACTTTTATGTTTGTATTGGTATTCGCAATTGAAATTCAGCAGGCGATTACGAACAGAGGGAATATGGAATTTGCGGATGCGGTCATTGGATTATGGGGGTTTCTTGTTCTGTTTATGGTATATGGAGCAATAGGGCTGACCATCAAGGCTGGAAGATATTTATATAAAAAGAAGGGTAAAACCATAAATACAGATATAAAAGCGTAGCCTTCCTATAGGAAGGCTGCGTTTTTTATTGATTTTATTACTGTAGTTGATAAGTGAATTTCTTGTAAAAACTCCCGGAGGTTAAACAATCTTCGTTTTACCGCATTCTCTGCACTTCCTGTAAAACATGCCATCTTTCACAGTGGACTTGAACAATTTGTTACCACATTCACACCTGCCGCTTATTTCATCCGGCTCATCTTTATAGTAAACAATAGTTTCGTTAGAGTTTTCATCATTGCTTGTCATTTCACAACATCCCTTCGTTGCTTATTCATCCTTTATAATATAGCAAGATTTTATGAGTAATTCTATCTCCTCATGAAAAAATCTGAGGATAGTGTTGGGAAAACCCCATGAATTGATGAAATTGAGTTATGTACCTGGTTCGATCATTTACTGCTTATAAAGAGTAATATTGTTTACGAAATGAACATATTTTTTTGTTGGTTCTATGCACGCATCCTTCTCTCATATTTTAAAGTACGGGCCTTTATAAGTCTTACTACTTTTAGAAGAGAGAAGGGATTGACATGTTAGGATTTTTGCAACGAATAGGTAAAGCGTTAATGCTCCCGATCGCCGTCCTTCCAGCAGCTGCTTTGTTATTGAGGCTTGGTCAGCCGGACTTATTGGATATTGCCTTTGTATCTGCTGCGGGTAAAGCGATTTTTGACCACTTGGCTTTATTGTTTGCGATTGGTGTAGCCATAGGCCTTTCCAAGGATGGTAACGGTGCAGCCGGATTGGCAGGTGCCATTGGATTTCTTGTATTGGTAGAGGGAACGAAGGCAATCAGTGATGAGATTAATATGGGGGTTTTGGGAGGGATCTTATCGGGGGTCATAGCAGGTGTGCTTTATAACCGCTACCATGAGAAGAAGCTGCCTGATTACCTTGGCTTCTTTGGGGGACGCCGATTTGTTCCTATCATTACCTCCTTGGTTATGATTTTATTGGCAGGAGCTTTTGGGTATATCTGGCCTCCGATACAGGAATCGATTAATGCAGTTGGCGAATGGATTGTAGGAGCTGGTGCACTGGGAGCTGGAATGTTTGGATTCTTAAATCGACTACTCATACCGCTTGGCCTTCATCATGTGTTAAACACTTTAGTTTGGTTTGAGTTTGGGGAATTCACAAATGCAGCTGGAGAAGTCGTGAAGGGAGACTTGACCCGATTCTTCGCTAAGGATCCTAGTGCGGGGACCTTTATGACCGGTTTCTTTCCTGTCATGATGTTCGGTCTGCCGGCAGCAGCTTTTGCTATGATTGCAGCTGCGAAGAAAGAAAGAAGAAAGCTGATCAGCGGGGCGATGATAG
Organism: Bacillota bacterium; assembly: GCA_051750065.1. Lineage (GTDB taxonomy): Bacteria > Bacillota > Bacilli > Bacillales > Bacillaceae_B > Rossellomorea. The sequence goes on from JBNJJI010000008.1 coordinate 200,718, forward strand.
GAATTGCTTTCACATCCTTTCTTACAGGAATCACTGAACCGATTGAATTTCTGTTCATGTTCTTATCACCTGTCCTTTATTTAGCGCATGCTGTGTTAACAGGGGTAGCGATGTCACTGACGTATATACTTGATATTCATCACGGATTTGGTTTCTCTGCGGGCGCGATAGATTATATCTTAAACTATAATATTGCCCAAAAACCATTGCTGCTCCTGGCGCTTGGTCTACTGTACGGAGTTCTTTATTTTGTGATTTTCTACTTCATGATCATTAAGTTCAACTTGAAAACTCCTGGCAGGGAAATCGAGGTAGAAGGAGAGTTTTCTCCAGGCACTAGCGGAGATTATAAAGAAATAGCTGAAAAATATCTCGAAGCACTAGGCGGGAAAGGAAACATTGTTTCTATCGATAATTGTGTGACCAGGCTCAGGCTTGTGGTGAATGATACAGGACTCGTGAAAGAAGTGGAATTGAAGAACCTGGGCGCTAAGGGAGTCATCAAACTGAATCAAAAAGATTTGCAAGTAGTCGTTGGAACTGATGTTCAATTCCTGGCAGATGAATTGAAAAAGATATAGGAATCGAAGCAGAGGTGGTTAGTCGCCTCTGTTTTTTAACTTGAAGCTGATATCTTTTCTGAGAGACACTTGAGGGCTTTTTTCGCTTGAAGTGTCTTTGAGATTGTTG
>JBNJJI010000009.1:0-192466 GCA_051750065.1 Bacillota bacterium
TCGTACGTCTTCCGCTCCAATCCTCCTAAGTAAAGGAAGAGGAATTTACAATCGCATTCAAAAGAAACAATTAACGGAGAAATATGCTTCTTGCTTACCAGAATATTCTCTGTGATCATTGAAAAAAGCAACAAAGTTTACGAAAAGAGCCTTATAAATTTGTTTACCGAACCCAAAACCACATCCAAACAAGCTCTTATAATAGAGCAGTGTACTTTGATTTTATTTCCTAAACAGTTCCTCTAATTTAATCAACTTTTGAAGCTGTCTTTGCTTAAGAAAGAACCAATTCGTCAATTTAACAGGCTCTGTAAATTCTGACGGCTGGAACCACCTGTCTTTTACTTTCCTTTTTTTAGACCAATCGTCCACTGATTTGTGGATATGGTGCTCTTCTTCCTTATACACCGTCCTCAAAAATGGAGTACCTGTGAAAGGAGTATCATGGCAATAACGCTCATAATCACGCCTAGATCCAGTAGGTTCTGTCGAAAGTGCGAATTCTTTAAAATAAGGATATGTATCTTCTTTGAAAAGGATTTGAGACAACCTGTTACCGAGAGCTATCCGGCTGTCCAGCTTCCTGAAGTCACTTACACTGGCCCCATAGAGGCTTCCTCCTTTAGTAGGAAAAACAACGGAACTGAAATGAAAGTGATCTTCCAGAAAAAACAATTTGCTTCTGAATACCTTCCGTTTATAAACCGGATGTCTGATAACCGGTTCTTCTATTACATTCTGCTCATTTATGATAAGAGACTGCATTAACCTGTCCCGGTCTTCTGTCTCCCAAAAGCGCTTCCACTCAGACTGCATAAAAGAGGACACAAAAAATTCACGAAATAGGTGAAACATTTCCTCTTTCATTTCCGTCTTATAGTGATGTATCAACAACTGGGGAAATATATCTTGAAAGATCATCCAGTTTGCTCGTTCATAAGTCTGGAAAAGAGTTTCACGCGTTTCTTCATCAATGACAACTGGAAGCCAGGCTCCATGAAGGTCACACATATTCCATCCAGCGTTCCGCGATACCATTGAAGCTAAAAATGACCATTTTATTTCTGGATGTAATAGGTAATACTTCTGATAAGCCTTGGTTCTTGATATATTATCACGGTTGTATTTGAATGTTTGCTCACGAATGATAGTTATTAATTGCTCAGAAGTTTCAGCGAGTGAGCAATCGGGTAAAAACTGATGAAAAAAAGGAATTTTGTTCATATTAACCGCTCCGTTCCTCATTATAAGGTTATGTTGACGAGATTTAGGTCATTTTATTCACCCATCATCTTGACGTATCTGATATGATATAGATTAGTTTGTGAGGTGTGAATATGAACTTCCATTATCCAAATGGGAAAAAATTTAGTCCAAAAGCTTCCTCCACTGATAAAAAATCAGGGCCAAAAAAGGTCTCGCACAGCAACAGGGGCATGACACTTGAAGAAGATATTAACGAAACGAATTTATATTATCTTGCTAATGGAGTGGCCGTTATCCATAAAAAACCGACACCGGTTCAGATTGTCGATGTCCACTATCCTCAGAGAAGTGCAGCCGTCATTAAGGAGGCTTATTTTAAACAACCTTCTACGACAGACTATAATGGGTTGTATAAAGGAAGATACATTGATTTTGAAGCAAAAGAAACGAGGAACAAAACCTCTTTTCCTCTTCAAAATCTCCACAATCATCAAATACAACATATGAAACAAGTTGATGATCAGGATGGCATAGCTTTTATTCTAATCCGTTTCTCATCAACAGAAGAAATTTTTTTCATGAAGTTCATTGAGCTTTATAAATATTGGCAAAGAATGGATAGCGGCGGAAGAAAATCAATCAAGAAAGAAGAGATTGAGGCGGACGGAGTGAAAATCGCTTTAGGCTTGCACCCCCGCATCGATTATCTTAAAATCGTAAATTCATTATATTTCTAAATCAAGACTTCCAGCTGCAGAGAAAGTGCATTAGGCACTTCTATAAGCAATGCGCAGTGAAATGGGAGAAAAGATGAAAGTGAGGATACACAATATGTCTGGTCAATTTAAATCCAGGGAAGAAAAACGCCTTGCTCAGCAGAAAAAGGCAAAGGGAAAAGGCAAGGGCAAAAAGAAATCCTTTTTTGCAAAAGCCATCATCAGTTTATTTATCATCGGAATTATCGGGATGCTATCCGGAGCAGGCCTATTCGCTTACTATGCCAGCAAAGCCCCCGAGTTAGACGAGTCCTTGCTTAAGGATCCAATTGCATCTGAAATCTTCGACATGAACGGAGATTTAATCACCTCTCTAGGCACAGAAATGAGGGATTACGTCAATTACGAACAGATTCCTCCTCTAATGGAAGATGCCATACTCGCGACAGAAGATAACCGTTTCTATAAACATAATGGAATTGACATAATCCGCTTGGGCGGTGCTGTTATCGCCAACGTAACGGATGGTTTCGGTTCAGAGGGAGCCAGTACCCTGACTCAGCAGGTTATTAAGAGGTCATACCTTTCTCCTGACAAAACATTAGAGCGTAAAGCTCAGGAAGCTTGGCTTGCCGTCAAGCTTGAACAAGATTATACTAAACAAGAAATTTTTGAAATGTACTTTAACAAGGTTTATCTATCAGCTGGAAACAACGGCTTTGGCACAGCCGCAACATATTATTACGGCAAAGATCTAAAAGACCTTGAACTGCATGAGGCCGCGCTGCTTGCCGGAATGCCTCAAAGTCCTAATAACTATAATCCTTTTAACTATCCTGAAAAAGCTGAAAAAAGAAGAAACATCGTTCTCAGTTTGATGCATCAGCATGGTAAAATCAGCCAGGAAGATATGGAGCAGGCCCAGGCAATGCCTGTAACTGATTCTCTTGTTTCTGAGGAAGCAAGAGAAGAAAGATCCATTGATAAATATCAGGCATTTGTTGATGTAGTTATCGATGAAGTAGCTGAATTAGGGGACTATAACCTGTTCACTGACGGCTTAAAGGTTTATACCACTGTCGACCCAAAAGCACAGGAGCGTGTAGAGGCGATTCTTGCTGGAGAAGCAATTGATTTTGAATATCCAACACGTTTTGAAGAGTTAATGCAAGCCGGCATCACCCTCCTGGATACTGAGACAGGGGAAATACGGGCGATTGGCGGAGGTCGTGATTACGGGGAAGTCAAACGAGGCTTTAACTATGCTGTTGATGCAAAGAGACAGCCAGGATCTACTATTAAGCCTCTTCTTGATTATGGACCTGCCATTGAGTATGAAAAGTGGTCTACTTATCATCAGATTAAAGATGAGCCATACCAATATACAGATACAGACATCGACATCAATAACTGGGATACTCGTTTCAAAGGAGATATTTCCATGCGTGAAGCACTATGGGATTCACGAAATGTCCCTGCCGTTAAAGCCTTGCAGGAAGTAGGTCCTGAAAGAGCAGGAGAATTCCTATCAGGATTAGGAATTACCTTTGAAGATGTCTTCGAAGCTTATGCTCTTGGAGGAACACCCGGGGTGAACTCCATGCAGATGGCGGGAGCATACGCTGCTTTTGGAAATGGCGGTATTTTTAATAAACCCCATTCGGTACAGAAGATCGTTCTCAGAGATGGAGAAACCGAGGTTAATGTTAATCCAGAACCGAAGACAGTAATGAAGGACTATACTGCCTATATGATCACTGATATGCTCAAGGATGTACTGAAACCGGGTGCTACAGGAATCTATGCAAATGTACAAGGGCTTCCTATGGCGGGTAAATCAGGTACCACCAACTATACGGACGATGATAGAGCTAAATATAGTGTAGCATCCAACGAGGCACCGGATTCTTGGTTTGTCGGTTATACAACGAATTACACCGCTTCCGTTTGGACGGGGTATAGAGAAAGAAAGAATCCCTTAAATCCTATTGAACGAAGAATTGCTCAGCACATAGTCAAAGACATCATGAGCTATGTTTCCCAAGACATTGACACACCAGACTTCAAAAAACCTAAGAGTGTTGTGGAGTCTCCTGTAGAAAAAGGCTCTAACCCAGCTCGTCTTCCAAGTGATTACACGCCTGAAGATAGAATTACTCATGAACTGTTTGTCCGTGGTACTGAACCTAGCAAAGTATCAGAACAATACGATAAGATTCCTGCCCCTCAAGGTCTGAAGGCAGAATTTGATACTGATTCTAAAACCATCACACTTACTTGGGACTACAATGATGATGATCGAAAGCCTAGATTTGAGGTTACAGGAACCTTCAATGATGAAGATGAAAAAGTTCTTTCCACCACTTCTGAAAAAGGCTTGATTGTTGAAAATATTGCAGCAGATGGCACCTATACATTCACCGTTACCGCTGTTGATGGAGAGCAGCAAAGTGATCCTGCGTCAGTAACCGTCAATGTTGAAGGACAGGAGCCAGAGGAAGAACCTGAAGATGATTCAGAAGAAAATCCTCAAGGTGAAGAAAACGAAGATGATGCTGGTGACGACACAAGTGAAGGTGAAAATGGTGAAGAAACCGGCGAAGGCAATACCGAAGATGAAGAGAACTCTCCTCCTGCCGAGGACGATACTGAAGAAGAAGAAAATGAGAATGAGAATGAAGACGGTGAAGGTGAAGGTGATGAAAACACCGGCGGCACCGGAACTGATAACAGTTCAAATACTGAGCAGTAGCATAAAAATAAAAAGCAGCATCTGACTAAAGTCAGACGCTGCTTTTTTTATGTTCTATGTTTGCGGACTGCCATATGTTTGGCGAATTGCTTCACTTGTTCAATGAAAAGCTGATTCAGCTGCTTATAGGAATGAAACAAAGCAGGCTGCATCAGCACAAATTCAAGCCTTTCACTTGCATTGACTGGCTTTAGGGACAGAACCTCCAGCTCCTCTTTCCATCTTGAGGGATTGGCAGGCCTACCATTGGTCCAAAATAAATACATTAAAAATAGAGCTGACGCTTTATTCATCAGTGACTTAACTTTTTTTGAATCACGTGAAGAAAAGGCTGCATTCAGTTCGACAGATAGCTCCCCCCATACTCCTTCTGCCTTTTTTAGAGAAAAAGGATTTTCCCACGGAAGTAAGAAGTGACTGACATTATTGTAGTATAGAATTTCATAGGAAAAAACAGGATGCAGCAAATCAAGATTTTCTGCATCCATGCTAACCATTGTTTCTGTTTCACTATAGAAGTATGGATGCTTCACCTCTTCTGGTAAAGTATAAAGCTTTTCCATTACTTCTTCCTCTTCATTCGTTTTTGTCCTTCCCTGCACAGCTCGAGCAGAGGACAAATTTCACATTGAGGAGATTGAGCTTTACAGTGGTACCTTCCAAAGAAAATCAAGCGGTGATGGGTATCAGACCACTTCTCTTTTGGAATCTTTCTCATTAATGTTTTCTCGACTTCGAGCACACTGTCTTTCCAGCGGCATATTCCCAGCCTCTTGCTTACTCTCTCAACATGGGTATCTACAGCCAAAGCAGGTTCTCCAAAGGCAACAGAAACCACCACATTAGCCGTCTTGCGCCCTACTCCGGGCAGCTTAACAAGTTCATCTCTTGATTGTGGAACTTCTCCTGCATGCTCCTCCAAAAGGATCTCACAAAGACTTCTGATATTCTTGGCTTTATTTCGGTAAAGTCCGATTGAGCGGATATCCTGCTGCAGTTCTTCTAAGCTGACCTTTAGGTAATCTTCCGGCTCTTTATATTTTTCAAATAAGTTTTTTGTCACTTTATTGACCAGAGCATCAGTACACTGTGCTGACAACAGAACCGCAATGACTAAGTCGAATGGATTTCGATGGTTCAGCTCACAGTGAGCATCCGGAAACATCCTCTCCATTTCCGCAAAGCAATACTCTATTTGATTTTTATTTAACATTTATTATTCACCACTGATCAATTGATTTTGTAACCATCGCTGCTATTTAAATAGGCTGTTTTCGTAAAGATTTTGGCTTTCTTAATCGTAATGGGTTTCCGCTCCAGGCGCAGGACTCAGCGGGGCTGGGAAAACAGTTGTAAAAACAAAAATCCCTTAGAAAACAGCATTCCCTAATCAGGGAATGCCATCTTGTATAATGGCACTCCATGATAGAAGACCTTTATTGTTCGAGCCAGTTATAAAAAGGAACAGTTTTTTTATCTGATTGACTAGTCTTAGAAGTTATTTGCTGCTTTTGATGGGGTCTGAACTTTTCCCCCTGCTTCTTGGCCTGTTCAATTGTTTTGACGCCATTCTTTTTCCATTCAAACAGAATTCGGTCGATATATCGAAAGTTTAGCTTTCCAGAAATAACAGCTTCCCGAAGTGCTGCTTTAATAATGGCGGCATTGTGTTCATCTTGATCGATCCACATGGCAAGTGTTTCACACTCCAAGGGTGAAAGCGGCCTGCTGAATTCCTGTTCAAATAGGGTATAAAGGTCGGTTTCATCGAGGAGAGTCTTTTCCATGCTTTCTCCTTTGCTTTGATTCATCACAAACTCAGCAAGCTTTTCCCAAAGCGGTTTCAAAGAGTATTGTTCATAAAGAATTCCACTTGATGAATTCCCTTCCTCAATTGAAATGAATTGATTCTGGACAAGCCTTCTGAGAATCGAGGAACATTCCTCACTTGAAAAGCTCATTTTGGAAGAAAGTTCTTCTGGAGTGGGAAAATCGTTGCCTTTATCTATAAAGGAGTAAACTTGAAGCAGCAAAACAAATTCTGATTCACTTAAGCCAAGCTTATTATAATTGGAAAGAAGCAGTTGAGGAATACTTATAGTTCCTTCTTCAAGCCAACTGACCATTAATTGTTTATAATCCATAATTACGTCCACCTCAAATAATAGTATATCATGATGCAGGAAACACTGAACATGGAAAAAGACTACATTAGTACAGGAGTCAGTTCTAAGTCCCAAGGTAGAGACTTCTTTAAAAAAATTTTAAAAATGAAAATCTTAACAAGGACTTTTTAAGCAAAAACGACCGCCAAGGACGAAATCTCATGGCAGTCGTTTTTATGCAAATATAACTTTAAGGGTATAGACGGTTTAATAACCTTGGGAACGGAATGGACTCTCGTACGTGTTCTACTCCGCTGATCCATGCTACTGTTCTTTCCAATCCAAGACCGAATCCGGAATGAGGTACAGAACCATATTTACGTAATTCCAGGTACCATTTGTAGGCCTCAGGATCAAGCTCATGCTCTTCAATCCGCTGGCTGAGGATATCATGGTCGTGTAAACGCTCAGAACCACCAATGATCTCTCCATACCCTTCAGGAGCGATCAAATCTGCGCACAGTACTACATCCTCACGATTCGGATCAGGCTGCATGTAAAAAGGCTTTAAGGAAGTTGGGTAATGTGTGATGAAAACCGGCTTATCATAGCTTTCAGCAATTGCTGTCTCGTGCGGTGCTCCAAAATCGTCTCCCCACGTGACATCATCAAATCCTTTTTCCTGCAGGAACTGTAGAGCTTCATCATAAGTGATGCGCGGGAAAGGTGCCTTGATGTTCTCAAGTTTAGATGTATCGCGGCCGAGTCTCTCCAAATCCAGTTTGCAATTTTCAAGAACTGATTGAACGATATGAGATACATATTGTTCTTGCACTTTAAGGCTGTCTTCATGCTCGTAAAAAGCCATTTCTGGTTCAATCATCCAGAACTCAATTAAGTGGCGGCGGGTTTTTGACTTTTCAGCGCGGAAAGTCGGACCGAAAGAAAATACTTTTCCAAGAGCCATTGCTGCTGCTTCCATATAGAGCTGTCCGCTTTGTGAAAGATAAGCATCTTCATCAAAGTACTTCGTGTGGAAAAGCTCGGATGTACCCTCAGGGGCACTTCCAGTCAATATAGGCGGATCCACTTTGACAAATCCTTCTTTATTAAAAAATTCATATGTTGCACGGATGATTTCGTTTCTTACTTTCATCACCGCATGCTGACGGCGGGAACGAAGCCATAAATGGCGGTTGTCCATCAAGAATTCAGTTCCATGCTCTTTCGGTGTTATAGGATAATCGACAGCCTCGTGGATGATCTCCAAGTTTGTCACCTGCATCTCATACCCAAAAGGAGAACGGCTGTCTTCCTGAATCACGCCAGTGACATATAGAGACGTCTCCTGAGTGATGGACTTTGCTTTTTGAAAAATTTCCTCTTCGACTTCACTCTTCACCACAACTCCCTGTATGAAGCCAGTACCATCTCTTAGTTGAAGGAAAGCAATCTTACCGCTTGACCTTTTGTTTGCAAGCCATACACCGATAGTTACTTCTTCTCCAACATGCTTATTCACTTCTGTAATAGTTGTTTTCACGTTTTATTCCCTCCAGAAACTCAACACACTTATGTATCAATTTGTTTTTATTATACATATCCTCACATATCCAAGCAACAGAGAAACGCTGAAGAAGGACATCCATCAGCAAGGGGCGGCAGCAAAAGTCACCGCCCTTGCCCCTGTCTAGTTGGATTCTTCTATCTTTTGATTCACGAAAGAGTGGATTCTCTCTAATGCTGTTTCAAATGAATCCAGGGATGTTGCATAAGACAAGCGGATGTTATCAGGCGAGCCGAATCCGGATCCGGGAATAACTGCCACCTTTGCTTCTTCCAGCAAAGCTTTCGTAAAGGCGTCCACCGACTCATAACCTGTGATTGCTGCTGCTTCTTTTACATTCGGAAAAAGATAAAACGCTCCCTGAGGCTTAATACAATTGAATCCAGGTATTGCATTCAGCTTTTCAATGACGATACCCAAACGGTCCTGGAAGGCTTTTCGCATATCTTCAACAGGCCCCTGGGTACCCTCATAAGCGGCAATGGCACCGTACTGCGATGTTGTTGTGGGATTCGAAGTTGAATGGCTGGCAAGGTTTGTCATGGCTTTGATAATTTGAGCATCTCCTGCTGCATATCCTATTCTCCAGCCTGTCATAGAATGTGATTTGGAGACACCATTAATAACGATTGTCTGCTCTTTTAGCTGAGAAGAAATCTCCGCAATCGAAACATGCTTATTTTCCCCGTAAACAAGTTTTTCATAAATTTCATCTGATACAATGAGGATATTGCTTTCCAGACAGACTTCGCCGAGGGCTTTCAATTCTTCCTTGCTGTAAAGCATACCTGTCGGATTGCTTGGTGAATTAATAATCACTGCTTTAGTTTTTTCTGTAACAGCAGCCTTCAGCTGTTGAGGAGTGATCTTGTATTCATTTTCTTCTTTTCCTTCAACAAATACCGGGCTTCCTCCTGCAAGTTTTACCTGTTCAGGATAACTGACCCAATACGGAGTGGGAATAACCACTTCATCTCCCTCATTAAGAAGAACTTGGAATAGTGTATATAAAGCATGTTTTGCACCACTAGTTACAATTACTTCCGCTGGTTCGTAGGATATTCCCTGATCTTTATTGAACTTGTTTATGACAGCTTCCTTTAATTGCTGCAAACCGCCGGCAGGTGTATATTTTGTATGCCCTTCTTGCATTGATTCAGCTGCAGCTTTCATAATATGTTGGGGAGTATTAAAATCTGGTTCTCCTGCACCTAGTCCTATAACGTCTATACCCTGTGATTTCATCTCTTTTGCCTTTGCCGTAATGGCCAGAGTAGTTGACGGTGTTAAAGCACTGACTCTTTGCGCCAAATCCCATTTCATATAGATTTCCTCCTACTAAAGATTTTCAATCTTCCTCCACCATTCTCCTGTTTCAAAGAGAAGGTAGTAATAGTTTAAATGATCGTTTTCATCCAAATAGGTCATTTCCCATACCGGACCGACATTCTCCATGCCCAATCTGACAGACAGAACTTCAACTACATCGTTTTCTTCATTCAGTTTATTAATCGCGGCTTCTTTCGAGATTCCATCCGCCCATTTTCTAACTATAATTTCTTCGTCTTCTTCTTCAGGAACCCACAAGATAATGTTTTCCCCGGAGGTGTCTTTTCCAGTAATGACAATGTAAGACTTCTTGCCATTATACAAGGTTACATCTTCTGTAGATGAGAGCTCTGTTTCAGCTTCTGCTCTTTGAAGAGCACCCTCTGCCCTCTCATTGACAGGGGATCTCGCATTTAAAAACACGACTGCCAGTGATCCGATAATGACTATTGAAATAAACACTGCAAATAATATGATTTTTTTCATTTCACCACTTCTTTATGTACGATATATTGTAAAGACTGCTTGTTCTTGATCTTCTGAGTCCAAGGCAAGTCCAAACATCAGGTCTCTTTCTTTCAGTGTACGGTTTAATGCATCGACTACTTTATATAAATCAGGCGAATGCTGAATTTTGACTGTTGATAATACTTCGATTTTGCTTTCCAAAGAAAATCCTCCTAACATCACAAAAATTGTTATAAATAATGAAGCAGATTAATGACACAATAAGATTAGAACCATTAATCATTATAACAGCAAATAAACTTAAATCCGAACTTAATCAAACAAAAATGATTCTATTCCACACACACTTCAGAGGGCTGCCCAAACAGTCCTCTTTAAAATTCCGCCGTTTAGCCCAGCACTTGATTTTCCTCAGGGAAGGTAATCACTTCATAATTGTTCTGGTTGAATTTAATCGTAATAAGTCCATGCTGACCTGTGAAATATACATCAATCCAGCTTTCGTGGAAAAGCTCCAGTAGATCGGTATTAATGTACTTTTTTTTCTCACGATAAAAAATGGCTGTTTGAGGGTCGATATGATTTAATAACTTCTCAGATAACAGCTCAGTCTTATCGTACAATGGAACCTTTAGAATATTGACATCGCTTAATTGCTCATTAATCAAAGAAGCTTCTGCAAGTGCAGAATGAGAGCTGAGCCACAGGAAACGGTGAGGCAAAGAGGTAACAGTGAAATCAAGACCTTCATCTGCCTGGCTGCCTTCATACATAATATCAACGGAAACTTCTCTATTTAATGCGAGCTTTTCCCCTTTATTCATAGGCTGAACAGGCAGCCCCTTCACGGAAAACTGTTGGGCAAGCTCTGCACCTGTCAAAATTTCTTCCACTCCCCATCTTTCTGTAATTCTATTGAGAGCGTCCTCGTGATATTCTTTCAAATCAGTGATCAGAATGCCTTGTATCTTCTGAATATCAAATTTTTTTAAAATGGAAGTAAGGGACTTTAACTGATCACTCGCACCGGTATTAACCAAGTAATTTATGCCGTCCGGGAGGTGTATAATCGCGACTTCCCCTTTTTCAAAAGGCAGAAAAGACAGAGCAAATTCATCAGGCTTCAACTTCAAGTCCACCTGCGGTTGGGCTGCTATAATATTCCCTTCACAAGAAAGAAAAAACATAATCATCAATAATGCCGTGATTAAGTTTCTCATGACTAACATACCTCCCAATTCAGTTCTACATATAGAGTACGTTAATCACGAAAATTTATCCGGTAAAGTCACCGGGAAGATTGCTACAGCCACTCCTCAATCAATTCAATCATATCATTCAGTTCTCCCTGCTGGACAGGCATATCAGGAATGGATTGCAGAAATGCTTTTCCATATCTAGCAGTAATAATCCGCCTGTCAAATACTATGACGATTCCCCTGTCTGTACTGCGCCGGATCAATCTGCCGACTCCCTGTTTGAAACGAAGAATTGCTTCAGGAAGTGAGTAATGTGAAAACGGATTCTTTCCTTCATTCTTCAAAAAGTCGCTTTTGGCTTGGGCTACTGGCTCATCAGGAGGTGAAAAAGGCAGTCTTACCAGTACTAGGCAGGAGAGATCTTCCCCGGGTATATCAACTCCCTCCCAGAAGCTGCTTGTCCCAAATAGAATAGCTTTGTCGAATCTTTGAAAATTCTTAGTCAACCTTGTCCTGCTTCCGCCGGAAATTCCTTGAGCCATCAATACAAAGTCGTCAAGAAGGCCGCTGTCTTTCATAAGATCATGAGTTTTCCTGAGCATATCATAGGCTGTGAATAGAACCAGCATTCTTCCCTTAGTTGCCTGTGCCACGCCAATCAAATGAGTTGAAATGGCTTCAACATATTCATCCAATGAGACGTTCTGGATTTCAGGAACATCTGTAGGAATAAACAATTTAGTCATCCTATTGTAGTCGAATGGAGAAGAAATTCGAACAGTGTCCACTTTATTGCGTGATAAGCCCACTTCTTCCTTAAAGTAATTGAAGGAATTTTGGACAGTCAGCGTGGCGGAAGTCATAATGGCGCATTTTTTTTCATCGAAAAACGAGCTCTTCAGCTTTTCCCCTACAGCCGCGAGCTGGGATTGAATCATCAGGCTGTTCGGCAGTGAACGCAAATCACCTTCAAGCCATATCACATCATTTTCTGAAGGAAATAGGAAGACTTCCCGAAAATTCAATCTAAGTTCAGACCATTCAACCAGAAAGCTGTAGATTTCCTCTAACGAAGCTTTTTCAGAATCGTCGAGCGAGTTTTCTTTTTCCTTCACCATTTCCAATCGGCTTTCCATCTCTTTCTCAATTTTCTTCATTTGAGAGACAACACGTTCCACGCACATAACTGCCGGTCTCCACTCATTTGAGTGCAGCAGCGAGTGGGTAAGCCGCATTTGGATTTTCTGAATTCCTTTTCTCTTTTTAGCCTGCTTTATGAAGAGTGCTGTAATGATCGAAAAACATTCTTCGATTTCTCTATAAAAGTCATTTATATACTGATTAAGTTCATATGAATGAAGTTCAGGTTGAAGAGAATATCTATCAATCATGTTTTCCATTTTGAAAAACAGCTGCTTTTGGTCAATCTCCCCCAGCTGCCCAGTGACAAATTTTGCTGATAGATAATCAATGATTTTGCCAAAGTGACTTCTTGCTGACTTTTCGAAATGATGAGCTTCATCAATGATGACAGTTTCATAGTCAGGCAGAAGGCTTCTTTCACTGACCAGATCCGCAAGCAGCATGGAATGGTTGGTTACAATCAAATCTGCACTCTTAGACATGTTACGTGCGTGCAAATAAAAATCCCTGCCTATCCAAGGATCCTTTTTAATATGCCAGCCGTCATGCCTGATTCTATTCCAATACAATCTTCCGCCGCTTGTCAAATTAAGTTCATCCACATCACCGGTTTCTGTAGAAGTCAGCCAGACGAGTACCTGCATTTTAGTAAGAGCTATATCATAGTGATTCTCTTCCTCTAACAAGGACTGTTCAAATTTGAACAAATTCAAGTAGTGATTTTTCCCTTTCAGAAGAACTGCATTGAAAGGGAAATCCAGCATTTCTCTAAGGAAATTGATCTCTTGTTTCAGCAGCTGTTCTTGAAGCTGAATAGTATAGGTGCTCAAGACTACCGGAATTCCTTCTTGTTTACTGTGAAAAATCGCAGGCAGCAGATATCCAAGAGACTTTCCGACTCCGGTTCCTGCTTCAATAATGATATGCTTGCTTTCTGTCATCGCTTCATATGCTTTATCCATCATGAGAAACTGGCCGTCCCTTTTTTCGAATAAAGCTAAAGCAGTTGAGAGCAGGTCGATTTTTTCTTCATCTTTTATCGGATAGACAGCTTCTGCAGGATCTATATGTATTTGTTGCTGAACCTTCTTCTTTCTGAGCGCAATTCCCCTGAAAACCTCCAGATCTGTATCAATGTCTGCAATCGATTTTCTCTTCTGAGACAGGATATTTGAGAAAAGAAGAGATAAATCACTTTTCAGCCAGTTCGCCAGCATCTGCAATTGCTCAAGTGTCACGATTGGCAGTTTTGCGAGTTTTTCAATAAAGTGAATCAGCAGTTCTGCTGTAACCATTGCATCACTATCGGCTTGATGAGGGCGGCTATGGTCAAAGGAAAACCGATCAGACAGCTCTGTCAGCTTATAACTGTCCGCAGTAGGGAGAGTGATCTTTGCTAGCTCCACTGTATCAAAAGAAGGGCCAGAAAACGGATTATAACCTGCCTCTTCCAACTCTGCCTGAAGAAAACCCAAATCAAATTGAACATTATGAGCACAAAAAACAGCCCCGTCCAACAACTCCAAAACTTTTGCAGCTATCTCGGAAAAATCTGGGGCATCCTTGACCATCTCGTCGTTGATCCCAGTCAACTCTTCTATAAAGGAAGGAATTTTGACTCCAGGATTTATAAAAGTGTTATAAGAGTCTACAACAGCTCCATCTTGAACAACCATTGCAGCTAATTGAATTATTTTATCTCCCTTTTTAGGGGAGTTACCTGTAGTTTCTAAATCCACTACAACTATTTTATGAGGTACCATAAAATCACACAGCCTTTATCTTCTCTCTTTATCTTCACAAGTGTACCACAAATCCTTATAACAGAGCCAGAAGAGAGCCGGCGGTTATACTTGTTTGGTGGTGTATGAGATGAATGTCGAAAATGTTTAAAAGCACGTTTGGTGATAGAGAGCCATACACATCGATTGAGATTCTTACTTTTTGATCAAAAGAAAGGCTCTTTTCGTAAACTTTGTTGCTATTTGATACTAATTTCGAAAATAACTACCATAATTCACCGGAATAACCTGGTAATCATGAGAAGAAAAGAGCTACTTTCCCCGATTAGAGAGAAACACCCTATTATCCCGGGATATCCGAAAGCAACAATATATGCGGAAACAGCCAAAGAAAAGGACGAAATCATATAAGATTTCGTCCAGCATTTGCCGTGCAATTATTTACCTTACCTCCAGAAAAGCTTTTATTCTCTCTTGTTAGAGATTAATAAACAGTTGCTTCCGGCTCAGTTCCCAGCATTTCTACAATGTTATTCTTTTCATCCATAATCGCGACTTTCGGAACATGTGTATGTGCTTTTTCTTCTGCCACTAGTTTGTATGAAATGACGATAATCACGTCGCCTGGTTGAACAAGACGGGCCGCTGCACCATTCAGGCAAAACACTCCGCTTCCACGTTCTCCAGGAATGATATATGTTTCAAGTCTTGCACCGTTATTATTATTGACGATCTGAACCTTTTCATTTGGCAGCATAGCGACATTATCCAAAATATCCTGGTCGATTGTGATGCTTCCAACATAATTTAAATTCGCTTCTGTTACTGTTGCTCTATGGATTTTTCCACTCATCATGGTTCTAAACATTCTGTTTCCCCTCCTGAGGCGACTCTATAATAATATTATCAATCAGCCTTGCTTTTTCAAATTTCACTGCTAAAGCTATTATGAACTCACCCTGCAGTTTATCAATGGCTTTTAATTCTGGATATGAATAAATTTCAATATAATCTAGGATACCGCTTGTTTCTTCATCTATTCTTTTTTTAATATGAGAAATGATTCTGCCAGGATCTGCTGCACCTTCCTTGATCAAGCTTCGAGCCTCTTTCAAGCTGCTGTATAAAACAGGTGCTTCCTCTCTTTCTATTTCTGAGAGATAAACATTTCTAGAGCTCTTAGCTAGGCCATCTTCCTCCCTGACTGTTGCTACTCGAATAATATTCACAGGAAAATTCAGATCGTTAACAAGACCTTCTATGACGGCTGTCTGCTGTGCATCCTTCAATCCGAAATACGCATTATCCGGTCCGATGATATTAAATAATTTTGAGACCACTGTGACAACTCCATCAAAATGACCTTCTCTTTTGCTTCCACACAAAACATCCGTCCGCTCAGTGACATGCATTTTTATGGAAGACCCTGAATACATTTCTTCAGCGGATGGGAGAAACAAGATATCCACACCGGATGATTGAGCAAGCTCAGCATCTCTCTCAGGGTTTCGCGGGTAGCTTTCAAAATCCTCGTTAGGTCCAAATTGAAGCGGATTAACAAAAATGCTCATTACGACGAGATCGTTTTCCATTTTTGCCTGCTTAGCCAGGGTAAGGTGACCTTCATGGAGAAATCCCATTGTGGGAACGAAGCCAATCGTTTTCCCTTTTCGTTTTTCTTTCAGCAAAAAATCCTGAATCGAGGAGATTGAAGTATAATTCTTCATCTTACTCCCTCCCGCCATATAGTGATTGCAGTTCTTCTTCTTTCATTGTAAAAGTATGGGTGACTTCGGGAAACTGCCCCTCTTTCACTTCTATATGATAATCTCGCAGTCCAGCTGCAGCTGCCTTGTTAAAATCAGCGTATTTCTTGACGAATTTTGGAATTCTATCTATCCCATAGGTCATGATGTCATGAAAGACAAGGACTTGACCGTCTGTTTCACTTCCCGCACCAATGCCGATTACAGGAATATTGATGCTTTTCGTCACTTCTGCTGCGAGCTGGCGGGGAATGCATTCAACAACAAGGGCAAACGCACCAGCTTCTTCACATCTTTTTGCTTCTTCTATTAGCTTTGATGCTGCTTCTGCGGTTTTTCCCTGGACTTTATATCCGCCAAGCACTCCAACTGATTGAGGAGTAAGACCAAGGTGAGCAACAACCGGAATGCCTGCTGTTGTGAGGTCAGCTATTGTATCAACTACTTTTCCTCCGCCTTCGACTTTTACGGCATGCGCCCCGCTCTTTTGGACTATTTCCATTGCAGCTTGTAATGTATCACGCTTGGAAAGATGATACGTCATAAAAGGCATATCCGTTACAACAAAAGTGTCCGGCGCTCCTCTTTTGACCGCCTTGGTATGATGAATCATATCTTCAAGCGTCACGGCAACCGTCGAATCATATCCCAATACGACCATTCCAAGGGAATCTCCCACCAGAAGCATATCGATACCGGCTTTTTCGGAAAGCTTTGCTGAAGGATAGTCATAAGCAGTAACCATTGAGATTTTTTCATTTTCTCTTTTCATTTTGACGAAATCGGATGTGCTCTTCATTTCCGTTCCTCCTTTATAATCAGAGGCGGCGAAACATATAAAATAAAGGCTGTCTTCTCAAAGAAAGATTATTCAAGACGAACAATCTTTCCACCAAAGAGCCACACAAAAGAGATCCTTCCGCTAAAAAGGCAGAAGGATCCCGTTAAGTTCAATTCTAAGTTTCGACCCTCCGTCCCTGTCCATATGGATCAAGGCAGATATAAGCTCATATATTCAATTATATACAGATATGGTGCAGTTCACCTTGGATACTGCCCTTCACTAAAAGATTATAACAAACGACACAGAGAATTCAATAGAAAAAAAGACTAAAAGAAAACGTTTTCACTTTAATTCAATTCAATATCTGCTGAATACACCTCGTGAATTACTCCCTCTGCATCTTGAATTCTCAACACACCGTCTTCATTGATGCCAAGAGCTTTACCCTTTATGCTGGCGGTAATGGTCCTCGCCGTAATTTGTCTTCCGATACTGACCGCATAGCTTTCCCAAAGCAGTTTGATTGGGGTGAATCCTTTTTCCATGTATAGGTCATAATACAACTCGAGTTTCTCGAGCACCTTTTGTATTAGTTTTGCCCTCGAGATATTCTCTTCCTTCTCAAGGGACAAAGAAGTCGCAATTGATTTCAGTTCTTCAGGAAAATCCTCTGCCTTTTGGTTTACGTTCATTCCGATACCAATGATGATAGAATTAATTTTGTCTGCTTCAGCCTGTAGTTCTGTCAAAATTCCCGTTACCTTTTTACCATCTATTAAAATATCGTTGGGCCACTTTATTTCAGGACTAAGTCCGCATACTTCCTCGATTGCCTGTACGACCGCGACTGCAGCAATCAATGTAAACTGTGGAGCTCTTTGAGGTGGAAGCTGCGGTTTGAGAATAATACTCATCCAAATTCCTGTTCCTTTTGGAGAATGCCAGCTTCTCAGCAGCCTTCCCCTTCCCTCGGTTTGCTCATCGGCTATGACTGTAGTTCCTTCCTGAGCCCCATCCTGAGCAAGAGTATGGGCGATTTTTTGTGTGGAAGGGACAGACTCACTATATTCAATAACCCTGCCAATAGCCTTGGTCCTCAAGTCTGGATACACTTCTTCTCCACTAACTCTGTCGGGGGCTTTCAGAATTCTGTATCCTTTTTTATTAACGGCCTCAAATTCAAAGCCCTCTTTTCTCAGTTCTTCAATATGCTTCCATACAGCTGTCCGAGAGCAGCCGGCTATACCTGCCAGAGCTTGTCCTGAAAGAAACTCTCCATCCGACTTCCTGAAAGCTTCCATTAATTTTCTTCTTATTGGTGATTGCAAAGCCCTAACCACTCCCTTATGGTTGATTTTCTATTTTGAACTTCACCTTGGATTACAGCTCTTTCGGTCTTTTCGATGAGATCTTTTATCCAGGGTCCTCCGTTTTTTCCAGTCCATTTCATTAAATCGTTACCTGTCAAGTCAAGCTGGTTCCGACTTTCAATCGGCAAAGCAGCATGCAAATCCATAAGGTAACTTCCATCTATCTTTCCATCTGATGAATTCAAAACCCCATAAACTCCTTCAACATCCAGCGCCAACCTCAGTCCCGCAAGATAAAGACTGTAAGAATCCCATTCGCTCACTTTCCTCTTAGAAATAAATGATACTGCCTTCGATATATACTTAACTTTCTTCACAGGAAGCCTCCACGAATTCAAAAAAACAGAATGATCTTCTGAAAGGCAGCTCAACAGCAGCCACATTTGCTCATTGGTCAGGTCGTTAACAGGCAAAGCTGAAGCATATCTTACTACCTCAGCTTGTAATCCCGGAAGAAATTCATAGATTTTTGTGTTTTCCAACACCTCAAAAGAAGAACGCTTATATGGGGCACTCAACAACTTTTCAAATTCAGCTGACAGTCTTTCAACAGCAATATACTGAAGAGTGCTGCGATTCTGAACAATGCTGTTGCAGGTGTCCGTGTCTATATCAAAATCCAGCTGAGCCATAAAGCGGACCGCCCTCATCATTCTTAGAGCATCCTCTTGGAAGCGTTCATCAGCATTGCCGACCGTACGGATCATTCTCTGCTTAATATCTGCCTTCCCCATGAAAGGATCATGAACTTCGCCTGAACTGTCCATAGCCATCGCATTGATGGTGAAATCCCTTCTTTGTAGATCTTCCTTTAACGAGGTAATGAACGTTACAGATTCCGGTCTTCTATGATCCTTGTAGTCATCTTCGCTCCTGAAAGTAGTGATTTCGTAAGAATTGTTATTAAAAATCACAACGACTGTTCCATGCTCAATCCCGACATCAATCGTTTTGGTGAATACATCCTTCACTTGTTCAGGCAGCGCTGAAGTGGCAATATCTATATCATTTGTCTCTCTGTTCAGAAGAAGGTCTCTAACAGCACCACCCACAAAATAAGCTTCATATCCTGCATTTTCTAATTTGTTCAGTACAGGCAGTGCCTGCTGAAATATAGCAGGAAGCATCTTCATCACCTAACTTTCAATTGTAAGCTTAGCGTAAATTCGTTCATACTGATCTACTATTTTGCTCCAATGAAATGTTGTCCGGGCAGTCTCCATTGCATTTTCCGAGAGTTCCAGGTAACTTTCTTCGGTCGTTAGCAGCGATAAAGCCTTCTCAGAAACAGAAGCAATATCTCCCAGAGAACAGATATATCCGTTGACGCCATCCTTAATCACTTCTGGAATTCCGCCGATATCTGTCCCTATGCAAGGTACTCCGCAAGCCATTGCTTCAAGCGCCACCAGGCCGAAACTTTCTTTTTCTGAAAGAAGAAGCATGAGATCGCTCAACGAGTAAAGCTCTTCAAGACCATCCTGTTTTCCAAGGAAAAGAACTTTTTCTTTAATTCCCAGTTCCCTTACAAGCCCGCAGATGATTGTCATTTCCGGCCCATCTCCAACAAGCAGGAGTTTAGAAGGAATGTGATCCGCAATCCTTTTGAATGCCTGAACAACATCTTCCACTCTTTTAACCGCCCTGAAGTTAGACACATGAATGATGACTTTCTCCTCTGGCCGAATACCATACTCTCTTTTTAAGTGAGACGAATCCACCTTGCGATAAACACGCTCATCGATAAAGTTGTAGACTGTTTCAATATCCTTATCTGGCTTTATTAAACTGTGTGTCTGTTCGACAAGAGCGTGTGACACTGCTGTGACATGATCAGATTGTTCAATTCCAAATCGAATGGCTTCAGTCAAAGAAGGATCGTATCCTAGTACCGTAATGTCCGTTCCATGGAGCGTGGTGACGATCTTCAAATTCGTGTCGGCCATTTGCTTTGCAAGGATTGCGCATACAGCATGAGGAACCGCATAATGGACATGCAATATGTCAAGTTCTTCCCTTTTTGCTACAACAGCCATCTTGTTAGCGAGAGCGATATCATATGGAGCATGCTGAAAGACCGAATAGTGATTCACCTCTACCTGATGATAATAGATGTTAGGATACATTCTATTTAGCCTAAAAGGAACACTGGAAGTGATAAAATGAATTTCATGTCCTCTTTCAGCAAGCAGTTTTCCGAGTTCGGTAGCGACAACCCCTGATCCACCGACCGTAGGATAACAGGTGATCCCAATTTTTAATTTCATAAGCTACTCTCCTAATAAGTCCTTGTTGACAATCAAAGTGGTATGAGCGAGAAATCCTTCTGCAAATTTGAGACCGGCACTTTTCCCCATCATTCTTTCTCTTGCCTCAATCGATTCCAGATACCCCTCTGTCAGTGGAGTAGATACACCTCCCGCTCTACTGATAAATTGACTTTGATATGCTTCCAGGCTTTTTATTTTCGTCTCTATGTACTGTTCTATGTTTATGACAAAGTCAGGTTGGTGAAAACCATTAATCATGTAAAAATACAAAGATGAGGCTTTATGATGCTCTCCCAGTGATGTGTCTCCATACTTTTTAATCCCCGCTGAGAAAAAAGCTTCCTTCACCAAAGCTGAGGCGTTACCATGATCAGGATGCCTGTCAATCTCATAAGGCGCAAACACTACTTTCGGTTTGTACTTCCTGATGATTTGTACAATCACATCAATATAGTCTTTTTGTATGTAAAGCCCCCTGTCCGGAAGGCCAAG
The DNA here is from genome assembly GCA_051750065.1 of Bacillota bacterium. Classification (GTDB taxonomy): domain Bacteria; phylum Bacillota; class Bacilli; order Bacillales; family Bacillaceae_B; genus Rossellomorea. The sequence continues at coordinate 20,910 of JBNJJI010000009.1, forward strand.
GTTTGTTCGTTCGATGACGCCTAATATTGAGGCAGCTTTCTTGGCTTCTTCCTCTCTTAACTCAGGTGTACCATTTGAAGACATTTCAGCTCGGGTCAAATCACAAATTACGACCCTCTTTCCTACTGCAGCATACTTTGCCAGCGTGCCGCCCATTCCAATTTCAACGTCATCAGAATGAGCGCCGATTGCAAGGATATCAACTTCCATTCCCGTCATTCTCCTGTTTCTCTTTTAATATTTCCCGCCACTGTAGATCTTCGCGCTGCAGTCCCCTGACAATAACTTCAGCTGTGCCCATATTTGTCGCCAAAGGTACAGAATAGACATCACATAGACGAATAAGAGCTGTTACATCAGGTTCATGCGGCTGTGCCGTCAATGGATCTCTGAAAAAAATGACTACGTCCATTTTGTCATTGGCAATGAAGGAACCGATTTCCTGATCGCCACCCAACGGGCCCGATTTGAAACGATGAAGATCGAGACCCGTCTCTTCCATGATCCTTTTTCCTGTTGTACCTGTCGCATATAAGGTGTGTTTTTGAAAAGTTTCTTTATAGGCCAATACAAAACGAATTAAGTTATCTTTCTTCTTATCATGTGCTATTAAAGCAATATTCAAGCTATTCACCCCTCGCTCAGAGTGAAGCCTGCTGTTGAGTAGGTCTTACAGACAGGCTCCCTAATTTAATCCAGTATATTTTCCAATCCATAAACCAATGTATCCAGCTTCATCACCGTTTCCACACACACTTTTACTCCTGACATAAAAGAAGATCGATTATAGGAATCATGACGGATCGTCAAGGTCTGCCCCTCCGCCCCGAACATGACTTGCTGATGTGCAATGAGCCCTGGAAGACGGATACTGTGAATATGCATTCCATCAAAGTCGGCGCCTCTTGCACCTTTGACCGTTTCTTTTTCATCAGGGTGTCCCTGCATCTTTGAAATTCTTTGAGCCGAGATCATCTCAGCCGTTTTAACAGCAGTTCCTGAAGGAGCATCAAGCTTTTGATCATGATGTAGTTCTATAATTTCGACATCTTGAAAATACTTTGCTGCCATTTGGGAGAACTTCATCATCAATACTGCTCCAACAGCAAAATTAGGTGCTATGATACACCCTAGTTCTTTTTCCTTCGCGAAATCAGTCAGTTCTTTCAGCTGTTCCGCGGAAAAACCTGTCGTTCCTACCACCGGCCTTACTCCAAATTCCAAAGCCGTTCTAGTATGTAAATACCCTGTTTCAGGGGTTGTCAAATCGATCAGGACATGAGGAGTTTCTGCTTCAAAGCACTCCTTGATATCTGTGTAGACTGGTATATCGGATCCTGCAAAGCCTTCTACATCACTCAACCTCTTTCCATTATTCTTATGATCCAACACACTGATCAGCTTGAAAGCCTCGGTGCTTTCTACCATCTTGACTGCTTCTCTGCCCATTCTTCCTCTTGGCCCTGCTATTGTTACTTTAATTGATGCCATCGCTTCCTTCCTCCTCTTTTCGCGTCCATCGATCTTTATCTCTTGTGTTAAATTTATGCATTACCGTGTCATGAGCTGTTTCCAAATCAATTCCCAATGAATTGGCTAAGCAAGTGACAACAAAGACAATATCGCCAAGCTCTTCTTCTATTGTATTTTCTTTTTCAGTAGACTTTTTTGGTTTTTCACCATGATAGTGGTTAATCTCTCTTGCCAGCTCACCCATTTCCTCCGTTAATCTGGCCATCATAGCCAACGGACTGAAATACCCCTCTTTAAACTGACCTATGTATGCATCAACTTCCGCTTGCATTTCTTTGATTGTTTTATTATCACTCATTGTAACACCTCGCTAATTTCTTATTTTATGTTAGCTAAAGATTCCTGTTTTGACAAATAATTAAACCACACCTTCACTTTACTTTTAATCATTCAGCTTTGGGCAAGTCAGTACGTATATACTATATTTTAATTTGGAAGACTTCCTCACCCGGCACAACTGAGACCTCAGACACCATAAAGCGCCGGCAGCAAACGACAGAAGAACATCCTCCTCAGGTCAGAGTTTTATAGTTGTGATTTTACTAAACTCTTTTCGTAAAGATTGTGGCTGCTTTGGAAGTAAGAGGTTTCCGCTCCAGGCGCACGACTCCGCGGGGCGTTCGGTGAGCCTCCTCGGCTGCGCCTGCGGGGTCTCACCTGCCCGCTAGTCCCGCAGGAGATCGTACGCCTTCCACTCCAATCCTCCTACGTAAATGGGTGAGGCGGGGAAAATAGTATTCAAAAGCAACAATCTTTTAAAAAGAGCCTTTTACTAAACCTTTTTACAATCTCTTTTCTTAAGTCACTCTTAGACTTTCCTCAAAAACAATCGAGCAAAAGTATTTCTCTTGAACACGACCTCAAAATTTTCTTCGCTGTCTCCAAAGACTTTCAACTCATGCTGTAAGTTCTATCGGCTAAGTCATTCAAGTGTAGAGTTAAATAAAAGAAGCCAAGAAAAAAAGCCTTATTGATAGTTTACTTCTCTTCCTATATAATTGCTCTGTTATAAGAAAAGAATGAAGCAGCCGTTTCCAGATTTCACCGCAACCTGGCAAAAATTTGCTAATTATCCTAGGACTACTAAGGCCCTCAATGATGGATACGGACACTCATATAAATTTTTCTTTTATACATTAGTTTACGAAGATTGGAGGAACATTTATGCCACTCGGACTGCGAGTTAAAAACACCCTTTTCATCCTTCTTGGTTCTGCTATATTTGCATTTGGCCTTGTCCACTTCAATATGCAGAATGAACTGGCTGAAGGAGGGTTCACTGGGATTACTTTGTTACTATACTTTCTTGCCGACATTGATCCTTCTTATTCTAACCTAGCATTGAACATACCTATCTTTTTTATCGGATGGAAGTTCTTAGGAAGAAAAGCATTTTATTATACGATCATAGGAACAATAAGTCTGTCCGTATTTCTTTGGATTTTCCAGCGCTATCAAGTGAGAATTCCCTTAGAAGGAGATTTATTTCTCGCTGCCTTATTTGCAGGAGCTTTCCTCGGAGTAGGGCTTGGCATCATCTTTAGATATGGAGGAACAACCGGCGGAGTGGATATTATCGCAAGGCTTGTTCATAAGTATGTTGGCTGGAGCATGGGAAAAACCATGTTCATTTTTGACGCACTCGTTATAGCCGTTTCTCTTATTACATACTTAGGATATAGAGAAGCAATGTATACTCTCGTGGCTGTATTTGTGGGAGCAAGAGTAATTGATTTTATGCAGGAAGGTGCGTATTCTGCAAGAGGTGCCATGATCATCTCTGATAAACACGAAGAGATTGCTGACACTATAAATGAGAAAATGGACCGGGGAGTGACAGTCCTTAAAGGCCACGGATCATTCACAAAGGAAAACCGCAATGTCCTATATTGTGTAGTTGGCAGAAATGAGATCGTCCGTTTAAAGAACATCATCAGTTTTGTTGATCCTCATGCCTTTGTTTCCGTAACAGTTGTTCATGATGTGTTAGGAGAAGGGTTCACACTTGATGCAAACAAGAACCCGCTTGAGGATTAAAACAAGCCGGTATCCCCTTATAGACCAGACAGGTACTTCAAACTGAGAACGGGGCAGTATTTTTCCTTTAACTCTATTTGTGGTATGGCTCAGGTGGGCTAATTCTCTTCCATAGGGTACAGAGCCACTGATGCTGAAATTGGATTCAGACCCGCTATCATCAGCTCCATATTTATTATCTAATAAAAAAGTGCTCCCCTTTTTGGGGAAGCACTTTTTTATATTAATCTTCTCCTTGCATACCAGTGTATATCAGCAGAAGACGAAGTAGTTCGATAATGGCAACAGCAGCAGCAGCTACATAAGTCATCGCAGCGGCATTCAAAACTTTCTTGGCATGTCGTTCTTCTTCATTTCGAATCAACCCAAGAGAAACGATTTGATTCATTGCCCGGGAAGATGCGTTAAATTCGACCGGCAGAGTGACCAACTGGAAAAGAACACCTGCAGCCATTAAAACAATTCCTAAAAGAAGCATCCCTGAAAGCTGACTGAAGAGGCCTATCAAGATGAATACCCATGACATATTTGAACTTATATTTGCGACAGGAACCAATGCATGTCTGAATCGAAGAAATGCATAGCTCTCACTATCCTGTATCGCATGCCCCACTTCATGGGCAGCAACTGCAGCACCAGCTACAGAATGCCCATGGTAGTTATCGGGTGATAATGCAACCGTCTTATTTAAAGGATTGTAATGGTCACTTAAAAAGCCGCGGCCTTCAACCACCTTCACATCGTGTAATCCATTTTCATTCAAGATACGGCGTGCCATTTCCGCTCCAGTCATTCCTGAAGTTGTAGCAACCCTGGAATATTTCTTGAATGTCTTCTTTACATTCATACTTGCCAATATCGGAATAAGCGAAATCAAAATGAAATAAAGGATTATTCCTCCCATTTCAAACCTCCATCTAGTTGTGATTACTGAAATTTTATCTTCTGCTGTGATGCTTGTCAATCCTTTTGCCTTTCTGACCGGGACTGTTCAGACTCACCCTTATATTTTCTCCACCCAACATAAGATAATGTAAGGATAATAATGCTTCCCGTCGTAATGATCATCCACCAAAGCGAAGGATCTGCTTCATCTTCGGTAAGGCCATCGAATAAATCTTTCAAGTCATTTTCCAGAGTATTTAATTCATTAATGGTTTCCATACTGCTGCTTCCACTTCCGCTTCGGTAGCGGTCTATTAATGTAATTTTGGAATCAAGCTGCTGTACTTTTTCAACTGGGACATCAAGCTTGATGCTTGGCTGTATAATGCTGTACTTTGTCAGAAACTGATTCAGAGTAAATTGATATTCTTGGTCATTTCCCTCGTTTGCAGCAGTTTGCACTTGCTGAAAGGCTGACATGATCGGCTTTTCCATCTCCGTCCATAAAGGCTGGTGCTGGGAGGATATCGTATCCATAACCAATCTGAAGGTGATCACTGAATAGATTCTCTGTTCAATCGTTTCAGAAGTACTGGTAAGAGATTGCAAAGCTCCTTCATGCGCCACCGTAAGAATTCTTAATTCATCCATCGTAAAGGATCGGTCTTTTGCATTCATTTCGGAAAACTTGTCCGAAAAATATTGTAAAAGCTGCTTCGCTTCATCGAATCTGCCAGATTTCGTCATTTGCAGGGCCTCATCTGCGATATTATCCAGCTCTGTTAAAGAAGCCTCTTCACCTGATGAATATACGGGAATACTTATCATTAAAAGGATAAGCGCGATAAAAATCGACCGGAATATTTTCATACTTGTCCCCCCTCAAACTACTAATAAATTGTATGAGAGTTTGGACAAGAGTAGACCTCTAAATTATAGTGTTATGTGAGAAGATTACGCCTTTTCACTTTTCTTGTGAAATAGTAGCAAAGGAAAAGGGAAAACAAACTCAACCAAAATGTAAAATATCCTATTTCACTAATATACAGATGAAGCTGAGAGTAGACAGGATACTGCATGAAGACATAATCAATAATATCATTATGCAGTGTCCATACACCTGCTGCTATAATATGCCAAGCTTTTACACGGTAATAAGGCGAGTAAAGAATCCCCTGAACCGCCATGGCAAAATGAGATCCTATCAACATATATCCTTCCCATGACAAATCGCCTGTAACCGATAGTGTCAGCAGATTCATGACCACGGCCCATATGCCATATTTAAATAAAGTAACTATCGCCAAGGCTTCCATCAAGGGCCAATTTCTCCCCATTAAGAACGCTGCAACAACAAAACAAAAGAAGAGACTGGCTGTAGGACTGTCAGGTACAAAAATCATAAAATGAGGGGCTGTTCTTTCCAATTGAGGAAGATACCAAATGTATCCGTAAATAGTGCCAAGTACATTAACAGCAAGCAGCAGGGCAAGAAATGATTTATGAGTTAAGTAAAAATATATTTGGTTCATGCTTTCTCCTTTCCAAAAAATGTTATCAATATGGCCATTATGTAGTGAAAGTAAAAATGGGGTGCATTCTTTACCATCTTAAGTATGAAACATAATATTATTTCATACCTTTTATTCAAAAAAAGACCCGGCATCCGCCGGATCTTTCATACTTATTCGCTTTCAAGCTCAGCAATGAACGCTGCAAGAGTTTCAAGTTCTTCATCAGTTCCTTCAAACAAGCCAGCAGGCATTCCCGGAGGTAAACCATTAACAGCGATGTCAGCAATTTCCTCTTCCGTAAGATCGAGATTAGCCAAACCAGGTGCTGCAGAACCCCCTTGAAGTGTATCACCATGGCAGTTGATACAGCCGTTTTCCTGATAGATTTGATATCCTTCAGACTCTGTATCCACTTCTACTTCAGCAACTATCTGACCCTGTTTCTTAGCAGCATCCCAGTCATGGTTAACCACTGATTCCCAAGTAAGGAAAATAGTAGCAGCAAGACCTAAAAGCATGAATCCTGTAGCAATTGGACGCTTTACAGGGCGTCTTTCAGGACCGCGGTCAATAAACGGAGCAAGAAGCAGTGCTCCGAATGCAAGTCCAGGAATTATAAATGCACCAATAACATTATATGGTCCAGATGCATATGTGTACTTCAATAGTTGATAAAGAAATAAGAAATACCAGTCAGGTAATGGAATATATCCCGCATCCGTCGGATCGGCAATCCGTTCTAACGGTGGTGGATGAGCCACAGTCATACTAAGAAAACCGATTAAAAATACAGCACCAACCAACCATTCTTTCAACAAGAAGTTCGGCCAGAAAGCTTCAGTTTTCCCAGGGAACTCGGAATAATCTTTCGGAATATTAGGCTTGCGTTCTGCAGGCACACGCGAGTCGCCTACGAACTTCATCCCTTTTCCTCTATGCATAGTGTCCCCTCCTTTTTAATTAGGGTTAATCAATAACCAAGTTCAATTAAAATTTTACAACGGTCCTGAAATACCTTGCTTACGGATCATCAGGAAGTGAGCTCCCATTAAGCCAAGCAGTGCTGCCGGCAGGAAGAATACATGAATTGCAAAGAAACGAGTCAGCGTCTGAGCTCCTACTATTGTTGGATCTCCGGCAAGAAGGGTCTTAACCTGTTCACCGATAAATGGAGTAGCTGCTGCTATTTCCAAGCCAACCTTCGTTGCAAATAGCGCTTTCATGTCCCATGGAAGTAAATATCCAGTGAAACCAAGACCAAGCATTACGAAGAAAATAAGTACTCCGACAACCCAGTTCAATTCACGAGGCTTCTTGTATGCTCCTTGGAAAAAGACACGCAATGTATGTAAGAACATCATTACAATAACTAAACTTGCTCCCCAATGGTGCATACCACGGACGATTTGTCCGAAAGCTACTTCATTTTGTAAGTAATAAACAGATTGCCAAGCATTTTGAATATCTGGAACATAGTACATTGTAAGGAACATTCCAGACAAGATCTGGATGACTGTCACAAAGAAAGTCAAGCCGCCGAAGCAGTAAACGAATGCAGAGAAATGATGTGCAGGGTTTACGTGCTCGGGCACTTCGTGATCAGCGATGTCCCGCCATAAAGGCGTAATGTCTAAACGCTCATCAACCCAATCATACATTTTGTTCAGCACGGATTACGCCTCCTTTACTAAATTATTTGCTTCTGGTTTTCCAAGATACAAGATACCGTCTTTCACTTGTGTTGGATAGATATCCAATGGTGAAATCGGCGGTGTACCTGGAATGTTTTTTCCGTTTTTCTTGTAAAGACCATTATGGCATGGGCAAAAGAACATATCTTCATTGTTTTTATCCCCATTCCAGTTAACAGTACATCCTAAATGTTTACAAACAGGTGAAAGTGCTACAATTTCATCATTTTCATCCTTGTAAACCCAAGCAGTCTGAGTAATCTCAGAAGTGTACCACGCATCGACTTGTTCATAGCTGTAATCTACACGTACAGGTTCACTTGTCAGTTCGTCTACTCTTTGTTTCGTAGCAATGAAATCTCCTCCTGCTTGAGCTTTCAATACAGGATCCACTGCAAATCGAACCATTGGCATCAACATTCCAGCGGCCATGAAACCGCCTACACCAGTAAGCGTATAATTAAGGAATTGACGTCTTGATACACGTTGTTTGCTCATCCTTATCCCCCCTCTATCATAAGGTCAGTCCGATGGACATTTTTCGCACAAATATAAAACTAGGACATAATAATGATATATTAATCTCTCTATCAGGTCAATAACTCAGCCCTTTAAAAAGATGTCAACAATGTGACTTTTTTGCAATCAGCCTTCCACCTGCCATTTTTTTACGATTACATTCAACAACTGTTTAACTTGATCATCCATAATAGAGTGTTTATATTTCTCATCCATGTTATCGAGCGGAATCGAAGGAAGCCACATCAGGCTGCGTTGAAGCAGCTCGCTGGAAAATCTCCAATCGCTGTCAGAAGTCAGGAAGAAAACATACTGAAAGCCGGAATCTATCATCGCCTCTCTCCACTCTTCCAGCCTCTTTTCTGCAGAGCCCTTTTCTTCTGAATTTAGATACGTAAAGGGCGGGAACAACATCAGCCTTCCTTTGAATTGATGTTCCAAATGCATGGATAATAAGGAAATGAATTCTCCTTGAGCTGCGAAACTCTTCATCTCTTCTTGGAATCCAACAGGAAGAAGCGGTATGATCGCTGTATCAATATACTTCTTTTCTTTCATATAAGTTTCTACTTCTTTTCCATTCCAATTCAATATTCTACACCTCTTATTTGTCCTTCTTGTCGAATATAATATCACTTTAAGAAAAACATTGAAAGATAAAGAGGGCAGTAAGTAATTTTAGTACACACAGTTCTCTCGGAGAATTATTGAAGAACTTATGCCGATTGCCTTTAAAGTGTTCAAGGATTGCCTCTTTTATTCTTGCTGAAAGAAGATTACTCCTATAAGAATCAATCTTAAGCGGAAACTGCTCTCCACACGCAGGGTTATGGGAGAGGCGTCAGCGCTTTTTATAGTAGATTCAAAGCGCTTCTTTTTTTCTTGGATATGTATGAATAGGTGTTGTTTCACAGCAAACTGTTTTTTAACACTAATTGTTTCTTAGCCGAACATCTGATTACTGTCCACTTCTATTTTCAACAAAGCTCTGTTAAAGAACGTTGTTGGTTTTAAAATGAATAACTTGACTTCCATTCCACGTGTGCGACTCCAGTTAACCCCTTAGATAAGCTAGGAGTCATATTATGACCATATAAATTAGTGCCCCCTGGTCTTGAGAGAACTCCCCTTTTTACTCAGGGGGATTGTAGCGGAAGGCGTACGACCTCCTGCGGGATTAGCGGGCGTCTAGTTCCAGCGCCTAGCCCCTCGGGGTCAAACAACCCTCAGAGAATAAAAGGAAAGACCGCCTTTTTTCTCTGAGGAACATTTGCCTGTCGGGGCTGATCAAGGCGCTTCCACTTTTGATGACAGGTGAGACCAAGGTTACGTACCCACTGGAACGTAAACCCGCAGGCGAAGCCGAGGAGGCTCATCCAGCTCCAGCGGCCAGCGACTAGCAGATTTCGGTCTCTCTCCTTGCGATAAGTCATCATCGAATCGCTTCCGCTCTTCGTGATTCCTTTATCTCATACGAGAGCCCTAAAATCTGTACGCCGCTAATCGGGACCTCTTCACTTTTTAAGATAAGTCAACATCAACTCACTGCGTTCGTTGTGTTTCCTTTATCTCATGCGGAGTCAGTCCAGTCCGTACGCCGCTGAACGGGGCCTTTCCACTTTATATAGATAAGTCATCATCGAATCGCTAAAGCTCTTCGTGATTCCTTTATCTCATACGAGAGCCCTAAAATCTGTACGTCGCTGAACGGCCGCTTCCGCTTTTGCTTCACCGCCCGCCCCGCAGAGTCGTACGCCTGGAGCGGAAATCCAATACATTTTAACAGCCACAACCTTTGCGAAAAAAGCTATTAAATAACAACACCATAGACTAACAGAACCTTCAACAAAATCATACTAGTGTTACCCAATTATTCACTGTAATAGCTGTAAAATAGAAAAGCTGACAACACCGTTAGGTTGCCAGCTCTTAAACTTATCTTGGTAAGCTCTTCAATTTTGCAGTCAATTCCTTGAACTTTTCTTTATCATTCTTATCTAAAGCGTCATCAATGGCCTTGAGAAGCTTTTGCTTCTGATAGGATTCTATACTCGTCTTCAAGAATTGCTCTGCTATGATCCTGTCTTTCTCATTAATTAATAAATACTTCGGCATGAAAGGATTTTCTTCTTGTACCGCTGCGTATTGGTATGAAGCATTGGCTTTACTGAAATTTAGTTGAATGTAAATATCTTCATCCTTATTCAGCCTGATATCATGAAATGATTTCTCAGCATCAGTTGTCATAATGTTTTCTTTGTAGAACCTGAATGGCACTTCCTCTACACAATGGGTGGACATAATCAAGCCGCGCGGACAGTACTGTGCTTCTTCAACAAAATGAACTTTTTTCATTAGCTGGTCATGGCTCATCAGGTAATTGAGAATCCAGACACATTCTCGTCTTTTAAGTTGATAACGATTTAAGAACCACCGGATGAAATCCTTTTTCTCGTTGACAGATACAGGGGTCTTCATTCAATACCCTCCTCTGCAAATTATTTCCTGCACTCAATACAGGCAGTTATTCTTCTAACCTCTCGATTAACAGTGCCCATTCTTCATTTGTGGGATCTTTCTTTAATAATTCACTAAATACTTCTTTGGCTTCTCCGCGTTTTCCTTCTTCGATAAGGAAATATCCATATTCCTGAAGAAATTCTGGATGTTCTTTAAAGAAAGTATATGCAAGGCGATATTGTTTTAATGCTTCTTTATAATTCTCTGTTTTTTCATAAGCAACTGCTCCGTCCCAATAAAGCTGGGGATCTTCTTCTCCTTCACTCTCCATCAATTTAATGATTTCAAGTATATCCTCATATCTTTCCTGCTGAAGGAAGATCTTGTTCAGAGTTAAAGCTGCTTCCATATATCCCTGGTCTAGAGCTAGAGATTCACGAATGAATTGTTCCGCTTCCTCATCCAATCCCAACTTTAAGCAAATTTTACCACCGTGGAAAAGAAGTTCCTTGTTAAACTCATCATGCGTAATTCCCTCTTTTACTGTTTCCAGACTCTTATCCAGCTCTTCTTCATGCTCGTAAGCCTTGGATAGGAGGAGGTAAAGTGAATTGTATTCAGGGTCCAGTGTTTTTACAGATTCCAATTTTTCAATTGCCTTGGTATAGTACCCCGCTTGATACGCAGTGAAGGCATAACCAAACAGCGTATTGATTTCTAAATGCTCTTGGAGTGCTTTTTCATAATAATCCAGTGCTTGTTCAAAGTCGCCTCCAGCACTGAGCGCCTCGCCCATCCTCTGATGGACATCCACACCGCCGACATTTGTCTTATGAGCTTTAAGTACATTCTCATAAGAACGGATTGCTTCGAGAAACTTCCCTATTTCAAGGTACAATTCACCAAGCGCAAAATCAATAACCGGTTCTTCAGAAAGAATCTTCTTGGCATGAAGCAGTTTTTGCTCGCTCACTTCAAAAAGTCCCTGCATTTGATAAAGGTCCGCTTGTAAAAGTAACGCCCTTGGATAATCAGGGTCTGTTTCATCGATTTCTGACAGAAGTTCTAAAGCTCCTTCCTCATCGTCAAGTTCGACAAGGACTTCTGAAAGCGTAACAATAAGTTCGCCTTCCCCAGGAAATTTGGTTAGCAGCATTTCTAGCAGTTCTTTTGTTTCCTCCAAGAAACCTAAATGATAAAGATTTTCTGCAAGAGTGAATTTTTCTTCATCGGTACCTAGACTCTTCACCCGCTTGAAACTTTTTTCAGCTTTATCAAGATCTCCCTGTTCCAATGATATAAGCATTTCTTCTGTATAGTTCATATTAAAAAATCCTTTCTTCTACAATTACTTTTATAGAGGATGTTCCAAAAAGTCCTGTAAAAATGACGCTTCGAATTTCTTCGCTGGCTTGCTTTTTTAGTTCCTCACGTATTATCAGCATACGTTCTGGTACTCAAAGCTGCACCGCCTCGAACTTCTCGATCCTTTTTATCCTCCTTTTTGAACACGCACTTATAGAAGGGTTTTTGAGAATTTATATCAAGAGATGTTCACGTTAAATAGCCAGGATTTTTTATTACCAATTCTTCCCCGATTCCAGGCTGAAAGAAGCATCTTTCATTAGACATAAGTACTTTACCCTTGTTAACTGTAAGAATTAACATATGATTATCATAAAGAAATGATTGGCAATGGGCAACTATTTCAGAGGCAGGGGATTCATATAGGTTATAACTAATTTCTCCACCCACCATGAAATTCCCTTTAAGAGGATAGATGCCAATTTTTTTCAAAAAATGCAGAGGAAGCGGTTTTTTGATTGATAATTGTGATGAAATATGGGGAATTCCTTGGTAAGATAGAATTTTCCGCCACGCATCCAATAACCTATCTCTGCTTCTCTTGTCGATTTCTGGTGAAATTAGAGGACAAAAAACTAATGGATAACCATATAACGCTTCCTTTATCCAACCCCATGCTATATTCCTTAACTCTTCTTCTGACGAAAATTCAATAAATACTGCAGGGATCTTATTGCGCTTTAAACATCTCACTAGCTCCTGTGTAATCAGTGCGGCTCTACATTTCAACGCAATGACATAATCAATCGGGCTGCTCAGCAGCGATGTTCTCAAGCGTCTTAAATTCACTTCAAATTGAGATTTATATTCAATGGAAAATGAAGTGACCAGGGTTGTGCATCCTTTCATAATAAATTCAGTTGTAAAATAGGACTTAAAATGATGATATTCCCGAAATGCCGGGAGCTCGAGGTCAGCCATTACATGGACAGGCGACATTAAGAAAGGGGAAATATTCATTCGCGGCAGAGTATAGCGCTTATAATTTGAGTCAATGGATCGAATCTTATTATCTTTAATGAGCATGGTAATATCCCTTTTTCTGTTGTAATCTAAGCAGGGTACGTTATCTATTATATATGCCATTGCCATCTCTCCCTTCTTCTCTTAAGACAAGCTATGAAAGAAAGAGAAGAGTAATGACTAAAAATTGACAAATTGTAATACTCTATTAACCTCTAGAAATGCACTCCTAGTCTTCAGCAATTCACTTCTTGAAGAGGCTCTTCACACTGGAAACTTCCTAGATGAGCCTGGTCGCTTCCCCAACGGGCAAGATACCTGTTGAAATAAGATGCTCAAACTTTATGTTATATGCCAAAATAGGCCTGCAGGTTTCTAGGACAACAATTTCCCTGATTGTGACAGGCAGAGACTGTTGCGCTCATCTACTCTGAGCTTCTTCCCCTAGTCAGGGAGAACCACAATTTTAAGTTCCAAGCTGCATGAGACCGAAATGTTTATCTTCACATAAAAAGGCATTTTTGTTCTTTCTAGAACAAAAATGCCTTTTGGGAGACCAGCTTATGTAGTTGACAAGGCGGCTAGATTGGAATAGAAGGAAGGATAAGAGATATTGACGGCATCTGCATTTTTTAAAACTACTTCTTCTTTGCTGAGCAGAGCTGCTACAGCAAGTGTCATGCCTATCCTATGGTCACCAAGGGAATCAACCATTCCTCCATTCAATGGTGTTTTTCCGTAAATGATCATACCATCTTCCGTGCTTTCAATATGTGCTCCAAGAACCTTTAATTGTGAAACTACAGCATCAATGCGGTTGGTTTCTTTCACTTTCAGTTCTTCTGCATCTTTGATTACCGTACGCCCCTCTGCTTGCGTAGCCAATAAGGCGATCACAGGAAGTTCATCTATCAATGTGGGAATAATTTCTCCACCAATCTCAATTCCTTTTAGAGTAGAAGTTTCAATTGTTACGGTACCCCTCGGTTCAAATTCATCTCTGCCTTCGTATTTTTCAACAGAAATAGTTGCACCCATCATCTTCATCACTTTAATGATGCCTGTTCTTGTTGGATTCAGTCCAACATCCTTAAGAACCAATGAGCTTCCTGAAACAATCGCAGCTGCCACAAGAAAGAAGGCCGCTGATGAGATGTCACCAGGAACTTCGAATTCTGTACCCTTGAATTCCTGCCCGCCTCTTACTTTTATCAACCCATTCTCATTGGTAATATCTCCACCGAAATTGTTGATCATCGTTTCTGTATGATCTCGGGTAGGAACCAATTCCCTGATAGCAGAAACTCCTTCTGCTTGCAGGGCGGCAAAAATCAGGGCAGACTTCACTTGTGCACTGGCAACTGTAAGATCGTAATTGATTGAAGAAAGTTTACCGCCTCTGATGGACAACGGGGTGAATTCTCCATCTCTCCTGCCGGCTATATCTGCCCCAAAAAGACTGAGGGGATCCGTAACACGTTTCATTGGCCTCTTGGCAATCGATTCATCTCCCACGATGACAGAATGAAACGGCCTTCCCGCCAATATACCAGCCATTAAGCGGGCAGTAGTTCCTGAATTCCCAACATCCAGAATGCTTTCAGGTTCTTCAAGCCCTTCCCAGCCTTTACCCTGAACGATCAGCTTGTTACCCTCTTCCTTGATTTCCACACCCATTTGTTTAAAACAAGTCATAGTACTTAAGCAATCGTCTGCTTTCAAAAAATTATGTATAACAGTAGTACCTTTGGCAAGTGCGCCAAACATAATTGCACGATGAGAAATGGACTTATCACCAGGTACTTTCATCTCTCCTTTTAAACCCCTGCTCATTATATCCAGCTTTCTTGAGGATTCCATAGCAGCCTCCTTTTAATACAATAGTTTGGTCCAATCTTAGAATACTTCATAATTAGTTCCTTGGCTCAAAATCTTTTTCCCTCTTTCTAGATCGAAGTTATTTTGAAAACTGATCACCAGCCTTCCTACTGTGTCTTCTCTCATCTCTAAGACTCGAATGTTTGTTAAGCTGACGTTTGCTTCAGCGAGAAGACCAGTTATCTTCGCAATGACTCCAGGTACGTCTGGAATATCCACGTACATGTCATAGAAAGCAGGTATTGCTCCTTTACTTTTAACCGGAAGGCCGTCACGGAAAGCCTTTGCTTCAGAGAAAAATCGATAAACACTTTTCTTATCCTCTTCTTCAATCCAACCAATAAGCTCATCCATACTTTCCTTCCAGTTTCTCAGGAGTTTGAGAAGCACCTGGTTGTTCTGTAAAGTAATGTCGCTCCACATCTGAGGATCTGCGGATGCAATCCGTGTCGTATCTTTAAAGCCTCCTGCGGCAAGCCTCGAGATATACGGAAATTGATCTTCTGCGTTCATGGCAGTTTGGACAAGCGATGTAGCAATCAAATGAGGAAAATGGCTGATTATCCCTGTAAGTTCATCATGTTCTTTTGCATTAAGAGAAAGGAACTTTGCTCTTGTCCCACTAAGCCAGTGTTTGAGATCCCTTACTTCCTTTTCAGAAGTTCCCTCTCCGGGTGTTAAAATATAGTACGCATTTTCAAAGAGAAGGTCTTTTGCTGCCTTCACTCCGCTTTTATGAGATCCAGCCATTGGATGCCCCCCTATAAAGGCAGCTCCTTTGCCGGCAAGCAGCTTGGATGCCTCCAAGATAGGACTTTTCACACTTCCCGCATCCGTTATTATTGCATTTCTTTTTAAATCCGCCTTTTGAAGTGATTCTATTAAGTTCAGGATAGCATTGACAGGTGCAGCCAAGATAATCAAGTCAGCTGCTTCGGCCGCCTCTTCAAAAGAACCTGCTTCTTCATCAATGACTCCGAGCTCCTTCGCCAAAATCTGTTGTTCCTTATTCTTGTCGTACCCTACTATACGCGCTTCAGGGTGCGCCTTTTTTATGCTGATGCAAAGTGAGCCGCCGATCAATCCTAAACCGGCAGCAAGAACTGTTCCTTTCAAGAGATTCACCCTCTTTGTCTGTTTGTCAATATCAGCTTTTTTAAAAAGGTTGTTATCGGACATAATCACTGAAAAAAACACAGAACTTTAGATTTCAGCGAAATATAAATCCAAGGACTACTGCCGCCTTCAATCAACTTACTTTTTACTGAATAACCTCTTATAATCATCTACTGTTTTCGAGAAAACCTCTAATCGTTTCGAGCAAGCCTTCGTTTTGCTCTGGGGTTCCTATTGTAATCCTAACTGAAGTAGGATAGCCGAGTGCCTTTCCGGAGCGAACAATATACCCTTTGCTTAATAAGTATTGAAAGACCTCATCTCCGTCAATGCCAAAATCAATCACAATGAAATTTGCTTGTGAAGAGATGTACTTCAGATTCATTTCTCTGCATAACTCATAATACTGCTTCATACCCTTTCTGTTCTCAGTTCTGCATCTCTCAATGAAAGACTGGTCAGTAAGAGCCGCCGCGGCAGCTCCTTGGGCAACAATATTATTATTGAAGGGCTCACGCAATGGTTCAAGTTTTGAAATGATTTCTTCATTGGCAATTCCGTAGCCAACCCGCAAACCGGCAAGACCATAAGCTTTAGAAAAGGTCCTTGTTACCAATAGACGAGGGTATTTCTGTATAAGATTGATGGAATCATGATAATCCTCTGCTGTCACATACTCATAATAGGCTTCATCTAAAACTGTCAGCACATGTGGAGGGACGTTGTCCAGGAAGCTTGTTAAGTCCGTTTCTGAAATGTACTCTCCACTTGGATTATTCGGACTGCAGAGCCAGACTACTGCTGTATTATCATCTATTTCATTCAGCATTTCATTTAGATTATGGCGGCCATATTCATCTAAATCAACTTCTTTAACTTCCGCTCCTTCAATCACAGCATTGTGTTTATACTGCGGAAACGTAGGGTTTGCCATAACCGTATTTGTACCTGGCTGCAGCAGTCCCCTTGCAATAATTTGAATAATTTCATCTGAGCCATTTCCAAGAATAATTTGTTTCTCGGATACGCCCACGTGCGAAGAAAGTGAACTTCTCAGCGTTTTAGCATAACCATCCGGATAAATAGAATAGGTAAATTCAGACTTTTTTAAGTATTCGTCTACTTTTGCTGAAAAGCCGAACGGGTTTTCATTGGAGGATAATTTCACGATTAAATTCAATCCATACAATTTCTTAACATCATCTATCGTTTTTCCGGGCTGATATGCTTTTAAATTCTGTATCTGTTTTTTCCAATTCACTGTAAACCCACCCTTTTCTTCAGTTCTCTAATGCGTTATCACGTTAAAGCGATATAAGATTAATATTATCATATCATCCTTGATTATATCTATATCGAATTAGCCTTGAGGTGAATCAGCAAGTTGCCTTGTTAAGGGCCATTATTTAAAAGGACGGGCTGCTCAAATGAATATTCAGGAGACTCAAACTTCGTCCGTAAATTATATGGTCCTTCGAAGTTCTTCCGTTAGCAAGAACACTTCCTCTTTACAGAGACGCATCTCTAACTTAGGAATGTCTATTGGAAGCAGCCTGGCTCTTTTCGTAAACTTTGTTGCTATTTCCATAGAACTTCAAAAAAACGCAATAATTCACCAATACCTTGAAAGCAAGAAAAAAAAGAGTTGCTCTTTCTGTTTAGAGAGAAAAAAACTGGTATTCAGGGGAAAAATCCGGCACTCAAGATTTTTCCAAAAGCAACAATTTATGCGAAAACAGCCTTGACGTATTTATCACCAAACCACGTATATACCTTACTTTCATTTACTTTCTTGCAATAGCCTGCACAAAATCATGAGCTTTCTTTAAATCTGATTTGCTGATCTCTGTTAAAAAAGGGTGCCCGACTTCCTTCAATAATACAAACTTCGGAGTTTTATTCTTTGCTTTTTTATCTCTGGACATGACAGCATATATTTCATCAAATGAATGTTTACCTGCAACTTCTGCTGAGTAACCAAGTTGTTTTATCCATGAAATAAATCCAGAGAGATCGAACGATAAATCTGCATGTTTTACACTAAGATAGAGAGAATAGATCATTCCAATCATAACGGCTTCACCGTGGGAGAAACATTTGTAGCCCTCTAGGTTTTCAATGGCATGGCCGTAAGTGTGCCCAAAATTCAAATAAGCCCTGATTCCTTGTTCCCTTTCATCCTTTTTTACTATCTCTGCCTTAATGGCAATCCCTTGTTTTAAGGAGTTTATTAGGAATGATTGATCGATAGAGGTGAGGTTATTCAAATTTTCTTTCAGCTTACTATAAAAAGATTTGTCTGAAATTAAAGAATGCTTAATAACCTCTGCCATACCCGACCTGATTTCCTTAAGAGGGAGACTGCTCAAAAATTTCGTTTCATAGAATACTGCTTCGGGATGAAAAAACTGGCCGATTAAGTTTTTTCCCAATCTGTGATTGACCGCAACTTTACCTCCAACAGAACTGTCATGAGCAAGAATCGTCGTCGGAATCCCGATAAATCTTACTCCTCTCATATAGGTAGCTGCGACAAAGCCAGCCAAATCTCCGCAAGCACCGCCTCCAAATGCCAGGATACATGATTGGCGGTCAAGACCCTTGTTTATGGCATAAGTCATGCAGTCGTCATAGACGTTTAATGTCTTAGCTTCTTCCCCTGCTGGAATAGTAAATACTGAATGCTCAATGGATGCAGGGAGAACGTCCTTGAGTGCTTCTCCATGCAATTCATGCACCGTTTTATCAGCAATGATCATGATGTGTGAAATGGGTTCAGTTTGGACAGTCAAAAAATCCGTAAGTTTATTCAGTATGCCGCTTCCTATGTATACTGGATATTGTTTCGTTTCTGTAGAAATCCGCAGAGTATCCATTAAATTAATACTCCTTGGACTGACTGCGGTATTCTGAGATGGAATTCTTTAAAATTTGAAATTGATCGCTGTTAAATTGTTCTGTGATTGCTTTTGCGAGTTCCCAAGCCACTACTGATTCAGCAACCACGCTCGCCGCTGGCACCGCACAGCTGTCAGAACGTTCAATGCTTGCTGAAAATTCTTCCTTGGTTTCTATATCAACACTCTTCAGCGGCTTATAGAGCGTTGGAATCGGCTTCATGACTCCTTTCACCACAATCGGCATCCCAGTCGTCATTCCTCCCTCAAAACCGCCAAGACGGTTGGTTGTGCGGTAGTAGCCCATTTCTTCACTCCATGCAATCTCATCATGAACTTCACTCCCGGGTTTTCTCGCCATCTCGAAGCCCAAACCGAATTCCACCCCTTTGAATGCATTTATACTCATTATGGCCATTGCAATTTTAGCATCCAATTTACGATCATAGTGGACATAGCTTCCTACACCTGGAGGCATCCCTTCTACGATGACTTCTACAACTCCACCTATCGAATCTCCTGCATTTTTCGCAGAATCAATGGCACCCATCATCTTTTCTGCTGCTTCTTCATCTAAACATCGTACAGGGGAATTTTCAGTTTTCTGAATTAGCTCTTCAATTGTTGAGTAAGATACATCTCTGGCGACAATTCCGCCTATCTCCCTAACATGACCTGCCACTTTGATACCAAGTTCATTCAGAAGCTTTTTAGCTACAGCTCCAGCTGCAACTCTTACTGTAGTTTCTCTTGCAGAGGATCTTTCCAGGACATTTCTTAAATCACGATGTCCGTATTTAATTCCGCCGTTCAAATCGGCGTGTCCGGGACGCGGTCTTGAAATCTTTCTTTTGACCTCTTCTTGATCTTCAGATGAGATCGGTTCGATTCCCATAACTTTCGTCCAATGTGTCCAGTCTTTATTTTCTACTATAAGTGCCAGTGGAGAACCAAGCGTCTTTCCATGCCTTACTCCTCCGGCAATATTCACCTGGTCCTTTTCGATCTGCATTCTGCGGCCGCGGCCGTACCCCTTCTGGCGCCTCGACAGTTCATCATTGATATCTTGTGCGCTAAGAGGCATCCCCGCTGGTATTCCCTCAAGTATCGCTGTTAATTGTGGACCATGTGATTCACCGGCTGTTAAGTATCTCATCATGTTTTCTCCCTTCCCTGCTTAAATAATTTTGTATTAATATACCATATTCATCTCTGAAACACATATAAAATAGTTGTTTTAGAGGATGTTCAAAAAGTCCAGTGAAAATTACACTTCGAATTTTTTCGTTGGCTTGCTTTTATAGTTCCTCACGTTTTATTTGCATACGTTCCGGTACTCAAAGCTGCGCCGCCTCGAACTTCTCGGTCCTTTTTACCCTCCTTTTTGAACACACACTTTTAGTAACCTTTCCAAGAGAGCGGTTTACAAGGCTATTACTAGGAAACGGTATACTGACTGCACACTTTGCCATTTAGCCACGGCAGAACTTAAGAAAAATTTTTTATAACCAAAAAAACGTCGGAGCTCTCCGACGTTTACTCACTTCTTTCTATAAAAGAATGTATCTTCAGTCTCCAAACCGTATTTTGCCGGGTTGAATATCTGCTCTGTACTTCCAACAAACAACACTCCACCAGGACGAAGTGCGGCACTGAATTTATGATAAATTTCATCCTTTGCTTCTTCGGTAAAATAAATCATGACATTTCTGCACACGATTAAATCATGATTGGATTCATAAGGATCAGAGAGCAGGTTTTGCTTTTTGTAAGTGACCCTGCTTTTAATCTCTGGAGAGACATTATAAAAATCGCCGCTTCTAGAAAAATACTTCTGCTTTATAATGCCAGGGACTTCATTCATGGAGCGTTCAGGATATACTCCAAGTTTTGCTTTTGCAATGGCATTGTCATCTAAATCCGTAGCCTTAACCGTAATTTCAGAGAGAGGCAGGTAGTTGGAAAGCACCATAGCTATCGTGTAAGGTTCCTCACCGGTTGAACAGGCAGCACTCCAGATTTTCAATCTATTATTCTGAGATAGCAGCCGGGGGAAAATTTTCTCCTGCAAGACGGCCCATCTCTTCTCATTTCGATAGAATTCTGTAACATTGATGGTCATTCTGTCGAGAAATTCATTTAGCAGCTGAGTATCCTTGTCTATTCCTTTATAAAAATCTCTGAAATCAGTATATCCTTTCTTTTCGTAAAGAGAGGTCAGCCTTCTCTTCATTTGGGCTTCTTTATATAGAGATAGATCTATTCCCGTTTTCTTATGTATATCTTTAATGAATTGTTCATAACCATAGATCATCATGCATACACTCCAAGAATCGTTAATACGTACCTTTCTAGTATAGCGGAAATCTAAAAAAAAGGTTGAAATCAGAAGAAAAATAATAACTTTTTGAAAAGCTTTTTCATAAAGATTGTTGCTATTTAAAGAGTAGGTGAATTCTTCTGCAGGGGAGGACTCTGTGGGATTACGAGCTGGGTTCTAGACCTTCTGCTAGTCCTGCGAAAGGTACTCTGCTTTAAGCTTCAATCACCTTAGTTAAGGAAAGTAGTGGTGTGCTAAATCATGCTTATAGATGATATTTAAAAAGTCCGGTAAAAAAGACACTTCGAATTTCTTCGTTGGCTTGCTTTTTTAGTTCCTCACGTATTATTATCATACGTTCTGGTACTCAAAGCTGCGCCGCCTCTAACTTCTCGGTCCTTTTTATCCTCCTTTTTAAACACGCACTTAAATACTTTTTTTGTAATATAAGGTAGAAGTTGTTACTAGGAGGGCGCTTGAGACGAGTTTGACTCCATTCCAGAGAGAAAAATTTCTAAATTCAGGAAAATTCATTAATGAATGCAAAAAAAACCTAATTCAGGAAGTCATCCCCAAATCAGGCTTTTTATTTATACCTTCCTATCTATCCTTAGAAAGAAAAGCTTTTATTTAATCGTTATTAGTAGATCCACTCATTCATCAATTTTGAATACTCAACCAACTCTTCTTCTTTGAAGAACAAGCCGATTTCTCTTTCTGCACTTTCGACAGAATCAGAGCCGTGAATGACATTCTTTCCTACAGTAATTCCGAAGTCACCGCGGATTGTTCCAGGAGCTGCATCCTTAGGGTTTGTAGCACCCATCATTTGACGCGCAGTACCAATAACGTTTTCCCCTTGCCATACCATAGCAAATACTGGACCAGAAGTGATAAAGTCCACAAGTTCTCCGAAGAAAGGACGTTCTTTATGTTCGCCATAATGCTCTTCAGCCAACTCTTTAGAGATGCTCATCAATTTAGCACCAGCAAGCTGGAAACCTTTCTTTTCAAAACGAGAAACAAATTCAGCAATTAGACCGCGTTGCACGCCGTCAGGTTTTACCATTAAAAATGTTTTTTCCATTTTTTCCACTCCTAGATATGTATGTGTGGGTCTCTATTTCATTTCCCACAAAAAATGGTATCATTGATTTGGCATTTTGGCAACGTTTCCATTTGAAATTTTCTAAAATTTTCGCTTACCGATGAAATTAGCGATATCTCTTAAGGTTTTATTGGCACTATTTTTCGGAAGTCCTTCAAGCTCTCTCAAAGCCTTTTGCAAGTATCGTTTACTGACTTCATGGGATTGTTCAATCGCTCCGCATCTTTTAATATCATCGATGACAGCCATTAAATATTCTTGATCTGCATTCTCATCAATATTGACTATCCTTTTTCTTAAATCAGCATGCTCCATCGCGAACAAAACCGGCAGTGTTATGTTGCCTTGCAGAAGGTCACTTCCAGCTGGTTTTCCAAGCTCTTCCTCGCTGGATGTAAAATCAAGAATATCATCTGTGATTTGAAAAGACATTCCTACATTATAACCAAAACGGTATAGCTTTTTATGTATGTGAGGCGGTGCTCCAGCTGAAATGGCTCCAAGCTGGCAGCTGACTGCTATCAATAAGGCAGTTTTTCTCTTTATCCTTCTGAGATAATCCTTTAGGCTCTGATCAAATCGGTATTTATCCTTAATTTGTTCAATTTCCCCTACAGTCAATTCAACAATCGCATTTGAAAGGATTTTATGAGCATCCTCACTTTGGATTTTTGTCATATACTCCAGTGAACGAGCGAATATATAATCACCGGTATACATTGCCGTCCTGTTGTCCCATTGAGACTTGATCGTCGGTTTTCCTCTTCTCAGATCCGCATCATCAATGACATCATCATGAACAAGAGATGCACTATGAATCAGCTCCAAAGCAACAGCTACATTCTTAATGCTGTTAATGTCATAATTGCCAAACTTGGCAGACAACAAAACAAAAACAGGGCGGATTCGTTTTCCGCCTGCTTGGAGTAAGTGAAGTGATGCTTCATTTAAAAGAGGCGAGCGGGAATCAATGGCCTTCTTTAATTCTTTTTCAATGAGGTCGATATCCGCTTTCAGAAACGAATATATCATTTTAAACTTCATTTCATTTCCACCCAGATTTAAAATTTTCTGTTGATCATTCCTTTTTGAAGCCCATATGCATTGCTGCCACTCCGCCCGTATATGGTTTATAAGACACCTTATCGAAACCTGCCTCACTGAACATTTCTGACAGCTCTTCCATGCCTGGAAAATCTTTTGCAGACTCCTGCAGCCATGAATACTCATTATAGCTCTTGGCGAATACTTTACCGAACAAAGGCATTAGGAACTGAAAGTAAACATAGTAAGCCTGACGAAAGCCAAACATTGTAGGTTGGGAGGTTTCAAGACAAACAGCCATGCCACCCGGTTTCAGGACCCGTCTCATTTCTTTAAGCACGTGGAGATAGTCAGGCACATTTCGAAGGCCGAAGCCAATGGTGACATAATCAAAAGAATTGTCTTCAAAAGGCAGCTCCATTGCATTGCCATGAATAAGCTCCACTTGGTCCTTCTTTGAGTTGCGTACCTTTTCTTCCCCGATCTTCAACATATTCTTACTAAAATCCAGTCCCTTAACATTTCCAGATTCTCCAACGGCTTCAGCCAATGCAAGCGTCCAATCTGCGGTACCGCAGCAGACATCAAGCGCGGATGCCCCTGGTTTGACAGCCATCTGCTTCATGGTATCTTTACGCCATCTTTTATGTTGTTGGAAACTTATAAGGGAATTCATTTTGTCATAATTTCCGTATATTTTTTCAAAAACGGTATGAACTCTCTGCTCTTTTGACTGGTTCATCCATTAACCCTCTTCCGCAAAGATTTTCGTGTATGACCTGGTTTGCTTCAGCAGCGGCAAAATTCGCCTTTCCAAACCCAGGCTGTCTAAAGATTCACTTTTCAGCAGTTCCGCAACCTTGTCCCTCGATTCAATGATAGCTTCGGTGAGTATTTCTCCTAGCTCATCGTTACCACTGCCCGCCAAAGATGGAAAACCTTTTCGAGGTAACAACGCTGTCTTGATCGAAGGGAGAATCGGCGTCAAAACTCCTTGATTTAATTTATTTTTTTCAGAAAGCAGCCGTCGTAAAAATAATACCTCGCTCACAAGTTCACGGCAGCGTGCCGTCTCATAGTGGCTAAAAAAGCTGGTGATCACGGCGGACTCAATCGTCTTAATGCTTTCCTTGATATCCTGAATATTTGTGTATTCTTGTTTATAAAGGGAGATCTTGCTTTCATTGACCATCTTGATTGCCTGTGCCAGCCCATTAATTAAACTGACATTTTCCAGATCAGATAAAATCTTATAATACTGACCGCTGAAATATACTCCGGCCAGAACGGTCAATTGTCTTTCCTTTAATGAACCATTTGGAGAATTAGAAACTTTTTCATGGGTATCGAGGCCAATTTGAATCAGCATTACGGTCGATATTACACGAATGATTTCCTGTTCATTCAATCCGTGTCCATCTTGTAAGAATGGTATCAGCAAAAAGCTGATCCTGTCTTCATCAATTTGCGGAGAATCAATATACTTTTGTAAATAAGAGTACGATAATTTCTCTTCCACATAGTGTTTTATTGATGCTTCAAGATGAAAACAGTCCAAATGTTTCATAAACCAGAATCCCCATTTCGTATATGTATCTACTTAGTCGTTTCAGCAACAAATATTATAACATAAGAAAGTATGCCGGGCGAATACTATCTCTCTCCTTAAAGCACAAAACCAGCCTTTTGCCCTCTCCTTAATAGGTCTGATGGAATCCAGCAAACATGTTTTTCGCTATCACCACAAAGCTGAACAAGGGCTTCCACTTTTTTTAGAGAGTAAAGCGAGGAGGTTCACGGCTGAGAGCTGCAGTTGAATTGGGTGTCTCAGCTGCCTCACAGGAGGTGGAACACATCCGCATGAATCAATACATCTTAAAAATAGAAAACCAAAATCTCTTAGATAAGCTCTTTTCGTAAACTTTGTTGCTGAGTTACGAAAGAAAACGCCATATTTAACCAAAAATATCTTTGTAAGCAATAAAGAAAAGAGCTGTTCTTTATGGTCCGAAAGAAAAAACCTGGTATTCAGTGGAAAATCGGGCCCTTGGGTTTTTCAAAAGAAACAATTTATACGAAAACAGCCATTAATTTAAACTTACTTTTCTTTCATTTCACTTTCAATTTCTCCATTGCTGGTAATGATTTTAGCTTTACCGCGGACTTTGATAGCTGATGTATGCTCAGTGAATTGAGCAATCATCACTTCACCCTTATCCAGTTTTTCTGAATGATGAAATTTTGTATCTGTTCCTCTAGTCAGCCCGATTACGTTTACTCCATCTTCAACAGCTTTTATTACAATATAATCTGTTTGGTTGTTTGCCATATTGGTCACTCCAGTCAAATTTACTCTAAATGTTCTTTTATATTTTTAATGCTGGTTAATAAGTATTTGATTTCAATTCAAGGAAATCTCCTGCGTCATGTTTTTATCAGCTTACCTGTCACTTCAATCCACTCTACGTCAAGAATACCAGAGTGTAAAACAAATTTTTAGAGAAAGTCTTATTTTCAACTTTGATGTTCTTAATAAATATTGTATCAAAATATTTCAATGAATCGAAGTGCTGTCTTAAGAACCAACTTTCTCATTTTTATATTTTATCAAAAAAGAGCCGCACAAAATGGCGGCTCTTTTAACGCTTTAATGTATGTAATTATTTTACTGCATCTTTAAGCGCTTTACCTGGTTTGAATGCAGGTACTTTGCTAGCGGAGATTTCGATTTCTTCTCCAGTTTGCGGGTTGCGCCCTTTACGTGCAGCACGCTCGCGAACTTCAAAGTTACCAAAACCGATTAATTGTACTTTATCGCCATTTGCCAGTGCGTCTTGAATACTTTCAAAGACGGCATCAACTGCTTTTGTAGCATCTTTCTTAGATAGCTCAGCAGCTTCAGCAACAGCATTAATAAGTTCTGTCTTGTTCATGCCATTCACCTCCTCCCAAAGGAAATGTTTCAGTCATGATTCATATAACTGTCTTGTTACATTAGTGAACATATTTTTCGGTTTCTATACATGAACGTGAACAAAAACCGTAAAAAACGTTGTAGAATCAATGTTCGACATCAATTCTGTTAAAAGATTATCATATAAAAATAAGGTTAGCAAGAATAATACAAGAAATTATGGGAATCTTTTCTTTTTCATGGGTGAAATTCTGTTTCAAGAACGATTTTCACTGTTATTTTACCGTTTTATTATAGCCGGCAGATTCACCTTTTTATTTAAGAGGGGAGAAAATTCTCAATGACTGTTTTTCCAAACGTTCTTTTCGCAAGGCTCTTTTCTAAAAGATTGTTGCTTTTGACTACTTTTTCCCCACCTCACCCATTTACATAGGAGGATTGGAGTGGAAGGCGTACGATCTCCTGCGGGACTAGCGGGCAGGTGAGACCCCACAGGCAAAGCCGAGGAGGCTCACCGCCCGCCCCGCGGAGTCGTGCGCCCTTCGCTGCAATCCCTTACTTTCAAAGCAGCCACAATCTTTACGAAAAGAGCGTTTCGCAAAGATTATGGCTTTAGAAATAAATAATTTTTCTCTACAACCGCACGCCTTCCTCTCCACTCAACGTCCTAAAAACAGCAAGTCATTTGGCATCAATAACTTCTTGTATTATCAGGTTCATTTCCGGCATACATTCTTCCGTAAAAATTGGTAAACTAGATAGCGGGAACTTATCTTAACCTCAAGAACAAAAGTGCAAACGCCCTGTTCAGCACCGACAGGCAAATGCTCCGAAAAGAAAAAAAGCGGTCTTACCTTTTATTATCTTCAGACATGAGACCCCGAGGGCTAAGTTCGTTCCAGTGGGTACGAACCCTCTGGTGCTGGAGTTGGACGCGGATAACTTAGTTAACGTTTTCCATAAGGGTGAATTTTATTAATCCCTAAACTACAAAAAAAAGACTCTCTAAAAGAGAGCCTCCTACAAGATGATTGCGATCAGGCCGCCGGAACCTTCATTGATGATTCTTTCCAGCGTATCCTTTAGTTTATATCGAGCATTTTCTGGCATCAGGGAGAGTTTTGCCTGGATACCCTCTCTGACGATCGAGCTTAGGCTGCGACCGAAGATGTCAGAATTCCAGATGGAAAGCGGGTCGTCTTCAAAGTCTTGCATAAGGTATCTGACAAGCTCTTCACTCTGTTTTTCAGTACCGATTATTGGTTCGAATTTTGACTGTACATCGACTTTAATCATATGAATAGATGGAGCTACGGCTTTTAAACTGACCCCAAAGCGGGATCCTTGTCTGATGATTTCCGGTTCATCCAGACTCATATCGGCCAGTGAAGGAGCAGCGATGCCATAGCCAGTCTGCTTTACCATTTTCAGAGCATCTGCCACTTGGTCATATTCACGCTTAGCATGAGCAAACCCCTGCATCAGCTCCAATAAGTGATCCTTACCGCGAATTTCAACTCCGACTATTTCCTTTAACACCTCGTCGTATAATTCATCAGGGGCATAAAGGTCGATTTCAGCTACACCCTGGCCCATTTCAATTCCAGCCAATCCAGCTCTTTCGATATATTCAAATTCGCTGAAGTAATGCACCACACGGTCGACATCCCTTAGTCGTTTAATGTCTTTAACCGTTTCTTTCACTGCTTCCTGGTAATTTTCACGCAGCCAGTGGTCCTCATTCAGCACCATCACCCAGCTCGGAAGATTTACATTCACTTCAAGCACAGGAAACTCATATAATGCTTCACGAAGTACATTCAGAACATCTGAATCTCTCATACTCTCAACACTCATCGCCAGGACAGGGATATCATATTTTTCCTGAAGTTGCACCCTCAGATCCTCTGTTTCCGAAGCATGAGGTTTGACAGAGTTGATCACCATGATGAATGGCTTTCCTACCTCTTTCAGTTCTTCAATAACTCTTTCTTCAGCAACTAAGTAGTCACTTCTTGGAATCTCGCCAATGGAGCCGTCTGTTGTTACAACCACCCCGATTGTAGAGTGTTCCTGAATGACCTTTCTTGTTCCGATTTCAGCCGCTTCATGAAATGGAATGGGTTCTTCATACCAAGGAGTATTGATCATTCTTGGACCATTCTCATCTTCATAGCCTTTGGCACCCGGGACTGTATATCCTACACAGTCAACCAAGCGGATATTGACATCCAGGCCTTCATCCACATGAACAGAAACCGCTTGATTCGGAACAAATTTTGGTTCAGTTGTCATGATTGTTTTGCCAGCTGCACTTTGAGGCAGTTCGTCTTGAGCTCTTGCCCGTTCTGATTCACTTGAAATATTCGGAAGGACGACTAGCTCCATGAATTTCTTGATGAATGTGGATTTTCCTGTTCGAACCGCTCCTACAACACCAAGGTAAATATCTCCGCCGGTTCTTTCTGCAATGTCTTTGAATAGATCTACTCTTTCCAAGAGATTCCCTCCAATCTTTATCTTCCAGGGATGTTTCATCCGCTTAGCTGTTTGGACAATATATATTTATGATGTTGTCCCAATTACTTATGACTATTAATATGTTTTTTTTGCCTCCTTATGACTAAAAAGGAAAATAAATTGTGGAGACAAGAAAATCATAGTTCAAAAATGAGAAGAACGAAAATGAAAAAACCCCTTTCTTTACAAATGTATTTTGTAAGGAAAGGGGTTATGCCTATTTCATCATAAAGACCGGTTCATTATCTTCATTTATCGTATAAGACGGTGAGTATGCAGGAACGAAAGCAGAATTCTCCGTCAGAATTGAACGGATGTCTTCTCCTTTTTCAAATGTGTAATCTTGTTCTTGCAGCTGGCTGTTTAAATCATTTCTATAGTCTACAAAGATTTCCCCGCTTCCACTTATCAGAAGGGGTAGATTTTGATTAGAATATGGACTCACAACAAATGGCTCTTCTTTATAACCAATTTGGGAATAATCCAATGTGAAAACATTGTCTGCGATGCGTTCTTTGAATGGCGGATAACCAGCTGAACGAATCCGAAGATTGATTTCACGTATGGTTTCTGCAATTCTCAAATCAAAAATCTTAACAGTCGGCTTTTCTTCTACATTGATCAGGACATATTGAAAGACCCCTCCATTTTCATATGCATTCCCAGGAACTTCGGAAAGGTATTGTCCTTTTAGTTTATTAAAATCGATAGGATACTTTATATATATGGCTGTGTCCTGGTCTCTTGTTTTAATAGGCAGGATTCCACCATTGGTTGACTGATATTTCTCAATTGATGACTGGACGGCCGCGATTTGATCCTCATAAGGCAGCTGATTTTGTTGCAGCTGTTCCTGAGGATATAAACAGCCCGTCAGAAGAGATACTGTAATCACCATCAGAAGTACGGCGATAATTTTCTTCAAAGTAACACATCCTTCAAGCATAACTTCAGATTATAGATTGTATCTATTGTGTCAGTGTTTCAGCGTGATATTTTCATCCATTGTAAAAAAATGAGAAAATGAAAATGTCGTTCAGGGTCTGGAATCTAAAGTGGCTAGTTCGTTGGGCCGCTTAATACTATATACGCCATTATTAATCCAGCGGCAATCATAAAAACATATGCTATTAGTGCTGTAACAAAGCGAAAAAATCCTCTTTTCAATTTATATCTGCTTAAGTATATAGATAGTATGGCAAATATCATAAAGCCCATTGAAGCAAATGAAATCCACATTTTCATCATCGAAGACATTGGACGTCCCTCCTTATTTGTCGAAAGTATTATATCATACCCTTAAAAAATGTTAATAGGAAATTAAGATAATTCACGTTTATGTCGTTTTTATATCGCTGTTTTCTAGAATGGTTGTGGTATTTTCACCCTTTTTAAGGAAGTGACGGCACTCTCCGTCACCCTCTACCATAATAAAAAGGGATTTACGTCCTCATAATGGGAAAAGCTAATACTTCTGCGATTCCTGAATATGCTTTTTTCACAATGTTCTATTCGCATAAATTTTTACTTCCATATTTTCCCTATACACAAGGTTTATTCTCTCGAACAGATAGAGCAGCTGTTTACTTTCTTGCTTACAAGGATATTTCCGGTGAATAATTACGTGTTTTTCGAAATTCTATCGAAATAGCAACAAAGTTTATGAAAAGAGCCTTTCGCAAAGGTTGGGGCTGTTAAAACAAACAGTTTCCGCTACATCTAAGTGGCTCTGGTGCTCTCTCAATCCTTTTATACTCACTTTAAAAGGACAAGGCATGAGGTGCCTTACCATCAAAAGTTAATAACACAGGTAACTATCCTAACGATACAGAGACCGCCTCCTATCCAGAGCTCCTGCATGGATGACCGTTCACCATTTCATAACCTCCATAACCTGCACCAGCATCTGTATAGGCTTAGCACTCCCGATAAATTAAAGTAATACCAAGAGAACACCTCTTGAAAACAACAAAATTAAAACCAACAGTGTGAACTGGAGGTTTGCTCTACGGTTCGAAGCCTCTCTTACCGGCCTCAACCTAAAAGGCCCACTGAATGGGTTTCCCTTCTGAAGCACATTCACTCACTAATTCTAAAGAATTTCCTCATTTCTTCCGATTTTTCTGTCTCGTTAACGGATATTGGAATATGTAAAAACTGTTTAGAAATAAGGGGAGAAATTCCGCTTATTTAAGAAAATAGCACTAAAACAGCTAAATTAAGCGGAATAATTCCCCTTATTTGCTACAAAAACGCTAAAACGATCCCTTTTGGATGGCTTAAGCGGAAAAATTCCGCTTATATACCACAAATCGATTTCTTTTCCACTGCTTAACCGGAAAATTTCCGCTTATTTTAAGGCTCTCTTCTAAAAGATTGTTGCTTTTCAATGGTTTTTACCTTTCTTCCCTTATAGCATTGGATTTTCTCTGCAGCCGTGCGATCTCCTGCGGGACTAGGGGCGTCTAGTTCCAGCGCCTAGCAGATTTCGGTCTCTCTCCTTGCTAATCTAGCTGTATGGCCTAAGGCGGCTAGCTGACTTCATGAAGGAGTGGTACTTCCCCAGAGCAAACCTCATTCTCTTATGGAAGGGAGTGGTCTATCTTGAAGTAAGGTTTTTACTACCAAGCTTTAAGTTCTCTGGAACCCCCGGCATAGCCAGGGTTCCCATGAACAGCAAAAAAAAGACTGAAGCCGGTATATTCCCTGCTTCAGTCTAAATTGACAGTAACCCATCCATGTTTAAAGCTGTTTATGTTCCATTCATCGTATGCAAACAGATCGTATTTGCATCCTCGAATGCCTATTATCTTAGTTATTCGGTCATTTTTTCACCAAGTATATTAAACAGATCTTCCATTTCATTGGTTTTCATTCTGCCCATCAAGGAATCTACGGCCTGCTTTGGTGGTATATCATTGAAAAGGACATCATAAAGCGCCTGGGTGATCGGCATCCCAACATTGTATTTTTCTGCGAGCTGATAGGCTGCTTTTGTCGTCCTTACACCTTCCACTACCATCCCCATATCCTCCAACACATCTTGCAGGTTCATTCCTTTACCAAGCTGGTTTCCAGCTCTCCAGTTTCTGGAGTGAACACTTGTACAAGTCACAATGAGGTCACCTATTCCGGTTAATCCTGAAAAGGTAAGCGGATTCGCTCCCATCTTCGTACCGAGTCTGGCGATTTCAGCTAGTCCTCTTGTTATCAAAGCAGCTTTGGCGTTATCGCCATATCCAAGGCCATCGGTAATTCCTGCCGCCAGTGCGATGATATTTTTGAGCGCACCGCCTATTTCCACTCCAATAACATCAGGGTTAGTGTAGACCCTGAAATGTTGATTCATGAAGAGATCTTGAACATGTTCAGCGGAGGCCATGTTTTCAGAAGAAACGGTCACAGTTGTCGGGTGCCTCAAACTAACCTCCTCCGCATGGCTGGGACCGGAAAGGACGACAACATCTTTCAAGTGAGCGCCGGCCATTTCCTCCTTGATCATTTCAGAAATGCGCAAAAGTGTGTCAGGTTCAATTCCTTTGCTTACGTGGACGATTGTCAATGGCTTTAACGCTGCTTTTCTCATTTTCTGAAGAACTTCTCTGACAGCTTTGGTTGGAACAGCCAAGATGACCGTCTCAGCATCATCCAGGGCTTCCGCAAGGTCTGTATGACCCTTTATTCCTTCCGGCAGCTGTACGCCCTTTAAATACTTCTCGTTGGTATGTTTGCTGTTGATCTCCTCCATAAGCACTGCGTTATGTCCCCACAGATTCACTCTGTGCTGATTATCGGCAAGCACCATTGCGAGTGCAGTTCCCCAGCTTCCAGCACCGAGTACTGTAATAGTTTTCAAAGGTTTCTCCACTAGTTCACCCTCCTGACCTATTTTCGTGCACGTGCAAGAATTCGGATTGGCGTTCCTTCAAAAACAAAGGCCTCCCTTATCCTGTTTTCAAGGAAACGCGAATATGAAAAGTGCATTAATTCAGGTTCATTTACAAACACAACAAAGGTTGGTGGTTTAACAGCCACTTGAGTAGCATAAAACACTTTCAGCCTTTTTCCTTTATCAGTAGGTGTAGGATTCATAGCAACGGCATCAGCAATCACTTCGTTCAGAATACTGGATTGTACTCTCATCGAATGATTTTCACTTGCCTGGTTGATGACAGGGATCAACGTGTGAATTCTTTTCTTTGTTATAGCAGACAGGAATAGGATCGGTGCGTAATCAAGGAAAAGAAAATGTTCTCTGATATTCTGCTCGAAATTCTTCATCGTCTTTTCATCTTTTTCCACTGCATCCCACTTGTTCACGACGATAATGACAGCCCGGCCAGCTTCATGGGCATAGCCTGCAATTTTCTTATCCTGTTCAATGATACCCTCTTCTCCATCGATGACAACGAGAACCACATCTGAACGTTCAATTGCTCTTAACGCACGAAGTACACTGTACTTCTCAGTGGATTCATATACTTTTCCTTTTTTCCTCATCCCGGCTGTGTCGATGATGACATATTCCTTTCCGTCGACTTTCAACTTGGAGTCAATAGCATCACGGGTCGTTCCCGCCACATCACTGACTATCACACGATCTTCGCCAAGCATCGCATTGACAAGGGAGGATTTCCCTACATTTGGACGGCCAATCAGAGAGAACTTGATTACATCTTCTGCATACTTCTCTCCAGCATCTGGATTGAAGTTCCTTGCGACTTCATCAAGCATGTCACCAAGACCAATTCCGTGTGATCCGGAAATCGGGAACGGCTCTCCAAATCCCAATGAGTAGAAGTCATAAATCATTTCCCTCATATCCGGATTATCAATTTTGTTTACTGCTAATACGACAGGCTTTTTGGAGCGGTAAAGAATCTTAGCGACAATTTCGTCTGCCGCCGTCACCCCTTCGCGTCCGTTCGTAAGGAAAATAATAACATCTGCTTCATCAATGGCGATTTCCGCCTGCTGACGGATCTGCTCAAGAAACGGTTCATCTCCAATTTCAATTCCGCCAGTATCAATAAGATTAAAGTCATGAGTCAGCCAATCAGCTGAGCTGTAAATCCGGTCTCTTGTCACTCCAGGAACATCTTCAACAATAGAAATTCTTTCTCCGACAATGCGGTTGAAGATGGTGGACTTTCCGACATTGGGACGTCCAACAATTGCTACAACAGGTTTTGTCATATTGTTCACCCTTTCTGTTTGCTAGGTACATTAAAGGCCGTTTTCATTCATCTGTTTCGTTTTTTAGAAGCTATACTTCCTAATGTTAATTGCAGGCTTTTTTCAAAAGGTTATAGATGGATCAGTATTTCTTTATAAAATTCAGGAAAAGAGCCTGATTTAATTAATCATCATATCTTCAACGATTCATAATGCTTGTCTATATTGACTTCGGCTAATGCTGCATACAATCCTCCATATCAGGAGGATAAATTAAAGACTGACCTATTAAGGTTTTTATTCCCTTACAGGCCAGCCCCCTTAACTTAGTTATTTTATCAGTAAAAACAAATTCTAGCAATTAATCTTCGTATAACTCTTTTTTTATTTAGCTCTTTTCTAAAAGATTGTTGCTTTTAACTGTTATTTTAATTTGCTTCGCCCTTTTCGTAAAAGGATCTTTGCTGCAGGCGTGAGAACTCCTGAGGGACTAGCGGGACGTCTAGTTCCAGCGCCCATCCCATTGGGGTCAAATGATCCGAAGAGAAAATAAGGAAAGACCGCCTTTTATTTTATTTTGGCAGCAAAGACCGCTCAAAGCTTAGTGCCTTACGATGATAAATAAGCCATCATCTAATTCGTGTGCTATGCCGTCAAGAATCGCTTCAAGATTAGCAGACACTTTCAACAACTCTTCTTGTGTCTGGCAATGAAATACAGCTGTTCCGCTTGGCACCTTTTCGGGGTATGTAGTGACAGCAGCGAGTATGAATTTATTAAGAGTATTCATTTAAGCTTTCTCCCCTTTTTATTCGCTTTTGATTCGGTAGGCATTCTAATTGCATTTTCCAGTGTCGGCACCTGTCCCAGGACTGCAATGGCCTTTTCAACATCCTTCTCCTGGGGAAGGACAAATACACCAATCCGGCCATCGTCCAGATCCCGTTTCGCCAAGGGAGCCAGCGCCGGTGTTCCAGAATCTCTATAAATGCCCAAAGTGGTCGACATATCATGCAGTATCGCCTGCCTCTGTCCCAGGTTGGCAATCGTCGATCTGGAGTCGAAAGATTTTGGTGTAAGCAAGAATCCCATTCCATACTTCAATAATTCTTCCTTCCTGGCCGGTAAACCTATATTCATGATATAGATATTATCAACATAAAGGCCAGGTCCGTCAAAGTGAGGCTGCACAAATTCAATATCCACAATATCCTTCATCTTTCCTCCAGCCATCAGCTTGTGAGCCGCTAGAATGCTGATAATTCCAACCACTACTGCCGCCCAGAAGTTCACGATCAAGTAAGCCATTGTCGTTAATAGGGAAGAAAAAATCACGAGGTAATTCCTGCTTTCAAATGCTATTGCTATTCCCTCAATGTAGGTAGCTCCCCGGGGAACCAATTCTACCGCATCCAACTCTGTCAACGTATTTCTTTCCATATTACGGACATCCCTGAATTGCGACGCAGCTACCGTCAGAAAGGTAATGGCCGTAAAGTTTTCTTCTAACAAAGCCGGAACCGCAATTGTACCCAATCCAGCTGCAATAAACCCGAGAGCAATATGTATGATCTTCCCGTGTAAATATGTTGGGTACTGGCGGTAATCTGTTTTAAGCATATAAACGCGAGTTAACGTTCCAATTAATACACCAAATATCACCGGATAAACATATTCATTCATAGATTCCTTACTTCTCCTTTTTTAAATGCTGTTTTAATAATGCTTGACTGAGTATTGGATAATAACTGTAATAGGTGCAAAGTAACTCCGCTAGCTGCTGATATAGAAATCACGTCAAGAAATAAATGGCCGCCTATTTGATACGGAAGATAATTATTCATAAAGACAATACCTGTAATAAACTCTCCTGTAATTAATCCGATACCCAAGGTAAGCAGACGCTTTTTCACCTGTTTCACATCACTGTATAACAAAAATGAGACTACGAGGAGTATGGCAGTAACCATTATTTTCTCATCCACAATCATAATAATGGGGTCATAAAACGCTAAGAGTTTGAAGCTGGAGTACGACATTCCGATAATAAAGCTGCTAATAAATAAATACAGCTTTTCAGGCAGGCTGCAATTTCTGATGAACAACATACATAATAAAAAAATAAGAACAGAGGTTAGACCAGCATTCAGCCCCGGCAGCGTTACACCGTATGGAAAGCTGATGATTAGAATCAATGAAACAGCAGAACACCAAAGTCGCGAGCCATTATTCTTGTTTAGTAAAAATGTACTGATTATCCAAACTGCCCACATTAGCCATAAAAAATATAAACCATTCATGTACCTACCTCCTATTATTCCATTATGGAAAATCTTTATGTAATCCATTCATGCATACTTGAAATCTTCTGAGAAAACTTAAGAACAGGAGGTGTGGCTAATATGGGAAAAGATCGCCAGGAGAAAAAGCTGAGAAAAAGCGGCAGAGTTGAATCTGACAGAGACCAGACGTTAGAGAAAGCGGGAGCAACAAGATTAGAAGGACCAGAAGAATCAAGACGAAGACAGAGATAATTGGGAAACTTAAGGACCGTACACCGTTTTTGATCTGGGTATGACATGGGTAATTGTAAACAGTAAAACCTGATTGATAAACGTAAAACCGTCTAGAGGTGCTCTAGACGGTTTTACCTTGTTTTCGAAGAGTTTCAATAGGTGTATGACAAAGCTGCAAGGTTCTTTAGGAGGAGGCTGCTCAGAAAGAGTTCTTGAGTCAAGGAAATAGGCTGCCAAGGTTTTAAGCAGCTTCCTTTAGACAGCCTGGGGATTTCTTGAGGTATTTCTTAATACTTTTTCTCTTATGGTCTTTTACGGCTTCCTTGAGACCGTTTCTTCTTACTTTTTTTCTTGGGTCTCTTGGGGCTTCCTTAAATCTTTCTATTCACTCATTTCCACTCGCTCGGCTCAGTATGAACCTTCCTTCAGACCCTCTCGTCTTACCTTTCCACTCACTTGGTCTCGAATATCCCGCTTTATAACTTCATTCCTAAGATACCTTCACACTTAGCCGCCTTTAATACCAACTCCCCCAGCCTCTCAGTAAAAAATAGAAATCCTGAACAGGATAGATACTCAAAAAAAGCCGGCCATAGATGGCCGGCTTTTTCCGATTACTTTTTAAAATTCTTCAATTTATCTCCGATCATATCGCCCAGCTGAAAGCCAGTGTTTTCTTCAGGCATTTCATAGTTATCATATTCATCAACAGGCTTCTCTTCCAATTCCTTGATGCTTAATGACAGACGCTGATCGTTTTCATTCACATCAAGTACTTTTACCTTAATGGTTTGGCCCTCTTCAAGAACTTCATGAGGTGTACCGATATGTTTATGAGAGATTTGAGAAATGTGCACAAGACCTTCCACTCCAGGGAAAACTTCGACAAACGCACCGTATGAAACAAGGCGCTTCACTTCACCTTCGAGAACTTCACCTCTTGGCGCTTTACTTGCGATGGCATTCCATGGTCCAGGCAGGGTTTCTTTGATGGAAAGGGAAATTCTTTCATTGTCCCTGTCTACAGAAAGCACTTTAACATTGACCTGCTGGCCTTCTGTCACTACGTCCGATGGCTTTTCCACATGCTCATGCGAAAGCTGCGAGATATGAACCAGGCCATCTACTCCGCCGATGTCAACAAACGCTCCAAAGTCAGTCAGACGCTGAACAGTTCCTTCCAGCACTTCGCCGGTTTGGATTTTATCCAGTATTTCTTTCTTTTGCTCTTCCTTTTCTTCCTCAACGACTGCACGGTGAGACAAGATCAAGCGGTTTTTATCTTTTTCAAGCTCAACAATTTTAAAAGTAAGTGATGTACCTTTATAATCACTGAAATCCTCTACATAGTGGTCTTCCACTAGTGAAGCAGGAACAAATCCACGAACACCAAGATCAACCACGAGGCCGCCTTTAACGACATCCTTCACTTCTGCTTCAAATACTTCTCCGCTTTCAAAACGGCTCTGCATTTCATCCCAGGCTTTTTCAGCGTCGACTTTCCGCTTAGAAAGGACCAAGAGTTCTTCTTCTACTTTCGTAACAATCAAATCAAGTACATCGCCTTCCTGGCAAGCATCAGAAGCTTTTTCAATATGGAGGCTGGATAATTCACTAATTGGGATAATGCCGTCCACTTTACTGTTCTCTACGTCAACCAGGACCTGCTTTTCTTCAACTTTCGTGACTGTTCCTTTAACCTTGTCACCAACTTCAAGGTTATTTACTTCCACTTGGTTCATGTCTTCTACCATATGTACTCCTCCTTAATCCATGACTGCTAAACTTTTTAAAGTGAATGAATTCACAGTTCATTAAAAATATTCTTTCTATTAACTTCTAATAAATATGCTCATTTGTCAAGCAGAAAACCTCAATCTTGCTTATCCAAAAGTTTTTGAATATCAGCCATAATGACTTCGGTCACTTTTTCTGCATTTGCCTTCTCCGCTTTCAGTCCTTCAAGGTCCACAGGAGGACCGAAAACCACTTTCAGTTTCCTGAAGGGCTTGTAGGAGCCGATGATGGCACACGGTATGACAACGGCTTCAGTACGCAAAGCAAAAAATCCTGCACCAGCGAGACCTTTGCCTAATTTTCCTGTTTTACTTCTAGTACCCTCTGGAAAAAGGCCTAAAACATTATTTTCTTTAAGAATTTTCATACCTGTCCTTAACGCTTCTCTGTCGCTCATTCCACGCTTTACAGGGAAAGCATGGACGTGGGGAAGGATTTGTTTTAGAATGGGCGCCTTGAACAATTCTTCTTTTGCCATGAAAGCCACCGGTCGGGGACAGCTTATACCCACTACAGGAGGATCCAGGTTGTTGATGTGGTTGCTGCAGAGGAGGACTCCCCCGTCTTTCGGGAAGTGTTCCGCCCCTTGAACCTCTATTCTGTATAAAGGCCCAAGGATGCTTTTTACAACACCCTTTGCAAAATAA
This sequence comes from Bacillota bacterium, assembly GCA_051750065.1. Lineage (GTDB taxonomy): Bacteria > Bacillota > Bacilli > Bacillales > Bacillaceae_B > Rossellomorea. The sequence goes on from JBNJJI010000009.1 coordinate 59,809, forward strand.
TAAAATTTCATCAGGACCCAGTCCTTTCTGATACCAAATTAAGGATCATGTCGGCTACTTCTTTTATCCCTAATGAAGTGGTATCGATTTCAACTGCATCGCTTGCTTTTTTAAGAGGAGAAACTTCTCTTTCAGAATCAAGCTTATCTCTCTGTGCTATTTCGTTTTTTAATTGTTCAAGGTCAGAGTGAATGTTTTTCCTTGTGTTCTCACTGTGTCTTCTTTGTGCTCTTTCTTCCACACTTGCCAGCAGAAATATTTTCACTTCTGCATCAGGGATCACATGCGTGCCGATATCCCGGCCATCCATAACCACTCCGCCTTCATTGGCAAGCTCCTGCTGCCTTTTGACCATCTCTACCCGGACCAGCCGATGCTTAGCAGCGATGGATACAGAATTGGTTACATTATTCTGCCTGATTTCATGCGTAACCTCTTTTCCATCTACGTAAACAAGCTGGCCTTCCTGACCGGGCGCCAATTCGATTTTTGTATGAAGCAGCAGTTGATACAGGTTGGCTTCATCGTTCAAATCAACCTCGTTTTGTATCGCTTTATAAGTAATTGCCCGGTACATGGCTCCTGTATCGATATAAATATATGAAAGCTTCTCAGCGACGATTTTCGCAACCGTGCTTTTTCCGGCAGCAGCCGGACCATCTATTGCAATTCTTAGTTTCTTTTCCATAAAAAACACCCACTTTATATTCTATTGCTTAAATCCTCGTATATTTTAACATAAAAAAAGAATTACACACATAGATTGTTCAATTCTGCATGAAATCCTATTTTTCCTGCCTTTAGTGATCGTTTCTTTAGTAACAGGACATAAAAAAGAGAGAGCATTCAATCTCCCTCTGAAACATTCGTATTTCTGTTGTTCAATACTTCTATTATTTCTGTATGTTCCTGTTTATTGACTCCTTCATAAAAAACCAACTTATTCAATTCCGGCAGAATGTTCAATCCATGAAAGACAACTTGTATAACGAGAAGCAGGATAAAATGAAAAAATGCCAGTTTGATAAGGATTCGGTCGATTCTTTTCATTTCTCTCTTCCATTCTTTTAGTATTTATCTAAAAGTATGGGTTCTCAGGACAGGTTTTATTCTTATCATTCAATCATTTATCTGGTCATTTACATGAAACGGCCGGCTGGTTCTAATATATTAACTTGAAACTTATTGAATTAACCCTTTATTTCTCAAGGTGAGCTGTCTTTCAAAACAGAAGCGCATGATACTCTGCTGCTGAAGATCTTTCAGCTCATTAAACTCTAGCGAGGCAATTTTGACAGATCCTCTATCCCAGATCCTGACCACGCGGCCGGGCACATTGAAGTAATGGTATTCTCCTGTCTGCATCAACAAAACTAATATAATTTCGACTTCCATTCCAGCTTTATAGGTATGATCCTTCAAGACTTGAACTGCACATCCTCCGGCACTTAGGTCCGTAGTGACTGTCGTATAGCTTGCTGATGGAGTGATAATAGCCGCATCTACTGAGGCTTCGACCCTTACAAATTGCCTGCGCTGCACCTTTAACAATTCATCATCCCCTGGATAATGCAAGCAAATCATCGGGATCTTGCTTTTCTTTCTTCCTGTAACTTCTGTTTCAAAAGAAAAGACAGTCGTTTCATTATAAACGAAGCTAACCTTCAGCTGTGTCCCGTCAATCAAAAAGACAGTTTTATCCGTTTCGGTATGTACGGGATAATCAATATATAGCTTCGAATCTTTGAATTCAACTGCTTTACATCTGAATTTTTCTGCCCTGTCTGCCTGGACAGGTTCTAATGTCAAGGTGGTTCCAATTTTCAACATAAATACACTTCCTATACCTTTTGCATCATTTCCAGCTGATGAATTTTCAAAATTCAACCAATATGTACTATTATGGCATGATTTTAATATTTCTGCCATCCTTTTTATGACGATATACCTATTAATGGAAGGGAGTTTTCTGAGTAAAGATGCTAAAAGCAGCGGAGTTTTGTCGCAGGTGCATTTTTGTGCGGAGCGGTTGATGAGATATATGGCTTATATTGGCCGTATAATGACCTCTAGTTCATAAAAGAAGGCTCTTTTCTAAGAGATTGTTGCTTTTGAATGATTTACCCTTCCTCCCCTTCCTTTTACGTAGGGGGATCTTCGCTGCAGGCGTGCGGCCTCCTGCGGGACTCGCGGGACGTCTAGTTCCAGCGCACAGCCCTCGGGGTCGTGCGGCTGCAGCGGAAATCCAGTTGTTTTTCCAGCCACAATTTTTGCTAAAACAACCTAAAATAGAAATTAAAAAGAGAACGAAACCATAATGGATTTCGCCCTCCCTTTTTTTGTGTGATCTTCACTTTTTTCAGAAGTTCAGCCTATTTTACATACAGCCCGTCTTTTATTAAACTGTCTCTTCAAAAACTGGTTCTGCATTTTTTAATCTTTCTACTTTTTCCTCCTTACCGTTGTCTGCATTGATGTAAATTCGGTATGTGTCATCGCCGAGCATTCCTAAAAATTCATAGCACAGCACTTCTTCATTCAGATCATTCACAATGACAGCCTGCCTGTCCTCCATAATCTGTACATTTGGATTAATTTTACTCTCTGCATCACTCTTGCTGATAGCAGGTTCAGGAATTTCTCTGTCTTGATGATTTTTCAGGAATTCCTCCGCCGCAAAGCCGATTACCTGCCCGTCATCAAGTGCGACTTTCAGTTTCAAGGCATCCGGATAAATTCTAACTCCATTTACTGTCGTGACAAAAGTATAGGTTCCGACATTATCATACTGAGCACTCTCAAACAGTTCCATGTTCTTGAACTCATTTTCTTTCAAGAAAGAATCCGCTTTGCTTGCTCCTTCGTTTAAGCTGATGTTATTTTCTTTGACTTCACGATTATGAATAAAATAAATCGGATAGCCGCCCTTCTTGGTTACATCCATACTTGCTTCACTGTCAGTGTTAGCTATTGAAACGCTAAAGAAACCAAAGTTTGCTCCTTTACCATTCTCTGTTACTTTCACTTCTTTGACATCTTTGATTCTTGTATATTTCTTCATGATATCAATAGCTTTTTCTTTTGAGATCTTTTCACCTTTTAAGTTTTTATACTCATTTTCTTTCTGTGAATTTACGGATGATGGTCCGTTAAGATCGGCTTCATCATATCCATCCACCGTTTTTTCAACCGTTTTGAATCCGTCAATGATCGTATTGTCAGCCTGTTCTTCTCCCGCCGCCAACGCCATCTCAACATCCATCCAGCGAAGGTTGTTCTCGAGAACCAAATGCTGTACATTTCTTAGCTCTTTTTGAATATCCGCACTTTGCTCATACAGCTTTTGAAGGTTCTTATACTCCTCCTCTGATAGAGGTTCTTTGTCAAGGTCCCTGACAGCTGCCCTGTAACTGAAATCACCGATCTTGGCCAGGAATTCTTCTGTCTTGTTGAATGGAAGCAGAGTAAGCGGAAGCTGTCCAACATCACTATGCGCCTGAGATGTCAACCTCCATACATCGGCAAGTTCTGGTGATAGTGAATTCCTTGAATTCATTGCTAACGTTGCCCCTATTTTGTCATGCAGTAAATCTATTTGATAGGTCAATTCATGAAAAGCACGCTGGTAATTATTTTCCGCGTTAATTAGTATAGCGTTTTTCTCCTGATGTTCCTGATAGCCCCAGTATGCTGTACCTGTTACTCCGATAGCCAGCACTGCAATCAATATACCTCGTATCAATTCTATTCACCTCTTTAGTTACAGAATATGTGTTTTCCGATTTTTTTAATTTGAGGTCTTGTCCAGATCCACTTACTAGTTGCTGTAACAGGGTTAAAGTAGTATTGAGCGTTCTCTGAAGGATCCCATCCCTGAATGGCATCCATTACCGCCTCTTTTGCTTTCTCATTCGGTGTGAGCCATATCTGCCCATCTGCTACGGCAGTGAATGCTCGCGGTTCAAAAATCACTCCGGAAACCGTGTTTGGGAAAGTAGGACTTTCAACCCTATTCAAGATGACAGCTGCAACTGCAACCTGCCCTTCATAAGGCTCACCCCTGGCTTCGCCGTATACCGCATTAGCCATAAGCTGAATATCATTTTGCGAGAAACCACTTGGCATATTGACAGCAGTCGGCTTTTTCGGCTGCTCTGCTTGTTGATTAGGTGTTTCTTGTTTAGCAGGTGTCCCGCCGCCCGTTTGTCCTCCGCCTTCTGATTGTTTAGATAAATCGGTACCACCATAATGTCTGAATTTTTTTCCTTGATTAATTTGTTTCTTAACAAATTCTTCATTATAGTTGGATGCTTTCACAAGCTTATCTTTGGTTTCCTTTCCTGCAAGCCCATCAATAGGCAATCCAAATTCATATTGAAAATTTCTGAGAGCCCAATAGGTTCCCCAGCCAAACACACCATCGACATTGCCATTGTAGTATCCAATATACTGCAGCCGTGATTGAAGTTCGATAACATCTTCGCCTGTTGCTCCTTTTTGAATTATCTGATTGGAAAATGCCCCTGCATGGTTTGTTTCATTCGTAAAAGATAAAGTTGTCAATATAAGCACCATGAGCAGAAAGACCTTTAACAACTTGACACGTTTTTTCATCATGCTTACCTCCAAATCATGAATTAACATTAAACCTAGTTTCTGTACTAAAACCCATTTTATACATAAGAACTGTATCTCCAGATTATAGGGATCAGGATGGACATCCATAGTGACTATATCCTTTCCAGAACTAACGGCTCTGAGGTGAACTTGGATAACATAGCTTAAGATTATCCTGCGGAGATGAGTTTTAAAGTTTCTTAAGATCAAAAAACCGCAGCGGTAAAAGAGTAACTAACATCCGCTCCAAAAGGACGACTCCGCGGGATCGCACTATTCATATGAGTGTAATCTCCCTGGTCAGCCCACAGGAGGTTGATACCTTTCATAAGTATAAGCGCATTCTATTAGAAAACATTCTCTAGAAATGAGACCAACAAAAAGGCCCCCATTTCAGTTGCTGCTGAATGAGAGGCCTATATTGAGATCTTTTTATCCATATCTTTTTGGTCATAATGTGAAGTTGTCATGCGATGTGCACTCTTGATTTTTCTTATGCCCGTCCACCAAAGAAACAACATGAACGGTATCATAAAAAATATCCAGTTTTTACCAGTAATAAGAATAAAGTCATAAGTTCCATGAAGAAGGAATGGAAGTAAAAACGCGATGAAAATTCTTTTCCATTTCTTGTTTTGGCCGGCGAACTTGGCCTTACCAAGATAATATCCCATCACAACTCCAAATAATGCATGAGCTGACACTGGCAGCAATGCTCTTCCGATGGCAAACTCCACTCCGTGGGCAACCAGATACAAAATGTTTTCAACTGTTGCAAAGCCAAGCGATACACTTGCACCGTAAATGATTCCATCGTAGGGATCGTTGAACTCAACATGCTGAAAAACAATAAAAAATAAGATAAACCATTTAAAGAACTCTTCTAACAGCCCTGCAGAGAAATAAGCATGAATCCATGGTGATGCAAAAACCCCTTCAGCCTGCAGTACATATTGAAGAAACATGAGAGGAAAAGTCAATATAGCTCCATACATAAATGTCTTAATGATGAAGGAAACAGGTTCTGGCTCAAATTCATCCTTCAAATAGAAATAGCTGAGCAATGCCAGTCCTGGTGCAAAACCAGCTGATAAAATCACCAGCATATAATTTGTCCTCTTTTCTTTCTGTTTTCTTAATCGTATCATGTAGAAGGAAGAAAGAAAATATCCGATAACAATATCACTTTATATATTTTAAGGAGATGAAAAAAAACCATGAAAAAACATATATTGGTCATACACACAGGCGGAACTATTTCGATGATGGAAGATACCGTTACTGGATCAGTTCAACCAAGTGAAGAAAATCCCCTGTCTGCCCACTCTTCATCCTTGGGCATGCTTGCAGATATAACTGTCAGGGAAGCCTTTCACCTGCCTTCACCACACATAACACCTGATCACATGATTCAACTGAAAAGAATTATTGAAGAAGAATACAAAAAGGGGAGCATTGAAGGGGTTGTCATTACTCATGGAACAGATACACTCGAGGAAACTGCCTATTTTCTCGATTTGACGGTTGATTTGCCTATTTCCATTGTAGTAACAGGAGCAATGAGGTCCAGTAATGAAATCGGAGCTGATGGACTTTATAATCTTTTATCATCTCTAAAGGTCTCTTCAGATGAAGACTCTGCCGATAAAGGAGTTCTCGTCGTCCTCAATGATGAGATTCATTCGGCCAAAAACGTAACCAAGACTCATACAAGCAATGTATCGACTTTTCAAAGTCCTCAGTACGGACCCATAGGGATTGTGACGAAGCAAGGAGTGATCTTCCACCATAAACCCACATCACTTGAGAAATATTCCGTACAATCTGTTTCAAAGAAAATTGCTCTAATAAAAGCATATGCGGGAATGGATTCAGCCCTGCTGTTTGCTTTAAGAGACTTGCAATTCGAAGGAGTTATTATAGAAGCACTTGGACAGGGAAATCTTCCACCTGGTGCAGTAGAGGGAATAGAGAGTCTTCTGAATGCAAAGATTCCAGTTGTACTGGTGTCAAGGTGCTTCAACGGCATCGCCCAGGATATATATGGATATGCTGGAGGAGGAAAACAACTTAAAGAAATGGGAGTTATCTTTTCTAACGGTTTGAATGGTCAAAAAGCTAGATTAAAACTGCTCGTAGCTCTTTCAACTTCCACAGAACCAAGTTTAAACGAGCTTGAAGAGATATTTAAGAACTGATGATTAAGAAAAGTGCAAGCACCCTGATCAGTCCGACAGGAAAATGTTCCGAAGACAAAAAAAGGTGGTCTTTGCTTTTATTCTCTTCGGACATTTGACCCCGAGGGACTAAGTTCGTTCCGGCGGGTACAAACCTCAGCGCTGAAGATGGACGTGAATAACTTAATTAAAGTTTTCATCAAGACAGGGATTGATTTTATGAATTCCATACACAAACAGAAGGCCGGAAACTTGTGAACAGTTTCCGGCCTGATATTTACTCACTTAGTGCCTCAGCAATCTTCCTGCCATGAAAACGGCCGTTTTCGATAAAAATTTCATTTGCATTGTTTCCCGCTGCAATAACACCTGCAATAAAAATACCCTTCACATTTGTTTCCATGCTTTCAGGGTCATATTCCGGCCTGCCTGTTTCTTCATCGATGTTTACACCCATTTTTGTTAGAAATGAATGATCTGGGTGATAGCCGATCATGGCAAAAACGAAATCATTCTCTATTTCCATAACTTCTCCGCCCACCGTACAGAAGACTTTATCATACGTAATTTCTTTTACTTCTGCTCCAAAGTGCATCTTTACAGCGCCACTTTTTACAAGAGCTTCAAATTCAGGCAGAATCCAAGGCTTGATGCTGCTCGAGTAATCGCTGCCACGGTAAAGGACCGTCACACGGGCACCTGCCTTTTCCAATTCAATCGCTGCATCAACTGCGGAATTTTTCCCTCCGATGACCACCACATCTGTATCAAAATAGGGATGAGCTTCTTTAAAGTAATGGTGAACTTTTTCAAGGTCTCCTCCTTTTACATTCAAGGCATTAGGATGATCATAATATCCGGTAGCAATGATAACCTTTCCTGTTTCATATTCATCTTTTGATGTCTTTACTGTGAAAGAATCATCACCTAACTTAATGACACTCTTCACTTCTTCGAACCTGTTTATCCTTAAATCATGCATTTTTGCTACTTCTCGGTAATACACCAACGCTTGATTTCTTTTTGGTTTATGCTGCTCAATTATAAAAGGCACATTTCCGATTGCCAGCTTTTCACTGGAACTGAAAAATGTTTGGTGAGTGGGATAATTGTAGATTGCATTCACCACATTGCCTTTTTCAATAATTAAAGGTTGTATTCCTGCCCTTTTTAATTCGATTGCAGCCGACAATCCACATGGCCCTCCGCCGACTATAATGCACTTTTCTTGTCTCATTGTCTTCACTCCTCTGAGATCGTTCGTCAGTTAATCAGTATCTATATCTAGCCTAACTTATCCGATTATAAAAATTCTCCTACCATAATAGGATAGGAGAATTTCATTGAGGATGCAAAACATTAGATGCAGGCAAAACGAATTTTAAAAATTTAAATAAGTTTGCATCTCTTGGTTAGCTTGGCGAGGTCTTACTCTTATCAACTAACAGAGCTTCTAAAATCAATCCAAAAAAGAAGAGGACGAAATTATAAGTAATTTCGTCCTCCATTTGTTATGGTATTTTCATTCTTTCATCCCTCTAACTGAAAAGGATGCCTTTAGGAATTCCTCAAATAATTAAATCCAGCCTCTGAACCTGCTGGCTTCTGCCATTTTTCTGACGCCGACCATATATGCTGCAAGCCTCATGTCTACTCTGCGTGTTTGTGCAGCTTCATAAACATTGTTGAAAGAAGAAACTAAAATTCTTTCCAGCTTCTCCTCGACCTCTTCTTCCGTCCAGTAGTAGCCCTGATTGTTTTGTACCCATTCAAAATAGGAAACTGTCACCCCTCCTGATGATGCCAAAACATCAGGTACAAGCAGGATATCACGTTCTGTAAGAATCTTTGTGGCTTCTAAAGTAGTTGGACCGTTTGCCGCTTCAACTACGATACTCGCGCGAATATTTGCGGCATTTTCTTCTGTGATCTGGTTCTCAATTGCTGCAGGCACCAAGATGTCACAATCAAGTTCTAATAATTCTTTATTCGTAATCGTGTTATTGAAAAGTTTTGTAACCGTTCCAAAGCTGTCACGTCTATCCAATAAATAATCAATGTCCAAACCTTTTGGATCATGGAGGCCGCCATATGCATCCGAAATACCGATAACTTTTGCTCCTGCATCGTGCATGAATTTAGCAAGGAAGCTGCCTGCATTACCAAATCCTTGAACTACGACTCTTGCACCTTCAATATCAATGCCTTTTTTCTTTGCCGCTTCCCTGATGCAGATGGTAACTCCTTTTGCTGTCGCTGTTTCACGTCCATGTGAACCCCCAAGGACAAGCGGCTTTCCAGTAATGAAACCGGGTGAGTTAAATTCATCAATACGGCTGTATTCGTCCATCATCCATGCCATGATTTGGGAATTGGTGAAAACGTCTGGAGCAGGGATATCTTTTGTCGGTCCGACTATCTGGCTGATTGCGCGGACGTATCCACGGCTCAATCTTTCCAATTCCCGGAATGACATGTCACGAGGATCACAGATAATCCCGCCTTTTCCTCCTCCATATGGAAGGTCGACAATTCCACATTTCAAGCTCATCCAAATAGAAAGTGCTTTCACTTCTTTTTCAGTCACATTCGGATGAAAACGGATTCCGCCTTTTGTAGGGCCAACTGCATCATTATGCTGAGCACGGTAACCAGTAAATACTTTTATCTTTCCATCGTCCATTCGGACAGGTATTTTAACTGTAAGCATTCTCACTGGCTCTTTCAGAAGCTCATATACTTCATCTGAGTATCCCAATTTTTCAAGAGCGAGCTGAATTACGGTTTGAGTCGATTTTAATACATCATTTTTATCTTCAGGATTGTTGCTTGCTGCATCTTTCTCGGCTACCATTAGTAAACCTCCCAGTTTGTTCACTGTATTACGGAAACGTGTCCGCCTTTACAAGCAATAGTATACACGTTTGATATGTTGTTGCAAAGATACTTAAACAAAAAAAATTCCTTTTTATGAAACCGCTGTCATATCATTCGGATTCCACTTATTCTTCTTCTCTCTTCCATTTGTTTCTTACCCGAATATATCTTTGATATTCATTGAGGGTGTCGAAAAGTAATGGATTTCCGCTCGTGTCCTACGTCTGGAGCGGAAACCCTTTCTTTTTACAAACGTCAAAGGAAAAAGGAGGCATTTATTTCTGCCCCCTAATGCTTAGATGTTAAAATAGTCCGCTAAAGTTTCCTTGCATGTTTTGTTTATGATTTTATTTCCGTATTCCTTCAATGTATGAATGGTTTCACTCGTCCGCTCCCCGTATTCCTCAGCTAGAGAAGAAAGTCTTTCATTACCTCCTACAACTTCCAAGAAATATTTATCACTCTTGGAATATAGGGAGATTTCATCATAATCTTCGAATCTCAGGCGATAGGTAAATGCCAATACGTCCTCAAACAGCCGAAATGATATCAGAAAATTCTCTTCTAATACATTCTGTTCTTTAAAAGGATCATCCTCAAAAAAACCGTCCTCACTCAACGTTAATATTAATACCATCTCATTTGAATTAACTGAATTGATTTCAACGGTTATCGTGCTTTCTAAATCAATTCCATATTCATCGAACATTTCATCCATAAGATCTTCAAAAAAATCATGCCATACTACTGAATCTTTCCATTGATTATCCTCGAGTATTCCCTTGGTTTCTAATTCAGCGATACTTATGGAAAATTTAACTGTATTACTTGATAACCTCTCAAGCTTCATTTTTCCGCCCCCTGAGTATGAATGGTTACCAACATACTATGTAAAAGAAAAAAGAAGGTTCGGAAAACGACAACTGATATTCTGCCTGTTTGAAGTGCGTTATTTTCAGAAGAAAATTCTACATTCATTAAAAGCAGAATGGCTCATAACGGAAATCAACCGTTTGAGCCATTTTGCCATATAGTTCTATAAGTTTGTCTTTAGCCAAGAATCCCATTCTTCCTTACTGGAACCGACCAGATTTTCCTTATATTTCTCCTTCAAGCGCAGAGGTAATGAGTTGACAGCAAGCCCGCCAATCCCTACATGAAGGAACTCTTTAGCTTGCTGCAACTCATCAACGACACCAAGAGTCTGGTCGAGATTCTCCCTCATTGTACAAGATAAGAATAGAAAACGCGGCTGAACGATGTCGATTACAACTTCCATGTCTTCTTCTTTGATACTGGATCCAAGATAAATCACTTCAAAACCCTTTCGCCTGACATAAAGAGTAAACATAAGCAAACCTAGCTCGTGATGCTCCCCTGGTCCACAGACAGTTACTACTTTCGGCAGTAATCCATTATGTGGAAATGTTTGCATAAGAGTGGATATCCGAGTCCTTAAGACAGCCGTGGCAAAATGTTCATGGGCAGTAGTGATTTTATTATGCTCCCACAGGTCTCCAATTCTGACAAGCAAAGTTCCTAAAACATCTATGACCACTTTATCAATTGTATACATAGAGAATGCTCTGTTCATGAGCTGATGGGCCTTTGTTTCATCAAATTCAAGCAGAGCTTGCAATAGCTCTTCCGATAAATCATGCAGCCTGTTGCCGGTCTGACTCTCATCATTCGTTTCCTCAGTAAGGTCTTGCTTGTCCAGCAGCGAAACAGCCTGGCTGATCGTAAAGCCTTGTTCTACTTTAGAAACAAGCCACTTTAATATATGCAAGTGTTCATCTGAATATAAACGATGGCCGGACTCGTTCCTGACAGGCGCGATCATCTTGTATCTTCTTTCCCAAGCTCTTAATGTTCCTGGCTGAATTCCGAGCATATTGGAAATAGCTTTAATATTATATTTTCCTTGAGATCGGTTCGTCATTTTAAATCCTCCAAATGTACCATATGATAAAATTATAATGGAGTGATTTACAACTGTAAAATTAATGTACTCCTCAAACTCTCTATGATATTCCTTTTATTGTAATTAAATGGGTCTCAGGAGGCGCTCCCAGCCTTAGGGGCAAGGCAGTCGTCCCGTATCCATTACTGACGAGGACGGTAGTTTCTTTCACTTTATGGAAACCACCTTTTTGATACATACCATAACCAAGTATACGAATTTGTCCTCCATGAGTATGTCCGCTCAGCATCAAGCTGACATTATGTTCATTCTCTATTTTTTTTATGGTATCTGGATTATGGGCCAGCAGAATTCGGAATGCATTATCAGGAACCTTTTTGAATGCATTTTCCACATTGTCTCTTCCTAAGCTGAGATCTTCCGTGCCGATCAAGGCAATCTTATGATCACTTCCTGCATCCAGCAATTCTGAGGAATTCTCCAGGACTATCACTCCGCTTCTCTGCAGAAGTTCCCGGAAACTTTCTATCCCGGCTTCATAGTCATTGTTTCCCCATATAAAATATACCGGTCCCAATCTCTTCAATTTTGCGATATTTTTCTCGGTTCGCTCAAATGAGACCCCTTTTTCGGTCAGATCTCCTCCTATAACAACAATATCCGTTTCATCCTCTACCTCCTGGATGATACTGTCGTGAATAATGCGTTTATGAACATCAGAAAGAAAGAAGACATTCAATGGCCTCGCCTTCTCAGGATAATCTTTAAAGGTTAGTTCTTCCTTATTTACTTTATTTATAAAAGCTTCTTTGAGCATATACAGTAACAGCAATGAACCGCTGATTGTCAGCAACACTATGAACTCTATCATGAAGTCCTCCTGCTCTCTGAAAAATCTACAGAAATCATACCATAAATCAGACCTAAACATAAAAATAAGAGTGTCTGCCATAACCCTATGGTGCTTAAAAAGTAGATCCCCGCTATATGCAGAGGAATAACCAGTACCTCAACCGAATATTGGCCAACAATCAAATTTGACAGCAATAGAATTTCTTTTTTTATCAAATCTGCATTTATCAAAAAGCAGGTCATGAAGGCGAGCGAAGATGCAAAAAACATAAAAGGATTTAACACCAGCTCAACGATAATATCAGAAATGCTCAATAATTCGATAACAGGGCACCATTTAATGAATAGGTACCCTGTTACTAAAGACATGAATATCTTTAAGGTATATACCAGCAAAAAAATCCCTCCCATAAATCATATGAGAGGGATTTTATTTAATGAAAGCTGATTTCGTACATTTTGCAGCTTTTAGCGAAGACTATTCTCTTTTAAAAAAGAAGTCTCAGAGTATTTATTCTTCGTAAATATCCAGGATGCGGAAACCTGACTTTTCCAGCTTCTTTATGAATTTCTCAATGTTATCTTTCTTTTCGATTTTCAATACAATTCTTCTCAGCAGTTTATCCGTCGCATCAAAAGTAACTAATGAAATAACAGATTCATGGTACTGCTGAATGATGTCACCCAAGCGGGCAATACGTCCTTCAGTCTCTACAGAAGTGAAGGCAATACGAACTCCTTCACGGTTCATTCCGAAAGCACTCTGGAACTGTTCAAGAATATCATATCTTGTGACAAGCCCTTGAAATCTTTTTTGTTCATCTACTACGGACAAAATTGGGAAATCCTTTAATTCAAGCAGAGTCTTCTCAAATACTTCGTCCCCAACCAGATATTGATCTTGGTGAGTGACAATATCCTTTACAGGAGTGTCTTTAAGATAATCTGTTTTAAGTTTTTCTGAAAAGAAGAAATTTTGATAAATACTATATCTGGTTACCATTCCGACATAATTATCACCTGAAAGGACTGGAACACCGTCAATCTGGTGATGCTCAAGCACTTCCAACACTTTTTCTGCAGAATCATTTTCCTGAACTACGTAGCATTTGTGTTTAGGTATCATCGCACTTTTCACAAACATCCATTATCACCTCATTTAATTACTATATATATATAATACTCCTTTCATAGGTTAAATACCTGCTTTTTCACAAGTTAAACTAAAACTTTTGGAATGAATGACTGTCTATATCATACAATTGATTAGGAAAATTAAATTCTGGAGGGATTGAATTGCACAGTTTGTATAAAAGCTATAAACCTTATATTTCGCCTTTTGATCCGTGTCCGCCAATCAAAGTGAAAACGTACTCCACTCCACCGAATCTTTATGTTGGCTACCAGCCTCCCGATTTACCGCAATTTTCACCCAGCGAGGCGTTGAAGGCCGGAACATTATGGAAAGTGTTCTATGATCCTTATTACAGCCCGTATGAAAAATATAAGGAGTGATTGAAGTGAAACAAATGCCTCCTGAATATTATCAAATACTCGAAGAACTGCAGACAGCTGACTTTGTCATTGTCGAACTAACCTTATATCTGGACACACATCCTGATGATTCAAATGCCATCCAGCAGTACAATCAATTTGTCAAACAGCGGAAACAAATAAAAAAAGCGTTTGAGGAAAGGTTTGGCATGCTGACTAATTTCGGTTACAGCTACTCTCGATATCCCTATGAATGGCCGGAAGCTCCATGGCCGTGGCAGGTATAAATTTCATTAGAAAGGAGGGGGCAGAATTATATGTGGGTTTATGAGAAAAAATTGCAGTATCCAGTAAAAGTCAGCACTTGCAATCCAAGGCTGGCGAAATATCTGATTGAACAGTATGGCGGCGCAGATGGAGAGTTGGCTGCGGCTCTTCGATATCTAAATCAGCGGTATACCATACCAGATAAAGTCATTGGCCTTCTGACGGACATCGGTACAGAAGAATTCGCACATCTGGAAATGATTGCGACGATGATTTACAAATTAACTAAAGATGCCACTCCAGAAATGTTGAAAGAAGCGGGTATGGAACCGCACTATGTTAACCATGACAACGCCCTGTTCTACCAAAATGCAGCTGGAGTGCCATGGACCGCCTCATATATTCAGGCAAAAGGCGATCCTATTGCTGACCTTTATGAAGACATTGCTGCTGAAGAAAAAGCCAGAGCTACTTATCAATGGATTATCAACATGAGTGACGATCCTGATTTAAATGACAGCCTTCGTTTCTTGAGAGAAAGAGAAATTGTCCATTCCCAGAGATTCAGGGAAGCTGTTGAAATTTTAAAGTCAGAAAGAGACCGCAAGAAAATATTTTAGAGCAGAAACCTGCAACTTTCATGCAGGTTCTTTTTCTTTCTGTGATAAGTTTCCAAAGAAATCCCTCACCTATTTGCTCACATGATACAGATTGATTCCCCACTCTTTTTTCATAAGTTCATAAACTTGATGTCTCTTTTTCCAGGAATCTTCCTTCCAAAGGTCTTTACTCCGGTCGATAATTTCACTTCTCAGCGCATGATAGTCTTTTTCTGCTTTTTCTCTTTTGGTGTACAAGACCTTGACTGCACCAAACATCCCAACCAAGAACAGAAATACATACAGATGGCTTTTCCTAGAAAAAATGGCAGAGAATACAGCTTCAAAAGAATAAGAATATGGGCCGATAACCCAATTATAGAAATAGTAAATGCAGCAGAAAGCAAGTAGTACACTGCTCCACAGCATGAGAAGATGGTTGCGTTTCAGCTTGTCCCACTTTTGTTTTTTTTCGATTACATTATGCAGCATTTGCTTTGTTGCTAAATCGGTCCAGTCATTTAGCTTTAAAATCTGGGGATCCATCCGCCTCACCTCAAAGTCCATTTATCTTGTATTAACAATATATGAACTTGTCCTGAGAATAGAAGGAGCTTTCATCATCATTTTTATACTTTTTTACTAGGCTCTGTTAGTCAATGATTTTGTTAATTTTAAAAGCTGTTTTTTTTAGAGGTTTTGGCTGTTGAAAAGTAATGGATTTCCGTCCCAGGCGCACGGCTCCGCGGGGCGGGCGGTGAGCCTCCTCGGCTTCATAAAAAGTGAAAGCGGCCGTTCAGCGATGTACAGATTTTAGGGCTCTCGTATGAAATAAAGGATACACAACGAACATAGTGAGTTGACGTTCATTTCCCCTTGATGGAGAAAACACCCTGAACTATAATGGTTAATCACCGAAAAAGTCCAGGACCCGACTTTTTCCTGTAACCACTTCGAAGCTAGTGAGGAAATGAACTAGTAGACTTATCGCAAGGAGGAGCAGGGAAATACTCTAGCCGACAGGGCGCTCGAGATAGTCACGATTCATCATGGGAAACTTATACTTTCTTATCTGGTGAAAAAAGGAGCAGTAAAAGCCGCTCCCCCTTCATTAAGCATGCTGTTTGATACCTTTATTTGTTTCTAGTAGTATTTCTTCATACTCATTCAGGAGACCATCAAAAATGCTTTCCCATGATTGTTTTTCGGCATATTCCCTTGCATGCCGGCCCATTCTTTTTCTTGCATCTTCATTATTCAGGAGGTATTCTACAGCCTCAATAAAGTGGGAACTGGAGTGAGCAGGACAAATCAAGCCAGTCTGCTTATCTTTGGTGATGCCAGTGACTCCACCTTGATCTGCTACAACGGAAGGCAGGCCGGAAGCAGCTGCTTCGAGAACCACATTTCCGAACGTTTCGGTAGGCGACGGAAAAACAAATATATCTGATGACGCGTAAACTTCGGAAAGTTCCTCGCTGGTTAAATAACCTGTCAACGAGACATTCTCTTCCTCTACCCTTTTTTTAACTTCCTGATAACAAGGACCATTTCCCGCAATGAGCCAGTGAACCTGTTTTTTTACTGAGGATGAAAGGCCTTCAATAGCAGAAATCAAAGTATCCAAATCTTTCTCAGGAGCCAGCCTTCCTGCAAAAAAGATTATATGCTTTTTGTGGATTTTATATTTTTCTCTAACTGCTTCCTGGTTTCTTTTTTGGGGAGTAAACGTAGAACAATCCACTCCTCTCGTCCATATTGAAAGATCTTTAAACCCTTGTTGTTTTAGATGTTGCAGGGTTTCTAATGAGGGAACAAAAATTTTTTCGCAATTTGCGTGGAACCATTTCATATATTTCCATAGAACAGGCGATACCCAGGACATTTTATAATAATCCAAGTAGCGATCAAAATGAGTATGATAAGAGGCGACCAGCGGTATTCCTAATTTCTTGGATGCATGAAGGCCATAGAGGCCCATCGTTAAAGGAGTGGCAATATGAATCAAATCGGGAGAAAACTCTCTAAGCCTTTTTTCTATCTTTCTAGGGTTGGCGATAGCCGTTCTGCATTCAGGATAGAAGAAGAATGGAAAACTTGTGAACTGGTGTACATTGGGATAATTTCGGACGTCCTTACCCATCTCCGGTACAAACAGCTCAAATTCCACCCCTCTTTTCCCCATATGGTCTGTCAGCCTTTTTAGAGTTCTCGCTACACCGTTAACCTGAGGATCATAAGTATCGGAAAATATGGCGATCTTCATAAAAATCCCCTCTCTAATGCTTTTTGGATATAACACCACCAAAACTTCTCTATATATAAAAAGCAATATAAGCAGCACAAGCTGTTACGGTACCAAGGAAAAAACCGGCAATGATGTCACTGGGATAATGGACACCCAGAACCACTCTCGATAAGGCTGTGAGCATTGATACTGGTAAAAGGACCATCATGAATGGCGGATACGTAATCATAAAGGGAACCGAAATGGAAAACACCGCTGTTGTATGTCCTGAAGGGAAAGAATGGTCTTTGAATTTATGACCGTATAAGACGGCATTCGGCAAGACTGCATATGGGCGAATTCTTTTGACCAGTTTCTTGGTTCCTGCGGCAATCAAGTGGCTGACCGCAAGCGCGAACATGGATATGATAACAGTTTGCTCGAGTATTGATCCTTGATCTGCCAGCAAGTACACGACAAGTACAGAACCCACAGTAAAGCCTGCACCTCCCAAATGAGTTATCAGATGAAAAAAAGAAAGTAAAAATCCATGATGACCATTAAATCGGTAAAACAAACTTTCATCATAATAAAATATTCTTGCCCTTATCCTTTCCATGAGCTGCCCCTTCCTTTTCTATTGTCATTATTATTGTATGGGAAGATTGTTAGTCTATTTGTAACAGTTTGTAAAAATTTCATTAAGGTGACTAACATAAGGTTTACCTGGGAATCCCCATTGAATGTTCTCGTTGCTGCGTGAGCAAGTTGGCTTTCTTTCAAAACCTGTTTTGAAGTAAAATAACTACCCCATTCAATTTGAACTATATATAACTCAAATCACTGTTGAATTCAGAGAAGCAAGTTCTATATGAAAAAAGGCGATTTTTTTCGGCTATTTAGAGCTAATGGATTAACGCTCAGGCGCACGCTTGAAGCCTAAACCACCTTACGCACCAGAGATCAAACTTAATCCCTCTGAGTCTAAATAACCCCTAGAAGATAAAAGGCTCACTTCTATCGTATCCCCTTGATCCTGAAGCTGGACGTGGATAACTTAGTTAAAGTTTCCCACAAGGATCGATTTTATAAATTTCTTAATAACAAAAAAGCCTCATGAAAGATTCTCCTTCATGAGACTTGCTGTTAATAAGTATTAATCAACCGGGAGAGGAATCTTAAGTACTTGACCCTCTTCCAAATTATGATGTTCAATATTATTCCACTCTTTAATTTTCTGAATTCCTGCCTGTGATTTATAATAATTCATTGAAATGCTGAATAATGTTTCCTGTGATTTCACAGTGTGTTCAATCACCTGTATGTTTTCTTCGTATTCGTTTTCTTGAACGGTTTCCTTTTGATCATTCAATTGAACAATGTTTTCTTGAGACATCTCTTCTGAGGGTTCTTCTTGTTCAACAGCTGCCTGTGATTCTTCAGCTTCATCAGTTTTAGTAACAGGTTCTGTTTTAGAATCAACTTCACCTTCTTCTTCAGAAGTTGTTCCGCTTTTCACTTTCTCTTCCACTTTTTTAGTTTCATAAGTGACTTCTTCCAGTGTACCTGTTTCTGTGACAACACTCCTATTCTCATTTCCATTAACATCTAAGGAAGAATAAAGACCATACATTAATATGGGTAGAAGTACGAAAAATGCGAGCATTCCTTTTATGAGAGGGTACTTAATTTTTTTTCTCTTCTCATGATGTATATCACTTCTTGTTGGAAGTGATTTTTTCTGTTTGATTTCCTGCTCTGGCACGGGTTCAACTCTTTCAATTTTCTGGCGGAGTTTTTCAGCTTGAGCGCGGTAAGGATCTCTTCTCATAAAACATCCCTTCTTTTTTCTTGATTTTCGGCTTGATATTTGATGGCAAGTCCCAATAAAAAGTCAATAATAAAATGCATCACCATAGTGACCCCAAGATTGGCCGTCCATTCATAAACTAATCCGATCCATACACTGAGGAGGACTATGTTAGTGATAAGAAACCAATTTCCCCAATACCTTATGTGAACGATGGCAAAAATGACGGTTCCTGCAAAAAAACCAAAGTGATATTGAACGACTCCCCTGAATAATAATTCCTCACATATTGAGATGACAGCGGCTAGAAAGGCAATATGAATGACGCTTCTACCTCTGAAAATCCTTTCGTTTATTCCTCCATCATCATAATATTTCTTTGGAATCAGCTTCATTAACAGAAGATCCAAGAGAACTATAACAATTCCACTGCCTGCCCCATATGTCAAAATCTGAAGGTCCCAGACAAATTGATTTAAAAAAGCAGAAATATCGTCATATAAAAATATACCTAAAATAAATGCAATAGTTAATAGGACTATTTGAGTGGCATAGAGATGAAAGGTCAATTCTCTATCAGTGATGCTCTTGATGAGTTCTTTTTGTTTATTCTTCATTAGTTAATATTCTTCAGCAGCATATTGTGCAGCTGCTCTTCCCAGGTAATAGATTTCACTTTGTGAGCATCTATTGAAAGTCCAATGAATGCACTGTAATCCAAGCCGCAGATATCACAGCAATTTTCATGTTGATCCCCGGGTTCTTCTCCAAATAAATGAAGAATTCCATTCCTTCTGCATGCAGCGCCAATCGCCCAGTCTGCCATCAAGCCAATCTTCATGCGTTTATTCTCCATACGCATGTCTCTTATCCTTTTGACAAATGCAGCTGCATCTTTGGTACAAAAATCTCTGTTCCTATTTATATATACCTGCTTATAAAAGCTTAAAAACCTCAAATGAATATCATTTAATCCAATTTGATCCATCAATTCATCGGCTGACTTGTTTCCAGAGAGTTTAAAATACTCATCGACCTGATAAACTGAAGGCATTTCATTATCGATCATTTGATATAAAAGTCCTTCGTCACCTGTTGAATAAAGCAGCATTGCGATACTTCGTTCTCCATCCCTTCCTGCTCTGCCTATCTCCTGAAGATATGCTTCCGCACTGGCAGGAAGATGAAAATGTATAACAAACCGGATATCTGATTTGTTAATTCCCATTCCGAACGCACTTGTAGCACAAATGATTTCCAGCTGGCCGTGAAGAAATTGCTGTTGAATGAGAATTCTTTGTTCCTGTTCCATTCCACCATGATAAAAAGAAGTTTTATGAAGTCCGTTTTGTTTGAGCCATTCCGCCGTTTCCTCTGCCATTTTCTTGCTGGAAAAATAAATAATTCCTGGCTTTTGAAAGGATGATACAAATTCCAAAAGGCGTTCCATCTTATCGTGATAAGAAGAAGCATGAATGGTGCTGAGACTGATATTAGGCCTGTCCGCTGAATAAACAATCTCCTGGCACTCCTTCATCCTTAGAATACCCTTGATATCTTCGCGTACTTCTTTATTTCCAGTAGCCGTCAATGCCAGCGTTACGGGTGATCCAAGCAGGGTGCTCACCTCTCCCAACCGTTGGTAATCCGGACGAAAATCGTGTCCCCATTGGGAAATACAGTGAGCTTCGTCCACAACAAAAAGGGAAACCGTTAACATCTTTAACTTTTCCATCACTTTGTCTCCCATCAGCATTTCTGGAGAGATAAAGATGAAGCGAAACTTTCCAAGGTTATTCAGTATATAATTCTTTTCACGGAAATCCAGAAATGAATTAAGGGCGACAACCTTCTTCTCCCCCATCACTTTCATGTGTTCCACCTGATCCTGCATTAAGGATAGTAAAGGCGAGACTACAAGCACAGTACCGCCAGTAATATACGCGGGAAGTTGATAACACAGCGATTTCCCAGTTCCTGTTGGAAGCATTGCAATCGTGTCCCTGCCATTCAGTACCGAATGAATCACGTCTTCCTGCCCTTGCCTGAAATCCTTGTAACCAAACCATTTATGCAGTTCATCTTGTAAATTCATATTTGATCACCATACCTGGCCAGTGTCAGCCTGATTTGAAAATAAGAAAGCTGCGGCAAAGCATCTTTAATGGGTTTCAATTTCCGCATATTTATTTCCCTCGCTTTTTGCAGAATTTGTTCCATATCTTGCTCTGGGACGAACCTGTCAATAGAAAATCCTTTGTCATTTAGTGCAATTTCAACCAAATGATCCTCTATTGTGCTATCCTTCAATCCTCTGATTTTGGAAATCCGCTTAACTTCATAGCCTCGTTTCAAAAGCTTATACGTTTCTTCGCTCGATTGTGTCAGGGTGATTTCAGGGACCAAGTCAGAAACAATACTATAAAGAATTGGAAACTTCTCTCTTTGTGCGGTGACTTCAGCCGCAGTATAATGCAATATATTTAAAAAACGATACCAATACTCATCTTCTTCCAAACCTGACTTCTCTGCTGCCTGCCCTCTCGTAAGGCCAATGTATTCCCCACCAGTCAACCGGGAAACTAATATCTCTGGATCATCAGGAAATGACTGCTGCTTCGCCAAAGACACGATATCTGTATATAAAGCGAAGTTTAAATTCTTTAAGGATACCGGCGGATCATTTAGAAACAATTTAATCCAGTTCTGCACTTCACGTTCTCTCTGAACCGGATAATAGTGCTGACTGGCTCTGATGTAGTGTGATAAGACCTGTATTAAAAGGGAAAGCCTTTTCCAAAGATATTCAACTGTATTGCCATACAGCCAGCCATTTAATGAGGAAGGAAATGACTTTTCCTTGAAAAAGGCTGACAATCTCTGAAGACCTTCTTCAGTTAAGATATATTTTTCAGTTTCTATTTCTGTTTCAACTATCAGCTTCTTTTCACTAAGACCCAAAGCCATCTTCCTAAAACTTTCCCGGTCAATTATGGGGTAAGAATAAAACAATGAAGTAAGAGAATAAAGATGAGCATCCTGGATCGTTTGGGAAGACCGCTTCCCTTTAAGCAAATGAAAAATGGAGAAGATTGTTCTTTCCCCTTTAATTTCCTTCAGGCAATGAAGAAAAACCGCCTCAATATAGGTCATATAGTAACTCCTTTAGGCATCTGTTCTTATTTAAAGGCTGTTATCGGATATATTGTTGCTTTCGGAAAAATCCCAAGAGCCGGATTTTTCCCCGGATACTAGGGGATTTCTCTCTAATCGGGGAAAGCAGTTCTCTTCTTGTCATGATTACCAGGTTATCCGGTGAATTATGGTTGTCTTTTCGGAATTAGTATCAAATAGCAACAAAGTTTACGAAAAGAGTCTTTTTAAATTATTGTATCACGAAACCGACATATTACGACTTATTCCTCCTCAACTTTACATGTTAGGAGATATAAATTATTACCTATGGGTACCTTAACTATTGAAAGTTTTTCGAATCACCATTAGAATAATAATATGAATATTAATACACTTAACGGACCTAGTGTATGATACTTAACAATATCGACCATTTTCCAGGAGGTTTTTTCATTGCCAAAGTATACTATTGTTGATAAAGATACATGCATTGCATGTGGAGCTTGCGGTGCTGCTGCTCCAGACATCTATGATTATGATGACGAAGGTATTGCGTTTGTGGTTTTAGATGATAACGAAGGAACAGTAGAAGTACCTGATGTACTAGAAGACGATATGATCGATGCGTTCGAAGGCTGCCCGACCGATTCCATTAAGGTTGCAGATGAGCCGTTTGATGGAGATGCCTTAAAATTTGAATAAATATCATTTGTAACGGCTGGAACTCACAGCCGTTTTTTTGTGTCTAAATACTTTAGAATTTTTTCATTACAAATAAATATTAGTGTCCAAGGAGTGATCCACAGGTTGAATTTCAGCCAAAAATCACTATGTCCACAACCCCCTTCATGGCTGAAGGTGTTTTTTAACAGATTGTTTCTTTTAAGTACCCAGCCCCTTTATTGACCTTAAGTACATTTTCATAGCAGGCCTGTACCAAGCCATCTGTACTTTTTAAAATAGAGGGAAGAATTCCCCTTAATTAATATTTTGTACCTTAAACAGCTTAAATTAGAGGGAGAAATTCCCCTTATTTCCCTTATAACACTATAAAATAAATTTTTTTTCATTATATAAGGGGAAAATTTCCCCTTATTCACCAATTAAATGTGCTCAAAGCTGAAATTAACGGGAAAAATTCCTCTTATTTTTTAGAGCTAATCTTTTGATCAACTCGTTACGTTCGTTGTGTATCCTCTTCCTTAAGTGAGAGCCAAAAAAATCCTTCCCCTGCTGAACGGGCAATTTCTCTTTTAAGTTCACCGCCATTCTCACAAAGTCGAGCGGCTCGAACGGAAATCCATTATTTTAAACTTTGATTTAACAAACAGGTAAGCCCTTCCCTGCCTTAAGAACAAAATAAAAAAGCGGCTGACAGAGTCAGCCGCTTTCCATTACGCACGTTTAAAGGCAAATTGTTTGTTCAGCCATACCTGCATCCTGGTGAATAACAAGACAAAGACGATGGCGATCAAGATGCCTTTCAATATATTAAATGGAAGGATTCCGGTTACAATAATGGTTGTCGGCAGTTCAAAGTTCATGAAGTATTTATACGCCGGCAAAATGATAAAGTAATTTAAGATGCTCATTATGACGGACATAATCAGCGTCCCTGCAACAAGACCTGTTACCATTCCTCTTTTTGATTGAATGCGGTTATAAATATAATACACAGGTAAGATAAATGAAATGCCCGCCATGAAATTCGCAAAGTGGCCAATCGGTACTCCGGTGTCACTTCCTGTCATAACATAATCTAGGACATTCTTCATCAATTCCACCAGGATCCCTGCAAGCGGCCCCAAAGTTATTGCTGCGATCAATGCAGGTACATCACTGAAATCAACCATTAAAAAACTAGGGAATGGTGGTATCGGAAAGTTCAGCAGCATCAGCACATAGGATACAGCACTCAACATTCCAATCAAAATAAACCCTCTGGTGTTCAATTTTTTCATACTTTCTCTCTCCCTTGTGACTCATCTCACGCAAGAAGAAAAGTATTGCCTGAGCAACCTAAAAAACCTCAAGAGATTCTCTTGAGAAGTTAAAGGCACGCCCAAATAAACGTTTAAAAACATCTGTTTTTAAAACGCGGCTCCACCTTCATCTCCTCCCATCCAGACTGTACTGTCGGCTTTGGAATCACACCAAATCCTGCCCAAAAAACAGGCTCGCGGGCTCAGAATTAAACATTCATTACCGCCGGTCGGGAATTTCACCCTGCCCCGAAGACGAATCTATATTTTATTACACCTTTTATTATACAAAATATCGGCAATTCTGTGAAGAGATTAATTCGAATTCGAGACTTTGTTGGATGAAGAAAGAAAACTGCCTATGAATATGAAGAAAAAATCCCTCCATCACAGCAACCCTTATGAAGCATAATACTATAATCTGCATTCCTATTCCCTATATCGCAACATCTGCTGACGAGCAGTTTAAATACGATAAGATTTCTACGACATAAAAGGTAAATTGATAGAATTACTCATTAATTTTCCCATAATTCTATTCTTTCTTCATCACAAGTTCCTGTGCAGGAACAATAGGATCTTCTTTCTTCAACCCGTTCCAAACAATTAAATCATCAATAGCAATATCATAATGCTCAGCAATTCCAAATAGGGTTTCTCCTTTTCTCACTATATGCAGTGACTCGCTTCCAGATGGAATTACAAGTTTCTGTCCGGAAATGATTGTTGAGTTTTGCAGGCCGTTTTGTTTCATTAACTGAGAAGTACCAACCTCGTAGGCTTGAGCAATCCCCCAGAGCGTCTCTCCCGCTTCTACTCTATGTATTACATTATTCTCTTCACTATCTGTCTCTTTGGCAGTGAACGAGGGCTGCAGACCCTCTAATTGAGGAATTTTGAGAGCAACTTCGCGAATTTGATAAGGATCTTGTTCTTTAGCAAATACTGTTTGCCCTGTCTCTCCCTCGCCAAAAACCAGGTAAGGATCAATGGCATGGTCCTTGTGTACCGTCCAGTCCCCTTTATGAACTTCAAAGTGCAGATGGGTTCCTGTCGATCTGCCGGTATTGCCCATTGTTCCTATCTCTTCTCCCTTTGCAACTGCTTGTCCCTCAGAAACAATCCTTTCATGCAGATGTCCATAGACGGTTTCATATCCGTTGTGATGTTTTACAAAAACGACATGTCCGTAGCTTGTAGAGTAATAGGATTTAGTAACAATCCCCTCATCCACCGAATATACAGGAGAACCATGCTCTCCTCCTATATCCATTCCTTTGTGATGTCCTCCTCTTGTGCCAAAATGATCGGTAATATATCCATCTACAGGGAAAATCCATGCAGAAGTTTCAGACTCTTCGGCATGGGCAGCTGTGCCGCTCAAAAATAACAAACTCACACATAAGGCAAGCAAACCTGCAATTAAAATTCTTCTTATATAATCAACCATTAATATCCTCCTTCATTTTCGGGTACGCTTTAAAACTATGAAAGCTTGTACCATGATAGAACATTAAATTGTCTTTTCACCTATTTGATCCTCTAAATTTAACGATTAATTAGCAGTTTTTGTCTTACAAAATTCACCTGGATAGCATGTGTCAAATATCCAAAATTTATGTGTGTAAAAGCATATTTTTTTGAAAACAGCTTAGTTTAAGAAGTTTTTAAAATAGATTTCTTGAAAATCAACAAAACCCCACTATAACCTAATGGTTGTAGTGGGGTTTTGTTAATCTTAGAACAATATCTCTAATGATTTTATCATCATTTTTTTCTGAAGGTGTATGAATTCTACCCTCTAATTCAATAACTTCTTATTTGGGCTGACAGGAACTGATACGGGTTCAGAAAAGTCAAACCCTTTCCAAGAAGAGGTTTCAATATTACTGAACATCACTTCTTTATAACCAAATTCACTTGCTGTCATCAAAAGTGCTTCTATAAAAAGAGGATCGATCTCACCATTGAGATTCAGTGGTTCTGCAAATGAAATGGTGAGCTGGTTGTTTTCAATGACAGTCGAAACCTGTAGGTTGTCAGGAATAAGCGGTTCATATAAGCTGTTAGGTGATATCTTCATCCCTTGAAGTGCTTCTTCGATATTTTTATAGTCCGTATCTCCATTAACGAGATAAGATTCTTCATTTGAAAGAGTATATTTGTAGAACCCTTTATTAGAGGATCCGGCTTTAGGTATTTCAGAAATTTCACCCATATGTGAAAACAGAGGGACTGTACCATCTTCTTTTTGAAGAATTACCTTTTCATAGCCTGAGCCTTTTAAAGATACTGCGATAGAGTCATAAAAAATATCTTCGCCCCCGCTGCCGGGATTCGTCAATTCTTTTTCAGTTACAGTATAAGTTAATTCATTCTTATCCTCATTAAATTCTAATGTACCTCCCAAAGGATAGTACTCATCGAAACCCCAGCTTTGTTCCGGCATTTTCTCTGAAATATCTTTATACCTTTCCGGCCAATCGACAGAGTCCTTTTTTTCAGCAAGGACACTCACTGGAACAACGAAAGCATCAGGCGTCACCAAACCGAAAGTGAATAAATCATATTGCAGTAAATCTTCTTCATAGACATTGGTTCTTTCTGTGGTTTCAACTTTTTCCATCAATGACTGTTGCGTGCTTTCAGCATTATTGGAGGAGCTGTCATCCAGTACTGCATTTTCTTCAGTTTCTTGCATTGAGGCCATCTCCTCTTGAGGAGAACCCGCTTCTCCAGCATCATCTGAGGCCATATCAGCGGCTGAATTTTCATACAGCGGCTGATTGCTGGAGTTAAAAAGAGACGGTGTAATCAGGAAAAGAATCAATAAAGCCGCGATTCCGGCAATCGCAGGATAACCCCAAGAGTTTGGCTTTCTTCTAACGTTGGACCGGTCAACTGCTTCATATATTTCTTTTCGGCTTCTGTTGTCTTTGAATGAGGGCATTTCACTAAGCAGATTCTCAATTTCTGTCTCGTCCCACTTATTTTTCCTCATTGCTGGCCCCCTCCCTAAGCTGCTGCTCCATCAGCTCTTTCAATGCCTTTATGGCACGATGCTGAGTGGTCTTTACTTTACTTTCTGTCCAATCCAGTACCTCTGCTGTTTCATAAATAGATAAATCCTGGATATATCTCATTGTAATGACCATTCTTTGATCAGCTGTACACTTTTCGATACATTTAAACAAATTTCTTACCTCTTCTTTTTGCATTGCAATTTCTTCCGGGATTTCTTTTTCATCCTTAATAGGCTGGCTCCAATCAAATTTCTCGAGAATTCTGCCTTTCCAGCCCTTTTGCTTTCGAAAATGATCTATCGCAACATTTTTGGCTATTGAAAAAAGCCATGTTTTTTCAGAGCTTTTTCCTTCAAATTTATTATGAGATTTCAAGACACGAATATACACTTCTTGCACAAGGTCTTCGGCGAGCTGCCGGCTTCTGACCGTATAAATTAGAAACTGGAAAACATCCTGGTGATATTTTGAATAAAGTTCTTCAAAAACGGAGTCCATTTCTTCCCCTCCCCGTTCAATGGATTAGACGGATTACTATAGTAAAAGTTACACTTTTAACTATAATATTATTAATTTCAAAAAGAAAGATATCTTTTTAATCATTAGGCTCAGTTAGACAATGGTGTTGTTATTTAAAACTGTTTTCGCATAAATTTCGGCAGTTGAAAAATAATGGATTGCAGCGAAGGGCGCACGACTCCGCGGGGCGGGCGTTGAGCCTCCTCGGCTTTGCCTGCGGGGTCTCATCTGTCCCGCTAGTCCCGCAGGAGATCGTGCACCTTCCGCTCCAATCCCCTACGTAAAAGGTGCTGTTCTCTCGATGCAGGTTATTAAGGAACATTAATTTATATGGTTTTCTTATGGTTCTTTGGCTCATCCGAGGGGGTGATTGGAGAGCCTACTTTGAATAAATTTTAACACCTTCATTTAAAAAGCAACGTTCTTTAACATAGCCAATCATTAAGAAAAGCGTACGCGTCCTGTTCATCGGCGTAAGTACTGGACCAGCTTCGCAAGAGATTAAGGAAACACAACGAACAAAGTGTACTATTCAGACAATTACACATCCGAAAGCTCCCTTAAGTACAGTAAAAAACACAAAACGCCCAGGTACTCTGGGCGTTTCACGGTAATGTTTCTCGTGTAACAAGATTAATCGTCACCAATCTCCATTAAGGGACTGCCTTTGCACTCAACATTAATGAAATTTGGTGATTAATGAGGAAGGTAAAAAGAAAAAGTCGTTCCTTGGTCAAGTTTACTGTGCACGCTGATTTGGCCATTGTGCGCCTCAATGATATTCTTCGCAATAGCCAATCCCAGCCCAGTCCCCGACTTACCACGAGTTCTGGCTTTATCTGCCTTATAGAAGCGTTCAAAAACAAAAGGGAGATCCTCTTCAGGGATTCCTGATCCTGAATCGCTGACTTCTATAAGAACACCGCTTTTTGTAGGTTTTAAACTCACTGATACGCTCCCGGTTTCAGGTGTATGCCTCAGCGCATTATCGACTAGATTCGTCAGTACCTGTTCTATACGGTCAGGATCGATATTAATCAGCTGTCCGCTGTCCCCGGAGCTCTTGCCGATAAAACTTAACTCAATGTTCTTTTCCTTAGCAATTCCATGAAATTTATTTGTCACACGCTCGAGAAACACTGCTAAATCAGTTTTCTCATAACGTAAGGTGATGTGCCCGGCTTCCATACGGGCGAGATCAAGCAGATCATTAACAAGTCTGCCCATTCTGAGTGATTCATCGTAAATAATTCTGGCGATTTCCTTTTTCTCTTCTTCAGTAGCCGCAATATCATCGATTATTGCCTCGCTGTACCCTTGAAGCATTGAAATCGGAGTACGAAGTTCATGAGAAACATTCGCGATAAAATCTTTTCGTAATTTATCCAGACGCCTTTCTTCTGTCATATCCCTTACAACCGCAACTGCTCCTCTGACATATTCTTCGTTATACAACGGGCTGACAATTACTACATAAGAGCGGCCCTGCAGGCTGACTTCTCCTGTCTGTTCATTCTCAAGAAGAATAACCTTTTCCAAAAGCTCTTTTAGATTAGGAGGAATGGCTTCCTGCTCATTTCCTTCCTGTTCATAGTACCACTGCTGCAGAAATCGTTCTGCAGGTGGATTGGTGATAAGGATGGTACCATCTCTATTAAATGTTATTACTCCGTCAGCCATACTGCTTAAGATACTAGATAGCTGTTCTTTTTCCTGGCTGAGTGCATGCATATTATAATTCAGCTGTTTGCCCATTTGATTAAAAGCAGTTGCAAGTTCTCCAATCTCATCGTGCGTTAGAATAGGAACCTTGGTATCAAATTTTCCTCTCGCCACTTCAAAAGCCGCTTCACGCATCTTTCTCAGAGGTGCTGTGATTCGGGTAGATAGGAAAAACGCAAATATCGTTGTAAGAATTATCGCAATTCCAGCTGCCAGTAGAATCAGCTTGGTTGTCCGCCGTGTTGTTTCTTTGATTTCTTCTAGAGATTGAAAGAGCAAGACAGCTCCAGTCTCCCCATTTCCCAGCTGTACAGGAGCACCAACAGCCACAATATTCTCGTATAAGTTAGAAACAGATTCCCCGTTCATATGAATTTCTTTGACAAAGGGTTCTTGCTGTTCAAAAACAGCGTTGACTTCTTTTTGCTGAAGAATCTCCTGATGGAGCTCCAGATGTTCAGCTGTAATATCTTCTGCATAGTATAACTGATTTGTGGTCTCAGCAATAATTAAATTATGGGGATCATCAACAATTTCCTTCGAGATCTGCAGCCCCATACTCAAACTTTGGTGACTCTCCACAACTGAGGCAATTTTTTCTGCTGTGTCCGATAAGTCATTCTCCACCTGTTCCAAGTGGTAGTTTTGAAAAAATTCAAGCTGCAGGATGGTAAGAATGAACAGAACGAAAGCAACTAACAGCAGTATGGTGATCCATAGTTTACCTACAACACTTCGCCAAAGCCTCATTCATTATTAACCTCAAATTTATATCCTACTCCCCAGACAGTCACAATCATTTTCGCAGCCTGCTCTGACACTTTATTTAATTTTTCACGAAGCCTTTTAACATGAGTGTCAACTGTTCTTAAGTCACCAAAAAAATCATAGTGCCAGACTTCTTTCAGCAGATGCTCACGATCGAAAACTTTATCCGGTGCTTTTGATAAGAAATAAAGCAGTTCATATTCTTTAGGTGTCAAGTTGACATCCTTTCCGTCAGCCGTGACTCTATGAGCATCATTATCAATGGTCAGATGCGGATAAACAATCATATCCTTCGCCTTGGTGTCTGTATGTATATAGCTTGTTTGAGAAGATCTTCGTAATAGTGCCTTCACCCTTAGTACCACTTCCCGCGGAGAAAACGGTTTCACAATATAATCATCTGTGCCCACTTCAAAGCCTTGTACTCGGTTAGCTTCTTCCCCCTTAGCCGTCAACATGATCACTGGGGTAGATTTTTTTTCACGAAGTTCTTTGCATACTTCAACACCATCCATGCCAGGCATCATCAGGTCTAATAATATACAGTCGTATTCATTATTTAGTGCCATTTCAAGAGCGGTCTCACCATCTTCAGCTTCTTCAATTACATAGTTTTCTCTTTCAAGGTACATTCTTAAAAGCTTTCTGATACGGTCTTCATCATCTACTATTAGAATCTTTACGTCCTGATCCATCTATAAATCCCCCTTTAAGTTTTGATCTTCATCGATATACGTTCTATTTTAATAGAAAAAAGCCTCCACTAAAAGCGGAGGAGTCAATATTGCAGCATCTTTTTTCAGAAAACACAGGGAACAGGGCTTCTCCCTTTGAAAAAAAGATACCTAGGAACTTGTCAATTTACCCGTTAGGCGTAAGAGTGAAGCCCCGCTATAATCAAGTTGACAGCTATAAGGTTAAACATAATAATGATGAAACCTATCACTGCCAGCCAAGCGGACTTTTCTCCATGCCATCCTCTCGAGAGGCGCAAATGTAGAAAAGCTGCATAGAATAAGAAAGTAATAAGAGCCCATACTTCTTTCGGATCCCAGCCCCAGAAACGGCTCCAGGCAATCTGGGCCCAGATCATTGCAAAGATCAGACCTCCCAGGGTGAATACTGGAAAACCAATTAACACGGAACGATATCCTATCTCATCCATAAGGTCAAGGTTGACATTTTTTACATACTTCTGTATCCATAAACTGATTTTCTTTCTCAGCAGCAAACGAAGAAGCCAATAGATGACTGTACCAATAATGAAAGACCACAGCACTGTATTTAACTTTAGTGCATTGACTATTGCAGGCATCTCGACAGAGGATTCCATCCGGTCTGCTGTCAGAAGCTCACCTTGATTGGGAACGACAAGTGCAGGCATTTTAAATTCTTCAACGGCTTCCTGACCCGCTTGATTAACATATTGAAAATTGGCGCTGTATCCCATTAGAGTAAAGGCCGTTGTGGCAACGATGAAGCCAATAACGACAACCAGACCATACATAACGCTTTCAAGCCAGAATGATTGTTTTCTATCCTGTTTATGATTGACCTTTTTCAAAAGATAAATTAATCCTGCAACGAAGCTGATAGCCAATATAGCTTCACCAGCTGCTACTGTTGTAACGTGGATTTTTAACCAATCACTTTGCAGAGCAGGTATTAGAGGACTTACCTCTCTCGGGAACATACTCGCATAAGCTATGATTAAGAGAGCAATCGGCAGCGCAAACAATCCAAGAACTGTGGATTGATAGATGAAGTATATAATAATGAATGCTCCGACTAACATCATCCCGAAAAACGTGGTAAATTCGAATAAATTACTGACCGGTGCATGTCCGGCTGCAATCCAGCGGGTAATAAAGTACCCAAGCTGTGCCGCAAATCCGATTAATGTTAATAACATGCCGATCTTACCCCAGCGGCTTACGCCGGTACTTTTATTTTTTCTATCGCGAATGGATCCACCGAAAAAGACCGTGGCAATAAGGTAAAGAATAAAAGAAATATATAAAAGATTACTGCTCCATTGTGCGAAATCCATGACAGGAAATCCTCCTTTTACAAGCAGCCTTCCGTAGTATTATAGCGGCGGCTGCTTTAGTTTCCCAATTAAATTCAAGCTTCTTTTCCGTCAGTCTCCTGCTGGTCTTGCGGCTCATTGATAACAGTTCCATCCAGCACATATTGAATTTCTTTTTTTAATCCGTGCCAGTTTTTGTTCGTATGTCCTGCAACTATTAACCCGTTATCAGATTTGCGGACCCAGATTCTCCTGTGGTTCCAATACGCCCCTTGAACTACTCCAATCATGAAAATAGCTCCGCCAATACTGATTACCCAGAGTGTCAAGTCCTTTCTGACAGTCAAAGCTGAAACATCCCGGGTATCCAATCCGGCAAAATTCATTTTATAAACATTTTCTCCTAACGGCTCAAGGTTTTGCCTGATCCCTACAAAGCTGATTTCGCCATCAGGTTTCTCAGGTGAAAACATTTTAAAAAGAAAAGCAGGGTTATTAGGAAGCGGAGATTTGGTTTGCGGTTCGCCTTTTTCATCAAATCCGTCAAAATCAGGGTAATACCCCATTAATTCCACTTCTCTTCCGTCTTCGAGTACATATAATTCCTGAGGATCAAGAAGGTCTACCGTAAATTCACCGAACTCTTCCTCTGTCGTTTTATTAGAAAGAGTAAAAGACATCGCTTTATACTCGTCCAATTTGTAACTTGTCTGATATACCGCATAAGAATCGAACTTTAAAGGCTGGTTAACTTGAATTGCTTCTTCTTTCTCTTCCTGCAGTTCAGCTTTCTCACCCGGAACTTCCGATTTCTCTGAACGGTAGAGCACTGCATCGGTTTGGTAATTCTTTGCGACTGATCCTGCATTCGCTAAGGCTTCATTAAACACTTCTTTATCAAGATCTTTGTCATACATTTCAAGAGTAAAGTTTTTATTTTCTAAGTAGTATTCCTTGTCTGTACCTGGAATTGCCTTCGTTTCCCCTTCTCTGATCCATAGCACTTCATCAACATACATACCGGGAACGAATCGAAGCATGGCACCGAACAGAAAGATGATGAGACCTAGATGATTTACGTACGGACCCCATCTGGAAAATCTTCCTTTTTCAGCCAAGAGACTGCCATCTTCCTCACGTACATTGTATCTCTTCTCTTCCATCTTCTTCTTAACTTCCTGTATCGTTTGCTCAGGTTTCAGCAATTCAGTTTCGCTGAAAAGTCTCTGCCTTTTCAGAAAACCAACATGTCTTGATACTCTCTGCTTTTTCAAAGCTCTATACAACGGTATGACTCTGTCCAAACTTGCAATGACCAGCGAAATCCCGATAGAAGCTATCATAAGCAGGAACCACCACGAGCTATATAAATTATGAAACCCAAGAGTATAGTAGAGTTCTCCAAACCAGCCATACACTTCGCCATAATACTCTTCAGCTGGCATTGTGTTAGGAATATACATTTCCTGCGGCAGGACTGTACCAAGAGCTGATGAAATCAACGTTATCAAAATCAGCCAGATTCCTACTTTAACTGAGGAAAAGAAATTCCATATTTTATCGATTATTGATTTATTATACGTTTGTGAACGGCGAGCACTGCCTTCATATTTCATATCATGAAGCTTGTCAGTTTTTGCTTCCTCTGTTAAAGCCCTTCCACATGATTCACAAAGGATTGTTCCACGGGGATTCACATGCCCGCACTCGCATTTGATTTCCTTCATGCTAAAACTCCTTACTCTACAGGCCGGCTGTTACCTCGATACAGTTGCAGAAATCGGCCTCCTGTTAATTGGGTTTAATACTTTCCATGTGCTGCTTAATGTCTTCGTCACTCATTTCTCCGGTAATGATTCTCTCAATCCTGCCCTCTTTGTCGACAAGCAGTGTAGTAGGCAATGGTTTAATTCCATAAGCAGATTGGACATCTTTCTCTGAATCTACTACGACAGGAAATGTAAGATCATACTCATCAATGAATTTGTTTACTAGGAATTCAGATTCGCCGACATTCACAGCCAAAATTTGTACTCCTTGATCTTTGTATGCCTGGTACTGTTTCTCCATATAAGGCATTTCTTTCTCACAAGGCTTGCACCATGTTCCCCAGAAGTTAAGGAATACTCCCTGCCCTTCATAATCGGATAACCGGTGGCTGTTCCCCTCCATATCCTGAAGCACAAAATCAGGTGCCTTGTCTCCGGCCTTCAGCACTCCTCTGTCTTCCTTCGTGAAGTTTGCATATAAGGTATAGATGACTGCAGCAGCGAGCACAACCAATATGATTGTCCGAATAAGCAAGCGGCGCTTTTTTTTATTCATATTTTACTGCCTCCTTGCAATTTACAGTTTTTGCTACAAACGAAAGGGGACAATGAGATTGTCCCTTTTGTCTGTGTTTATATATTCCCACTTATTATAGCATCTTTCTTTTTTCCTTCAGAAGCATGATTTTGAAGGAAGTGTGACACTTTTTGAAAAATCGGAACGTATCTACAAAAGATTTCCAGTTTCCGCCAAAGCTCTAAGCTGCTTCACTTCATGAGGAGTAAGTTCTCTTGATTCACCTGCGTTCAAACCATGCAGGTCGAGGAAGGCGAATCTTTCGCGCTTCAGTTTCTGAACTTGATGGCCGATTGCCTCAAACATTCTTTTGACCTGTCTATTTCTGCCCTCGTGAATGGTGATTTCCACAATGGTCTTATCTTGTTTTTTCTCTGCCTTTAAGACTTTTACTTTCGCGGGTGCTGTTTTACCATCTTCCAGCATGACCCCTTTTTCAAGTTCTTTCAACTTGAACTTTTGAGGAAGGCCCTTCAATCTCGCTACATACGTTTTATCGATATTGTAGCTGGGATGGGTCAGCAGGTTAGCAAACTCTCCGTCATTGGTTAGGAGGATGAGGCCTGAAGTATCATAGTCGAGTCTGCCTACAGGATATATTCTTTCTTGAATATGCGGAAAGAAGTCGGTGACCACTTTTCGGTCTTTGTCATCTGTGACAGCCGATATAACTCCTCTTGGTTTATAAAGAAGGTAGTATACCTTATTTTCTCTTTCAATTTGGATACCATTGACTTCAATCTTATCTGATCCTGATACCTTTGTTCCCAATTCTTTTTCTGTTTTGCCATTGACTTTAACTTTTCCTTCAAGAATCAATTCTTCTGCTTTTCTTCTTGATGCCACACCAGCGTGCGCAATCACTTTTTGCAAACGTTCCATTCTTATTCACCTCTTATTAAGTACGTGTTTCATTCCCATTGATTTTTATTAGAGTTTCTATGGTCAAAAGTCCTTCTATACAATCAATACTTTGAAATTCATTCACATGAATGAATTATTACATATTAGCAAGGAAATGCAAAGGGATTGTCCTTTATTAGTATTGGTAACATGAGGGCTTTTTAAAAGGGGCTCTCTTAAAAGAAGGTTCTGTTAAAAATCGTTGTTGTCTCTTGATTTCCGATTTCCGCTACTGAAGTCACTTTTAAAGACAAATGTCGTTCAGCTTGTGTCAGCTCTTTTCTTTCTTATTGGAAAACTTCTTCGTTCAATGTATCCCGCTTTAAATTAGTTATTCATTTAGCTCGTTTTACAATACAGGCCTTTCTAGTTAAACGCAGGCATTCCAATTTTCGCTCCATAAATCTAAGAACTTCAACTATATTAAATGTGTATTTCAGAAACACAATTAAAAATAGACAAACCCCGCAAATGGTTAAAGCGGGGTTTGTCTATTTAAGAGAGCCGAAGAACTTTGCCAACTATTATCTTTATACTGATTTACGAGAACATAAGAGTCACTATAACGATAGCGGCTATGATTCCGACCAGGTCTGCGAGCAGGCCTACTTTTAAGGCGTCACCCATTCTTTTGATGCCCACTGCTCCAAAATACACAGTTAAGACGTAAAAGGTTGTATCTGTGCTTCCTTGGAGTACAGAAGCAAGCCTTCCTATGAAAGAATCCGGTCCATGGGTCGCAAGCAAATCAC
Source organism: Bacillota bacterium (assembly GCA_051750065.1). Lineage (GTDB taxonomy): Bacteria > Bacillota > Bacilli > Bacillales > Bacillaceae_B > Rossellomorea. Next base: position 95,832 of record JBNJJI010000009.1, read on the forward strand.
TTACCATCCCCAGTGCTGCTGTACCTGAAATCGGCCTGATAATGGCTAGCGGGACAATATCTGCAGGAATGCCAATAGCGTGAAGGCCAGGTTCTATTAGGGAAACGAAGTATTCCAATGCACCCGATGCCCTGAACACTGTAATGGCTACCAGCATCCCAACCAGAAAGGGAATAATCGAAACGGCAATCTTGATGCCTTCTTTTCCACCTTCAACGAAACTCTCATAGGTAGGAACTTTTTTGTACGTTCCGTATAAAAGAATGAAACCAATTAACATTGGAATCAGCCATAATGAAATAGTTGAGATCATTCCCATGTCACTTCACTCCATTGCGGATTCTTCTGTGATAAAAATATCGGTCGATTAAAATCGCTCCTATCGTTGAGAGCAATGTTGCCACTAAAGTCGGACCAACGATGTCAGTAGGTGAAACAGAATCATAATTCATTCTAATAGCGATGACGGTGGTGGGGATAATCGTTAAGCTAGATGTATTGATAGCCAAAAAAGTGATCATGGAGCGGCTTGCATAATCCCTCCCGCCATTCAATTCTTTTAATTGTTCCATTGCCTTGATGCCAAGAGGAGTCGCAGCATTGCCAAGTCCAAACATATTTGCCATCATATTTGAAAGAATATAGCCCATGGCAGGATGGTTGGCGGGAACTTCTGGAAACAGTCTTTTGACTATCGGGCGGAACAGAAAAGAGAGTTTATCAAGCAGACCAGAATCTTGGGCAATCCGCATGATTCCTAACCAGAAGACCAGGATGCTGATAAGGCCAATACAGAGTGTGACCGCTTCATTGGCTGATTGAAAAATGGCTTCGTTAACCTCTCTCATTTTACCGTTCACGGCCGCAAAGATCAGGCCAATGATTGTCATGCCCACCCAGATATAGTTAACCATCCTCTTTCACTCCGAGTACCGAAATGAAAGATTGCTTCCAAAACATCCACCAGCTTTTTTTCTCTTTTACCTCTTCCTGCTTATAAAATATCGAAACTTGCTCAGTCTCCTTTTCACCCATATAAACCACAGCTTTTCCGACAACATCAGGAACACTGCCGCTTCTCCAGGAGTCCTCTGGCTTAAGAAGTTTATATTCAACCCTTACATCCTCTGTCTCTTCTTTAGTTAGTGCCAGCAGGATATCTCGTTTGATAAAGATTTTATTTTTATAAAATTCATCCTCAACATCCTTGATTTCTCCTTGAGGGATAGCGATAACAGTATCAAAATTTTGGAATCCGTATTCAAACATCTGAATATGATCGTTCCAATCATCAGGACCGTTAAGTGTCACAGCGATCAAGTTTTGTTCATTTTTTGTCGCTGTAGTGACCAATGTTCTTTTGGCTCTTTTGGTATAACCTGTCTTGCCACCGGTACAGTACTTATACTTTTCAGTCAGAAGACGATTTTTGTTCCGCCATTTTCTGTCCCATTCGTGTTGGGGATCCGGTGATGTATGAAGCTTGGTTCCGCTAACTTCCCTGAACTTTGCATTCTGCATCGCATACTTTGTTAAAATTGCCATGTCGTAAGCCGTGGAAAGGTGATTTTCATGATCATCCAGACCATGCGGATTTTCAAAGTGTGAATTGACCATTCCGATTTCTTCTGCTTTCTTATTCATCAGGTAAACAAACCCATCTAGGCTGCCTCCTACATGTTCAGCAATCGCTACTGCCGAATCATTACCTGATCGAAGCATCAAGCCGTACACCAAATCTTCCAACTTTATCTTCTCTCCTGGCTGAAGGTAAATCGATGAACCTTCTGTTTTTACAGCAAGACTGCTCACGGTTGCCTTTTCGTCGAGCTTTCCTGATTCAATGGCAATGATAGCTGTCATGATCTTAGTGATACTGGCTATCCGGCTTTTGGTATGTGCATCTTTTTCATACAAAATCCTTCCTGTGTCCTGATCTATGACAATCGCCTTCTGCGCACTGACAGAAGGTGCCGCCTCAGCCGTTTCATTGAAAGAAGAAAAAATGATGAACATTATTATCATCGTATAAATAAATGCTCTTAGTCTCCTTTTCTTCATAGACATCTACTCCCTTTCCTTGTCCAAAGGTGTTTGTACAAGTCTATGCTGAGAGGCTTTATTTATGAATACAGAAAATTAATTTGATTATGTTCTTTCGGATTTTATTTCTGCTCTTTTTAAGGTTATCCGCACATTGATTAAGTTCCTCTTTTAACATGTTGAGGTGACAAAGAACAAAAGCGCAAGCACCCTGAACAGCCCCGACAGGCAAATACTCCGGAGAGAGTATTGGCGGGCTTTCCTTTTATTCTCTTCGGACATTTGACCCCGAGGGGCTGGGCGCTGAAGCTGGACGGAACAAAAGCGCAAGCGCCCTGAACAGCCCCGACAGGCAAATACTCCGGAGAGAAAAAAAGGCGGGCTTTCCTTTTATTCTCTTCGGACATTTGACCCCGAGGGGCTGGGCGCTGAAGCTGGACGGAACAAAAGCGCAAGCGCCCTGAACAGCCCCGACAGGCAAATGCTCCGGAGAGAAAAAAAGGCGGGCTTTCCTTTTATTCTCTTCGGACATTTGACCCCGAGGGGCTGGGCGCTGAAGCTGGACGGAACAAAAGCGCAAGCGAAAATGCTCCGTTTTCCACAGGGGTAGATCTTATAAATTCCTCAACAATAAATCAAAACCACCAGGGTGAACTGGTGGTTTGCTCTGCGGCTGGAAGCCTCTCTTACCGGCCTCGGTCTAACAGGCCTACTGAATGGGTTTCCCTTCTGCACCACATTCACTCACTAATACTAAAGAACTTCCTTATTTCTTCCGATTTTTCTGTCCCGTAAACGGATCTTCGAATATGTAAGAACTGTTTAGAAATAAGAGGAGAAATTCCGCTTATTTAAGAAAATAGCACTAAAACAACTAAATTAAGCGGAATAATTTCCCTTATTTGCTTAAAAAACGCAAAAATGATCCCTTTTGCTGTGTTTAAGCGGAAAAATTCCGCTTATATATCCAAAATCGATATCTTTTCCACTGCTTAACCGGAAAATTTCCGCTTATTTTTAGGCTCTTTTCTAAAAGATTGTTGCTTTTGAGTGCTATTTTATCCTCCTACCTCTTTACATAGAAGGATTGGAGTGGAAGGCGTGCGGCCTCCTGCGGGACTAGCGGGACAGGTGAGACCAAGGTTACGTACCTACTGGAACGTAACCCCGCGTGCGAATCCAGCTCTAGCGGCCAGCGAATAGCAGATTTCAGCCTCTCTCCTTGCGATAAGTCATCATCGATTCGCTAACGCTCTTCGTGATTCCTGTATCTCATACGAGAGCCCTAAAATCTGTACGTCGCTGAACGGCCGCTTCCGCTTTTTATGAAGCCGAGGAGGCTCACCGCCGGCCCCGCGGAGCCGTGCTCCTGGAGCTGCAATCCATTACTTTTCAAGCAGTCACAATCTTTGCGAAAACAGCCTAAAAATATAACTGGTGACTCAATGAAGGAGTGTTCAGTTCCCAAAAGCAAACCTCATTCTCATATGAAGGGGAGTGATCTATCTTGAAGTAAGGTTTTTTACTACCACGCTTTAAGCTCTCTGTAACCCCCGGCATAGACGGATGTTTTCAAGACCATCAAAAAAACTGCAGGAAGTGACAGCATCACTTCCTGCAGTAAAGTTTATCCCCGCGATTGGGTAATTTTAGTCCTGAAATCTGTTTCATAGTATTCCAGCTCTTCCCTGATTTGCTGAAAGTCACTTTCTGCTGCTGCCATTAGTTGGACGACACTTTCCGGCAGCTCTTGGCGAAATAAGATAGAATTCTTGCCTGTGTAAGCTGAACGGCTGTCTTCGTACCATAAGTCATACCGCGGAGAAAAAAACTCTTCTATACATTGATGGTACACCTTATAGAGTGTTTTTTCAGCAGCACCTTTAATGAAAGGCTCTTTTTGCAAAACGACAGAGCAAGAATCAAGACTTTCCTCACAATATACCAGCAGTCTTCTAATATTGGAGAGAAGGCCTTCATAATAAGCTCTATCACCATTTTTCTCTAGAAGCAGCCCCTCAATCGTAATATTGTTTAAATAATTTTCAAGGTTCGTTACTGTCTTTTCAAGGAATATATGTACTTCTTCTACTTGTGTCTTGACGATAGGATTGCTCATCTAACCCCTCCATATCTTTTTATTACTTCTTCCTTCTTTATGCTCCTAAACATCTGAATCTCAGTAGTGATGGTGATTTTTTGAACTTTCTGAAAATAAATATGAAGAAAAAGCTGATCCCGGAGAGAGAAAGCCGTCTCCTTCGACCAGCTTGTTATAATATTACCACAAAGTCAGGACTGTGAATCCAATGTTTCCTGGAATTTTTCAAAAAACAAATCGGCATCCTCCGACATAAATTCTTCATCAATATTTTCCGGTAATGGCGGAAGCTCACTTATATCCTTCAGACCGAAGTAATCCAAGAATTCTTTAGTTGTTCCATATAGGATCGCCCTTCCTGTTCCTTCCGCTCTTCCAATCGCTTTCACCAGCCCTTTGGATGCAAGGGTACTTAATGGCCTTTCGGTTTTGACTCCTCTTATCTCTTCAATATCAACCCTGGTAATCGGCTGTTTATAAGCCACAATTGCCAGTGTTTCAAGTGCAGCTTGAGAGAGGGAGTTGACATTTGGGGATTCAACAAGCTTCTTTAAATAAGATGCATGCTCCTTTTTCGTCACAAGCTGGTAAGTACCAGCCAGTTCGATCAGTGTAATTCCCCTGCTTTCATCTTTGTTATACTCTGCGAAAAGAATATCTATGATTTCAAGCGCCTGTTGTTCTTCAAGCTCCAAAACCGCACAGACTTGTTTAAGCGAGAGCCCTTCATCTCCTGCGGCGAACAGCAGACTTTCCAATATTCCCTTCCAATTAATGATTTCCAACCAGTTCTGCCTCCTCTGTTGACTGTACAGTAAAATCATCAAAGTTTTGTTCCTGTCTGACGATAATCTGTTTTCTTTTCATAAGTTCCAGTACTGCCAGGAATGTAACAACTATATGTTCTCGATCTTCGTTCGGGAATAAAGAGAAGAAACTTTGTTTCTCTTTGGAACCTTTAATATGAGCAAGTATTTCATCCATCCTTTTTTCGATGGGAATTTCCTGTCTGGATATAGTGGTCGTTACAGGTTTTTGCAGTTTTTTTCTGCGCAGCAATTTATTAAAAGCCCCCAGCATATCATAAATAGTCACATCCTGGTCCAACTGCCCGGATGCTTTCTCTTCAGCATACTCTGATAAATCACTTGGAGGCTTTGTGTACATCATGCCTCTTTCTTCTTCTCTGCTCTTCAGCTCTTCTGCGGCTTCTTTATACCTTTTGTATTCAATCAAACGGTCAACCAATTCATCACGGGGATCTTCTTCTATTTCAAAATCCTCTTCTCCCCGTATTTCTTCATGTTTGGGAAGGAGCATCTTACTTTTGATTGCAAGCAAAGTAGCCGCCATTACAAGGTACTCGCTGGCCACATCAAGTTCAAGTTTTTTCATCGTATGTATATACAGTAAGTACTGCTCTGTGATCTGAGCCATCGGAATATCATAAATATCGACTTCCAGAGAGTGAATTAGATGAAGCAGCAGGTCTAATGGACCTTCAAAGGCATCAATTTTCACATTGTATTCCATAGTATCACCAATTCCATTTTTATACGCATTTTAAGGCTAACTATTAGTATAGTAGATTATCAGACATTCTCCAATAGTAAATTTAGGATTGAGGTTTTTCACGGCAATCGGTGATATGGTAAACTAAGCTGAGTAAAGGAGGAGATTCGCCTTTGACATATCCGAAAGAATATCTAGACTTCCTCATCCACTTTCATTGTGACAGGGACTATTTTGAGTGCCATGAGGTGCTTGAAGAATACTGGAAAGAAACAGATCCTGGTAACAGGGAATCTGTTTGGGTCGGACTAATCCAGACAGCAGTCGGATTCTACCACTATCGCAGAGAAAACAGGAAGGGAGCTTCGCGGATTCTTGGGAAAGGCATTAACATCTTGAAGCAGCACCCCCTATCTTTGAAAAGATTGGGGATCGACGGTGATAAGCTCTTACTGCTCCTTGAGGACACTTTGAGGAATATTGATTCCGGCAAAGTCTATAAAAGTATGGATCTTCCTCTCAATGAGGAGCTAAAAACTACATGTGAACAAGAATGCAGCAGAATCGGAAAGCAGCAGGTTATACCTGACTCCATCATCCACCGTCATTCCCTCCGCGACCGCTCTGAGGTAATCAATATGAGAAAAGAAGCGCTGTTACATAGACATAAACAAAAAGACTGACAAATTCTCGTCAGTCTTTTTTGTACTATCTCAGGCAGCGTTTAATATCCACTCAAAATTAACTATTTTCTTTATTATCTAAGTCTTTATTATCCATATCACATTTTTCAAAGAATGCCGCAGTATGTTCGTTCGGCATCAACGGTTTGTTCGAATAAATCTCACTTAAAGTTTTAAGCATCGCTTTTCCTATGCCTTCATGGCGGTGTGATGGATTGACCGATATATGCCGCACTTCAATTGCTTCTTCCCCGCTCACGACACCTATCAAGCCTACTATATCCTCTTCTTTCCACAGAAATAACTGCCAGTTATCTTCCTGCTCATAATTCAGCATTGTCTGCTGCAGCTTTTTCAGATCCTTTTCCTGCGGCATAAAAGACAGCAACCCCATAGCAATTTTCTCAAAAGCTTTCTTGTAACGTATAAGCATAAAAGACCCCTCGTTATAATTTGTGCATAAATGACACAATGTTTTTTATCTATCCGTGTATTATATTAACCGTTTATTATCTTACTAAAATCAAGCAAAATATTCAACATTATTTGTATTTAACGGCAAGTCGACGATATATCAATTCGCGAAGAACACCCAGTACAGAACTCCCCAGCTCAGTGCCATAATTAAAAGAATGATGAATAATATTATATTTTTGTTTCTCATAAACGTGCATCTCCTTTGTTTTATCTATCAACCTCAAAAAATCTATTTCGGTATTTCTCTGTTTAAAGATAAATTGACTTTGGTGATTTCCTTGTATTATAAATACTTTCTGAAGAGAGATAGCAGCTCCTCTTCTTTCTTGCTTATCAGGATAGTTCAAAAAGGCTGTTTTCGCAAAGATTGTGGCTGTTTAAAAGTAAAGGATCTCCGCTCCAGACGCACGGCTCCGCGGGGCGGGCGGTGAGCCTCCTCGGCTGCGCCTGTGGGGTCTCACCTGTCCCGCTGGTCCCGCAGGAGGCCGCACGCCTTCCGCTACAATCCCCCTACGTAAAAGGGGAGGAAGGGTAAATCATTCAAAAACAACAATCTCTTAGAATAGAGCCTTCAAAAAAGAGACTTTAGAAACAAGAGAGGCGGACACTCTTTGTGCCCGCCTTCACTTTAAAATATTAATCGTTAAGAGACAAGTCCAATTTAATCAGATCTTCAAAGCTTTCTCTTCTAACAACAAGCTTCGCAATGCCATTTTCAACGAAGACCACAGGCGGCCTTGGAATTCTATTATAGTTATTCGCCATGGAATATCCGTATGCACCTGTGCAGAATACTGCAAGAATATCTCCTTGAGAAGATTCAGGGATGGGGAGATCCCAGATTAACATGTCTCCCGATTCACAGCACTTACCTGCGATTGAGACCGTTTCCTGGATAGGCTGTCCTGCTTTATTGGCAAGAATGGCTTCATACTTGGCTTCATAAAGCGCCGGCCTGATATTATCGCTCATCCCGCCGTCCACCGCAAGGTACTTTCTGATATTCGGCACCTCCTTGCTGGATCCCACGCTATATAAAGTTGTTCCAGCATCACCGACAAGCGAACGCCCCGGCTCAATCCAGATTTCCGGCATATCCAGATTGAAGTGCTCAGCTTTTTTCTGTACTTCTAGAATAATCTCCTGGACATATTGAGAAGCAGGTATAGGATCATCTTCATCTGTATATCTAATCCCAAAACCTCCGCCAAGATTCAGAACCTCTGCGGTGTAGCCATGTTTTTCTTTCCATTGAGACAATTTCCCAATGATTTTGTTCGCAGCCAGAATGAAGCCGGTTGTCTCAAATATTTGTGAACCAATATGGCAATGAAGTCCAAGCACATTTAGATGAGGAGACTTCACCGCTCTCAACAACGCATCCTCTGTCTGTCCGTTTTCCAAACCAAATCCAAATTTAGAGTCCTCTTGGCCTGTGAGTATATAGTCATGGGTATGCGCTTCAATTCCCGGGGTGACCCTAATCAAGATATCAACGCTTTTGCCCATGTCCTTACAGACCTCTTCGAGCAAATGTATTTCATGAAAGTTATCAACTACTATACAGCCGATTTCATGATGAAGTGCCATTCTGATTTCTTCTTCACTTTTGTTATTTCCATGAAAATGGATACGTTCTGCAGGAAAACCGGCTTTGACAGCGGTGAACAGCTCTCCACCTGATACCACATCCAAAGATAATCCTTCTTCATCCATCAGCTGAAAGACTGCAACCGAGGAGAAAGCTTTACTAGCATAAGCTACCTGCGCTTTGATGCCCAGTTCTTCAAAAGTGTCCTTAAACCCTCTTGCTCTTTCCCTGATCAACTCTACATCATAAACATATAACGGTGTTCCGTATTCCTTCGTCAATTCTACAGTGTCGACTCCGCCTATTTCCAGATGGTCACGACTATTGATTGCTGCTGTTCCATTAAAATGCATACATCTCACCCTTTGACTGCTTTATCGCTTTAGTAATTAAAAGTAAATTTATCATAGAATGAGATGGGTTGCAATCCTAACGCGACTTAGCTGGCTGCTTATGTTTGTTTCTTGGCTGGACGATGCTTGGCCTGATTTTTGAACCAGGAACTGAACGCCGGATCATGATATCCAGAAAGGCTTTTGGGCTGAATGGTACGAAAGGCCACAAGTAAGGAGTGTTCAATGAACGGATTCTTACTAGAAGCAAGAAGAATACGGTGGTTCCAATTACTAAGCCAGGTATCCCAAAAATCGCTACCACAACTAACAAGGCCAGCCGCAGAAGCTTATTGGCAACGCTCAATTCATAACTAGGTGTAGAAAAGGTTCCGATTGCGGCAACAGAGACGTATAAAATAACTTCCGGGACAAACATTCCAACATCGATGGCAATCTGTCCTATTAATACGGCTGCGATCAACCCCATTGCCGTTGAGAGCGGTGTCGGGGTATGTATAGCTGCGAGCCTTAAGAATTCTATACCCAAGTCAGCCATCAGCAACTGTATTATGACCGGTATGTTCGTTTCTTCATTTGGTCCGATGAATTCCAGCTGCGGAGGAAGCAGTGATGGATCAAGAACAAACAAGTACCATAACGGCAGTAAAAACAAACTTGCTAGCAGCCCTACGAATCTGGACCACCTGACAAAGGTACCGACTGCAGGCGACTGCCTGTACTCTTCAGCATGCTGCAAATGGTGAAAATAAGTGGACGGAGTGATAATCACACTAGGTGACGTATCTACGAATATCAAGACATGCCCTTCGAGTAAGTGTGTTGCACCAATATCTGCTCTTTCCGTATATCGAACCAACGGGAAGGGATTGTAGCCTTGTTTCACCAGGAATTCCTCTACCGTCTTATCTGCCATAGGAAGACCATCTATTTTAATATTTTTCAATTCCTTTTTAATAACTTTGATTAGGGATGGATTGGCCACATCCTCAATATAAGCAATGGAGATATCCGTTTTGGAACGCTCTCCCACTCTGAATATCTCGAACCTTAGACGTGGATCTCTTATCCTTCTTCTTGTTAAAGCTGTATTCACGATAATATTTTCTACATATCCATCACGTGATCCGCGGACCACCTTCTCGGTATCTGGTTCCTGTGGCTGCCTGCCCGGATAGCTTCTAACATCCACTATCAATGCTTCCTGGTCGCCTTCTACTACAATGGCAATCAGACCGCACAACACTTCATCCATCATTTCTTCAACAGTTGTTACCGGCGCAACAGACTGATGAGGAATTCTATTCTGGACTATCTCCGGGAGTTTTGACGACAGGCGTTCGTGATCATTAACCTCAACGAGATCTTGCACGATTCTCATAATAAACTGGGTGTCACATAATCCATTAATATAGTACATGTGGACATCTTTATGAAGCACCTTCAATTTCCTTACACCAAGATCGAAGCTTGTATTTAAACCTGATGTGTCAATAATCAATTGTTCTAATTCCCCAAGGTCTCCCGGTATCGGCGTCTTTTCTTCTTCCTTATTTGGCATGATAACCGCTCCTTTCTAGTATGATCTCCACTGCTTTTTTGGTAATAGGAGCACCTCTGGAGAAATGGTCTCTCTTTGCCATCTTTCCAATATCGCCTATTCCAACGACAATAGGCAGCTTTAACTGATCAAGGCAGTATACTGTATCGCCATTAAGCCTTCCTATCTCATTTTCGGGAACACCAAACTTATCCACCCCAAAGGGAGTCAGCTCCCCAAACTTATCAACACAAACATCTACTCTTGTCCATTCAGCCTGTCTTGTTTTAGAAGCTACGGCAATTGCGCCAAGGATATTAAATTCCTGGCAATTTACAACATATTTCATAGCCGCCTCACCGCTCCCTTCTCCTAGGAAGCCACTGTCATCAAACATGACAAACACCAAGCTGCCTTTTGCCTTCTTAATTAGTCCGGCAATTTCCCTACCCTTTAGAACCGACGGATTGCCTTGAGATCTTGAAATACACCGAGCACCGTATTCCTTTGCCGCCGCTTCGATTGCTCTCCTGGCATATTCATCTCCATCAGTAATGAGTATTACATTTTTCTTTTCTGCCATACGAGCTCCCTCCTCTACCTTTTATAAGCGGACAAAATATAACCAGTGAAACAGTGATCCAACCACTTTCCCAAAAACAATAGCCATTAAAAGAGTGATGATACGATCTCTGATCCCGATCCTCTTGGTAAGTATCGGTAAGACATTCAATACCTCTGTTAATGCTGCTGCCAGCATTCCTACAAAAATGCCACTCAACAACCCGATAGGAGCGAGAACAACCGGCCAAAATAACAAAGTGAATTCATTTAAACTAAAAACACTTCCGATGATTGCACCAGAGACTACTGCCCACTCATAAAAATGAATCATTTTCATTGTCTTTGTTAATTGAGTCAATCGGGGAATGATCCCCAACACCGTCAAGAACGCCACCAAACCCGAACCGACAGCGAGCCCCCCGGCAAGGCCCACAAAGCACAAAATAATTATGCTAATGGTCATCAAGGTGCTTCATGCTTTCTTTATTCTCATGCATAATGACATACTGATCGAGATCCTGCTGGTAGTTGAACATTTCAACTTCTAGAGGGCTGGGCTCTTCATTGATTCTCTTCCGGAATACGTGATTGAAAAATAAAATCATCCCTAAACCGAGGCCAAAGGAATAAGGTACCTGAAACAATAGAGGATGAGGGTCTTCGTGTCCTGTCATCATAAGGTACAGACGTTGATGTACTTCTCGCATACTGACATCTTCATGGAAATTCATGATAGCAAGCGCTGCACCAATAAACAGTAAAAGCCAAACAGCTGCAAACATTACGGGTGAAACCTTCTTCCTCTTGTACACCACTTCCACAATTGTTTGAGAAGGCCCTATCGTTTGAACATCCACATTTGGAAGCACAGCTTTAATTTGAGAAATGACCCTCATCAAGTCCAGGATAATAATATTTTTATCCTCTTCTTTCACCTTGTGTAGAACAATCTTCCGAACGGCCTGAAGATAATGTTCAGGCGCGATGATCTGGGCAGTATTTTCAAGCAGGATACTGCTTTCCGGTCTAACCTGCAGCCTATGTCTCAACCGAATATATACTGAACCTTCCATCCTGATCACTTCCTGGTCAACATTATTTTCCTGCTTGTATAAATAGTATGGATTTTAGACAAAAATTTCATGAAGCCAATAATTGCTAACTGGTTTTAAGGTTGGTCATTATAGTGTTATGCCGGTTAGTTGAATTTGATTTTATCGGGAGGTAACTCCTGTTTTAAATGAAGGGTTACGCCATTTGGCTGCATAGATATTTTTAAAAACTGTTTTTCAAGTAATGGATTTCCACTCCAATCCTTATACGTAAGAGGGGGAGGAGGATAAAATAGCATTTAACAGCAACAATCTTTTAGAAAGGTTGTTTTCACAAATAATGTCGCTTTCGGAAAAATTCCTACGAGCCGGATTTACCTCCGGATACTAAGGTTGCTCTCTGGAGGGAGTTGCTCTTTTCTTTCTTGCTTACCAGGATTCTTCAATGAATGATGAGGTCATCTTACGAAATTCATATCAAATAGCAACAAAGTTTACGAAAAGAGCCTTATGCTGTCGGGATACATCGATTTTGCTTTTGGGGTATTCGATGATACCTGTGGTCCGGTCTGGCTGCATCGATTTTGCTTTTGGAGGATTCCGTGCTGTCTGTGTCACAATCTGGGGACATCGATTTGCTTTTGGGGTATTCGATGATGCCTGTGGTCCGGTCTGGCTGCATCGATTTTGCTTTTGGGGGATTCCGTGCTGTCTGTTCCACAATCTGGGGACATCGATTTTACTTTTTGAGGATTCAATGATGCCAGTGACGCAATCTGGGGACATCGATTTTGCTTTTTGGGGATTCCGTGCTGTCTGTGTCACAATCTGGGGACATCGATTTTCCCTTTTGAGGATTCGATGATGCCTATGACGCAATCTGGGGGGCATCGATTTGGCTTTTGGGGATTCCGTGATGCCTGTGACGCAATCTGGGAATATCATCTCATCATAACTCCCACTTCCGGTCCAAAGATTGCTGCCACCTATTTGTAATACAAAAAAAAGCAAACCGCTCTCTGGCGATTTGCTTCTTTCATTCTTATATTAAATTCATTTTTTCTTTCATATTGTGAAGGATTTTTTTCTCAAGCCTGGAAACCTGGACCTGCGAAATACCGAGCCTGTCGGCGACTTCCGACTGGGTCTGGTCTTTGTAGTAGCGGAGATAGACGATCAGCCTCTCTCGTTCGTCCAGCTCCCTGATAGCTTCTTTTAAGGCTATTTTGTCAAACCATTTTTGGTCTGAGGTATCGGATATCTGGTCAAGAAGCGTTATCGGATCTCCATCATTCTCGTACACGGTTTCGTGAATGGATGATGGGGCCCTGCTGGCTTCCTGAGCCATGACGATTTCCTCTGGGGTCAGCTCAAGGTGAGCAGCAATTTCATTAATAGTCGGGACTCTTCCAAAGGTTTTCGACAAATCGTCTTTTGCCCTTCGGATTTTATTGCCCATTTCCTTGAGTGAACGGCTTACTTTTACAGTACCGTCATCCCGAATGAATCGTTGTATCTCTCCAATGATCATTGGAACAGCATAGGTTGAGAACTTCACATCATAGGAAAGATCAAATTTATCTACCGATTTGAGAAGTCCAATGCAGCCGATTTGGAAAAGGTCATCCGGCTCATACCCGCGATTTAAAAAACGCTGAACCACGGACCAAACAAGCCTCATATTTTTTTGGACAATGGTATCCCTGGCTGACTGGTCACCTTCCTGGCTTCGTTGAATGAGCTCTTTAACTTCGGTATCTTTTAAAAAGCTCTGCTCTTTGTCCTTCTTAACTTCGACATCCATAAGCACGGCTCCTTAATTGCATAGCGCTTTACTATTGGCTAAATGCTTTTTTAAACGAACGGTTGTGCCTGCTCCCGGTTGCGAATTCACTTCGATTTCATCCATAAAGTTCTCCATAATGGTAAAGCCCATTCCAGAGCGTTCAAGCTCTGGTTTGGTTGTAAATAATGGCTGACGTGCTTCTTCTACATCCCCGATGCCAATTCCGTCATCCCTGATTTCCATATCGATGAAGCCGTCCTCCATTTTGACCGTAATATATACAAAACAATTGGGGTTATTATCGTAACCATGAATGATGGCATTAGTAACAGCTTCTGATACAACTGTCTTAATTTCTGTCAATTCGTCCATTGTCGGGTCAAGCTGCGCAATAAACGAAGCCACTGTAACCCGGGCAAAAGACTCATTTTGACTTATTGCACTGAATTGGATGTTCATTTCATTTCTCATTTTTATGCAACCCCCAGACTTTGTAATGCGTATTCTTCAGATGGCTCTAAACGAATGATTTTGAAAAGACCTGACATTTCAAATAATCGTTTAACTGCCGGGGAAATTGCACAAACAACCATTTCGCCATGCTTTTGTTTAATTTGTTTATATCTTCCTAAAATCACACCAAGTCCAGAGCTGTCCATAAATCCAAGGGCTTCCATGTTCAGTACGATGTGCTTGATACCATGCTTTTCAATCAATTCAGAGGCTTGCTGCCTCAACTGCTCTGCCGTGTGATGGTCCAATTCTCCACTCAGGCGTATGCAAAGTACATCACTTTTAACTTCTAGACCAATAGTAAGACTCACTATTCACAGGCCTCCTTCTCTGTCGTATAGTGAGTCAATTCTATTTCCTATTGCCGAATTCCTTCTACTAGACAAAACTAGAAGAATTTAGACATTTTATGCTGAATTTTTTAACAAGGAGGCAATAATTTAATTCCCGCTCTTCGTAAACATGCCGAATGCCCGCTTATACAGCTGCCAGAAGCTTGCAAGAGGAACATCCTGCTTCGCGATTAGCGGTGTTTCAGAAAGTGTTTTTCCATCTTTTTCAATAATCAGTTTGCCAATTGAATCTCCTTTTTTGACAGGAGCTTTCAGTTTATCAAGCTTTACTTTTTTCTCAACGCCGTCAAGCTTTTCTCCTTTTTTAGCTAAAAGAGAGATTGGCTCATTGGTCATAGCTTCTACTTCTTTTTCTTTTCCCTTGGATACTTTTGTTGTACCGACAATGGCTCCTTTTTCAAATAAAGGTTGTGTCTGATACTGACTGAAAGCATAATCGAACATTTTGCTGATTTCTGCGTTACGATCTTTCGGACTCGGTTCACCGAAGACAACAGCTATGATCCTCATATTGTCTTTCTTCGCCGTCGCTGTCAGGCAGTATTTCGCCTCGTTGGTAAACCCTGTTTTAAGCCCGTCAACACCTGGATAAAAACGAACCAGTTTGTTTGTGTTTACCAGCCAGAATTTTTTATCCGTATCCTCTCGTAAATAGGACTCATAAGTCCCGGTAAAATTGGTGATTTCCTCATATTTCAATAATTCCTTTGCCAACATGGACATATCATGTGCAGTACTGAAGTGGTCACTGGCTGGAAGGCCTGTCGGATTCTTGAAATGAGTATTTTTCAATCCCAGTTCCTTCACCTTGTTATTCATTTTTTCTACAAATCCTTCTTCACTGCCTGCTATATGTTCTGCCATTGCCACCGATGCATCATTTGCAGAACCAATTGAAATCCCAAACATCATCTCTTTAACAGTCATTTCCTCATTAGGCTCAAGGAAGATTTGCGACCCGCCCATCGAGGCAGCATATTCACTTGTTCTCACTGTGTCTTCCCATTTAATCTGTCCCTTGTCCAGGGCTTCCATAATCAAGATCATAGTCATAATCTTTGTCATAGATGCAGGCGGCAGTTTTTCATGACTGTTTTTATCATATAGAATTGTACCTGTATCTCTTTCAATTAAAATAGCAGACTTTGCTCCAGGAGCTAATTCTGTCTTTTTCTCCTCTGCTGAAGCATAAGGAGCAATTGTGGAAGCAATCATTACTAACATAAGGATGGCCGATAGTATTCGTTTCATTCCTGGTCCTCCATTCAATATACAAATTTCCTAACATACATAGCCCCATTTTTTCCATCCTTCTCTTTTTTATACAGTGATTACCAATGATTTTAGAAAAATAGACGAAGCTGTGGTGGAGATTTGGTAAATTCGATTTTGTTTTATCTCTTTTTTATCCATACAAAAAAGGCAGATGGTCATGTTGACCAACTGCCTTACATAGGTGCTTAATAAAACACCGTTATCTTTATTCTGTCTCTTTGATTTCTCCGTGAATCAGTACAGGAGCATCTACTTGATTCTCCGTCACTTTAATGCTTTCATACAGCTTGTTTTTTACATCGTCAATGTCGTCTGTGTTACTGTGTATAGTTACTAGAGATTCGCCTTTTTGGACTTTGTCGCCAATTTTCTTCCTCAGTTCTAATCCTACTGCCAAATCGATTACTGAATCTTTTGTGGCTCTTCCCGCTCCAAGCCACATAGCAGCTGTTCCAACAGAATCCGCAATGATTTCTGAAACATATCCATCTTGCTTTGCTTCCAATTCAATAATATGCGCTGCTTTCGGAAGCTTATCAGGCTGATCCACAACTGATTCGTCCCCGCCTTGTGATTTTAAGAAAAGTTTGAAGCTGTTCAGCGCAGAACCGTCGTTCATCGCAGCAACTAATTTTTCACGTGCTTCTTCAAGAGATTGTGCTTTGCCAGCAAGATAGACCATATGACTTCCAAGCGTTAAACAAAGATCAGTCAAGTCTTCAGGTCCCTCTCCATTCAGTGTATCAATCGCTTCTTTCACTTCAAGAGCATTTCCAATCGCAAAACCGAGCGGCTGGCTCATATCTGAGATTACTGCCATTGTCTTGCGGCCGACATTATTGCCGATATTGACCATTGCCTGAGCCAGTTCTTTGGAATCATCGAGGTCTTTCATGAATGCACCTGCGCCCGTTTTTACATCAAGGACAATTGCATCAGCTCCCGCAGCGATTTTCTTGCTCATGATTGACGAGGCAATCAAAGGGATACTGTTCACTGTACCAGTTACATCGCGCAAAGAATACAGCTTCTTATCTGCCGGCGTAAGGTTCCCGCTTTGTCCGATAACGGCAATTTTGTTTTCATTCACCAGACGAATGAATTCATCATTATCGATTTCTACGTGAAAACCAGGAACGGCTTCTAATTTATCAATGGTTCCTCCCGTGTGGCCTAGGCCTCTTCCACTCATTTTCGCAACCGGAACCCCAACAGCGGCTACAAGAGGTCCGAGTACCAGTGTTGTCGTATCGCCAACGCCGCCTGTAGAGTGCTTATCAACTTTAACTCCTTCTATCGCCGATAAATCAATCTGGTCGCCGGATTTAACCATTGCCATGGTAAGATCTGCCCTTTCTCCTTCAGACATTCCTTGAAAGAAAATGGCCATAGTTAAGGCGCTAGCCTGATAATCCGGTATTGTTCCTTCCGTATATCCTTCAATAAAATAATTGATTTCTTCTGTGGTCAGCTCTTTGCCGTTCCGTTTCTTTTCAATTACATCTACCATTCTCATTTCCATTCACCTCTTATACATTGTCATCAATCAGATTGTCATGCTGCTGTATGCTAAGCTTCGCTCCTGAAAATTGGATACCAGGATTATCAGATTCACTCTAAACTTACTGAGTAAACAAAGGAAGCTGCCTTAGTTTAAAAAGACGCTTCCGATGAATTATGAGGCCTGTACCTGCACCTCTTTAATATTCTCACTTACATCGATTTAACGATTTCTTTAACATAATTAAGGAAATCTTCACGAACCTTCTCTGTCGTTTCGATTACTTCATCATGAGTGAGAGGTTGGTCAAGAATTCCTGCGGCCATATTGGATATACAAGAGATTCCAAGCACATTCATTCCTGAATGCCTGGCAGCGATCACTTCGGGAACAGTAGACATCCCCACAGCATCCCCGCCAAGTGTCCTGATCATACGGACTTCCGCTGGTGTTTCATAGACAGGACCGGTATTTCCAACATATACGCCTTCCCTAACCTTGAGGGAGAGTTTCTCAGATACTGATCGCGCCAATTCCCTGAGCGACTTTGAATAAGCTTCTGACATATCCGGGAAACGGACGCCAAGGCGGTCATCGTTTGGCCCAATCAGCGGATTTCCTCCCATATTATTAATATGATCGGAAATGATCATCAAGTCCCCTGCCTGGAACGATTCATTGACCCCTCCGGCCGCGTTTGTAACAATCAAAGATTCAACACCAAGCGCTTTCATAACACGCACAGGGAAGGTCACTTTATCAAACCCATAGCCTTCATAAAAATGGAATCTGCCTTGCATGGCAACGACTTCCTTTCCAGAAAGGGTACCGAATACTAACTGACCGGCATGTCCAGCAACCGTAGAAACTGGAAAGTCAGGAATTTCTTCATAAGGCACTACGACTGGATTTTCAATTTCTTCAGCAAGGACGCCTAAACCAGATCCAAGGATAAGACCGATTTCAGGCTTGTTTGTATATTTTTTTCTTAAAAAATGGGCTGCATTCTCAATTTTTTCAAAGTTCATATTACGACTCCTTACTAATATCATTTAGGAAACTTTCGCCGTATTTCGGAAGTTTCACTTTGAAATTATCTGCTACTGTTGCTCCGATATCTGCAAATGTTTTGCGGACCGGAAGCTCTTTTCCTCCATTCATTCGCTTGGAATACACAAGCAAAGGGACATATTCTCTTGTATGGTCTGTCCCATGGTGAACAGGATCATTTCCATGATCTGCGGTAATGATCAGCAGATCGTCCTCTGTCATTCTGTCAAATACTTCAGGAAGGCGTGCATCGAACTCTTCAAGAGCTTTTCCGTATCCTTCAGGATCACGGCGGTGGCCAAACAAAGCGTCAAAATCAACCAGGTTTAAGAAGCTGAGCCCTGTAAAATCTCTTTCGAATGACTTAACCATTTGATCCATACCATCCATATTATCCTTGGTCCTGACAGATTCAGTAACACCTTCGCCATTATAAATATCTGAAATCTTCCCAAGAGCGATTACATCATAACCCGAATCCTTGAGCTCATTCATTACTGTGCGCTCGAAAGGCTTTAAAGCATAGTCATGCCTGTTCGTTGTGCGCTGAAAGTTCCCCGGCTCTCCGAGAAATGGACGAGCAATAACACGGCCCACAAGATATTTCTCTTCCTTTGTCAATTCCCGTGCAATTTCACAGATTTTATATAATTCATCAATCGGGACAATTTCTTCATGAGCTGCAATCTGAAGCACTGGGTCCGCAGAGGTATAGACTATCAACGCACCCGTTTCCATATGCTCTTTCCCCAGCTCATCTAAAATCGCCGTACCACTTGCGGGTTTATTTCCAATCACCGGACGTCCTGTTCTTTTTTCTAGTTCTTTCACTAATTCTTCAGGAAATCCATCTGGATAGACTTTGAAAGGCTGGTCGATATTAAGGCCCATTATTTCCCAGTGGCCCGTCATAGTATCTTTTCCTACTGATGCTTCTTCCATCTTTGTATAGTATGCGAGCGGCTTGTCCTGTTTTGCGATTCCCTTCACTTCATGGGTGTTCCCCAAACCAAGCTTAGCCATATTGGGCATTTTCAATCCGTTCATTCTTTCAGCGATATGCCCTAAAGTATCTGCTCCTTCATCATTAAACTCCTTGGCATCGGGCGCTTCCCCGATTCCGACAGAATCCATGACAACCAGATGGACTCTTTTGTATGTATAATTGCTCATTTGTCTCTTCCTCCTTATGAAATTGGCTCCTTCATTGACTGGCAGATTGCTGCAGTCCACTATCTGCCTCGTCGTCTTAAGCCGTTAATATGCTTATAATACCCTGATTACTTTGTTGTAACCAAAGAAGAATTGTCAGAAGTCAGACAACCTTATTTTAAGTCTGCTTTCTTAAAATTACAAGCGTTTACATCAAGCCTGCTGATTTTCTTTGATATACACTCATAGAGCCACTTGATTTCAAGTCTAATACCTCTCAAAGATGCCTCTCTTCAAACTTAATAGCGTATGTGAGAGTCAGACTGCCGTTAAATAACATAAACACTTGGATAAGATTCACAGTTTTATTCCAGGCTGTCTCTCATTCAAACTGGCAAAGATCAACAGCCAATCCAAAGCCATTCATGATATAATCTAAGCTATTGTTATGTTCAATATAAATAACACCCCCGGACCTTAAGCCCGCGGGTGAAATTTAGAATATACATCCTTCATTCTCGTCTTTGTCACATGGGTATAGATTTGTGTGGTAGAGATATCAACATGTCCCAGCATTTCCTGGACAGCCCTGAGATCAGCACCGTTTTCAAGGAGATGGGTAGCAAACGAATGCCTCAGAGTATGCGGAGTAAGTTCTTTAGATATCTTCGCTTCCACCGCAAGCCCTTTCAGAATTTTCCAAAACCCCTGTCTTGATAATCCTTTTCCATGATGATTTAAAAACAGTGAATCATCTTTATGTTTCTTACTGACCAATTTAGAGCGGCCCTCTAGCAAGTATTTTTCAAGTACCGAGATGGCTGCTTTGCCGATAGGAATGATCCGTTCCTTGTTGCCCTTCCCTATACAGCGGACAAATCCCATTTTTAAATGAACATCATCCATCTGCAGCTTGATCAGTTCCGATACACGGATGCCCGTCGCATAAAGCACTTCCAGCATCGCCTTATCTCTGATCCCCAAAGGCGTACTTTCCTGCGGAGCTTCCAAAAGTGCCTCTACCTCATCTATACTGAGCACCTTAGGAAGAGAACGCTCCATCTTCGGTGATTCAATATGGACAGAAGGATCCTGCTCGGTTACCTTTTCTCGAAGAAGGAACTGATGAAAAGAGCGGATCGAAGCAACATGTCGCGCAATCGTCTTACTGGATTTCCCCTCATTTTTCAAGTGGCCAAGAAACCCAGTAATGTTGACCCGTTTCACTTCATTCCAATTCTGTACTGAATCCACATTTTGAAGAAATTTCAAATAATTTTTCAGGTCGCGCTGATAGGACTCTACCGAATTTTTCGCCAACCCCTTCTCAACAATCAAAAAATGGATAAAATCTTGTAATCGGCTCTCCAAACTATATTACTCCCCATTCATATAAAAAAGTAATAACCGGTCAGCCCAGCTGCGTTCCTCCTCTGAAACAGTCTTGGATACCTTGACAGCAGCACCTTCCGGCTCATCATATCTGTGATAACTTTCATATTCTTCGCTTATACACATAATACCATAGTAAAAAAGAATCGTAGAGCCTGTAAACAATATAAACACTTTCGCAGTGTGCCAGATTGTTTTCATACTTGCATGAAACATGCGCCTGTCCTCCATAAACGTCGTTTCTAACAAGCTATGACGAAAAAGGACCGATTTATACCATTGAAAGGGAAAAATTATCGTTTATGTACGATTTCCGCTAGAAGAAAACTAAAGTAATATACTTATTTAAACCCTGCGGCAAAGATACTTGCTTAAATAAAGGCTGTTTTCCCATATATCGTTGTTTACGGAAAAAATCCCAAGAGCCGGATTTTCCCCCGGATACTAGGGGATTTTTCTCTAATCGGGGGAAGTAGCTCTTTTCTTTTCATGATTACCAGGTTATTCCTGTGAGTTAAGGTAGTTTTTTTCCGAATTAGTATCAAATAGCAACAAAGTTTACGAAAAGAGCCTAAATAAAAGAAGAACTGACACCCTCGGCCAGCTCTTCGTTTCCTGCTATTTTTCCTCACCGTTATCCGATTTCTCCTGACATCTCCAGCAGATGCCATGAAATGTTAGGCGGTGATCTTTAATTTTAAAATTCCAATCTCTTTCCACGATTGTTTCTACATCTTCAAGCAGATCATCTTGAATTTCATCAACAGCTCCGCATTCTATACACACCAGGTGATGATGAAAGTGAGCAGCTCCTTCTTGACGGAGATCATACCTCGATACACCATCGCCGAAATTTATTTTGTCTACAATCTTTAACTCTGTCAAAAGCTCCAAGGTCCGATAGACAGTGGCCAATCCAATTTCGGGAGATTTTTCTTTAACGAGGAGGTATACATCTTCTGCACTGAGATGATCTTCTTCATTTTCCAACAAAACTCTTACTGTCGCTTCCCGCTGAGGTGTCAGCTTGTAGCTGGCAGAAGAAAGTTGTTTTTTAATACGGTCTATCCTGCTTTCCATTATCCGTCTCCCTCCCTCGTCAATGTCTTCATTATTATATCAAAAAGGGAGGAATAAGCAAAATAAAATAATTATAAAGAAGAGATTATAATTAATATTATATAATACTAATTATCCATTGGATAAATTCACTATCATCTTCATTAGGGAAGGAGAAATAAATGCCTCTATACCAGCAGCCACTGCTATTACACCTATCGCAAGAACAAAAGCAAGTATATACTTGGATAGCAGCGGCACCATCTGTACCTGTAACTGTGGAGAAAGCTTCATGAATATCTTGCGGATGAGGGTCAAGGAAAAGCTGACACTAATGGCGCCTATAAAAATAAACGCAGGAATAATGACAATGTTCTGCGGCAGGACTGTTGCAAAAGAAAGCAGAAATCCGTTCCACCCCATCTGATTTACCAAAAAGCCTACCGAAAAGCCAACAACTACTCCTTTCATGAACAACAAAATAAAGATAAGCGGAAGACCGATGATCGATATGCCAAGGAGCCACATGAACCCCAGATATTTAACATTGTGAAGAAAACTTTGGCGAAATAAGTCTTCTGAAGAAGCAATTTTCCCGTCTGCCAGTTCTCCAAAAAATTGACCCAGGTAAAAATACAGATCTTCTTTTTGAGTGAATGAAAGGCTGTTCACCACCACAGCCCCGAAGATAACACCCATCAAAAATAGAGTCAATATAAATAAATAGATAGAGGAATGTGATTGGACATGTTCAATTATTGGATTTTTTGCTGAGATTCCCTTTCGCATCTTTTTTCCTCCTAAATACGTGTTACTAGATACTATGTTGTGAATCTAGTAATTATGTCTTTTGGAAAATAGTCTCCTTCAGGTAATTTCTCTCCAGTGTTGCGGACCTCTTTGTTATCCGCTATAATTTTCAGAAAACTGAGGAGGAAGCACTATGGATAAACCGATTCTTATTGAATTTCCAGAACTTATTGAAACTAACCGTCTATACATAAAGCCTTGTAAGCCTGGCGACGGAAAAATGGTTCATGAAGCAATCAATTCATCTATCAAAACACTGTCGGAGTGGATGCCCTTTGCCCAAAAAGAACAATCCATCCAAGAAGTAGAGGAAGGGGTTCGACAGTCTTACGCACAATTTATATCCCGAAAAGATTTCCGGCTTCATATATTCACAAAAGAAAATAATGAGCTGGTTGGCTCAACAGGTTATCACCGCATGGATTGGAAATCAGGAAAAGTCGAAATTGGCTACTGGGGAGTATCCAAGTATAGCAGGAACGGCTATATTACAGAAGCCGTCAAAGAACTGACCCGATTTGCTTTTGAACATTTCGCAGCCAACAGGGTGGAAATCCGCTGTGATGAGCTTAATATTGCTTCGCGCCGGATTCCTGAGCGGCTGGGTTACACAATGGAAGGTATTCTGCGCCGTGACAGCTTGAGCGCTGATGGAAAGAACCTGAGAAACACCTGTGTATATTCAGTTTTGACGGATGAATGGGATTATCATCTCCATTAAAGCCCTCCCAACTTTCACCCATTCCCTGCAAACTGGATGCTCTTATGGACGTATACCTCAAACGGACATAGACAGCTGTGAATATAATGAACTCAAAGACGGCAGAGAGCCTTCTTGTAACCGGGAGATGAAACAAATGGGAGCCATCAATGGAAAAACGTATATCAATCGGCTTGATAGGATGAAAACAGAGATTTGGTTTGACGGGAAACGACTAGAGGGGAAAATTTCGGAGCACCCTGCCTTTAAAGGAATCATCAAGACAAAAGCCTCTCTTTATGATCTACAGAGAAATCCTGCTCACTTAAAAGAGATGACCTATACATCTCCTACAACAAATGAGCCTGTGGGACTTTCTTTTTTGCAGCCAGAGACAAAAGATGATCTATATAAAAGGCGCAAGATGATCGAGCGCTGGGCAAGGCATACTTGCGGGATGATGGGAAGAAGCCCTGACTATCTCAGTACGGTTCTCATGAGTTTCGCTTGTTCCGCGAATATTTTAAAAGAGAAAGAGAACTGTTTTCCCTCTCATTTTCAATCAGTATATGAGCGGGCTCGGGAGAACGATTTGTCCTTTACTCATACCTTTATCACGCCTCAAGTCAATCGGTCACAGGGCTATTTTGAGGGCGGCGATGGTGACCCCGTTTCTGCAAGAGTGGTAGATAAAACTCAGGACGGTCTCATAATAAAAGGGGCACGCCTCCTTGCCACACAAGGCGGATTAAGTGATGAAGTATTGGTTTTCAGTGCCCCAAGCAAGCTTTTATTCGAAACAGGCGAGGCTTTCGCTTTTTCAATTCCCTCTAATACAAAAGGAATCAAGTTTATCTGCAGAGATTCATTTGTAGGAGGAAATTCAACTTTTGATCATCCCCTCAGTTCCAGATACGAGGAGATGGACTCTATCATTATATTCGACGATGTACTGGTCCCTTGGAACTCTGTATTTTTTTACGACAATCCCGAGGCATCAAACAAGCTTATACTAGAAAGCTCTTTTCACCACTATGCCACTCATCAGGTCTTGATCCGGCAAATTATCAAACTGGAATTTATCCTTGGCTTGGCTGAACTTCTGATTGAAACAATCAGCGTGAGAGAATATCTTCACATTCAAGAGAAAGTATCTGAAATCATCATTGGCCTCGAAACAATGAAAGCCCTGCTGGGGAAATCTGAAAACGAAGCAACTCTGGATGAACATGGGTTCATGCGCCCAAGCGTCATTCCGCTTCGGGTGGCGACGAACATATTTCCTAAAATTTACCCTCGGTTCGCTGAAATTCTTCAGCTGATCGGAGCCAGCGGGATGGTAACGCTTCCTACAGAAAACGCCTTTCATTCTCCTATAAAGGAGGATCTGCATCAGTATCTTAAAGGAACAAACCAGACGGCGGAAGAAAAGACCAGAATATTTCGCCTGGCCTGGGATCTCACTATGAGCCCCTTTGGCACTAGGCAGACACAATATGAGAGGTATTTCTTTGGAGACCCTGTCCGCATTGCTGGTATTCTTTATAATTCGTATCCTAAGCAGGAGTTTGTGAATACTGTTTGTGAGTTTCTTGATTTGAAAGATAGAGGATGAAAACAGCCTTCTATTTAAAGATAATATCCTCTGCATCAGGACGACTGAGCGGTACGGTTTGCGTCCACCTTGAGAGAAATGGATAAAGCCTAAACCAAATGAAAAGGTCTCTGGAGAGCATCCAGAGACCTTTTCATTGTTTATTGGTAAAGCAGTATTTCTCATAATACTTAGAACCTGCCTCAGGCATCGTGCTTTTTTGAAGCACTATCCTTCCTTGATACTTTTCCATACTTTCCTCCACCCCCAGCATCAATGGCAAGCTTTCCTTTCCTTGCTTTATGGATGCTGTCGGCGAGAGGTTCAGTTGTAACCTCGGCTAATTTTCCTCTGGGAACAAAGTGAAGAATGTCCATCTCTGTCCCGAAATGATTGAGCAGTTTTTCCATCGTTTTCGGACCGAGTCCCGGGATGTATTCCAGTGGAACCTGCGGAATGTATGGCGGCCTTGCAGGCGGGGTCTCCTCTCCGGATAAATCGGCGATACGATGCTTTACTCCTCTGATTTTTTTGGAATGACCGCACTCCGGGCATCCCCCCCCTTTGTCAGGAATAATTTTGCCGCAGCTGCTGCAGGTGGTTTCATAGTATTTTCCCAAAAGAGGATCCAACCCGTAATTGGCTGCGATCCTTCTTCCCTCTTCATTTCTGAGTGCCATTCCGAGCTCCTTAAAAGAAGGGCTCTCCATCGTAATTGAATTATACTCCCTGGCTATTTTAGCAAGAGAATGCGCATCAGAGTTGGTCAGAAACGTATAATCATGAAGCTCAGCAATGGAATTGGCCATCTCTGTGTTGCTGCTTAAGCCCAGCTCCACCGCATCAATCAGGTCTGGAAGGAATACTTCACTCAAGGAGTTTCTAACCCCTTTGCCATACATGCTCTTGAATGGAGTGAAGATATGGGCAGGTATAAACAAGCCTCCCAGCGACTTTACTTCCTGCTGAAGTTCCTTGCCACCTGCGTAGATTCTTTGTGAACTAAGATGAATATTGGTCACTCTTTCACTCAGCCAGGCTGAAAATAATTTCAGCGCAGCCAAATCCGGAAAGTAGGCGAGGACGTGAATGGGACCTTTACAATTCTCATCATATATTTCAAGTTCGCTTCCGGGAATCAAAACAAGACTGTTAAGATGCTGAAAGCCTCCATCTTCAAGTTCCATCAGTTCCCCATTTCCGAGCAGCTCTTCGATTTCCTGAATAACTTCTGGTGAATGGCAGTCAATTATTCCAGTCATATGAAGACCTTTAGGATCTCCGGAATAGCGCAGAATATTTTGCAGTGTCAAGGTCCTTGATCCTGTAATTTTTACTGCCCTGCCCTGTGCAGTCCTTCCGATATGGACGTGCAGATCAGCAAAGTATTCTTTCATTAGCTCTTCAGTGCTTCTTTCAACTGCAGATATTGAACTGCATATGCCGTCTTCGCATCAAAAATCCTTTGATCTTCTATCATAGACTGCGCTTCTTCAAGAGTGACCTCAAGCAGTTCGACAAACTCATCTTCATCTGCTCCGCTCGCATTTTTCAGCTTGGAAATTCCTTCTGCAATATATAAATGAACCAGTTCATCTGCAAACCCGGGGGATGTATAGAAAGATATCAGGTGGTTCATGTTTCTGCAACCGTATCCTGTTTCCTCTTCCAATTCTCTTTCCGCTGTCTTCATAGGTTCTTCGCCATTTTCCATTTTACCGGCAGGGATTTCCACAATCGATTTTTCCAGTGCTTTCCGATACTGTTCGACCATTACGATTTTCCCCTCTTCTGTCAGCGCAATGACCGCGACTGCTCCCGGGTGCTTAATTAATTCTCGCTTAGACGTTTTTCCATTAGGAAGGCTCACTTCATCTACTTGTAAATCAATGATTTTCCCCTCATAAATCTTTTCCGTTTTCAATGTCTTTTCTTCAAATTTCTTCATCATTACACTCCTGTTCCTAAACCATATTTGCTACCCATTATAGCAAAAAAATAATTTCATCCCTTGTTTCCCGCCTTCACTCATACTATTTCCTTTTTTGAATATGTATTAACCACACTGGACTTGCAATTCTTATAAATTCGCATGCGGGGGGTTGTATAGATGAAGGTTATTATCCGCACAAATGGATTTCTTCTCAGCGGAAAGGCCTGGGAAATCAGAGCCAAACTGAACGAGTACAGCAAACAGTTTCAATATGTTGAAGAGTGGATCAAGGGTTCGAAAAGCGACAATCAATAAATTTGGTTTCCTCTATCCTTATTCGGTACAATATTATTAATAATAAGTAAGGAAAGGATGCGAGGAAATCATGGAAAAACGGCAATTAGGCAAATCAGAACTGTTTGTCAGCAAAATGGGGCTGGGCTGCATGTCACTTGGGAAAAGCCCCGAAAAAGCACAACCTATTATTGAAGCAGCACTAGAAGAAGGAATTAATTATTTTGACACAGCCGATCTTTACGACTTCGGCGAAAACGAACAAATCGTCGGCAAATCTCTGCAATCGGTCAGAGAGGATGTCATCATTGCCACCAAAGCTGGCAACCGCTGGAATGATGCCAAAGATAACTGGCATTGGGATCCTTCTAAGGAATATATAAAAGAAGCGGCAAAAAACAGTTTACAACGACTGGGTACAGATTATATCGACTTGTTCCAGCTTCATGGCGGTACTATTGAGGACGCCTCTGATGAAACGATTGAAGCATTTGAAGAACTTAAAAAGGAAGGAATTATCCGTCATTACGGAATCTCTTCTATCCGCCAAAATGTCATCAAACGATTCACAGAGTCCTCCCATCTGGTGTCTGTGATGATGCAGTACAGCTTATTGGACAGGCGTCCAGAGGAACTGTTCCCTCTCCTTAAAGAAAAAAATGTGAGTGTCGTGACAAGAGGTCCTGTCGCAAAAGGACTGCTCAGTGATAAGATGCTTAAAAAAGCCTCGGAAAAAATTAAAGAGAATGGATATCTCGACTACTCATATAAGGAACTCGAGGAAGTCCTTTCAAGCATTCATGGTAAACTGGCAAGTGATCGATCCATGAACGAAATCGCCCTTCAATATATCTTGAGTCATGACGAAGTTTCCGCTGTCGTTCCAGGAGCAAGCTCTGCCCGCCAGGTAAAGGAAAACACCAAGGCTGTAAAATCAGAGCCTCTTGCTAAAGAAGAGATTCAGTTATTGAAGGAACTGACGAAACAGAATGTTTATGAGCAGCACCGTATTTAGTTCCTCTGATCTGCATAAGATTTTTCAATAATAAGCAGAAAGCCCGTTTGTCCGCGGCTCTCTGCTTTTTCATCTACTTTATCAAGGCCTTTACTCAATTAAAATTGAATAAAGCGGCCAGGAAAGGAAAATCCATGGATACAGTACTGATAAACAATGTAAAAATATATGCAGAAAATGGCGTGCTGCAAAGTGGTTATATCAAGATACAAGAGGGATTCATCCTTGAGGTTGGGTATACCGAACAACTGCATGATAAGAAAGGATATAACGTTATAGAGTGTGAAGAAGGATGGATCATGGTTCCAGGTATGATTGACCTCCACATCCATGGTGTCTGCGGTGCGGACACCATGGATAGCACCCCAGAAGCTCTTGACATCATGACGGCTGCACTGCCTAAAGAAGGAACAACCAGTTTTCTTGCTGCCACAATGACAGAGCAGCCTGCAAGGATAGAGGATGCTTTACTAAATACAGCACGCTATATGAAGGAAAGAAATGAAGCAGGAAAAGCTGAAATTCTCGGCATTCATTTAGAAGGACCCTTCATAAACAAAAAAAGAGCAGGAGCTCAGCCCCTACACGCCATCCAAAAGCCGAATATTCCTCTCTTTATGAAATGGCAGGAGATTTCTGAAAACACAATCAAACTGGTGACCCTTGCCCCGGAAGAAGACCAAAACTACGAATTGACCCAATATCTCAAGAAAAATGACATCATTGTTTCCGCAGGCCATTCTGATGCAACCTATGAGCAAATTCTTCAAGCTATTGAAAAAGGCATCAGCCATGTTACGCACCTGTTCAACCAAATGAGCGGACTTCATCATCGCGAACCAGGTATTGTCGGAGCTGCTTTTCACCGGTCTGACCTGATGGTTGAACTCATTGCCGACGGAATTCATGTAAATCCTGAGGTTGTTCATATAGCACTGAATCAAATCACTTCAAACAGAATGATTCTTATAACTGATTCGATGAGAGCCAAATGCCTCAGAGATGGCCAATATGATTTAGGAGGACAAACTGTATATGTAAAGAATGGCATGGCAACATTGAATAACAGTACACTCGCTGGAAGTGTTCTGAAGATGAATGATGCATTTAAAAACATTCAGCTTTTCTCTAACTGTACAATTAGGGATGCTCTTAAAATGACATCCGAAAACCCTGCACGAGAATTGAATTGTTATCATCGAAAAGGAAGTATCACAACAGGGAAAGATGCAGATCTTGTCCTGCTTGATAAAGACCTCAATGTAATGATGACTATCTGCAAAGGAAAAATCGCTTATCAAAAGGAGTGAAGCCTGATGGATATTTTGGAAGTAAATGATTACGAGGAACTGAGCAAAAAAGCGGCACAGCTTGTTATTGATAGAGTTAATACCTCTCCTAATTCCATTCTTGGTCTTGCTACAGGAGGAACACCTAAAGGACTTTATAAACAATTAGTAAAATGCCATAAAAGAGGAGAAGTTTCTTTTCAAGATGTCTCCACATTCAACCTTGATGAATATGAGGGTCTTCCATCTTCTCACCCTAACAGCTACTACCATTATATGCATGAACGTTTCTTCGCACACATCGATATACAATTGAATCGTACCCATATTCCAAGAGGTACATCGGAGGATATATTAGAGGAATGTCATCGTTATGAAGAGGAAATCCGAAGCCACGGCGGCATCGATCTGCAAATACTAGGCATCGGAAAAAATGGACATATTGGTTTCAATGAACCCGGTACTCCATTTTCTACAAGAACTCATATCGTTCAACTAACACACACTACCCGAAAAGCAAATGCACGTTACTTCGATTCCTTCGATGAAGTTCCAAGACGGGCTATCACCATGGGAATCAATACAATTATGAAAAGCAAGGA
The DNA here is from genome assembly GCA_051750065.1 of Bacillota bacterium. GTDB lineage: Bacteria > Bacillota > Bacilli > Bacillales > Bacillaceae_B > Rossellomorea. The sequence continues at coordinate 126,066 of JBNJJI010000009.1, forward strand.
GATTTTACTGCTAATCTCGGGTGAAGCGAAGCAAGCAGCTGTTAAAAGATTATTTCAAGATGAAATCTCAGAAGATTTTCCTGCTGCCATTTTGAGAACTCATCCTAAAGTCATAGTGATAGTGGACCAGTCTGCCTTGAATGGGAGCAAGCCTGTTCACAAAGCGTAGCTGCCGAGTTTTTTTATAGGAGCCTTTTCCCTCTACTTTTTAACTCAGCTTAAATTCAGTTATGACTGTTTCTGGTGCTGCTCCATTTCAAAGCCTGCTTTTCTATTTCCTGTACATAATCATTCTTTCCTTCTATGTAGGCCTCGATATCATTCGGATACTCTGCCGCTAATTTATTTTTCAGCTTGCTGTATTTGTCCGCTTCATTTTTAAAGGTCCTCAAATAATCCCTGAAGACCAAATGCCTTTCGATGTCTTCACTGCCTGACGCGAAGATATGAACATGATACAACCTCTCGCCTTCTCTATTTTCACAGAAAAAGTATCTGCGGCCAGCTATTCCATTTTCACCTTTCCCCACATATCCCAGGGCCTTTAATTTGTCAGTTCTGTCATCCGCCGCACCAATCTCCTCAACCTCTATAAGAAAGTCGATAATAGGTTTGGCTGCCAATCCTTCCACGGACGTCGAGCCAATGTGATGGATCACCGCATGCGTTCCTTGAAAAACAGTTTCCAGTCTTTTCTTTTCTTGAAGAAATTGCTCTCTCCACTGCGGCCGGTACGGAGTCACCTCGACTTTCCTCATCATCACTTATAATCCTTCCAATTCATGCTGCTTTCGCCGAAAAGTTCTTCAAATGATTTGTTCTTTTCCCGCTGCCTCATCTCTTCTTTCTTTCTATTAGCTTCCTCTTCCTTACGGCTCGTTTCCGCTTTTTCTAGTTCTTTCTTTTTCTCTTTTAAAGCCTCAAACACATCGGACTGCAACGTGTCCTTCAGAGTGATTTCTTCGTTTTTGTTTGAGGATGGACGTTTCTTCTGCTGTTTTTTCTTCATTTGTGTTTCCTCCTCTTTTCTATTGTGGGCTCTCTTTTAATTCTAGTTTGGCCCGGGCATTCCCGCTTTGTGCGGCTTCTCTTTAGACGTGTTTTCTTTTAATTTGATGCTCTTTGTTTTTGGCAGGGAGCTTCCTGATTGTACCATTATTCCCAGTTGCAACTCTCTAAGGCAAGGGGATCTTTATTTTAATAGGCTCTTTTCATAAACTTTGTTGCTATTTGATACTAATTCCGAAAAAGTAACCATATTAAGAGAGGTGAAATCTGGGAACACCGAAAAGAAAAGAGCTACTCTCCTCGATTAGAGATAAAACGCTTAGTATCCGGGGATATCCGAAAGCAACAATATATGCGAAAACAGCCTTTTAATAATACCGTAATCAAGGCAGAGACAAGCACACCTTTCCCTTGGCCCTGGTACTTTCCCTCTCGAATCGTACCATTTTCCAGCGGTTCGATCACCCTTTATGGTACGTTTCCTCAAAACCTATCAGAACTCGGAACTCTCATTTTTCTCACTTTCGGTGCCGCTCCTCTCTCACTCAAAAAAGAACCAGCCATACCGAAACTGTAATAACTTGATTTTATCAAAAATATAAAAAAAGAGAAGCATAGCGCTTCCCTCTGCAAAAATTAGAATGCATCTGTAACTAAGTTATCATCAATAATCAATTCGGGTTGAGTTGTAGAGGTTACATCTTCCACAGTGTAGCCTTTTGCCACTTCCCGCAGAACCAGTCCGTTGTCCGTTACATCAATGACAGCTCGGTCGGTAATGATCCTGTCCACTACGCCTTCTCCTGTCAGCGGAAGGCTGCATTCTTTTAGAATTTTCCCCTCGCCGTCTTTGTTCACATGTTCCATGATAACAATGATCCTCTGAGCTCCATGAACAAGGTCCATGGCCCCTCCCATTCCCTTGATCATCTTGCCGGGAATCATCCAGTTGGCAAGATTTCCTTTCTCGGAAACTTCCATTCCGCCAAGGATCGCCACGTTGATGTGTCCGCCCCTGATCATGGAAAAAGATTCCGAGCTGTCAAAGTAGGAAGATCCTGGGATGGCTGTTACGGTTTCTTTTCCGGCATTGATCAAGTCAGCGTCCACCTCTTCCTCTGACGGATAAGGTCCGATTCCAAGTAACCCATTTTCAGATTGAAGTACAACCTGTTTATTGTCTGAAATATAGTTGGCAACCAGTGTCGGCATTCCGATTCCAAGATTGACATAGAATCCATCCTGTATCTCTTTTTCAGCTCTTCTGGCAATTTTTTCTCTCATTTTCGCTCGGTCCATTTTCTTCTCTCCTTTCTCTCACTCCAATTTATTGGCTGCTGACTGTTCTTCTTTCAATCCGTTTTTCCTGTTCTGCCTGGATGATTCGCTTCACATAGATGCTTGGTGTGTGGATCTCGTTCGGATTGAGGTCGCCTGTCTCCACCAGTTCCTCCACTTCGGCGATCGTCACTTTTCCAGCTGCGGCAATCATCGGGTTAAAGTTTCTTGCCGTTTTGTTGTAAATCAGATTCCCCATTTTATCGCCTTTCCAAGCACGGACGAGACTGAAGTCGGCTGTGTACGCTTCCTCCAATAAGTATTCTTTTCCATTGAATGTGCGGGTTTCTTTTCCCTCTGCAATTGGTGTGCCGACTCCAGCAGGAGTATAGAATGCCGGTATTCCCGCACCACCTGCCCGGATTTTTTCAGCCAGTGTTCCTTGAGGCACTAATTCAACTTCAATTTCTCCCGAAAGAACTTGTCTTTCGAATTCTTTATTTTCGCCTACATAGGATCCTATCATCTTTTTGATTTGCTTATTTCGCAAAAGCAATCCAAGTCCCCAGTCATCCACTCCACAATTGTTGGAAATAACAGTCAAGTCTTTAACACCTTTCTCAACAAGTGCCAGAATCAGATTTTCCGGGATCCCGCATAATCCAAACCCGCCGACCATCAATGTGGCTCCATCTTGAATATCTTCAATCGCATCTTTAAAAGAAGTATATACTTGTTTCATCAAGGTTCCTCCTTCGCTTCATTTTTAAATTTTTTCTACTATCGTTGCTACACCTTGTCCGCCGCCGATGCAAAGTGTCGCGAGTCCCCGCTTCGCATTTCTGCGGCCCATTTCATGGATAAGAGTCACTAGGATGCGCGTCCCGCTTGCGCCGATTGGGTGGCCCAGGGCAATGGCGCCTCCGTTCACATTCAGCTTTTCTTTATCAAACTGAAGTTCCCGGTCAACCGCAAGAGACTGAGCAGCAAACGCTTCGTTTGCTTCTATCAAGTCCATATCTTCCAGTGACAAACTTGATTTTTCCAAAACATTTCTCACTGCAGATACAGGTCCGATTCCCATGACTGCCGGATCCACCGCAGCATTGGCATTAGCTTTAATCGTTACTAGCGGAGTGATGCCTAGTGCTTCTGCCTTTTCTTTTGACATCACGACCACAGCTGCAGCTCCATCATTGATACCTGATGCGTTTCCTGCTGTGACACTTCCCTCTTTTTTGAAGGCCGCTCTTAAGCCAGACAGTTTCTCCGCTGTCGAACTCTTACGCGGAAATTCATCGGTTTTGAAAATAAGCGGATCTCCTTTTCTTTGATGAATTTCAACAGGAACGATCTCGCTGTCAAATTTACCGGCTTCCATAGCTGCTGCCGCTTTCGACTGGCTCCAACCTGCAAATTCATCCTGTTCTTCCCTAGAAATCGAATAGCGGTCACAAAGATTCTCCGCCGTCATACCCATATGATAATCATTGAATGCACACCATAAACCGTCTGAAATCATGCTGTCTACTACTTTTCCATCACCCATTCGATAACCATTTCGTGCATTTTTGAGCAAGTAAGGTGCCTGGCTCATATTTTCCATTCCGCCGGCAACCACAATATCGGCATCACCAGCTATAATTGCCTGTGCAGCCAAATGGACCGTTTTCAGCCCTGACCCGCATACTTTATTAATTGTCATCGCCGGTACCGTTTCAGGCATTCCTGCTTTTAATGCTGCCTGCCTCGCCGGATTTTGGCCAAGACCTGCCTGCAGCACGTTCCCCATGATGACCTCATCTACATCTTTTGCCGACACTCCCGCTTTGTCCAGCGCATCCTTGATTACTATCGCTCCCAGCTCCGGCGCTGAGATATCCTTTAAAGATCCGTTGAAGCTGCCTATAGCAGTACGGACCGCACTCACGATGACTACTTCTTTCGTCATATCGTTTGTCCTCCTTATGCAGAACTTGCACAGCAAGCTCTCTCTTTTTTACATGTACTTATAATGGTTTCTATGTAAGCGCTTAAATTCCTTTTAATTCGTCAAAAAATTTATAGTTGCTTTTTAAATCTGAATTTTTCTACAATGGAGGTAGAACATATTTTTTGAAGGTGGAGGAATTACAATGGACTTACCGAAAAAAGTCACGATGATCGAAGTCGGCCCGCGTGATGGCCTGCAAAATGAAAAAAACTTCGTTCCAACTGACATTAAAATCCAATTCATTCGCGCTCTTAAAGATGCTGGCTTAAAGGAAATGGAACTCACTTCCTTTGTGTCGCCAAAATGGGTGCCTCAAATGAAAGATGCGGGTGAAATTGTGGAAGCCTGTTTGAACAGCGAGCGCGACATGGTCCTCGCCCCGAACCGGAGAGGAGTCGACCGTGTCCTTGAAACTAAAGGTAAAGCGGTAGCTGTTTTTGTCGGTGTCAGCAACAGCTTCAACAAGAAGAATATTAATAAATCAACATCCGAAAGTCTTGAAGAGCTAAGACCAATAGTGAGCGAACTCAAGGGAAAAGGCTATTTTGTCCGCGCCTGTATCTCTACCTCATTCTATTGCCCTTATGAAGGAAAAATACCTCCGGAGGAAACTCTTCAATTGTGCAGGGAATTCACTGACATGGGGGTGGACGAACTGAGTGTCGCGGACACAATCGGCATGGCGAATCCCAAGGAGTCTTTCGAGCTTTTCTCTTTGTTGAAAAAGTCTCTTCCGGATGTATTGCTGACTGCCCACTTTCATGACACCCGAAAGATGGCTCTTGCTAATATCCTTGCTTCCCTTCAAGCTGGAGTCGATCGATTCGACACCTCCGCCGGCGGTCTCGGAGGCTGCCCATTTGCTCCCGGCGCATCTGGTAATGCCGCCTCAGAGGATGTTGTTTTTATGCTGAAACAAATGGGTATCGATACCGGAATTGATCTAGATGGACTCGTTGCCGCGATCAAGATTGTCGCACCACATCTTTCCCGCAGCATCGATACTGGGTATTACAAGCTGCAATCGGCTGGTCAATCACCTGAATAGCGCCCGCTTCCTTGAGCATCCTAATCTTATATCTTACTTAGGAAAGGAAGAGAAGCATGAGCCAAAAACGCGAAAAAGGATACAGCCAAAAAGGAAAACCGAATGCTGATACTGTACAGAACGTGATTTCAAAAGAAGAGCTTGAGAAAGCGGTTCATCCAACAAACCGCCAGAATTCTGAGCAGTAATGTGATTTTTCTAATTTGCAATGACCGGTCCGTATGTTTAGGACCGGTTATTTTTTTGGGTTCACGCTTCCGTGGCGAGGTACATCATCCTGTGGTTTTTCCTGTTTTGATGGTATCTCGCTTCTCGAGCGAGGTACATCATTTTGCGGTTTTTCTGTTTTGATGTATCTCGCTTCTCGAGCGAGGTACATTATTCTGTGGTTTTTCCTCTTTTGATGTATCTCGCTTCCCGAGCGAGGTACATCATTCTGTGGTTTTTCCTCTTTTGATGTATCTCGCTTCTCGAGCGGGGTACATCATTCTGTGGTTTTTCTGTTTTGATGTATCTCGCTTCTCGAGCGAGGTACATCATTCTGTGGTTTTTCTGTTTTGATGTATCTCGCTTCTCGAGCGAGGTACATCATTTTGCGGTTTTTCTGTTTTGATGTATCTCGCTTCTCGAGCGGGGTACATCATTTTGCGATTTTTCTGTTTTGATGTATCTCGCTTCTCGAGCGAGGTACATCATTTTGCGGTTTTTCTTTTTTGATGTATCTTGCTTCTCGAGCGGGGTACATCATTCTGTGGTTTTTCCTCTTTTGATGTATCTCGCTTCTCGAGCGGGGTACATCATTCTGTGGTTTTTCTGTTTTGATGTATCTCGCTTCCCGAGCGAGGTACATCATTCTGTGGTTTTTGCTCTTTTGATGTATCTCTCGCTTCCCTGGCGGTGATCCCTCTGTCTGTAATTTCTTCCCACAGCGAGAGCGTTTTCTATCTCTGTTTCACATGGAGTGGTAAAATATAGAGAACTAAATCTTGGAGGCTTTTATTATGAAAAAGTGGATTCCCGCTGTTGGCGGTGCTCTTGCAGCTGCCGCTGGACTCGGCGTATATTTGACGAACCAGTTTATGTATTTAAAGAAAAAGGACGAACAAGAAATACTACACCGTGAAATTTCAGCCGGGCGCCTGAATCTGGAGGATTATAACGCACTACCCAAGGAGGAGGTCAGCATCCCTTCTCCCTTTGGCTATACAATCAAGGCTGTTTTTGTAAATCCCAACCCCGGCAATAAATATATGGTTTTTTGTCATGGAGTCACAGAGACCAAGCTCAATTCCTTAAAATATATGAACCTTTTTCTTAAACGGGGCTTCAATGCCGTTGTCTACGATCATCGCCGGCACGGGGAGTCTGGGGGCAAAACTTCGAGCTATGGTTTCTTTGAAAAGCATGACCTGCAGGCTGTGGTCGAGGAGCTCATCAGGCGCCAGGGAGAGGATGTTTTCTTTGGCATCCACGGAGAATCAATGGGAGCATCCACCATGCTTCTTTATGCAGGTTCAGTGGAAGACCGGGCTGATTTTTATATCGCGGACTGCCCCTATTCCGACTTCGGCGAACAGCTTTCCTACCGGATGACGAAGGAAGTCAGGCTGCCGATCCAGGGGCTTCTTCTGCCTCTTGCCGACTTATTTTTAAAACTGCGCGAGGGATACACTCTGAAGGACATATCACCCCGGACGGTTGTTGAAAATATCGAGAAGCCCGTGCTCTTTATTCACAGCACCCCTGATGACTTCATTCTTTCATCCATGACACAGGAGCTGTTTGACAGAAAAAGCGGCAGCAAGAAACTATATTTTGCTGAAAAAGGACTTCATGCGCAATCTTACAATGAAAATAAGGAAGAGTATGAAAAAGCAATCGATGAATTTTTGAAGGAAGTATCTACCGCCCAACCGATTTCTTAATTTATGTGCAAGAACAAAAGCGCAAGCACCCTGTTCAGCCCGACAGGCACACGCTCCGAAGAGAAAAGAAGCGGTCTTTCTTTTTTATTCTCTTCGGACATTTGACCCCGAGGGGCTAAGTTCGTTCCGGTGGGTACGAACCCTCGGGCGCTGAAGCTGGACGCGGTTAAATTAGTTAAAATTTTCCACAAGGATGGATTTTTAAAATTCCTAAACTATAAAAAGGATGGCTCATTGGAGTCATCCTTTTGATTTAGCGAATGATGAAGTTCATTCTTCCGTTTAAGATCTGGCTGGGGCTCTTAAGCTGAAACGTATTGGCAGAAGAGGAAAAATCGATTTTTAAGTCCTTATCGTAAAAGACTGTCTTAGATTTCTCGACCAGTACTGTCATGGCTTCTGTACTGATTTCGATATCATCCCATCCCTTTTGAGTAACGTATTCCAAAACAGGAATTCCGCTCATGACACAGCCGCAGCCTTCTGTTTCATATTTAATTTTTAAATATCCTGTTTGATCCCCTATTTTCGTCTTTAAAATTTCTTGGGCTTCATTGGTTATCGTGATGTTCATCTGTAGACCTCCTTGACGCTCTGCTTATGGCGTTAGTTTACCATATGATCCGGTGGATTACATTTTTGGGGATTAAGCAGGACAAGGCCTTCTTGAACGGCACTCATTCATCGCTTTCAAATCGCAGACATCTAAACCGCTATAAAGTACCACAGAAATTGTTGCAATTTTCCAACCTTCCACTTACTATCAAGGTGGGGACTCTTAGTTACTTACAGAAAGGATGATTTTTATGACAAAAGTGCAAATTAAAGTGAATGACAATGGATCTTTAAAAGTAACAGGTGATGTTGAGCTTGTGGACGCTGAGGGCAATGTTTTTCCAACAAAGAACGTATTTTCTCTTTGCCGCTGCGGACTTTCGACGAGAATGCCCTTTTGCGACGCATCTCATAAAGGCAAGTTTGAGTCATGCGTACGTGCAGAAAAAGTACTAGATGATAAATAAGATTGCCATGAGCCTGAAATGAAAAAGGTTAACCCTTTTCATTTCAGGCTTTTTTCTGCTGTTATTCTTCGGTAAAGCGTATGTCTGCAATGTTATTAATGGACAGATAATATGTCTTTTCGAAGCGGTCAAGGACATGAAGCTTACTGGTCAATCCATCATAATAATGAATGTGGCCGATGAGCAATTCATGGCGCCGGCCGGCATAATGGGTGATGGTGACCAGGCGGCTGAACTCCATGGCTTCCGCTGTGATTTCATTCAACTCCTCGAGGTGCTGTTCATCCACTTTCTTCTGCTGTTCAAAACTGTCTTCATGTGCCCAGTCCCTCAGCAGTTTCACGTGCTCCGGCAGCATCATGGAGGTCCACTTGATTCTTCCACGGTCGCGGTTCATTGTCATCCCCCTCTTTCTCTTTAGATTGACTATTTCGGTTTGATTCAAAACTTACAAGCTGAACTAAGTATGATAGGAGTGCATAGCACCCAGCTACGCTTTATGCCCTCCCACCAGGGTCGCACGGTGTTTGGCTGTGCCGGCAGCGGTATAGGAAATGGCCCGCAGCAAGGCACCTGAACCGTATTTGTTACGAATTTGGTCGACGACATATCCGAGTTCCCTTTTTTTCCAGCGATCTGGTTCAAACAGGCTGACTTGCATGCTTTCATCCGGAAAGAGGTTGCTGAGGCTGATGGAGATACTGCGTACGGTTTTGCCATTGTAGTTTTCCTTAAAGAGTTGAAGGCAGACTTTATATAAGTCCATGGTGATATTCGTGGGCTCCTCTATGGATCGTGACCGGTTGAATCCTCCTCCAAATTCCTCCTGGCTGTATCCTATGCTCAAGCTGATGGTCCTTCCTGCCTGCCGGTGATTCCGGGTCCGCCGGGCGACTTCTTCGCATATTTCAAGCATGACACTCTGGATTTCCTCCACCTCTTTATAGTCACGCAGAAGGATCTGGCTTTTGCCGAAGCTGACCTGGCCATCCATAATCGGCGCTCCGATTTCCGACAGGTCGATTCCCCAGGCATGGTAATACAGCTGATTGCCCATGATGCCGAACTTGCTTTCAAGCTTCTGCAAGTCATATTTGGCAAGCTGGCCGACATTGAAAATCCCCATGCGGTTCAGGGTCTTTTCCAGACGCCTGCCGATTCCCCACATTTCACTCAGTGGAGAAACACTCCATAATTTCTCAGGAACATCTTCATAGGTCCACTCTGCAACTCCATGCTTTTTTGCCTCCAAATCGAGGCACAGCTTTGACATCAGCAAATTCGGACCGATTCCAATGGCACATGGAAGCTGGAATTCCCTTTCGATGTCCTGTTTGATTTTCCAGGCGATGGTATGGGCGTCACCCCAGAGATGGGAGGTTCCGTCTATTTTTAAAAAGCTTTCATCGACACTGTACGTATGGATCGCATCTTTGGGTACATAGCGGTGAAACAAACGGGTAATCTCGGTGGAAATGCGAATGTAGGTAGCCATAGCAGGTTCTACTACTAGGATTTTGGGGTCCTTTGGCACTTCGAACAGACGGGAACCGGTTTTGATGCCGAATTCCTTTTTCAATTTGGGGGAAGCAGCCAGAATGACGCTTCCGGGGCGGTCCAATTTTCCCGCCACCGCCAAGTAGCAGTCGGATGGATCAAGCCCCATCATGACAGCCGAACAGCTTGCATAAAAACTCTTCATATCGATGCATAAAATCTTCTGGTCGGGAAGCTCACCGTAGTTGATAGTCATTTTCTCCACTCCTTTCTCAAGGGAACACTCGTTCTATTTTATCTAAAATTGTATACGAATATACGTTCGTTTTCAAATATTATTTGTTGGAACACCGAGAAAAATTTTGAGGAACTGGACAAATAAGGGTAATCAGCAAAAGAATCAACAATTAAGGTGAAACGCGGAAAGGCTGCATTTAGAAAGGAGACAGGGCTGGACAATACAAAGCGCTCCGTTAAAAACATTACCAATTAACGGCGTGGTAACTCAATTCTCTAAAGGTCTTTATGATAAAATTGCAAATATTTACTTTACATTAATTAGTGGGAGAAATTGGGTAAGAGAGGCAGCCGAAACATTCACTCTTGAGGAATTAGGCATTGACGAGGAGATGGATGGTACAGCATTGAAGATGAAATTTGATAAAATATTTCAAGCTTGGATTTGGGATAAATCAAATCATTTCTTATAGTGTGGTTATAGAGGATGCGAGCAAAAATGGTTAAATTCGTGTAAAAGGTCAGTTGAAATAAAGAAAGTTCAATTGGGGATAATAAGCGGCAAAAATCAAAACGAGGTGAATTTTTATGATAAAACGATGCTTACTCTTACTGGGACTGATATTTGCTTTTACCCCACAGCAAAATATTCTCGCCGAAGCTAATCCCAAAGCAGAAGATTTATATGTTACTACAGAAGATATAGTATTAGACATTATCTCTCCCATTATCGATAAGAGGATGATAAAAGAGTACGGAGATGAACATTTTTTTGACTGGAAGCTGCAGAGAATCATCGAAATCAAATACAATGACAATCACTCATATGAGGTTTCCGTCCAGGTTAATATCCCTTCTGATCATGGTAACACTAAAGAAGACTTAGTTAAGGTGAGGTTATCTCCTTCATGTGACAGAGGAAATAGTAAAATGCAGAGATGTACCCACGGTTTTAAAATAGAGATAGTTGAATTTAAGCATTTGTCTGGATAGTTTAAGTAAGTTCGTCAGACGCTGAAACTATTTGATAAATAGGGGGAGAAATTCCCCTTATTCAGGTAAGAGCACTTAAAAACAGCTTAAATAGAGGGAAATATTCCCGCTATTTATTTAAAAAACGGGAAAAAAGCTCATTTTTCTTTGCTTAAAGGGAAAATTTCCCCTTATATATCCAGAATCGAGTCCAATTTAGCATTTAACGGGAAAATCTCCCCTTATTTTAGAGATATCGCAGGCTGAATTATTCAACTAAGGATATGGCTTCTTACCAAACCAAAATGCTCTCAGGCTAACTAGATGGGGTAGAGCTCTGAAATCAATAAAAAACGCACCGGTTAAAGTGCGTTTTCGTAGTATGTTGACGTTTGCACCTCTAAAGGAAACCCAGAACCAACAGGCCTGGGTTTTTGTTCATTTCTTAAAAAAAGCATTCTTCCCGAGACGCTCGACAACCCCTGGAAACAGGGTATAGAGGACACTGCCGGCATTCATCCAGCGAGGCAAATTGATTTCCCTGGTGTTGGTGAGCATCTTGTCCACGATTTTACCTGCGACAGCTTCCGGGTCAAGCATGAACCGCTCCACATTTTTGGCATAAGTGCCGGAACGGTCTGCTACATTGAAGAAATTGGTCGCAATCGGTCCCGGGTTGACGGCCGTGACATAGATATTTGAAGAGGATGCTTCCATCCGCAGGCTGTTTGTGTACCCAAGCACAGCATGCTTTGATGCAGAGTAGGCACTGGATTTAGGTGTTGCCAGCTTGCCTGCCTGTGAAGCGATGTTGATGATATGTCCTGCGTTTCTTTTTTTCATGATTGGCAGCACATGCTTGGTACAAGCAATGAGACCCAGTACATTTACATCAAACATCCCTTTGATGTCCTCAAAGCTTGCTTGATCCGCTTCATCAAAAATCCCGTAGCCCGCATTATTGACGAGAACATCCACATTTTCCACCTCTCTGTAAATCGATTGAAAAACAGAGGGGATGGATTCAAACCGCGATACATCAATGCTGTGGATAAAGGCTTTGACCTTATACCGGCTCTCAATCGTTTTCTGCAGCTCTTTAAGACGGTCTTCGTTACGAGCCATCAACACGACATTCGCCCCGCTTTCTGCGGCTTTGAGTGCAATTTTTTCACCAATCCCGCCAGAGGCTCCCGTAATGACTACATTTTTATTTTTTAAACGCTGATTCATGATTTCACCTTCTTTTAACAGTAATACAGCAGGACACCATCCCGTTCTTCACGGGATATCTCGTGCCTCGCTTCCAAATAATCGATTTGTGCCTGTGTTTCAGACAAAGTCAAGCCGAGCTCTTTACGGTAAACGGATGGGAATAGCTTTCGGCACAGTGAAAAGAGTGACTGTGGATCATTTTTCAGCAGTTCTTTCACATGCATGGCCCGGTCGTGCTGTTTTTTTAACCGTTTATGTATAAGCGAATGAACGTCCGAAACCTCTTCCCCATGCCCTGTATAAGCCAGGCTGATATCGACTTGCAGCAGTTCCTGCAAGGATTGATTGTATTGAAGCTGAGGCTTAGGCCGATCTTCTCCCTCGTTTTCAGGAGGTTCAATCAGGGGATTGGGAGAGATATGAGCCAGGATGTGATCACCGGCAATCATCGTACCGTCCTTTTCACACCAAAAAGAAATATGGCTCTGCGCATGACCGGGGGTGTCCAAAACGGTCCAATCCTTCATGCCGGGAATCGGCTCCCCTGCCCTTATTGTACGGGTCAATCCTCTGTTCCCCATAAACTCCAGGGGAGACCTGATTTTATGGATGAACGGTAAAAATTCTTGCGGCAGTCCAGCCTGCAAAAATAATTTTACATAAAAACGATCATGCTCTTCAAAGAAATCATCGGTTCTCACCAGCCATCTATCATTGGCAGGATGACCGATAATATTGATATGATCCGGCATCCATTCAAGCATCCCGGCATGATCAGGATGATGATGAGTAAGGATGACCTGCTCAATGTCTTGCATTGAATACCCTAATTCTGCAAGATTTAACTCCAGAACTTTCCTGGCTTCATCGGTTTGCGGACCGACATCAATGAGACTCAGCGCTTCTCCTTTTACAAGATAGACATTTACGTCCCCTACTGCAAAAGGCGTTGGCAGCACGATCTTTGCTATATTTCCAGCCCAATAGGCACTCATATATTTCACCGCTTTTTCTGTATTTAAAAATGAATGAGTATTCATTCTTTTATTTTACTTCTTTTCTCACGAGTTGTCATGAGATGGCCATGATTTTTTATAAAAAGAATAAACTTCTGCATAACATTTTGATCTTAGCCAGTTTAACAAGTTGGATGATGACAAAAAGGGCGATCATGTTTTTCTTCTGTAAGTCTGCTATATTTCACATCAAGAAATTATCATTTTTTTGTGCAGCGATGATTGAAGCAGAAATCAATTTTTTCTTACAAACAAACACCGAAAACTGCATGATGAGAATCTAATTGCTACAATAGATAAAAATACAATAAATTGCAATGAAAGAGAAGTAGAATGCGGAGGAAGTGAAAAAATGCTTTTGCTATTGCTTACAATAAATTTGGTTGGCTGGACCATCTTATTCACTGATATAGCTTTGGGACTGCGGAAGATCGATTCGTTGGAAAAAGCTGAGCCCGATCATGATGGCCCTCTTGTTTCCATCATTGTTCCTGCCAGAAATGAAGCCCATACTATCAGGGTGAGCATCGAGTCACAGCTGAAGTTGAAATATAAAAGACTTCAGTGGATCATTGTGAACGACCGCTCTACTGATGAAACGGGGGCAGAAATTGAAAAAATTGCCTCTATGGACAAGAGAATTAAGACACTTCATATAACTCAACTGCCAAAGGGCTGGCTCGGAAAGAATCATGCCCTCTATCAGGGATATCTTCACGCTGAAGGCGAGCTTCTTCTCTTCACAGATGCGGATGTGCATTACGACCCTGATGTTATCTCAAAGGCCGTGAGAGTACTTCATACAGAAAAAGCAGATCATCTGACGGCGGCTCCTTCTCTGACAGCGAAAGGCTTTTGGCTGCAATCATTCATTGCCTTCTTTCTGTTTGGGTTTTCCTATTTTAAACGGCCGTGGAAAGCCAACGATGAACGCTCTTCCATCGGTATGGGAATCGGCGCGTTCAACCTGATGACCCGGTCTGCCTATGAAAAAATCGGCACCCATAAAAGCTTGAAGAACCGCCCCGATGATGACTTGCAGCTCGGCTTTAAAGTCAAAGAACATAAATTGACTCAAAGAATGGTGACTGCCATCAGCCTCCTTCGGGTCGAGTGGTATCCTTCATTAAAATCAGCTTTTCAAGGACTGGAGAAAAATACATTTGCAGGCCTTTACTACCGCTATTCAATGGTACTTCTGGCCATTTCCGGTGTGTTTTTTTCACAGGTTTTCCCTTTCCTCACGCTTCTATCAACGGATACCACTGTTAGACTGTTGAGCTTGGCGATGATTCTTTTGATTTTGGGCAGCTACACATCGGTCATCAAAAAAATGACTGACTTTCATCCGGCCTTGTTCCTTGCACTTCCAGTGACGGCTCTCATCTTTATTTTCAGCATTATAAGGGCCGTTGTGCTCACCTTCGTCAGAGGAGGCGTAATCTGGAGAGGCACTAAATATTCCTTAGAAGAACTTCGGAATATGGAGAAAGACTAAAGCAAAATCCTTTTTCTGAAAATTATCTGCTGATATACTAATCATGTATTTAGGAAAGCGAAGTATCATAAAGGAGCGGATATCATGTCAGCCAAATTATTTGAGAGTTATAAAATTAAAGATCTCACTTTGAAGAACAGAATCGTCATGGCGCCAATGTGCATGTATTCTTCACATAATGAAGACGGAAAAGTAGAAAATTGGCACAAAACTCACTATACAAGCAGGGCAGTGGGCGGCGTCGGCCTGATCATTCAGGAAGCGACTGCTGTGACAGCGCAGGGGAGGATTTCACCGCAGGACCTGGGCATCTGGAGCGACGATCATATCGAAGGACTCAGCGAACTCGTCTCCCTGATGAAAGAACAGGGCGCACATACCGGTATTCAGCTGGCTCATGCGGGAAGGAAAGCTGTGATTGAAGGAGACATCATCGCACCCTCGGCTGTTGCATTTAACGAAAAAATGAAAACGCCGCTGGAAATGAGTAAAAAGGATATAGAAGAAACCGTCACAGCTTTTAAGCAAGGAGCAGAAAGAGCGAAGAAAGCAGGATATGACGTGATTGAACTTCATGCAGCTCATGGATACTTGATCAACGAGTTCCTCTCTCCTCTTTCTAATAAAAGAAGTGACGAATATGGCGGCTCTGCCGAGAACCGCTACCGCTTCCTCCGTGAAGTGATTGAAGCAGTCAATGAGGTATGGAGCGGCCCTCTCTTTGTCCGAGTATCAGCAAAAGATTATGCGGAAGGCGGATTGGATGCAGAGGATTATGCAGAGTATACTGCCTGGATGAAAGAACAGGGAGTCGACCTGATCGATGTCAGCTCCGGAGCTGTCGTACCGGCAAAAATCGATGTCTATCCGGGTTATCAGGTCAAACTATCAGAAACTATTAGAAGCAAAGCCGATATCCCAACAGGAGCTGTCGGGCTCATCACCTCGGGAATCCAAGCTGAAGAAATCCTTCAAAATGAGCGAGCGGACCTTATCCTGCTGGCGAGGGAATTCTTGCGTGATCCTTACTGGCCAAGAACAGCTGCAAAGGAACTTGGAGTTGAAATCGATCCGCCTAAACAATATGACAGAGCTTGGTAATAACAAAAGCGCAAGCGCCCTGTTCAGCCCCGACAGGCAAATGCTCCGAAGAGAAAAAAAGGCGGTCTTTCCTTTTATTCTCTTCGGACATTTGACCCCGAGGGGCTGGGCGCTGAAGCTGGACGAAACAAAAGCGCAAGCGCCCTGTTCAGCCCCGACAGGCAAATGCTCCGAAGAGAAAAAAAGGCGGTCTATCCTTTTATTCTCTTCGGACATTTGACCCCGAGGGGCTGGGCGCTGGAGCTGGACGGAACAAAAGCGCAAGCGCCCTGTTCAGCGGCGTACGTACTGGACCGGCTCCGCATGAGATAAAGGAAACACAACGAACATAGTGAGTTGGTTTCTCCTTATAGCAAGGAGGAGCAGGGAAGGCGCTGGAGCTAGCTAGACACCATTCCCCTTCTGAATTTTATACTTTCTTATCTGTTAAAAAGAGTGCAAACGGCGTGTTTGCACTCTTTTTTGTTTGATATTGGGATTAAGTTGGGGTGTTGAAGTCAACTTATGGAAGACTTATAGGTGGTTGGGATTTGTTAATCTTGCTTAGTGATACCTGGAGCTCATTTTTTGACTTTAGTGTCACTCATCAACTTCTCGAGGGACACCTGAGAGCTCTTTTTCGACTTTAGTGTCACTCGGCAACTTCTCGAAGGACACCTGGGGCTCTTTTTTCGACTTTAGTGTCACTCGGCAACTTCTCGAGGGACACCTGGAGCTCTTTTTTCGACTTTAGTGTCACTCGGCAACTTCTCGAGGGACACCTGGGGCTCTTTTTTCGACTTTAGTGTCACTCGGCAACTTCTCGAGGGACACCTGGAGCTCTTTTTCGACTTTAGTGTCACTCGGCAACTTCTCGAGGGACACCTGGGGCTCTTTGTTTCGACCTTAGTGTCACTCATCACCTTCACGAAGGACACCTGGGGCTCTTTTTTCGACCTTAGTGTCACTCATCAACTTCACGAAGGACACCTGGGGCTCTTTTTTCAACCTTAGTGTCACTCATCACCTCCCCGAGGGACACCTGGGCCCCTTTTTTCGACTTTAGTGTCACTCGGCAACTTCTCGAGGGACACCTGAGAGCTTTTTTTCAACCTTAGTGTCCCTCACCTCCCCAAGTGACACCTGGGGCTCTCTTTTTCGACTCTGGTGTCTCTCACGACTCTCATAAGCGCCACCCAGAACCCCCTACAAGACCATGCTGAGTCTAAAGGAACCTGCCCTCAAATCAAACTCTATTATTCACTCCAAATCCGATCCACAGAAGTTTCCCCATTTTCAAGATTCACATGAAAAACATCCGGATTGGATAACTTCATAAGCTCTTGGTAACCAAACCGATCATCAAAATACCTAAGAAGCAGTGTAGTCAGGTTGCCATGGCTCACAACAGCAACATGATCATTCCCGCCCTCCAGGATCTCTTGAAGAAACGAAGAAGCCCTCTCGTAAGCAGTACGAGTCGACTCTCCCCCTTCTAATACATATTCATAATCCTGAAAGCTCTTTTCAAGATGCATCATCCAGTCATCAAGGTGGGTACTGCTCAAAATCCTTTCACCTAACCGGTCATCTTCTATAATAGGAAGGCCTCTTTTTTCTGCAAGCGGCTCGATCGTCTTCCTGGCACGTAAAAATGGACTGCTGTACAAGGCATCAATTTTTCTGCCTTCAAAAAAACCAGCCAGAGAATGGGCCTGTTTCTCGCCAAGAGCCGTAAGCTTTGCCTCAGGCGGCTGCCCTTCCGCTTTGGCGTGGCGCACAATATATAAGTGTTTCATCTATAATCCCCCGCTTTCTATCTATCCGGCGCTGGCAAGCCGACAACTGATACACCACCTGCTAACTCGCACCTGAAGATCTACTCTTTCGTTACAGACACTTCAAAGAAATCACTCGCTATATAACTTTCAGGAAAGGTTTCGCGTGCTTCCTGCTGAAGTTCAGGCCATTGGGATTCTGTGAACCTCGAGCTGATATGGGTTAAATACAATTTCTTTGCACCGGCTGACAAAGCGGTTTGCGCTGCCTGCTTTGTCGTGGAGTGAAAATAATCATGAGCCATTTTTTCCTGGTCCTGGCTAAAAGTTGCTTCATGAATAAGAGCATCCGCATTTTCCGCAAGTTTTACAGCCACCGTGGAAGCTCTCGTGTCACCCAGGACCGTGACAATCCTTCCTGTTACAGGAGGACCGAGAAAATCGGTTCCATCAATCACTCTGCCATCTTCTAAGGTGACCGTTTCACCTTCTTTCAGCTTTTTAAAGATTGGTCCGGGCTTGACTTCCAAATCTTTCAGTCTATCTGCCTGAAGGACGCCAGGCTTGTCTTTTTCAACAATTCGATAACCAAAACAAGGGAGCGCATGATCAAGCAGGCGGGCTTCTACCGAAAACAGATCATCTTCAAAGATTTGCCCTTCTTCGATTTCTTCAATATGTAAAGGATACAGAAGATGAGTGCCGCTGACCGATAACGACACCTCGATGAACTCCTTGATTCCCTGAGGACCATAAACCGTCAATTCGGTTTCTCCTCCTTGAAAGGAGCGGCTTCCTAATAATCCCGGCAGGCCGTAAATATGATCACCATGTAAATGAGTGATGAAAATTTTCTCTATTTTTCTTGGTTTTAAAGTTGTATGTAAGATTTGATGCTGTGTTGCTTCTCCGCAATCGAACAGCCAAACTGCTCCTCTCTCTTCCAAAAGCTTCAAAGCAATAGAGGTTACATTCCTTGATTTGGCAGGCACACCGGCACCTGTTCCTAAAAACAGCAGGTCCATTAAGGTCCCTCCTCCCTGACTTTTTTATCCCTTTCATAATAGCACACGACAGAACACCGCGGAATCTAAACGCTTCAATCAGCAGCATAGGCTTTCTATCATTTTTACTTCTTTCGAAATGGATTCCAGCGAACGCATAAATACTGCCAGGTAAGGCCTGCCCATCTATCACATCAACCAGTAGCTGCGTTAACGACCTCAGCGAAATAATAAGATTGCAATTGGAGACAATATGATAAACGCGGGTAAATCCGGTACAGCATAACTTATTTCTGAAATAGTATGTCACTAAAATGAATTATTGTGTACTATATAGAAGAGCCTGTCTGAAATCACACAGCATATGATTTGCTAAATATGTTTTAAGTCTTTAAAATTAAGTACTTGTATGGAGTGCTTTTCAGAAAAAGGTTACAGCAAATAATAGGCTGTTCGCATAGAAAGAGATCTTGGACGAACGCACCTTGTACTTCTGTACTGCGAAACAGTTATTTTATAGGAAAAAAGTGAGGTCTTAGAAGTGAAACATAATGATACACCATCAACTTTACTAATGATTTTCGGTGCAACTGGAGATTTAGCCAAAAGAAAGCTTTTTCCTTCTCTGTATCACCTTTTCAGAAAAGGAAAAATCGCAAAAAACTTTGCCATCATAGGTGTGGCACGCCGTCAACTCTCCAATGAAGAATTCCAGGCACATGTAAAGGACTCAGTACTGACATCCTTAGGAAGAGACGAGAATATCGAAGAGTTTATCTCTCATTTTTACTACCATTCCAATGATGTTGCCAACAGTAATTCATACATAGAGTTAAATAAATTGGCTGTTCAATTGGATCAACAGTACGAACTGCAAGGAAACCGGATTTTCTATCTTGCCATGGCACCTGAGTTCTTCGGTACCATTACAGACCATCTGAAACAAGACGGACTGACAGACACAGCAGGTTTCAAACGCCTGGTGATAGAAAAACCATTTGGCCATGACCTTGCCTCTGCGGAGATCCTGAACAACCAAATTCGTGCAGCATTTTCAGAAAAAGAGATTTACCGTATCGACCATTACCTTGGAAAAGAAATGGTCCAGAATATTGAAGTAATCCGTTTTGCCAACGCGCTTTTTGAACCTTTATGGAACAGCCGCTTTATTTCGAATATCCAAGTTACGTCCAGTGAGGAACTGGGGGTCGAGGACCGCGGCCGCTACTATGAAAAGAGCGGGGCTTTAAGGGATATGGTGCAAAACCATATGATGCAGATGGTCGCTCTGCTGGCTATGGAACCTCCGATCAAATTGACGACAGATGAAATTAGAAGTGAAAAGGTCAAAGTGCTGAGAGCCCTTCGTCCGATGAGACAGGAAGAGGTAAAAGATTACTTTGTCAGAGGACAGTACGATGCCGGTTCCATCAACAAAATGGAAGTTCCAGGATATCGTGAAGGAAGCAATGTCAACCCTGAGTCCAACACGGAAACATATGTCGCAGGAAAACTGATGATCGATAACTTCCGCTGGGCAGGCATGCCATTTTATATCCGTACAGGTAAAAGAATGAAAGCCAAGTCTACCAAGATTGTCATCCAGTTTAAAGACATTCCGATGAATCTTTATTACAATACTGATAAACAGCTGGCACCGAATCTTTTGGTCATCCATATTCAGCCGGAAGAAGGGATCACCCTTCACTTGAATGCGAAGAAAACAGGCCAGAACATTGAAACCACACCGGTAAAGCTTAATTTCGTAAACAATGGCGTTGACGGCATGAATACGCCGGAAGCTTACGAAAAACTCCTGCACGACTGCATGCGCGGAGACGCAACAAACTTCACGCATTGGGATGAAGTTAAACTTTCCTGGGCATTTACGGATACCATCTCGAATGTATGGGAAAACACAACTGAAGAAGAATTCCCTAACTATGAATCAGGAACAATGGGACCGCTCGCGGCAGACAAATTGCTCGCACAGGATGGATTCTTCTGGTGGCCATTTTCTGGACTGGAAGTCGACGACTGTTAATATTTTTGAAAGGACGATGATTGATGAAAATTTATGACATTACCTCAACTATCTTCAACGGAATGCCGGTATACAAAAACAAGCCGGAAAAGCAGCCGGAAATCAACACAAATACAAACGGCTATGTGACGGAGTCAAGGATCTCAATGGATGTTCATACAGGAACCCACGTGGACGCTCCTCTTCACATGATCAATGACGGCGAAACAATCGAAACAATTGATATCCAACAGCTTGTTCGTCCAGTAAAAGTATTCGATCTGACATCTGTACAAGAAAAGATCACCAAAAAGGATATTGAACACTATGATATCCAGGAAAATGATTTTCTTCTTTTCAAGACAAAGAACTCTTGGGATACAGAATTTAACTTTGAATTCATTTATGTAGCTGAAGATGCGGCTGAATACTTGAAGGAAAAGAAAGTGGCCGGCACTGGGATCGACTCTCTTGGCATCGAAAGAGCTCAGGAAGGACACCCGACACACAAAACACTGATGGGCAGCCGCATTATCATCATGGAAGGCCTTCAGTTGAAAGAAATTGAAGAAGGCTCCTATTTCATGGTAGCTGCACCATTAAAAATTGAAGGTACGGATGCATCACCTGCACGTGTCATTCTGATGGATGAGTTGATCGGTTAAGAGAATATTTATAGTAAAAAGGCAGACTCGTTCATTCTAAAGAGCGAGTCTGCCTTTTTCACTTCAGGTTTTACGAAAAAGCCGTCTCTCCTTCCTGCTACAGGGTGAAGAGATGGCTTTTCCTAACTTTATTTATCAAAGTTATATTCTAGAAATCTGCAGAGGTTCATAGGCCACGATATTTTGGCGAGTCTTTTCTACACCTTCTCGTTTCTTCTTAAACATAGCTGATCTCATTGTCCCTGCACCATTCTTTGGCAATCTGTTTAAACTTTTCTGTTCTGTAGGAATACCACTGGTCATCCAGACCTGACTCGGCGACTGTATCCTTGAACCTTCTGAAAGCCCCTCGGCCTCTAATCGCTCTTAAAAGATCTATTTTCTGTTCTTCATCGGAAATAGAAAGACAAAAATCTTCCATGATGCCGAATTCATTGATATCAAACTTGGTTGGAAGTTCCCTGTAATCTTCATAGTTCTCAACCACATCCATAGCTTCCATCCGCTGTTCCTGCTGCCACTGGGGCAGATGATCAAATGGCTCTTCGTCTTCAGCTGCAGCCAGTTCATCTGATGAAATGGAAACTACTTTTCCCGTTTCTATATTCAATAAATTCCTCCATTCGTCAATCTGAAATCCCATATGTTCAACTATATCCTCAATCTTTGCTTTAGCCTTCATCAAGATCACCTCTTTTTCTTCTATGATAACAATCTTTCTGTTTTGGGTAAAAGCTGCATTTATAAGCTTTTGAATAGGTCCCCTTCCGGCCATCGTAAATTGTTTGATTATCTTCTCACTAAAAGAGCCCGAATACCCGCAGCAACCAAAATGATAAGGAGCAGTGCCATAAAAGTATAGAAATTAAAAAATATAGAATTAGAGTAAGTATTTATAAGGTCAACCTGCGACACATTCTCGAACGATG
Organism: Bacillota bacterium; assembly: GCA_051750065.1. Classification (GTDB taxonomy): domain Bacteria; phylum Bacillota; class Bacilli; order Bacillales; family Bacillaceae_B; genus Rossellomorea. The sequence goes on from JBNJJI010000009.1 coordinate 148,254, forward strand.
GGTTCTGTTTAACAATCAAATAACGAAGTGCATCAGCTTTATTAAGTGTGTCCGCAAAGATCAGGGTAAAAACTGCGCAACTGATAATAGTTAAGCCCCATTTAGTCTTTAGTGTTACATTTTCAATCCACTTGTTGAAAAACCAATAGGTTCCGTAAATGAATATGAGGAAGAATGGTAACAAAACCATAAGAGGAAAAAGGCCCGGATTGCCGTTGCCTCCTCCACTCATTCCACTTTCAGTCACTAAGGGTTCGGTCAGGATATGTCCTAAGATAAACATTATTATTGTCGCCAATACACTAATAAAATATATGCCAAGATAAACCAACCTCAAATTAGTTCCCCCACTTTAGCCAACAATCTTTCAAAAGCTCACCTGCATAACTTAGATTCCCCACCGTTTGATGAGAAGCCATAGGAATCGACCTTCTGGCGCAGTCCTTAGAATTCTAAATTTTCTAGACACACCTTCCTCAAATACTATCCTTATTCTTTTCAAGTTTTTTCTTATAATTGAGGTCTATCACCATATCCCTTACACCCATTGCAATGAGCCCATTCAGCAAAGCGAATAGTGGAATCAAAATGCCTCCAACACCACTTGTAAAAAAGGATAATAATTATCCCCACACTACTAAAAAACACGAAAGCCAGTCCTAATATAAGAATTGACCTACAAACAATTTATCCACTTCCTAATTCCAGCTATATAAATGTATCTGCTGGTTTAGCAGGAGGGCCTGCTATTAGTCCCTGCTTTTCCCAAGATTACCACATTACTTTATCATAGAATAAATACAAGTGTCAGTCAGCTTGCTGCCATCCGCTGATAGATCATCATTTCTCAATGTGCCTTCAAATGTAAAACCAAGTTTCTCTGGAATAGAACGGCTTTTCAGATTGGTTGATTCACACCTGATTTCAATTCTCCTGAAACCAATGTGATTTACTGCCAGGTCCGCTATGCCCTTTACAGCTTCGGTCATATATCCATTACCGCTGAACCTCGTGTTAATCCAATAGCCGATTTCACATTTAGGAATGTCCCAGTCAATCCCCTGGAGACTGGTTGTTCCGATGAATTCATTGATCTCTTTAAAAAAGATAAGAAAACGAAAGCTGTCTCTTTTCAAAAAGTTAATATGAGCATTTCTCAAGTTAACCTCTGTTTCCTCAACAGCTGGAATCTCCTGAGCGAATGGAAGCCAGGCTTTTAGCTCGGGAAAGGAGTCTCTGATTGCCCCGTTAACAACTTTCCCATCCCCGGTTTGGTGTGGCGCCCGAAGGATCAGTCTCTCTGTTTCAATTTGTAATGGAACATCTAATAATATCTGATTCATATAACTCACCTTTCTGAAAAAATTATAGTTAAGCAGGATCGAAGAGCAACACTGCATTTAGAAAACACACCTATTTAAAATTAAACAATAAAAAACTCCCACCCCCAAGAAAATGATTCTTGAGGACGAGAGTTATCACTTCGCGGTACCACCTCAGTTTGTTGATATGTCGCCATACCAACCTCTTCAGGTACTGTCATACCCTATCTTCATATCGGAAGAACCCGTCTTGCTATCCCTAATGCGGTTCATTAGATTGGCAAGAAGCTCCGAGGCTTTATTCATCAAGAAAAATATTACTCCTTTTCAGCCGACGGAGCTCTCTGTGAATACCTTTTTCCTAACTACTCTTCTCATCTACGCTTTTAAATATCAAATTTTCTAAAAATTATATCCTTTATTGTTATCTTTGTCAAAGGCTCTTTTGCAAAAATTGTGGCTGTTAAAAAGTAACGGATTTCCGCTCCAGGCGCACGACTCCGCGGGGCGGGCGGTGAGCCTCCTCGGCTTTATAAAAAGCGGAAGCGGCCGCTCAGCGACGTACAGATTTTATCACGAAGAGCGTTAGCGAATCGATGATGACTTATCGCAAGGAGAGAGGCTGAAATCTGCTAGTCGCTAAGTCCGTTCCAGTGGGTACGGACCCTCGGCCGCTGAAGCTGGATTCGCCTGCGGGGTTACGTTCCAGTGGGTACGTAACCTTGGTCTCACCTGTCCCGCTAAGTCCCGCAGGAGGTCGCACGCCTTAAGCTACAATCCCCTACGTAAAAGGAGAGAAAGGGAAAAAGAAAAGAGCTGTCAAATCTACAATTTTTTAGAAAGGATGTTTTATTTCGCTCTGATCAGGGATATTTTCGAGATGCTTCTCGAGATTTAAATCAAATAGCATCAAGTTACAAAAAGAACCCTGTCAAAATAATTTCCTGCTGACTACTCTAAAATATATTAATGATATTTAAAATTTTTTGTCTCAACCTCTTAGATCGATATTCACTTCTCTTAACTTTATCCACCTTTGTCCAGCCAATAAGATATCGAACATCCGGGTCTACTTCTATAGTTTCTTTATGCTGTTTATAAATCTGCTGAAACCATTTTAATGATTGAAGCTGTTCAATATTTTCATTAATTCTTTCTTCTTCAGGCATACCACGCAAGAACATTTGCATCGCCATACCGATATTGGCCAGAATTTCAATAAGCACTCTTTCCATCTCCATTTATAGAGTAATAACTTCATTTACGAATGTATTCTAGTAAGGTTTCCTTTTACTTTAAAATCCCAAGTTTTTCGGGTCTAAAAGCTTTATTTGTTACTACAATTTGAAGAAACTCTCTTCCTTTCAGCCCGCCCTTTCCACATTACCAGCGGGAACAACCACTGTTAGATAACCATAAAATTTGGACAGCGGAAAAATCAGGCTGACAGCAATCAGACAAAGACCGCCTGCTGTTACTGTCCATAATGGCCCAACGAGGGAGGCAAGCCATCCTCCGAGCAGGAGCCCGCCAAGCAGGCTTCCATTGAAACAGGTTGTCAGGATTCCGGAGATCCTCCCGAGAAGTTCTTCCGGCACTCCCTGCATCAGCATGCTGTTCAAAGGGATATTGATGAATGGATTAGCCGCTCCTATCAAACTCATCCATATATAGAGGGAAACCAGCGGGACCATTGCATGTAAGCCGTATACCGGAATCACTACTGCCGCTAATAGTCCAGAAAAACCAAAAGAATACATGATAAGCGCCTTATTGCTGACCTTTTTCATAAGGAGTGGAACAGCAAGGGCACCAAGAATGCCAAAAGCCCCTTCAAGTGATTCCATCATACCGAAATGCACCTGGCTGACTTCAAAAACATTGAGGATAATCGCGTACACATTGGCGCTTACAATACTTAGCACGAAAACAGCGGAGGTAAGAAGGATGAATACTCCTGTGATAAAACGGTTACTGGTTACTGACTGAAGTCCCTGCTTCAGGGATTTCAAATAAGAGATCCCCGCCTCTTCATGACTTTTCTCTTCTTCTCTATTATCAAGCTTCAACCTCAGCAGAAACAACGCCGATATGAGAAAAGTTGCTGCATCCAATATGAAAATCAGTGAAATATGGTCAATCAGCAAAAGAAATCCTCCAATGGAAGGAGCAATGATCATCATCATCATGTAGGTGGATTGAGAAAGGCTGACAGCTGCGGGTATCTCATCCTTCCTCATAATGGTTGGTATGACGGCGGACTTCGCTGGTTCAAAGAAGACTGCGCCGATTCCCTGCAAAAATATTAGGATGAGCAGCAGCGTGATGGATGACTGTCCAGCAATCATTAATAACACGATTACAAACCGGTAAAGATCGGCGATGATCATCATCCATTTTCTTGAGAACCGATCGACCAAGGGGCCAACTAGTGTTCCGAACAACATTCCCGGAAGATGGCGGGCTATAAGGATATAACCAAACACCATCGGATTGCTCGTCAATTTTGATGCAAGAAATAAAATCAGTAAATGTGAAATCCCATCTCCTAATTCAGATATCACCTGAGCAGACCACAAACGACGATAGGAACGATTTTTGAGCAATTGAAACAAAGAAATCCCCTCCGCGAAATAAATATATTTTATCGTTAAAATAATTTTAAACGATAAAATATATTTTGTAAACGTTTGTAATTAAAATTAATTTTAACGCTTTAATATTTTTAATCATTACAATCTGTTAAAATAGATAGAGGAAAATTTTGTGAGAGGTGATTGGCTTGAAGATTGATAATCTGGAAGTGGCTAAAGCCATTTTTGACCCGAAGCTGGAAAGGATTATCACTAGTGTGAAATTCAGCAGCAAAACAGTAAAAGAGATTGCATCAGAGCTGGATGAAAAGCAATCCCGCCTGTATTATCCAATCCAAAAGCTGCAGAATCTAGGTTTAATCATGGTAGTAGAAGAAAGAAAGGTAGGAAATATACTCGAAAAGTACTATTCCTCCAAGCATCTTTATGAAGATGACGTTGCCTACAGTTTCGAAGGAGAATTCGCCATAGAACACAGAGAGTTTCTGATTTCCAAGATGATGTTTAGTTTAAATAAGGGATTAAACGTTTTAAAGAATGATTTGGAAGGTGATCCGGCAAGGCAGGAGAACAGCGCGATGTACACGGAATATGGTTTGGAGCTGACCCCTGAAGAATGGCAGCACCTGAATGATGAGATAAGAAAGCTGGTGGACAAGCGCGAGGTGAAGAACGATAAAGAAGAAGGCGTAAAACCTTACAAGATGATCCTTTTTTCTTACAAAGATGAGGAAAATCATTAAAAAAGGCTCACCAGTAAGCCGAGACAACTGAAAATCTACCGAATTTTAGAAAGGAACAGTAATCAGAGGCACTTATCAGCAAGGTTCAATGCATTTTAAAAATAGAGGGAAAAATTCCCCTTATTTACTAAAAAGCACGGAAAATAGCTTGAATAGAGGGAAAAATTCCCCTTATATGTATTAAAACACTTGAAAATAGGTGCTTTTTTTCATATTAGGGGAAAAACTCTCTCTATTTACTCCAAACTGAGCTGAAATATGAAATTAGCGGGAAAATCTTCCCTTATTTTTCTCTGGATACTTAACTAAGGAGCAGACGACTTCCACTATAAAGCCCACTCCATCGTGCGCTATCCCAGCGGAGCCGCACACCTTTAACTGAAATCAATACTCTTTTAAGGACCTGAATGAAAAAGGCAGAATCACTCTCTGAAGGGAGCGATTCTGCCTATTTATGTTAGATTTTTTCAGTTCCCTCAGCAAGACCTGGAGAGCTTTTCTCGATTATTTGGACATCCATTCTGTATGGAAGATGCCTTCTTTGTCAGTACGCTCATACGTATGGGCTCCGAAGTAGTCTCTCTGCGCCTGGATAAGGTTAGCAGGAAGAGTTTCTGTACGGTAGCTGTCATAGTAAGCAAGAGCTGCTGAGAAGCCTGGTACCGGGATTCCGTTTTGCACCGCTGTCGAGATAACGTCACGAAGAGCATATTGATAGCTTTCAACGATTTCCTTGAAGTAATCATCAAGAAGCAGGTTGGAAAGATGAGGCTCTTTATCGTAGGCATCTTTGATTTTTTGAAGGAACTGCGCACGGATAATGCAGCCTCCACGGAAAATCATCGCGATTTCGCCATAGCTAAGGTCCCAGCCGTATTCTTCAGAAGCCGCACGCATTTGTGCAAATCCTTGTGCATATGAGCAGATTTTACTCATGTAAAGAGCTTTGCGAATCGATTCAACCAAGGCTTTTTTGTCGCCTTCGAATGGTTTCGCATCTGGTCCAGAAAGAATCTTGCTTGCCTTGACTCTTTCATCCTTAATGCTGGAGATGAAACGGGCGAATACAGATTCTGTGATAATAGGAAGAGAGACACCAAGATCAAGCGCACTTTGGCTCGTCCATTTTCCAGTTCCTTTTTGTCCTGCTTTGTCTAAGATCACATCAACCATCGGCTTTCCTGTTTCTTCATCATATTTAGTGAAGATGTCAGCCGTGATCTCAATCAGGTAACTATCCAGTTCACCTTTGTTCCATTCAGCGAATGTTTCATGCAATTCTTCTGCACTAAAACCTACTACATGCTTCAGCAGGAAATACGATTCTCCAATCAGCTGCATGTCGCCATATTCAATTCCGTTATGAACCATTTTCACATAATGTCCGGCACCATCAGGTCCGATATATGTGGTACAAGCCTCGCCGTCTACTTTTGCTGCGATGTCTTTGAAAATTGGAGCGACCAGCTCATAAGCTTCTTTCTGGCCTCCTGGCATGATGGATGGACCTGTCAGCGCACCCTCTTCCCCGCCGGATACACCAGTGCCAATGAAATGAATTCCAGATTCACTCAGCTCCTGATTTCTTCTGCGAGTATCCTCGAAGAATGTATTACCGCCATCAATAAGGATATCTCCTTTATCAAGGTGAGGCTTCAGCTGTTCAATTGTAGCGTCAGTAGGGCCTCCCGCTTTTACCATAAGCAAAATCTTTCTAGGCGTTTCAAGAGACTGTACAAATTCCTCAATGCTGTATGTACCAACTACGTTTTTTCCTTTGGATTCTTGCAGCATTTCATCCGTTTTTTCACGAGAACGATTATAGACAGACACTGAATATCCTCTGCTTTCGATATTCCATGCCAGGTTTTTACCCATTACCGCAAGGCCGATCACACCGATTTGTTGTTTCGACATGTTCAAACGTCCCTTCATATGTGTATTTTAATGTAGTAAACAATCTTAATAAATTTAACAAAAGTTGCAGGCCTTGTGCAAACAATACACCTCAACCTTATTGTTGCATTAGCTCTGTTAAAATAACCAGGAAAATAATTATAGAGTGTTGTTTTATTTATCTTTCCGCAAAAAATCTTTGTTAAAACTTGTGTCGTTGTGGGGGTCACGTTTTTCCTGTTTCGCTGAAATCCCTTTTTTAATCATATCTTTTCCGAACTTGGTCTGAAGCTTTTCTAATGCCAGGTACAGAGGTTCCTTCTTGGCATGCTCTTCAAACGAGAAGATATCAAGCTGGAGGGCGGCATCATCACGCTCGACAAGGTCCTGCCCCGTCACTCCAAGCAGGCGGATTGAATTACCGTCCCAATGTTGAAGAAACAACGTTTTTGCGGCCGTAAAGATTTCCTCTTGTGAACCTACTGGATTCTTCAGTTTCTTGCTCCTCGTTATAGTCTTTCGATTCTTGAATCTCATCGTGATCATAACCGTGGAGGCAAGAGTCTCTTTTGATTTCATCCTTGATGACACTTTTGCGGACAGCTGATTCAGTGTATTCAACAATTCTTTTTGGTTGGCGGTGTCCCTTGGAAGGGTCGTCGAATTGCCTACACTTTTAAAGTCGTACACTGAATCAGGATCGACCGGCCTGTCATCCTGCCCGTTAGCTCTCGCTTTCAGCCTGATTCCATTGATGCCCAGCTGTGCTTTCAATTGAATTTCATCTGCTTTAGCCAGTTCCCCGATTGTGTTGATCTTCAATGTATATAATTTTTGAGCTGTTTTCTCTCCGATTCCGTGCATCTCGTTTACATCAAGCGGCCAGATCCTGCCTGGTAAATCCCTTTTGCGGAGAACCGTGATGCCCATGGGCTTCTTCATATCAGAAGCAGTCTTCGCAAGAAACTTATTGGGCGCGATGCCGATACTTGAAGGCAGGTCCAGCTGAGACAGAATCTGGTTCTGGATGGATTCAGCGATAAATAACGGGCTGCCTAATGTATAGCTGTCCGTTATATCGACATATCCTTCGTCAATCGAAACGGGTTCAACGAGCTCAGAATACTTCCTTAGAATTTCAAACATACCCTGTGACGCAGCACGATAACGGTCAAAGTTTGGACGCATGATGATCATCTGCGGACAAAGCTTTTTTGCTTCCCATAATGTCATAGTAGTCTTGACCCCAAACTTTCGAGCTTCATAACTGCATGTCACGATGATTCCGCGCCTTTCATCCGGGTTCCCCGCAATCGCCAGGGGTTTTCCTTTTAATTCAGGATTATAGGCAGCCTCAACAGAAGCGTAAAAGCTGTTCATATCGACATGAAGAATGACTCTTCCGTTTTTAGGATAGTGAGGATGCATGCAAACCAGCCCTTTTTCAGATACTCAATGGAAAGAGCGCTTATGCCCTTTCACCCTTTCTCTTAGTGTACTATATAATTCCCCAGAGCACACGTTCGGGAACTAAAAGTGCAGTATGATGGCCATTCTAAGGGAAGTTTGGGAAGTTCTTTAGAATCGGGGGATATCAAAATAGAATATAGCAAATCTGATGTACCGCGCAGACGGAGCATTGGACATCAAACGAGAACAACTCTAAGATCATGTACCTCGCTGGCGGAGCACGGTACATCCAAAGAGGAAAACTTCAAAGTTGATGTCCCTCGCCGATGAAGCGCGGGACATCAAAACAGAGAAAACTCAAGATCATGTACCTCGCTGACGAAGCCAGGTACATCAAAAGAGAAAATACTTAAGATCATGTACCTCGCTGGCGGAGCGCGGTACATTAAAAGAGAAAATACTTAAGATCATGTACCTCGCTGGCGAAGCGCGGTACATCAAAACAGAAAAAACTCAAGATCATGTACCTCGCTGACGAAGCGCGGTACATCAAAACAGGAAAAACTCAAAATCATGTACCTCGCTGACGAAGCGTGGTACATCAAAAGAGAAAATACCTAAGATCATGTACCTCGCTGACGATGCGCGGTACATCAAAACAAAAGATACTCAAAATCATGCACCTCGCTGACGAAGCGTGGTACATCAAAAGAGAAAATACCTAAGATCGTGTACCTCGCTGACGAAGCGTGGTACATCAAAAGAGAAAATACTAAGATCATGTACCTCGCTGGCGGAGCGCGGGACATCAAAACAGAAAAAACTCAAGACCATGCACCTCGCAGCCGAAGCTGGGTACATCAAACACGACCAAATCTTATTTGATGTACCCCGCTACTTATGCACGGTACATCAAATAAGATTTAAGTAGAAAATTATGTTCCTCCAGCCGAAGGGAGAATTTCCGGGCGTAACTTACAAGATACATCCTCGACTCTTCAATTGTTACTTTTGTTGAGCTTTCATGTAATCCTGGATTTCCCTGATTCCATCCAGACTTTCGACAAGAATATCAGGGTCAATCATCGTGATCAGCCTGTCTTCAAGATTGATGACACCAGAGAAATACTTTGTGCGGGAGTAAGCCATTAGTCCCATCTGGGTCAAGGCTCCTTCTGGAATATCCAGTATTTCTTTTGCTTCATGCACGATGATTCCAAGCGAAAGAATTTCTGACTTCAACACAATCAGTTTCTTATCAGTGGTAGATTCTTTACTTCCATAAAGGATATTGGCAAAATCGATGACCGGTACCAGTTCTCCCCTTACCTTCGTAATGCCTAGTACATATTGCGGAAGCTGAGGGATTGAGGTGATATTCTCGGGCTTCTCGATTGAAATTACATGTCCGACCGGGATGCTGTACTCTTCTTTTCCAGAATGAAAAATGACTGCTTTTTTGTTAATATCCATAGTGACGCTCCTTCTATAGGTCAAGGTTTTTAAATTTTATGTATAAAACTAATTTACCATAGAAATGCATTTTTGCGAGAATTAAAGAGGAAAAGAGAAATACCTCTCTCTCTTTCTATCGGCTAAAACTTTAAAGTTATCAGTGTGTGGAAGATTTTATTGCAAAAGTAACATAGTTTTTCTGCCGCAGCGTCTGGTTATCTAACAACTTAACAAGATCCGCGATATACACTCGCTAAAAAAAGCAGACCCTGAATTGAAATTCGGGGTCTGCTTTTGATCTCTATTATTCGCCTGAAACTTCTTGAACGATTGCAACAACCATTTCAGTTAGTTTGGAAAGTTCTTCAACAGACATTCTTTCGTTTTTCGTATGAATTTCTTCATAACCTACTGCTAGATTAACTGTCGGTACGCCAAATCCGGCAATAACGTTAGCATCGCTTCCTCCGCCGCTTGTCAGCAGTTCACTCGGACGGCCGATTTTCTGTGCTGCTTTGCGGGCAACTTCGACCACGTGATCGCCTTCTCCGAATTTGAATCCAGGATACATCACAGTCACTTCTACTTCTGCGCTGCCGCCTAATTCACTTGCAGCAGATTGAAATGCTTCTTTCATTTTCGCTACTTGAGCTTCCATTTTTTCTGGAATAAGTGAGCGCGCTTCCGCCAAGATATCAACACGGTCGCATACAATATTTGTCGCGCCGCCGCCCTCGAAACGACCGATGTTTGCTGTAGTCTCCTCGTCGATTCTTCCTAGAGGCATTCTGGAGATTGCTTTGGATGCCATTGTGATAGCAGATGCGCCTTTCTCAGGAGCAACTCCTGCGTGTGCAGTCTTTCCATTGATCGTAGCTCTTACTTTAGCCTGTGTTGGAGCTGCAACGATGATGTTGCCGACTTTTCCGTCACTATCCAGCGCAAATCCGTATTTTGCTTTTACTAAAGATGAATCAAGCGCCTTTGCACCTACAAGTCCGGATTCTTCACCCACTGTGATGATGAACTGGATTGTACCATGAGAGATGTTCTGCTCTTTCAACACACGCACCATTTCCAGCATCGCAGCAAGGCCGGCTTTGTCGTCAGCTCCGAGAATCGTCGTACCATCAGAGTACACATACCCATCTTTAACAGAAGGCTTAACGCCTACAGCAGGAACCACTGTATCCATATGGGAAGTGAAGTAGATCGTATCCACTCCTTCTTTAGTACCTTGAAGCGTGCAGACCAGGTTGCCTGCTCCATGCCCTGTCTGTTCCATTGTGTCGTCTTCGAAAACTTCCACCCCAAGGTCCTCGAATTTCTTTGTGAGGACTTTAGCAATTTCCGCTTCATATTTTGTTTCAGAATCGATTTGTACCAATTCTAAAAATTCATTGAGTAAACGTTCATGATTAATCATACTTTTACCTCCAGTTATGTAGTCACTAGGTTAGTATATCTTTTATAGGGGTGGTCTACAAATGTTAGAAATCGGTGATTACAACGGAATATTGCCGTGCTTCTTCTTCGGACGTTCTTCTTTTTTATTTCTCATCATCTCAAGCCCCTGAATCAGCTTGATTCTTGTCTCACGAGGATCGATGACATCATCGACCATACCCCTTGCTGCGGCGACATAAGGATTTGCAAACTTCTCCCGGTATTCTTCGATCTTCTGTTCCCTGACCGCTTCTGGGTTTTCACTGTTTTGAATTTCTCTGGCAAAGATGATGTTCGCCGCCCCTTGAGGCCCCATTACAGCAATTTCAGCATTAGGCCAGGAGAAGACAAGGTCTGCACCGATGGACTTACTGTTCAAAGCCACATACGCTCCACCGTAAGCTTTACGAAGGATGACCGTCATCTTCGGAACTGTTGCTTCGGAATAAGCATAAAGGATCTTGGCTCCGTGGCGGATGATTCCGCCGTGCTCCTGCTTGATACCCGGGAAGAATCCAGTAACATCTTCAAATGTAATCAGTGGAATATTAAAACTGTCACAGAACCGGATAAAACGGGAGGCCTTATCGGAAGAATCAATATCAAGTCCCCCTGCCATGACTTTCGGCTGATTGCAAACAAGTCCGACTACTTCCCCTTTGATTCGGGCAAGTCCTACAACAATATTCTTGGCAAACTCTTTTTGTACTTCCATGAAAGAACCTTCGTCCACTACCTGCCCGATCACCTTCCTGACATCATATGGACGAATAGCATCGAACGGAATAAGATCTGTCAGTTCCGGACGATAGTCGTCTTCCTCATCAGCCGATAACATAGGAGGCTTTTCTTCATTGTTCTGCGGAAGATAAGACAGTAGTTCCCTGACTGACTGAAGAACTTCCTCTTCTGATTCTCCCCTGAAGTGCGCGTTCCCGCTGATGGTATTATGTACCTTTGCTCCTCCGAGATCTTCAGAACTGATTTTTTCACCCGTTACCGTTTCGATTACCTTTGGCCCAGTGATAAACATTTGGCTTGTTTTATCCACCATGAAAACAAAATCCGTGATGGCCGGAGAGTAGACAGCTCCTCCTGCACATGGCCCCATAATGACCGAGATCTGCGGAATCACCCCTGAGTAGATGGCATTTCTATAAAAAATATGCCCATATCCGTCCAATGACACGACTCCTTCTTGAATGCGGGCTCCTCCTGAATCATTGAGTCCAATGAATGGCGCTCCATTTTTCACAGCCAGATCCATGACATGAGAAATTTTCTTTGCATGCATTTCACCGAGTGCACCTCCGAAAACGGTAAAGTCCTGGGAGAATAAATAGATCGGCCTTCCGTTCACTTTACCATAACCCGTCACTACTCCATCTCCCGGGCCTTTTACCCCATCGAGACCAAAGTCTGTACTTCTGTGTTCGATGAACGGATTCAGTTCGACAAATGATCCTTCATCCAAGAGAAGATCGATCCGCTCCCTTGCCGTCAGTTTCCCTTTCTCATGCTGCTTTTCTATTCGTTGATCTCCGCCTCCAAGTTCCACTTCCCTGCGGCGGTCATATAATTCATTAATTTTTTCATAGATATCCATTCTTACTCCCCCTTGATGCTAGTCTTGTCGCATAGTTCGTATAAAACGCCATGGGCTGATTTAGGATGCATGAATGCAACTTGTGCACCAGCTGCCCCTGATTTCGGCTGTTCATGGATCATCCTGACTCCTTTATCTCTCAGTTCCTGTATCCTCTCCTGAATGCCGGAAACCCCAAATGCCACATGATGAATGCCTTCTCCTTTTTTCGCCAGGAAAGAAGAGATCGCGCTCGATTCATCCAACGGTTCCAACAGCTCCAGTTTAATGTTACCTCCATCTATAAAAGCTACCTTCACTTTTTCCGATTGAACTTCTTCAATTTCAATAAGAGAAAGCCCCAGTGTTTCTGTATAAAAAGGCAAAACTTTCTCGATAGATTGAACAGCTATCCCAATATGATCGACTTTATTCATGTAAATCTCCCCTTTAGTAAGAAGCTTAACATGTACTATATTCGATATAATAGTTCAAATTCCTTCAAAAAACCCTAAGTTTCCGAAAGCGTTTCCACCTAAACAGGGGTTGTCAATCTGGACAAGTGAAGATAAAATAAGAGAGAAAATATTTTCAATGCGGGAGTTGAAAAAATGAACAATAAAAAAATTCAAAAAACAGTTATCTATGTAATGTTATTCGCTATGATCACTTCCACTATCATGATGGGACTTTCCATGTTCTTATAAAAATACTAAAAAAGAGGTGTTTCCCTTTAGGGCTGCACCTCTTTTTTTCTTATGAATGAGTCTACTGGACAACTTTGTAAATCAGACTCAATTTCAGCATGCCAGCTTTACCTCATTGCACCATGTTCCACGGCAAGGTCCTCAAAGGATTTTCCACTTTTGACAATCAGCACTTTTGTACCAGAGGGCACTTTGTCAAAGAGAGCCTCGACTTCCGCATTATGCATTCTGATACAGCCGTTTGAAATGTATTTTCCGATACTGTCAGGATGATTGGTTCCGTGAATTCCGTAAATCCTTCCGTCAGTTCCTTTTGCATCAAAGCCCATCCATCTTGTTCCAAGCGGGTTATTAGGATCTCCGCCTTGTATATTCAACTTTCGATAGTAAGGATTCTCCGCTTTTATGATAATGGTAAAAAGCCCCTGCGGCGTCAGGTCATCTGTTTTACCTGTTGCGGCACTGAATTCATCTCGTATTTGCTCTCCCTGTATAAAGGCAATCTCGTTGGTTTGTTTATTAACAATCAAGAAAGGGTCCCCTGGCAGCGGATTCTTGCCCAGCGGCCAAATCGGAGAAACAATCAGTATAATCGAAAGAAGCAAACGCATTTCCTTCACATCCTCCAAGAGTTAGTTGAAATTAGTTTGCTTCTTGTGTATTCATCTCATTCTTTTTGTTTTGACGGATTCCTTTGAACGAGCTTTTTATCAGGAGATAATCTTCCATTTCTTTCAGGAATTGATACAGTGCTGCTCTTGCCTCAAACTCCTCCCTTGTCTGAGGAAGATCCATTTCTTCAAATTCCACTCTCATATCATAAAGTTTCTTGAGGTGCAGGAGCGCTGTATTTCCAGGATGAATATGTTCACTCAACTCTTCCATGAAATCGGCTACCATTTTAGACTGTTCCACTTTCAAGGAAATAGAAGTCACAAGAGGAAGAAGTCTCTGCAGAATATCGAATTGCTTTTCTCTCATTTTAAAGTACAGATAATAGAGATTTTCATGACGTAAAAAGTGATTTTCCACGTCTTTAAACGCGAGGGTCTTGGCTTCATTAATAAGGTCCTCCACCTCAGTAATTTCCTTTCCCGTCCAATCCTTGTCATCATTATTTCTTAAATAACGGACAATTTCGGTGAAGATGCGGTGGAAGTTTTCTTCTACCTGTTCTTGGTAAGCGATCAGCTTACTTTCAACACTGGGCATATATAGATTAGCCAAAAGCGCAATCCCGATTCCTATGGCGATGATCCCGAGTTCATTCACTATCAAACCGGCAGTAACGTTTTGGGCTGAATAGACATGAAGAATGATAACACTGCTCGTGACAATACCTTGAGTGATTTTCAGCATGACGGTTGTGGGAATAAAGAATAAGAGCAGAAGTCCAATAACCACCGGATGGTACATGATCAATTCGAACAGTATGGATGCAAAAATAATAGCTAGTATACAGGCCAAAAACCTGCTCCAAGCTGCTTTCAAGGATTTTTTCTTTGTATCCTGTATACAAAGTATAGTCAGAATTCCTGCTGAAGCAAAATTCTCCAGTCCAAACCATTGGGCAATCATGATGGCGACCGCTGTTCCTGCAGCAGTTTTAGCTGTACGATAACCTATACGAAACATAAATGGCATCTCCTGTACTATTTTCTTTTCTTATGTAGTGTTGCCTAAATCCAGCCCGAAAAGCAGGACTAAAAAGAAAAAAGAGTGACAGAATCACTCTTTTCCAAAGCTTATACTTCTTCGCAATACTCGTCGAAGTAATCTTGCAGCTTATTGACTACAGACATCGGGTCATGTCCTTCAATTTCATGGCGCTCGACCATTGTTAAAATTTCTCCATCCTTCAATAATGCAAAAGAAGGCGAGGACGGCGGATACCCTGTAAAGTAACTGCGAGCTTTCGCAGTGGCTTCTTTATCCTGGCCTGCAAAAACAGTTACAAGGTTATCAGGGCGTTTATCGTAATGTACAGCATGAGCTGCCGCCGGGCGGGCAATACCGCCGGCACAACCGCATACAGAATTAATCATCACAAGTGTTGTACCTTTTTGAGAAAGCGTCTCTTCTACTTCCTCAGCAGAAGTCAGCTGTTTATATCCTGAGATCTCCATCTCTTGACGAGCCTGACGGACAACGTCATTCATGAATAAATCGAAATCCATTTCCATGTGTTGCACTCTCCTTTTTGCTAAAGTAGCACTCTGTAAACTGCTAATTATACAGTATCTATATCATATCAATTTTACCTGTCCCTAATCAATTATATATACTCTTTTTCTTGTTTGGTTTTTTCATTCACATTAACTCAGAGAATTTATCTTGTTTTTTTCTAAGATAGGTTTATTAACATGTATACCGGGTAATATTAAAATACATCTAGATCCATACCCCTAAACTCCCTAGATGAAGGATAGCTCAAACAGGAGCTATCCTCTTTTTTTGCCAAATCTGCTTTGGTTCGAAATTTCCTATCTTTCTCAGCTGCCATTCTAGTTTTATCAGATATACAAACTATTTCATCTATTAGTTCGTCAACGAATCTAATTAGAAGAAAAAAAGACGTCAGCCCGCAGCTAACGTCTCTTCCATCATTCTGTTTTATTCTGGAACTGCCTCATCAAAGACTTCCACTTTAACGGTCCGGACTCTTCGGTTATCGACTTCTTCAACCGTTATCTTAACATTTTCGTAGTCAAAACTTTCACCCTCTGAAGGGATATCCTCAAAGCTTTCCACTACCCATCCTCCTATCGTATGGTAGGAGCTTTCTGGTTCAGGGAGGTTAAGTAAATCCGTGAATTCGTCTAGTTGGAACTGAGAATCGAATGTGTAAAGATTCTCACTGATTTTTGTCATCGAATGAAACTTTTCATCTTGTTCATCCCAAATCTCTCCGACGATTTCTTCAAGAATGTCCTCAAGTGTAATCAGTCCGGTTGTACCTCCGAATTCATCGACCACAATTGCCATATGGACTTTATCTTTTTGAAGCTTAGCTAAGAGTGTTGAAATTTTGGCTGACTCGAATACAAACATTGGTTCACGAATCAATTCTCTAATATTTACTTCACCGTATTTTAACAGGTGAGTGAAGAACTCCTTCTCTGAAAGAATTCCGATCACATTATCAATATGATCTTCATAGATAGGAATCCGGGAAAAACGTTCTTCAAAAAAGATTTCTTTTATTTCCTCGACAGACTGGTTTACTTCTGCTCCCATGACATCGATTCTCGGTGTTAAAACTTCGGTAACCATAATGTCATCAAAATCCATGGATCGGTGAATCAATTCTCTTTCTTCTCTATCAATAACGCCTTCCTCTTCACTGATATCAAGCATTACTTTCAACTCTTCTTCAGTAACCGACGGCATACCATCGTTCTTGGAGAAGGCATTTGATACCCAATCCTTTAATTTAATGAAGACGTAGTTAACAGGCGTAAGGATTTTAATAAGTAGAAATAGAATTCCAGAAATGGATAAAGAATACACTTCAGCATTTTCTTTTGCCAATGTTTTAGGCAGGATTTCGCCAAAGATAAGGATTAATAAGGTCATCACAAATGTGCTGATAACCAAGCCGGCGTTTCCTCCGAAAAGGTCGGTTGCCAGCTTCGCTGAAATACTTGCCGCCGCAATATTTACGATATTATTACCTATTAAAATGGTAGACAAGGAACGGTCAAAGTTCTCAGCTATATAAAGCGCCTTCTTACTTCCTCTGACACCTTCACCTTCATAGTTCCTTAACCTAATCTTATTTACACTCGAAAATGCTGTTTCTGCAGATGAGAAAAAGGCAGAAAGCAAGATTAAAACACCTAGTAAAATCAATGAATACAGTGGTATATCGTCCAAAAAATCGTCACGCTCCTAAAATATTGTCTTCTAAATAAATATATATCAAACTGAAAGCAAAACCAAAGATTGCAATAATGCTACTGCTTGTGGGGAAACTCTGTTAAGCACTTTATGTTTTTCTTCTTCATTAAGTGAATTTACCACATGAAGAATATCATTTATTTCACCATTCAAATGGTCCATCTCATTCTTAATATGATCGACTCTTATCTCAACAGCATGATAGTCCGCTTTTTGAGAGACTTTCAAGGCTAAACGCTGTTTGATTTCTGCAAGGGTCATATGCATTCGCTGACACTGATCGATAATTTTCAGGTTCTCCAAGGCATCACAATCATAATAACGATAATTATTAGCAGACCTCGTGCATGTGAGAAGCCCCAGATTCGTATAATAATCAATCGTTCGCCTTGAAACATTACTTGCTTGTGCCAGTTCGCCTATCTTATATAACTTCCCAAAGAAATCACCTCTGCGTAAGTATACTCTTTTTCACACAAAGTGTACAGTTCAACGTATTGGTTTTTTCTTTCCTTTTTTAACAGCTTATTTTAGAAAAATAAAGCCGTCTTGGCCACGTTAACTGGAGTTACTTCTCGAAAGGCTCTTACAGCAGGCAAGAATAGTGACCTGGTTTAGCTGGAGCTGAGGTGGAGAGAGACAATATTATTCCACCAGTCCTCTCTATTAAATTAGGTTATCCTAATTGTTTAATTTTCTTTCTGATTTCCGAGAATTATTTATGCTATTTTCGCATAAATTGTTGCTTTCGGAGTAATCCCAAGGACCGTATTCCCCCTTAGCAACAAAGCTTACGAAAAGAGACATTATTTAAGAAGCAAAGAACAGAGGTGCAAAAGCTTGTTCAGACCTTCGAGGGCTAAACGGGACGTGGGTAACTTAGTATGGAGGCCTGCAGAGATTTTGGAATCAATGCAAAAAGAGGCCGCTGGATATCCATCGCGGCCTCACTTTCTGTCTATAGTTATTTAAATGACTCAGCTATCGTAATCATTTCAAAGCTGCCGATCTTTTCATCTGAACTGCCTCGTTCATAAGAAATCGTTACAGAAACATCGCCATCCTGCCAAGAAAGAAAGCTTGAAGTTCCTGTTTCATGATAATTCCCAGCACGACCATTTACTTTAACCGCTTGAATTTCCACAGAGCTTTCCTTGATCGCTTTAGGAAGATTTTCGTCTGTTTGATCAACAAACACGGCTCCAGGTGTGTATCTTAGATGAAGAACTTGTTCTTTCTCTCCTTTTAACCTCAGCCAGTGAGGCATAGGATAAGGGGCATCCTCCTTACTCTCTTCGACAAGATAAGCCTCTACCACCTTAAAAGGAACTAACTCCGGAAATTTTAACTGGGGAGGCAGCTGTGCCTGAGGTCTTTCTGCAGTATAAAAACCAGAGGGAACAGCGGCCCCATTTCCTGCTACTAATAACCCTGATTCTGCTGCTCCAAAAAACACCAGCAAGGAGAGACAGGCAGAAATAAAAATAATCGATAAAAACCTCGCAAACCAGAACTTTCTTTTACCTGAATGAGTTGATTTCACTTCATTAATATTCTTGTTTTCCATCCTCTTGATCACCTTCTTTTTACATCTTTCATGTTAGAAGATTACCAAGTGGAAAAAGTTTCATTATTTTGAATATTTTATAAAAAGAAATCCTGGTCATAATCAAGCGAACAAGTCCATTAACTCCTCAAATTTTTCTATGAAGTAATCATACTCTTGCGCTTTCCCAAATCCATATTTAGCATATACAAATGGGATGCCGGCATATTTTGCAGCCTCCATGTCTCCTTCGGTATCACCCACATAAACAGGGCTGGAAAGATTATTTCTTTCGATGATCAATCTTATATTTTCTCCTTTGGAAAGCCCCGTCCTGCCCGGATTCTCGTAATCTATAAAATACTTTTCAAGCTTATGGTACTTATAGAATGCTTCTATGTATCCGTCTTGGCAATTGCTGACGATGAATAGTTTATACTTATTTGAGAGAACCTCAAGGACGTTCTCGATATTCTCATATAACTCGCCGCCTTGATTTCCCAATTGTTTACTTTCTAGGTCACAGCACTCTTTCAGAAGAGTTTTTTGTTCCGCTACAGACAAGGAAGGAAAAAGCTGCTGTCCAATTTCTTGTATTTGCAGACCCATCGTAAAGCTGAACTCCTCTCTCGTAAACTCCCTCTCTACTTTAGGGTGTACCTTCGTAATGCTGTTCCACGCTGTCAGAACCGTATCCATCGAATCCCACAAAGTGCCGTCCAAATCGAAAATTATGCTATCCATAAGGTTGATCTCCTTTTTTAGTTTCATTTACTTTAGTTATTCTTTATTGGCAATCAAAATCCTTCCAATATGCAGAATGAAAGCGAAGAGTAAGTTCTTAAAAAGCTGTTTCCGAATACTAGTGCTGCTTTCGGGAAAATCCCAAGAGCCGGATTTCCCCCATTGAATACTAGGTTTTTCTCTCTGAAAATCATCTTATCTTTAAACAGCATAAACATTTACGAAATGAGCCTTAAAATTTTATCGCTGTACTGGTGACTGAGTTAACTGAGTAAGTATTTCATCCGTTGTCATGATCGTAGCAAATTCTTTGTGAAGCATAGACAGCTCAAGCATTTGGACCGACTCTGCTGAATGTCTTTTTCCATTGGAATCTGTTACTTCAAAGGCTGCAATGGCATCAGAGACGAGATAGGTTTGGTAGCCAAAATTCCCACTCATACGGGTTGTCGTTGAAACACAATGCTGCGTGGATAAGCCAGTTATCACGAGAGATGAAATTCCGCGCTGATTCAGGTAGGATTGAAGCTCTGTTCCAATGAATGCACTATTGACGTTTTTCGGAAAGATTTTCTCACCTTCGGCCGGTTGAATTACCTCTTTAAACTCAGTGCCCGCTGGATTTCGATGATAAAGAGGCGAATCAGGCTGCAAGGACAAATGTTTAGAATAAATCACTGTGCCGTTTCTGTTTCTCCATTCAGTCAGCAGCTTGGCTATATTTAGTTCTGCTTGTGGATTATTTCGTTTGCCCCAGCAGGGATCATCGAAGCCCTTTTGTACATCTAGAATCAATAGCGCTGGAAGATTTAAAATGTTGGTCATTCGTTCATTCTCCTGTCTGCTAAATTCTGGTTTAGTTTCTGCAGACTTAAGCTAACCGGCAGGAAGGAATTTAATACATTTATTGAAGTTGGTTCATATAAAACGGCAGCTTATCCACAATCCAAATGGACTCGGGATAAACTGCCTGCTGTTATTTTTTATAAAGCTTCATTAACCTTTCAACCGCTTGAGAAGCAGTTTTGTTTCCTGAGATCACTTCTGCTTCGATACCAGGAAAGCTGCTTTTAATAGTTGAATCATTAAAAAAGCTATTGAGAACCCTGTCTGAAATCATAGAGTGAAGCCATTCTCTTGTTTGTGATTTTCTTCGATCTGAAAAAACTCCGCTTTCTTTTGTTTCGTGCTGAAAGTCTGCTATGGATTTCCATATGCCCGCTATCCCTTTTCCAAACAGAGCCGAACAGGTAACAGCTTGCGTTTCCCAGCCTTTTGTCGCCGGCTGCAGGAAGTGAAGAATTCCTTTATACTCTCTTCTTGTTTTTTCAGCAGCAGCCAGATTGTCTCCATCCGCTTTGTTGACGACAATCAAATCAGCAAGCTCCATGATGCCTTTTTTCATGCCCTGAAGTTCATCTCCTGCTCCTGTGATGACGAGCAGCATGAAAAAGTCGACCATTCCCCTGACAATGACCTCGCTTTGCCCGACACCAACCGTTTCCACCAATATGACGTCATAGCCTGCCGCTTCACATAGAAGCATTGTTTCACGTGTCTTCCGATGCACACCGCCCAATACTCCGCCGGAAGGGGATGGCCGTACAAAAGCATTAGGATTTCGTGACAGGTTTTCCATCCTCGTTTTGTCTCCAAGGATGCTTCCTCCTGTTACAGTAGAACTGGGGTCCACCGCAAGTACAGCTACCTTATATCCTTGCTCACATAGCGATTCTCCAAATGTTTCAATAAAAGTGCTTTTCCCCGCGCCAGGAACTCCGGTAATGCCAATCCTGATACTTTTACCTGTAAAGGGTGTCAAGTTTTTCAGCAGCTCTTGCCCTCGCTGAAAATGTTCTTGTGAATTGCTTTCAATCAGTGTGATGGCTCTGGCAAGATCTCGTCTGATTCCTGATCTCACTCCCTGTATCAGTTCGTCAATCGGTTGATGAGCTTGTGGTTTTTTCCTGAACCTCTTTATCTCTTTTCCCTGATTGAAGGAATTCTGCATTTACTCTGTCACTTCCTCATAACCGAGTTTGCGGTAGATTTCCTCTATCACCTTTTGTGCAGCAACAGGAATGACTGTTCCCGGACCAAAAATAGCTGCAGCACCGTTTTCTAAAAGGAAATTGTAATCTTTTGGTGGTATAACACCGCCGATAACGATGATAATATCTTCTCTACCAAGGTTTTTAAGTTCTTTTTTAAGAGCCGGAAGCAGCGTTTTATGTCCAGCAGCCAGCGAGCTGAACCCAATCACATGCACATCATTTTCAACTGCTTGAAGTGCTGTTTCTTCAGGGGTTTGGAAAAGAGGTCCGATATCCACATCGAATCCAAGGTCGGCGAATGCAGTCGCAATCACTTTGGCGCCCCGGTCATGTCCATCCTGTCCCATCTTGGCGATCAGGATTCTTGGACGACGGCCTTCATCCTCACTGAACTCTTCCGCCATCTTCTTGACTCTAGTGATTTCTTCCTCATTTGAAAAGTTGGAACTGTAGACACCGCTGATAGAGCGGATAACGGCTTTATGGCGCCCTGATGCAATTTCAATCGCATCTGAAATCTCTCCGAGTGAAGCACGTTCCCGAGCCGCTGAAACGGCAAATTCTAACAGATTCCCCTCTCCTGTTTGCGCTGCGTCTGTAAGCTTTTTCAGTGCAGCTCTTACTTTGCTGTCATCACGCTCGAATCTCAATCTCTCAAGCCTGTCAATTTGCTTGCGGCGAACTTCGGTATTATCAATATCCAGTACATCGAGTTCATCCTCTTTATCAAGGCGGTATTTGTTTACACCAATGATGACTTCTTTCCCGGAATCAATCTTCGCTTGTCTTTCAGCAGCAGCTTCTTCGATCCTCATTTTAGGAAGACCTGTTTCGATCGCTTTTGTCATTCCGCCTAACTCTTCAATTTCTTCAATGTGTCTCCATGCTCTATCCATCAGCTGCTCTGTCAAGCTTTCAACATAGTAAGAACCTGCCCATGGATCTATAACATCTGTTATGCCTGTCTCTTCCTGCAAGTATAATTGTGTATTTCTTGCAATCCGCGCTGAAAAGTCGGTGGGCAGAGCTATAGCTTCATCCAATGCATTGGTATGAAGGGACTGCGTATGTCCCATCGCAGCTGCATGCGCTTCAATCAATGTTCTGATGACGTTGTTATACGGATCCTGCTCAGTCAAGCTCCACCCAGAAGTTTGCGAGTGCGTCCTTAGAGCCATTGACTTAGGATTTTGAGGCTCATACGTTTTCATCATGCTTGCCCAAATCCTTCTTGCCGCCCTCATTTTCGCCACTTCCATAAAGTAGTTCATTCCGATTCCCCAAAAGAAAGAAAGCCTCGGAGCAAATTTATCAATCGGGATGCCTGCTTTCAAACCTGTCCTCACATATTCCAGGCCATCAGCCAGTGTGTAGGCAAGTTCTATGTCCGCCGGTGCTCCCGCTTCTTGCATGTGGTAACCTGAAATACTGATACTGTTGAATTTCGGCATGTTTTTGGACGTGTATTCGAATATGTCCGCAATGATTTTCATCGACATTTCTGGTGGATAGATGTACGTATTGCGGACCATATACTCTTTTAAAATATCGTTTTGAATAGTTCCTGATAACTTTTCAGGAGAAACTCCCTGCTCTTCGGCCGTCACGATGTAAAAAGCCAGAATCGGTAATACGGCCCCGTTCATCGTCATCGACACTGACATTTGATCAAGAGGAATTCCATCAAACAGTACCTTCATATCCAAAATCGAATCAATTGCCACACCGGCTTTTCCAACATCGCCTACCACTCGAGGGTGATCGGAATCGTACCCGCGGTGTGTTGCAAGATCAAATGCTACCGATAATCCTTTTTGACCCATTGCAAGATTTCGGCGGTAAAACGCATTACTTTCTTCCGCAGTCGAAAAGCCGGCGTACTGCCTCACTGTCCATGGCCTGTTCACGTACATTGTGGGGTAAGGCCCCCTGGTATAAGGAGCGATACCCGGAAGATCATCACCATGTAAGATATCTTTCGTATCATCTTCATTGTAAAAAGGTTTTACATCTATTTTTTCATTTGTTTCAAAATGAGAAGAGGGGTCTTGGTGACCTCCAGGCTGGTTTGTTATCTTGATGTCAATGCTTTGAAAATCCGGCTTATTTTCCATTTGAAGTCCCCTCCCATCTATTTAAAAGAGCATCCAATTTTTCTATCATATTCTGTCCGAAATAGATATTTCCGTTCAGTCCTGCAGACCGCAATTCTGTCATTGCTTCCTTACTCAGCTTTCCTGCCAAGTCGATCTGACGGCCCTCGAGTGAAACAGAAGTCAGAATTTCTTTAGTCATAGGTTCATAGTCTTCATCTCGTCCGCAGATTACAAAGTAGTCGCAATTCGATTTTTTAGTGAACTCCACAGCATCCTCAACTGACAGGCATTCTCTGCTTGCCTGAACGCTAATACCTCCTGCAGCAAGAAAACCGCTCACAAAGTCTGCCCTTGTTTTGTGCTGTTTGATTTTCCCAAGAAGTATCAAGCCAGCTTTAGGTTTGTCTTTTAATCGTGAAGCTCTTTCACGCAGATTTTCAAAGTCAGCGGACAGTCGCTTTGACTGTATCCCAGGCATTTGAGCATTATGCATGACAGACTTCTCTTCTCCTGCCGTTTCCTCCAGGTTGGCAAATATATTCGTTCCAATTAAACTATGTTTTCTTGTAGAAACGTCCTTCTGTCTTCTTTCAAAGACCATTTTAATTTCGTTTTGCAGCCCACCATCTTTAAGAACCTTTATCAAGCCGCCGCTCCCATCAATCTCCTGAAACTTTTTCCAGGCCTGTTCTGCCAGAGTACTTGTCAGAGATTCTATGTAGTAAGAACCTCCTGCCGGGTCACTCACTTTATTCAAATGAGATTCCTGGCTGAGAATCAACTGAGTGTTCCGGGCGATTCGCTCAGAGAATGCTGAAGTATTTCCTGTTGCTTCATCGAAAGGTGCGGTATGTATGTAGTCTGCACCTCCAAGTACTGCGGAAAACGTTTCATTGCCTGCACGCAGCATATTCACGTAGGGATCCAGCTTTGACTTTGTGAATTCTGAAGTCTCAGCACTTATGAGGGTTTCTGTATCACTCAGTTCATAGGCTTCCGCAACATTTTCCCAAAGTGTCCGGAATGCGCGCAGCTTGCTTATTTCAGTAAAGAAACTGCTTCCTATGGAAAAGTTAAAGACCAGCTTTCCTGCCGCCTGCTCAGCTGACCATCCTTCTTTTTTCAAACGCTCTATTATAGCAACCCCTGCAGCGAGCGCATAGGCCAATTCCTGGATGGCGTTCGCTCCGGCTTCATTTAATAAGGAAGTGTCCACAACCAGAGTTCGTACACCCGGTGTGCTTTTCTTTATATATGTAATAGTTTCTATCCATGATTTAATGTTTTGTGAAGAATCTTCTTCCATCATTGCAATGATGGGATCTGCCCCAAAAACGCCCTTTAGATCAGGAAATCCTTCTTTAAGAATATCAAATCTTGAGTATGAGGAGGTGATATGAAATAGCGGTGCATCTTCTTTAACAGCCAGTGAAAAGATCTTTTTTAGCATATTTTCGCTGATTCCCTGACTGTGGTCAGCAAACGACACTGTATCCTGTCCTCTTGCTATCGCAGTGTGAAGCAGTTCCGGCAGACTGTCTGTATCGTCTGCTGTAACTCTTTGAGCCACCTTCCACTCCCTCTTTTGGGGTTGTCGGCTGGATGTTCGTACTGCCTTTAGATCTTCCTTTGTGTACAACGGCTTTAATGTGATGCCTTCATATGTTTCCTTATATAATTGGTCTATTGATTTTCCTTTTAAGGACTCCTCAGCTTTAGCCTTCCAATCTTGGAGACTCACCTGTTCAAACGAGACATTTTTCATTTTATTTACGTCCATATGTTCGCGTAACGCTTCCCCCTTCCGATTGTTGTAATCGGTTTCATAAAACCTGTAGATAATTCAAAATTTTTATACTAATGCTATTTTAGTATATAAAAAAAATGCGGTCACTTCAATGAATGCGGTAAAAACTTTAAGAATTGCACTTCACCACTTTAAAGCACGAAAAGGGACAGTCCCTTTTCTCGCTTTAAAGTGATAAAGCCTACGAAAAAAACCGGCCTGCACTGGGCAAACCGGTTTTTATTTCTATTAATAGATGGATGTATTTTCTTTTGAAATATTTTCAATGATTTCTTTGACTCTCTGCAAGAAGCGTCCGCAAACCAATCCGTCCAGTACTCGATGATCCAAGGACATACAAAGGTTCACCATGTCTCTTACAGCGATCATTCCATTGTCCATTACAACTGGGCGTTTCACAATTGATTCAACCTGCAGGATCGCAGCTTGAGGGTAGTTAATGATTCCCATGGATTGAACGGAACCAAAAGAACCTGTGTTATTCACAGTGAAAGTTCCGCCTTGCATATCTTCAGATTTCAGCTTGCCGCTTCTGACTTTTCCTGCAAGTTCAGTGATTTCACGAGCAATGCCTTTGATTGTTTTTTCGTCAGCGTTTTTGATGACAGGAACGAAAAGAGCATCATCTGTCGCAACAGCGATCGAGATATTAATGTCTTTTTTCTGTATGATTTTTTCTCCTGCCCACATTGAGTTAACCATCGGGAATTCTTTAAGAGCCTGTGCTACTGCTTTTACGAAGAAAGCAAAGAATGTAAGGTTATAACCTTCACGCTGCTTGAATTCACCTTTGATCTTGCTGCGGTAATCCACAAGGTTTGTCGCATCAATTTCCATCATCGTCCAAGCATGTGGAGCTTCATGCTTACTGCGAAGCATGTTAGTAGCAATTGCTTTTCTGATTCCTGTAACAGGAATTTCTACATCACCAGGCATAACGGGTACGTTTGGCGCTGGAGCTGCTGGTGCCTCCTGAACAGGAGCTTGCTTAGGCTCTTCCTTCGCAGGTGCAGACGGTTTTGCATCGCCTGCTTTAGGAATGTTTCCAGAATCAATCAGACTTTGAAGATCTTTACGAGTGATTCTTCCTTCTCTTCCCGTACCTTCAACTTGATCAAGGTCGATATCATGCTCTTGAGATAATCTAAGAACAGCTGGAGAGAAACGGACTTTTCCTTGACCTTTTTCTGCTTTCTTAGCTGGTTTTTTTGTGTCCTTTGCTTCTTCTTTCCCTGCAGTATCATCTTGAGCTGGTGCCTCTGCTGGTGCTTCTTCATCACTAGAACCGGCGCCTTCTACTTCAATAGAACAGATGAATTCTCCTACTTCTAAAGTGTCACCTTCTTCAGCAATCAATTCTTTGATTGTTCCTGTAAAAGAAGATGGAACTTCTGCATTGACTTTATCTGTATTGACTTCGGCAATCGGATCATATTTATTAACGTGATCTCCTGGACCTACAAGCCATTTGCTGATTGTACCTTCTGTCACACTTTCCCCGAGCTGTGGCATTTTCATTTTTTCAATACCCAAAGAGGAACCCTCCTTACTGCATTTTTAATTGTAAGCTGTTATTAAACGGCCTTTATAAATATGATACTTGCAAGCTTCCTTCTGTTTAAAGGAGTGTTGGTTGATTTCCGCTACAGGTGTGCGACTCTCCGCGGTGAGGGCACTATTATGATTTTTAACCTGTCAGCAGAACGGAAACAACCATCGGTTACTATTAATATTCTGCTAATTCACGCATCGCTTTTTCAACTTTATCCGGGTTCACCATGAAGTACTTCTCCATTGTCGGTGAGTATGGCATAGCAGGAACATCTGGACCAGCCAGGCGCATGATCGGAGCATCCAAGTCAAACAAGCAGTTCTCGGAAATGATGGCTGCTACTTCACCCATAATGCTTCCTTCTTTGTTATCCTCAGTGAGAAGAAGTACTTTTCCTGTTTTAGAAGCTGCTTCAATGATGGCTTCTTTATCTAATGGATAGATGGTCCTAAGATCAAGAATTTCCGCTTGGATGCCGTCTTCAGCAAGTCTTTCAGCAGCTTGCTGGGCGAAATGGACACAAAGTCCATAAGTGATCACTGTCAAGTCTTCACCCTCACGCTTCACATCAGCTTTTCCGATTGGAAGAACGTAATCATCATCAGGAACTTCACCTTTGATCAAGCGGTATGCACGCTTGTGTTCAAAGAACATAACTGGATCTTCATCACGGATAGCTGCTTTCAAAAGTCCTTTAAC
This sequence comes from Bacillota bacterium, assembly GCA_051750065.1. Classification (GTDB taxonomy): domain Bacteria; phylum Bacillota; class Bacilli; order Bacillales; family Bacillaceae_B; genus Rossellomorea. The sequence continues at coordinate 175,810 of JBNJJI010000009.1, forward strand.
ATCATAAGGTGTTGAAGGCATAACAATTTTCAGACCAGGCTGGTTAGCAAATATAGCTTCAACCGACTGCGAATGGTACAACGCACCATGGACTCCGCCGCCATAAGGAGCACGGATGACCATTGGACAGCTCCAGTCATTATTAGAACGATAGCGAATACGTGCAGCTTCAGAAATAATCTGGTTCACTGCAGGCATGATGAAGTCAGCGAACTGCATCTCTGCGATCGGACGCATACCGTACATAGCTGCACCGATACCCACACCAGCGATAGCAGATTCGGCAAGCGGCGTATCCAGGACACGATCTTCGCCAAACTGATCATATAGGCCTCGTGTTGCACCGAATACTCCGCCTTTTTTACCGACGTCTTCACCAAGAACAAATACTTTTTCGTCTCTTTCCATTTCTTCACGGATAGCCTTTGTCACTGCATCAATATAAGAAATTACTGCCATGAATTATTCCCCCTTACTTCTCTTCTGCGTACACGTGTTTCAGTGCGCTCTCAGGCTCTGGATATGGTGCATTTTCTGCATAATCCGTTGCTTCATTGACAATTTTCATAACACGGTCATTGATTTCTTTTTCAAGCTCGTCATTCATAACGCCTGTTTCTTTCAAGTAAGCACCATAAGTGATGATTGGATCTTTTGTTTTCGCTTGAGCTACTTCATCTGGAGAACGGTAGCTGCGGTCATCATCATCAGAGGAGTGAGGAGTCAGACGGTAAGAAATAGTTTCTACCAGCGTAGGACCTTCGCCTCTGCGGCCGCGGTCTGCTGCTTCTTTCACCGCTTTGTATACTTCCAGAGGATCATTTCCGTCTACTGTCACACCTGGCATACCATAGCCAATTGCACGATCGGAAACATTTTCACAAGCCAATTGCTTTTCGATAGGAACAGAAATTGCATATTTATTATTTTCACACATGAAGATAACTGGAAGCTTATGTACTCCCGCAAAGTTAGCGCCTTCATGAAAATCACCCTGGTTGGATGAACCTTCACCGAACGTAACGAATGTGACCAGGTCCTTCTTCTCCATCTTGCCTGCAAGTGCAATACCTACAGCATGTGGAACTTGCGTTGTAACTGGTGATGAACCTGTTACGATATTGTTTTTCTTTTGACCAAAGTGACCAGGCATTTGACGTCCGCCCGAGTTTGGATCTTCAGCTTTGGCAAATCCGGAGAGCATCAGTTCTTTTGCTGTCATTCCGAAAGTGAGGACAACTCCCATATCACGGTAGTACGGCAGAGCGTAATCCTTTTCTGTATCCAGGGCGAATGCGGCACCAATTTGTGCAGCTTCCTGGCCTTGACAGGAAATAACGAAAGGAATTTTACCCGAACGATTCAACAGCCACATCCGCTCGTCGATACGACGTGCCAACAACATAGTTTCATACATTTCTAATACTTTCTCATTGGATAAACCAAGAGCTTCATGACGATTTTCAGCCATTATTTTTACCTCCCAAACATTTATAGAGGGAGAACCCTGCAGGCTCTCCTTCTCCTGTTATGTCCTCACATCCTAAATTGGATGTGGGAAAATCTTTCTTAAAACTTATGAATGGATCGCCTTACCGTCAACTGCCAGTGCAGCTTCCCCAATGGCTTCACTCAGCGATGGATGAGGATGGATAGTATGCGCCACTTCCCACGGAGTCGCATCAAGTACCTTGGCAAGCCCCGCTTCGGAAATCATGTCCGTTACATGCGGGCCGATCATATGGACGCCAAGAATATCATCGGTGTCTTTATCAGCAATAATTTTGACGAAACCGTCAGATTCTCCATATACAAGCGCTTTCCCGATTGCACGGAAAGAGAATTTCCCGACCTTCAGGTTGTGGCCTGCTTCTTTTGCTTCGTTTTCAGTCAATCCTACACTAGCAATTTCCGGACTGCTGTAAATACATTTGGACACAAGGCTGTAGTCAATCGGTACTGGATTTCCGTTAGCCATGTGCTCTACAGCCGAAATTCCTTCATGAGAGGCAACATGAGCCAGTTGAAGGCCTCCGATTACATCTCCGATAGCATAGATATGAGACTCTTTTGTCTGCATATGCTTGTTAACCTTAATGAACCCTTTTTCTACAACGATATCGGTGTTTTCAAGTCCGATCCCTTCAGTGTTTGCTTGACGTCCTACAGACACAAGCAGCTGATCACCAGAGAATTCTTTTTGCTCTCCCTTGATTTCAGCTTTGATTTTAACGCCGCCATTTTTTTCGATCGTTTCAGGTAGCACCTTTGCACCAGTAACAATCTTGACGCCTTTTTTCTTCATCAAGCGCTGCATTTCTTTAGAGATTTCGTGGTCCTCTGTCGGTACGATTTTGTCAGCATATTCAATCACGGTTACTTCAACACCGAAATCAGACAGCATGGAAGCCCATTCAATCCCAATTACACCACCGCCCACGATTAGGATGGATTTAGGAAGGTTCTCAAGTTCAAGAGCTTCATCAGAAGAAAGAACATACTCACCATCTATATCAAGTCCAGGCAGTGTTCTTGGACGAGAACCTGTAGCCACAATGACATTCTTAGGAATCAGCATTGGGTTTTCTTCTCCATTATTCATTTCAACAGAAACAGTTCCTGGCATTGGAGAGAAAATGGACGGACCGAGAATTCTACCTAACCCCTCGTATACGTCGATCTTTCCCTGCTTCATTAAGTGCTGTACACCTTTATGAAGGCCTTCAACGATTTTCTCTTTTCTTTCCTGAACTCGTGCAAAGTCGAGCTTCACATCATTGATCATGACTCCAAAGCTGTCCGCCTCTTTGGCAGTCGCATATACTTCAGCACTGCGAAGAAGCGCTTTACTTGGGATACAACCTTTATGCAAACATGTTCCCCCAAGTTTCCCTTTTTCGACAATAGCTGTTTTAAGACCTAACTGAGAAGCACGAATAGCAGCAACATAACCGCCAGTCCCTCCACCCAGTATGACCACATCATATTCTTCAGCCAATGGTATTCCTCCTTCTCTATATTAAACTGACGCTTTAGTTTTCAAAGTTCCTGGATAGGCTTTTTCCTGCTCTTCACCCTTCAGTACACGCAGCGCACCTTCGGCAAGGGCCTGAAGTTCATTTTCCCCTGCATGGACGATGACATCAGCAATCCAGTTAACTCTCTCACTTATTTGTTGAACAAATTGTTTTCCATAAGCTAATCCGCCAGTCAGCACTATTGCATCTACTTTTCCTTGCAGCACAGCGCTTGCGGACCCAATCTCTTTAGCGATTTGATAAGACATTGCATCATACACGAGCTGCGCCTTCTCATCACCTTTTTCTATCATCTTTTCTACTTTAACAGCATCACTTGTTCCAAGGTAGCCGACCAGCCCTCCTTGTCCCACCAGTTTTTTCATAATCTCGTCCCGATAATAATTGCCAGAGAAACACATATCAACTAAATCTCCAGCTGGAACCGTACCAGCGCGCTCAGGACTGAAAGGACCATCTCCGTGCAATCCATTATTCACATCGATAACCTTCCCATTCTTATGGACACCGACTGTTATACCTCCGCCCATATGAGTAATGATCAGGTTGAGATCCTCATAATTATTGTTCAGATCTTTAGCGATCCTTCTGGCAACCGCTTTCTGGTTGAGAGCATGAAAAATGCTTTTTCGTTCTATAAGTGAAACACCTGAGATTCTGGCAATTGGGGCAAGTTCGTCTACCACTACCGGATCAACGATGTAAGAAGGAATATTGAGACCCTCAGCTATTTCAAAGGCAAGTATGCCTCCAAGGTTGGATGCATGCTGCCCTGAGTATCCTTCACGGAGGTCTTTCAGCATTTCTTCATTCACTGAGTAAGTTCCGCCCTCGATCGGCTTTAACAGCCCACCGCGTCCGCAGACAGCACTCAGCTTTGAAATATTTATTCCTTCTTCATCAAGCGTTTCAAGGATTGTTTCTTTTCTGAATTGATATTGGTCAATAATGCTTTCAAATTCATTAATTTTTTCGGAATCATGTCTCAATGTCTTTTCAAAAATGGATATTTCATTATCAAATACACCAATCTTTGTAGATGTAGAACCAGGATTGATGACCAGAATTCGATGTTCTTTCGCTTCCAATGTTGTTACCTCCAATGTAGAAAAGCTTCAGCCTTTCTTTAGTGGCCCCTTTTTCTAGATCTGTTCCTGCACCCTTTGTTCATTTGCTCGCTCTTGCATATTTCGATTTATGCATCACAATTTCTTTATCGTATCGAAAAAGTACACTTAACAATCGGGAAACGCTTAGCTTCTTAGAAGCCAAGCGTTTCTTACTGCAGCTTAGCGGTAGCTTAAGATGCTTTTTCCGTTTTGCAAGAACTGGCTCCGAGACTTGCGGTTTCTTTCAATTCTTTCTTCAGCCATACGATCAGCCGCAAGGTAAGTCGGAATCTTGTCACGCTTTGCAATTTCAATAACACGTTCTACGTTATTGTAGACTTGTTCTACTTTTTTCATTGCACGTTCCCGGTTATAACCATATAATTCATCCGCAACGTTGATAACACCGCCAGCATTGATAACATAATCAGGAGCATACACAATACCCATTTCATGAATGGTATCACCATGCGCTGTGTCTTTAAGCTGGTTGTTAGCAGCACCTGCAATCACTTTTGCCTTGATCTGAGGTATTGTTTCATCATTAACTACCGCACCTAGTGCACAAGGAGCAAAAATATCGCAATCTACGCTGTAAATTTCATTAATATCAACAGCTTTTGCACCGAACTCTTCAACTGCACGCTGTACAGCTTCTTTATTAATATCTGTAACGATTAACTTTGCTCCTTCTTCATGTAAGTGTCGGCAAAGTGTAAAAGCCACGTTTCCTACACCTTGGACTGCAATCGTTTTGCCTTCTAAAGAATCAGTTCCGAAAGCTTCTTTAGCAGCTGCTTTCATTCCGCGATAGACTCCATAAGCAGTTACCGGAGAAGGGTTGCCAGAAGAACCGAAAGCTGGTGAAATTCCAGTTACGTAATCTGTTTCTTCATGAATAAGATCCATATCTGCCACAGTGGTTCCAACATCTTCTGCTGTTATGTAGCGGCCGTTCAATCCTTGGATGAAACGTCCGAAAGCACGGAACATTTCTTCGTTTTTATCTTTGCGGGGATCCCCGATAATGACTGTTTTTCCTCCGCCTAGATTTAGGCCTGCTGCGGCGTTTTTGTATGTCATTCCCTTCGCAAGTCGAAGAGCATCTTCAATAGCTGCTTCTTCGGAGTCATACGTCCACATACGGGTCCCACCTAGAGCCGGCCCTAAAGTTGTATCATGAATGCCGATGATAGCTTTCAATCCAGAATTCTCGTCCTGGCAGAATAGTAATTGCTCGTAATCGTATTTCTCCATATAAGTAAAGATTTTCATTTTTGTTTCCTCCCTGAGTTTGTTTTTATGTTTTATTTAGAGGCCGAACATATCGCCAGTGCCAGCGAATATAATTTACTTTCGGCACTGTCGGCTCTTGAAGTAAGGACAATTGGTGCCTTTGCACCCGCAATGACTGCCCCCACCTTTGCCCTTGCAAAATAAATAAGTGATTTATATAAAGCATTACCTGTTTCAATATTAGGAACAAGTAAAATATCAGCCTTCCCGGCAGCCTCGCTGCGGATTCCTTTATGCTCAGCAGCTTCCAGTGACACAGCATTATCGAGTGCAAGCGGTCCATCCACTACACACCCTTTAATTTGGCCTCTTCTGTTCATTTGTGTGAGAACTGCTGCATCCACAGTTGCCTGCATGGAAGGATTCACAACTTCCACAGCAGCTAGAGGAGCCACTTTCGGGTTTTTGATTCCAATTCCAGTAGCAACTGCAACAGAATTATTGATGATCTGGACTTTTTGATCAAGGTCCGGTGCGATATTCATTCCGGCATCAGTCAAAACAGTTAGTCTCTCGTAACCTGGAATTTCAAATACCGCTACGTGAGAAAGTGCATTGCCGGTTCTCAGGCCAAACTCCTTATTCAAGACGGCTTTAAGAATCACCGCTGTGGCAATATTCCCTTTCATCAAAGCCGTTGCCTCGTTATTTCGCACAGCCTTAACAGCCGATTCTGCTGCCTCTTTACTGTTATCAGCGTGAAGAACGGATATAGCCGGATTCTCTGCCAGCTTCGGTGACACTGATTTTAATATTTCATTTATCTTTTCACTGTCTCCAAACAGTAAAAACTTGGCCATTCCTCGCTCTACTGCCATTGAGACAGCTTCCAGGACTTCTTTATCTTCAGCTGCAGCTACTGCAACTGTCGCATCTTTCAATTGGGTTGCCTGTTCTATTAAATTGTCTAATTTCATATGATGTTTCAACCCCTTCCCTATAAATCGCCTGCATTTTAATTACATGCAAGAACCGTGCCAACTCTTAATCGTTGAAAACGCTTCATTTAAAAGAATTTCATTCTGCAGTTTTTTTCTTAGTCTGCAGAATCTTGCATGCTATTCTCTTCAATTTTATGTTTTTCCAGCTTATAATACAAATTTCTTACTGATACATTCAATGCTTTTGCAGCAGCCGTCTTATTGCCTTTATTATGCACTAAAACCTCTTTAATAATTTTTTTTTCATACTCTATCAGCATAGATGCCAGGTCACTTCCACTTTGTCCCGGCGGTAAAGACTCGGCTTTTTCCCGTTCAGGAGCTTTTTCTAGAAACGGCAGATGTTTCGGCTCTATCATCGTTTCATTAAAGTTCATAAATATAATAGCTCGTCCAAGAATGTTTTCTAATTCCCTTACATTTCCGGGCCAATTATATTCCATAAGACGTTCCATCGCAGAAGGCTGTATCCCTTCAACATTCCGTCCATAATCTTGATTAATTTTGCTGATGAGCACCTCGCTTAAAGACGGGATGTCCGATTTTCTGGTGCGCAAAGGAGGTATTTGAATCGGCATCCTGTTCAACCGGTAGTATAGATCTTCACGAAAACTTCCGGTGGCGATTGCTTTTTCAAGGTTCACATTCGTAGCAGCTATAACCCTTACGTTTATGGAAATGGACTTAGTGCCGCCTACTCTTACAATTTCACTTTCCTGCAGAACTCTCAGCAGCTTCGCTTGAGTATCCGCTTTCAATTCACCTATTTCATCAAGAAAGATACTGCCGTTATTCGCTTCTTCAAATAATCCTTTCTTTCCACCGCGCTTAGCACCCGAAAAGGCTCCCTCTTCATATCCAAACAGTTCACTTTCAAGCAGATTTTCGGAGATTGCGGCACAATTCACCCTTATAAACTTGTTATATTTCCTATCACTGGCGTTATGGATAGCATGGGCGAATAACTCTTTTCCCGTGCCTGATTCCCCTCTCAATAAAACAGTTGCAGGTGTTTTGGCACCAAGTTTTGCCTGTTCGACTGCAAGTTTCATCTCTTCCGAAACACCAACAATATCATCAAAAGAGTACTTTGCTTCAAGTGTTCTGATTATCCGCCTTGCTCTGTCCAATTCATTCGTCAAAGACTGAATCTCGGATACATCATGAATTACTCCGACACTGCCCTTTAACTTACCGTCAACAATGATAGGGGCAACATTAACGATGACTTCTTTTTTGTTGGGACCGACCCTCATCTTACTGCCCCTGATGGCTCTTCGTGTCTGAAGCACCTTTAAATGAATACTTTCACCCTCTGATATGTCGGCTGTCGCTGGCTTTCCAATGATTTCTTCCTCAGTAAGACCGGTTATTCTTGTATAGGCAGGATTAATCAAAATCCCTTTACCTTCTTCATCTACCACCGATATAGCATCATCGCTTGATTGGATTATTGCCTGGAGCATTGTCTGAATTTCCTTAAGATCAGTAATTTCCTCTGCTAGACTTACAACTTCCGTAATATCTTTAAACACAGAAAAAGCACCCATGACCTCATGATCCTCTGTAATCATAGGGATCCTGTTAGTAATGATTTTCAATCCGTTTTTCAGGACCAATTCTTTGTTAATCTCATTTCTATGAGATTCCAGGACCCTTGGCAGCCCGCTTTTAGGGATCACTTCATAGATATGTTTCCCTAAAGCATCTATAGCAGTTATTCCTATCATTTTCTCAGCACTTCTGTTGAATAAAATGATTGTTCCGCTTGTATCTATCCCGACCATGCCATCATCGGTGGAATTCAAAATGAGATCTCGCTTAAAGTTACTGAATTTCATTTCTTCAATTAAATCTTCTTTTTCTTTAAGAAGCTTTGCAACTAAAAACGCTACACTTCCCGGGATGACAACAGCCTTTTTTCCTTTTGAATCTTTTAAGGCTTCAAATACCGACATGTCTCCCGTTACTTCAATGATAATATCTATTTCTTCATCCAGAAAATTTCTCCAATCATTACCGAACGGTATTCCCTTTTCCTTGGCATATCGAATACCTGGACTATCTTCCTTAAGGTCGCAAACTGCAGCAACTTCCATCATTGAGGTCTCCCTCAAGATTTTAAGTATAGCTATTCCGCCTTTTCCAGCACCTACTACTAACACCTTTTGCAAGTTCTTTCCACCTCTTGGTATTGAGACTGCAATATCTTTCACACTTATATATTGTAGCGTATCTTCCTTTGGTTGACAAATTTCTTCTGTGATATAATTACTTCAGAAACATAGATTAGAGGGGAATTAAAAATGCAAAGACTGATTGCCTTAACCATCATGCTAATACCCGGAGCGCTTGCTGCATTGGGAATTAAGCTTATGAGAGATATGCTCTTTGGAATCCTTCAGCCGCCCTTTCCGGCACTTTGGCTGCAATTTATTCTGGGACTACTGTTTTTCTTGGGAGGTCTCGGTTTTATCGCCGGGTTCATCCTTCATAGAGATCGAAAAAGAAATAAAGTTCAAGAGCGTTTTAGTAACAAGAGGCCTTAACTTAAGAAAAGACTGAGACAAAAGGTATTCAGTTAACAAAAAAACCGAACTTTTTCTAAAACTCTAAAATAGAGTCTTTAAAAAGTTCGGTTTTCTTATTTATTTTTGATTGGTTACCTTTCAATTAATCGACTTTATAGGCCTGACTTTAGTTCTGTCCCAGCTTCTTTTATATGGCTGCAAGGCCCTGTTAGTCATTAGTTTAGATGTCCCTCACATTCATGTTAATTCCCCTACAAACCATATCTCACCCTCAGAGTAATCACCGTCAACATAAATCACTTCTTTATAACCTACGATTTGCAACTCATCAGATATAGATAATCTCCATTCTGTTTGTATGTTTCGCTTATCTGAGAGTGGAATCCATTTTTGGTATTCATCATTTCTGTTAAAAAAGAACTCGAAATAGGATTCACCTTTAAACACTATAATTTCGGATCTCCACAAATCAGGTACACTTACAAGAGCAGCCACTCGATATTTCCATTCATCATGCGGCTTTATTTCAATCAGGTGACTAACTCTCTGTAATAGAGTTTGAATGACGATGTTTTTAATTCCTCTGGGTGTTTTTTTCGAATTAATAAATCCTTGGTCAACGGGAAGTCGCATTTGCCAATAACCATTGTAAAATTCTTTAGGGAAATGCACTGTATTTTTTTCAATCCGGTTAATCAAATTGCTCGTTTTTCTTCTTTTTCCCCGAACCTTTTTCTCGCGCATACTATAACCCCTTTATCAATACACTTACTGGAATATAAACTACTCCATTTTATTTGCAGAGGAATTATTTTTATATTACCAAGGACGCTTTCAGCTTGACGGCTTTTTCGGGATAATCTGTAATGATGGCTGAACAATTTATATTGAACAGCCTTTTCATAACCTCTTCGCTGTTTATGGTATACGGCCTCACTGCAATCCCAGCTTTCATTGAATCAATGATAAGAGCATCTGGAGCTACCTTTATATTTGGATGAATTGCCTTGGCATTTAATGATTGAGCATAAACCCAAGGCATGAACAGACCATTTGAGTATAAAGGAGCAATCTCAACATCTGGATTCAGCCTGTAGCAATGAACAATAGAATAGTGATTGAAAGAAGATATGATTGTTCTGTTCTGGTAGCCATATTCCTCAATCAGAGCAATCACTTTTTCTTCCAGACCTGGATATGGGATGATGCCATTCTTCAATTCAACATTACAAATCATCTCATTTGTTCTCATCCAATCAAAAACTTCTCTTAAAGACGGAATTTTCGCTTTCTGCAAAAACTTCTTGAATTTATAACTGGCATCCAGTTTCTTAATTTCTTTTAGCGTTAAATCTTTGATAAAACCTTTGCCATTGGTTGTTCTGTCCACTGTTTCATCATGGATAACAACAACTTCACCGTCTTTAGAAAGCTGGACATCCAGTTCCATTCCATCAGCACCTGCTCGTTCTCCCTCTTTAAAAGCTTCCAGAGTGTTTTCCGGATGAGTACCTGCAGATCCGCGATGAGCAAAAATCAGCGTCATATAGAACAACTCCATTTCAGTTACTGAGATAAAATAACAAACATCACTATTATTCGTCTATTTCCTCTATCCAGTACTACGAAAAATAAACCTGGTAAACCAAAAGATTTACCAGGTACTGCTTTTCAATATAAGTAATTATAAGTGCTTGTATTAGTCCTCACTCTTTCAAGAAGCTCTATGCTCTAAACGAAGCTTATCTGCCACCATTGCAATGAATTCGCTGTTGGTAGGCTTAGCTTTAGTCATGCTTACTGTATAGCCGAATAAGTTTGAAATTGAATCGATGTTACCTCTGCTCCATGCAACCTCAATTGCATGGCGGATGGCGCGCTCTACTCGACTGGCAGTCGTGTTGAATTTCTTGGCAATATCCGGATAAAGAACTTTCGTGATTGAACCCAGTAGTTCAATATCTTTATAAACCATCGAGATGGCTTCTCTTAAATAAAGATATCCTTTAATATGGGCAGGAACACCAATTTCATGAATAATACTCGTTATATTGGCATCAAGGTTTCTAGGTTTGGATTCTGCAGCAGATCGTGTTGTAGATGATTTTCTGAATACCGGACTTGATTTCCCGCTCACCTGGCGGATATGACTGACCAGATTTTCCATATCAAATGGTTTAAGAATAAAATAGGAAGCTCCTAAGTCCACAGCTTTCTTAGTTACGTCTTCTTGTCCGAAGGCTGTCAGCATGATTACATTAGGATTAGGTTTTGCATTTCTCTCCCTGATGCGCTCAAGCACAGCCAAGCCATCGAGATGAGGCATGATGATGTCTAAGACAATAACATCCGGCTCCACTTCATCCAGCATTTCAAGGCATTCCTGACCATTATGAGCAACCCCAACGACCTCCATGTCATTCTGGGATGAAATATACTCCTCCAAAAGCGATACTAACTCTCGATTATCATCTACTACACACACTTTAATTGATTTCACTACAGTTTTCCTCCTCAATCCGATATGAACCATATCCAGTCTCTATTTTCATTCTAAAGTAAATTTTCGACAAAGCAATAAGAATTCCTCTTATTTTTTTAAAAAATCTAAAAAATATTATATTTTCTCTTATTTCCTTTAAATTTCTTATGTTTTCGACCTGTTTCGATATAAGGTTTACTGATTTGTCGAAAAATCTTTATAAGTTCATTTTAACAGAAGTTTTTTGTTATAAAAACCACAAGTACTGGAATGTTTTTCCGAATTTGGTGGGAAGTAAAACCGTTGTAAAATCGAGCTTTGATCGGATACAGGATTGTCCGTTTTAAAAACCGAAGCTTTCTGCACTTGTTTATGGGGAATATTTTATTAATAGCATTATCTCTGGGTTTTCTCTTATGGTACGTTTCTTGAATAAACGTAGCATCCTCTTCCGATTTTCTATCTTTAATGATACGTTTCTTTAGTAGTCGTAGCATCCTCTTCCGATTTTCTATCTTTAATGATACGTTCCTTTAGTAATCGTAGCATCCTCTTCCGATTTTCTATCTTTGATGATACGTTTCTTTAGTAATCGTAGCATCCTCTTCCGGTTTTCTATCTTTAATGATACGTTTCTTCAGTAATCGTAGCATCCGCTCCGGATTTTCTTTCAGCAATGATACGTTTCTTCAGTAATCGTAGCATCCTCTTCCGTTTTGCTTTCTTTAATATTACGTTTCTTCAGTAATCGTAGCATCCTCTTCCGATTTTCTTTCTTCAATGATACGTTTCTTTAGTAATCGTAGCATCCTCTCCGAATTTTCTTTCTTCAATGGTACGTTTCTTCAGTAATCGTATCATCCTCTCCAGATTTTCTTTCTTTAATGGTACGTTTCTTCAGTAATCGTAGCATCCTCTTCCGGTTTTCTATCTTTAATGCTACGTTTCTTCAGTAATCGTAGCATCCTCTTCCGGTTTTCTTTCTTTAATGATACGTTTCTTGAGTAATCGTAGCATCCGCTCCGGATTTTCTTTCTTCAATGATACGTTCCTTGAGTAATCGTAGCATCCTCTCCGGATTTTCTTTTCATCAATGATACGTTTCTTGAATAAACGTACCATCCTCTCTTTATATTTCTTCTTTGATGGTCCGTTTTCCATTACTGGAGCAACCACCGAGTCGTGCGCCTTGTGCATAAATCCATTACTTAACCACAGCCAATATTTTTGTGAAAACAGCCTTTAAATATCAATATTATTTACTAACAAAGCCTCACGCAAAAAAAAACAGACGGTATAACCCGCCTGTCAGCTTGCTTTTTCTCTTTCTTCTTCATAAATATTTACTCCTGCTTCATTCAACATCCATTCAATGTGAACACCGTATCCTGAAGTTGGATCGTTCACAAAAACATGTGTCACTGCACCGATTAACTTTCCGTCTTGGATAATCGGGCTGCCGCTCATTCCCTGGACAATTCCTCCTGTTTTGTCTAAAAGGTCAGGGTCAGTTACTTTAATAACCATTCCTTTGGTCGCTGGGAATTTTTGTGGAATTGTACTGACAATTTCAATATCGTACAGTTCTACTTCTTCACCATCCACAACCGTCAAGATTTGTGCAGGACCTTCCTTGACTTGGTGTGACAGAGCAATCGGCAGAGCATTATCGACCATTCCATTTTTGATATCTCTGTTTAGCTTTCCAAATATACCAAAGGGACTGTTGCGTGTTATATCGCCTATTACATCTCTTTCACCGGTAAACCTGGCCAGCTTTTCACCAGGCTTGCCATTGCTTCCCTTTTCAATCGAAGTTACAGTGCTGTGAACGATTTCTCCACCTTCTACCACTATTGGCTTTTTGGTATCCATATCTGATATTACATGACCCAAAGCACCATACTTTTTGGATGCTGGATCGTAAAACGTCATTGTGCCAATTCCTGCTGCAGCATCACGAATGTATAATCCAAGTTTGTAGGATTTTTCATTATCGTCCTTTATTGGATTAAGTTTTGTTTTAATGTTTTCGTTATCCCTTCTTAAGACAACATTAAGAGCATCTTTTCTTTCACCGGCTTCTTGAACGAAAGGTGCCACATCTGCAAGCTTTTCAATCTTCGTTCCGTTTATTTCTGTGATCATGTCTCCGACTTGTATTCCCGCCTTCTCACCAGGGGATACCTTGCCGTCTGATGTCTGCACCAAATGATGACCTACTACAAGCACACCAAGGGTATTCAGTTTCACTCCAATGGACTGCCCGCCCGGAATGACTTTAAAGTCCTTGATGACTTCCACATCAACCTTCTTTATCGGAACACCCGCAAGTTCAAGGAGAACTTCTTCTTTACCAGCTTCTTCACCCTGTATCGTCAAAGCTTCATTTGCATCCGTAAGTGCCAATTTCGATTGGGAAGCTGAGATTGCCGATACCGGTGCCGCTTTCGGAAGAGTAACTTCTTCACCCTGCATCATGACTAGTTTATTGGGGATTTGAATATATTCTTGAACAGGTTTCAAAAATCCTATGAAGCAAAGTGAAACAAGGAGAATTCCACCAATCAATTTCCTCAGTATATCTGAATTCATTTTTTCACTCTCCTCGCTTCTAATCCACACACTTTCTTCTTGGCTACAGTCTTAATTTTGCCTTGAACCTTAACATTTATAACTAGCGTTCAGGAAAAAAAGATACCCATTTTGGATAGCAGTGGGAATGCAGTAAAAAGTGAATAGTTTTTCCCGCAACTGACATAATACAATTAAAGTAACTCAGTCTCCGGAAGATTATACAGAATAAAACAAAAAAGCTTCAAAACCATTTAGGTTCTGAAGCTTCTCATTTATTTACTTTTAATTGATTTCGCGAGACCAAGCAGCTCTTTGGCATGCTCCCTTGTCAGATCGGTAATCTCCACGCCAGAGATCATCCGTCCAATTTCACGAATCTTTTCTTCTATACTTAGCGAAGTGACGGAAGTACTGGTCCGCCCTCCATATGATTTTTTGGCAATATAAAGATGAGAGTCGGCCATTGCTGCTACCTGTGGCAGGTGGGAAATACACATAACCTGTGAATTTGTTGAGACTTGATAAATCTTTTCAGCAATTGCCTGTGCAACACGGCCGCTGACTCCTGTATCAACTTCATCAAAAATGATGGAAGTGATACCTTGATGTTTCGAAAAGATCGTTTTCAATGCAAGCATTACCCTCGATAACTCTCCCCCTGAAGCGACTTTTGAAAGAGGCTTCAACGGTTCACCTGGATTGGTGGAAATATAAAATTCTATGGAGTCTGCTCCATCTTTTCTGTATTTAAACTTAGTGGATTTAGAAGGCTCTTGTAAAAAACGCACTTCAAAAGTCGTTTTATCCATATAGAGTTCCTTCAATTGTTCATGAATTTTTGCTGTCAGCCTTTTTGCTGCTTTTTTACGAATAGAAGAAAGCTGCTCAGCCTCTAAATACAGATCCTGTTCCAGCGATTTAAGCTTTTTCTCTAAATCCTGAACGAAAGCATCTTTATTCGTCACCGATTCGATTTCTTCCTCAATGGCAGAACTGTATTCCAAAACCTCTTCAATGGATGATCCATATTTTCTTTTGAGTGTATTGATTTCATTGAGGCGGCTTTCAATCACGTTCAGCCTGTCCGGTTCAAATTCCAGCTCATCCAATTCTGACCGAACGGTGCCCGCAGCTTCTTCAAGCAAGTAAAAACTGTTGGAGATGGATTCCATAAGGCTGTCGTATTTTGAGTCGATCTCTACAGCACCTTCTATGTGGCTCATGGCCAGTCCAGTCCAGTCTAATCCTCGTCCCTCTCCCTGAATGCTATTGTAGCAATTCTGAAGAGACTGAAAGAGTTTTTCAAAATTCATAAGCTTATTCTTCTCTTCTAAAAGGGTTTCATCTTCTCCTGGCTCAAGAGCGGCATTTTCAATTTCAGACAGCTGGAATTGTATCAAATCAAGCCTGTGGGCCATTTCTTGTTCACTCTCGTTGTATTTCTTCAAACGATTTTGAACAGCTTCGAACTCTTTAAACACCTCTTTATAGTTATGAAGAGATGTTTTAAGTTGAGTTGAAGCAAACTGATCCAGCAAAGTTAGATGAAGATTTTCATTCATCAATTCCTGGTGTTCATGCTGGCCGTGGATGTCTATAAGAGTTGAACCAAGCTCCCTTAAGATCGCAATGGTTACCAGCTTTCCGTTTATCCTGCAGACGCTTTTACCTTGGGCAGAAATGTCCCTTCTGAGGATTATCATGCCTTCTTCTACGTCTATGCCGAATTCTGCTGCTTTCTTATAGCAAGGATGCCTTTCATTTTCCAAGATAAATAACCCTTCTATTTCAGCCTTTTTTTCACCATGTCTGACAAACTCAGAAGAGCCCCTTCCGCCCACAAGCAAGTGGACAGCATCAATGATGATCGATTTCCCGGCGCCCGTCTCTCCAGTAAGCACCGTCAAGCCCTCTTCGATGGAGACTGTTAGTTCGTCAATAATTGCGAAGTTTTTTATGGAAAGTTCCTGTAACAATACTGATTCACCTCAATTAAAGCATATCAAGAAATTGCTGTGATATTTTTTCTGTATCTCTTTCTGTCTTACAGATGATTAGACATGTATCATCACCGCAAATGGTTCCTAATATCTCTTCCCAATCAAGATTATCGATAAGAGCACCAATTGCATTTGCATTTCCTGGCAGCGTTTTCATAACAAGTAAATGTCCAGCGGAATCAATTTTTACAAATGCATCAGTCAATGTCCTCTTCAATTTCTGCAGTGGATTGAATCTCTGATCAGCCGGCAGGCTATATTTATAGCGTCCGTCCATCAGAGGAACCTTGACAAGGTGCAGTTCTTTTATATCACGGGAGACAGTAGCTTGTGTCACATTGAAATTGGCATTCTTCAATCTGTCGACAAGTTCATCCTGAGTCTCAATATCATGATTGGAAATGAGTTCCCTGATTTTTATTAACCTTTGCCCTTTGTTCATCATAATTACCCACACCTCTAACTCAGTAACTGCTGTATATTTATACTTCTCCATTCATGTTAGCTTATTTGTATTATTAACTCAATAAAAAACATTGCTGTATGTTCTATTAGGTGTTTATTTTAGGATGTTTCCGCTCTAATTGTTGTTTTCGAAACGCTCTTTTCGTAAAGATTGTGGCTGCTTTGAAAGTAAGGGATTGCAGCGAAGGGCGCACGACACCGCGGGGCGGGCGGTGAGC
>JBNJJI010000010.1:0-188504 GCA_051750065.1 Bacillota bacterium
TAAAGCTTTTTTTAGTAGAGACCAAAAGCAGGCGATTCATCTCCCCCTTACCGTTGGGCTATGCCCTTCACACGCTTGAAGAGGGAAGTTTTCTCGCCAGTTTTAGATAAAATCATTTCAGGCAGCATTTTTTGTCTCATATGCCGGGTTTGTTCACATTAATTTTTTCCATATACTATTAATGTGCTTTTAACACCTTTATAATGAAATGAGATCCTAAGAATTCAATAGAAAAGGTGTTTCCAAATGAGTATATTATCAGTAAATAATTTAAGTCATGGCTTTGGTGACAGAGCTATTTTCAATGACGTATCCTTTCGTCTGCTAAAAGGAGAACACATCGGGCTTATCGGTGCGAATGGAGAAGGAAAGTCCACTTTCATGAATATCATTACCCGTAAGCTGGAGCCTGATGAAGGTAAAGTACAATGGGCAAAGCGTGTTCGAGTCGGATATCTTGATCAGCATACCTCCCTTGAAAAAGGAATGACGATCAGAGATGTTCTTAAGACTGCTTTTCAATATTTATTCGATATGGAAACAGAAATGAATGAACTTTTTGCCAAAATGGGGGAGGTTTCCCCGGAAAAACTCGAAAAACTTCTCGAAGAAACCGGAACACTTCAAGATGCACTTACAAACAATGATTTTTACATTATAGATGCTAAAGTCGAAGAAATTGCCCGCGGTCTTGGACTGGATGAAATCGGTCTCGACCGGGAAGTCCAGGATCTGAGCGGAGGACAAAGAACGAAGATCCTGCTCGCTAAACTTCTGTTAGAGAAGCCTGATATCTTACTGCTTGATGAGCCTACCAACTACCTTGATGAACAGCATATTGTCTGGCTGAAGAGATATCTGCAGGAATATGAGAATGCGTTCATCCTCATTTCCCATGACATACCATTCCTGAACAGTGTTATTAATCTTATCTATCACATGGAAAATCAAGGAATTACCCGTTATGCCGGTGATTATGATGATTTCCAAAAAGTTTATGAAATGAAACGTCAACAGCTTCAATCGGCTTATAAAAAACAGCAGCAGGAAATCTCTGAGCTGAAGGATTTCGTTGCACGAAATAAAGCCAGAGTTTCCACAAGGAACATGGCCATGTCCCGTCAAAAGAAATTGGATAAAATGGACATCATCGAACTTGCCGAGGAGAGACCGAAGCCTGAGTTTCACTTCAAACCTGCCAGAACATCAGGCAAATTGATATTTGAAGCTAAGGATCTTGTAATTGGTTATGACGAACCGCTGTCCAAGCCTCTGAACCTGCGAATGGAACGAGGCCAGAAAATCGCCCTTTACGGAGCTAATGGTATCGGAAAAACTACCTTGCTCAGAAGCATTCTCGGCGAAATCAAACCGGTATCCGGAGAAGTTGATCTCGGAGAACATTTACACATCGGCTACTTCGAACAGGAAATCAAAAAGGCCAACTATAATACCTGCATCGAAGAAGTTTGGAGCGAATTCCCATCCTTCACTCAATACGAAGTAAGGGCTGCCCTTGCTAAATGCGGCTTGATGACGAAACATATCGAAAGCAAAGTAGAAGTACTGAGCGGTGGTGAAAAAGCGAAAGTCAGATTGTGCAAATTGATCAACAAAGAAACCAACATCTTGGTTTTTGACGAGCCGACCAACCATCTGGATGTAGAGGCAAAAGCTGAACTTAAAAGAGCACTTCAAGAATACAAAGGAAGCATCCTCCTCATTTCGCATGAACCTGAATTCTATCAGGATATCGCTACAGATCTGTGGAACTGTGAATCATGGACTACGAAGGTGTTTTAATTCTCGCTGACCGGTCTGGTATACCCCGGTATTTTAGGCTGTTTTCATAAATATTGTTGCTCTTCAAAAAATAGTTAATTTCTGCTCCAAGTACAATCTGGGGGCAGTCGTCGAACTGAAAAACAGAAGCCCATTCAGGGTATGTACAGATTGCAGGGCTATCCAATGAGATAACAGAATCACGAAAAGCGAATCTGTAAAAAGGAGAAAGGCCCAGCTCATCGGCGTGAGGAATGGACTGACTCCTCCTGCTTGCTAGTCCTGCAGGAGGTCGTATACCTTCCACTACAATCAACTGGTTAAAAAACAGCAATCTTTAGAGAAAAGCCTATTTCATATACACCTATTGAAAGTGCCAGGACCAACAACCTCCAATAATATTAAAAAGCGCAGCGCTAATTTTATAGTGTGCTGCGCTTTTTTATGTAGGTACTTATGTCTCTTAGAGCACTTCTTGACAACCTCTCTCTTCTTTTTCTGACATTCATGGGCCTCTAGAGCACTCCTTGACGACCTTTCTCTTCTTCTTTGAGCTTCTCTAGAACGTTTTTAAATTCTTTAAAAGATCAACCAAGCCTTAGGTGGATCTCTACAATACTCTTAGAGATTTCGATGAGAAGTGTGTTTGAGACTGTCAAACTCTGAACAAACTTACAGACTGTAAGTATAATGAAACTCCGTATGCTTCACGAACCCGAACTTTTCATAAAGTTTTTGAGCATTGTAATTGTCATGGGCGGTTTCCAAGGTTACTCCCTTTGCCCCAGTGGATTCTGCCAGTTGTTTTGCATGCTGCAGTAGTTCTTCTCCAATCCCTCTGCGTCTTGCTTTTTCTGTTACAAACAAGTCATTCAAAAGCCAATGACTTCTCAAGGATACAGATGAAAAAATCGGATATAACTGGGTGAAGCCCAGCGGCTCCATCTTCTCCTCCCCTTCAACCGCTAGAAAAATGATAGATTCATTTTGGTTCATCCGTTCTCTTAAAAACTCCCTGCAGCTCTCTAAATCTTGGGGCTGACCATAGAATACACGATACTGATTAAACACTTCTGCAACTAGGTCGAGATGCTGAATTTCTGCTCTTACCACTTTCATCACGAACTACCTCCTTTTATGCTTCCTTTATATTTATCTCTATTGAGGTTACTTCTTCTTTTAATGATTTCTTCATTCACATTAAGACTACTGCCTGCAAACGACTGAATCAAGGAACTCGGTCACTAAGAACTTTGTACAGCATGAAAATCACCTAAAATATCCGTGATATGGAGCATTAGGCTAACCCTCTAAACATACTTTAAGCGTTCAGTTTCTTTGGAATGTCCCAAATAGACAGCCTGTGCTCCGGTGAAACAAGTTTATTTTTTGTGCAAACTCGTTATCCTATTGAAGCTTTCCATCACAAAGTTATTTTCGGCATTAACAGATCCATGGCCTTTCTATTCAAATAGCAGCCATTTTATAGTAACATGGGGCGTAAGTGCTTTCCATAATATTCTTACTATTTCAGAGCAAGGAGAAATGTACTTTGAAAAGACAAACAGCGGATATTATCATTAAAAGCGATTCAATTTTCACAGGTGACAGAGAAGAACCAATACAAGGGGCTATCGCGGTTAAAGGCGACAGAATCCTGGCAATGGGAACAGAAGAAGAAATGAAACTATATAAGAGCTTTCATACAAAAGAAATTTCAGCACACGGAAAACTTGTTACTCCTGGTTTTCATGACTTTCATGTTCATTTATGGCTGGGGGCAATGTTTCAGGAATATGCATCCCTCACCTTTTGCGGAACCGAGGAAGAAGCAGTCGAAAAGATCACAAAATTTGCAGAAGAAAATCCTAACGACCCATGGGTGCTCGGTTTCGGCTGGCACCATGTCAGGTGGCCCGGCCAAAAGCCCCCTACACGCCATTCACTGGATCGGTTTATAACCGACCGGCCTGTCTTTCTTTTGAATGAAGAAGCGCATAGTGCCTGGTTGAATACAAAGGCATTGGAAGTGCTCGGTATCGATGAAACAACCACGGAGCCTCCATTCGGTGTAATAGAAAGGGATCGTGACGGAAAGCCTACAGGATTTTTATATGAAACAGCTGTCGGATTAGCATTGAAAGCCTTCGATCTTCCTCCTGGTAAAAAGAACAGGCTGATGAAATCTTTTTTAGAGAAAGCAGGAAAATACGGAATTACGTCGATTTCGGATATGCTTCCTCTTCCAGGTTTTACACTTGGAGATCTTGAAGAATACAAGAGATTTGAGGAAGAAGGGAAGCTTACCGTGCGCATCCACTTTCTGGCCCCTCTCGACGGAGAGTTTGAGAATCTACCCTATTATGAAAGCTTTCATTCTGACAAGATTCAATTTTCCGGACTCAAACAATTTATTGATGGAGTTCCGTTAACTTATACAGGTTATCTTTTGGAACCCTATTCTGACCGACCTTCCACAAAAGGAGGAACTATTTATTCTAGAGATACCTATTTTAAATGGATTGAAGAAGCGGACAAAAGAGGATACAGAGTGCGTCTTCATGCGTGCGGCGATGCAGCAGTGAGGCTGGGGCTGGATGCCTTCCAAAATGCGCAAAACGTTAATGGCCCGCGGGACTCCAGGCATACAATCGAACATATTGAAGTGATTCATCCTGATGATATACCAAGGTTCTCGGAACTGGGCGTACTTCCTTCAATGCAGCCGGAACATTTAACTTCGAGCTCCATGGAATCTCATGAGTATATTGACCGCTTAGGACCGGAGAGACTTTCATACACATGGCCTATCGGTGAATTGGAAAACAGCGGTGCCCAGCTCGTTTTCGGCAGTGATTACCCCATTGTAGAACTGAATCCGATGCTGGGAATCTACCGGGCGGTCACAAGAAAACACGAAGACGGCAGCCCGTCCGGAGGCTGGAATCCACAGCACAAAATCAGTCTTCCAAAAGCACTTATACATTATACAAGATCACCGGCTTACGGCAACTTCCGGGAGAATGACCTAGGAACCCTTCAAGTTGGAAAGAAGGCAGATATCACGATTTTGGACCGGAACCTCTTCGAATGCGACCCTGAAGAAATCAAAGAGTGCAAAGTCCTATTGACCATAATGGACGGCAGGGTGGTCTACGAACAGGACAACTAATCTGTCCAAAGCACCACAAAAAAACTGTCGTACGTTAAGGCGTTAATGCATTGTAAGGGACTGTCCCTCTTCGTACGGTGACGCGTTAATGCATTGTAAGGGACTGTCCCTCTTCGTACGGTGACGCGTTAATGCGCTGTAAGGGACTGTCCCTCTTCGCGCGGTGACGCGTTAAAGCATTGTAAGGGACTGTCCCTCTTCGTACGGTGACGCGTTAATGCATTGTAAGGGACTGTCCCTCTTCGCGCGGTGACGCGTTAATGCATTGTAAGGGACTGTCCCTCTTCGTACGGTGACGCGTTAATGCATTGTAAGGGACTGTCCCTCTTTGCGCGGTGATGCGTTAATGCATTGTAAGGGACTGTCCCTCTTCGTACGGTGACGCGTTAATGCGCTGTAAGGGACTGTCCCTCTTCGCGCGGTGACGCGTTAATGCGTTGGAATATAAGAAAAAGCTCAGCAGTGATTGCTGAGCTTTTTCTTATAAAACACCTGAGAACAGCCTTGCAAACGATTCTTTCGCTCTATCGACCAGGCCTCTCTTATAATACTCCACAGGTCTGATCCTGACACTGTCCTCCATATCCTCTTCATAGTGAGCCGACAAATCACGGATTGAACTGTTCCCCATCAGAAAGACATTCACCTCGAAATTCAAATGAAAGCTTCTCATGTCCATATTGGCAGTTCCAACAGATGCCATATTTCCATCAATAATAATGATTTTCTGATGCATGAAGCCTTTCTTATAAGAATAAATTTCCACTCCGCACCGGATCAATTCTGAAAAGTATGACCTTGTTGCATACTGAGTCAGGAAGCCGTCATTAATTTCCGGAACCATGATCCTGACTTCAATACCTTTAGATGCGGCGACACGAAGAGCCGTCCTGATAGATTCTGTGGGAACAAAATAAGGAGTGGCAATCCAAATCGATTTTGTTGCCGAGGAGATCAGCGAATAGTACAAATCACTCATAATGCCGAGCTGGGTATCAGGTCCGCTGGCAACAACTTGAACTGCCCCGTCCAATTTTTCGGAAGCTATATGTGAATGATCTTGGTACTTTTCAAGAACCATTTCACCTGAAACATATTCCCAATCCAGCAGGAATACTGTGTGAAGCGTAAATACTGCTCCTCCCTCAACCATCATATGTGTATCCCTCCAGAAGCCGATTCTCTCATCCTCTCCCAAATACTCGACCCCTACGTTCAAACCTCCTACAAATCCGACTTCGCCATCAATTACGATGATCTTTCGGTGATTACGAAAATTGAATTTCTGATTAAAAAAGCCATACTTCAAAGGCAGAAAAGGCTGAACCTTCACTCCTGCCTGCTCCATGGCGCGTATGTCCTTTGAGGAAAGATACATACTGCCAACCGCATCAAAGATGAACAGAACCTCGACACCCTCTTCGGCTTTCTCGATAAGGATATTAATAATTTCTTTCCCCAGACGATCAGAGCGGAAAATGTAATAGACCATATGAATAAATGTTTCCGCATTCTTCAGTCTCTCTTTGATCTCTGTAAAAGTTTCATCTCCATTTTTCAATATCTTCGTGGTTGAAGAAGTACTGATGGGAGACCACGCCACTTTATTTGAAAAGCTTGCGAAGTTTCTTTGGTTATCCTGAAGGAATGCTAGATCCGGGGAATCTTCACGTTTGAGCAGTTTCTGCCATTCATCACGGTCATTTCTCCGCTTGTTCTGAAAGAGGTAGCCTTTTAAATATAATTGCCCTGAATACAGGTAAAAGAAATATCCGAATACCGGAAAGCAAACCAGTACGTAAATCCACAATAAGGTATGCTGGGCTGATCGATTTTCAAGAATAAGCGAAAGAACACTAATCAAGATTATGACAATATAAACGGCTGCAGCGGCCAATTTTATGTATGTATGATATCCGCTGGAAAGAAAAATATATACACACGCAATCAAAATAATAACAAATAAAAATTCCAGTCGTCTTTTTTTCATATAACCATTCCCTCAAGTTAAGAAATACTTCCCTATCGGATAAGTGAAGCTACCCTCTATTGTTATACACTATTCAACAACTACGCTGAGTATTTACGTTGCAAGGTAAAAAGGTCTTATATATGCGTGTTCAAAAAGAAGGATAAAAAGGACCGAGAAGTTCAATGCGGCGCAGCTTTGAGTACCGGAACGTAAGTTACTAATACGTGAGGAACGGAAAGCAAGCCAACGAAGAAATTCGAAGTGTCATTTTTACCTCACTATTTTAACATCCTCTATATGTATTCCCCTTCTCCTAGAAAAGCTAACCTGTATAGTACTATGTTTAACTATAATCGATAAAGGAAAAAGAATAGTAAATCGACGAAAGGGTGATTTTTACATGAGTAATGATAACGGTATGAAAGACAAACTCAAAGGCGCCGCAAAAAAAGCTGAGGGTGAACTCAAAGAAAGAACAGGAAAAGCATCTGATAACCCTGACATGCAGCACGAAGGAAGCGTAGATAAAGCAAAGGGAAAGGTGCATGAAACGGTTGGGAAAGCAAAGGATGACCGTGCAGACAAATTTTAATTTTTTATCAAACATCAGGGTAAGCACTTGAGCATTTCGAGTGCTTACCCACTCTTTCTGATTAAAATTTTAAAAATGAGGGAAGTTATACTTAACCTATCAAGGGAGGTTTTCATATGCTCTGGACGATAATCGGTATATTAATTGCTCTTTGGGTGCTCGGTCTTCTGTTTGAGATTGCCGGAGGTATCATCCATATTCTCCTTATCATTGCAGTCATAGTCCTGGCTTACAAATTAGTTACAAAAAAAGGCAAACGATAAATACAGGCCCGGATTACATTAATTAATCTGGGCCTTATTTGTTTCTTTTCACAATGCTGTATTTGATTAACCCGTTCGGATTTGCGGGAGAAAACATAAAATAACTTATTTTGGAGGTGGAATTAGCATTCGCACCTCCTTCTTTTTGTTGTTATGACAACGTCTATAAATATAAACAAGTGTTTAAACATGCAAATTAGCAACCGTTTTAACACCCCTTTTAGCATTAATGAATAAATTTATTCACAACTGTTAGGAGAAATGTTAATAGATTGTTTAATATAAGACTAAGGCTGTATTCGTAAATATTATGATTCTTGAACAAATTCTTAGTAATGATTTCCGCTCCAGGCGCGCGACTCCGCGGGGCGTGCGGTGAGCCTCCTCAGCTTCGCTTGCGGGGTCTCACCTGTCACGCTAATCCCGCAGGAGGTCGCACGCCTTCCGCTCCAATCAAATACAGGTGGTGGTAAGAAAATTAGTAACCACCTTCTTTTATAAATGCTGTTTTCGCATATATTGTTGCTTTCGAAAAAATCCCAAGAGCCGGATTTTTCCCCGGATACTAGGGGATTTCTCTCTAATCGGGGAGAGTAGCTCTTTTCTTTTTAGGATTACCAGGTTATTCCGGTGAATTATGGTATTTTTTTCGTAATTAGCATCAAATAGCAACAAAGTTTACGAAAAGAGCCTTTATAAAACTAGTCAATGCCAAAGATAAAAATAGGACCACCTAATTTGGATGATCTTTTGGTATTCCATTAGAGCCCTCCTCTTTAAAGGAATAACTTAAACTCTAATCCATCTCTTCAAACTTGATATAGGGCTTCTCGTCTTCCTTGTCCTTTGACCGATAAAACTCCAGCCAACCTAGCAGCTTCTTCACCCACCTCTGCTATCTTGACCTCAGTGTATCGCATTGTTTTATTGTCCATCTCTTCTCTCGTTAAAAGTGTTCTTTCAGGAACAGCTTCTTCCTGTGACACTTTTAACTTCTCATAAACAGATGAGTCCCTAGAGTCAAGTGAACATCCTACAAGTAACACAACAACCATAATTAAATACAAACAGTTTTTGATTATTACGCCCCCTTTATGAATTAGACGAAAGCCGAATTTGTTAAGTTTCCGATATTCCGTTAAAACTACCCAATAATGGAACATCAACCAATGATTAGTTTGAAAATTTCGATAATTAAATATTATCATATGAACAATCTCATGGTGACATCCAGCTAACATTTCCATTGTTCTGAACTTACACTAAAAAAGAAGAGCAGATCCAAAGTTCTCCATTTGATCTGCTCTTCTTTTTGTTATTTGATGCGTTAAAAAGGATTCTATTTTAGCAACGAAGACATTGTTTTACTATCAACCGAACGGGTTAGTATTAGCCTTGAAGGACTTTAGTTCTTAAGCAGTACTGATTTCCTTCAGCCTCTCTTTATTGTTCTTCTAAAATTTGGCCTCCATGAATGCGCTTCTTTCCCACTTTAAGATCCAATTCATTTGCCATCTTCTCCAAAAAGCTTTCCTCTCTTTTTGTCACAAGGGAAAGGACTGTTCCAGAAGCGCCCATCCGCCCTGTTCTTCCTGAGCGGTGAATATATTGTTTTGCATCTGTTGGAAATTCGAAGTGTATTACATGAGTAACCCCGCTGATGTCAAGGCCTCTTGCTGCCACGTCTGTAGTGAGAAGCATAGGAACTTTGCCGGCCCGGAATTTATCCAGTGAATGCTTCCGTTCCATTTTTTTCGATTCTCCTGCCAACACAACCAGTGAAGTCTTTTGGTATTTTAGCTTCTCTTCCACTTCCGATAATGTTTCAAGACTATTGAAGAACACCAGCGCTTTTATATCATTCACATTTGAAAGTTTGCGCAGCACCTCAATTTTATCTCTTTGCTCGGACACTAAATATCCATGATCAACCTTGGCTGATGATACGACACCTTGATTAACTGTGATTATTTCGTAGTTCTGCATGAGCTCTGAAGCTACTTCATCTGTAACATCTGAAAGTGTAGCCGAAAAGAATAGGAGCTGTCTGTCTGACATAGTTGTTTTAACAATTTGCCTTATGTTGTTGATATGTTCTTTCCCAATCATGGAGTCAAATTCATCCACGACTATAGTGTTGATCTCGTGCATTTTCAGCTTTTTCATCTTGATTAATTCCATGATTCTGCCGGTGGTACCGACGATAATCTTTGGTTTCTTTTTTAATTTTTCAACTTGATTTTTAACATTGGCTCCGCCGATCAGTGCAATACTGTTGATTCCAGAATCCTTAGTCCATTTCTGCACTTCCTGATGAATCTGCATGACAAGTTCATGTGAGGGTGCCAGTATAAGTGCCTGGGCCTGCATTCTCTTCTCATCTATGCTATTAAGGACAGGCAGTAAGTAAGCCAGGGTCTTTCCTGTACCTGTCGGAGATTCGCAGACAAGGTTTTTTCCTTCAAGAATTATAGGGAGTGCTTTTTCTTGAACTTCCGTAAGCTCGGTGAATTGTGATTGTTTCCATGCACCCTGTAGGAAGGGTTTTAATTTTGTTAAATAGTCCATTTCTTTGATTCCTCTCTCTGTTAAAGATGCTGTAGTTCATTCTACACGAAGTATGATGGAAAAGCTGTATTTCGGTTGTATTTTTCCATAGGAACTGAATCAGAACAGCGGCAGGGAAATCGTTACGATTGTTCCTTTGCCTTTTTCACTCTGATAGGTGATTTCTCCCTGATGCCGTTCAATAATTTTTTTACAAACAGCAAGGCCCAGGCCAGTTCCTTTTTCTTTTGTTGAATAAAAAGGTTCCCCAAGGCGGTTTATACGCTCTTGATCCATTCCCGCTCCTGTATCCTGTATCTTGATTAGGGCGTGATGATCAGTTTTGACAGTCTCTACTCTGACTAAACCGTGTTCTTCAATCGCTTCCACACCATTTTTAATGATATTAATCAACACCTGCTTCAGTTGATTTTGATCAGCGTTTACATACATAGAACCATTACAAGGAATGAACTTCATTTCGACATTACTCAGGTTGGCTTGCGCTTTCATCAGAACAATAACTTGTTTGATCGTATCGTTAACATCTTCTTTTACGAATAAAATATCCTGCTGCTTTCCGAGTATGAGCATTTCACCTGAAATAAGATTAATTCTTTCAATCTCTGACAGCATGATGCTGAGATGCTTATCATCTGCTTTCTTGGTTATCTGCATCAATTGTACAAATCCTTTTAATGAGGTTAAAGGATTCCTGATTTCATGGGCAACAGCAGCGGCTAACTGTCCGATGACTGAAAGTTTTTCAGAGGCGATCATCATTTCTTCATTTTCTCTGTAATGGGTGATGTCTCTCGCCATACCGAAGACTCCAATAATTTTTTCATCCACGATGATCGGGAGCAGAGTGCAGCGAAGGAGGCGCTTGCTTCCAGCTTTACCGAGTATTTTCATTTCGAATTTTTCAGGTTTCCCCTTAAGGGTTTTCTTAAAAATCCTCTCTACATTTTCTCTATCTTCAGGATGTACTAGAAAGTCCAGAGGCTTGCCTTCTAATTTATCCACCGAGCAGCCGATAATTTCCTCTCCTTCTGGATTCAGTGCTGCTAAATTTCCCTTTCGTGTAAGTTCGAATACAGCATCTGGATTATGACGAAATAACGATTGGTAGTGCTGATTGCTCTTTTGAAGCTGTTTCTCTTTATTCCTCAGTTTCTCAGCAGACTCAACCAGCTTGGAAGCTCGTTGGTAGACTAGAAAGTATATGAGCAGTCCGGTCACCAATATGAATAACCAGCCTTTATATCTTTGAAAAAAGACGTAGACGCGCATTTCATTCTGGGCAAAAATCAAAGAGAACATATCGGAAAATATAATCCACAATGCACCGATGACTATATAAACAATCGCTATTTTCCCTGCGATTTTTTTCGATTCTTCCATATGTCTTGTTCCCCTGCCATCCGTTGTTTTATACACCTATAATACCTCACTTGGAGTAATTTATGTTGTCTGTCTCCCAATTCATAATTTATAGAACGTTTTAGTTTATCTTAAACGGGATATTTAATAGTAAGAGGTGAAAAGCTGATGTGGCAAAAATATAAATGTAAAGATTTCAGCAAAACCGGTAACGTAACATTGCCTAATCAATGGAGAAAGCAGTTCGGGCTGGTTCCCGGGCGGCAGGCGGAGATCTGTTATGACGAGGAAGCAATTGTGATCAAGAAACCAGAACAAAACAGCAGAAATAATAAGCGTTATATTTCAGAAAAAGGCGCGATTCATATTCCAAAAGAAATTAGGGATCTCAGCGGCATTCAACCACATCAAGAATTCTGCCTATTTATAGACGAACAGGACAAACGCTTTATCTTAAAGGTCGTTTAAAAAGATCATTTTGTAAGGATCTTTCCTTATACGGTTGCTGGCGATATCACCATTCTTTACCTGAAATATCCTGTTCAGAGAGAAAATATCCCTTACCCTGGAAAGCGAAAATCTATACAAACTGCCTTATGTACAGAAAAAAAGTGAAGCATTATGTATCACTTCACTTAATAAGAATCAGAACTTCTTACTTTTTAGGAACTTTTATAACTTTGACCCCATGAGCTTCAAGTTCTTCCACTTGAGCTGAAGTGGTGGCAGCATCAGTTAAAATGATATCCAGTTTTTTCAAGGGATACATGGAAGCAAATAAGTCGGCTCCCACTTTGGTATGTTCAGCCAGTGTTATGATCCGGCGGGAGTTCTCGTACACTTTTTCATGAAACAACGCCACTTCAGGAGTAGAGGTGCTAAGCCCTCTTGTTGTCAGTCCGCCTCCTGTGGCAAAGCACAAATCATAATGAAAACGCTCGGCAAGTTGAGCAGCGAGGGGATCCGTTATATTGCCGGAAGCCTTCATTTTTCCACCAATTACATACGTATGAATATGTTCAAACTTGCGCAGCTCATAAGCAATTTCAACAGAATTTGTTACCACAGTAAAAGAGAAATCTTTTGGCAGATAGGGCAGCATTGCATAGTGGATGGATGCCCCGCCGATAAATACTGTTTGATCCGGATTGATATAGGCCGCGGCTCTCTCAGCGATTTCTTGTTGATAATTTGTACTTTCTCCGTACCTCTCATCATTGTCTCTTGGCATCGACCTGACTGCAGGAAGTGGAATCGCGCCACCATGAGTTCGCTGTAACTGCTGGTCCTCTTCCATAATAGATAAATCACGGCGTATCGAATCGATGGAGACACGAAATTGTTCCGCAAGCTCTTTTACAAGAACCCTGCCTTCTCTATCAAGAATTTCAAGAATCTTCTTCCTTCTCTCCTCAGAAAACATCATAATACCGCCTTTCTCATTCTGTATTTATTCCTATTATTGCTGTTTTATTCTTGTTTTGTCAACAATTATCCTCTTTATTCTTTTTAAGAGCTTTTTTCATAAAGATTGTGTCATAGTTAAACGTTTTGAAAGTGGTGGATTTTTCCATTCCTAAAAAACAAAAAAACCAGTAAGGTTACTGGTTTTAAAAGGGTTATATCTCGATTCTATAATTACTTCCTACACGTTTGACGACAATGGAATCGTTTAATTTTACAATGATATCTTGAAAGCTTTTCCTGGAAGCTTTATGCGTCACCAGTACAATTTCTGAAATACTTCCCCTTGTGGGATTTTGCCAGATTTTCTCCACAGAGATTCCTTCTTTTGAAAACAGTGAAGTCACCTCTGCAAGTGTGCCCACTTCGTCTTCTACCACCAGTCTGAGAAAATACTTCTTAAACACCTCATGTTCTTCCATCATTTTTTTTGGAAATTGGGGAAAAGATGCACTGTGGCCGTTTACACCGAGCCTCATGTTTCTCATGACTCCCACTAAATCAGAAACAACAGCAGTGGCTGTAGGCAGACTACCTGCTCCCGGCCCGTAAAACATTGTTTCGCCAACAGCTTCTCCGTAGACATACACTGCATTGTTTTCGTTTTTCACTGCCGCAAGAGGATGCGACTCCGAGACAAGAGCAGGCTGTACAGTAACGTCAATCTTGTCTCCATCTCTTTCAGCAACTCCAATAAGTTTCATCGTATATCCAAGCTTTCTTCCATACTCGATATCCTGCTGCGAAACGTTGGTAATTCCTTTGAATCTGACATCGCTGAGCCCGACATTCATCGAAAACCCTAATGTCGATAGAATGGCCATCTTTCTTGCTGCATCAATTCCTTCTACATCCGCTTCAGGATCTGACTCTGCAAATCCAAGCTTCTGGGCTTCTTTCAGGGAATCTTCGTAAGACTTTCCTTCATCACTCATTTTGGTCAGGATATAATTTGTCGTTCCGTTGACAATCCCAATAATCTTATGAATCCGGTCCGAGGCAAAACCATCCGCAACGCTGCGCAAAATCGGAATTCCACCTGCCACGCTTGCTTCATAAAACAGGTCACAGCCGTTTCTCGAAGCAGTTTCTAATAACTCCTGTCCGTGAAGTGCCATTAAGTCCTTATTTGCCGTCACCACATGCTTCTTTCTTTTCAAGGCCTGCAGCAGGAGCTCCCTCGTCCCTTCTACCCCGCCCATGACTTCCACGATTATATCAATTTCAGGGTCATCCACAATTTCCTTTGGATCTATCGTTATCAGCTTCGGGTCTACTTCAACTTCCCTAATCTTTGCTGTATTCTGCACGAGTATTTTCTTTATCTGAACGGCACACCCTACACCGTGGACCAATTTATCCTGATGATCCCGTATTACCTTCACTACACCCGAACCAACTGTGCCCAAACCTAATAACCCGATCGAAATCTTTTCCAAGCCTTATCCTCCTGTCGCTATTTCCCTTTTTGGTATTGTAGAGTGTATTCAGCAAGACTTGAGGTATTCCTGCTAAAATCCTATAAATTTTTTTATGTTCTGAAATCAAAATTTCCTGATGACGTTTTGACTTTTATACTATATTTCCCCTCACCCATTGTCCCTTTGATGCGATGATCCTTCTTCTTTTCAAATTGAATACCGTCCAAATCCAGATGAGCTTCTCCAGAACTTCCTGAAAAATCCAAAGAAAAGGATTCGGGTTTCTCTTCAAAGTAAAGCATAATATCTCCACTTGAAGCTTCAGCATCTATATTTCCTGTCAGCTTTTCAGAATGAAGATCAATTCCTCCTGAATTTGATTCTGCGGTAATATTGCCTATCCACTTCTTTCCTATCACTCTTCCTGAAGAAGCTTTAGCATGAATTTCTGCAGCTTTAAGGTTCTGCAGCAGTACCGTTCCGCTGCTGGCCTTAGCATGGATAAGAGGTGCGTCAATTTCATTCAGCCCAATTCCGCCGCTGTTTGTTTTGCTCTTGAATTCAGTATGAACTTTTATACGAGCTGCATCCACTTCCCCTGAGCTTGCTTTGAACTTCACTTTCTTTCCTTCTAAGTCCTCGGCCTCAATACCTCCTGAGGATGATTCAACAATAATTTCCTCATATACTTTACGGGGAACCTGAACACTAAGCTCCAACTTGATGATTTCAATTCCAAAACTAAAACCGTTGTTCCGTTCTACTCTTACTTTTACATCCAGTGTGTTTTCCCGCTGTGTCACATCCATTCGAAGGTTGTCTTCCAGCTTAGAGCTAATCTCGCCTTTCAACTGGATTTTGATTTCTTCTGATGCATGAGAGGATAAGGTGACGTCTGTTGATGAAGTATTAATAGTGATTACATCGATATTGGTGGCAATTATAGTTTTGTCTTTATAGATTTCTTCTGTTTTTTTAAATCCTAGCATTCTGTCACTCCTTTAAGTATTAAACTCTCTTAATTTCATGGATACCAGATTACTGTGCACTTGATGACCGCTCATATCGGCCGCACTCTATGTCCGAGAACAGAATACATACATATAGGTATTAACCAGCATTCACTGAGTAGATTCGCTCTTTAACAATATTCAATAAATAATCCTTTATCCCTTTAAATTAACAGAAAAAGGGACATGATTCGTCATCATGTCCCTTCGGTGGATTACTCCATCCAGGTGTACATATAGTTTTTGTCTTCGATATCCTGGGCTTTCTTCACGATTTTAAGAGGACGGAAGGTGTCGATCATGACAGCAAGTTCAAGGGTTTCTTTCTTTCCAATACTCTTTTCGGTTGTGCCTGGGTGCGGTCCATGAGGGATGCCGCTTGGATGAAGAGTGATCGACCCTTCGCTGATGCCCTTTCGACTCATGAAGTTTCCTTCTACATAGTAGAGAAGTTCATCACTGTTCACGTTGCTGTGATAGTAAGGCGCCGGAATTGATTCAGGATGATAATCATACAGGCGGGGCACAAAGGAACATACAACGAAATTATGCCCCTCGAATGTCTGGTGTACCGGAGGCGGCTGGTGGACGCGCCCGGTGATCGGCTCGAAATCCTCAATATTAAAGACCCAAGGATAGAGGTAACCATCCCAGCCGACTACATCGAGAGGATGATGATTCAATACATGAGAATTCAACAAACCTCTGGATTTGGTAATAACTTCGAACTCTCCCTTTTCACTGAATGTCTCCAGTTTTTCAGGACCACGAATGTCTCTTTCACAAAAAGGACTGTGTTCCAGCAACTGTCCATATTCATTTCTGTACCTTCTTGGAGTCGTGATTTGACTGAAGGATTCGATAAAAAGGATCTTTGTATCTTCTTCAGGCAGAACCCTGTAGATGGTGCCGATTGGGATGATAACATAGTCCCCAGGACGGTACGTTAATGTTCCGAACATGGTTTCAACCGTTCCTTTTCCGCGATGGATATAAAGCATTTCATCTCCATCTCCATTGCGATAGTAACTTTCCATTTTTTCAGTAACCAGTACTGTACCGATGAGCAGGTCTTCATTACCGAGCAAATATTCT
This sequence comes from Bacillota bacterium, assembly GCA_051750065.1. Classification (GTDB taxonomy): domain Bacteria; phylum Bacillota; class Bacilli; order Bacillales; family Bacillaceae_B; genus Rossellomorea. Next base: position 16,702 of record JBNJJI010000010.1, read on the forward strand.
CTTCCTTTTAGAGCATCTCCCGACTTGGCTGCATTATCAGTCAGTAAATGGCGGTGCTTCAATTCTTGATTTTCTTCATATTGCGGCAGATAGGAGCCCAGCAGTTCTGCTTTCGCTACCTCCGTCGGCATATGGTGATGATACAGAATCGACTGAGTTCCTGAAAAACCTTTCGTTCCCATCACTTGTTCACGAAATAGAGTTCCATCCTCTTTTTTGAACATCGTATGACGTTTATGAGGGATTTTCCCCAGGGTGCGGTAATACATTAAAATCCTCCTTCCTTAATCTCATTCCTCAATTTTCCCAAGCCTGTGATTTCAAGTTCCACGGTATCCCCAGGCTCAAGCCAGCGATGGACATCCGTACCAATTTCCAGAATGCATCCTGTCCCGACAGTGCCGGAACCGATCACCTCTCCTGGATAAAGGGTGACACCAGCGGAAGCTCTCTCAATCATCTCGGCGAATGTATAGAAAATACTCTTGAAATTTCCGGATGAAAGTTCACGCCCATTCACCCTGGCTGTCATCTTCAAATCGTAGCGGTCTTCCTTGCGGTACTGTTCCAGCTCATCCTTTGTCACGATATAGGGACCAATGGAGGTGGCAAAATCCTTCCCTTTGGCCGGTCCTAATCCAACTTTCATTTCTTCTCTCTGAAGATCCCGTGCACTCCAATCATTCATAATACAGTAGCCGAATATGTATTCATCAGCGTTTTCTTTGCTGATATTCCGGCCTTCTTTGCCAATTACACAGGCAATTTCCAGCTCATAATCCAGCCAGCTGCAGTTAGCAGGACGTTGAATTCCTTCTCCATCCCCTTTTACGGCAAGATGATTGGTAAAATAAAAGACCGGCATTTCATACCACTGGGGAACGACATCCAATCCCCGGTTTTGCCTGGCGGTTTTCACATGTTCTTCAAACGCATAAAAATCACGAATGCTGACCGGTCGTGGAATCGGGGCTAAAGCTGATACCTCTTCTAAGGGGCAGCTCCCTTTTTCAACAGTTACCAGTTCCTGTACTGCCCTCAAATTCTGTTCGCTGTTTTCCAAAAAGGATAAGATATTATCTGGCAGGGCTCCATCGCTGGCTTCATGAATATCTACCACTGTATGTTCATCCTTTAGAAAACCAAGTCTGGGCGCACCTTCTCCTTTTTGATAACTTATGAATTTCATAGCCTCACCTTTTCCTGACCATTTCAAATGTCTCTGCCATAGGCTTTGTATACATTTGGCCAGCCATCCTGCCGACAGGCTTCAATTGCTCAGTGTCAATTTTACCGTCGAAATAAAGTTTGTCAGCCACTCTGACATACTCCACTTTACCGATGACCAGGCTTCCTGATCCGGCTCCCTCGCCGAAATGAAGAACCTGATGAAGGGAACATTCAAGCTGGACTTTACTTTCCTTGACGCCCGGAGGCTTCACCATGACGGACTCCAGCTTGGTCAAACCAGTCTCCTCAAACTCATCGATACCTGATTCATATTCAATTGCGGTATTATTCATCTGCTCTGTAAACTCTTCGCTCACGACATTAATAACGAATTCCTTGGTGCTCTCAATATTGTTCAGAGTATCTTTCTTGCCGCCATCCGTTCCCCTTCTCATCGGCGAAAAGCAGACCAGCATCGGATCTGCACTGATAGCTGTAAAAAAGCTGAATGGAGCAAGATTGGCTTTTCCGTTTTCATCCAGAGTCGAGACAAAGGCAATAGGACGTGGAACAATCGATCCGACAAGCAGCTTATACGCATCTTTCCACTCGAGCGTGTCCGGTTTAATTTCCATGGTAGCCCTCCTTCTCTTCTGCAATGACCTGCTTCAATCCTCTAATGAATGTTTCGTTGTCCTTTTCTGTTCCGATAGTTACCCTTACTGTAGTTGGATAGCCGAGCAAGGTGCCGGCACGGACGATAATTCCATGTTTCAGCAGCCCGGCAGCCGCTATGTCTCCCCTGATTCCGCAGTCCACCATAATGAAATTGGATTGAGATGGAAAGTAGGATAACCCGATCTTCTTAAATTCAGTCTGCAGATAGTTTCTTCCTTTTTCGTTCATCCTCGCACACTCTTCAATGAATTCCTGATCCCCGATTGCGGCTATGGCAGCTCCCTGGGCAAGCCGGCTGACGTTGAACACATCTTTGACTTTCCGTAATTGAGTTGCAATCTCTTCATTCATTACGCCAAAACCAACTCGCAGCCCTGCTAATCCATAGATTTTTGAAAATGTCCTCAAAACAATCAAATTATCAAACTGCCGGAGAAGCGGAATGCAATGCAGATAGTCTTCTGTTGTCACATATTCCACATAGGCTTCATCAACAATAACAAGAACATCCTGCGGGACCTCTTCCAAGAACCTCAAAAGCTCCAGCTTTCCATTAATAGTTCCAGTAGGATTATTAGGGTTGCAGACAAACACCATTCGTGTCCGGTCTGAAATCTTATCCAGCATTCCCTTCAAATTGTGAACGCCTTCTACCAAAGGAACAATAACCGGTGTTCCGCCTTCTAAAAATACATTGGTCTGATATCTTGGAAATGTGACATCCGCCATCACAGCTTCATCGCCTTCACTTATATACGCTCTCGTCAGCAGGCGGATGACCTCATCCGAGCCATTGCCGAAAACAAGCTGTTCCCGTGCCACTTTCAAGAATTCACTTGTCTTTTCAGTCAGTTCCTGAGCCATCCCATCCGGATAAAGATAGATATCCGAGCCTCCTGTACTCAGGTACGCCTTTACGCTGGGTGAGCAGCCATAAATATTTTCATTCTCTGAGAGCTTGCGTATTTCCGAAAGACCCAGTTCAAGTTTGATTTCAGCGATACTTTTTCCAAGGACATAAGGTGCAATCTCTTCGACTCTCTTTCTCGTTTTAAATTTCACGGCCACCTTCGACCCCCGCTTTCTTCAGAGCTATTATTGGACGGACATCGTATGCAGGGTGTTCAATTTAGATACCCCCGCCATAATAATGTCTTCCATAATGAAAGGGAGTCCCTCCAAGGTACCCATCGTCTCCTATTTTAAAAGGCCGATTGATGTGTTTTCCCGTTCCTTGTAGGGGACATCCCTTTATGATGAGAGACCGTTTCTGGCCTTCTCAGCTGCTATTTTATAAGTTGCCCCGGCGTTCCTGTTCACGCTCGATCGATTCAAATAGTGCCTTGAAGTTTCCTTCACCAAAGCCTCTTGCTCCTTTTCTCTGAATGACTTCAATGAATAATGTCGGTCGGTCTACAATCGGTTTTGTGAAGATTTGCAGCAGGTATCCCTCATCATCTCTGTCAACGAGAATCTTCAATTCTTTAATCTTAGAAATCTCTTCATCGATTTCCCCTACACGCTCTGACAGCATATCGTAGTAAGTGTCAGGAGTATCAAGGAATTCAACACCATTCTCCTTCAGAATTGAAATCGTCTCGACTATGTCTTCTGTCAATATGGCGATATGCTGTACTCCTGGTCCGTTATAGAATTCAAGGTATTCTTGGATTTGGGATTTTCTTTTTCCATCAGCCGGTTCATTGATCGGGAATTTGATTCGGCCTCCATTATGCATAACTTTTGACATCAGGGCTGAATACTCAGTGTTAATGTCATCATTTGTGAAGTGCCTCATTTCTTTGAAGCCCATGACTTTTTCATAGTAGGAAACCCATTCTTCCATTCTTTCCACATTTCCTACCACATGGTCAACAGCGATGATTCCGGCATCCTTAAATGGAATGTTCATTTCCATGGCTTCAAATCCTGGCATGAACACTCCCTTGTAGTCTTTGCGCTCTACAAGAGTATGAATCGTATCGCCGTATGTACCGATAATGGCTTTTTTCACGGTTCCGTTATCATCTGTCAGTGTCATTGGAGGTGTAATTTCAATGGCTCCCCGAGATACTGCTTCACTGTAAGCTTTTTCAACATCATCTACAGCCAAAGCGATATCCTTGATTCCGTCTCCATGCTGCTTTACAAATGAAGCAACTCGTGAGCTTTCAGTAAGTGAACCGGTGATCAGCATGCGTACCTTGTTCTGCTGAAGGACATACGATACGGTTTCACGGTTCCCTGTTTCAAGGCCTGAATAGGCAACCATTTTGAATCCGAATGCTGTACAGAAATAGTGGGCGGCTTGTTTTGCATTTCCTGTATAGTACTCGAGATAGTCTACGTCTCTTACCGGAAAGAAATCTTCTACTTTTTGATTTGTTTCAGCCATTTTACCTTGCATTATAACAACCTCCATTTTTATATTTTACTATTCTAAATATTATGATAGTTTTTGTTTCAGCTTTTCTCAAGAGCGGGAGTTAAAGCAGAAACGCATCACCGTAGTAAAGCATTCAGCATGTGACTCATTAGTTTTGAAGAAGCTTTTTGGAACTAATGGCATTAGAGAGATATAATTTCAGTCACACTGAATATTCTTTTTGCTTCACTGGAGGAAGGTGGACTGCCTTGCCCTTCAATGCTTCCATAGCTTCTTGCAGGCTCTCGCTTGTGTTTGGATGCGGATAATAGGGATAAGAAAAATCTTCATCTCTTCCGGCCATTTCCATCCCAACAGCTGAGCCTGAAATCATTTCCACTGCTCCACTGCCGATCATGTGAATTCCCAGAATCAAATCACTTGAAGAATCAGAGATAACCTTTATCAATCCTTCTTTTTCACCAATAAGCTGGGCGAAACCGTTGCCTCCCATTGGATAGGTGCTTACAGAGATATCATGTTCCGCGGCCGCTTCCTTCTCCGTCAATCCGATTGAGGCGACCGGCGGAATGGTTTGGGCTACATCTGGCAGCAGCATTCCATCATACTCTGCTGCTAAGCCTGCAGCATTTTCCGCCGCCACTTTTCCCTGCCTGATCGCCTTGACAGCAAGCGGCGAGCCGTTAACAGCATCACCCACAGCATAAATGCCTGGTATTGAAGTTCTGCACGTTTCATCGATTTCTATGAAACGATCTTCAGTGAGGCTCATCTTCAATCGATCAACCCCTAAGCCTTCCACATTGCCCATGAGCTTTCTTGCTGTAAAGAAGTAAGGGGATTCCAGTGTCACAGAGTCACTGCCTTCTTTTTCAAGTGTAATCGAAACTCCTCCTTGAAATTCTGCAACTTCCGCAGGAGTAAAGCCCGACAACATCTTCACCTTCATTTTCTTTAAAACCCTCGTTAGTTCTTTGTTAATCGAATCATCAAATGGAAGTTCCCCATCCAGGACAAGAGTCACCTTGGTTCCTAACGCAGCAAAACTGGATGCCGCCTCGAGTTCAATATAACTGCTTCCATAAATGGCCAGCTCTTCAGGAAGGCTGCTTAATTCATATATAGAAAACTCATCTACTATTCTTTCGCTGTACCCTGGGATAAAAGAAGGCTTTTCTCTTTTAGCACCAGTGGCGATGATCGCGGACTGGAAAGAATAGACTGTAAAGCTGTGTCCATTTTCCACGCCGATTTTATTTTGGGAAAGAAATGATGCCGTGCCTTTTACAATTTCAACTTTATTTGCCCCGCAAAGTGAACTGACACCCTTTTTCAATTGAGCTATTAAACTGTTTTTATAGTCTTGAAGTTTGGACAGGTTAACAGAAACATCTCCTGAGTCCAGCCCCATCTTTTGATAGTGACTCATTTCTTTATGCTTCCTGGCTAACTGTGTAAAAACCTTAGATGGTATACAGCCCTTATTCAGGCACACACCGCCCATATCTTCTTTTTCAACGAGCAGGACGGAAAACCCCAGTTGTGCTGCTCTTATGGCAGCGTGATAACCGCCGGGACCACCGCCAATAATGACCAGTTCTCGTTCTTCAGCCAACTCGCCAACTACCATTTACATCAACTCCACAATCATAAGATTAGGATTTTCAATCAGTTCGGCAAAACGGTTCGTGAATGCTACCGCAGTCGCTCCATCAGCTGCCCGGTGATCAAATGACATCGAAATATTCATCATGGAACTAATCACGATTTCATCCTTTTCATTGACCATCGGCCTTTTCTTTGTTTTATGAAAAGAGACCAAAGCCACTTCAGGATGATTGATGATCGGAGTTGCACCGATGGATCCCCCCATCGGCCCTACATTGGAAATCGTGAAGGTTCCTCCTGTTACATCCTTTGCGACAAGTTTATTTTCCCTGGCCTTCAGGGTGTATGCCTTCATTTCAGTATGGATCGTCTTTAACGACTTGCTTTCCACGTTCTTGACAACCGGCACAATGAGGCCTTCTTCTGTATCTGTCGCTGCCCCGATATTATGCTCCTTGATGAAGGTGATCTGCTCTCTTTCTTCATCTACTCGAGCATTGAAGATCGGAAACTCCTTCAACGCAATCGAAAGGGCTTTTACAAAAAAGGCAGAGGCAGAAATATTAGTATCTGACTGCTTCAATTGATTTCTTAATTGCATCAGGTTCGTCACATCGATTTCCTCGAAATGAGTACAGTGAGGAATCGTCATCAGGGAAGACTTCATCTTCATGCCGATTTGCTTACGCCTTCCCCTGAATGGAATACTTTCACTATTAGCAGAGGCCGCCGGCTTGCTTTGAGGCCGGAGGTTTTCTGATGCCGTGTCCGTTTCAGGCTGGGATATTTCCCCTCCTTTTAAGAATCTCAAAACATCTTCATCAGTGATCCTGCCGGCAGCACCTGTACCTTCTACTTGGTTTATATCAACCCCTTTTTCTCTTGCAATCTTTCGGGTATAAGGAGCTGCCAAGATTCTTTTTCTGCTTCTTGGAAGGTAGGAAACAGCCGTTCCAGCCGCTACTGTTTCATGTGTTTCTTTCTTTTCTTTTTGTATTTTCTCAGATCTTTTCCGTTCGCTTCCGGCTGCTTCCAGCACTAAGACGACCGTCCCTACTTCTATCGTCGTTCCTTCCGAGACGAGGATCTCTTTGATCGTACCGGCAGAAGGAGAAGGGATTTCCGCGGTCATTTTATCTGTCTGCACTTCTACCAATGGCTGATCGGCCTTTACTGAATCACCGGCTTTTACGAAGAAATGGCTGACATGAGCCTCTGTCATCCCCTCGCCGATATCATGCAGTTTAACTTCCATCCTCTTCACCCCCTAAAATTTTGCTGCTTTCTCAACTGCCTTCAGCACTCGATCGCTAGTTGGCAGATAGTAATCTTCAAAGCCGAAATACGGTACAGGTGTATCAAAACCGGTCACTCTCTCAACAGGTGCTTTCTGATAGAGAAAAGAAGTATCGTTGATGATGGCCAGTACGTCATTTCCCACCCCGCCAGTAGCATGCGCTTCGTGGACTACCACTGTTCTCCCTGTCTTCTGTACAGAGTCTGCTATGATATCTTTGTCGATGGGATAAAGTGTTCGAAGGTCGATTACCTCACAGCTGATTCCTTTGCTCTCAGCTTCCTTAGCGGCTTGTGAAGCGACCGGAACCATGGCTCCCCAGGCGATGATCGTCACATCTTCCCCTTCCTTGACCACTTTTCCTTTCCCAAGCTCGATTGAATATTTCTCTTCCGGCACTTCCTGTTTGGCAGCACGGTAAATCCTCATTGGCTCAAGGAACAGGACAGGATCCGGATCCTCGATGGCTGCTATCAGCAAACCTTTTGCATCGTAGGGATTTGAAGGGCAGACGACCTTCAGTCCAGGCATATGTGTGAAAATCGCTTCCGTACTGTCTGAGTGAATCTCGGGTGCGCGGACACCCGCTCCATAAGGGGCACGGACTACAAGCGGACAGGTGAAATGCCCAAGTGTTCTTGCCCGCAGCCTCGACGCATGGGTCATTAACTGTTCATAGGCAGGGTAAATGAAACCAAGGAATTGAATTTCCGCTACCGGGATGAAACCATTTGCCGCCATGCCGATGGCTGCCCCGATGAAACCTGCTTCACTTAAAGGAGTGTCCATGACCCTGTCTTCACCGAACTCTTCCTGCAGTCCATCCGTTGCCCGGAAGACCCCCCCGTTTTTTCCGATATCCTCTCCAAGAAGCAGAACATTCTCTTTCTCCTTAAGCATGATGCGCATTGCATCCGTGATGGCACCGACCATTGTCATCTGATTCGTTTTCACCGCAGTCTTCATCATCCTTCACCTCGCAGCTGTCCGAGCAGCAGATCTTTCTGCTCTGAGATTGTCCATGTCGGCTTTTCAAATACATAATCAAAGATGACAGCAGGATCCGCTTCCGGATAGCTCTCTAATTCTTCAACAGCTTGATCAATTTCCGCTGCACATTCTTTTTGCACAGAATCCGCCCACTCCTGGTCCCACCAGCCCTGTTTATCCATGAATCTCTGAAGTCTGTCGAGCGGATCGCCAAGCTTTCTGCGTTCATCGCTTTCTTCCTGGTTTCTGTATTTCGTTGGATCATCAGCCGTGGTGTGCGCGCCATATCTCCAGGTTACTGCCTCAATTAGAGTTGGTCCTTCTCCGTTTCTTGCTCTCTCCAAAGCTAGTAACGTATGAAAGTAGACTGCAAATATGTCATTTCCGTCGATGCGGACGCCTGGAATATCATAAGCTAGAGCCTTTTGAGCTATAGTCTTGGTTTTCATCTGCTTTTTGACGGGTACTGATATTGCATATCCATTGTTCTGATTAAAAAATACAACAGGGGCATTCAAGACGCTGGCGACATTTAGACCTTCATGGAAGTCACCTTCAGATGTGGCCCCATCTCCAAAGTAAACAATCGCAGCATTTTTAGTACCTTTTCGCATTTCAGCGTAAGCTGCTCCGGCTGCATGAGGAAGCTGGGTCGCAATTGGAATACCCGGTGGGAAAATTTTCTTTCCTTCCGGAGGGACGCACCCTTCATTTCTGCCTTTCCAGAACAGGAGGATGTTTCTCAATGAATGTCCAAAAGTCATAGCCGCCCCATGATCGCGGTAGGAAGGAAACATCCAGTCATCGCGCCCAAGTGCCGCCGCACTTCCAACCTGTGAAGCTTCTTGTCCTTCAAAGGGAGCATAGGTTCCGATACGGCCCTGCCTCTGCAAGCTGATGGATTTTTTGTCGAAGGTTCTAATTCTCATCATGTTTCGGTAAAATTCCCTGCTCATCTCTTCTGTGATTCTCTCGTCTCTTTCTCCCACTAACATTCCATCGTTATCTATCACTCTATTGATTGGAAACTGCTTCTCCATCTCTTCACCTCTGATTCATTAATGAAATTCCTATTACGTACGCACCGACCACTTTGGTCTCTTCATATGAGAGAAAAAGCTGTTTCGGCGGGAACGGGTCTGGATAAGAGTTTCACAGTAGCGGTCCGCAGCTTCCACAGATGTAATACTTTCTCTTTCTGCCTGTGCATAAATTCTCTGCAGTGAGTTGTAGATGGTCCTTGTCTTCTGCAGTACTCGTTCTTTATTAGGTTCATATAATTCATCAGCTACCTGGATAAGTCCGCCTGCATTCACGATATAGTCCGGAGCATACAGTATCCCTCTTTCGTGGAGCCTTTTACCATGTTTCATTTGAAGCAGCTGGTTGTTGGCCGATCCCACGACAGCTTTCCCTTTCAGCTTTTCAACCGTCTCGTCATTGATGATTCCGCCAATTGCGCAAGGCACGAAAACATCCGCATCGACAGAATAAATTTCATCACCTGAAACAACTTTGATGCCTACCCCTTTTTCTTTTGCACGGGATACCAGGTCATCGATCGCATGCTGATTGATATCGGCGATAAATAGTTTTGCTCCTTCATCCATAAGACGTTCAGCGACCTTAATGCCGACTTTTCCAAGTCCTTGGATGGCGTAGCTTCTTGCTCCCAGGTCCTCTTCTCCCCAAATGGTCTTGTTCGTAATTTGCAGGCCGTAGATGACCCCCATAGCAGTCGGGATGGAAGAATCGCCGCTTCCGCCGTATTCTTCATCAACTCCGACGATACAGTTCGTCTCTTTCAATGCATAAATAAAATCCTCCGGAGTAGTCCCCATGTCCGTTCCTGTATAGAATCTGCCATTCAATGATTCTACGAATTGACCGAATGCCCGGAACAATTCAGGGTTCTTGTCTTTTTGCGGATCGCCGATTATGACTGCTTTCCCCCCGCCGAAGTCAACGTCGGCTGCAGCACATTTATATGTCATTCCTCTGGATAGCCTTAAAACATCTTCCAATGCTTCGTCCACTGATTTATATGGTCTCATCCGGCAGCCGCCTAATGCGGGCCCGAGTGTCGTATTATGTATGGCAATGATCGCCTTCAAACCGGTCTCTTCATCATTGCAGAAAACCACTTGTTCATGCTCGCGAATCTTTTCAAACATATCCATGAAATCATCTCCTATACCCTTTGTATGAAACCGCTTTCAAAAACCGACAAAATACATCGGCTTTATTCTCCCATTTTCCCCATCATCTCTATCTTTTGTTTTGGAAGGATAACCTGCTTCACTTCGCCAATTCCAATCAAACCATTCTCATTCCTTGCCTCTACTTTGGTCATTACGACATTGCCACGGAGGTCGGTCAAAGTTGCCGTTATGATCACTGTTGTCCCTTCTTTGCTGGGAGCAACATGCTTCATGGAAACTGCTCCTCCCATTCCCTCTTCATCTTTTTCAAGAAAAGGAAGAATGATCTTCCTAGAAGCCCACTCCATGTGATAGACCATCGATACAGTCGAGTACACCGGATGAACAACTTCCCCTTCGAATCTGGCAAACATTGCAGGAGTCACTACGACGGTAACGGAAGCTGTCTGTCCGACCATCAAGCCGTTCTTCATATTGTCCCCTCCTTTAACCCCTTGTCACAACACAAAACATATAACGTTTATTCAACGATATAATAACATTTTGTATAATAAATAGTCAATATATTGTAAAGATTTAAATTAGTTTGATAAAATAAAGTCAAAAATAGTTACATTAAAGGTCACGACATCTTGCTTAGGAGAATGGGCGCGGGGGCAGAAACAGATACTTCTGGAAGATCCACTTTGATGTTGGATAATGCTTTCAAAAGATCAGGGAGGTTCTTTAGGACTTTATTCATTTATTTCGTTGTTTTATGAAGATTAGTTGACCAAAAGTGGAAGTGCCTTGGACATCCTCGACAGGCAAATGTTCTAGAAAAGAATGACGGTTTTTCCCTTTATTCTCTTGGGGGCTATTTGATCCCTGCCGCCAGCGGGAAAATAAGGGGAGATTTTCCCCTTATTTGCAGATTGGAACTCATTTTGTTAGTGAATAGAGGGAATTTTTCCCCTTATATAAAGAAAAACACCTATATTCTAGTGGTTTGAGTCAAATAGAGGGAATTTCTCCCTCTATTTAAGCTATTTTTAAAGCCTATTTAATAAATAAGGGGAATTTCTCCCTCTATTTGTTAAAGCCAAGCGCCTCCGACAGCCCCGACAGGCAAATGTTCCTCAGAGAAAAAAAGGCGCACTTTCCTTTTATTCTCTGAGGGTTACTTGACCCCGAGGTGCCGCCCGCTTGAACTGGGCGGCACCTAGTCCACAGAAACTCGTCATTCTTCCGCTCAAAACAAAAAAAGGATGGGGCCTCCATCCTTTTTTGCATCAGGCAAGTATCGCTTTGTCGCTCGCCATTTGTGTTCCTCTGATTCTTTGAAACTCTTTTAAAAGTCCCTCTACTGTCAAATCTTTCTTCTGCTCTTCATTCACTTCCAGGATGATCTGGCCTTTGTCCATCATGATCAGGCGGTTCCCCAAATCGATCGCCTGCTGCATGTTATGGGTAACCATCAGTGTCGTCAGGTTATATTTTGCGACGATTTCCTTCGTCAGGCTGGTGATCAATTCGGCACGGGAAGGATCCAGCGCAGCCGTATGTTCATCAAGCAGAAGGATTGACGGTTCCGTAAAGGTTGCCATCAAGAGTGAAAGAGCTTGGCGTTCTCCCCCTGAGAGCAGGCCGACCTTAGCATTTAAGCGATCTTCTAAATTTAGGTGCAGCGATTCCAATACTTCTTTGAAATATTCTTTTCGCTTTTTGGTTACACCTTTTTTGAGCGTCCTGCTCTTATTCCGGGAATAAGCCATTGCCAGATTTTCTTCAATGGTCATTGTTGGAGCTGTTCCTGCCATCGGATCTTGGAAGACCCTTCCGATTAGTTTTGAGCGTTTGTATTCTGAAACTTTCGTTACGTCTTTGTCGTCGATTATTACCTCACCTGTGTCGGGTGTCAGCACCCCGGATATCATATTCATCAATGTGGACTTACCTGCCCCGTTACTGCCGATGACTGTTACAAAATCACCAGGGTTCATTGTAAGGTTCACATCGCCGAGAGCCACCTTTTCATCAGGTGTGCCTTCATTAAAAATCTTATGGATCCTATTTAATTGTAACACTGCTCTCATCCTTCCCCTTTGGAGTTAAAGCAATCTCCTGCAGACGCTGAGCTTGTTTGGCAGCCTTACGCTTCTTTTGCCGGTAATGATCCATTATTTTCGGCGCTACCAGGGCAAGAATTACAATCGTTGCCGTAATCATTTTCATATCGCCGGTTTCTAAAAATTCGACCCTCAATGCCAAACTGACAACGATTCGGTAAACAATAGCGCCGCCTATCACGGCCAAGGTCGTTCTGACAATCGTTTTGGTTCCAAATAACGCCTCACCGATAATAACGGAAGCCAGTCCGATGATAATCATCCCGATACCCATTCCAACATCGGCAAAACCGCTGTATTGAGCGATCAGCGCTCCTGAAAGCGCTACCATAGCATTCGAGATTCCAAGCCCGAGAATAATCAAGATATTGGTATTAGCCGATAAGCTGCGGATCATCCTCTGGTTATCACCGGTAGCTCTCAATGCCAGTCCGATTTCTGTACGCAGGAACATGTCCGCCAGGAACTTGATGGTGAATGTAACAACGATCATAAAGAAGAGAATTCCCCAAGTACTCGGCTGAAATCCTACTAACCCGACAGCAGAAAACATATTATTCAACGCTGCATCAATTCCCAGCTTGGACCAGAAGCTTTCCACCGCGGTAAAAGATGTGTCCTGGTTCAACAATGGAACATTTGATTTCCCCATAATCCTCAAGTTGATTGAATACAAGGCAATCATCATCAAAATCCCTGATAACAGAGCATTGATCTTTCCAAAAGTATGAAGAATTCCGGTTAAACACCCGGCTATAAATCCGGCTCCAATAGAAGCTATCGTTGCCACAAAAGGATTCACTCCGCTTACAACAAGGGTGGCAGCAACTGCCGCCCCTGTTACAAAGCTTCCATCAACCGTTAAATCCGGGAAGTCCAATATTCGGAAAGACAGGTATACTCCAAGTGCCATGATTGCGTAGATGATTCCTGACTCAACGGAACCGAAAATTGCAGTAAACACGATGTATCACCCTTCCCTATTCTAAGAACTCTACCAGGTCTGCCCACTCATCCTTTATTTCCAAGCCTTGTTCTTCAGCTGCAGCTTTATTGAACGTTAAAACAGCATCCTCAGGTGTCTCAACATCTAACTCCGAAGGCTTTTTATCTCCGTCTAGAATTTTAACTGCCATAAGCCCTGTTTGATATCCGAGGTCCTCATAGCTGAAACCGCTCGCAGCAACTCCGCCTTTTTTCAAGGAATCCAATTCTCCTACAAACAACGGAATATCCTTGTCATTGGCAACTGAGATGACAGATTCAAGTGCTGATACAACCGTATTGTCTTTTGGAATATAAATGGCGTCTACACGGCCTACAAGTGACTCTGCTGCTTGTTTGACTTCCGCTGACGTCGAGATGGAAACTTCCACAACCTCAGCACCTTTTTCCTTTGCTATCTCATTGACTTGTTTAACCTGCACTTCTGAATTCTGTTCGCCTGAGTTATAAATGACTCCTATGGTTTTGGCTCCAGCTTCGTCAATCATGAATTCCACTGTCTGCGGAATTGCATTTGGGTTGGTATCCGTTGTACCAGTAATGTTATCGCCCGGTTTATCAAAAGCTTCTACAAGCCCTGCACCCACAGGATCTGTAACTGATGTAAACACAATAGGAATTTCCTTCGTTTCATTCAGGACATGAAGCGCACTCGGAGTCGAGTTAGCAAAAATCATGTCCACTTTATCACCAACTAATTTTTTGGCAATACTTTGCGAGTTGCTCTGATCGTTCTGTGCATTCTGAACGTCAAACTCTACATTTTCCCCTTCTTTGTATCCATTTTCTGCAAGCGCCTTTTTAAACCCCTCATACGCTGCATCCAAAGATGGATGTTCAACAATCTGGGTGACCCCGATTTTGTACATTTTATCCCCCGATGCCGCATCCTTATCACTGCCGCAACCAGCAAGCATCAGTGACCCTGCTAAAACAGAACTTAATAACAGCAAACTCTTTCTCAACTGAAATCCCCCTTTGTTCTATCAAGAATATTTATATACAGGGGCATGTACCCCTCCATATCAAAAAAGTTTCCTAAAGGCGAATGGTTGATAGTCGTTTTGCATTCTTCTATCGCCAGGATCTTTCACTTTAGCGCTTTAGTGTGATGTGAATTGCCATCTTCGTAATTACAACGTTATAGTATCACCGAAGCAAAGAGAAAGTCAACAATATTCGGAAAATTAAAAAATTAATATTATTATATAATGTTTCAATCTTTTAAGCTATGTTCATTTTTAGATAAATGCTTTTCCCTATAAAATAATGACGGGAAGAGAAGGTTTATTCGGCTTCGTGAAAATATAATGGTTAGCTTGTTATTATGAACATCATCTCTTGATTTTAGGCGCTTTCCTGAGCCGGGACTCATTTCTTGGAGACATCATCTCGTGGTGGTCGACGCTTTCATGTACCCAAGCCTGCCTCTTGGGAACATCATCTCTTGGTGGCGACGCTTTCATGTACCCAAGTCTGCCTCTTGAGGACATCATCTCTTGATATCAGCCGCGTTTACGGTGCCCTTATCCCCATTTGCAGGATACGTCCTGAGCAATGCCCCTTTCAGAGAAGCTTCACGCCTAGACACACACAAAAAAGACGAACATAAATTGTCCGTCTTCAAACCAGTTTTTCCGCTCCAGCAGTTAAACATTCTCTCGCTTCTTTCATCATTCTTTCAAACAACTCTGCAACGGTGGGGATATCGGCAATCAAGCTGCTCACCTGTCCGCCATTGATGAACCCTTCATCCAGCCTGCCTTCCAATGCACCTTTCCTGTGATAATCCTCGGAAGTGATCCTCGCAAAGCCCGCTGAATCCATGCCTTCTCTTTCATGAGCCAATAGCTTATCGGCATAGGGTGTTTTCATGATACGGCGGACACGCCCAACGCTTCTTCCGACAATCACTGTTCCCTTATCATCTGCTTCCAGCAAGGTATTTTTATAGTTTTCATGGAAAGGAGCCTCGACGGTAGCAATCAACCGTGTACCCATTTGAACCCCTGATGCACCGAGGGCAAGCATGGCAGCAAGCCCTTGCCCGCTTCCGATCCCTCCGGCAGCTATGACGGGGAGGTCCACTGCTTCTAAAATCTGTGGAATCAATGTGAGCGTTGTCGTTTCGAGGCTCGAGTTGATTCCGGCCGCTTCATAGCCTTCCGCCACAATGATATCAGCCCCTGCCTGCTGGGCTTTCACGGCTTGCTTTGCCGAAGCGACCACGCAGATGACCTTAATTCCTCTTTCTTTAAAAACAGGGATGAGAGGTGCAGGGTTACCAGCAGAAAGAGAGACAGCAGCAAGCTCATGTTTTAAGACTAGGTCTGCCATTTCTTTTAAATGTTCGGTGACAGAGATGGGAATGTTGAGGGCAAACGGTTTCTCTGTCAGCTTCTTTGTTTCAAGGATGATTTCTTCCACTTCTTTTGCGGGCATCGTTCCGGCCCCAATGGTTCCCAGCCCTCCCGCTTCCGAGACGGCTGAAGTCAGCTGGGCATTGCTGATATTCCCCATTCCTCCTTGCAGAATAGGATAGGAGATTCCAAGAATTTCAGTTACTTTATCCACTGCTCTTTCCCCCTTTTCAATCCAGAATCAATGGGTGATCAAACATGTTGTAAGATTGATCTTTGTTGGTCATTTCATTTCCTTCTTGATACACTTCTTCAAAAAACTGAGATGCGGGTTTTGCCAGAACTTTGTAGTAATCACTGAAAAGGGAAGCTGCATGACCCCCAAGCCACTTTTCAGGCAGCAGTTCTTCGGGAAGTCCAGGATCCACGAATAGGAACTTTCTGTATTCATGGACCAGTTTCGTCCTCTCGACAAAGCATTGTGCTTCTGTCATTTCGCCTTTTTCAATTTTGTTTTTATCAATGATATACTTTTGGCTGTAATCTGAAATGAATTCAGCATAGCGCCCATTGATTTCCTGCAAGTCCCAGCTTCTGCTGATGATGCGTTGATCTTCATTTGGACCGTCATATTTGGCAATGAAGAAATCAACATATTGCTTGATATCATACTTGTCTATAAGATCATAGACCTGTTTGTCCAGATTGTTCGGGGAAATCCAGCAGCTGTTGGAGAGGGTTCCGAAGCCGCTCCATACGAGTTCTTTTCGAAGTTCGTCCCTTACATTTCGGATTTCTTCCGGGATGTTATACATAAGAATCCGCCACTGTCCGTCCCATTTCTCTGTCTGCAGTTTGAAAATACGCTGTGCAGCTTCTTCCATTCGCTTCAAGCCGCGTTCTGTTAAAGAGTAATAACTCTTGTTTCCCTGCTTTTCAGATTGAACCCATTCCTGTTTGTTCATCCGGGAAATGGCCGCCCTGACAGCCTGGTCATTATGCCCAAACTCCCTCAACAGTTTAATCAGGCTACCAATCCAAATTTTATTACCATAGTGCCGTATATAATCTCCATATAAAGTGAAAATCATCGATCTTGTATTCAACCTGTTCGCCTCTTTCTAACTTCCTGACACGATATTTTGCTAGCATAATATATCTGTGACGTCTTAATAACGTTAAGAATTATTCTATCATAGAATAATGAACTATTTAAATGAAAAGCATGATTTATAACACTTTTATGAAAATTTCATTCTTTAAAAAATCCGTTAATATTATATTAAAAAAATTCCATAAAGACATACGTCTCCATGGAATCTCCTTCCTATATGGGCAGGACTGGTTTTCAACGAGCTATGGTTTTCATTCACGCTGCTGAGGCAGCCTGACTTAATGACTTACTCTACCCGCTCGACAATCGTGGCAATTCCTTGCCCGACTCCAATACACATAGTAGCCAGGCCATACCTGACGTCCCTCCGCTTCATTTCATACAAAAGAGTCGTCAGTATCCTTGCCCCGCTTGCCCCAAGAGGATGTCCGAAGGCAATTGCTCCTCCATTAACATTTACGCGCGCTGAATCAAGCCCCAGCTCTTTGATACAAGCAAGTGACTGAGAGGCAAAGGCCTCATTCAATTCAACCAAGCCCAGATCTTCATTATGAAGGTGAGCACGCTTTAATGCCTTACTTGTTGCATGGATCGGTCCCAATCCCATGACAGAAGGTTCCAGGCCTGCTGTCGCTGAAACGACATACTTAGCCAGGGGATTTAATCCAAGCTCCTTCGCTTTTTCGGCAGTCATCAACAGCAGTGCTGAAGCACCGTCATTAACCCCAGAAGCGTTCCCCGCAGTCACAGTTCCATCCTCAAAAAGCGGTCTCAGCTTGGAGAGCTTTTCCATGCTGGAGTCCGGCCTTGGGTGTTCATCTTTATCTATCACAATCTCATTGCCTTTGCGATCCTTGAAGACAACAGGGACGATCTCTTCTTGAAAAATCCCTGCTTCCATTGCTTCCTTTGCCTTCAATTGGCTGTGTAGAGCGAACTTATCCTGTTCCTCTCTTGAAATAGCAAATTGCTTTGCAACATTTTCAGCAGTTTCCGGCATGCTGTCCGTTCCATATCGCTGTGCAAGGCGGCTGTTCACAAATCTCCAGCCAATCGTTGTGTCAAACATCTCCATATTTCCCCGCGGAAATTCCTTTTCAGGTTTAGCCATGACAAAAGGTGCCCTCGTCATGCTCTCTGTTCCGCCGGCTATAAAGACATCTCCCTCTCCGGCAAGAATGGCCCTGGCTGCATAATTAACTGCATCGAGACCAGAACCACATAACCGGTTGATTGTCGTTCCCCCTGTTTCAACCGGCATGCCTGCCAACAGGGCGGACATTCTAGCCACATTGCGGTTGTCCTCACCTGCGCCATTGGCGTTCCCCAGGACGACTTCTTCTACCAGCTCTGGAGGCATCTCCGGATTTCTATCCATCAATGCTTTGATGACGATTGCTCCTAAATCATCGGGACGTATGTTTTTCAAAGCGCCTTTGTATTTTCCGATAGGTGTACGGACAGCATCGACAATGACGACTTCCCTCATTGAAGTCCCTCCTTTATTTGTTTGTGTAGTCGTATACCCCTCGTCCTGACTTCCTTCCCAATCTTCCTGCTTTCACATACTTCTCCAGCAGCGGAGCCGGGCGGTACTTTTCGCCAAGCTTTTCATGGAGATACTTCAGGTTATTGAGCCTTGCGTCGAGCCCGACCAGATCTCCAAGCTCAAAAGGACCCATTGGATAATTCAAGCCAAGTTTGATGGCTTTATCGATTTCTTCAGGAGTCCCGAGACCTTCCTGCAGCATATAGAAAGCCTCGTTGCCGACAAGAGCAGATATGCGGCTCGTGACAAAACCGGGAAACTCATTGATTACAACTGTTTCTTTGCCCATCTTTTTGGCGGCAGCTTCAACAAATTGTGCCGTTTCATCGCTTGTTTCCAGCCCGCGGACAATTTCCACAAGCGGCATTTTATGTACAGGATTAAAAAAGTGCATGGCAATCACTTTTTCAGGCCGTTTGGTAAATGAAGCTATTTCAGTAGGACTCATTGTTGATGTGTTTGTGGCAAAATAACAAGACGGGTTGGCATGCTCATCAATTTTTTCAAATACTGCTCGTTTGATTTCTGTCTTTTCAGGAACCGCTTCAATGACAAGATCTGCATCTTTCACAGCTTCAGCCATATCCGTTGAAAACGTTAATCTTTCCTGTGCAGCAGCGCTGTCTTCTTGGGACAGCTTTCCGCGGTCGACTCCTTTTTGAAAAATTGATGAGAGTTCTCCCTGCGCACTGTCGAGCTGTCTTTGTTCAATATCGACGAGTGTTGTCTGGAATCCGCCGACCGCACTTACGTATGCAATCCCCCTGCCCATGACACCGGAACCAATCACTATTAATTTATTCATCGTCCAGCCTCCTCATAAGTCGAGTTTCTTCATTAATATAAGCATCAAGGGACTGGTGCCTATCCAGGTGAACTGGAAGACCCGCAGTCCCGAGCATGCTGATTCATTTTACAAGCCGAATGGATTTAATGGACGGCTGCCAAAGTAAGAAATGATACTCTTCGTTTCTGTATACAGATCCAGGGTTTCGATACAAAGTTCCCTGCCAAAACCGGATTGCTTATAGCCCCCGAACGGAGTACCAGGGAATGCTGAGAATGGACAGTTGATCATGACAATTCCAGCCTGGATTGCTTTCGAGACTCTTGTCGCTTTTGCATAATCAGTTGTCCAAAGAGCAGAACCAAGACCATAGACAGTATCATTGGCAAGCTTGATTGCTTCTTTTTCGTCACTGAATTTCATAACGACAACGACAGGTCCAAAAATTTCTTCTCTTACTGCCTTCATTTCATGGTTTACGTCTGTTATGATGGTCGGCTCATACCAGTGGCCGTTTTCAAATCCTTCTACAGTCCCGCGTTTACCACCGGCAAGAATTGTCGCTCCTTCTTCTTTGGCAGATTGCACATAACCATCAATCGTTTTCACTTGATTGTCATCAATGATGGCACCGATATGTGTTCCTTTATCAAACGGGTCACCAAGGGAAAGCTGTTTTGTCTTAGTAACGAACTTCTCCATGAACTCATCGTAAATATCCTCATGCACATATAATCTTGAACGCGCCTCACAAGACTGCCCAGTATTATAGAAGATTCCGAACAGGGAACCGTCAACAGCTGCGTCCACATCTGCATCTTCGAATACGATGTTCGGGGATTTCCCGCCAAGCTCCAATGTTACACGCTTAAGTGTCTGAGATGCTCTTTCCATAATATTTTTACCGATTGGCGTGGAACCTGTGAATGCTACTTTATCCACTTGATCATGCTCGACAAGGTAATTTCCGATTGTGGAACCTGATCCAGGGATTACGTTGACTACTCCCTGCGGCACTCCAGCTTCGATACAGATTTCTCCAAGTACAATGGCTGTCAGCGGAGTAAGGGATGCAGGTTTAACGACTACAGAACATCCAACCGCGATGGCAGGTGCAACTTTCCATGCTGCCATCATGAGTGGATAATTCCATGGAATTATTTGAGCACAGACCCCTACAGGTTCTTTTTCAGCTACGTTCTGGAACTGGCCAGGCACATTGTTGACAGTTCCGCGGTGTCCTACAATGGCACCTGCGTAGAATTCAAAATCTTCGATTGCCTGCATAACCTGGCCTTGTGCCGCTGACAAGGATTTTCCGCTGTCCATAATTTCCAGCGCTACCAGCTCATTGAAGCGTGATCTCATAATACCAGCAATTTTCATCATGATTCTTTGACGCTTATTAACCGGGAACTTCTTCCACTTTCCTTTATCGAATGCATCTCTTGCCGCCTGGACAGCGCGTTCTGCATCTTCCGTCGTTGCTTTTGCTACAGTGGCAATGGCTTCTCCTGTTGCCGGGTTGTATGTAGTGAATGTTTCTCCAGAGCCGTCCGTTCTTTCTCCATTGATAATCATTCCATAATGTTCACGCTTTGTTTCAAGGACTTCGAAATTTTGCTCTTTTACAGTTGCCATTTTCTCATCTCCTCAATATTATTTGCCTTGGAATACAGGCTTTCTCTTTTCCAAAAATGCCCCGACACCTTCGCGGTGGTCTTCACTTTGGCCGGCAATCCTCTGGCCGTAAGCTTCTTTTTCTAAATACTCTTCCAAACTACAGTGATAGCTTTCATTCAGGTATCTTTTAATCAGGCTGATTGCTTTAGTCGGCATATTAGCAAGCCTTTCTGCGTACTCCTTCACTTCGGTTTCCCAATCATCAAGTCCTATCACTTTACTGGCAAGACCCAGCTTCTCAGCTTTTTCAGCGGAGATTTTTTCACCGAACACAGCCAGTTCCAGGGCCTTGGCATGGCCTACAAGCCTTGTCAGAAAGTAGAGGTTACCTGAATCCGGTATAAGTCCGACGTGAATGAAAGCTTCTACAAAACTGGCTTTCTCTGAGAGCAGCCGGAAATCACAGGCCAACGCCAAACTCATTCCCGCTCCTGCCGCAACTCCATTTACCGCGGCGATGACCGGTTTTTCACAAGCTGCCAGTTCTTTGACCATCGGACCATAATGATTTCTCAGGACTTCTCCGTGATCCATGTCTTCACTTACTTCACTTAAATCCTGTCCTGAACAAAATGCCCTGCCTTCACCCGTGATCACAATGGCGCGGACAGCTTCATCCCTCGAAGACTGTTTCAGTGCTTTAGCAATCTCCATATTCATTCTAGCGATGAAAGCATTCAGCTTATCCGGACGGTTCATGGAGATCCAGGCGACTCCATTCTTGACTTCATAGAGGATCGTCTCAAACATGGTGATGCCTCCTTTACTTTCCTTTATACTGCGGTTTTCTTTTTTCAATGAATGCCTTCATTCCTTCTTTTTGATCTTCGGAAGCGAAAAGCAAACTAAAGTTTTTACGTTCATACTGCATACCTTCATACAAAGAATAATCGACAGCCTTCAGAACTGACTCTTTTATCAAGCGGATCGATAACGGAGGCTGTTTGGCAAGCCTGCCTGCAAACTTCTTTGTTTCTTCAAATAAAAGTTCCCTGGCCACTACTCTATTAATGATTCCCAGCCGGTGAGCCTCCGCAGTGGATATCCTGTCACCTGTCATCAGCCATTCCATTGCACGGGTTTTGCCGATCAGCTTCGTCAATCTCTGGGTTCCGCCTGCACCTGGCATCACCGCAAGGCTCACTTCAGGGAAGCCGAACTCTGCATCGTCAGCAGCAAACAGCATGTCGCAGCATAGGGCAAGCTCGAAACCTCCGCCAAGCGCAAAACCTTGAACCGCTCCGATAATCGGCTTTTTCACTGCTGCTATCCTGTCCCAGTCGGCAAACTGATTCATCAATTCGAAATCGATGGCATTGTCATTAGCCATTTCAGCAATATCTGCCCCTGCAGCGAAGGCCCTGCCTTTTCCGGAAAGAAGGATGACCTTTACTTCCTGATTTCTATCGAAGCTTTCAAAAGCGGATAGTATTTCAGATACCATTCCCCTGTTTATCGCATTGAGTACTTGCGGGCGGTTAAGCTGGACAAAGCCGATGCCGTCTTCCACACTCACATTGATATATTCATAGTGCTTACTCATTCACTTCTTCACCGATCATCAATGTGACAAGGTCACCGGCAAAAGACATTAAATCCTTTCCGGAAGCTTTACCTTCGTCAGATTTCATGGCTGCTTTCAATGATTCATGGCTGTCATAGAACATTTCACACATCAGGTAGTACTTGCCTTCTCCGCCCATTGGAGAGCCGACGACTTTAGTAACCTTCATTTCTTTCAGTCCAGGAATCTTTGCTGTGATAGGTGCGTGTGTATTGAAGTAATGCTCGTCGAATTGTTCCTTATTTTCAGGATGTTTATAAAGTGCGATCAATTTTACCATTGTAATCTCTCCCTTTTCTCATTTTTAAATAACATTAAGTTTCAGCTTCAGTATGCTCTAAAATATCTTATGTTCTAAGAAGCATATTTTCAGAACGTTTCATGTTCTTATTAATTGTTTTCTCAAGCTAATTGAGCAACTACCCTGCATCCTGTGTTGATTGGAGCGGAAGATGTACGATCTCCTGCGGGACTAGCGGGACAGGTGAGACCCCGCAGGCAAATCCAGCTCCAGCGGCCAGCGACTAGCAGATTTCAGTCTCTCTCCTTGCGATAAGTCATCATCGAATCGCTAACGCTCTTCGTGATTCCTTTATCTCATACGAGAGCCTTAAAATCTGTACGTCGCTGAACGGCCGCTTCCGCTTTTTATGAAGCCGAGGAGGCCGGGCGCCCGCCCCGCGGAGTCGTACATCTGGAGCGGAAATCAACTCTCACATAATAGTAGATATTGGTTTCATTGCTTCAAACGGGTTTTTGCATTGTTTGCAGTAAAGGATGCTGCGGCAGGCTGTCGGCCCGAATATGTTTTCCATCGTGGTATATGGTGAATTACAGTACGGACAATCGACCTTCCATCCCCCGTCGTCATCCAGTCTTTCCGGCGGCGGCGCTATCCCGAATTCCTTGAGTTTTTCCCTTCCTGCCTCCGACACTCGGTCGGAAGTCCATGGAGGGCTGAAAAGAAAGTCCACATCTGTCATGGTTATCTCAGGATCTGCCAGCAGTGCTTTTTCCACGTTTGCTTTGATGATTTCCAAGGCAGGACATCCCATAAAGGTCGGCAGCAGCTTAATCATCGCCTTCCCTTCGTTCATCTCAGCTTGCTCAACCATTCCCAGTTCAACAATGCTGACCGAATCGATTTCCGGGTCCTTTACCTGCTGAAGTATATTCAATATGCGCTCATCTTTTATTCTCAACTGAATCATTCCCTTTTACCAGGCTGCTGCCGGATCTGAGTTGTAGACTTCGCTTAATACATCGATGGCCTGCTGCAGGTCTGAAGTATGCACTCTGTTCCTGCCGTTCCCTCTCTTCATATCCAATTCCGGAAGTGAAAGATTGCAAGTTTCAAAGATTGGTTTGACAGCATTCTTCCAGCGCATGACCAGCATTTCTTCACCCTCAATCAATCCTGCCTTCGTCATCTCTTCACCTTGTTCTCCCAAGGAAAGAACTCCAGCGAAGTCGGCGGCTGTCTTTTCCACCGCATCCATCATGCGCTTTCTCGCTTCACTGTTTGAGTTCATCAGCTGAGAGAACCAAGTTTTCCAGTGCAGAAGGTGATAGTAAAGCTCCATGTTTACCTTGACTGCCGCATCCGCCAATGGCTGATACGAAGAATTCTTTAATGAATCGATTTTGATTTTTTTTGCTTGAGCATAAAAATAGTTCCTGACGACAGCGAAGGCCCAATCGTAATCAGGTTCCACCAGATAGGTCCCGGACCCGTTTGCTTCTTCTAGTATGATGGCGTTGCGCCGCTCTCCCGCTCCCCTTGCATGAGCAAGACTGTTCATCTCTCCCTCACCCAGGTCTTCAAGGAGCCTGTAAAACATCGTGGCATGCCCCATCGTATCCTGGTTAATGGAAGAAAAGGCAACATCCTCTTCGATATGCGGAGCAAGACCGAGCCATTCGGATCCCCTGTAGGCAATGATGAAATCGTCATCTGCCAGCCCGTACAAAAGTTCAACCAGTGCTGTTTTATATTTTTCATCCTTCACTTCAGCTGCACTGCTTACAGTCATGACTTCTTCGCCTTCCCTTCCCAAGATAGAATCTCTTTCTCATCCAGCATCTCCTGTTCATAGTGGCGCCACTTTTTCTTCAAGTATCCATAGCCTTTAGCATTTCTGTAATCCTTGTTGTCCAGACGCTGAAGAGATTCTTTTTCCTCTTGATTCATCTTTCTGATGTCATTTCTTTTGACGACCCAAATATCTGTTGCTGGTTCTCTTCTCATGAAATTCTCCTGAGCCATTACAAGCGCGATTTCCTGATTGGGTGCCAGCAGGCTGAACTGATGCTGCATCGGGGCATTATCTGTTCTTCTGCTGAATACTTCATATTCCTGGTAAAAATTCCTGCTTTTATCCGACATGTCACCGCCACCTTATCCTGCCGCTGTATCCCCGCTCAGTGCTTCACGGACCCAGGCATTATTTTCATAAGAAATTCTTCTTAGGTTCAATCTCTCTTGCGATTTTGGACCGTTATTCTTAACGATCTCCTTAAACTTGCTCCAATCCGGCTGCTGATAGATCCATTCTTCCTTCTCTTGATCGAAGTGCATGGTTTCATCCGGCAGCTTCAGTCCCAATGATAGGACTCTTGGAACATACTTTGTGAAGAAATCCTGTCTCAGCTGTTCATTGGTCTTAGTACGGATACCATACTTAATCGTGATATCCTGCTTGGATGAGCCGGTTGTAGAGGCACTTCCGGGACCAAAGAACATGAGGAGAGATTCCCACCAGCGATCGACAGCATCTTGTACAAGCGCCTTCTGCTCAGAAGTGCCTTCCGCCAATGCCATGATGATCGCTTCACCATGCTGGGCATGAAAAACTTCTTCGGCACAGATTCGCTTTAGTGCTCTTGCATATGGCCCATAAGATGCGCCTAGCATATTGGTCTGTGTGATGATGGCGGCGCCATCAACCAACCAGCCAATCAGGCCTGCATCTCCCCAGGTAGGAGCTTCCATATGGAAGACATTATGAAACTTTAAATCTCCTGAAAATAAGTCCTGCATGATTTCTTCACGAGTCTTTCCGTAAGGCTTCATGAGATCTTCCGCTACACGAAGGAGAAGCTGTCCATGTCCCATTTCGTCCTGCACTTTCGCCATAATGCCGAGCTTCCTGCCCAGAGTCGGAGCTTTCGGCACCCACTCTTTCTCTGGAAGCGCTCCCATTATTTCGCTGATTCCATGCATGGATATTAATTTGATCAATACCTTTCTATACTCGTCCGGCATCCAATCATCCGCTTCGATTTTCTCCCCTGCCTCGATACGCCTCATGAAGTGTTCCATTTTTTCTTCTTCTGTCAACGCCGCAAATGATGCAGTATCACTCATTAGAAAGACCTCCTTAGATAACGTATTTAATACGCTATTCTTTTATGTCGTTATACTATTAAAATCTAAAAAATTTTAAACTCCCAGTCCGTTCCCTCTCATATCAAGCACCCTGACCGCTTTTCCTTCAGATCGCGGAAGTGACTTTGGACTTTTGACCTTAACGTCCATTGACACCAGACAGCTGCTTTTCATGATATGCTGAATTTTCTTTGCCAGAAGAAAAATACTTTCATGTTCCAGGTTTTGTTCCAGGCCAGTAAAAATTTCTTCCTTGATTTCCACATGAAGTTCCACTGAATCCAATGTTCCCAGCCTGGTTAGATGAATCTGATAGTGAGGTGATAATTCTTCTATCGTGAGCAGATAATGCTCCACCTCTGAAGGGAAAACATTGACTCCCCGGATGATCATCATGTCATCCACCCTGCCCTTGACCCGGGACATCTTCACTGTGTTACGGCCGCAAGTGCAATTTCCATATGACAAGGATGCGATATCTCCAGTCCTGTACCGGATAATCGGAAACGCTTCCTTTGTCAATGAAGTGAAAACCAGTTCCCCTTCTTCCCCTGGGGGCAGTGATTCCAATGTGACAGGATCGATGATCTCAGGCAGAAAATGATCTTCCGCGATATGCAATCCCGATTGTGCCTCATGGCATTCCATCGCCACCCCGGGACCAACCACTTCACTCAATCCATAAATATCGCAGGCTTTTAAATCCCATTTTTCTTCAATCTTCTGTCTCATTTTTTCCGACCAAGGCTCGGCCCCGAAAATTCCATATTTCACAGAAGTTGCGGCTGGATCCTTGCCCTGCTCTTCCATCTTCTCTGCTATATTCAAAATATAGGATGGCGTTCCGCAAATAACAGCTGGTTTAAAGTCCTCAATCAGTGTAATCTGCCTCTCCGCATTTCCTCCTGATACCGGCACAGTCACCAATCCCAGCCTTTCGCTTCCATAATGAAGGCCAAGTCCGCCAGTGAACAATCCATAACCGTAGGCATTGTGCAGGAAGTCCCCAGGCTTTCCCCCGCCGGCAGCTATTGCACGGGAAACGATTTCACTCCACATATCAATGTCGTTTTGCGTATAACCCACAACAGTCGGTTTACCGCTCGTTCCTGAAGAAGCATGTACTCTTACCAGTTCATTTTGCGGTACCGCAAACAATCCAAATGGATAATGATTTCGCAAATCAGACTTTGTGGTGAACGGAAGAAGTTGAATGTCCTGTAAAGAATTAATATCCTCGGGCTTTATTCCCCTAGTATCTAACTGCTCTTTGTAAAATGAGACATTAGCGTACACACTAGCTATCGTCTTCTGGAGGCGTCCGAGCTGAATTAATTCGGTGTCACTCCTGTCCCACGTTTCAATTTCATGCAAAATCACTCAGCATTTCCTCCTTCCTTCGACCTGACCCTCTCAACTTGGAAGATTCTCTATTTTTATATAACGCTTTTTATTCGTAATATATTAATTTTGTTATACATCTACATTCAAAAGATAACGTGAAATACCTGAAAAGTCAATATATTTTCTGAAAATTTATATTTTTTTAGACACTTTAGAATGATTTGGTTATTGGGGTTATTTTGTTTGCCGTTTAGTAGACTGGGTGAGGTATTGACCAGGAAAGCTGCATTGTAATAATGCCTTGTATTTGGCTGGGTGGATGAATCAGAATGGTTGTGTGGCTGGTTTGGATGGAAGAAGCTTTTCTTTGAGAGGATCCTTTTATTTGGTATATCGTTTGGCTTCAGCGCGTGGAGGGATTTCAAATTGATTCTGGTTACTGCTTCGATAGTAGTTATTATGGAGCAAATTGTACCGTTACCTTGTGGCAGACCTGTTATAAAGGTATATTTTTTTGGTAATCCTACCATTTTCTCAATGGGTTCCTCTTTTTTTGGTACATTTCTTCTCCTCCAATACAGTATAAACCGGACGTATACTTACGCCCGGTCAACAATCAATTCCTTTTAAACCAAATACGATAGAAATCGATCCATCCTTGCGAGTTAATCAGCGCCTGCTGAATACCTTCTTCACTTTCAAGCTCTGATAAATTTTTGTAAAGCGGCAGGAGCTGGCACGTTTCCAGCAATTTTTCTTCTATTATAAAGAGTCTCTTCAACCGTTCATCCTGGTCTGCAAGACTTTTTAACAAATCAATTTCAGCGAGAAGGCCCTCCCTGAGTTCATCAGAAAGATGTTGCCAGATTGGACTGTTTTCAGCTAGAATCAGCTGCAGGAAACTTAATTCTTCCTGCTCGGTGACCGTTGCACTGTCATGGATGATATCTGCTTCAGCCATTGTATCGCTTTTCAGCAGTTCCTCTGCTGGGAGATAAACTGTTTTTATAAAGACGCCATAGGCCATGCATTTTTGCTTCAACCATGTTGTGTCCTCTACATGATCCCTGTCCTGGAAGGTATATAATAGAAGTTCTTCTCCTTTGTAGGAGCTTCTTAAAAGGAGATCTGCAATGTCAACCTCCCGGGAATTCTCTTCATCTCTCAAAAAGAAATCAGCACTTTGCTGACGAAACTCTCCAAGTTCAGCAACAAGAAGGGACGGGTTTGCGATTGCTTTCATTGCGCGTCGAAGCAGAGGATCTTTTAAAGGACCATTCCTTCTGCCATTTAATGAAAGGAATTGAACATTTTTTTCAATGCGGTTCACTCTTTTTCGGTTATCATCTTTCTTTTCTTTGTTTCTGTAGTTTCCAAATTCCATTTCTGTTTTTACAGGAGTCCGGTCTTCACGATCCTCTGAAACGTTCCAGAACTCGACGCTGTCTAAAAATGGCCGCTCCCTGAAATAACTTTCATTAGCATCCATAATCAACATTGAACCGTCATTTCTTACCAGCCGGAAAGGACCAGTCCCGACGAGCTTATCCAAATAGATTTCCTTTGATTCGCTCTTCCTTACAATCGATAGATGCTCATCACTTAATAGGTGTAGAAGCAGGTAGTTCGGTTTTTTCAGGAGAAGTTTAATTGAATGCTCGCCCATGATAACTGCCTCCTCCAAATCCTGAAGCATCCATCGGTACGGATTTTCCTCAGCAAGCATAAAGCGCTCGAAGGTATGCTGGATGTCGCGGGAGGTCAAGCGGCTTCCGTCGTGAAACTTAATGCCTTTGCGGATATAAAATATCCATTGATCTCCTGCCTCATTATGTTCCCAGTGGAAGGCTAGACGAGGCTCAAATTGTTTTTTTTCTTCATTATAAAAAATTAATGTATCACACACATGTTTTAGGATATGACATTCGGAGCGAAGGCTGGCAAGCGTTGGGTCAAGAGGGGAAAAAGGCTGCTTGCCATATTTCAACCTCAGCACATCCCGGTTTTCCGATTCTGCTCGGTAGCCAAATAAAGTTTCAATCCAGTCAGCAAAATCCTCTTCCAAACCGGGAAATTCCTTGCTGTATTCACTAATCAAATTCTGGGCCGCTTCAAGTTTCCCTTTTTTCACAAGTCTCCTGCTCTCATCCATTAAGAGATTCACAGGATCTTTCAAAAAAGTCAGTGTTGATTTATTTCCCCTTCCTCTGCCGGGCGACCATTTAACCCAGCCTTCCCTTTCCCACTTTTGTATGGTGAGCTTGCAGTTCCGTGTTGTGCAAAACAGGACCTCGGAAATCGCATGAAGAGAGACTTCGAGTTTCCTATGTATCCTCTTATCCACTGACAAATATAAGCGCACATAGTGTTCTATTGTAATCATAATAAAATCCTTTCCTAAAAGGCGAAGTGTATACATATCTATTTCTACCCTTTTTCGCCTTTTTCCTTCTTTATAAAATAAAGATAGTAGAAAGGATAGATAAACATGATTCGAACTCTATTAAACCGCTATCCGGGGCTAGTCTGGATCCGCGTCTTCGGCGAGTTGCTGACGAGCGTCACCGGCTCAATGCTAGCCCCATTCTTGATTATTTATCTTTATGATAAGCTGGATGGCAACGTTCTGCTTCCCATGATTATCGTCGGCTTGCAGCCATTAACAGAAATCGTCATCACCCTCTTAGGCGGGAATCTCACAGACCGTCTCGGAAGAAAAAAGATCATTGTTGCGGGTCTTATCCTGCAGGCAGGAGCGATGGCAGGGTTCATCTTTGCCGAATCTGTCTGGATGTTTGCCCTTCTTTATGTCATTAATGGTGCCGGCCGCTCCGTTTACATCCCCGCACAGCGCGCCCAGATCGCTGACTCCATTGACGACGTTTTGCGGTCCGAGGTTTTCGCTCTGCTGAACACAGTGGGAGCAGCCGGATTGGCGCTCGGCCCGGTCATCGGTTATTTTGTGTATACACAAGATCCAGCTCTCATGTTCGGAATGCAGGCAGCAGCTTTAACCATCTATTTAGCTGTCGTGTACCTTAAGCTTCCTGAAACAATGCCTGAACAAAACAAGGATATTGAACAGGCTGCAAGCAGCTTTCATCTGAAATCCTTTATCTCTAATAATTCCTATGTACTGAGCTTGATGGCATTCAGTCTGCCGATCAGTTTTTTCTATGCTCAATCGGAAACGAACTACAGGCTTTATCTCGAGGATCTTTTCCCTGATTTTCTTGTTGTTCTGACTACGCTTGCTTCCATTAAAGCAGTCATGTGCATAGTGCTCGAAATCCCTCTGGTGAAATGGAGCAATAAATACTCTTTTAAAAAAATTGTTATACTATCCTACAGCCTCTATTTTGTCGCTGCCTTATCATATGGTTTTTCAACGTCCCTTCTGCTGCTTATTTTCACTCAGTTGGTTGTGACAGTGGCAGAAAGTCTCGGTTTGAACCGCATGCTCAATCATGTTTCCGAGATAGCACCGTCCGATAAACGCGGGCTCTACTTCTCTATATATGGTACCCATTGGGATATTTCCAGAATGGCAGGACCGTTTCTTGGAGGCGTGATTTTGATTGAATGGGGAGGTGCCGCCTTGTTTCTGCTATCCGCTTTCCTGTTGCTTCTAGGCGGAACCGCGCAATTTTTATTAGCACATAAGTCTTTTCGTTTCACAAGAAAATTGATGCTGAATACAAAGTAACAGTTCAAGAATGAATTTCAGATGTCAGTCAAGAACAAAAGCATAAGCGCCCTGATCAGCACCGACAGGCAGATGTTCGAAGAGAAAAAAGGCGGTCTTTCCTTTTATTTTTCTCAAACATTTGACCCTGAGGGGCTGAAGCTGGACTTGGATAACTTAATTAAAATCATCCACCCGGATAGTTTTTATAAATCCCTACAAAAATAAAAAACGCTTGAGATGATGTAATCTCAAGCGTTATCTATGCAGACTGGCTGTTATGCTCTTTTTTTCTTTTAAAAACTGCTGTCCCTCTTTGCCATAATCGTGCCAGTTTCTTTAACTTTGACTCTCTTTCCAAGCCTAGCTGTTTATTCAACACAAAGTAAATCACTTCTTCAAGTACTGCCAGCAGTACTAGAGCACCAATGGCAATCCATATCCACATCATCACTAAAACAAACCCCTTTCACCCTACACTCTTTTCATCTCTATTCTTCTAAGTACCACAAAATGACAATTGGTTAAACTTCTTTTTCTTATTTTCTTTTCTATTAGACTCTGTTAGTAAATGCTGGTGTTATTTAAAAGCTTTATTCGCACTAATTTTGGCTTTTGAAAAGTATTAGATTTCCGCTCCAGGCGCACGACTTCAATCCTCCTACGTAAAAGGGAAGTTCTCTCGAGGCAGGTTATTAAGAAACACTCATTTATTTGGTCTTAATATGGTCCCCAGCTATTATGCGGAGTTAATTGGAGTCGCACACGTGGACTGGAAGTCAGCATACTCATAGAAAAAACAACAATTTTCTTTAACAGTGCCTTCTATTAAAATATATCGCTTATATGACCAGCAACAAAAGCTGGTTCGTGTGACGGGCAGAATCAGTTTATCAGCAGAAATTGCAATACCTACTGCTGATTGCAAACCTCAATGGATTTCACAAATAAAAACCCCAGGCAGCAGCCTGGGGCATACAAACAATTACTTATCCAATTTCAGTTTCGCCAGTGCGTCGGCCAATGCCGTGTTAACTGGGGCGTCATCCTGTTTCTTTATATACTTGTTAACATCACTTTTTGATACTTTGCTGTTTTTCTCTTTTTTCCTTCTTTCATTGAAGGTCGAGAGTTTTTCACGATGTCCGCAGACACATGTGAACGTCTGGCCTTCGCCTTCTCCCCGCAGGTCCAAGCGTTTGTGGCAGTTCGGGCAGCGGGCGTTGGTTTTTTTGCTGACATTTTTGCGGTAGCCGCACTCACGGTCTTTACAAACAAGTTTTTTGCCGTGCTTGTTTTTGACTTCAAGCATGAGGTTTCCGCAATCGGGACATTTGCTGCCTGTTAGATTGTCGTGTGCAAATTTCTTGTTGCTGTTTTTGATTTCATGTACCGACTGTTTAGCATACGATTTGATTTCAGTGATAAACGCATTTTTATTCAGCTTGCCTTTGGAAATCGCTTCGAGCTTCTGCTCCCACTCCGCAGTTAGAGCGGGGGATTTCAATTCGTCGGGAGCAAGATCGAGCAGCTGTTTTCCTTTGGAGGTTATCATGATCGACTTCCCTTTATTCTCGATTACTCCTGAGTTGAAAAGCTTCTCAATAATATCCGCACGGGTGGCGACAGTTCCCAGTCCTCCCGCAGAACTGATCGTCTTAATCAGATCCTGATTTTCACCTGCCATATATTTCTTCGGGTTTTCCATTGCTGATAGCAGCGTACCTTCATTGAAGCGTGCCGGCGGCTGTGTGACATCTGAAGTTTGCTCGATCGAAGAAACGGATATGACGTCACCCTTCTCGATTTTCGGAAGAGTTTGGTCAGATAAGCCATCCCCACTATCTTCTGAGGAACTCTCTCTGTCAAAAATCTCTTTCCAACCTTGTTCGATAATCCGTTTTCCTTTTGCAACGAAGGTTTCGCCCGCAATCTCTGCTTCAATGGTTGTCTGCTCATATTGGAAAGGAGGAAGAAACATTGCAAGGAACCTTTTTACCACAAGGTCATAAATTTTTCGTTCCTTATCGCTTAAAGAGTTAAGAAACGCGGTCTGCTCTGTCGGGATGATAGCATGGTGGTCAGATACTTTGCTGTCATCCACAAACGCTTTCCCTAACTTGCTCGAATTTCTCATTGCTTTTGCGGCAAGTAAATTATATGGCTTAATAGAAACCGCCTGGATTCTGTCTTTCAGTGTGTCCACAATATCACTGGAAAGGTGCCGGGAATCGGTACGCGGATACGTTAAAAGCTTATGCTGTTCATAGAGCTTCTGCATGATGGACAGAGTTTCTTTAGCTGAATATCCGAAAATTTTGTGAGCATCACGCTGAAGTTCTGTTAAATCGTAGAGTCCCGGTGAAAAGCTCTTCTTCAACTTTTTGTCCACTGAAGTCACTGATGCTTTCTTTTCACCTTTTAGTTTACCGGACACCTTTTCAATAAAGTCTTTTGAGAATGTACGATATTCCTTGGTTTTGCTATCCTGCCAAGTCAGGGCAAACTCACGGCTCTTTGCTTTCAGGCCGTAGAACGGCTTCGGCTTGAAGTTCTTGATCTCTTCTTCTCTTTGTGCAATGATGCCGAGGGTCGGCGTCTGGACTCTGCCGCAGGACAACTGGGCATTGTGCTTCACTGTCAGCGCGCGGGTCGCATTCATTCCAACATACCAATCGGCTTCCGAGCGGGCTTGGGCTGCAGCATAGAGATTTTCATATTCTTTGCCGTTCTTCAGCTTTTTGAATCCTTCTTTGATGGCCTTGTCGGTTACAGATGAAATCCATAAACGTTTAATCGGTTTGTTTACTCGTGCTTTTTCAATAATCCAGCGGGCGACAAGTTCGCCTTCCCGGCCGGCATCTGTTGCGATAACGATTTCTTTCACATCATTACGGGCCATCTGGCTTTTGACGGCAGTGAACTGCCTGCCTGTTTTCTTGATAACCACCAGCTTCAGTTCGTCCGGCAGCATTGGCAGGTCCTCTATTCTCCAGGTCTGGTATTTGCTGTCGTATGCATCCGGTTCAGCAAGCGTTACAAGATGGCCGAGCGCCCAAGTGACAATATAGTTGTCTCCTTCAATATATCCGTTTCCTTTTTTATGGCAATTCAGTACAGCAGCGATATCCCTGCCGACTGATGGTTTTTCAGCGAGTACTAATGTTTTGCTCAATCGAAACAATCCTTTCCTTTGCGAACGTTCGCATAGTTCCTTCTATTATACAGGATTCACCGCTTGAGTTTAAGAATAAGCAAAAATAGGCTCCCCTTGACAATTATGTAGAATAGAATATAATTAACTTCTGTATTCCCGACTTTTTTGATATGAATTATGAGAATAGGTGATTATAAATGTTTATAAATATAGAAAATCTTAATAAGCAGTTCAATGACAAAGATGGCCAGCCCATTACCGTTTTGAAAGATATTGACTTGAGGGTTGAAAAAGGAGAATTTGTTTCGATTCTCGGGCCTTCCGGTTGCGGTAAATCGACGCTGCTTTCCATGGTTGCCGGATTGACTGCCGCTTCCTCAGGTGTTATAGAGGCTGCCGGAAAATCCATTAAAAAACCTGGCAAAGATAGAGGCATGGTTTTTCAGCAAGCCGCCTTGTTTCCCTGGTTGAACGTTCTGGATAATGTCACATTTCCTCTTAAAAAGGAAATGTCCAAAAAAGACGCCGCAGAACAGGCAAAGAAATACTTAAAAATGGTACAGCTGAGCAACTATCTTCACCACTACCCACATGAGCTTTCAGGGGGAATGCAGCAGCGTGTGGCAATTGCCCGTGCGCTTGCGATGAATCCAGAGATCCTGTTAATGGATGAACCTTTTGGTGCACTGGATGAGCAGACACGCTCCCGCCTGCATGAACAACTCGAACGAATTTGGATGGAGACTAAGAAGACGGTCCTTTTCGTGACCCACAGCATCTCTGAGTCTATCAAGCTATCGGATCGAATCATTGTAATGGGAACGAGGCCTGGGACGATCATTGCCGATATCAAGGTCGATATCCCCCGCCCCCGCGAAGAGCATAAAGAAGAGAAAATTGCTCTGGAGGAAGAAATCATGGTTCATCTTAAGAAAGAAATAGACAAAGTTATCAGTGAGGAATTAGCTTATGAAGCCAATAGTTAAAAGATTAATATTTTTCGCTATCATTCTTTCGCTGTGGGAAGCAGGTGCCTACTTCGAATTGTGGGCCAAGATCATTCTTCCTGCGCCTTCTGATGTATTTCAGGCCTTGAAAGCCGGTTTTTCAGATATGACGCTTGTATATGATTTGTTTGCCAGTTTCAAGCGTTTGATCATCGGCCTTGGTATCGCCTTAGCTATCGGAACCAGTATCGGTGTCCTGCTAGCCAAGTCCAAGACGGCTGACGAAACACTCGGTTCTCTGCTTCTTGCTTTCCAAAGTGTACCGAGTATCGTGTGGCTTCCGCTGGCCATCATGTGGTTCGGCATGAATGAAACTTCTGTTATTTTTGTTGTCGTACTCGGAGGAACATTCGTAATGGCCCTTAATATCCGGACCGGGATCAAGAATGTGTCCCCGCTATACATTAAAGCAGCACAAACAATGGGAGCAAAAGGACTCGACTTATTCATTCGAGTCACCTTCCCGGCTTCCATCCCTTATGCCGTAACAGGCGCAAGACTTGCCTGGGCATTTGCCTGGAGAGCCTTAATGGCAGGAGAACTTCTCAGCACCGGCCCTGGACTTGGATACACTCTCCGTTTCGCTTCAGATTTTGGAGATATGTCACTTGTTATCGGAGTGATGGTCATCATCGGTGTAATCGGTGCAGTTGTCGACCAGCTGATTTTCTCCCGCATCGAGAAAAACGTACTGAAACGATGGGGTCTGCAATCTTAGATTCCAAGTATATTTAAAAATTGAATTCAGGAGGAACTTCCATGAAAAAAATGATAATGTTATTTACAGTGTTACTAACGTTTACCGGCCTTCTTGCAGGCTGCGGTACATCTTCCAATACTTCTGGTGAAGGCGGAACGAAAGAAAAGGTCATCTACGGTTATTTCCCTAACATCAATCACGTTCCTGCTATGGTCGCGAAAGATCAAGGTTACCTAGAAGCAGAGCTTGGAGACGGCACGGAAGTTGAATACAAAACGTTCGCCGATGGAGCTGCTTTCATGACAGCTTTAAAAACTGGGGAAATTGATGCCGGCCTGGTCGGCCCGGGACCAGCGATGAATAACTATTCCACTGGCGCTGATGTTAAAATCATTGCCGGAGCATCTACAGGCGGTACAGTAGTACTTGCAAGAAAAGACAGCGGAATAGAGTCTCCTGAAGATTTTGCCGGAAAAACGTTCATTACTCCTGCTGTCGGTTGTACTCATGATGTGCAAGTAGAAACATTTATGAAAGACATGGGCATCACATCTGAACGTATAGGCGGTACAATGCGCCACATTACGGGTAACCCCGCACAATATCAAGCAATGTTTGAAAGCGGCAAGATTGACATTGCTGTTGCACCAGAGCCTTGGGCAGCAGTTCTTGAGCAAGAAACAGGTGCAAAAGTCATCATCGATGCAGATGAAGTATCATTCGGTGAAACCCTTCCTGCTTCTGTAATGGCTGCGTCAGGTAAAATGGTTGAAGAAGACACTGAATTGATGCAGAAAATTGTTAATGCTCATAAAAAAGCAATTCAATTCATTAACGAAAATCCTGAAGAAGCTAAAGAAATTACCATTAACGATGTAAAAGAAGTTACAGGTCAAGAGTTAGACAGAGCAGTTGTAGATGGAGCATGGGAAAGAATTGGTTTCACTTATGAAGTTGACTCAGAAGCTGTTCAAGCATTTGCTGATTCATCTTACGAACTGAAATTTTTAAAAGAAAAACCGGAATTCACAGACTTGATCGACAAACAATTCATTCAATAAAATATTAAGCGGCTGATCCTCAATTTGGATCAGCCGTTTTTAAGGGGGACAAATAATGAAATGGATGAAAATGACCACTTTCCTCTTTGCTGCTGGACTCCTTTTAATTGGCTGCTCCAGTAAGGAAGATATTGAGAAGACATTCCCAATGAGTATGGAAGTAGAAGAATTTTCAGCAGTAAACCAAGATGGAGAGACTTACACACTGAATGACCTAAAGGGCAGCATCACAATTGCTGATTTCATCTTCACCAATTGCGATACCGTCTGCCTTCCTATGACAGCGAATATGGCTCATCTACAAAAGAAGCTGAAAGAAGCTGGTCTTGAGGAAGATGTGAAGCTTGTTTCCTTCAGCATTGATCCAGAGAACGACACACCCGAAGTGTTGACAGAGTACAGCCAGCGTTATGAAGCAGACATGAATCAGTGGGATTTTCTTACGGGCTATACTCAAGAGGAAATTGAACTGTTCGCCAACCGTTCATTCAACACACCTGCCGCCAAAGTCGAAGGATCTAATCAATTTGTACATGGCACATCTTTTTATTTAATCAGTGAAAATGGGACCGTCTTGAAACAATACGAAGGTGTAAGTGCTCCTCCTTTTGACGAAATAATCGAGGATATTAAGAAATTGAACTAATTTCCCCTCTCTTCTGATAAGATACTAAAGTGGAATTCATTTTTAAAGGCTGTTTTCGCATATATTGTTGCTTTCGGATATCCCCGGATACTAGGGTATTTCTCTCTAATCGGGGAAAGTAGCTCTTTTCTTTTCATGATTACCAGGTTTTTTCGGTGAATTATAGTAGTTTTTTTCGGAATTAGTATCAAATAGCAACAAAGTTTACGAAAAGAGCCTTTTTAAAAGACAATTGCTTAGCAGCATAGAGGAGCAGTGAATCATTTGCAGTACGGATATAAAAAAAAGAGTGCTGCCCGTCTCCCGCAATGGAGCAGCGGCATTCTTTTATTATTGATTATAGCAGGAGCAGCCAAGTATCTTGGTACCATTTTCCCTCTTTTAGGAAGTATCTTATTTGCCATTATCCTTGGAATTGTTATTAATAATACAGTCGGAGTTCATGCCGTTTTTCAACCCGGCCTCTCCTTCACCTTAAAAAAGCTATTAAAAGCAGCAGTGGTCATGCTTGGAGTCAGTCTCAGTTTTGCTGATATCCTGCTGATCGGGCGTCAGTCGCTGTGGATTATTTTGGTTTCTGTGATACTGGGAATTGTTATGACCGTGTGGGTTGGAAATCTGCTTAAGATGGATCGGAAGCTCTCTTTGCTGATAGGAGTCGGCACAAGCATTTGCGGAGCAACCGCCATTTCTGCTGTTAAAGGGGTCATAGATTCTGATGATAACGAAACAGCATACGCGATTTCTATCATTGTCTTTTTCAATCTTATTGCCTTTTTCTTTTATCCAGTGATTGGGCATATGCTTGACTTGGATTCAATCTCGTTCGGGATTTGGGCGGGAACAGCGGTCCATGATACTTCTTCGGCTATTGCTGTGGGATATGTATACGGAAATGAAGCCGGCCAAGTTGCCACCACCGTTAAACTGGCAAGAACGCTGTTTCTTCTTCCGGTGATTTTGGTACTGCCTCTGCTTTTGAAAACCGATAAACAAAGCGGGTCAATGGCTGCCAAAAAAGCCTTTCCTTGGTTTGTCCTTCTGTTTTTGGCTGTAAGTGCCGTGAACTCGTTCGGCATCATTCCCTTGACTGTGGAAGAAACTGTGACAGACACCGCAAAATTCATTATCATCATGGTAATGGGAGCTGTCGGCTTGCAGGTGAATCTTAAGCAGTTCGTCAAACTCGGATTCAAACCGCTGATCGCCGGAGGAGTGGCATCGGTGACTGTCTCTGTGATCAGTTTGTTCATGATATTGTTTTTACTGTAAAATAACACGGAGAATCACTTAAATGAGGGAGGGGTAAATCGACAATGGTTTAGTCCTCTTCTATTTTATTGTCCATGTCTAGGAAGAGGCAATAGTGTGCATAAGTTTAAAGAGCTTTTCTACTCCATCTCTTCCACACTAAAGGTAATTTTATGCTGTATAAAAGGCTTTTCTACTACATCTTATCCACACTAGTGGTAATTTCATGCTGTATAAAGAGCTTTTCTTCTGCATCTTATCCTCACTAAAGGTAATTTCATGCTGTATAAAGAGCTTTTCTACTGCATCTCTTCCACACTAAAGATTATTTCATGCTGTATAAAGGGCTTTTCTACTGCATCTCTTCCACACTAAAGATTATTTCATGCTGTATAATTGGCTTTTCTACTGCATCTCTTCCACACTAAAGGTAAGTTCATGCTGTATAATTGGCTTTTCTACTGCATCTCTTCCACACTAAAGATTATTTCATGCTGTATAATTGGCTTTTCTACTGCATCTTATCCTCACTAAAGGTAAGTTCATGCAGTATAAAGTGCCTTTCTACTGCATCTCTTCCACACTAAAGATTATTTCATGCTGTATAAAGGGCTTTTCTACTGCATCTTATCCTCACTAAAGGGAATTTCATGCTGTATAAAGGGCTTTTCTACTACATCTCTTCCTCACTAAAGGTAAGTTCATGCAGTATAAAGGGCTTTTCTACTGCATCTTATCCTCACTAGTGGAAATTCATGCTGTATAAAATGCTTTTTAACAACATCTCATCCCACATTTTAAAAAACAATGCTGTATAAAGTGCTTTTCAACGAATTTAAAATATCCTCATTGGATGTACTTGTGGTTGATTGACGATACAAAGTATTAACCTTATTCCAAATTCTCCAGAGCGGTAGTAGAATTGCGAGACAGTACATAACTAAAACACACCCTCTCCTTATACTGACGGTGTGTTGTATTTTGAGCTGTTTAATTTACCAAGGCGTCCTGTATCCTCAGTACTTTCTTTTAAAAACTTTAGCAGTGAAGGCGGCCAGCAAAGCGGCAGTTAGCAGAAAGATAAGACTGAAGTACGTAAAGCCTCCGCCAAAAGCAACCTCACTTGATAAAACAGTGCTTGTCTCCCAAGTCCCCTCAATATCCGGCATATAAAGAGCAGTAAGGACTAAACCGGATCCGATTTGCAAGACAAAATACAATACAAGAAAGCTGACCAAGAAGATCAAAAATTTTTTCAAAATAGCGTCCTCCCATATTTATATCCTCTGTAAAAAAACCTCTGTACTATTTTATACGAATACTCACCAATGAAAGTTTCAAAATCAGGGGTTTCTTCTTATAGGAAGGTTTAGAACGCTTCTTATCACATCTTGAGAAAAGCAATCCACTGTAGAGGAATTGCTTATGCATTCTTCATCCTAGTTTTATTCCTGGAAACCATAAGACCGGTAAACCCCGCAAGAAAAGACGGCGGCAGGCTCCACAATAGGTAACCCCACTGTCCCGTAATCAAGGAGATACACAGAAAAAAAACTGGGATCCCAATAAGTACCACTAAAGAAATAATCAATGGAAATTCAGCTTTTTTGAACATGTTACTCCCTCCAACTCCTTTATTTAATACCAATTATTTCAAAAAAACTCTTATATATCAATCAATACTTTTAGACAAAAAAAAAGTACAGAAAGATCTATACTTCATAAATTATTGATACTTCACAATCAACCCGCAAGCTAACCGCTTCCCGGCATCACCAGAGGGCTGGGAACGGTAATCATCCGGACTCTGATGAATGATGACAGCTTTCCCCACAACGTCCTGGGGCCTGAATCTGTTGGTAAAGAAGGTCATTCTGGCATATCCATTATTGGAAAAAAGAACAGGAAAATCTCCAGCATGATTTCCATGAAGTTCTCCATCTGGATTCCAATGTCCTCCCGCTGCTTTGAAAGGCTCCTCATTGTCGCCTATTTCACAACTGCCATTTTCATGAAGATGAAATCCATGCGGCCCGATCGGGGACTGGTCACCTTGAGCTGATTTGAACTCAGGCAGACCATTCACCTCTACATGAACCTCCGTCCCATTCGGCACTTCTCTGAAAAAGACATATCCTTTCAAATTTGGAGCCAGTGGCCCTCCTTCTATCCCGGCATAGGAAATCGAAGGAACGTTTCTATAAGGATAATACCCATAGTACTTTCCCTGCTGAACACCGTAATAATACGCCATTGTTCCACCACTCCTCCTGTTTTTCTTCTGCCAACTATCTTATGTAAAAAAGCCCAGATGCGTGAATCTCTTACTATAACCCTCAGTTTGATCTATAATAGATAAAAACAGATGAAGGAGAGACTGACAGATGTCATCAACTGAGAAAAAGAAAATCAGCCTTGCAGAAGCAATGAAAGAAAAGCTTGCACAAAAGAAACAACAATCAGGGGCCGCTCCCAACAAACTTGTAAAATCGACACAGCCGCTCAAAAGCCAGCTTACAAAAAAGCCTAATAACCAAAAGAAAAGAACGGGGGTATAATATGAACGGTCAACAGCGCTCCAACATCACCCCAGGTATCGAAGTCGATATCGTATTGAAACAAGACCAGAGAAGTGGAAAAACTACTCGGGGAACTGTAAAAGATATCCTCACGAACTCTGCGACACACCCTCATGGCATTAAAGTCCGTCTTGCAGATGGACAAGTGGGCAGAGTAAAAAATATAATTCAATAACACAATCCTCCAAGGTGCTTTGGCGAAACAAGGTTTTTGCTTCAAGGCACCTCTTTTATTAGCACATCCAGATGTTTATGAACGCAGCTTTCAAGGAAAATTATTAATGAATCAAATTAAAAGGAGATGAGATTTTGTCACAAAACGATTTGAAGCAGGAAATTCTGAATGTCCTTGATAACAGTATGGTTGGAACGCTGGCTACTGTTGTTGGAAACAAACCTCATTCTCGATACATGACTTTTTTCAATGATGAACTGACTCTTTTAACACCTACCAGCAGCGAAACACATAAAGCCGATGAAATTGAGCAAAATCCCAATGTTCATGTATTACTGGGATATGAAGGTGAAGGCTACGGCGATGCATATGTGGAAGTGGAAGGAAAAGTTCAGATCAGCAAAGATGAAAGTCTGAAAGAAAAGCTTTGGAATGATGAAATGAAGAAATGGTTCAAAGGACCGGAAGACCCGAAATTAATCATCCTGGAGATTCATCCAACACAATATCGTTTGATGAATAAGAATGGTGAAGAGCCGAAAGTACTTGATTTGTAAATTCCTAAAAGCAAGCACGCTGGATTGTGTGCTTGCTTTTTTTATGACTAATTTTTCGCTATTCCATATAGGTTTCTGCTTTTATAAAGGGTAGTTGATTTTCGCTCCAGGCGAACGCCCCAGCAACAATCAACGCTGTAAAATACTACACTATCTACCTTAAATCAACCAATTTGCAAGTAGGTTGCTAGACGAATATCTTTTCATTGATGTGTGACACTTCTTATTTTACTTTAAGACAAATACTCACTTGTACTAAACATACACATCCAAAGCCTCCCAATCCCCCTGTGAGAAATCATAAAAAGCCCTCCCCATAACAGGAAAGGCCATGCGAGAAGATCATTCTCCCAAATCTACATTATGATAAACTTGCTGAACATCTTCTAAATCTTCAATTGCATCAATCAATTTTTCAAAATCAGCTTGAATGTCTTCAGGAAGGCTGATGTCATTCTGCGCAAGCATCGTCAGTTCTGCCACGGTGAAATCTGTTACCCCGGCATCCCGAAAAGCTTGTTGAACCGCATGAAATTGATCAGGCTCAGCATAAATGATTACAGCTCCATCTTCTTCAAGAATATCTCTGGCGTCGACGTCAGCGTCCATCAGGATTTCCAGTGCTTCTTCTGCACTTTTCCCTTCCATGCCGACAACAGCCGTTGCATCGAACATATAAGCAACAGAACCGCTTACACCCATATTTCCGCCGTTTTTACCGAAAGCTGCACGGACTTCAGAAGCTGTTCGGTTCACATTGTTGGTCAAAGCATCGACAATGATCATCGATCCATTTGGTCCGAAGCCTTCATAACGAAGCTGATCAAAGCTCTCTTCCGTTCCGCCCTTCGCTTTTTCAATGGCACGGTCAATGATATTTCTTGGTACATTATATGTTTTGGCACGCTCAAGAACGAACTTCAAAGGCTGATTGGCTTCCGGATCCGGCTCTCCCTGCTTGGCGACAACATAGATTTCCTTCGCAAATTTAGAATAAACACGACTTGTATTTGCATCTTTTGAAGCTTTCTTTTCTTTGATATTATTCCACTTACGACCCATAGTTTTCACTCTCTTTCGAATTGTAACTAGACTTCCATTCTATTATAACGCAATTGTCTGAGATGTTTCGAGATTAATTCCTTAGGTCAAAGTAAAACTCCGGATGAGACCGGCCGCCCTCTTCAATCTTCTCCACAACAATACGGTTAACAATGGTGGTGAACTCTTCAGTATATTGGGCTGTTTCGTTTAATGCAGCTTTAAAAGCACCCGTGTCATTAAATCGCCCTACTGTTATGTGGGGAACATAAGTCAGTTCGCGAAATAGGAATTCTTTTAATAG
Organism: Bacillota bacterium; assembly: GCA_051750065.1. GTDB lineage: Bacteria > Bacillota > Bacilli > Bacillales > Bacillaceae_B > Rossellomorea. The sequence continues at coordinate 60,058 of JBNJJI010000010.1, forward strand.
ACCAGTGTAAAGGAAATCATGAAGCCTGATGATCTCATCATTCCCCTTTTTTACATTTAAGAAGAGATACTCACTTCCCTCCCCAGTCACTCCTTGCAAAGTTATAGAGAACGGCTTTTCGTATGATAACACACTCTCCATATGTTCCTGTAGTTGTTCTGCAGTCAGGTCACTGGTGAATGGAAAAACAAGAGTAATATGGGGAGGAATCAATTGATAAGGCTGTTTTCTAAAGGCCCTTTTCGTAAAGATTGTTGCTTTTAAATATAACAAGGAATAATTTACTTGGTATTATAAAAGCAGAGGCTTCTTCTAACGGGCTGGTTAATGGAATAAACGAAACTTATTTTGCTGGCCCTCGTCTAATTTATAATAAAAATTGGGGTTCTCAACAGTTCATTAGTAATCTAAAAGAGTTGAAAAAGAGTAAATCATACAATGTATTAGCTGAAAAGATTACTGCTAATCTTTCTGACGAGAATGGAGAGATTGCAAATGAAAATATCGGGATAATTGGAGTCGTTATATCAGGAAAAACCAATAAAGTCATTGAGTTGTGCAATTCACCAATGGTAAACGCAGCTACTCTTGGAGTAACAACTGATCAATATTAAGGAGTGAGAAAATGTCCATTGTATTAATGTTTATCTTTACTATTTTGCTAAATGTTGTGGTTATCCGTGTATCAAAAGATGAAAAAAAGCGTATGATTATATCCGGCCTATTGGTTATGTTCCTTATAACGCCTATCGTAATAGCAGTAACGGGAATATCTATTGGAATATATATCGGTGATGGAATTGGCGGGGGTGCAGCTGGTTTTACTTTTGGCTTAATTACGCTTATTAACGGTTTGATCATCCTGATTATTGGTATAAAAAAAGAGAGCTTAGGTTTTCATAACTAAGCTCTTCTTTCTATTTTGAGGTGATACTCGGATTCGAACCGAGGATAAAGGTTTTGCAGACCTTGGCCTTAACCACTTGGCTATATCACCATAAATGGAGCAGGTAGTGTGTTTAACGTAAGACGCTATCTGCTCTTTGTTATTATAAGGTTGTTTTCGCATAAATTGTTGCTTTTGGAAAAATCCCAAGGTCCGGATTTTCCCCCTGGATACTAGGCTTTTTCTCTCTGAACAGAAAGAGTAGCTCTTTTCTATCTTGCTTAAAGGATATTTCTGGTGAACTATGGCGTGTTTTTTCGGAATTTTATCGAAATAGCAACAAAGTTTACGAAAAGAGCCTTTCTAAAAGATTATTGCTTTTGAATACTTTTTTCCCCGCCTCACCCATTTACGTAGGAGGATTGGAGACGTGTGCCTAGAGCGGAAATTCCTTACTTCCAAAACAGCCACAATCTTTGCGAAAACAGCTGTTGATAAAGAGGATCATATTTCGCCCTCAGCCCCTCAATAAGCCTGCCGTTTTCAAACTCTGGAAAGATAGTAATTGATCTTTTAATCATAGAATCTCCTCCGGTTTTAATCAATATATACAATCATGCTCATTAAAATTGATTTACAAATTACATTATATAAGATAATTTCTTTTGATTGTTGAGGAATGTGTGCGATCTCCTGCGGGATTAGCGGGACAGGGGAGACCCCCAATCTAGTTCCAGCACCTAGCCCATCGGAGTCAGCGCACCTGGAGCGGAAACAACCTTAATAAAACTATATTGAAGAAATCAATCTCAATGACTATTAGCTCACTCTACTATCGAACTACTACTTTTCACTCTTCCAAAATGATCCTATATATGTTATATTTTCAGAAAGTTCAGTTTTTATATTGATTTTTAGGAGGAATGCTTATGAAGGGTTCGGTAAGATTAATTCCTTATGTCAAAGAAGAAATCATGGAAACTGTTTCAGAAATGCCTGCAGGGGTCGACTTGATACAAGCCCCGAAACTTTGGAAATCAGCGAAAGGCAAGGGAATTAAGATCGCTGTTTTGGATACGGGTTGTGATCTTAATCATGAAGACCTGCAGGGACGGATTGTGGGTACCCGTAACTTCACCAATGATGATGGAGGGAATGAAGAGAACGTAACAGATTACAATGGTCACGGTACACATGTAGCCGGAACGATTGCCGCGAACGAAAATGGATCAGGAGTTGTCGGGGTTGCCCCGGAAGCCAGCCTGCTGATTGTGAAAGTATTAGCAGGAGAACAAGGCAGCGGAAGATATGATTGGATAGTGGATGGAATTCAGTATAGCATCGATCAAGGGGTGGACATCATATCTATGTCTCTTGGCGGCCCAGCCGATTATCCTCCTCTTCATGAGTTGATTAAACAGGCAGTTGCAAAGAATATCTCTGTTGTCTGTGCTGCTGGCAACGAAGGAGACGAGAACGCAGATACTGATGAGTTCTCCTATCCTGCCTGCTATAATGAGGTCATTTCAGTCGGTGCAATCGACTTTGAACGAAATTCTTCTTACTTCACCAATTCAAATAATGAAGTCGATCTCGTAGCACCAGGTGAAAAAATACTATCAACCATTCCAGGAGGGAAATTTGCTGCATTCAGTGGTACTTCCATGTCAGCACCCCATGTCTCAGGAGCACTGGCGTTAGTGAAACTTCTGGAAGAATCCAGTTTTGACAGAAAGCTGTCCGAATGCGAGATTTATGCTCAGCTCATTAAACGGACAATCCCGCTTGGCTATCCTAAAACACTAGAAGGCAACGGACTTCTGTATCTTACAGCACCGGACTTGCTGCAAGAATTTTTACAGCAGAATCAACTGTCTTTGTCGGTTTGAGTCAAAAAATAAGAATGCTTAGCAGTTTGCTCTATGAGCCTCAAAGTGCCAATGTATATAAGGCAGAGAAATAAAAAAAGCGAAATCAAAGGGTATGTAAGGTCTCCCTTTGATTTCGTTTTTCACTGAAATTTTTATCGCAATTTGCTCTCTACCTGCTGACATACTTCATCGGCACTTAAGCCGTTTGCTTCGATAACAGAACCTTGTGTGACCACGTTGGCGATTCCCATTACATTGGAATCCAGTCCAGTCAGTACACAGCAGTCGCAGTCTTGTGCATCAGATTCCTGCTTCAATTCCACGACATCATGACCTTTTTCACGAAGTGCTTGTACAACATTTTGAAGAGATTCTTCCACTCCAATTCTTCTTGACATGTCTTCACACCTCCTTAACATACTCATAGGATTTTCCTTCAAAGGTAATGGTATTCATTTATTTTTTATTTTTTTGTCTGCCGCTCTTTTTTTGGCTCTGACTTTGGCCATTTCCTGCCTGGAAATCATCCGTACTGAATTCGACATCATTCTTCCCCTGCTGTTTAGCCAGTTGTTCTGAAGTTTGTTCAAGATTCGTTCTGCCTTGTTTACTCAAGTTCATTTCCTCCTTTTTTCGAATCAGCAGCGCATTGCTGCAGCTCTGATATTCGACCATAGTCTATGCAAAATCTACTATATTTATAAGCAAACCTCCGCTAAAAAGGATAGTTTAATCTCGAATTCAAAGGGTATTAATAAAAATATCAATAAGTAAATGGAGGATGATTTTTTAGATGGAACAAAATCTACAGAAATTAATCGAAGGATTGAATGAAGATTTAGCTAATGAATATACGGCGCAGATTATGTACACAAATTATGCTGCAGTCGTTTCTGGTTTGCACCGCGGAGTGTTAAAGCCTTTCTTTGAAGGAGAAGTAGCTGATGAGCAAGGCCACGCTTTATACTTGGCTGAAAAAATTAAAACACTTGGCGGGACTCCAACTACCACCCCTGCACCTGTCAAGCAAACTGACGACGTGAAAGAGATGCTGCAGGCAGCACGCCAAGCTGAAAAAGAAACGATTGATCGATACAAAGTGCGTAAAGAACAGGCAGAAGAATTAGGATTTGTAGAGCTAGTTGTGAAACTGGATGACTTGATTTCAGATGAAACTCACCATATGGAAGAACTCGACCGTCTTCTAATGGACCCTGCGTTTCAATAATATTTGTAAAAAGCTTTCTCCGGAATGGAGAAAGCTTTTTTAGTGGTTTGGGGATCTTTGAGACAGTTACTAACCAAAAGCTGCAGAGGTTAGGATCACTTTTGATGTGACAGATCATAGCACTGTAAAATCACTCCATTCTTCCGGCAGCAGATCTTGATATTTCGGTGTCAGATACCTGTCATCAGCAAGTATGATCACACCTGTGTCTTCTTCTGTTCGAATCAGCCTGCCACCAGCTTGAAGAACCTTGTTCATGCCAGGAAGGGTGTAAGAATAGTCGTATCCGTTTTTGTGGAGGGTATTAAAATGATTCTTAATAATCTCCCTCTCTGCTCCCAACTGAGGCAATCCCACACCGACAATGATTACTCCATTAAGACGATCTCCCTTCAAGTCGATACCTTCCGAAAAAATGCCTCCAAGAACGGCAAAACCTATAAGGGAAGATTCCCTGTCAGAGTGAAAAGCATTTAAAAATGCCTCCCTCTCACCCTCCGTCATGCCGGCAGACTGCAGAAGCACTTCTACATCTGGAGAACTTTCAATGAAGGCTTCATAAACCTCATTCATATAGCGGTAGGAAGGAAAAAAATACAGGTAGTTTCCGGGACGCTGCTTTACTAGTTCCTGCGGCAGGGAGATTAAAGGCTGTATGCTTCTGTCTCTATCCTTATATCTTGTCGACAGAGATTTGATGAAAACCTGGGAATTCTCTTTTGGAAAAGGCGATGAAATCTTGAAACGATAGTCCTCATGTTTGCCTCCCAACAGGTCGAAATAGTAATGAAAAGGAGACAAAGTGGCAGAAAAGAACACAGCTGATGAGAAGTTTTTGCTTGTACGGTAAAGCAGATCCGATGGATTCAGACAGAAAAGCCTGATGGTCATTTCTCTTCTTTCATTTTCGATATAGGTGACGTAATTCTCATTGAACAAAGCAGAAATTTTAATGAAATTGTGAGCTGTAAAGTAGGTTTGAAGCAGCACGCTTTCCCCACTCTGCCCTGCAAGTTCTGTTTGGGCACAACCTATAAATCTCTCGAGAGGCTCCATCAGTTCCTGAAAAGATTCTTTATAAACGACCATTCCGGTTTCCTCGCATCGCTTTCGTATACTGATAAAAATACGGTTGATATCATTGCAAGCTGTATAGAGATCCTTGTTTTTTTCTTTAAAACTTCGCTTGAGTTCTAGAAAAGGTGACTTCTCCAATTGTGCTGAAAACATCGACCTTCCCCTGTCGACAAGATTATGGGCTTCGTCTATAAGAAGTACCGTCTTTTTTTTCTGTGATTCTGATAATCTTTTCAAGGAAACCCGCGGGTCAAAGATATAGTTATAATCGCATATAACCGCATCAGCAATATAAGAAAGATCAATGGAAAATTCGAAAGGACAAACTCGGTGTTTTCTTCCGTACCGCTCTATCACCTGCCTGGTCATTTTCGTTTCATTTTTCACTATATCCAGGACCGCATCATTGATTCTGTCGTAATAGCCGTCCGCAAAAGGACAGTAGTCGCTCTGGCAAATTCCTTCGTCTTTCAAGCATGCCTTATCTTTGGCAGTGATGGTAAGTGTCTTTGCAGTCAACCCTGTTTGCTCCAGCAATTCAAACGCTTCTTCTGCAGTGGTCCTTGTAATGGTTTTAGCAGTTAAATAATAGATTTTGTCTACAGATTCCTTTCCCAATGCCTTTATACTCGGAAAAATCGTAGAGATGGTTTTCCCTGTTCCTGTCGGTGCATTAGCAAAGAGAGTTTTCTTTTCGTTTATGGACTTATACACAGCACCCGCAAGACGGCGCTGACCTTTTCTGTACTCGGTAAATGGAAACGGAAGATCTGCGGCTGAGTTATTTCTTTTTTTCTTATGATCACTTACCAACTTGGCGAATGGATAGTACGCTTCAATGGTCTTTGCTGCAAAGTCCTCAAGATGTTTCATTGTGAAACGCTGCACGTATTGAATCGTTTCCTCTGTTTCCACGTGAATGTAGGTCAGCCTGACTTCAACCCCTTGAAGATCATGGTCTTTTCCGTAGATGTAAGCATAGAACTTCCCCTGTGCCCAGTGAACGGGATGAGATTCTTCTGTTAAATCATCCAGGGAGGAACGAGTCGATTTAATTTCATCGATGAGGACGTCTTCTTCTTCAAAAATAAGCCCGTCACAGCGGCCTTCGACTGTAAAGGACAAGTCATGGAATGAGATGACCGTGCTCAAGTACTCCTCTGCTCGGTCTCCCTCTTTATAGTTTCTTTGGATTTTCTTATGAAGGCGGGTCCCTTCTGTCATCGAGGAGGAGGTGTGAAATCTCTGATCAATGCTCCCGCTTTTATAAACATACTCAACAAGGTGTCTTACAGATACTTTCACATCTTTCAAGCCGAGCGCCTCCTTTTCGATGATGCACTGCTAAAATTTGAATAGAGCTTAATGGTTGAACATGACAGAGAGTACCGAGCTCCGTTCCTGATCAAACATTATCAATTATTTTATCTTTTCTATAAAAACAACTTTAAGGTAATTTCCCTGCTTGAATTGGCTCATCGTCCGGAAATCCTCGGGAAGGGAGAACTCTTCCATCAATTTATATGAGCCGCCGGATTCTTTAAACGCTTTGTCGATGAAGCTTTTGAATTTTTTCATATCGAAATTGCTTGCGTTTGTGGAGGCAACGATGACTCCGTTTTTCTCTGTGATGGCTATCGTTTGTTTCAGCAGATCAGTGTAATCCTTGGCTGCTGAAAAGGTATGTTTTTTAGACCGTGCAAAGCTTGGCGGATCAAGGATGACCATATCAAATTTCAATTGCTTTTTCATAGCATATTTGAAGTAGTTGAAGACATCCATGACAATGATATCCTGCTTTGCATAGTCAATCCCGTTTATACTGAACTGTTCGATGGTTTTGGGCTCGCTTCGGTTTGCCAAGTCGACGCTTGTGGTTTTCACCGCACCTCCGAGGGCTGCAAAGACAGAAAACGCTCCTGTATAGGAAAAGGTGTTGAGAACCGTTTTCCCTTGGGAATACTTGTCTCGTATCAGTTTTCTAACGTCACGCTGATCGAGAAACACTCCGACCATGGCGCCGTCATTTAAATAAACCGCAAAGTTGGCTCCATTTTCTTTCACGATGAGTGGAAATTCTGCACGTTCACCGGTGACAAAGTCATCATCATCAATGTACTTCCCGCTTTGGGCAAACCTCTTCTTCTGATAGATGCCTTTACTCTCGGTAAGCTGCTTCAGCGAAAGAATAATATCATTTCTGAATTGATAGATGCCCTCACTATACCAGTTGATCAAATAATATCCGTTAAAATAGTCAATAGTCAGTCCGCCTATTCCATCGCCTTCTCCGTTAAATACCCGAAAGGCCGTCGTTTCCTCACTTTGATAGAAATCAAGCCTTTGGCTGATGGCGTTGTTCAACTTTCTTTCAAAAAAGCCCTGATCGATCCGCTCCTGTTCCTTCCAGCTCAAAATCCACCCTAACCCTTTATTTTGTTTGCCATAATAACCTCTCGCAATGAACTGCTTGCGTCTGTCCACCAGCTTAATGATTGTTCCTTCTTCTTGAAGTCCATTAGTGGAAGCAAGAGCATCACCATTGATGAGCGGAAAACCTTTTTTGAACTTCTCTTCGAACTTGGGATTTACGGTCAATATAATTTCTTTCATGATTTCATCCTATCCTTTGTATAATTTACTCGTTATTACATATATTTCACAGAGAGGGACAAGTATACTCTCTTCTGGCGCTTCACCGCTTTAAAGCACTAAGAGGGACAGTCCCTCTTAGCGCTTTAAAGCGGTGAAGCGGCACTCTCCATTTTCACATTGCTATTCTTGATAAGGATATGTAATATATTCATTATCGCATTTTTTATGTGTACGTAAAAATATTTAATAAAGGAAGTTATATATGAGAGAACGAATAATCTTTTTCTTTGTGGGATTAATAATCCTTACATTTGGAGTTGCCCTCATCATCAAAGCGAATTTGGGTGCCTCTTCTTGGGATGCGCTGGCTGTCGGGGAATCCACAACATTCGGGATAACGGTCGGTACTGCCGTCTTCATTAACGGAATTATTCTTATCTTCATCAATGCTTTTCTGCTGAAGCGGAAACCAGAAATTCTCGCTGCCCTTTCTATCTTCATTATTGGATTAATGATCGATTTCTGGCTGTTGATCGGCTTAGGGAATTTTGCTCCTGACCATCTCGGTGTACAGTGGGTAGTACTGGTCATCGGAATCCTTGCGCTCGGTGTTGGAATTGCTGTCTATTTACAAGCAAAGTTCCCATCTAGTCCAATGGATACCATCATGGTCGCCATTTCGGAAAGGTTTGGTTTAAGCTTGCGCAGCTCACGTCTGATCAGCGAAGGACTGGCACTCGCCCTTGCTGTAGCCTTCGGGGGAGCAGTGGGAATCGGTACAGTCATCGTCACACTTTCTCTTGGGTTCATCGTCCAGTTTTTCTTCCCTAAGTTTGAAAGTCTGCTTAAAGGCTGGAGCGAGAAGCTTTCTTTCAAGTAAAGAATTTGTTATAGTGAATTTTGGAAAATATCTCCGTGTTGAAGCTGCCGTCCATTGGCAGTTTCTTTTTTTAAAGGATAGAGTTTCGAAAAAACAGGCCATAATTCTCCAAAAATGTCCTTGTAAGCGAGAAAGAAAAGAGCTGGTCTTTCTGTTCAGAGAGAAAAAACCTAGTATCCAGGGGGAAAAATCCGGCACTTGGGATTTTTACGAAAGCAACAAATCATGCGAATATAGCCTTTTTAAGAGCTCTTCTTCTATTTGAAGTGCTTAGACAAAAAAGAATCCACAGTTTGGGAGGACAACATGACAAATAGAAATAAGGGAATCCTGCTCCTGCTTGTTTCATCGTTCGGTTTTGCTATGATGGCAGCTTTTGTGAAACTGTCAGGCGACTTGCCCACCGTCCAGAAGACTCTGTTTAGAAATTTGATTTCTGCCATCATTTCTTTCGGTTTCGTTATCTACTATAAGGAGAGACTTTTTGGCAAAAGAGAAAACCAGAAGTTCCTGCTCCTGCGGTCAGCACTCGGAACTCTGGGAATCGTATTTTTCTTTTATGCGATAGATGAACTCGTGTTATCCGATGCGGACATGCTCAATAAATTAAGTCCATTTCTGACGATCATCTTTTCTGCAATTTTTTTAAAAGAGAAAGCAAGAAGGTTTCAAATCATTGCCATTATCATTGCATTTCTTGGAACACTGCTCATTATCAAACCTGAATTTTCAGTGGACACCATTCCATACTTAGCAGGTATCCTATCTGCCGTTTTTGCTGCCGGTGCTTATACCGTCCTGCGGATATTAGGGCAAAAGGAAAAATTTTATACAGTGGTTTTCTATTTTTCCTTCTTTTCCACTGTTGTTCTGCTTCCTTTTGTCATCATGTGGTATGAGCCAATGAAAACACAGCAACTCATCTATCTGCTTCTTGCTGGTATCTTTGCGACATTAGGCCAGTTCGGAATCACGATTGCCTACAAGTATGCACCGGCGAAGGAAATATCGATTTTCTTCTATTCAACTGTCGTATACTCAGCTCTAATTAGCATAGTCCTGTTCGGCCAAATCCCGGACATCCTGAGCATCGCCGGATACATTATCATTTTTGGCGCCTCTTTCTATATGTTCATGAAAAACAAAGAAGGCGACAAAGCGGAAGCCTAAAAAAAACGATACTTCATCACTTTAAAGCAGTGAAAGGGACAGTCCCTCTTAGCGCTTTAAAGCATTAAAAAGGAGCACAGATTTGTGCTCCTTTTATGTTAGCTGGAATGGTACTCTCTGGTTTTTTAGATTGTTTTCCAATTTATCAAGGGTAATGGACTGCCACGCTTCCAGACTCCGTATCTCTCATTTTGCAGAAATAGATTATATAGGAAGAATTCTCTTTTCCTAAGAAACAACGGGTTTGCGGCTGCTGGATTACTGTCAATAGTGTGCTTCCACAATTCCTTCCTCACCTGCCTTCCCTGCTTCTCACATGATTTTTTCTGTTTTGACACATTTACCGCTGTCCTGGAACTGCCTGGTCAAAGGCAGAGCAACCCTGACCTCCGTTCCTTTTCCTAGTTCGCTTTTATAGGTGAGCCTTCCTTCCATAGCCTCAATGATCCTCAATGAGACCATTGTCCCCAACCCGGTTCCTTTATCTTTGGTTGTATAGAATAAGGTGCCGATCCGGCTGAGCTGTTCCTTTGTCATGCCTTTTCCGTTATCTTTTACAATAATTCTCACATCCTGCTCATCTGATGAGAGAATCACATTAATTCTGCCTCCGAGATCCGTCGCTTCTATTGCATTTTTAATAATGTTGACAAGCGCCTGCTTGAACTGGTTCCGGTCAGTATGAAGATATACCTCCTTTTCAAGCTGGCTGTCCAATTCAACTCCCTGTTTCATCGCTAAAGGCTTAAGAAGAGCGATGACGTCTGCCATGGTTGAAGACAGTTCTAACCTTTCTATTTTTTCAAACTGGGGTTTGGCGAAATTTAAATAATCATTGATAATTGCCTCTGCGCGTGCCAATTCACTCAACACAAGGCTTAGATACTGATAATTATCATTCTTTTTTTCCTGACTTTTCATTAACTGAAGAAAACCTTTGACAACTGTAAGCGGGTTCCTAACTTCATGCGCGATAGATGCAGCCAATTCTCCAAGAGTATTCAGCTTTTCAGAACGCTGCATCTCCTTTCTCATCAGCCGCCTTTCAATCACAGCCTCGTGAAGCATTGAGGCAAAACCAATGGCGACAATCTGGATCACACCAAACAGAAACACATAAAGCAGTAATTCTTGAATATCGCTCACTGGATTTTCTGAAAAAACCAGCCAGGAAATCAGAATCGACAGCATAATAAAAGAGGGCCAAGTTCCCAGCCAGATCGCTGTTATGATTCTTTTGCGAGCCTGATGCCTCCAAAAGCGCTTCACATAAAAAAATGGAACAGAAGCTGCAAGTGTGGCACTAATATAACCAAAGAGCAGGGCATCTCCGCTCATGAAGGTCCTTGCTCCAATTATGGAAAGAAACGTAATACCGCCTGCTGCCGGCCCGCCATATAAAAATGACAACACAAGCGGAACATAGCGAAGATCCCAATATAAACCGTAGCTGTAGTATGAAACAGTGAGACATAATACTGCTGAAATTCCATACATCATCCCGATAAAATAGGGGGACTGTCCAATGCGGCGGTTTTCAAAAAAAGAGGTGTACACCAAAATAGGTGCAAGTATAATAAAAACATGAAGCAGCAGTTTTTCAGCAAGCATCAGATCTTCCTCATCTCAAGTAGTATATTGTAAGAATACGACAAGTTCTGGAAATCCCCTGCATAATAGATTAGATTTTGTAAGATTTTTAGAGTTTGTGTCCCCCGCTGTGGAAGCGCGGTACATCTAAACTGAAAAAATCCAATTGTCCCTCGCTGTCGAAGTCCGGGACATCAAATGAAGAATATACATAAAAGATGTCCAGCGCTCAACTATACGGAACAACGAGTTTGCATACAAAGCGGCTGCCCGTCCGCAAACTGATTTTACATGCATTTATGATTGGTATCCTTTGTGAAAGGCTCTTTTCGTAAACTTTGTTGCTATTTCATTTGAATTTTGAGAAATATCGCCTGTATAAATCGGAAATATACCGTAAGCAAGAAAGAATAGAGCCACCCTCCATGGTTAGAGAGAAATTCTTCGTACCCAGAGGGATATCCCGGTCCTTGGGATTCTTTCGAAAGCAACATGTTATGCGAAAACAGCCTTTAACAGCTCTTTTCCTTCCTTCCTTTTTATAGGGAGATTGTAGTGGAAGGCGTTCGACCTCCTGCGGGACTAGCGGGACAGGTGAGACCCCACAGGCGAAGCCGAGGAGGCTCACCGCCCGCCCCGCGGAGTCGTACGCCTTGAGCGGAGATCCACACTTTTAGACAGCCTCAATCTTTGCGATAACAGCTTTGTGAAATGACTGACAGCAGTCAACTTACAGGCCAGTGCTAAAGAAAAAACATTAAAACACCGGCGGTCCACTAAACATTAAACATAAAAAAACCTCCGAAGAAACGGAGGTTTTTCTCTTGATCAAGAAACCTTTTCTTTATCTGGCTTTGATTCATTTTCCCAGAAATCAGCATTCTTAATTCCCAATTTGACTGGATCGAACACCGGATCAAGTCCTTTCTTCTTTTGCTCTTCATAGTCTTTCAGGGCTTTCAATGCTGGTTTGTAAAGCAGCACGATGGCCACCATGTTCAACCAAACCATTATGCCAAGACCTACATCTCCCAATGCCCATGCAAGTTCAGCTGTTTTCACAGCACCATACAGGGTCGCACCGAGAAGGACAAGCTTTAAAGCTGCAATGGCCCACTGATTGTTCTTTCCTCTCAAAATATAAGCTACGTTTGTTTCTGCGATATAATAGTAAGCCATGATGGTGGTGAAAGCAAAGAAGAATAAGGCGACGGCCACAAATCCTGCACCGAACCCTGGAAGCACACTTTCAATGGCTGCCTGTGTATAACCCGGACCTGCTTCCACTCCGTTAAGATTGTTGACGAGCATTGTACCATCCTCTTTTTCAACATTGTACATTCCTGTAAAGAGAATCATAAATGCTGTCGCAGAACAAACAAGAAGAGTATCAATGTAAACGGACGCGGATTGTACTAGTCCCTGTTTAGCCGGATGGGATACTTCAGCTGCTGCTGCAGCATGAGGACCAGTTCCCTGGCCAGCTTCGTTGGAATAAATACCGCGCTTTACTCCCCATGCAATGGCCATACCGACTATTCCTCCAAAGGCAGAGTCCAATGCAAATGCACTTTTAAATATAAGAGCGAATACAGCAGGCAGTTCAGCCACATTCATTACGACGATGATTAAAGATAAGAAAATATATCCTACTGCCATGAAAGGTACCGCATATTGGGCAACTTTTGCAATACGCTTTACTCCACCAAAAATGATGACACCAAGAAGGATGACAAGTCCAATGGCAGTGATCCATTTATTAAGGCCAAATGCGTTTTCCAGCCCCAAGGCGATCGAGTTTGATTGAATCCCTGGCATCAGCAGTGCCATTGCTAAAATGGACGCCACCGCAAACGTAATTCCATACCATCTCCAGCCCAATCCTTTTTCAATGTAGTAGGCTGGCCCCCCGCGATATTGGCCGTCCTGCTTCACTTTGTAAATTTGAGCAAGAGTCGATTCTATAAATGCCGAACTTGCTCCGATAAAAGCAATTGTCCACATCCAGAAAACCGCTCCCGGACCGCCAAATGCTATTGCTGTTGCTGTACCGGCTATGTTCCCTGTCCCTACACGCCCAGATAAAGACAGTGCCAAAGCTTGAAAAGATGATACTCCTGCATCTGAACTCTTGCCTCTAAACATTAATTGAAACATATCCTTGATGTGTCTCACCTGCAGAAAACGAGTCATAATAGAAAATACAAGTCCTATTGCCAGAATTAGATAAATCACAGGCGAACTCCATAACACCCCATTAAGCCAACCTACAACAGCCTCCAAGCATACTCCCCCTTAAACTTTCAGAATTTTGTTTCTATTCGAATTATATTTCATAGTTGAATATTTAGACAATCTTTTTTTTTAGTGAATTTCAATTTTTTTCAAAAGAATTACTCATGTAGCCACCGTAAAGTCTCTCCTCATTTTGATTAATCCTGAATTCCCCTGTGTTATCTACCTTTCAATCTGCCCCCAGCCAAAATGAGTCGCTTTTCTTCTTCAAAACTCTGCCAAGACCAGAAACTCCGATGTGCTGCTTACGGAGAAGTATTATTACTATGTATCGGGGAATCTTCCTATATTAGTGAACCTGCACACGGAGAACCAGATGTAGTAAAAAGCGCGGTTCTACAACATCAAATTGAACGATCGGAGAATAAAATGCAGTAAAAAACACGTTTCAACAGCATCAAATCTTCCAAACAGAGAACTCAATGCAGTAAAAAGCACGTTTCTACAACATCAAATCTTCCAAACAGAGAACCAGATGCAGTAAAAAGCGCGGTTCTACAACATCAAATCTTCCGACCGGAGAACCAGATGCAGTAAAAAGCGCGGTTCTACAACATCAAACCTTCCGACCGGAGAACCAGATGCAGTAAAAAACGCGTTTCTACAACATCAACTCTTCCAAACAGAGAACCAGATGCAGTAAAAAGCGCGTTTCTACAACATCAAACCTTCCGACCGGAGAACCAGATGCAGTAAAAGCGCGGTTCAACAACATCAACTCTTCCAAACGGAGAACCCAATACAGTAAAAAGCGCGTTTCTACAACATCAATCTTCCAAAACGGAGAACCCAATGCAGTAAAAAGCGCGGTTCAACAACATCAACTCTTCCAAACAGAGAACCAGATGCAGTAAAAAGCGCGGTTCTACAACATCAAACCTTCCGACCGGAGAACCCAATGCAGTAAAAAGCGCGGTTCAACAACATCAACTCTTCCAAACAGAAAACCAGATGCAGTAAAAAGCGCGGTTCTACAACATCAAATCTTCCAAACGGAGAACCAGATGTAGTAAAAAGCGCGATTCTACAACATCAAATTGAACGATCGGAGAATAAAATGCAGTAAAAAGCACGTTTTAACAACATCAAATCTTCCAAACAGAGAACCCGATGCAGTAAAAGTGCGGTTCTACAACATCAAATCTTCCAAACGGAGAACCAGATGCAGTAAAAAACGCGTTTCTACAACATCAACTCTTCCAAACAGAGAACCCGATGCAGTAAAAGTGCGGTTCTACAACATCAAATCTTCCAAACGGAGAACCCAATGCAGTAAAAAGTCCGGTTCTACAACATCAAATCTTCCAAAAGGAGAACCAGATGCAGTAAAAAGTCCGGTTCTACAACATCAAATCTTCCAAAAGGAGAACCAGATGCAGTAAAAAGCGCGGTTCTACAACATCAAACCTCCCGACCGGAGAACCAGATGCAGTAAAAAACGCGTTTCTACAACATCAACTCTTCCAAACAGAGAACCCGATGCAGTAGAAAGCCCGGTTCAACAACATCAAATCTTCCAAACGGAGAACCAGCCCTGATCAGACCCTAGAGGCTGTGCGCTGAAGATAGAAGTGGATAACTTAGTTAAAGTTTTCTACAAGGATGAGTTTTATAAATTAACAACAAAAAAAGCAGGAACAATAGAGCCCTGCTTTCAATCTATGATCTTATCGTCCAGCCTCGGCTTTTTCCAGCAGAGTATTGGACAGAAGTGAAAGTGCTTCGGTGGTAAGGTTGATTTCTTTGATAGAGTGCACAATGCTGTCAAGATCTGTTTTGTTGCGCTGGAACATCTGGATGTACTGCTCCATCTCCATTTTGACGGTGATAAGCCCGCCTTTTACGTGTTGAATTTTTGATTGAGAATTCTGGGCAGAGTGACTCATGGAGCTCATCCTCTTGTCCAGATCATTCACCTGTTTGTTGCTTTGGCCAATAAGTGCATTGATGCGGCCGCTCATTTCCTTGGAGTTTTCCGCCAGCTTTCGTACTTCTGTGGCTACTACAGCAAAGCCCTTCCCGCCTTCACCAGCTCTTGCCGCTTCAATGGAAGCATTCAGTGCAAGAAGATTAGTTTGATCGGCGATAGCTTCTATTCCTTTCGTCATTTCAGTAATGGAATCTGAAATGCCTTTTAACAAGGAAATTCCTTCAAGAGAGTTTTTCACATCATTTGCGACTTTTGCAAAGGCATCAATCATTTCGTTCATTTGAGTTTCATTTAAATCTGTTAAGCCTAGAAGGTTTTTACTGCTTTTTTCGGTTTGTTCTGTTTCTTTTAAAATTTGTTCTGCCTTACCAGTTGTTTCGGCCATGGACGCCTCAGTCTGCTGTACCGATGCTGCCACTTCCTGACTGATGCCGGTAAGCTCTGTTTGAAGTATGCGGTTGTATTCATTCAGTTCATTCAGCTCATTTATTCTGGAGTTTATGTAATTCTCTACAACTAGCTGGGAATCCAGATTTGTAACATGAGTTAACGCAAGTATAGCTTCTGAAAGTTTTTCCGGAGCTGTTTGAAGATGTGCTACCAACTGGGGAATCAGCAATGTATTGATGGCTGAGTAGGTGCTGATGAACCATTCAACCGGAAGTCCTGCTCCATTGTGTGTCATGCCGATTCTTTTTCTCATTTCAAAATACTCTTCATCAAGCTTTCCGCTCAGCAAACTTTCAAAGTAGCGGACAAACACCGCTCGCAGCCGGTCTCTAGTGGATGAAGATTTCACAATCTCCACAAGTTCAGGCACCTCAAACAATTGATCTAGAACTTTATTAAGAAGTTCATCAAGCAGCGGCTTGATTGTTGGATTTAACTCTTGTAAAACCTGTAAATGGCTTGAGGAAAATCCCATGTATTCGAGACGTGTTGACAAATGAGGATATGGAGTGGAGATTTTATCTGATGAATCCGGAAACTTCATAGCAGGTTGAAATTGGATAACTTTTTCTTTTCGTTTAACAAATAGCATTGTTTCACCTCTGTATTTTATTTGTACAACTTTTGTACCACTACTATACACCTATTATGTAGAATACAAAGATGAAAAGCAATAGATAACTAGGCAGTTTACAAAATAAATATATAATAGACATATAGAAACTAATGTAGATCATCAACATTTTGTCTATATGACCTCCTACCAACAATAGTGAGGCAAGATACAGTACAGTTCATCTATTTACGCTTTGTTTACCATATAAGCAGCAACATAAAAAAAAGCCAGCGAACACCTGGATATTGGTGCCGCTGGCTTTTTTTACAGTAAGGAAAATTTGATATAGTAATGATCTATTGAAATTACATATCGCCTCGATAGTCATTTCCTTTATACTTACTATCATTTAGATTTTCAGTATTCTTGTAATCTCTTCTTTCTTTTTCCGAGCGAATGCCATCAGTGTCAGTGATACCTTCCTGACCTGTCACGAAGGTATCTTCGCTTGAAGTTCCTCGAAGTGATTCACCATTTGTTGATTGATTCAGTCTTTCTTCTCCCTCAATGGTAGAAGTACCTTCTTTATCTAGATGAACTTCCTCTTTTTTCACAGTATCACTAATGTGTTCGGTTTCTTCTGTCGTACGTTTACCAATAACAACTTCATCTGTAACAACCGGTTTCTTTTTGACTTCCACTTTCTCTTCTACAACCGGTATTCTTATTTCCTCATCTTCTCCAAGTCCTGCAGAAGCAGTTCTACTTTCACCATCTTTTACAGGTCGTTTTTCTACGTAAACTTCTTCATTTCTGACCGGTACATCCACGCTTCTTTCTTCTTCCACTACATCTTTCCCTACAGAAATTTCACCAGTCTTCACTTCTTCTTTATCCACACTTAGTCTCTCTTCACGAAGTTCCATGGATTGTTCTTCATCGCTCAGTCTTCCTTCACGACGGTCGAAGGAGCTTTCTTCAGTTCTAGTATCTGCAGTTCCTGCTGTAAACTGATTGCCTTCAGTGCGGGAGCTGCCTTGAACAGACTTAAATTGGTCTAACTCTGCAGCAGAATCTGCTTCAACTGCAATCAGAATTTTCCCTTCATTTAGTTCCGTTTCATAACGTCTTGCATCCGTTTCTGCCAGATCATATTTTGAAAGGCGGTTATCGGAAGTGTGCTCTTCATCTAATGTAAATGCTTCTTTAATTTTATCCCACATAGAAGGATCATGGTGTTCTGAATTATTCTTTTCTACCTGAAGGCCTGTCTTATTCTCTAAAGAACCAAGACGGTCTCTATTCGAAACAACCAGGATTTCTTCCGGGGAATAACCTTTTCTTGATAGCTGGTCTACTACTGCTGCCGCTTCATTAGTCGACTCATATGTTCCAATAATATGTTTTTCCATCGATAATTACCTCCTTCAAATTTTTGATCCTACATAAATGAAATTACCCTTGAGAATATGATAGAAACCATTTGTCACGCTGTAATTTTATCCTCAAGTGTTATTATTTTCCTGTTTAATTTCGTGTGCTTTTTGAGTCACTCCTTCTGCTTTATCACTTTAAAGCGCGAAGAGGGACTGTCCCTTTTCGCACTTTAAAGCACTAAAGTTTATTGCGCTATAAAAAACCTCGCTGCAAAAAGTGCAGCGAGGTTTTTAAGTAATAGTTGATCTCTAATCATTGAGTTGAAATCAATTTTTGGCTCTATATTTTATTGTTTTTTTCAGAAGCACTGCCGGGCCTGCCTTCCAGATCTTTGTCCAGAGAATTCCCAGTAGATGCCCCGAGCTTTCCTCCAAGGGTATTACCAACATTTCCGCCAATTGTGTCTTCTGTTGTATCGACATTTCCTGAACGGAGATCGTCCGGTTCTGCTCCATGGTTTCCTACACTTTTCCCTGCGGCAGGTGCGTTGCGATAGTTCTCTGATGATGTCTGAGTACTGGTTTCACTCACAATTCTTTCATCATTGGTTTCCAAGGTTCTTTCGCCATCAGACACAGGTTTGATATTGGCACCTTCATCTACAACCTTCCCCCCCTGACGCAAAGCAAATTTATCTTCAGCCGTAACTGCAACCAGGATTTTCCCATCCTCAAGTTTACGCTGATAGGTCCCGACTTGGTTAAGGGGGATATCATATTGAGAAAGGTCATGACTTTCATCGTTATGTTCACTTACTTTGAATGAATCTTTAATTTTTTCCCACATGTTACCAGATTCTTCCTGCCGGCCTCCAGGGTGTTCGACATGAAGGCCTGAAGTATTGTCCAGTGAATGAATGTCTTCTCTGTTTGAAATAACAAGAATGTCATCTTTTGTATATCCGTCTTTTGTCAGGCTATTTATTACATCCATAACTTCAGCAGTGGAGTCATATGCACCAACGATACTTCTTTCCATAAAAAATTTCCTCCTTCAAAGCTGGATCCTGTCTGTCACAGCTCGGATTTTGGTTTCATCAGATTTTTACCCTTATAAAAAATAGCCTAAACCCTCTGAACCCTCCGCTAGCCTGCTCCCAGCAACGTTGTAACGTTTCGTTTCTACTAAATACGGGTAAAGATTATAAAAATTTCAGGAAAAAGAGGAGATTTTATGACTACAGCAATCCAGCACCGTTTACTGACTAAAGAAGATATGACAAACCCGGATAAAGTGCCTCAATGGCTCATTGAAGAATATAAAACCTTCAGGGACACTGTCACAGATAAAACGTTTCCCTGCTACTTCGGTATGTCAGGTGAGAAAAAGGGCGAACTCCGATACTCTTACATAACCCATGAAGACTGGTCGACCCTTCCCCAAACCCTGGAACAGTTCAATGCATTATTCGACAGTCCAAAATTAATTCGGCACGGCTTATTTTTGTTTGTAGAACCTGAAAATGAAGAGAAAGATATTCCGTATTACCGTGACTATTTTTGGAAAATACTTCAGTTCCTGCATGATCATGACGAAAAGCCTTGGCCAAAGGATTATCCACAAGATCCCGATCACCATTTATGGGCTTTCTCTTTTGCAGAGGAACCTTACTTTGTTTTTGGAAATACTCCGGCTTATAAACAAAGAAAAACAAGAGATCTAGGTAATTCCCTCGTTCTCGGTTTTCAGCCGAGAAGAATATTCGAAGGACTGGAAGGGACGTCCAAAGGCGGAAGTATGTCACGCGACAAGGTCAGGGAGAGGGTTGAAAAGTGGGATAACCTTCCGAAGCATCCGAACATCAGTCACTACGGCGACCCGGAACACCGCGAATGGAAACAGTATTTTATCGGTGATGATATCGAACCCATTAAAGGAAAATGCCCGTTTCATCATAAATAAAGGCTTTTTTCGTAAACTTTGTTGCTATTTGATACTAATTCCGAAAAAAACTACCATAATCCACCGGAATAACCTGGTAATCATGAAAAGAAAAGAGCTGCTTTCCACAATTAGAGAGAAATCCCCTAGTATCCGAGGAAAAATCGGGCTCTTGGGATTTTTCCGAAAGCAACAATATATGCGAAAACAGCCTAAATAAAATACAGGCAGTAAAAGAAGTTAATTAAAAGAACAAGCAATGCAGCTCCTATATAACGAGTCATTTAACTCCCGAATGCTAGTGACTCATACTAGAGAAAAGCGGCAAAGATGCCGCTTTTTTTTGCTGACTTTACAGCGCCATTAAAAAAATCTAAAACTACCTGACATGTATATTTCTCCCCGTATAAGCCAAATTAAGTGCGAGGAGGGAAAATGATGAAGAAGTCTCGAATACTAATCTTATTATTACTTGCATTTTCCTGGGTTATGCTTCCCTTTGCCGGATGGCGTTCCATCAAAAGATTTTTCCCCGCATCCATGTTTATGTGTGTATTCCTTCTACTTGAAGACCTAATAGCAGAAAAGCTAAAATGGTGGGTAATATATCCCAACCTCTCAGGAAGAGTCAGGGGTATGATTGCTTTTGCAATCGGGCCATTTCTCACTGGAAGTATCTTCATTTTAAAATTCACTTATGGAAGATTCTTTTTATTTTTCCTGCTTAACCTGGCTGTAGATACCTTTTTTGTTTATCCCTTTTATAATTGGTTTAAGAAACTGGGTGTCTGGAAGCTCATTAAAATGAATAAGCTTCAGCTGTTAATGCTGTTTCTAACAAAATCTGTGCTGATGTATGGATTTCACCATTACTTTATTGACAAGAGGGAAAATGCAAAATAAAAAGAACGTTAAGAAAGATCCATGGTGCATCTTATCTTACGTTCTTTTTTGTTTGGCTACTTTCAGACTGACTTAGGAAAGGAAAAATCAGGTTGACCTCCGCTTATCTCTTCTTAATTTCGTTTATTTAATTCCTTTAAGGAACGAAACTATCATCTGTTAAAAGTTCTTATCCACACTCAGTGCCAAACCAACCCCCGCCTTGTGGTTCTAAAGATGCAAAGCCATGAAATACACTTCTCAACCATCTGACTGTATGGAGTGCATCTTTTTCTGAAATCCCCAGGTAACCAGTGTTCTTAGTGCCAATTCAATTATTCTATTTCCTGAGCATCAATCAAGATCGAGCTTTCGTCTTCTTCAAACAGGTAGCTTTTTTATGTGAAAGAAATCAGACAAAAGTGAAAACTAATATATACTGCTTCGTCTGGGTATTTTTATAGGACAGCTCTCGTTATTACAAAACCATTAGTTTCGGCAACTTTTTCCTCAAAATCTAAGCCCAGTCTTTTTTCAGCAGTGCGAACTGGAGATGGCTTTCCCAGACACCATTAATTTTAACGTTATCTCTCCTGAACCCCTCCTTCTGGAAACCTGCCTTCTCAAGCACCCTGATTGAAGGGTAGTTTCTCGGCATCACCTCTGCGGAAATTCTGTTCAGCTGTAAAGTATTGAACGCAAACGGAAGTATAAGCCTTAGACTTTCAGTGGCCAGCCCCTTCCCATTGTGAGCTTTGTCAATTGAGTATCCAATCACTCCTGATTGAAAAGGACCCCTCTTGACTTCATAAAGATTAATGATTCCCATAAGGCGGTGATTCTTCTTTGAAAAGATACCGAAAGTGTAGAAAAGTCCATTCTGAAGTCCATTTTGGAAAAAATGAATATTTTGGAGCTGTCCTTCAAATGTATAGTAACCTTCCTGCCAATCAGGTTCTGTCTCCCCCCAGAAGGTCCTGTTTCTCTTTATGAGCCTTACCAATTCCTCTGCATCACTTTCTTCAAACGGCCGTAAATATAGCCGTGCACCAGTCAGTGTCATGATGAATTCACTCCTCAGTGAGGTTTTTGTGACTTTCTTCCATTTTATTGTGATGTGTGGCGGCTGGTTCGGCTCAATGCTCCGTTTTCTTCAGGAAAGGCGGTATGAATCTTCTGTTGTGCTAGCTGCGGATATTTATCTAGAGAATCCCCCTAGTTGATACCCTTTCTTTTAAAATGCTCTTCAAAAAAAATTTCGACAAATTTCGGGGTGTGACTGTCACTCATTGTGGTATAGTATTTCGAGTGACTAAACATTCGTGTAGTGAGTTGGAGGTGTCTCTATGGAAAAGCCGTCAGAGGTGCAAGACGGAAGTTATTTTAAGACAGTTCTTATTTTGAGTCTGGCAATATGGCTTGTTGTTATGAATACGACTATGTTTAATGTTGCCCTGCCGGATATCTTACGTGATTTTTCCATCACTGCTTCAGAAGGTGCCTGGGTCGTTTCCGGCTATTCTATCGTTCTTGCAATCTTTACCATTACATATACAAGACTCTCTGACTACCTGCCTATTCGCCGTCTGATCGCCATTGGCATACTTCTGTTTGGATTATCCTCCATACTCGGATTTTTTGCAGAGAGTTACAGCTTGCTGCTACTCTCCCGTTTACTTCAGGCGGCTGGTGCAGCAGCAATTCCTGGTTTATCAATGGTATTTGCCAGCAGATACATCCCTCTTTCCAACAGAGGAAGAGCTATGGCGATGATTGCCTCAGCTTCTTCCCTGGGCTTTGGGCTTGGACCGGTAGCAGGCGGCGTGATCACCGAGCATCTCTCGTGGAACTATCTATTTATTGTGACACTACTGGTCATCTTGCTGATCCCGCTCCTGCTGCGTATCTTGCCTAAGGAAGAAGTTCAAAGAGGAAGGTTCGACTTTTTGGGGGCAGTACTGACGGGTTCTTCTGTCACCGCTTTCCTCTTGTTTCTTTCTACCTTCAATTGGTTCTTTTTTGCTCTTGGAGTCCTTATGCTCTCCTTGCTCTGGTTACGGATCAATAGGGCTGAACTTCCATTTATACAACCAGATCTTATAAAAGATAAGAGGTATCGTCTGCTCCTTTATATCAGCTTCCTAGGATTTTTGACACACTTTGCAATCCTTCTGCTCATGCCTTTGATGCTTGGCAGTATTTTTTCAAAAAATCCTTCCGCAATCGGATTCATCATTTTTCCGGGAGCCATGTTCTCAGCGGTCGCTGCCATATATGTTGGGAGACTCATTGATCGTTATGGAAATTTCACAGTGCTGTTAGGTGCCCATGGATTACTTTTGATTGCGACGGTCATCTTCCTTTTTCTTTCTCCATTCAGTGAGTATTGGATCATGGTTGGCTACATGTTCACCAGTTTTGGATTCTCAAGCCTTTCTTCCAGTTCAACGAATGAAACGTCAAGGATTCTATCGAAAGAATATGTAGGTTCCGGGATCGGAATGAAGCAATTGACTCACTTTGTCGGCAGCGCTTCTGGCTCTGTTGCTGGGGCGATCCTGCTGGAGTGGAATGGAGTAACCTTTTCAACGGGAGACTTCCAGCGAGCCTATCTTTTCCTGATTGCTGCGATGGCCGCTTCTCTTATCCTTCTGCTTGTTTATAAGAGGCAGGTTCGTTGAGGGTGAGTGCTGGGTTGTGGTTTTTTGGGATACCGAGTACTATTAGAGACCTTTTCTGCCCGGATTCCCCCGTCAACGGGTCTCTATACGGTTCTTAAAGACCTCTCCAGCCCAAATTCCCCAACAAGTTGTCTTGAGAAACCTCCACACATCCCATTTTCTTCTCCACTCAAAAAACAGGATGCTCAGCAAATATCGCTGAACATCCTGTTTTCATTCTCAGCTGATCTCCCTTAACTGGCTGTTGAATAGATCATAATAGAAACCTTTTTGCTGAAGAAGATCACTATGTGAACCTCTTTCTGTGATCCTCCCGCTTTGCAGCACAAGTATCTGGTCAGCCGACTGGATGGTGTTAAGCCGGTGGGCGATGACGATGCTTGTTCTGCCTTCCATCAACCGCTGAAGCGCTTCCTGGATCTTCACTTCTGTCACGGTATCGATACTGCTGGTTGCTTCGTCAAGAATCAGCATGGCTGGATCTGATAAGATTGCTCTTGCAATTGACAGCAATTGTTTTTGTCCCTGGCTTATGCCCCCTCCGTCTTGGGAGAGAACTGTATCGTATTGATCAGGCAGCTTCATGATAAAGGAATGTGCATTCGCTTCTCGTGCTGCTCTTTCTACCTCAGAGTCACTGGCATCCAATCTTCCGTATCGGATATTTTCCCTGATTGTTCCTTGGAAAAGAAAAGAATCCTGAAGTACGAATCCCATATTTTTACGAAGGCTTTCTCTTTTGACTTCCATAAGATTCTTTCCATCGATAGTAATTCTGCCTTGGTCATGATTATAGAATCTTGAAAGGATATTCGTAATGGTCGTTTTTCCTGCTCCGGTCGGTCCAACGAGTGCGATCGTCTGGCCCGGTTCTGCTTTAAAGGAAATGTCCTCTATGGTTTTGGTTTCTTTATCATAAGAGAAAGTAACATGTGAAAACTCGATTTCACCCTTAATGCCATTAACAGCAACAGCACCGGCTTCATCTTTTTCTTCTTTTTCCTCATCAAGAATTTCAAAAACTCTCTCCGCACCCGCAACGGCAGATAAAAGTGTGTTAAATTGGTTTGCCAAATCGTTTAAAGGCCTTGTAAACTGACGGGCATATTCCGTAAAGATGACGATGACCCCGATCGTGATGACACCCTGTACCGCCAGGATGCCGCCAACCCCCGCGATGACGGCAAAGCTGAGGTTATTGAGCATATTCATTAATTTAGGAATGAAGCCTGAATAGGTTGATGCCCAATATGCAGAAGCTTTTAACCTGTCACTTTTAACAAGAAAATCATCCATAACCTTTTCTTCCTGAGAAAATGTCTTGACGATTCGCTGTCCGGACACAGTTTCCTCTATGTATCCATTGAGATCTCCAAGATTTTTCTGAGTCTCTTTGAAAAGCTTTCCGGTCCGGTTTGTAATCCATTTAAGGCCAAAGAACATGGCCGGGATGATCAGCATGGTAATCAGGGTAAGAAGCGGACTTAACCACAGCATGACCCCCACAGTACCGATCAGTGTCAGGATACTGGAAAATATCTGAATCACTGAACTGTTGAGAGTGGAACTGACATTTTCCATATCATTGGTGACCCTGCTCATCAGCTCTCCATGCTGCCTGCGGTCAAAAAATGGAATTGGCAGCTTGTGTAATTGTTGAAATAGCTCTGTTCTCATTCGGTAAACCGTATTCTGAGCTATTCCGATCATCCAATAAGCCTGCAGCCACATAGCGGCTGAATAAACTATATAGACGACGATCAATCCTAAGATGAGCTCCATCAAACCACTTGCATCACGCGTGACAATAAAATCATCGATTGCCATGCCGACCAGAAACGGTCCGAGAAGTCCTAAAAAGGAACTGATGACTACCATCAGGATAACGAGGCCCAAAAGCCCCCTCTCCTTGGAAAGATAACTCCAGATCCGGTTCACTGTACTTTTCCAATTTTTAATTTTTGGTTTACTTTTCGGTTCCTTACTGTTATGCCTTGGCATGCTCGAGGGTCTCCTCTCCAAACTGAGATTGAAAGATTTTGCCGTAAAGCGGAGATTCATTCAGCAGCTTCTCATGACTTCCTTCTGCAATAACCTTTCCATCTTCAATGAGAAAGATTTTATCTGACTGCAAGGCGGTGCTGATTTTCTGTGTCACAATTAAAATGGTGCAGGAATAACCGCCTATTGCCTGAATCAGCTTGGATTCTGTCTTTAAATCCAGGGCACTCGTGCTGTCATCGAGTATTAAAATTTTCGGCTTTCTCACTAGTGCACGCGCAATGGACAAGCGCTGCTTCTGCCCTCCTGATAGATTGACACCCTTTTGACCGAGAACAGTATTATAACCATTCGGCAGTCCTTCGATTAAATCATGAATTTGCGCTGACTTTGCCGCCTCAACGATTTCCTCCAACGATGCATCATCCTTGCCCCAAGCGATATTTTCCTTGATGCTTCCTGAAAATAGAAGTGCTTCCTGGGGAACAAATCCGATACTCTTCCTCAAATTTTCTAATTTATATTTATCTATTTCCACATTATCAATCATGATTCTTCCGCCCGTAGCTTCATATAACCTGGGAATGAGCTGAAATAACGATGTTTTACCCGATCCGGTTGCACCGAGAATAGAAATAATCTCTCTCGGTGCCACCTTCATATTAATTTCATCAAGCACAGCGGCCTTCGTACCTGGATAATGAAAGGAAACATCCTTAAATTCAATCTTCCCTTCTTTGACGGTAAGCTTGGGATCACTATCTTTGGAATCGACCAAATCAATGTCAGTCTCAAGAACTTCTGCAATCCTGCCCGCAGAGGCCCTGGCTCTTGAGAAGCTCATGATGATAAAGGCAAAAACAGAAAAAGCCCCTGTGATTCTTGTGGCATAGTTAACGATTGCAACTACATCTCCGACTGCCGCATCTCCGTTTGCTACTTCAATATTGCCCATCCAAAGTATGAAAAGGATGCTTCCATTCATCACAATGAACAGCACTGGCATAATCGTTTCCATCAATCTCAGAGCATTCACCGTTTTTTTCATCAGTGTTTTATTCGCTTTGATGAAACGATTGTTTTCATGATTTCCCCTGAGCAGGGCTTTGATGATACGCATCCCTCTAAGATTTTCCTGGATAACATCATTCACTGAATCGAGCTTCTGTTGAACAAATCTGAACATTGTCCATCCGCTATTGAGTACCCATGAGAGAAAGAATAGAATAAACGGGATAACAAGCAATAGGATCATTCCAATCTTCACATCCACTATAAGTGCCATAACGGTGCCTCCTATGACCAGAAGCGGCGCTCTCATCATGATTCTCAGGGCAGTAAAAATAGAATTCTGCAGCTGAGTAACATCATTGGTCAGTCTTGTAATCAAGGACGAAGACGGAAACTTGCTGAAGTTTGCAAAGGAGAAGTTCTGGATCTTCTCATAAACACTTTTCCTAATATCATAGCCGGCTCCCTGGCTGACATGGGAGGCAAAAAAGGAGTTCGTGATTCCTGCCGCAAAGGCTGTCAGAGCCAGTGCAGACATGATGCCGCCCCAGTACCAGACAGCCGACATATCCTCTTGTAAAATTCCTTCATCAATAATTTTTGCCATGAACAGCGGCAGCGTCAGCTCAACCGCCAGCTCAATTAGCATTAACGCCCAGGCAACGCCCATTGCCAGGCGGTAGTTTTTCAAAAAAGACAGCATTTTTTTCATTTATGTACCCCCATACTCCTCGATGCTCACTATTATTTCGGAATCCGTATTTTATCTTATTAATTATAAAGGCTTTTTATCATTTTTAAAAATAGTTTGAATCTTTTTTAACACTTTAAAGCGCGAAAAGGGACAGTCCCTCTTCGCGCTTTAAAGTGCTAAAGTAAAAAAGTACATGGGCCACGCTGACCACCGACAGGGAAAGTCTGTTTCAGTATGGATACAGACTTTCCCCTCGGTTTCTAAAGTAAGAGATAAAAAAATAATTAAAAGGTATGCACAGTGATCGAGATTTATCATTTCCCGCTCGAGGCTAACAACATAAAAAGCAGTCTTTAAGGGCTCTCCACTAATTAACCTATACTCAAAAGTAATGTAACATATAAGATTCCGCCAACAGCAAACGCCCAAAAGCTGCTTTCACGCTCTTGCGGAATTTCTTCTTTCAATACGTTTAAAATGATACTCCCCGATAGAAACGCAAACAACAACGCCAGCAATGCATCCGGTATTTCCGTAAGAATACCGATTCCCCAGCCTATTACAATCGCTGCAGAAAGAACCCAGCGTCCCTCTTTGTCATACCGGTCTCTATGATGCTGCCGCAGGCCAAAATCCACTACTAAGAAATGCAGTGCCATCGCTATACCGTATAAAAACAAACTGACAAAGCCTTCTTCATCTCTATGGACAAGAAGATATCCGATTAGGCCGTTGTAAGCAAAAAAAGAACTGATATGTACCCAGAAGGCTGACCTGGCAGGCTTGTTCCCAACCTCATCGTTCAGTTTTTTAGAATCTTGCACCGCCTTTTCCAGACCATAAAAAACAATCAGCCCCAGCATCGCTATCAAATAAGCGTGATATTCCAGAAACGAAAGCACTTCAGAAGACCCTGCAATCGCCTCCTGGTGTTCCTTTAACTCAGGAAGAATATGAATGAATACATAGGCCACGGACACTCCGCCGGCAATTGAAAGAAATTTGCTTCTAGGGATCGATTCTAAAAACGCCATCTTCCTCGCTGACAAGTGGACCAGAGCAAGGAAGACTGCTAATCCCAATGACGTCCAATCCATAGAATCCCTCCTTTTGAGCTATGTTTTCCCTTTCTTTTCTGGTGATAATCATAAGAAAAAAGGCAAACCTTGTCTGTAATGAATCCAAAATTCAAGGTAACCGAATAAGCACATCCAGTCTCTCTTGTAGTGACGATTGATTTTTCCATTAATTTCCACATTTACCCCGTTTAACACTGCAAACTTTCGCCTAATTACGTACTATAGACTTTATTTGTTAGGGCAGTATAGAAGTATCAATATGTAGGTAAAGGTGTGCTTGAAATGGAGAAACCTCAGTATGATTTACTCAGTAATGAGGAGCGTGAAGAAATTGATAGACAGATTAGCCTTATGACTTTCACAAAGAACTTTCGCTCGCCCAGCGCGGAGGAATGGTATCTGTTTCTGCCTGATTTTCAAGACCCCCGGACTGGCGGTGCTGCCGGGAAAGTGATTGTTCATTACAATCTTCTCGGAAACAAGGAGATCTTCGTCAATACGACACTCATTCTGGATGATCCAAAATTGCACAAACAGGAGAGGCATCACCTTGTTTATGCAATTAGTGACGAGCTCGTGAACAGGCTTGTCGGTTATGCCGCAACTCTGCTTTCAGTGCATGCTGGAGAGAACAGTTATGATGCCAAATTCAATTAAGCTGCGGAGGTTGTATACATGAACGATTCTATTGTTCAATCGATAAGAGAACATTCAACGAAATTTAAGTCAGAATAGGACCTCGACAGAATCATGAAGGACATTGGTGATTCACGAATTGTACTTCTTGGTGAAGCCTCTCACGGTACGTCGGAATATTATAAAATCAGGACAGAGCTATCAAAAAGGCTGATTGAGGAAAAAGGATTTAATATCATCGCAGTAGAAGGAGATTGGCCGGCATCGCAAAGCGTGAACAGATATATAAAAGGAGCTGATGAAACAGCAAATCCCCGTGATGTCCTTCAGTCCTATAAGCGCTGGCCTGCCTGGATGTGGGCAAATGAAGAGATAATCGAATTGATTTCCTGGCTGAAAGAGTACAATGCCAATACAGACTCACAAAAGAAAGCCGGGTTTTATGGAATTGATGTGTACAGCCTTTGGGAATCGATGGAGGAAGTCATCCACTACCTTAAAAAAACAAACTCGCCCGATTTGGAAAAAGCAAAGAAAGCTTTTTCCTGCTTTGAACCTTTTAATAAGGCTGTTTTCGCATAGATTGTTGCTTTCGGAAAAATCCCAGGGACCGGATTTTTCCCCTGGATACAAGGAATTTTCCTTCTGAATCGGGAGAGCAGCTCTTTTCTTCCATCCTTAGGGATATTTCAGGGCAATCACGGGGGTATTTTTTGAAATTTATATTAAATAGCAACAAAGTTTACGAAAAGAGCCTTTAATAAAGAACCACAGGAATATGCCGTTTCTGCCGGCTTTCTTGGTGATAACTGCACAGACGAAATCGTCGAGCTTCTTACCACAATCAGGGCAAACAAGGAGCACTATTCGGAGAGCAGAGAGCAGAGGTTGAACCTGGAAGTCAATGCAATGGTGGCAGCGAATGCCGAAAATTATTACAGAGCAATGGTGACAAATGATGAACAGTCGTGGAATATCAGGGATGAACATATGGTGGAATCATTGAATGCCATCATGAAATCTTACGGCGATGACGCAAAGGTGATTGTCTGGGAACATAACACGCATGTTGGAGATGCTCGGGCAACTGATATGATGGAAGCCGGCATGACTAACGTCGGACAGATTGTTCGTGAACAAAATCCGAAAGAGGATGTGTACATTGTAGGCTTCGGCTCGCACCGCGGGACGGTTATTGCCTCTGAGGAATGGGGGTTGAACTTTGAAAAGATGGTGGTGCCGCCTGCACGCCGGGGCAGCTGGGAAGATGCCATGCACCAGGCTGGAAACTATAATCAAATCTTGCTCTTTAATGATGAAAACCGTAAGCTGTTTCATCATCCGCTTGGACACAGGGCGATCGGCGTGGTATACCGCCCGCAGTATGAGCAGCACGGCAACTATGTACCATCGGTCATGTCCGAAAGATATGACGCATTTATCTTTATTGATAAAACCAATGCCCTTCAGCCGCTCGAGATGAGTGAAGTGAAGTTATAACAACACCATTGATTCAATAATAGAGGGACGAAATCACAAAGAGTTTCGTCCTCCAAATAGTGCATTATCATTTTCGCTATTCCCCTTCACATCCGCCCTTGGCAGTTCAGTCTTCTTCCACCAACGGCAAGCGAATGACAAACTTAGTCCCTCTGCCTTTTTCACTGAACACCTCAATGGTTCCTTTGTGCATAAGAACCAGCTGCTTTACAATCGAGAGGCCGAGGCCGAATTCACCGTAAGGGTTGTTGGTGCGTGAAAGATCAGCTTTATAGAACCTTCGCCAAATCGACTGAATTTCTTCCGGATCCATTCCCATTCCGGTATCTTCAATTTCAATGATGGTTTCCTTCGGAGTTGAATGACCCCTGAGCCATATGCAGCCTCCATTGGTGAATTGGATGCTGTTTTTTGTAATATTGATCAGTATTTGAATCAAACGGTCGTAGTCTGCCTTCACAGTACTATCTGGATCAACTTCAATATGGATTTCATTCTGTTTCTCTTCCGCTTGAAAAATCAGCTGCTCTTTAATAACCTCGAACACATCCACTAATGAAAGCTTAACTTTATTTATGCTAATCTGATTCGAGCGGATTTTTTCATAATCCAGATTTTCATTGACCAGCCTGATCAGTCTTCGTGTTTCCTGACTGACAAGACCGAAGCTTTTTTCTTTTTGTTCTTCTGGGATCATATCATTTCTAATTCCTTCCATTACACCGCGAATCGTCGTCAGGGGAGTCCTCAGTTCGTGCGAGACATCAGCCATGAACTGCCTTCTGCGGTTCTCAAGGCTGTCTATCTCTTCCTTCGATGCTCTCAATTTTGCGACCATGTTATTAAAGTCATCTGCCAGGTCACCAATCTCATCAAAGTTTGAGCTTGGAACATGAACATTGTAATTTCCTGAAGACACAAGGGAAGCGGCATCCCGAATCCGTTTAATTCTTTTCACATGAAGCTTTGATAAAATTAAACTGAGGAGCAGTGAAATCGCTAATGAAATGAAAACAGTAAACAACAAATATTGATTGATTTCACTCAGCATCTCCCTGGTTCCACTGATCGGCGAAATCAAAATTAAGCCGCCCGTCAGCCTTTCATTGATAATTCGCGGCATAATGACAAGTGATACCGCTTGATTGAACCGTCCAAAATCCTTCTTCAGCGGAACAGTCTCTCCCCGCTCAATCATCCGCCATTCTTCTTCGCTCAACTCGATACGAGGATAGATGTCTCCTCGTGAAAAAGATACAATCCCCTCTTGATTGAAGGTGATTAAATCGATATCCCTGGCTTGAAGTAAATTGCTGTATTCTTCCAGGTAAGCAGGTCTTCTTGGGCTTGGCCTTTCCAGGTCAGATAAAATCTCCTCCCCGTATGAGCTCAGTTCCTCCACCTTGTTTTCATACACCAAATTCTCCACATACTGAGAAAACAAGGTTCCCACAATCAAGAATGCGATAATCAAAACACTCGTATGGCTTAAAAGCAGCTGATAAAGGTATCTAACTTTCATCTGCTGACGCCGATTCATCAAATTTGTAGCCTACACCCCAGACTGTGTGAAGGTAGGGCTGTTCCTTGCTGCCAATCTTAGTGCGCAAACGCTTGATATGGACATCGACAGTCCGTTCATCTCCGTAAAAGTCATAGCCCCACACCCGTTCGAGCAGCTGCTCTCTGGAAAACACCTGCCGGGGATGCTGAGAAAGATAATAGAGCAAATCAAACTCTTTCGGTGTCAGGTTTGTCAGTGGAACACCTTTAAGAATTACCTCGCGGGTCTCTTTGCTGATTCTAAAATCTACAGTTGATATATCTGTACTTCCAGAAGCACTACTCTTCTCATTTCCATACCGGCGTGTGACTGCCCTGATTCTGGCCATCAGCGCAAGAGGCGAAAAGGGTTTAGTAACATAGTCATCGGCACCCAGTTCCAATCCAAGAACTTGATCTGATTCACTATCCTTCGCCGTCAGCATGATGATCGGAATGTCGGCACCCTCTTCCCTGATCTTTCTACAGATATTCACTCCATCCATGCCCGGCAGCATCCAATCCAATATGACAAGGTCCCAGCCGCCATTCAAATAACGCTGATACCCTTGTGTACCATCATGAACAAATTCCCCTTGAATCCCTTCTTTTATAAAAAACATTTCAAGCATGGAGATGACACTCTCATTGTCTTCTACTACCAGAACCCTCATTACTATCGTTCCTTTCCTTGTTCTAGCATAGTTTTATAGTTAAATTATAGACTTTTTCTACCGCTTCTTCTATTCCTTTCCCCTTCGAAAAATAGGAAAACCCCGCAGAATCTGCGAGGATTGTCTGTTTTTTTAAGGCTCTTTTCGCAAAGGGTGCGGCTGTTTAAAAGTAAAGGATTGCAGCGAAAGGCGTACGGCTCCGCGGGGCGGGCGGTGAGCCTCCTCGGCTTTGCCTGTGGGGTTACGTTCCAGTGGGTACGTAACCTTGGTCTCACCTGTCCCGCTAATCCCGCAGGAGGCCGCACGCCTTCCGCTACAATCCCCTACGTCAAAGGGGAGGAGGGGTATATAACATTCAAAAGCAACAATCTTTTAGAAAAGAGCGTTTTTTAATCATTACCACTTGTCATCTCAGATTAATCAGATCGGTCTGCGTTTAATCCGGAATGATCTCCGCGGCGGCCCTTTTCATTCCCGTGTCCATGGTGGCCTCTTTTACCTCCATGAAATAGAAATCGTTCCTCTTTATTAAACGGAAAATTGTCCAGTTTCTTTGCTTCTTCCCGATGGTCAGTCATAATTTCTTTTACTAGTTCTTTCGTGGACTTTCCTTCAGTATTGATGTCAAGTTCCTTTGCTGCTTTCAAAATTGAAGCATCCATCACCTCACGTTTCAGCTCATGATGATCTTTTCCTTCTGTCACAATTCCCAGTTCTCTCGCTTCTTTGATCAAAACTGCTTCTATGACTTGTTCGAAAAGGTCATCAAATTCCTTGCCCTCGGTTTTGATCCCTAACTCTTTGGCCTTCTGCTTTACTAAAGTTTCCCTTACCTCTTGAGCCAGTTGGTCCCCATCTTTGCCTTCAGAAGATATCCCAAGTTCCTTAGCTTTTGCTTCAATCCGGACTCTATGGATTTCTTCCATGATTGCATGGTGATTTTTGCCTTCAGTGTCAATTCCTAATTCGCTCGCCTTTTCCTTCAATTGGTTTTCATTGAATTGAAATTTCCCATGTCCTTTTCCGTGGCCAAATACAGTCTCCTGGCTGGATAAAGCTTTTTCTTCCTCAGCGGCGAAAGCAGGAATCGCCCCGAGGATTCCGACTGTTAATGCCCCTGTCATTACGTAAGTGAGTGTTTTTTTCTTAATCATTTTTTCCTCCTTATATCTTTGCTGTAAGCTTGAATCCATATAAGTAAAAGGCTGTTTCCGCATTCATTGTTGCTTTCGGATATCCCCAGATACTAGGGGATGTCTCTCTAATCGGGGAAAGCAGCTCTTTTCTTTTCATGACTACCAGGTTTATTCCGGTGAATTATAGTAGTTTTTTTCGGAATTAGTATCAAATAGCAACAGCCATGTAAAAACACTGCAGAAGAGGATTCAATGCTCTGCAGTGTTAGTATTTCCAAAAGTTATTGCCAAATTATGAACAATCCGTTGCCGTTTTCTTAAGCTTTCAAGAGGTTTTCAATATTGTATTCTTCCATTTTTTCCTGAAGCCAAGCAGGATACTCTGTTTGAAGGGCCTGGTCAAAGAGAATTGCCTCTATTTCTTCTTTATGGTCTTCAAGGACGGCTTCCTCTGCTTCTTTTTTGTCAGTTACTAAAATGAGATGGTAGCCGAATTCGGTTTTGACCGGTTCACTGACTTCATCTGTGTGCATGGAGAAAGCTTTCTCTTCAAATTCGGTAACCATTTCTCCTTTGCCAAAGAAACCAAGTTCCCCGCCGTCTTCTGCATTGGAAGTATCAGTAGAGTACTCTTTGGCCAGTTCTGCAAAATCTTCGCCTTTAACTAGCTTCTCCTTTACTTCTTTTGCAGTAGCTTCATCTTCCACTAGGATGTGGCTTGCCTTAACTTGCTCCTGCTGTGCAAAAGTTTCTTTGTTTGTTTCAAAGTATTCTTTGATTTGGTCATCCGTAATAGTTACTCTGTCGTTCAGCAATTTTTCAGTTAATAGATACGATCGAATGTTTTCTTTCACGCTCTCCAAACTTGTACCGCTGGAGGTTAAGGCCTCGTTGAATGCCTCTTCGTCTTCATAAGAATTTTTTATCTTCTGTAATTCCTCATCTATTTCACTATTTTTCACTTTTAAATCTCTTTCTTCACTTTCCAACTCAACGATTTTTTCGGTAATCAACGTGTCCAGTGCAGCTTCGCCATATTGATCCACCATCATCGTGTACAATTCATCCTTGCTAATCGAATCGCTCCCCACCTTTGCCACTACTTCCTCTTTTGAAAAAACAAAGCCGGTAATGATCAGACTGATGACAACGACACTTCCGATTAAACCTAGTAATTTAGTATCTTTATTCTTATTATTCACTTTATCGCTCTCCTTTATATTAGCGGTGCCTGGCAGTCACTTTTTCCATGCACTTGAAGGTTTTATGGTATTAGTTGATCATGTTATTGCTTGTAAGCGTTAAACTGATGGCCAGTTTTTCCGAACCGCGGTAGATTGTCAGGTCTGCTTTATCTCCTATTTTCAGGTCAGAGTATAGCTGCCTTCTTAGGTCAGCCGGTGTTTCAACTGATTGCCCATTGAATTGAGTAATCACATCTCCCGCTTGAAGCCCTGCCTTAGCAGCCGCTGAGGTTTCGTCAATATTGGCGACAATAACTCCTGCACTTACTTCGTTAGGAAGGTCCTCCAAGTAGCTCCGCGGAACATCTGCCAAACTTGTCATCCCGATCCCGATATAAGGACGTTCCACTTTTCCTGTCTCTATGATTTCGTTGACAATCGGCAGAAAGTCCTTACTTGGGATGGCAAAACCAAGTCCTTCTATTCCTGAAGTCGAGATCTTCAAACTGTTAATGCCGACCAGCTCACCCTTGCTGTTAATTAAGGCACCCCCGCTGTTACCAGGGTTAATGGCTGCATCTGTTTGAATGACGTTGAGTTCAGACTCACCAGCAGATGTTGGAACGGATATTGTTCGATCCACCGCACTTACAATTCCTTGTGTAACCGTTCTGGATAAATCAAGCCCAAGTGGATTTCCAATTGCGATGACTTGTTCACCGGCACGAAGTTCATTAGAATCACCCACTTCAAGAAGGTTGTCCGCATAGGTACTGTCAATTTTCAAAACAGCGAGATCTGTCAATGGGTCAGCCCCGATCAGCTCTGCTTTTGTTTTTTCCCCGTCATGAAGGGAGACCTCTATGTTGGAAGCGTCTTCGATTACATGATTGTTGGTGATAATATAAGCATAGTCGCCTTCTTTTTTGAAGAGGACTCCAGAACCCGTACCAGCTTGAGCTTCCTGTGCAGCACCTGTATAGCGGTTACTTTGCTGCTGATAATTGACTATGCCCACTATCGCCTTCGAAGCACCTTCTACGATGTTGGCAATATCGCCTCCGGTTGAGACATTACTAGCATTGATAGCTGCTGTCTGTGATGTATCCGCCTGCTGCGTGACCTCTGCCGGACTTTGAATGCTGTTCTGTGCGTAACTTTGATAATAGTCTGTTTGAGGCAAAACAGTCAGTGTTAGAACAGAACCGATGACTCCTGCCCCTACAGTTGAGAGGAATCCTTTTCCCTTTGACGCATTTTTTTGTTTTTCTGTTCTTTTCCTCTCCTCTTTAGTAGCCGGCGGTTCTTCCGGTTGAGGTGTATTGGTATGATGTACTTCTTCATTTTGATTGTTTTGATCAAACATTCTATTTCCTCCTCTATATTTAAAAAGCTGTTTCTGATTTTTTTAAAAAGTTTCATGAGGTTTATACTGCTGTCTCTTGGTGCTTGATTTCATCTTAAAGGGCAAATATTACGAAATTATTAACAATCTATGTACAGGTTGGGAAGTTTTAATGAAGAGCTCTCTTTGACAGGCGTGAAAACCAATTTATTAGAAGGCAGCGTATTGAAATGAAGTTAATCAAACGTTTGTTTAATAATCGTCTCGATACTCTGCTCAAAGCGCCAGAGTGTTCAAAAGGTGAAATTTAATCGGGAACATAAAAAGGACCGCCAAGTGATTGACGGTCCAGAACATGTGTTTTTACTTATCTATATAATGACGTATTTTTTGCAGCACTTCCTTATAATATGAATCTTCATGAGGCACAAAGTCTTTCTTTTCAGCTTTAATCTCTTTCATTTCTTTTATTCCATCGACAGCAATTTGAAAGCCCTCTAAAGTGACGAATTCCACTTCTCCATCTATCACTTTTTCAAATTGATCAAACTCCACCTTGAATATACCAGATACCTCTTCTTCCTCTAGAGAGAAACCCTCCATGAGTCCTGTAAATTCATATAAGAAAAGGCTCGCTCTTTCTCTATCTATGAAGTTTTCAGTAATGACTTCATAAGGTATGATTCCCAGGGGAACCAATTCTTCAAAAGAAACCTGTATGCCCGTCTCTTCTCTTACCTCTCTGATTCCTTCCTCAGATGTTTCATGAGAGAGTATATGACCTGCGGCCGTGATATCAAGGAGGTTGGGGTAATCTTTCTTTTTTCCGCTTCGCAGTTGAAAATAGAGATAGCAATCTTCGTCTTTTCTTTCAATAAACCAGCAATGAAACGTTTCATGCCAGTACCCCTTTTGGTGAACTTCATCACGGGGAGCAGTCCCAATAGGTACCCCGTCATCATCAAAGATTGTAAGAGTTTCCTTTTCCATTTCTCATTCCTCCCAGAGAGTGTCAGCCCTTTAGCGTACTTAATTTCCGCTTTCTAATCACCTGGTTGATCACCTCGGAAAATACAAGTCCTATAGCGATTGAACCTGAAATCATGAAAGCCTTAGCAGCCAGATTGATAGCCAAGTTATAGTCATTCTGCACAAAATTTCTCATTGCA
Source organism: Bacillota bacterium (assembly GCA_051750065.1). Taxonomy (GTDB): domain Bacteria; phylum Bacillota; class Bacilli; order Bacillales; family Bacillaceae_B; genus Rossellomorea. Next base: position 97,438 of record JBNJJI010000010.1, read on the forward strand.
TCATAAGCCATTCCACCAGGAACCAACGGGATGATTCCCGCAACACTGAATATAATTATCGGGGTTCGATAGATTTTAGAATAAATTTGGCTTAGAACAGCGACGAGAAACGATGCAGACACAGTAGCCAGCACGATATCGACATTGTTCATGGTCATGACAATATATATGATCCAGCCGAACATTCCGACGCTGCCACACTTTATCAACGATTCTCTCGGCGCGTTAAAAATAATGCCAAATGCCGCTGAAGCGATGAAGCTAGTGATAATTTGTTCTGCTATATACACTTTGCCCTTCATCTCCTTTTATTGATATGTTATCTAGAAATCTAAAGATTCCTATGAGCGTGCCTGACTGAATAGATATCAAGTTATTGTAACAATCAGCTTTTTCGCCTAAACAAACAAGGCTTACACAAAAGTAAAAACAATCGCAATTCCAGATCCAATTGCAAAAGCAGTCAGAAATGCTTCTGCTCCCTTTGATAGCCCTGAAACAAGATGACCTGCCATCAAATCTCTTACTGCATTTGTAATGAGAAGGCCGGGAACTAGAGGCATAACCGAACCAATGATGATCTTATCCAGTTCTAAACCAACTCCGCTCCAAATGAATCCGAATGACAGCATTCCAATTGTGAAAGATGCCAGAAACTCTGCAAAGAATTTTATCGGCACCACTCTATGAAAATAAATCAGGCTCATAAACCCGATTCCCCCAGTTACTACAGCTGGAAGGAAATCATGCCAGCTTCCTTGAAACATGATCAGAAAACAACCGCTGGCAATGGCGGCAGCCAGGATCTGAATATAAAACGGGAATGGCATCGTTGCTGCCTCTGCCTCTTCTAATAGTTCATAGGCTTCAGCTATCGACAGCTCGCCGCTGCTGATTCTTCTGGAAATGCTGTTCACAACAGTAACTTTCTTTAAGTCTGTCGTTCTCTCCGAAATTCGGATCAACTTGGTTTTCGTCGGCTCGGATGTTTCAACTGAAAAGATAATGCCTGTCGGAGTTACATAGCTGTGGGATTCTTTTATTCCGTAAGAAGCAGCAATCCTCATCATTGTGTCTTCCACCCTGTAAGTTTCTGCCCCGCTTTGCAGCATGATTCTGCCTGCGAGAAGGCAGACCTCCATGATGTCGTATTTAATCTCCATTTGTTTTTCCATACATTCACTCTCTCCAATAAATACCTTAAAGTTATGTAGATACAATTCTAAAGGAAAAAGGATTGTATAAGCAACACTTTACTGCTTTAAAGCGTGAAGAGGGACAGTCCCTCTTCACGCTTTAAAGCACTAAAGTTTCATGTCCAGCTTCAGCGTTCAGGTCCTTCATAACCAAAAAGAAGAAGCTGCTGTTGGCAGCTTCTTCCTGGTAATATTATTTAATCCCACCTGAAATATTGGATCCTTCAATGAAGTGCTTTTGAAAGAAGAAGAATAACAATATCACCGGTGCCAGGACCATGACGGACATGGACATCAGATAATGCCATTGCGTCTGCATCTGCCCTTTGAATGTCTGCAGTCCTATCTGCAAGGTGTACATACTTTCATCATTTAAATAAAGAAGCGGTCCCAGCAGGTCATTCCAAGCTCCATTAAAAGAGAAAATCGCCACGGTTATCAGGGCCGGCTTCGTCAGCGGCACCATGATATGCCACCAAATCTGGAAATGGTTGGCTCCATCCAATACGGCCGCATCCAGCAGTTCATTAGGAATCGTAAGTGAAAATTGCCTTAGCAGAAAGATGAAAAACGCACTTCCCAAGAAAGACGGAACAATCAACGGAAGGTAGGTATTAATCCAGCCCAGCTTTGAAAACAGGATATACTGTGGAATCATGGTTACAAATCCCGGAATCAGCATCGTCGACAGCACCAGTACGAATAAAACATTCCTTCCTTTGAATCTGATCTTGGCAAAGGCATAAGCGACAAGTGAGTTAATGAAAACACTTCCGATTGTACCAATGGTAGCGATCATGAATGTATTGAGTGTCCATCTTGTAAAGGGGGCAGTCTGCCATGCCTCTACATAGTTTGAAAACTGAAAGGTTTCCGGCATAAATGTTGGAGGATACTGCGCGATTTCCTGAGGAGTCTTCAATGATGTTGAAATCATCCACCATAATGGTGATAAGATGACAACGCTCCCCGCTATTAAAATGAAGAGAATAACCCACTTGTGCAGCTTTTCCCTGAATTTTTTAGACTGATGAAATTTCAGTTTTTCTGTATTTCCCATTACTTCTTGTCCCCTCCTTCGTAATAAACCCATTTCTTACCGAGTTTCAAATTAATGAAGGTCAAGAACAGGACAATAACGAATAAGAACCAGGCCATGGCGGTTGCGTAACCCATATCAAAAATCTCAAATGCATTATTCCACATATGAAGATTGTAGAATAAAAGTGAATTGGCAGGGCCGCCGCTTCCGTTCTCCGTCATGACATAAGCCTCCTGAAAAATCTGGAACGACCCTATTGTACTTGTAACAATATCGAAGAAGATAATTGGTGTAATCATCGGCAAAGTAATATAGAAAAATTTATGAATAATATTAGCTCCATCCAGTTCTGCCGCTTCATACATTTCTTTAGATACCCCTTGAAGAACCGCCAGATAAAGAAGCATTCCGCCTCCTACACTCCACAGCTTCATAATAATCAGGGAGGGCTTGGTCCATTCCGGATCAAACAGCCATGCTGGACCGTCTATCCCAAACCAGGCAAGGAACGTATTGATCATGCCCGTGCTCGGACTCAGGAGCTGCATCCACAGGAAATACACAGCTACCCCAGATAGAATGGAAGGAAGATAAAAGATCGTCCTGAAATACTTCATCCCTTTGACTTTCTGGTTGAGCAGTACAGCAAGAAGAATAGCTCCTGCCGTAGTTGCTGGAACAGAAAAGAGAACAAAATAAAGTGTGTTCCAAAGAGAAGTCATGAACATTTCATCGATTGTGAACATTTTCTTGTAGTTATCCAGTCCGATAAAATTCATTTTAGAAGTGATGTTATAGTCGGTAAAACTGGCACCCAATGAAAACAGCATTGGCCCCAATGTCAATCCAAAGAACCCCAACAGCCATGGGCTGATGAATAAATATCCGAATAAGTTATCCTTCGTTTTTTTGGACAGGAATTTTTTCTTCACGGACTTTTCCGCCACCCTGCTTCCATCAGGTTCATTCATTCTCTTAAATTTAGTACTGCCTGAGTGCATGCCGGCTGTTCTGTTTGATTCCGCTGAGTCTGATATGGCTTCTGTGTTGGACCCCTTCATAGGATTCCCCCCCTTTTATTACCCTGTGTTCTGAAGTATTAAAAATAGATAATTTCATTAACCAAAAGAGAGAAGGAAAACCTTCTCTCTGGATGGAATTTATCTTTTCCCTTTTTCAACAGATTCCTGAGCAGATTTCAGGGCTTCTTCTGCTTCGAGTGAGCCCATCATGAACTCATCGACCTTAGGATTCAGCAGATTTTGATAATCTGGATATTCTACCGGCATTGGATGAAGCTGAGTGAATTCAAGGTTTTCGATCGTCGCTTGATAAATTTCTTTATCTTTGCCTTCTAACTCTTCTGCAGCTTGTTCTGCACCAGCAATATTTGCAACATTATCAAAGTTCTGCATCGCCCAATACTTCTGAGCTTCCTCTCCTGTTAAATACTTAATGAACTCGGCTGCCGCTTCAGGATTGTCAGCCCCTTTAGGAATTTCTGCGACAAATCCGCCGCCGTCACTCCAAGGCTTGCTTTCTTCATCAAAAGCAGGAACAGGTGCTACACCGAAATCCATACCCTCTCCAAAATCTTTAATTTCGGTATAGAAGTTACCTACATTGACCCACATCGCCACTTTGCCGCTGATGAAAGGATTAGACTGCTGGCTTCCAAATTCAGCCTGATAGCTTTGAACGGTTTTATCACCGATTCTGTCTTTCCAGCTCTTTATCCATTCAATGGCCTCTACTTTCCTAGGCGTGTTAATATACACTTCTCCGTCTTCAACTAATTTTTGGCCATCATCGGCATTGACCATCCATGAATTAGCGCCGATGCTTCCCCAAAGCGGATAGAAGCCCACGCGCTCATATCGGTCGCCGTCCTTAATATCCAATTTTTCTGCATACTCTTCCAGCTCTTCCCAGGTTTTTGGCGGCTGTTCCGGATCAAGTCCGGCTTCCTTAAATGCTTCTTTATTATAGAAAAGCATCCTTGTGTCCGTGTTAAAAGGTACAGCATATGGCTTTCCTTCATATTCGACAGTATCCCAAAGATGAGGATAGTATTGATTTTTGAAATCATCTCCAAGATATTTACTCAAATCTTCAACCTGCTTGTTTTCTGCACGTTGAGCAACCGAATTAATATCGTTGATGATAACATCAGCAGGATCTCCCGCGGCAATTGATGCAAGATTTTTTGTCCAAATATCGCCCCAAGGCAAATATGTATGTTTTACAACGATTTCATCTTGAGATTCGTTAAAGTCACTGATGATTTTCTCTATCATTGGCTTTCTGGTTTCAGAACCCCAGAACGTCCAAAAATCTACAACCTTTTTTCCATCTTCCGTTACATCTGCGTTAGCTTCCTCATCATTACCACAGCCAGACAGAAAGCCTGAAAGCAGCAGCACAAGAGAAAGAAGCATAGCTATACTTCTCTTTTTCATTATTTTCTCCCCCTAAACATGATAAATATTACAAAAAACTTACAAATCAGCTCTGCTTCTTCTTCTACCCCGCTTCTTCTTCTTCTTAAACATTTATCTGCAAAAAATATAAATATTTCTTTGAAATTGTCACATATTGTCGATAGGAGTAATGCTGCTTTTTACCCTGCATTGAACTTGAAAGCAATTTAACTGTCAATAAAATTTGTTTCTACAGCCGATGAAATACACAAATTCCATAAATTTTAAAAGGGAATTTATTGACTTTAATTCCTCTTTTCTTGAAAATGAAAATATATCTATTTATATAAGGAGAACATATGAAAACAAAAACCGATGAGCTATATCATTATTTGATTGAAAATATTTCTTCATTTACTGAAGACTGGCTGAAATGCCAGGAAATTAAAACCGGCTCGCATTACTCACTCGATGCTCCTCCAGAAGTGATGGAAAAAATTAAGGAGCAAAACGGCAAGTATGTAAAACTTGTGGCCGATTCCCTTTTCCAGAGTGAAGAGGAAATGAAAAAAAGCATTGAAGACTGGACCTTTCAAACAGCCGCTGAAAGAGCAAACTCTCAAACTTCTTTAACGGAAGTGACAAGAAATGGAGGCCTCTTCCGATCGATTCTTCTGGATTATGTTGAGAGGTTTGCCCTCCAGTCAGACCAAGATGTGAGCATCTCAGACCTGTTTAGCTGGGTCAAAAAAATTAACACTGCTTTTGATTATGTTATGGAAACCTTCACTGATAACTTTCTGAATATCCTTCTGGACAGGCTGTCTTCTCAATCTATACTGATCAATGAACTGAGCGCTCCTGTGATTACACTTACTGAAGATGTAGGCCTTCTTCCCATCATCGGCGATATCGATACGTCAAGAGCTAAGAGCATTCTGGAGACCACTCTACAACAGAGTGCAAATTCTGCAATTTCTTACCTGATTATCGATTTATCCGGAGTAGTCATGGTCGATACCATGGTTGCTCAGCAAATCTTTCAGCTCATAGAGTCCCTTAACCTGATCGGAGTTGAAACAGCACTGACAGGCATACGCCCTGAAGTGGCAATGACAGCTGTACAACTGGGAATCGATTTTTCTGAAATCAACACAGAAAGTTCTCTTCAGAGAGTAATAATGACATTAGCCAAACAAATTGATAAAAACAAATAGAGCCAGCCGGGGGTGCGCAGACAGATCGCACCCTGTTTATTTTCCCCCAAGGTTACAGACACCTTTTCAATAGAATAACCGAAGATATTTTGAGGGGGAGAAACTTTGAAAAGATGGCTCTCAGCTGCAACTGGACTTATCTTATTAATGATCTTTTTATACTGGCAGAACAATTCTGTAGAACTGACGAAAATGAACATCTCATCTGATGATCTTCCGTCCGAATTCCATGAGTATAGAATCATTCAACTTTCCGACCTGCACAGCAAATCCTTTGGGGAAAATCAAAATATTGTGATTGATCAAGTAGAAAAAACCAACCCAGACTTGATTGTTTTCACAGGAGATTTAGTTGACCAAAAAAAATACAATGAGAAGACCAGTCTTTCTTTAATGAAAGAATTGCTGCAAACAGCTCCTGTGATATTTGTGACAGGAAATCATGAGTGGTGGTCAGGGGAATTTAATGAACTGGAGAAAAAACTAATGAATCAGGGGGTTACAGTTCTTAGGAATGATTCTATGAACATTGAAAAAGGGGATGCCAAAATTATTATACACGGTGTTGATGATCCTGCAGGGGGAACACCTTTGGAAGACAATGTTGCTTTAGTATCAACCGGAATCTCAGATGAATTTAACATCCTCCTTTCACACAGACCTGAGTACTTTTCGCTTTACGAAGAATTCCATTTCGACTTAATTTTTTCCGGCCACGCTCATGGCGGCCAATTCAGACTTCCCTTTCTAGGAGGGATTGTTGCACCTGACCAAGGGTTACTTCCAGAGTATGATGCAGGCAGATTCGAGTCTGGAAACTCTGTGATGATTGTGAACCGAGGACTCGGAAACAGTATCATTCCTCAACGAATTTTTAACAGACCTGAAATTATTCAAGTTACTCTCTTTTCAAAAGGCTGTTTTCACAAAGATTGTGGATGGTGAAAGGTAAGGATCTCCGCTCCAGGCGCACGACTCCGCGGGGCGGGCGGTGAACTAAAAAGCGGAAGCGGCCGTTCAGCGACGTACAGATTTCAGGGCTTTCGTATGAGATAAAGGAATCACGGAGAGCGCTAGCAATTCGATGATGACTTATCGCAAGGAGAGAGACCGAAATCTGCTAGTCGCTGGCCGCTGTAGCTGGATTGAGCCTCCTCGGCTGCGCCTGCGGGGTCTCACCTGTCCCGCTAGTCCCGCAGGAGATCGCCCGCCTTCCGCTACAACCCCTCTACATAAAAGGGGAGGCCAGGCAAATATCATTCAATATCAACAATCTTCTTGAAAAGAGCCACCAAAATAAAACCCTTAAGCCACACGGAGGCTGTCGAGGACACTGAAAATCAATCAAAAATTTTAGAGGCAGAATCGTTCACTTCAAAGAACTGTTCTGCCTTTTTTTAACTTCAATTATAATGAAGAGTATAGATTTCCGTTCCAGGTAAGTGACTCCAATCAACGCAGCTAAAAAAGATACTATCCACGCTTTTTTTTATGCAAATAAATGAAAAGAAGGAAACACGTAGTCAGCGGAGGAATTTTTGATCACGAAAGCTCCTATTACAGATTCGCTTAGTCTTTATAGGGAAACCGCACACAGACTTTTATCATTATGACTTGCTAAACACAGATGCAGTTTTTACCTCTTTTAAAAAAAGCTTCATTGCACATATTAATTAATGGTCAATGGACCTAAAAAAGGAGGTAATAACAATGAAGACTAAACTTAAATCTTTTCTTATATGTGCCGTCGCTCCCTTGTTGATACTGACAGCTTGTAATGGGAATGGAAATAATGATCTAGCTGCTGATCCCCAGGACGTGAACTATGATCCTGTAAGTTTCAATGGTGAAAATCCGAATATGAATGAAAATGGCAATGGAAGCGCGCGCACCAATCGCGACCCCGGTGACCCAGCTGTTCAACGCCAGGGACGCAACCTTTTCACACAGCGTTATATGATTCCTATGGATCCTAGAAATGGTGGGCAGCGTTATGGACAAGGAAATCAAGGAAACCGCGGAAATGGGCAGCAAGCTGCTCAAGAACCTGAAACTCCTCAGCAAGCTCCCGAAGAGAATGGACAGAATGCTGAAGCTCAAAATGGTGACGAATTTGTTCAACAGGTTATCGATTTAACAAATGGAGAACGCAAAAAAAATGGTTTGCCTGCATTGAAACCGCATTCCGAACTTTCCAATGTTGCCCGCATTAAATCAGAGGACATGGTAGAGCATAATTACTTCGCTCATACGTCTCCCACTTATGGATCTCCTTTCGAAATGATGGAGAACTTCGGTGTTGATTACTCAACTGCCGCTGAAAACATTGCAGCAGGACAAGATTCACCACAAGAAGTGGTTCAAGCATGGATGGACAGCCCCGGGCACCGTAAAAACATCATGAACAATCAAGTGACGCATATAGGAGTCGGGTACGCAGAAGACGGCGAAATGGGTATTTATTGGACGCAGATGTTCATTAAATAAAAGTTTTTGATTATCCTTCACACATTCATAACGAAAATCAAAAACCACCAGTGTGAACTGGTGGTTTGCTCTGTGGCTGAAAACCTCTCTTACCAGGCTCGGCTTACAAGACCCACTTATTGATTTTCTCTAGCAATGTACTCGCTGTGAAAAGTTTTTGATAAATAAGGGGAGAAACTCCGCTTATTTTTGAAATAGCACGAAAAACAGCTAAATTAAGCGGAGAAATTCCCCTTATTTGCTTAAAAAATATGAGAATAGTTCATTTTGCTGTTCTTAAGCGGAAAATTTCCGCTTATATACCCCAAATCGAATTCTATTCCACAGCTTAACCGGAAAATTTCCGTTTATTTTTGAACAGGATTATTCAAGTCCTTCACAAGGCAAAACTCCTGCTGGAATGGAATGGGATGATAGGGAAACCTGCTTATCTTAACATGAAGGAAGATTCTTTATACCACGCTATAGCTCTTTGGTACCCCCGGCATAGCCAGGGGTTTTCAAGTACATGAATGAAAAATCCCGGCGGAAGTTCTCGCCGGGATTAATTGATACTATTTACAGGTTAGTATTGCTCCCATTATTTACTCGTACATTTTCAGGATATGTGTGAGTATTTAATGAGTTATTTCTGGAGAAATGACCATATACTTTTTCTTCACGGTCTTCATCCGCTTCAACTAGTACTACAATATTTCCTTTATTTAAATATTTTTCATACTCTTTGGCATGTTCTTCAGGAATACCTGCTCCTGTTAAAGCACCAACGAGCCCGCCGCCGCCGGCACCAATCGCAGCACCACTTAACGCAGTCGCTAACGGACCTGCAGCAGCCAGAACACCGATACCGGGGATAGCCAGCAGACCTACCTCAGCTATGATACCTGCGATACCGCCGAGGACGCCTCCTGTTCCTGCACCAATACCAAAACCTTTTCCTGCATTTTTGCCGCGTCCGCTGTCTTTTTCAGTTACATCGGCGTTTGTTTCATGCTCAATTCCTTTAACATCATCTTTATCTTTTGCAAAAATCGAGATATCTTCTTTCGTATAACCCATGTCATGAAGAGCTTCAATTGCACGACTCGCTTCATCTTTGTTTCTAAATACTCCACCGATTATAGACTTTTTCACTAGAATCCCTCCTCAAAAGATTTCTTCACAGAATGTAATTCCCCTTTTCATATCTGTTAAACGTGCATTTTTTCAAGAAGCATTTTATTTGAGTAAATTGCGCATCAAGAACCTTTGGCTACAATAAGAATTAATGCTTGTATGTATACTCAAAGTGATGCTTCACAAAAATAAATGCAACTTGAAGGTGGAAATTCAATGGTCGAAAATCATGAGAATCAAAAATTGACTAAGGAAGGCAAAGTGAGAATTCCCTCCTCCTTAACCCTTCCAGCTAGTTAAAACACCCAGTTTCCATTCCGAAAGACCGCTTCTCTTGTTCCATCTTTATATATTCCGTCGATATCCATTTTTTCAGATCCGATCATAAAGTCTTCATGAACGATGCTATCATTCAGTCCTGCCGCTTTTCTCTCTTCCTCAGATAATGTCTGTCCGCCTTCATAGCAAGTGGGATAAGATGAACCTATTGCCAGATGGTTGGATGCATTTTCATCAAACAACGTATTGAAAAACAGGATGCCGGTTTCGGAGATGGGTGACTTGTGCGGAACCAATGCCACTTCGCCCAAGTACCTAGCACCTTCATCTGTTTCCATCATTTTTTCAAGAAGTTCTTGACCGGCACTTGCTTCTGCCTTGATGATTTTTCCGTTCTCGAAAGTCAGCTTGAAATCCTCAATGACATTTCCTTGATAAGCCAGTGGTTTAGTGCTTGTTACATAGCCGTTCACACCATTTTTCAGCGGAACAGTATACACCTCTTCTGTCGGCATATTCGCAATGAACATGTTTCCTTCTTTGTTCGTGGAACTCCCTGTCTGCCACAAGTGCTTTTCAGGCAGTTCAATTATCAAATCCGTTCCAGGAGCAGTATAGTGCAGCTTCCAAAAGTGCTTTTCATTTAATTGAGAAGCTTTGGCTTGCAGCGTCTCGATATGGCTGCGCCATTCATCGACAGGATGATCTGCATTGATTCTGACTGCCTCGAAGATTTTGTCCCATAAAGCAGATACTCTTTCCTCTTCAGGAAGCTCTGGAAAGACCTTATCTCCCCATTTTTGTGAAGGCATGGCGATAATCGACCAACTGATCCGGTCTGTTTCTATGGCTTCATAGAAGTTTTCAAGCGCATTGCCTCTCGCCTTTTCAAAAGCTAATAATCTTTCAGGGTGAATTCCTTTCAATAAATCTGGATCATCCGCTTCAATCTGTAAAAAAGCACCGCCTTTTTCAGCAACAGAATCAAATGCAGCCGCCATCCACTCCGGAAACTGTTGAAAAGCATTGTCAGGAGCCAGTTCATAATGAGTTCTTTTCACGTCTTCGTCATACCATTGAACATGTACTTCCCCTGCTTCAGCCAAGTAGGCCTGCTTCACAATTTTCCTCACAAGACGCTCAGTTCCCATAGGAGCAGAAATCCATAAGTACTGTCCTTTTTGAATATTAACCCCTGCTTTCACAGCAAGTTCCGCATATTTGTCCAGATTTCGTTCAAAATCCATAATATATCCTCCGTTTCACTATGTATCCTTTAATAAACATGCTATCATGCCCCGCAAAGACTTACCCAAACTTTACTCTTAACTACAGCATAACAGCAAGTTAAAGGCATTTACTTTAGTGCATTAAAGCACTAAGAGGGACTGTCCCTTTCTATGCGTTAAAGCGCTAAAAGGGACAGTCCCTCCCAGCGCTTTAACGCGATGAAGAACTGTCCCCTGTTTTCTTCTATTAAGCTGACGGTGATACTTGTGTTTGCTGCTGCAGTTTTTTTAATCTGGCTTCTTTGATGGCCAGAATCATTGCAATCAGAAGGAATATACTTGAAATCTGAAAAAGTGTTCCTGTTTCCACGAATTGCGCAAGTACGCCAAAAACAAGGCCGCTCAAACCGATACCAAGATCTATCGATGAAAAGAACATCCCATTCGCAACTCCTCGTCGGTTTGCCGGTGTTTTGGAAAGCACCCATGATTGCAGGGTTGGAATTAAAGAGCCGAATCCTAACCCAAACAGAATACCTGCAATGATAATCAGCAGGTTTGAATGAGCGAAAGACAACACCCACATACCGATAAAGGTGATTCCTGTACACCATAACACCAGGCCGATCGGTCCTTTTTCATCAAACCACTTCCCGGCAATAGGACGTGCAAGGGACGCCATAATAGCATTAAATAGATAAAAAAGGAAAATCTGATCGATACCGCGCTCTTCACCAAAAATCACGATAAACGTAACAATCGAGCCATACCCGAATGTAGCAATCATTGTAATGATGGCCGGATAAATACTGGACTTCTCTACAAGAGACCCCATATAAGAAAATTTCAATTGCTCTTTCTTCGTTTCTTTTACAGACTGCGGAGTGTGATAATGCACTGTCGAAAGAAGGATGAGTGCAATGATTCCAAGCGCAGTTGAGATATAAATCAGGTTGCTGAATGATGTTACCTGAAATAAATAAATACCCAAGCTGGGTGCTACGATCATCCCAATCGTTATCGATAAACCATAGTAGCCCATTCCTTCACCAAGTCTTGAGTTTGGAACCACATCCACAGCTGCAGTTCCATTGACCGTCGTTGACCAGCCCCATGCGAGACCGTGTACAAATCTGAACAACAGGAAAATCACAATGATTTGCGATAGCGGATAGATGACCGTAATCAAAAGCAGGAAAACCGCTCCAATCAGCACCAGCGGCTTCCTCGTTTTATATTCCAGCATATAGCCGATAAAAGGTCTGCTGAGTACCGCACCTACAGAAAATAACGTTGTGACAAGACCTATCTCCAATCCCGATGCCCCAAGAGATTTAATATAAGGAGGCAAAGTAGGAATCAGCATTTGAAACGACATAAATATAAATAAATTCCCTACCATCAGCATAATGAATGATTTGGTCCAAAGTGTTTCTTTCACTGGAAGTACCTCCTGTATCGGCCTGAAATCGCAGACCTTTTTTCCACAAAAAATAAAGGCAGTTTCCGAAAGTGTCTGTTGTTAAGAAATGCACAAAAACGACTAAACAACAAACACTTCAAAAAAAGCCAAAATAAAAACAATCTTCTCGAGGGAAGATTATTTATTCATATAGATAATATTTCGGATTACTAAATAATAGCACAGATTTAGTGAAAATGGAACGATAAAAAAGAAGCCTTTGCCTGTAAAAAATGGCAAAAGGCTTTCTCATTTATCTGAGGTGTTTCTGTAGAACAGCAGGATTTTCCCTAGCAGTGGCCAACTTCTCCTTATCTTAAATCTTCCCAATCTGTCTTGAAAGAAAACTTCCACAAAACAGGAGCCGTAATCAGCAGAATGCCCAAATAAATATAGCTTCCATAATCCATTTGAAGTGCAAAGAAATGAATTCCTACAAACACCCCTATTAACAGAAAGTAAGGAATGAGCTTCCAGCCATCGCTGTCCTGAGCTGCTTCAAATGACCGTGAAAACGGCAATGTTCCTTTCATTACGCTGAACCCTATAATCACATAGACAATACTGCTCAGAAAAATGACCACAACATCGTCAATAATCCGCAGACCAAACAGAAAGATGAAGATGAGACTAATCACAACATATACAGGAAGGAAAAGCCTCACCATGACTGCTTTAATTGTTCCTGTATAAATATTGCTAAGCTTCCTTACTGGTGCAATTCTGTAGATCCAGGACGCTTTATGTTTTCCTGAATACTTCACCATCATCAACACATTAGGAATCATCAGCATAGTGAAATACAAGGACAGAAACCAATTACTCTCCCTGATACTATCAAATGAATCCATCTGAAGCTGATTAAAGATGAAAATGAAAGGAAATACCAAAGAAAATCCCAGTGAAGGATAAACCTTCAGCTTGAAATCCCGTTCCGTTTTAATCATTCCTCTGGCAAAACGGTAAAACGCCCTCTCCTCTTCGTTACGGCAAAAGAACTTTGCTTCCCAATTGTAGTAACTCTGCCTCCCTTTTTTTTCCTTCCCACTATGACTGGACAATTTCTGCAGATTCCTCTCAAAGGCAGGCATCATTTTAGAATAGATGATCAGTGCGATAATCGGTATAACGAACGTCAATATGGTAAAAGCAATGATATAAGGACCGCCTTCTCCTTGCAAAAATAACTGAAAAGGCCCTGCAAACCAGACAGGCGGAATAAGAAATTGCCACCAAGCAGGAGAGAATACAGCTCCCAAATCTACGAGTTCAAAAGACCTGATAACAAACTGATACCCAATAGCCAAGCCAATAGAAAGACCAATTTGGACATAGTTGATAACGTCCTTCAGCTTTTCTCCATCAAAAAAACGCAAGATGCTGAAGTACAAGATCGCTGTCAGTACGACAATCAGGAAATCCATTAATATGATTTCCACTAAGAACAGCAAAGAGAACAATGGACCATGAGCAAAAAGACTGACCACAAGAGGAATCGCGGCAATGGCTGCAGTGAGGAAGAATAAATAAATACAGACATGCAGTGTTTTCGCCAAACTGATGGTCCTTTTATCAACAGGCTTGGTATGTAGTATATTCCGATCCCTGACATCAAGCAGGACAGATGAAAAATCAGAAATCATCGAAGTCATGACGATAAACATTAAGACTCCGAATGTGATACTCATTTGAAATAAATAGTTATCTCCCATAAGCATGAATGGCACAAGAAACAAGCCGTATAAAGCATAAATCCACAAAGACTTAATGAACCGGTTGTTATCGTCTTTTTCTTTCTTATTGGACTGGTTGAATATTGTCGGCACCCGTCTGCCGTCCATGGTCAGTTTAACTTGCAGAATTTTCCGGAGCAGTCTGTAGTCAATACCTTGCTTTGTGAAAAACCAGCGAAAATAATCCAGGAACTGAAGTGTAGGAAAGTTCTTCATCCTTACATCCCGCCTCTGACTATTTCTACAAACCGCTCGGCAATCTCGCCGTGCTCATTAAATCCTGTCAGTTCATTGAAAATCTGTTCAAGAGTGCCATCCATATTTTGGCCCTTCAATTCGTTAAATGTACCGTCAGCAACGATCCGGCCATCATGAAGAAGAATGATTCTGCTGCTGATCTTTTCAACCACATCCATGATGTGCGAAGAATAAAAGATCGTTTTCCCTTCCGCTGCCAGCTTCGCCAGAATTTCTTTGAACACCATGACACTATTGGCATCCAGTCCGTTGATCGGCTCATCAAAGAACAAAAGCTCTGGATCATGAAGAAGGCTTGATATGATCAGCACTTTTTGTTTCATTCCTTTTGAATAGGAAGAAATTTTCGAGTGAAACACACCCTCCAGTCCGAATATATTCATGAGTTTGAATGCTTTGTCACCTGCTTCCTCCGCAGTCAACCCATATAACTCTCCGATAAACGTCATATATTCGCTCGCTGTCAAATTTTCATAAACCTCCGCAATCTCAGGGACATAGCCAATTTTTCTCTTATAATCTATATTACTATCAGAAATCTTTTCACCCAAAACCTCAATCTCACCACTGTCGGCAGACTCAAGACCAAGCAGAATTTTAACCGTCGTACTTTTTCCTGCACCATTCGGTCCAATATATCCAATGATCTGCCCCTTTTGAACTTCTAAATCGATTCCTTTAAGAACATGCTTCGAACCAAAACTCTTCTGAAGTTCCCTTATCGACAAAACCGTTTCTCCCTGAACTCCCAAAACGTCACCCTCTTTTTTGGGTTAATTGTAACATATTGGGCATAAAAATGTTCCTCTTGCGTGACAGTCACGCCCCGGAATTTGTCGAATCCAATCCACAGTATGTGCTCCGGTGTACACTTTTTACCCCTCTCAAGAAAAAAGTATAAGAGCCTGATCACCGACAGGCAAATGTACCAAGGGGATAAGTCCGGTGCAGTGGGTACGAATCCTCGGGCGCTGAAACTGGACGCGGATAACTTAGTTAAAGTTTTCAACAAGGTTAGATTTTATAAATTCCTTAACAACAAAAAAGGATGACCGAAACCTGCTGCCATCCCTTTAACTCGTTATGAAATGGTCACCTGCCAGCTTTTAATGACCACTATTATTTTTCAAACTCGTTACTCTCTGTTACCAAGCCCAGCTAAACTAAGCCTCTCCGTATCTAAATCCTAATATAATAATTCAAACACTTCATTAAGCTGATACCCGCGCTCCAAGTCACCGGCTTCATTGGCATGATTGATTTCATTATCAAGTATGTTCTCAAGCGATCGGATTTCTTCTTCACTGAGATCTCTTACAAAAGCTCCCTCCGATGCATACTGCCCGTGCTCAATTTTGTGGTTGATATCCCTCAAAAGTTCATTCTCTTCAGTATAGTTTGAAAGAACTTCCCGTAAATAAGCTAAATTCTGATCCAATTCTTTTCCTCCTTTTAACCCTTGTTTATAGAAGGCTTTTTCTAAGAGATTGTTGCTTTTGAATGCTATTTACCCTTCCACCTTTTTACGTAGGGAGATTGTAGCGGAAGGAGTGCGGCCTCCTGCGGGACTAGCGGGACAGGTGAGACCCCACAGGCGCAGCCGAGGAGGCTCACCGCCCGCCCCGCGGAGCCGTGCGCCTGGAGCGGAAATCCTCTGCTTTTAATCAGACACACTCTTTGCGAAAACAGCCTTATAGAATTAGGATGAGTAAAAATGACAGAAATATTCACTTCCATTACTAAACCAGATAGTACCGATATATTTCGACAAATCCCGGGGGGTGACTGTCACCAGAGCTGCATAATTCCTCTCCTGCTGGAAAGATTATCACTATCTGGATTAATAGTGCGGGAGGTCTGAAAATGATTGATACAATAAAAGAAACACTGCTGGTCTTGGGAAGAATCATTACAATCTTGCCCTTACTTTTATTTATTACGATTTATATGGGAAAACGGGCGATCGGCGAACTGCCCGTCTTTGATTTTCTGATCATCTTGACACTGGGTTCTGTTGTTGGTGCGGATATCGCTGACCCAGAAGTTCAGCACCTCCAGACAGGTATTGCCATTATCGCCATCGGTGTGCTGCAAAAGGTAGTATCCAAGCTAAAAATCGCGAACAGGACTATCGGAAGGCTCTTGACCTTTGAACCGACTGTAGTCATCCAAAATGGAAAGCTATTAAGAAAAAACATAAAGCAAATTAATTACTCTGTTGATAATGTGCTTCAAATGCTGAGGGAAAAAGACGTATTTACTATCGATGACATCGAAACTGCCATCATTGAGTCAAGCGGATCGCTGAGCGTCTACAAGAGAGCACAGAAGCAAACAGCCACAGCCGGAGATCTTGGAATTCTTCACTCTTCTCCCGGGATTGCCGTTCCTGTCATTATGGAAGGAACTATTTATCAAAATGTACTTCAGCACTACAACCTCAGTGACCAGTGGCTGACTCAGCAGTTGAAGACGAAAGGTGTCGAGAATACCACGGAAGTATTTTTTGCCTCCATCAACAAGAACCTGGAGCTGCACATTTCCCTTAAAGACGAAAATCCAAAAAGCATCCCTCATCTGTATCATTAGAGGCTAAATAATAAGGTGATACCGGTGTTAATCGGAATCCGTACCGCCTGTCGCTCACTCAGTAATAGAACCTAATCTTATTCTTTTCACTTTTTTTCACACTTGTTTTCTCCCTGCTGAAGGGATAGACAACTCCTCTCCTTTTTTAAAACTAAAAACCATCTTAGGCCATTAAACACCACCACTGCTAACGGTTTCCCCATTTGATATAATGAAAGAACTATTTCTCAAACCCCTCTTAAAGGAGCCGCAGCCATGTTCGATTTACTTTTCACCATGCTGGAAAGACTCGGAATCATCGTGACAATTGCCTTTATTCTAACAAGATTCCGTTTTTTCCAAAGCATGGTCTATCAGGATAAATTACGAGGAGGGCAGCAGGTTGTCGCCATCCTTTTCTTTGGTTTTTTCGGCATCATCGGTACCTATTCTGGTTTGTCCTTCAGTACGGACACACTGAATTTCAACAGATGGGCAATGAATCTCACATCCGATGAGGCAATAGCCAATTCGAGGGTGATCGGGGTGGTACTCGCCGGTCTTCTAGGAGGCTATCGGGTCGGCATCGGAGCTGGACTCATCGCGGGAATACACCGTTTCACACTTGGAGGATTCACAGATATCGCATGTGGAATAGCAGCCATTGCTGCCGGGATTGTATCGGGATTTTTCCATCAGCGAAAAAAACATGTGAAGCTGCCCGTAGCATTCTTGATAGGAGCACTTGCAGAGAGTATTCAAATGATCATCATCCTTCTTGTGGCAAAACCGTTTGAAAAAGCCCTCACACTGGTTGAAATGATTGGTGTACCTATGATTCTTGCTAACGGTCTTGGATGTGCACTATTTCTATTGATTATAAAAAATGTGGTGAACGAAGAAGAAAAAGCCGGTGCACTTCAGGCACAAAAGACCCTGAGAATCGCCGATCAAACATTGGCTTATCTGCGAAAAGGAATGAACAGCGAATCTGCCAAGACAGTCTGCGAGATTCTTTTCAAAGAAATTAAACCTTCTGCGGTTGCCATGACTAACAAGACAAGCATTCTGGCCCATACAGGACGCGGCGATGACCATCACCGGGCCGGCAGTCCGCTTCAGACCCACATAACGAAAGATGTAATCAAACACGGAAAACTGGTTGTCGCAAACGATGAAACAATTCACTGCGTGAACAAAGAGTGCCCGCTTGGCGCGGCTGTCATTGCGCCTTTAAAACAGCGCGGGGAAACCATTGGAACATTGAAGTTTTATTTTTCTTCTGAAAAAGAGATATCTAATGTCATTCTTGAATTGATTTCCGGATTAAGTATCCTTCTCAGCAACCAGCTCGAAATCGCTGAAGCAGATAAAGCCCTGCAATATGCGAAGGAAGCCGAAATCAAGGCACTTCAAGCTCAAATCAGCCCGCACTTTCTATTCAATTCCATGAATGTCATCGGGTCACTGATCCGGATTGACCCTGCGCAGGCACGAAAGCTGTTGATATCGCTTTCTCACTTTTTAAGACAGAACCTGACCGGGACCACTGCGGAAATCACTTCTCTGGAAATTGAACTGAAACATGTAAAAGCTTACCTCGCTATTGAAGAAGCACGTTTTGTAGATAAGCTGAAAGTACAATATGACATTGATCAACAATCATTATCCCAGATGATCCCTCCCCTGACCCTTCAGCCTATTGTTGAAAATGCTATTAAGCATGGCATGAAGGATAAGGGCGAGAACTGCCTGGTAAAAATTACGATAACTAAAGAAGCCCGCGGGGTGGCTATCACGGTGAAAGACAATGGCGAGGGAATTCCTCCAGAGCGCTTAAAGCTGCTGGGGGTGAACAGTCTTGAATCCGAGACCGGCACTGGGTTTGCTCTTTATAATATCAATCGAAGACTGACGATGATGTTTGGAGACAAAGCGGCCTTGAAAATCGTGAGTGATTATGGAGAAGGAACAGAGGTATCCTTTTTCATCCCTGAAATGGAGGAATCGGAATGGAAAAAACAATAAAGGTGCTGGTAGTTGATGACGAGCGCTACAGCCGCGATGAACTCAAGCACCTGCTCGGCGAGTACTCCTTTATCCAGATTGCAGGAGAAGCCGACTCAGGGGAAAGCGCGGTTCTTCAATCCTTACAGACTAGTCCTGACGTGGTATTCCTGGATGTAGAAATGCCCAGGATGAATGGAATGGAAGCAGCTAAATCTCTTTTAGAACTAAAAAAGCCGCCGCTGATCGTGTTTGCCACCGCCTATCCACAATTTGCTGCTGAGGCTTTCCGCTACGAAGCCTTGGATTATTTATTGAAGCCTTATGATGAAGAACAGTTAGAGCAAACAGTAAAAAGGATTGAAAAACAGCTGCTTCCACCTTCCCTGCCTGACACTGAAACTGATACCCCCAGACACTCCGGCAAGCTTGCAGTAGAGGAAGAAGGAGAAATCCTCTATCTCGATCCAAGTCATATCCAGTATATGTACAGAGAAGAGAAAGTCTCAAAAATCATTACCAAGACCGCCCAGTATGAAGTCAAAACACCTTTAAAGGATTTGGAAAGCCGGCTGGCAGCCTATTCTTTCTTCCGCATACATAAAAGCTACATCGTCAACTTGGATTACGTAGCGAAGCTGACTCCCTGGTTCAATGGTGCCTATCAGCTTGAAATTCAAGGAAACAAAGAGAAACTCTCAGTCAGCAGAAATTATGTGAAGGCTCTCCGCCAGCAGCTGGAACTGTAGGTGTTTTTATTTACAACACCAAAGAGGGCACAAATATTGTGTCCTCTTTTCGGGCTGAGGTGATTTCAAAAATAAGTGCTGATATGATTCCAGCCTCTTAAAGTATAGTTCACAGTCAAACTGACAGGCTTAGAGATGAAGATATCTCTAAGTTTTTTTCAGTAAGTAACCGGATATGTAGAATTCCCCTTATTTAGGAAACCGTGCTCCAAAAGTTAGCATTTATATTATGGCAGCTGCTTTTGAATACCAGAATTACATGAAAGGGGTTTCAAAATTCTGCATCTTAATCCTTCATTCCCGCATCATAATACCTTCCTGCTGCATCTTGCTCTAAAATTTCACCATTTTGCCACAATCAACCTTATAATCTATGTAAACGCATTCATATTACTCTTAAGGAGGATTTATCATGTATACATTTCTAGCGGGAATTGCATTATTGATCGTTGGTTATTTCACGTACGGCAAATTCGTTGAAAAAGTTTTCGGCGTTAAAGAAGGCAGAACGACACCTGCCTACACTAATCAGGATAACGTCGATTATCTTCCAATGAACACACCTAAAAATTCACTAATTCAGCTTTTAAATATCGCTGGAGTTGGGCCGATCTTCGGGCCAATTATGGGTGCACTATACGGCCCTGTTGCTTTTATCTGGATAGTCATAGGCTGTATCTTCGCCGGTGCTGTTCATGACTATCTTACAGGTATGATTTCCATTCGCAACCGCGGGGCCCACCTTCCTGAGCTTGCAGGCAGGTTTCTGGGAAAATTCATGAAGCATGTGGTGAATGCTTTCGCTGTCTTACTTCTATTATTAGTCGGTACCGTTTTCGTAACTGCTCCGGCCGGACTGCTTCATAATCTTATGGATGGCTGGGGTGCAATGGGACTGATTCTGGCTGCTATCTTTCTATATTATGTTCTGGCAACGCTTCTGCCGATTGATAAAATCATCGGACGTTTCTACCCGATCTTTGGAGCACTTCTATTAATCAGTGCCCTTGGAGTCGGCGCAATGCTTGTCATTACCGGAGCTCCAATACCAGAGTTGACATTATCTAATTTTCATCCTGACAACGCACCGATCTTCCCACTATTATTCTTGACTATCTCTTGTGGTGCTTTATCAGGTTTTCATGCAACACAAACACCAATCATCTCTCGTACAACACAGAATGAGAAGAATGGACGAAAAATCTTTTACGGAATGATGATTGCTGAAGGTGTCATCGCCATGATTTGGGCAGCTGCTGCCATGAGCCTGTTCAATGGTCCTGTTGGATTAAATGAACTACTTGCAAGCGGAGGACCTGCTGCAGTAGTAAGTGAAGCTTCAACTCTCATGCTTGGTGCTATAGGTGGAACATTAGCTATCCTGGGTGTCATCATCCTGCCTATCACTTCTGGTGATACCGCTTTCAGAAGTGCACGAATGATCATTGCTGACTATTTTAACTTCTCGCAAAAGAAAGTCGCAAGCCGTTTGTGGATCGCACTTCCACTGTTCGTTATCTCTTATGCTCTGACAACAATCGATTTCACACTGTTATGGCGTTATTTCTCCTGGGCTAACCAATCAACCGCCGTCATCGCATTATTCGTTGGCGCCATGTACTTGTACGTTGCTAGAAAGAACTTCTGGATTCCGCTCCTTCCAGGCGTGTTCATGCTGATGGCAACCACAACTTACATCCTGAACGCCCCGATTGGATTCGGAATGGCTCTAAGCACTTCCTACATCGGAGCAGCAGTTATTTCTGTCATCTTAACAGTCACCTTCTTTGTAGCTGCTAAGAAAGCAAGAGCGAATAACATTCCTCTTGAAGACGATGTATCTGATTGGAAATCGGTTGCTTGACGGGGTATTGAAGTCATATAAGCTTCCGAATAACTCCTAAATAATAGAGTTGATTTTAGCAGGTGCTGATCATATTAAAACTTAACCATCAAAAACCCGGAAGTAATTTTTCCGGGTTTTTGGTTTTATGGTGTGGATCGGTTCTCGAGTCTTTAAAGGCTGCCTTCTGACCTCATCCATGCAAGTTCCACGGTTCTCGGGTCTCTAAAAGCCTCCTTGAGGTCATGCATTCTTTAAAAAATCAGAAGCAGCCAATACTATTAAAGTTATTCCTTCATTCTATTTTCACCGTTTCTGCTCTGTAAAAATTCTTGAAGCACTTCACGATGGCTCTTTACGATATCATCTGGGAATGCATCACTGGGAAAATATTTGCATTGAATCGATTCTTCCTCATCCACCTTGAGGACGCCGCTTACCTCGGTAGATCTGTAAGCGGTTGTCAACGAATAGAACTGATCACCGTTCTCTGCGACGGTGAAATACTTTTTTCCAGAGTACACATTGAGTAGAACAAGCTTTCCTACCTGCAACCCTGTTTCTTCAAAAACTTCTCGGCGGGCCGCTTCTTCAGTGGATTCACCCAGCTCCATTAACCCGCCCGGCAGCCCCCATGCACCCTTAGGAAATCTTCTCTGCTGAAGCAAAACCCTTCCTTCGCCATCTGATATGACAACGACTGAGCCAGGCAATATTATGGGCCGATTACCCACAAGTTCCCGAACTTCTTCAACATATCCCATTTTCAAGTTCACCCTTTCTTCGCTGTATGAATAAATATCCTTTCATTAGACCTTCATTCCTGCTAACTCTTCTAAAAACCGTTTACCCTTCATCAAAAGGAGGTAACTAATAACTATACACAATGGATGGAGTGAAAAGTTCACTGTTATTGTGATTACTTAACGAGTATTACTTTTTTATATAAATTAAAGGAGGCAATAATTAATGGACACTAAAAGATCTTATTATGTCGATATGACAAGCGGAGATATCCTGGAAGAGCCCTCTTTTGAAGAAAGTGCAGGGCTGCATATTCTGGCTACTCCAGAGGAGCGGACAGAATTAAAAAAGTATTTTAACGACAACTACGATGATGATGTCTCTACCTTCTTCCGCTCACATATCCCTTTCAAGCAATACCATGATGATCCTGAAGATGCCAGGTACGACAGATCTCTTCAAAAAATATATGCGAAAATCTATCAACTGGGTGACGCAGAGACAAAACGCCATATTGAAAAAATCGGTGTGCTTGATGAGCATAAACCTCATGTGCGAGACGATATCGAAAATCTCAAATAAGAACAAAAGCGTAAGCGCCCTGATCAGCCCCGACAGGCAAATGCTCCGATGAGAAAAAAAGACGGTCTTTCCTTTTATTCTCATCGGACATTTGACCCCGAGGGGGTGGGCGCTGAAGCTGGACGCGGATAATTTAGTTAAAGTTTTCCACAAGGATGGATTTTATAAATTCCTAAATAATGACAAAGCCTTGGCCTAACCAGCCTGGGCATTTTTTTGTTTTGAACTGATGATTATCCTAATTAAAAAGATTGTTAGATTCTCCAATGATTGATATGCTAAAAAATATATCATTTAAGAGACTCCACTATACTTATAATTCTATTAGGGGGTCTGTAGCTGGAGGATAATACTTGATTATTCTAATTAAAACTTTATTGGTCAACATCACAATCCTATTTTCATTTACCTTCAATGCAAATATTTTCTTTCCCTTTCAGCCTATGCAGCAGCTGCAGCTCAAACAGAAAATCTCATATGGGTTAATCGGTTCGTTCGGAGCATTGTTTTGTATGTTTTATCCAATAGAAACACTAGGGGCCACCCATTTTGATTTACGGATGATTGCCATTATGATTGTTACCATTTATGGCGGGGTGCTGTCGGGCAGTATGGTCTTGGTGGTCGTATGTATTACCAGATATTTAATTGGCGGTCCGTTCGTCATTGTCGGGCTGGCTGTTTCAATCATCGCCTTTGCAATCGCACTGACGTTCCAAAAAACATTTTTAAAAACCAGGCATAAAATGCTGGTCAGTGCCTTGATTCTGTCTGTTTATTCTGCCATATATATCATCATCATTCATTACACCATCACTATGCTGGAGCTGTCTTTTTATTTTATTTACTTCGGCACATTCTATTTTACTTTCATCTCTCTGGTCTTGATCATTGAGAGACTGCTTAAAACAAATGCACAGATTGAGGAAATGGTTTACCTTGATAAGTTGAATATGGTCGGACAGATGGCTGCTTCCATTGCTCATGAAATCCGAAATCCGCTTTCGACTGTCAGAGGGTTTATCCAGCATCTCAGCGAAGATACCAAAGATGAACAATTCAAAAGGTACTCTCCGTTAATATTGGAAGAATTGGATCGCACAAACAAAATCATTACTGATTATCTGAACATCACCAAGCCCGAAAGATTTCACCTGTCATCCATCAATCTGACAAGGGTCATCCAGTCAAGCGTTGACTTACTAAGGCCTTTTGCCTCTTACTCTAATACTTCTATTGTATTTGATGAAGAAAAAGACTACCAGATTGAAGGTGATGAGCATCATCTAAAGCAGGCGATTATGAATGTTATCAAAAATGCCATTGAGTCTACAGAAAATGCCCGTGGTACAGTAACGATTGAGTTATGTTCCAATACTTCAGCCAATACGGTGGAAATCCATATTGCCGATGATGGAATCGGAATGACTCAAGAGGAACTGCGCAAGATTGGTTTGCCTTTTTATACAACGAAAACGAAAGGTACCGGGCTCGGCAGTATGGTCACAAACAAAATTGTCAGGGAGATGCATGGAAAAATATTATACGAAAGTCAGCTTGAGAAAGGAACAATAGTCCGCATTATCCTGCCATTATATGAAGATAACTGCGAAGGAAATTCTGAATGAATTCACTTTGTTTTATTTACATTGAATTATTTGTGGTGCTGTGAAATGTATTTACTAAAGATGACTAATTTCACCTTCTAAACACCTAAGAACCGGCAGCCAAGTGGCTGCCGGTTCTGTTTGTATTACATATTCTTCAAAGTGTCTGTCAGGACAGGCACGATTTGTTTCTTCCTTGAGACGACACCCTTCAGTACAGCTGTATTGTTGTTCAGTTTCACATTGTAGGCTTTTTCAACGGCGTCGATTTTTGTACCTAAAGCCAGCGCAACTGAGTCGCTGTTTAAAATGTCCGTTGTCACAAACAGGAACAGATCCAGGCCTTTTGCTGAAATAGTTCTAGAAATCGCTTCTTCTAGGTCACCTTGGCGCTGAAGAACTTCATTGGTATCAATCGCATTCACCTGTGCCACTTCCACTTTATAGCTTCCCATCTGAAACTCTTTTGCATCAAGTGAAATCAAGTCAGCTGTCGTCTTATCACCTAAGCTCGCTCCTGCTTTAAGCATTTCCAGCCCGTACACATCTGCATCCACACCTGCAATTTCAGCAAGTTCGCGGGCAGCTTCGACATCTTCTTCTGTGCATGTAGGCGATTTGAACAGCAGGGAATCAGAAATGATTGCAGACAGCATCAATCCTGCCATTTCTTTACTGATGGCCAAGCCTTTTTCTTTGTATATTTTATTCAAAATCGTCGCTGTACAGCCAACAGGCTCTGCACGGTAGTATAATGGATCACTTGTTTCAAAATTAGCGATTCTATGGTGATCGATTACTTCAAGGACCCTTACCTCATCGATGTCATCTGCACTTTGCTGGCGTTCATTGTGGTCAACGAGGATTACTTCTTTTGTTTCTGCTGCCACTTTTTCAACAAGGCGGGGAGCTTCGACATTGAACTGCTGAAGTGCATACTGCGTTTCGCCGTTGATTTCTCCAAGACGGACCGGTTCGGCGTCCATCCCTAGCTGTGTTTTCAAATCTGCGTATACAAGGGCAGAACAGATTGTATCTGTATCAGGATTCTTATGACCAAAAATTAATATTTTTCCCATCATGACTCTCCTTTTTACTGTGTTTATGTAGTCAGAAATTTCACCAAACAAAAGATCTCATACGACAGTATTTTATCATATTCAGGCAGCATTGTCCCTCAACGCCTTCAATCCTCATCTTTAATATCAGGGTCTTCGGGAATCGGTTCGTTCTGCCATTGTTCAAACAGCTTCTTGTACGTTTCCAGCTGTTCATGATAGTTCTGAAAGTTGTCTTTGTTGACCAGATACTGCTTGCCGTCATATACAGCTTTGATTTTTTTCATCTTGATCAGTGAATCGATATATGTTTCAGGCAGCGACAGATGATCTGCAATTTCTTTTACTGTCAAATACATAATTTCACCTCAATGATATTAAATTCTTACGTGATGAAGGACTTCGTATTCCTTTTGAAGCAGCTCTTTCATATCTTCTGAAGAAATGGGACGGCTTAAGAAATAGCCTTGCACGACATCACAAGAACAGCTTTCAAGGAAACGCATTTGTTCCTCATACTCAACGCCTTCTGCTACCACTTTTAGTCCGATATTATGGGCCAGGTCAATAATTGCTTTGATGACTTTACTTTCTTTTTCCGAGTCCAAAAGAGAATCGACAAAGCTTTTATCAATTTTAACATAATCGATCGGAAGGTTATTCAGGTAGTTAAGAGATGAGTATCCTGTTCCAAAGTCATCAAGATGTATATGGATGCCAAGCTGCTTCAATTCTTCAAGCTTTCTTTTGTTGTGTTGAAATGATTCCATCACAGAAGTTTCTGTAATCTCAAGCTCGATAAGGGAAGGCTGGACCCCTGTTGCCAGCAAGGCAGCTTTAACATTCTGCACGAAATCCTTTTGACCAATATGGACGGCTGAGATATTGACTGACACTTTTATTTTCTCTGAGAGAGAACTGTTGATTTCCTTTGCATACTGAAAAGCTTTACGCAGAACCCATTTGTCGATGCTCACGATCAGTCCAGATTCCTCGGCTGTTTCAATGATTTTATCCATTGGAAATTCATTTAACGGTTCATGATTTGTCCTCAATAACGCCTCGATGTTGGTGTATCTCTTTTCCTTCAGATTATATAAAGGCTGAAAAAACAGGTTGAATCCATCAATCCTCAATGCTTCTCTTATACCGGCTTCAATCCTTACCTTAGTTGTCATTTCTTGCTGAATGCTGTCATCAAAAACTGCATAGCCATTTTTCCCTATCGCTTTGGCTTTATACATCGCCATGTCCGCATTCTTCAGTAATTCCTCCGAATTGCTTCCATGATGAGGATAAAGTGCCACACCAATACTCGTAGTTACATTATAACTGAGCTTATCAATCATCACCGGCTCTTCCAGGATTTGCAGAATTTTCTTTGCTTCCTCCTCAACTTCTTCTCGAGAAGCTGCTTCTCTTATAGCAATGATGAATTCATCTCCTCCGATTCTTCCCACCAGCTTATCGCTTCTAGGGAGCGAAACGAATCTTCTTGCCACCTCTTTAAGCAGTCTGTCTCCAACCGAATGGCCTTGTGTGTCATTTACAGTTTTAAAATTGTCCAGATCAATGAAAATGACCGCTTTCTTTTCTTTTCTTTGTTCAATATCCTCATCCAGAATCTCAAGCAGTTTTCTTCTATTCATAAGACCTGTTAACGGATCGAAAGAAGCCAGCCTCATGATTTTTTCATCATTTTCTTTCAATTCACTTTGAGATTGAAGGAGTTCAGAGTACTGCATGCGAAGTCTTTCTTCTGCTTTCCTCAAAGTAGCATAAGACGCATTCAGTGCTTCATCTCTTTTCTTAATGCTGTCAATCATGCTGTTGAATCCTTTTGAAAAAGCAGCCGTTTCGATGTATCTCTTCTCAGGAGCATACACCTCGTAGTTTCCTGTTTCAGCTTTTTCCATCAAGGAAGCAAGATCTTTAATTGGACGAACTAATCTAAAGACCCCTAAATAGGTTAGTATACAGAAAATTACCGCACATAATAATCCCCATAGAAAAACAGGAAGATGAGTCTCCAGCAGGCTTTCTTTGATATCGAGATGACTAATGGCCGTGACAACCGCCATCCCATTTATCGTGATTTCTTTTGATTTAATATAAAACAGTTCGTCATCGATCCAAGCCTCTGTCATCTCATCGCTTGCTTTATTAAGCTGTGTATCACTATCTTTCTCAAACAGCTTTTCGAAAGATATGGATCCCCCGTGACCTGTAATCTTCTTGCCATCCGGGCTCAATAAAAAAACAGCTCCTCTTTCACCGACAGAGTCATCATCGATATACTGAGTCAGGTTTTCGACTGAAAACTCAATAGCGGCAGCTCCCTCCACTGCCCCCTTTGAAAAAGCCCTGGAAACACGTATAATGCTTTCTTCCCCGCTAGATAGAAGAGACGGACCCGTCCACACGGATTCCCCTGTATTGCTTTGAGCCTCCCTATACCACACTTCTTCAAGAGTTGGGTATGCCGATTCACTTTCATTTTTCAAACTGGAAAAAACCCGTCCATCAGCCAGGCCTACATGGATAGCCTTGCTGTCCGGAATGGTCTGTTTCAGCAGCTTTACTGAATTCAAAAGAGATGTTGAGACTGCTGCTGACGGGAAAACACTGCCATTTGACTCTGTTACCTCATATAAAGCATTCTGGGCAGGCTCAAAAAGCGATTGAAAAATTGCCGCTTTATTTTCTAAAACAAGCTCTGATTCTTCAAAATGCTTCTTCTTGAGATCTTTCTCAATACTTTTATAGGAGAAATACCCAAAAAGGGATAATAGTAATAAAAAGCACAGCGAAATATAAACCGTCACCCTGAACTTAATGCTGTTAAACATAAAGACTGCCCTCCTTTGTCTTGAGCAATCTGTTTCTGTATGTATGGAATTCAATCATATCTTTTATTAGTCTCCTTGCAAAAATCATCATATTAAAACACTCTTTTCTTAAAGATTGTGGCTGCTTTGAAAGTAAGGGATTGCAGCGAAGGGCGCACGACTCCGCGGGGCGTGCGGTGAACTAAAAGGTGGAAGCGGCCGTTCAGCGACGTACAGATTTTAGGGCTCTCGTATGAGATAAAGGAATCACGAAGAGCGTTAGCGATTCGATGATGACTTATCGCAAGGAGAGAGACCGAAATCTGCTAGTCGCTGGCCGCTGGAGCTGGATTGAGCCTCCTCGGCTTTGCCTGCGGGGTCTCACCTGCCCGCTAGTCCCGCAGGAGATCGTACGCCTTCCACTCCAATCCTCCTACGTAAACGGATGAGGTGGGGAAAAGTATTCAAATGCAACAATCTTTTAGAAAACATCATATTAAAAACAATAGAAATTAAACACTCTACTAATATCGGATTTTATTCCTTCTTGTTGATAGAAACAGAAAAAAACCTGCTCTTATAAAAGAACAGGCTTTACAATGAGCTTCCAACATCTGATTGAATTATTAGTGAAATCCAAAAAAAGACTGCAGCCGAAAGTTACGGCCGCAATCCTAAATCTCAAAATATAAGTCGTAGTGAAGTGCACAGCCTGAATTGAAGGCAGCCTTGCACTCTGGACAAATAGACTTACAATTCATATATTCATCAATCGTAAGTTCATGTCCGCAGGAGCCGCAAAGAACAGCTTTCTCATCTCTCTGTTCTCTGCTCCATACTTCCGCCGGGTGACCTGCTGTTTCCTCGTGGCACGAATGACATGGATAATAGGTATTACAGCATCTGAATTTTAACGCAATGATGTCTTTATCTGAATGATAGTGTCGGCATCTCGTTTCAGGATCAACCTCTTTGCCTTTCACTACTTGTCCTTTGATCATTACCAAATCACTTTGCACTTGTTCTCAGCTCCGGGTTCTTATCGAGCTCTTTTTGAAGTTTCCCAAATAGAATCAGACGATACATTCGAAAATCCGCTCTTAACGACCATACAGGATGACCGAAAGTGGCGGGCTTGTTTCCTTCGATGAAAAAGTGGCTTATCCACGCAAAAGCATAGGCTGTCACAGGTGCCAAAAGAAGAAACCAGAAATTCAGGGTGAAAACAGTTAAAAGGATAAAAACGAAAACAAAGCTTGTACCAACAAAATGCCAGGCCCGTGTTGATGATTTGCTGTGCTGAGAAAGGTAAAACGGCCAAAACGCTTCATAACTTTTAAATTCCACATCCATCTTCCCTTCTGTGTAAACGGTTACTTTAAATTATTCTAGATAAAAGCTTTCATACCTTTTTCTATTCTTCACTACCCGAAAGGTTTTCCACGCATTATACCATTATTAAAAATGAAGAATATCTTTTCTGCTGTAATCTCATCCTAAACAAAAAGGAGATGAAAACATGCCGAACGAGAATCAAAATCAGCATTCACAAACTACTCCGCACTTTGATGGAAAAAACGAAACAATTGTTAACGACAGCAGAGGTTCTCAAATGGGGGTGACCATCGGTACACAACAGGATTTCTCACGCCAAGAAAATCCCTTCCCCATTCACTCTAAAGAAGACAAGGAAATGAAGAAGCTCGGCTCCCTGATAAAAGGGGAATAACGACTGATTGATAACTTCGCAGGGTTGCGCGTTATTCAATTAAAAACCACCTTAATTTAATGAAAGGATGTGTAATGCATGGCTGATTGGAACGAGCAGGGTTTACCCAATAATAACCTCGGCTCAACTACTTACAAAAAAGCATTATCCTCAAATTTAAAAACGGATTCAGGCAAACAAAAAGGGAAGCAGAAAAAAAATGAACCGCGCTAAATCATGTATATGACGTTTAAGAAGAGCTCTTCTCTCAATGATTGTGCCTATTGATAAGTAATGGATTTCCGCTCCAGGCGCACGACTCCGCGGGGCGGGCGGTGAACTAAAAAGCGGAGGCGGCCGTTCAGCGACGTACAGATTTTAGGGCTCTCGTATGAGATAAAGGAATCACGGAGAGCGAAAGCGATTCGATGATGACTTATCGCAAGGAGAGAGACCGAAATCTGCTAGTCGCTGGCCGCTGTAGCTGGATTGAGCCTCCTCGGCTTCGCCTGCGGGGTCTCACCTGTCCCGCTAGTCCCGCAGGAGGTCGTACACCTTCCACTACAAT
Source organism: Bacillota bacterium (assembly GCA_051750065.1). GTDB lineage: Bacteria > Bacillota > Bacilli > Bacillales > Bacillaceae_B > Rossellomorea. The sequence continues at coordinate 128,139 of JBNJJI010000010.1, forward strand.
CCCCTTATATAAAAAGGGAAGGAAAAGAGCTGTCAAAAGCAACAATCTTTTCAAAAGCTGTTATTGTATTAATGTTACTCCTGGATAATTCCATGGATCAGATCTTTCCACTGGATACAAAAAAATCTCTCAAATCAGAGATATTAGCTCTTGTCTTTCTTGCTTACATGAGATTTAAATAAATCGCAACAAAGTTTATACAAAAAGAGCCTAAAAATAAGACTGCTCATTTGTGGTTCCTTTTATAAATACAAGTCTCGTCAAAAATATAGCCGCTCGTGTCTAAAGCCCCCACCGAGACAAACGGCTAGTAGTTTCCAACAAAATATTTACACCATTTTTCTCATATAAAAAAGGACGAAATCTAAAAGATTTCGTCCTCAAATTTTGTTTTCACTCTTTGAAAAGGCTGTTTTCGCTTATATTGTTGCTTTCGGAAAAATCCCAAGGGATGGATTTCCCCCTTAATACTACGCTTTCTCTCTGAAAAGGAAGAGCAGCTCTTTTCTTTCATGCTAACCAGGTTATTTCTGGTGAATTAGTGCGTGTATTTTCAAAATTTATATTAAATAGCAACAAAGTTTACGAAAAGAGCCTTTGAAAACAAACCCGTTACGCATAAGAGTCTGTTTTCACTTAGGCATTTGCATATGCAGGCTGTTTGTTTTCGGTGTATATCAGTTCATATTGACGCTGCCTGATATTAAAGAGTGTTAATGGATCTTTGATTATTTCCGGGTTAGCTTTAAGGGTGCTCAACTCAAACTCATTATCAGCAATCAAGTTTTTTGTATCCTCTGCTGTTTTCTCCAGTTCCGCCAACGGTCCCCTGAAGAAGATTGCTACATCTCTTTCAATTGATTGCTGAAACAGCTGAAATTGTCCCATGAACCTTTCCATTACAAGCTTTGCTGTATCTTCATAACTCTCATTCTCGATAAATCTAGTGTACTGTTGATGAAGCATCTGCTTGTTTTGGCCTATAGAGCCGAATAGCTTCCCGACACTTTTCAGCAGTACTTGAGAAGGATTACGGCGAAGCAGGATATTGACATGATCTTTCATTACCTTGCTAGTCATCCTGTCAGCATCGCGCCTCCAGTCATTCAGTACCTTGAAATCGCAAAGCAGCTCAAGTCTTTCCTGGCGATACATTGCATTAAAACTATCCCGCATCTCCTCAAGGTGCAGCTGGCCGTTTTCAAGCTCTTCTTTTGAGAAGGCGATCCATTCCTCCAAATTTTTACGAAGCTGCGGCATTGCTTTCTCATTCAGATATATTTCAATGCGTTTATTCATCTCATCATTCAGTGAAAGGTGTAATGTGCGGAAATCACTTTCCTCATTAACGAAATCAACGCATTTTTGCAGCAGTTTCGGAAGTTCTTCCACTATCATATGTTGAATCTCACTTGTCTTTTCTACAAAAGATTCTTTTATAGCCACTGCCTTCTCTGCTTCAATATCCTGAACCTGCAGGCGAGCTCCATTCAGCTTTTTTTCCATATCTTTGTTCCACTGGATAGAGTCGATAAGGGTATTTTCCCTGTCCACTCTCTGACGCAGAAGATCCTTCAAGATGTCTCTCACAAAATAAAGCAGTTTTTCGGTTCTGTCCTCCTCGGAAGGAGCAGTAAATTGGTAATGTGCAATCGCTGACAAATCTTCTCTCGAGGACGCCTGAAACACGAGTGCATCAGGGAAATATTTTCCTAGCACTGACTTCGTTTCTGCAATCGTTTTATCCGGCAGCTTGCCCTGTTTAACAGACAGCAGAACATTAACTCTTAAATCTGGATTTTTCTCTTTAAGTTTGACTAGTCCCTGGAAGATTGTCTCTGTCAAGCGCTTTTCCCCATCAATGACATATAAAATGCTGTCAGACATGTTAAGCACGCTAGCACCAGGTACATGTGAAGCCAGCATGAGAGTCAGACTGTTTTCCAGCAGAAAAGGAGCAGGCTGCTCATACTGAAGCCATACGGAACCTGGCTGTCGGAGAAGCATGGACTCTTCTAAAAATTCTTCTTTGCTGCCTAGCGCTGTAATGCCGTTTGCAGCTATTCTTCTATATTCCGTTCTATTGTTATTCTTCAAAAGAACTGGTGTAGACGGAAGCTCAGACAGAATATTTTCTCCGGTGATGCGATGGATCAAGGAGAAAATCTCTTCCTCTGATGATCCTGAAACCAGCAGACGGTGAACAGCCGTGTTTTGCAGTTCATTCATTATCCACTGATGCCTGCTGTCAATGCTGATATCATGCTGATTCGTCCATACTGCAATTTCGTCGATTAACCCTAAAGTCCTGGCAAAGCCATCTTCTTTAGTTTCTGTACTGCTGATCAGTTCGTTTGCTTTCCGCTCTGCCCAGCCATCAATACTCTTAGGAAACAAATCTTTCCACGATATTAGTGCCGAAGCAGCATAAACAGCATGCTGCTTATCCGTAACCTTGATCCAAGCCATAAGAAGATCCGGGACGACCGTGCTGAGAGATTTGATAAAACGGCCGCTGTTCAATAGCCCTTCGAAAGTTTCTTTATAAAGCGGCGAAAGCCTTGGACAGCTTTCCTCCTGCTTCATTTCTATATCAAGAATCAGCAGGTTAACCTTCGAAATCCACTCATCAAACATTTCACTGTCACGATAGCTTTTCCAAAGAGAAGTGATTATCTGCTCAAACAGTTCTTTATTGATGGTGGATAGGGTGAAGAGCATTTCCATGAAATAAGAAGGGATGATGTCCTTGGTCACTCCTGCATTGATATACCCCTCCACTAATTCAAACCAGTGCACATCCTCTGTTCTGATTGCTTCATTTACAGCAAGTTCAACTGCACTGTGCCAATCTCTGTTTTCTTCAAAAAAACGCTGAGCAATCGACGTCATATCCGGATAATCAGGATTCATCGAGATAGCGTTTTTGATCACAGCATCCGCGCTGTCAACATTCCCTTGTTTGTTATAAAGAGAGAACAATTGAAGAGCTACCTCGGATTTTAAAGAGGTGCTCTCTGTCTGAACTGACTTGTAGACCTCTTCGGCAGTCGAGAGCTGATCCAGCTCAAAGAAAGCATCTGCGGTATTCTTCTGAGCCCAGCCTGCAAGCTCATTATGAATATTTTCCCATTTAAAGATTGCTGATTCATAATCCTTATGGTGAAAATATACCTCGCCTTGCGCAAAACGGATATACGATAAATCAGCTATTTCTTTTTGCTGTTCTTCAAGATGGGCTTCACCTAAAACGGCAACCGGATGCTTACCTTCAGTTTCTTTCATAAATGATTCATAAAATGTCTTTTGTATGTATTGCTCTTCAGTTTTCATGACAATCCTCCGCTAAGTATATTTTCATATATACTTTTCCAGTTACTCTATTTTATCAAATTTCAGTTGAGGAAAGATTGCAATTTCACAACAATTTATACGATGAATGTAATATTTTCTGCCTAAAAGCAGGTTTTAAGAGTATATATTTAGCGAAAATGAAAAAAAAAAAACACGTATCGAATTCTTACTTAGTTCTTTAACGTTAACATGACTTACCAACAAAGCATATGGTTATTTACAAAGAATCCATCCATATTAAGAACACACACTTGAAGAAAGGAGGCAAAATTATGGCATTTTTATCCAGAGAGCAGTTAATAAATGACCTGCAGACATCTTTTCCTTCACTGTTGGAGGAGTATAGACTGGAAGATATCGGTATCTTTGAGGAAGAAGGCCAAAAGGATCAGTACTATCTGGGATACACAGTGAAAAAAGATGGAAAAGTCTATATGATTCACCTTCCTTATAGAAAAGATCATGATGGCGGCTTGGAACCAGCCTCAGAAGAATGGACAATAGAATCCGATGATCCTGGCGCAGTCGACACTTCCGGTTTTGGCAGCATGCAAGCCGCTTTGAAGGAGCTTTAATGTCTGATATTTGTTAATTGGTTATAAATTGGAACAGTTAATTTCCGTTCCAGGTTCGCGACTCCGCGGGGCGTGCGGCAGAGTCAGGCATATGGTAGATATCTTCACCTCAACCTGCAGATAAACTCAAAACCTTTGAGCACCGAGATGATAAAATAGTTAACAACAGTCTTAACTAACAGAGCCAACTTCTTAAGGAAGTCGAATAAATGTCCACGTATGAGTTCTCACTTTCCCCTACTGCCCTTGGTTAACAGCCATTGCCAATTCAATGTTATTTTCCAAAAAAATCTTGGCAATTGCATGGCGAAGGTCACTCTCAACTTGTTCTTTGATCTGAAAGTTGGTGACCGGAATCAGTACAAGAAAGTCCATGGCTTGGTTTTTGAAATCTACAAACCGAATATCAGGAGGAGGGCTGTCGAGAATTCCTACAGCATCCTCCCTTACATTTTGGACTGCTTTCTCCAGAAGTTCCTCGACCTTTTTTGTATCCATTCCATATCTGACACTAACATTGACCTCTGCACTCATTGCTACATTGGAGCGATTTTTTATAATTTGTTCAATAAAATACTGATTAGGAACAATCAATGTACCTTCTTTAGCGGTCCTGATGATTGTTGAACGCAGGCGGATCTTTTCCACACGGCCATTTTTTCCATTAATCTGAATAACTTCTCCCACTTCAATCGGCCGTTCGAATAAAATGATCACACCTGATATGAAGTTACCTGCAACATTTCTCATTCCGAACCCAATTCCGATTCCGAGTACCCCGAGAACTGCTGCTATTGCAGTAAGATCCAATCCTACAGTCGTCAAGCTGATGACCACTGCAAGAATCATGACAGTGTAGTAAATAATTCTATTAAAGGTATAGCCCAAACCTTTTTCAATATCATAATATTCATACACAGGCTTTAGTACATACAGAGTAAATATTTTCACCAGCCTGTGGGCCAATGACACAATCATGAATGCCACAAGTATCAGGAAGAATGATACGTCTACCTCTCCTTGCGAATACAGTGTGTAGGTCATCCACTCTTCTCCCCAGAAATACAGCAGGAATAAGAGCAGCGCACTATAGAAACTAATCCAGTTCAATACTGGACGGAACGTTGCTGCAGCTTTTCCATGTATGCCAGAATTCCGTTTCTCTAGGTATAAAGCTGCCTTTTTTAAAATATAATTTCCAACGATGATAAGCGCCAGAAATATAATGAACCACATAAAGTTTATTTCTGATATCTCACTCAAGATCTTCTCCATTCAATTCACCTGACTTTTAATCTCTGATTGCTTTCTCTTTCTCTTAATACCCCAATACGGACAGGCCACACTTTTGATTAATGATTATTATAGGGCTGAGGTCTTAGTTTTTTTATGTCTGAAGCTTGATTTGTAATTTTTTTGAAAAGGATACACTAATACAGGAAGGAATTACCTATTTACTGGAGAATCTTTACTATCTGCAGTTTTAAGATTATTTTCATAGGAGGCAGGTAAACGAGGATTTTTAAAAAGGAGAGGGACTATGAAGTTGATGGAGTTCGTTGTAAAGAAGAAGATTTTGGTGGGGTTACTATCCGTATTGGCGGTCCTGTTTGGAAGTTATGCAGTCTTGGATCTTGATAAAGAATTGATGCCCCCGATGCAGATGGATGGTGCTTATATTGAGGTGAATGCAGGAGAAATGTCTGCTGCAGAAATCGAACGCACCATCACCATACCTTTAGAACAAAAGATACACGGTGTGGAAGGTGTAGAAAAAATTGAGTCAACAACCAATATAGGGAGCAGTTCCCTGCAGCTGACCTTTTCAAGAGGAAAAGGCGAGGAAGTATATAAAGAGGTGGAGTCGCTTGTAAACTCTTCTGCTTCCGAGCTTCCGGGGGTAGAAGATATCGTGTCAGGGCAGTATGGAGCCAGCCAGAGCTTTGAATTCTTCATGGACGTATCAGGCGGCGATATGGAAAAGATGACGGCTTTTGCGAAAAATATCCTGGAACCCCGATTGGAAGAACTCCCAGAGGTCAGGGATGTAGATTTATCAGGAATCATCGAAAATGAAATGGCGATAGAGTTTAATCGCGTGGAAATGACTAAACGGGGTTTGGACATCAACCAAGTGGCTGGTATTATCAGTGAAGCCGGAGGTGAAGCAACTCTTGGTGAACTGAGTGCGGACGCCGAAGCTCCTGCTCTTCGCTGGAATACCAAGCTGGAAAATGCGGAAGATGTTGAAAATATCCAAATCCCTGCAGCATCTGGTTTTATTCCTTTAAAAGAAATTGCAAAGATCACATTGCAGCCTTCCCAGAATACATCTTCCGTTTGGAAAGACGGCAGCAAGGACCTGATTTTTGTGCAAGTCGGCAGAGTGTCGGATGTTTCGCAAATTGAGATGGCTGACGCGGTCAGGGCCGAAATTGAAAACATCCGGGAAGACAATCTTGTGTCAGGTTTCGAACTAAATGAGATGGTGGCTCAAGCTGATTATGTTCAAGACTCCATTGATGGGGTGACAAGCAACATTTTCATTGGAGCTGCCATCGCCTTTGCCATCCTGCTAATCTTCCTGCGTAACATCAGGGCCACCATAATTGTCGGGATATCGATCCCTACATCTGTGCTTTTGACTTTTGCCGCGATGTGGATTTTCGATTACAGCCTGAACATGCTTACGCTTATCGGGCTGGGGCTTGGCATAGGAATGATGGTCGACTCCTCAATCGTTATACTGGAATCGATCTATAAGAAGAAAGAAAGCGGCCTTCAACGGATGGAAGCTGTCATCCAAGGAACAAAAGAGGTTGCCTCAGCGGTTATCGCCTCCATGCTGACAACGATTGTCGTATTTTTGCCGATCGGACTTCTCGGCGGAGAGATGGGACAATTCATGATTATGCTGTCCGCTGTAGTCGCCTTTACTTTGATCAGCTCCGTTCTTGTCTCTTTCACCCTGATTCCTGCTCTTTCAGATAACTTTTTGAAAGCCGGCAAGAAGAAGCGTGAGAAGAAAGAAACCCGCTTCATGCATTCATACAGCAGGGTGATCTCATGGATTGTTAAGAAAAAACGCTATAGTTTTGCTGTTATCTCTGCCTTTGTCCTGGTGTTTATCAGCTCCATGTTCCTCGTGACAAAGATCCCGATGACCATCATGCCGGATGTATTCAACCGCTACGCGGAATTGATGATTGATTTGGAAACTGGAGTCAATTCAGAAGACAAAGAGAAACTCATCGCAGCTGTGACAGATGAACTTTCTGCCATTCAAGATGTGGAATCAAGTTACGTTATGGATAACGGAAGCATGCTTTATACGGTCATCAACATGACTAAAGAAGATAATATTACAACAGAACAGAAAGAAGTAAATGAAGAAATATTCAAGAAGCTTCGGGCTCTTGAAAAAACACACCCGGTCGAAAGCGTCCAAAGTGCCATGTCGGCTGGCGGAGGCTACCCTGTTCAAGTGAACATACAGGGAGAAAGTTTTGAAGGGCTTAAAACCGTTTCAGATGACTTTATAAAAGAACTTGAAAAAATCGATGGTATTGTCGCTGTGACCAATTCAATGGAGCGTACTTCTATTGAACAGGAAATCGTTTTAAAAGAGGAAGAAATCGAGAAGGCTGGTTTAAACAGCTCTATCATCCAGCAATTTATCAGCCAGGCATTCCTTGAGAGGCCGATCGGGGAAATGACCCTTGATGGGGAAAATATACCTTTGTCAGCTCAATGGAATGAAAAAATCGATACAGAAAACTCACTCTTAGATATGACAATCCAAACATCAGAAGGCGGGAAGAAATTATCCTCCTTCATCGAACTGCAGGAAATCAATACACCTAATGAAATCAGCCATGTGGATGGGGAAAGATACCTATCCGTTTCAGCCGATATTGAAGGGAAAGATCTGGGAGCTGTGAACCGTGAAGTACAGCAGCTGATCAGCGATTTCGACTCCCCGGCAGGCTACTCCCTGTCCATTGCAGGCGATTTGGAGCAGCAGCAGGAACTGATGAAAGAAATGCTGCTTATCCTGGGAATTTCAATCTTCCTTGTTTACCTTGTTATGGCAGTCCAGTTCAATCACCTGGCCCATCCGATCATTGTAATGTCCGTCATCCCGATGACCTTTACAGGTGTGATCCTTGGCTTATTCCTGACTCAAAGGGAATTAAGTGTCATGTCCGGAATGGGAATCGTCATGTTGATAGGCATTGTCCTGAATAACGCTATATTACTGATAGACAGGACAAATCAGCTTCGCAGCGAGGGTTATTCAGTGGAAGAAGCTCTGATTGAGGCAGGAAAAAACCGTATCCGCCCTATCTTTATGACAACATTGACGACAGCCGGCGGGATGCTTCCGCTTGCACTTGCATCTGGAGCATCCGGGAACTATCAGGCCCCTATGGCTACTGTCATCATTTCCGGATTGATGTTTGCTACATTCATCACCCTGCTGTTGATTCCAGCGGTTTATCGTTTGTTCACAACCATGAGGTTCAGCTTCAGTTTTAAAAAGAAGCGCAGAAAGCGAAAGACGGCAGCTCTGAAAGAAGCAGAGGCGATTAGTTGATAAACAGAAAACGCTCTTCCCAAATTGGGAAGGGCGTTTTCTGTTTATGTATCTGGCTTTAAAGAATTCTGCCGCCTGTTCAGAGCTTTGCCTGAATAGCAGCTAATTTGCACGAGATTTTTCTTCAACAAGATTAAAGCAATTATGCCTCTTTCCTTATGAGTTAAGAAGCGACAAATTCTGACATATTCCGGGGCGTGACTGTCACCGGAACCAGCCTTTCTCCTTCGACTGGGTAATGGCCTCAATACGATTTTTGACCTGCAGTTTATCCAGGATTGTCGAGATATAGTTTCGGACAGTTCCTGTTTTGATGCTGAGCTCGTCAGCAATTTCCTTCGTGTTCTTTCCATCGGCGACTAGTTCAAGAACTTTTATTTCCCTGACTGTCAAAGGATTTCCTTCACCATAGGCGTCTTCAATCAGCTCGGGTGCATACATTCGCTTCCCTGCCATCACGCTCCTGATAGAGTTGGCCAGGTCCTCACTTGGGCTGTCTTTTAAGAGATAGCCATTCACTCCGGCTTTTAAAGCTCTTTGGAAGTAACCGGCTCGTGCAAAAGTCGTCAAGATAATGATCTTGCATCCGCTGCCCTTTAACTCCTCAGCTGCATCCAAGCCAGTTTTGCCCGGCATTTCAATATCCATGATACAAATATCAGGGCGGAATTCACGAACAAGCCGCAATGCTTCATCACCATTGGATGCCTTCCCGACCACTTCCATATCGTCTTCTAAATCAAGTAAAGAGCCGAATGCCCCCAACAGCATCTGCTGATCTTCAGCAATTACGATTTTGATCATTATTATTCCCCCTGTTCAATCTGCTTGACATCGTTTGGCACAGTAATGGCAAGCATAGTTCCATCTTCTGTGATAATCTCCATATCTCCATTTATAAACTGCAGCCTTTCCTTCATTCCAACCAGACCAAGCCCTTTCCGCTCTTCATGGCCTGGGTCCCGGAAAGTACCATTATCCCTGATCACCATGACGATTTCTTTCCATGATTGGTCGATTGTTATTTCACATTTTGTTGCTCCACTATGCTTAACAATATTCGTGACAGCTTCCTTTAAACACATGCTCAGAATATTTTCTGTCAGCAGCGATACATTTTTCAAATCAAGTTCCTTAACTCCGGAAAACTTAATCTCGGCTGCGTCCAATATTTTTGTCACGGTGATGAGTTCATCCTCAAGACGGATACCCCTCATGGAAGAGACCATTTTACGAACCTCATTCAACGCGGTACGAGCTGTCTGCTGCACATCCTTCAACTCATCTTTTGCTCTTTCAGGGTCTTTATTGATCAGTTTTCGGGCAAGATCACTTTTCAAGCCCATCAAAGATAGTTTTTGACCAAGCGTGTCATGCAGGTCCCGGGCAATTCGCTGCCTCTCCTCAAGCTTGCCAAGTTCGGAAATTCGTTTGTTAGCATCCTCCAGTTTATCCTCAAGCTGACCGCGCTCTTTGCGGTTATGAATATTAAAGGGCAGAAGAATGACACTGATCCAAATGATGATAACAAACGGAAACTGCTTTATGAAAAAAGCCTCGTCCTGGATGATGGTGATATTAATCGAAACAGTAGTACTAAGCAAATGGGTAAAGTACAAGATCAGAAAGGTCTTTCGGTCCTTAATGTTTCCGATGTAATGTGCCAGAAAGAAAGCAAAGTACACATAACTGAACAAAGAAGTAGATGCTGTGGAAATCCCGATCAAAATAAATGTCCAGAGATAAACCAGCCACCCTTTTGAAAAGAAGGCGATTTGATAAAAAACAAAAAATAGAACGGTCAGGATGATCCCGCTGATGATGACAACCATGGAAGATTGTTGAAATATAAAGTAAAACGGAAGGATATATAATATAATCCATATATACGGAGAAACCCCGCTGTTGCGCTGAAACGCAAGATATCTTTTAAACATTGAAGAACCTCATTTTTTTCAAATCTATATTTCTTCTATCATCTTATCCTTTTTGTCAAAACTTTTCCATAACAAATACGATCCCACACTTAAGAGGGATCGTATTTGTTGCTTATTCTGATACTGTCATGCTGTCTACCTTAGATGTAGTCTTGATATCCTTGAAGCGGACAAACTTTTTATTGGATTCATCCCATAATTTAAACTTCAATGAACTTAAGCTTGTAGCCAGGGTGATAGTCGGCACCTGCTGAAGAGATTCATTGCTGCGGTGAGCCTCTTCAAGCTTGTAGTTCGGAACTCTCGGTGCCAGATGATGGACATGGTGGAAACCGATATTCCCGGTAAACCATTGAAGGATTTTAGGCAGCTTATAGAAGGAACTTCCCTCCACAGCAGCCAAAACAAAATCCCACTCCTTATTCTCCTCAAAATAAGAATCTTCAAATGTGTGCTGCACATAAAATAACCAGATTCCCATGATTCCAGCTATATAGAAAATCGTTCCGTGAACAAGCAGGAAGGCCTGCCAGCCTGCTATAAAGCAAAGCCCTGTCACGATGGCAGCAATAGCCGCATTTGTGATGTAGGTATTAATCCGTTCTTTCTTCCTTGCACCTTTGCGATTAAAACGGTTTGTAATCAGGAAGACATAAATCGGTCCTACCCCAAACATGATAAGGGGGTTACGGTAGAGCCGATACGATATCTTAGTCCAAAAAGATGCATTCTTATATTCATCTACAGTCAGCATCCAAATGTCACCCGTTCCGCGTTTGTCCAGATTTGAACTTGTTGCATGGTGAACAGCATGTTCGTGCTGCCATTGATAAAATGGGAATAATGTTATGATTCCGGTAATCGTACCGACAATCTGATTTGCCTTCCTGCTTTTGAAAAAGGAGTAGTGGCAGCAATCATGGAATATAATGAATATGCGTGTCAACAAACCAGCACCGACTGCTCCAATGAGCAGCGTCAACAGGTAAGAGACAGAAAGGCTTATGTAAGCTAAAATCCATACGGAAATGAACAGCGCCATTGTAGTGGCCAGCTGAACCATACTCCTTGCAGTCTCCGAACCCTCAAATGGCGAAACTTGCTTTCTCAGTAATTTCGTTTTTTGTTTAGTCATCGTTTCTTTTCCTTTCTAATTTCTTCTCTTGGTTTCTGTGTAAAAAAAGAACATTATCATTGCATACATCGGCCATAACAGAGCACCTGGTAAAATTATCCCTTAAAGAAGAACATATCTTTTTCTCCCTTAGCATGGACAAAATATACAGCCTTTATTTCTATTTTTTTCATTATGCTATTTTCGTAAAAATCAATGCTATATGAAGCAGTTAATTTTTGCTGCAAGCCTGTGGGTACACAGTGTGGGCGAGTTTTAACATCAATCTTAAAGGGTATTTTTCTTACTATTGCTGCTATTTAAAACAGTAGAAAGCTGTTTTAATCAAGTCTGAAAAAATCTAACTGTACTAGGGGAAAATCAACAATCTTTTGAAATAGGACTTTTAGAAAGGCTCTTTAACCTTTCTTGCTATGAGCAAGGAATTTCAAAAATATCGCTATAGTTCATTGAAAGTGTCCTAATCCGATGATGACCGGGGTGATCTCCTCGTAGCTAAAATTCTTTTACCCCAATTAATTACAAAGTTAAACATTCCTGCCACAGAGCTTTTTGCTGTCATCGTCTTTTTTCAAATGGCTCTTTTCGTAAAGATTGCTGCTTTTGAATGTTATTTTCCCCTCATTACCCTTTACGTAGTAGGGTTGGAGTAGAAGGCGTACGATCTTCTGCGGGACTAGCGGGCGTCTAGTTCCCTCGCCTATCCCCTCGGGGTCGTACGCCTGGAGCGGAAATCCTTCCTTTTAAGGCAGCCATAATCTTGGCGAAAAGATCGTTTCAAATTGATATAATTGAATAAGACGTATGATTCAGACCTGCAAAATAAATATGATTTTCAGGAGGAGTTAAAAACATGGAGAAATATATGATGAGAATTAATGGAGAGGAAGCTGGTGCCGGACTGCCTGCCATTCAGGTTTTGAACCCTGCTGATTCAAAGGTTATCGCGTCCGTACCTCATGGTGGAAGGACTGAAGCTCTGGCAGCGGTGGATGCTGCACAGAAAGCTTTTACAGAATGGTCCCGTTTTTCTGCCTATGAACGAAGTGAGCTTCTCTTTAAATGGCATAACTTGATTGAGGATAATAAAGAAGACCTGGCTAAAACAATGACCATGGAACAAGGAAAACCACTTAAAGAAGCAACTGGAGAAATCAATTACGCAAATGGATTCATTTCCTGGTATGCGGAAGAGGGAAAACGAGTTTACGGAGAAAGTATTCCTGCAACCCAAAGAAATAAAAGACTCTTTGTTCAGAAGCAGCCTGTAGGAGTCGTGGCTGTCATCACTCCATGGAATTTCCCGGCAGCCATGATTACGAGGAAGGTCGCCCCCGCCCTCGCCACAGGGTGCACCGCCGTCATAAAGCCTGCGCAGCAAACACCGCTGACTGCAATGAAACTTGTTCAACTTGCAGAGAAAGCAGGAATACCCAAAGGCGTCCTTAATGTCGTAACAGGAAATTCTAAAGAAATTGGAGAAGCCTGGCTTTCCGACACACGTGTACGAAAATTAAGCTTCACTGGATCGACTGAAGTCGGAAAACTCCTGATGAAAGGAGCTGCAGATACGGTAAAGAAAGTGTCACTCGAGCTTGGCGGCCATGCCCCTGTCATTGTGCTTGATGACTGTGATATCGACAAAGCGGTAGACGGCGTCATCGCCTCTAAATTTAGAAACGCCGGCCAGACATGCGTCTGCTCGAACCGTATCTACATTCATGAATCCATAGAGGAGTCTTTCATTAAGAAGCTCGTGGAAAAGGTTAAGGAATTAAGGGTGGGCAATGGATTGGATGAAGGGGTGGATATCGGCCCTCTTATTGATGAGTCTGCGGTAAAAAAAGTGAAAAGCCACTTGGAAGATGCACTTAAAGCAGGCGCAACCTTGGAATACGGCGGAAACCATAATGAAGGATTTTACTTTGGTCCAACAATCCTTTCTAAAGTAACAGAAGATATGCTCTGTATGACCGAAGAAACTTTCGGTCCATTGGTGCCGATTTCAACTTTTTCATCAACCGAGGAAGCGGTCCAACGAGCCAACGATTCAATCTATGGCTTAGCAGCTTATGTTTTTACCGAGAATATCACAAAGGGAATCACCGTATGTGAAGCCCTGGAATACGGAATCGTCGGCTTAAACGACGGCCTCCCTTCCACACCGCAGGCACCATTCGGAGGATTTAAGCAAAGCGGACTTGGACGCGAAGGCGGTCATCATGGGATTGAGGAATATCTTGAGGTTAAATATATCTCACTGGGGTTATAGCGCCTTCTTTCATTTCGTTAAAATAGAGTAGTTTTCAAGATGGCTGTTGATTGAGGCTGTTTTCATGGTGATGTTTATTTAGTTTGAAGTTGAAGGAAAATATAGATTTCTAGAGAAAATGCGCCTTGGCGGCAGAGAGCTGGATTATTCGTATCGGCATAAGGGTTGGTCTTGAGTGATTGGAGTATGTTTCAGGGCTAATGCACCATTGTATCGCTGATTTCAAGCTATGATGGTACGTTTTTGCGCTAATCGTGACATCTTCTTCTGATTCTCGGGAGATTATGCTACGTTTTTGCGCTAATCGTGACATCTTCTTCTGATTCTCAGGAGACTATGCTACGTTTTCGTGCTAATCGTAACATTTTCTTCTGATTCTCGGGAGATTATGCTACGTTTTCGTGCTAATCGTAACATCTTCTTCTGATTCTCGGGAGAATATGCTACGTTTTTGCGCTAATCGTGACATCTTCTTCTGATTCTATAGAGATTATGCTACGTTTTCGCGCTAATCGTAACATCTTCTTTTGATCTTGAGCAGATTATGCTACATTTTCGTGCTAATCGTGACATCTTCTTCTGATTCTCGGAAGAATATGCTACGTTTTTGCGCTAATCGTGACATCTTCTTCTGGTTCTCAGGAGATTATGCTACGTTTTCGTGCTAATCGTGACATCTTCTTCTGATTCTGAAGTGATTATGCCACGTTTTCTCGTTAATCGTGACATCCTCTTCTGATTCTGAGCAGATTATGCTACGTTTTCTCGCTAAGACTACTATTTCCTTCTGGTTCTAAAGAGATTATGCTACGTTTTCGCGCTAGGTCTACAATTCTCAAAAGATTCCAAGCACAAGCAGCTAATAATATCACCAGTAAAGGCCCCTGGCTGTTCAGTATCACATAAACTGAACAAGCAGGAGCCTCTATTTTGTCCGTAGTATTCTTCCGGCGGGAAACCTCAAACAGTAGGTTGCAGAATCGAGGCAGTATAAATATGCTCCCTTAGACGCCGCGTGAATGCAGGAAACAGCACTCAACAACGAGATATCCAAATAATTCCACACAAACGCAAAGGCCTTAGGTATAACTCCTCTTTCTGCTCCTTTTTTCTTCATACATATTTTGGTCTGCTGAAGAGTATAACTCATTCATTTTTCCAAGAGATGTCCCGCTGGAGGCGATACCGATCGAAAGCATGATCTTAATTGATTTGCTAAAACGATTGAAGTTGGCGATTTTTTGATGAATAGTTTTTTTCAACTCATCGGGAGAGTATTTTTCGGTATTTTTTATGAGAATGGCAAACTCGTCTCCGCCAATTCTCGCAATGAGGACATCATCACTTTGCAAGGTTCCGAGAATTTTGCTGGTTGCCTTAATAAGCTCATCCCCTGTTCGGTGTCCATGAGTGTCGTTGTAGTACTTCAGTTCATCCAGATCGCAGAGCAAAAGCGCAACCGACTTATCTTTCTTCTCATTCAGTTCATTGGATTGATCTTCAAAAAAGAGCCTGTTGAATAGTCCCGTCAACCCATCATGATGAGCCTTATAAATAAGCTCTTCCTGCAGCCGCACCTTTTCATCAATATTACGGATGACTCCTTGAATGGCTGTCATTTCGCCGTTCTTATAAATCGGAGTTGCAAACTCTTCAAAATATTTATAGTTTCCTTCTGCATCTTTCCACCTTTGTATAATCGGCTGGCTGTAGTCCAAATCACCGGACAGCTTTCTAGCGAATAGCTCCCTGTCATCTGGATGAAGGATGTCAATGCAGGTTCGGGCATTCACCATGCTTCGCATTTGGATTCCGCTCCCTAATATACAGTCGATAGACGGACTTAGATACCTGAATCTCAATGCCGGCTTTACTTCGCAATAGTAGATGATATCCTTTGATCTTTCAACCAATTGATAAATTCGCTTTTCATTTTCTCTTGCCTGTGAATTTTTAATATAATCAAAGCCCTTAAATAGGGACATACCTGCTGCTATGCCGGTTATTAATATCCACATCTCCATAGTGTTCCTCCTATTACAGGTTATAAGAAGAGATGACTTTTTTCAGGTTGCGGTCGCAGTCTTCTAACTTTTCCGGCATGCCAAGCAAGTAGCCCTGTCCATACTGGACGCCAATAGACTTAGCTGCCTTGAGGTCTTCCTCCGTTTCGATTCCTTCCAATATGAAGCATGTATCTTCCTTTGCAAAATCAATAATCGCTTGAAGCAGACGCTGCTTTTTTAGATTATGTGCCAAGTCCTCGGAGAAATAGCGGTCAAATTTGATGATCTGCGGCTCCAGTTCAAGAACCATTTTCAAAGAGGAATTCCCCTTTCCCAAATCATCCATTGCGATTAAAAATCCTCTTGATTTCAAATCTTGAAGCACCTTCCTAAACACTACGAAATCATCACTTTGCTCAGCTTCATTGATTTCCAAAACCACTTTATCAGGCGGAAGCTCCACTTCTTCTAAAAGTTTATGTAAAAATTGTATGAAAAATGGATGCTTGATAGTAGAGGGATAAAGATTAACTGATAGATAAGGAAAACTTTTGTTATTCTGAGAGAAGTATTCATTAAACACTCTGATAGACCGCTTGATGGCCGCTGTATCTAATTCATAAAGAATTCCGGTTTTCATGGCATGATAAAACACCAGCTCCGGATTAGAATCAAAATCACAGCGAAATAAACTCTCGTAACCTATCAGGGTATCATTTCTTAAATCGTAAACCGGCTGAAAAACATTCCAAAACTTTTCATCAGTAATAATATTCGATAATGTTAATACCATGTTGTTCTTGGGCTCCTAATTAGTTAGTAATAAAAAAGACAAAAAAAGACCATTCCTCCCCGGAACAGTCTTTAAGACATGCGAAAAATCCGGCAGCTGGCTGGCATTGTCTTCTCTGACTTTAGCCCCTGTAGCTTTGCGCCGCCACCTTTCGATGGGTTTGCCTTTATCAAATTATATTTGAAATTATTTACAAGTTTTATTATATAGGTATTTATGCCCTGATGCAATCTTCCTATCCCTTTTTTTACAGTTTGTCTTTTTGTCTGGTTATTTCATGCATATAGTACTCTTTTAGTTCTGGAAACTCGTTCAGTTCTTTTTTCCCTTTTTCCGAGATTTCATAGATTCCGCGGTCAACTCTTTCGAACCATTTATAGAAATTCTTGCTCAGAATTGACTGCGTTTTCTTTCCGGTACCCAGTTCTATTAAATTCCTTGGAGCCAGCCGGCCATATTGTTCCAAACAACAGGCGATCATGATGCAGGTTTCCTTGTAGGCCGTCATAATCTTGGTTTTATTAGTGCCGCCGACATTGTAGTCAGCACTTCTGCCTTCAATCTCGGCTAAAAGGGAAGCCCTTCTGCGACTGCTTGCTTTTTGGCTTTTCACAAAATCAAAAGGTTCTGGGTGCTGGATAAATTGGAGCTTCGGAATTTTATTAGCCACCGATACCGTGATCAGTCCTAACTCCAGTCTCCTGACCAGATGGCAAATATCTTTCCATCGTCTTGATCTCATATTCTTCGGTCTCGGGATTGCTATATATACAAGATCTGTCAGCCTTTGCCTCTTTGTTGCCTGAATCAAGAGATCAACCGTAAGATTTAATTTAAGTTCTACAATGATCAAATCCTCAGCCTTTACGGCAGTCAGATCACAATCCTTTACTTCACCGTTCACCTTATAGCCCTCCTGGGTAAAATGCTTTTGGAGAGGCTTGTAAAGATCGGCTTCTGCAATTTTCTTTTTATCACTCATATAAAAACCTTCCCCGTACGTGTTAAACAAACGTTTGATTAAGATAGTTTATCTTCATTATACCTCACTTAGGAAACTGCGGTAATTCAAACGGGATGTACTTTATATCTTCTGAATAGATTTCATGAAATCACGAATAATATACTTATCCATCTTATAGAGGAGGAGTATCAATTGAATAATAGCAAAGTTATAAGGGCACTTCTCGGAAGTACGATTCTTTCGACATTGTTTAGTTTTGTAGTCATCTCACTCACTGTTTTTCATCATTTTCAAGTTCAAGAATCTTTAAAGGAAATTCAAAGAAAAGTCGACAGGGGAATGAATCAGGGGTAATCTCGATTGGCAAAGAGCTTCTAGTAGACTTAGGGAATTGCTGTGTTGTCTTGTTTTTGAAGATGTCCAGTTATGGTGAAATCGGCACTCAATCCACATCAAGTCTCCTTTATACAGGGGGCTTCTGACTGCTATCCGTCTTCAATTGATGTAAGCTTTTACTTTTTGCACTATTTTCCAGGGCTGTTTCTTTTCATTTCATCCACCCAGCCACTCTTGCGCTTTGAAAAAATGGCTAGTTCTACTGAGTCTCATACACAAAAAAACATCCAAGGGAAAACTGGATGCTTCACGTTTTATTTCTTTTTAAAAATTACTATACTGATAATTGTATCAACATTGACTTTATGATGATCAGGCAGCCACCCCTTCTCATCATATCTCTTTTAACTTTTCATTAAGAGAGTTAAAAACTTCATTTAATTTTTCCTCAGAAATTGTTCTGTATAAGTCGCCAATGCTGACCTCATAGTAGCAGGAGGAATCTCCTGTTTCCTTCAGATAACCACTCAGACCAACTTCTGTTTCTTGATATACTTCAATTAAAATAGGCTCAAGGAATTCTTTGGATACCCTATAGTGGACATGAAACATATTAGAAACCGGTACTTGTGGTAACGTGGACACCTTTTCGCAGCTGTTATAAAGCTCTGCCAATTTCTTTGCATCGTGGTAATACTGCTCCATCTTGTCAGCTCTCAATTCATAATAATAATCGGCACTGACAATGTAAGGATAAAGGCTGATCAAATCGCCTCCATGGCGTCTCTTCCACACCTTCGACTTCTTCGTGAAGGCTTCACTTCCGGCAAGAATCGCCCCGGCAATACCGCCAATCCCTTTATAAAGTGATAGATAGACGCTGTCAAAAAGGCCGCAGATTTCCGCTGCTGATTTTTGGTAAAAAGGAAGAACCTCCAGCAGCCTGGCACCGTCGAGTTGAAGCTTGATATCCTGTTCACGGCAGTAAGCTGAAATCGCTTGAAGTGTTTCAAAGTCCGGCAGCTGCCCGCCTATTTCACGCTGAGGCAGTTCCAGGAGAACAACAGCCACTTCTTCTTTCATGTTCTGGATATCTTCCAGTGTGATGACCCGGTCTTTTTCACCTAGCAAAACTGTCTCAATTCCATGAAGCTCTTTGATTCCGTCTTCTTCATGAATTTCCAGATGAGACAGCGGATGATAGGCAGCACGCTTCAAACCTTTCTCGTCACACCAGATTCTTAAAGCGATCTGCTGAGCCATCGTGCCGCTCGGAAAAAACACCGCTGATTCTTTGCCTAGCAGTTTTGCCATCTTTTCCTGAAACTCCTCAATCACTTTTCCGCTTCCGTAGATGTCGCTTTCCATATCATAACCTACACCCTCGAAAGCCTCTTTCAGCACACCGGCATTCCGATCTCCATGACCATTTGTTTTCATTGATGTTTCTTTAAATGCTTGAAATAGTGTTTTGTTACCGCTCATTTTCCACATCTCCTGTCCTGGTGACAGTCACGCCCCGGAATTTGTCGAGGGGTTTTCGACATAAACCGGGGTGTGACTGTCACTCCAAAAATGCTTTCAAACGCTTCTGATACTCTTCTTCTGCCACGGTGTAGGCTTCTGTATGCCCTGCCCCAGGAACGATCCAGAGTTCTTTTTCTCCTGAAGCTTCTTCATATAGGACATTCGCCATTTCAGTCGGTACGAGCTCATCTTGATCTCCGTGGATAATGAACAGAGGCAGATTGTTCTTTTTGACCTGCTCGACGGCCGAAGCTTCAGAAAAGGTGTATCCTGCCCGGATCTTTGTGATCGCACTGGTAACTTCCATTAATGGAAAAGCAGGAAGGTGATAAAGATATTTTAATTGATGAGAGAGTTCTTCCTCGACCGAGGTGTATCCGCTATCGGCGATGATCCCTTTCACTTCGGGTGGAAGGTCCTCTCCGCTCGTCATCAGAACGGTAGCGGCTCCCATTGAAAAGCCATGCAGAATAACATCCTCAGCTTCAAATTCTTCTATTAATAAATTCACCCATCGTGTGTAGTCTTTTCGGTCATCCCATCCGTACCCAATATAGCTTCCTTCACTTTTGCCATGTCCCCTTGCATCAGGCTTTAGCACGGTATATCCCTGCTCATGATAGAATTTCGTGATGCCTGGCATCTGCTCATTGCTGCCTTTATATCCATGAGCCAGAATTACGGTTTTTCCAGTAGGTTCCTCACTTTTCAGCAGAACTGCACTTAATGTTAAGCCGTCATGAGACTTCACTTCTACTTCTTCAAAAGTTTGTTTCTCCGTCCATTTCATCACTTCTTCCCATTTCCTCTGTTCTTCTTCATCCACCATGGTGCCGGCTGTTTCTGAACCTCCATATAACTCTACAGATTCCGTGCTTCGGTTGACTGCCACGTTATAAAAATAGTTGCCTGCAATGATAACTAAAATGACCAGCAGCGCTGCAATCACGCCGCCCCATTTGAGAACCCTCTTCATCTTTAAACTCCTTTATGAATCAATTATTCTGCTAATTTGTGCTCTTTACATCATTCGACGCTGTCAAATAAAAGAATCTATCTTTTCATTTGATTATTTCTATAAATATTCTGCTATTTAAAAGCCCATTGTTTTACGCTAAAAGCAAAGCGGCATATAAAAACATTTTAATTAACCCCGAATCCTTTTTAAGGCTGCGAAACTCATTTCCGGGACTCCAGCATTCCATCAACCATTAAGGTTGACCTTGCCTCCCCTTTTTTCTCTGTACATTCTTGCATCTGCCTGTTTTATAAGATCCTGAATATCAGAGGCTCCTTGTTGTATGGCAGATCCAATGGAAACTGAAACAGAAATGTCTTCTTCATCAACCTTGATTCTGCCTAGCTCTCTGGTAAATTCCTTTTTTACAAAATTCATTTCTTCGATGTCATCACAGAAGCCCAGAACGATGAATTCGTCACCGCCCCAGCGAGCTGCCCCGACAATGTTCGAACGCTTCTGATTCAACACCTTCCCGATTTTAACCAGGACACCGTCCCCTGCTGCATGCCCATACTCGTCATTGATCTGTTTAAAGCGGTTACAATCGATCAAGAGTACAAAAAGACTCCTATTCTTATTCCCCGCCATTTTAATATATTGATGAAATCTCATTATCATGAACCGCCGATTATAAAGATTGGTAAGGGGGTCGCGTTCTGAATAATAATTGGCTTTGTCATATTGATAACCTGTCCAATAAGAAATCAGCAGCAGAACAGGATACGCCAGCCAGCCAACAATATCTACAAATCCATCTCTTTGAAAATAGTAGAATACATATGAAGTTTGAATGACCATTACAATCATGATGCTGAAGAACCGGCCGGTATATCTCATAACATCACTTCCTTTATCTCAATGAAAATCACGCCTTACTTTAGTACTTTAAAGCACTAAGAGGGACTGTCCCTTTTAGTGCTTTAAAGTACTAAACACCCTTTATCGCTTTACCTCAGTAAATTATACAGTATTTTTCCTTTTGGATGGTATTCCTTTTACTCGGAAAGCATCAGGCTGTATATTAGAAGTTTTTCATAAGCATTGCCAGGCAGAATAATTTCTCTTACTAAACGAAAAGCAGTCTGATTCTCAAGGAAAAAAGGATAATCTTCTGGAGGGTAGTATAATATCAGCTGAATCTGACGCGGTGCCTCTTCTAGTGACTGAAGAATATTGTTGACAACAGCTATAAAAATTTCAATAGAAAAAGGATTAAAGAAATAAAAAACATTATCCTCTGAATTGATACTGTATTCCTGGGCAAGGCAGTTGTTAAATAAAATCCTTTCACTGGTGTCTATGAATTTCTTTCGATAATTCTTTCTGTTCTCGAGTGCCTGTTCGTAGAGATATTCGTTCATCTCGACACCTATAACAGTTGCCCTATAGCGATTATGTATGTAAAAATTCATTCTGCCCGATCCACAGCCGAAATCCACCACCCTGTCTGTGCTCTCCAATTCAACAGTTTGAAATAGCCTTTCCAGCACACTATAGGGCGTCGGTTCATACCGGTTATAATGATGAGATTCATAGGAAGATTTTTGGACTGTTTCTGTTTTTATATTCAGCCATTTATCATTCATAAACGTTGCTCCTTACCTGTCTGATTCCCTCAGTATAACATTTCTTCTCTACACTACCTGACCGGAAATAAAAAGCCACCCCTTGAGATTGTATCGAAGAGTATTCGACAAATTCCGGGGCGTGACTGTCACTCATGTTGCTGCATTACTCGAAGCAGCCGAGTTATTTCGTTTTTGGATGGCATTTACCCCCATCACTACAGCGACGAGTTCCTGGTTGCTGAGTATACTAGAGAAATTCTCCAGCTTAAAGGCTGGAGAAGAGAAGAAGCCGCTGACTCTTTCAAAGGTGCAAACAACGGTTCCATCTTCAGCAAGAACAGTATAGTCTTTTGAGAAAGCGTCTGATTCAATCGAGAAAGTACCTTTTCCAGAAGAATGATACTGAAATCTTTTTGAGAAGAAAGACCATTTCTGCTTAAGCTCACCCAGCTCTTCCCCGTCTTTCCCTGAAACAATCCATCGGTTTCCGAAGAAAGGAAATTTCCCGCTGGCCATGACATGTCCGTCAATGTTCAAGATATCCATACTGGCTGAGAATGCGCTTTTCAAGTCGAGTTCTCCAACTCTTTCTTTATTAGAGTTATAAATCTCCGTTCTTCCTGAAGAAAAGAAATTGTCTGAGAAATATAAAGCACTGCTCATAATAACCCTCCTGAGTTCTTCTTTCTTACTTATACGAAACAGGAGGGAAAATAGTTTCACTTAACGGGTCCTTATTCAGTAAAAAGGGACTATTCAGCCTGAACAATCCTGGATTTCTCTGACTCTTTTCCAGCGATATTCACAGAGGTAATATAGTACGCTGATCCCTTTTCGGCATTTTGTCTTAAAAGTTCTTCCGTTGCTGAGAGATGATGCTGCACAGTAAAAATTATTAACATTAATCTCCTCTTAGTGTGTTAGATCACGAGAAAACAAGCTTTCCTCTAAATTCACCTTCTACTCCAATCCGCATTTTTATCCATATGAACAAATGGGATATCGGTATCCACTTCCCCCGTTATGCGATCCATCTCGAGATCTTCACCTTGAAGCCACTCCTTAAAATCAAACTCCACAGGATTACGATCACCACCGAGTGCAAACCACGCTTTGAGTTCTCTGGGAAAGTAAGCAGATGTATGTATCGTTCCGGCCCAGCTGCCATACAAATCAGAGAAAATTCCTTTTTCGCTGTCATTGAGGAGCCTGAATGCGGCATATGCATCGTCTCTGATACTGCCCTCATTTCTCTGCAAAATCTCCAGCCTGCGTTTTGAGTCTGCAAGGTGATTCCGGTTTTCTTTCAGCATGATTTCAAAATGGTTCGTGCAGGCATTAGACTGCCTCACCTGTACTCCGCGCGGGGAAGTTTCTACTATATAGGTTTCAGCGCTTGAGTCATGAACAATGTAGCTGAAGGAATGCCGATGAGGAATTTCCCGCAGCATGGCTACAGCTTCTTCAACATTGGCACAAACCTCCAAAATCAGGCGGCCGATCATACAGCAAATGAACCCTTCACCAGGATTCTTGCGATGCATGAAATTGTAGCCGATAGACAAGCCTTTTTCGTTCATTCCATCCATTCTGCCTGTCACACGCTGGCTCGGTCCGATCATGGCATAGCCTTGGCCGTCAGTAGGCTGGTAAAAAGTGTATCGTCCTTCATAGGTTTTTGGGTGGTAATCATAATTGCGGATCAGATAGTTTTCCCCGGTCAAGATGGAGCACCCTGACTTCACATAGTCCAGCCGGTATCCTCCAAATTCCTGGAGAACCCGTTTCATCGGCCACTTTAACGATTCTTGAAGTCCAAGCAGTTCCTCCCACACACCTGGGGCGAATCGTGTGACCGCTTGTTTTACTTCCTCGGTGCTTATTGAGAAACGGGGTTTGCGGACTTTCCACTGATTTTCCCGGTTGATGACAGTGAGAGAATCTTTGATCCGCTCTCCCTGCATAAAGCCAAAGTCGAAATGGGTTCCCCGGAATTGTATAATCTCGCTGTATATTTTTCTCATTATTCAACCCTCATTTGTTTACAAACTTTCATTTAGAATAAACCATCTCAGAGTACAAATAAAGAATTGGGAACTAATTAGGATACTGAGCTGAAAAAAATCAATCTGTTTCCAAAAGGATCGGTCACTTTGACTTCCCGGGTATTCCAAGGAGTGTCCTCAATTCCCGGCTTCATATATTTATATTCTTTTTCTATTAATTTTTTGTGCCATTCTTCTATATCTTTCACTGGGATTCTTACAGCTGCACCGGGGCAGGCATCTCCATGATGTTCTGAAAGGTGGAGAGTACAGCTTCCTTGTGAAATCTGTATGTAGCGCGGAAAATTTCCGCCCCCATGCTCCCAGTCGAGCGCATACCCCAGAAAATCAAGATAAAATTCCCTTGCTTTCGGTTCATCAAAAATCCTCAAAATAGGTATTGGCCACCCAATTGATACATTTGTCATTTTACCGAACCTCCTTGGAAAATATTTATATACGAATCCATTTTTTCTCTATTATAATTATCTAGTATTAACTTTACTATCACAAGAGAAGAGGATAGATAATGATCTCCAGAAACCAATATGTTTTCATTTTCATTCTGGCCATCTCATTGGGTGTGCTGACCGCAATCTGGCAGATGTCCTTCTGGATAACAGCCCTACTGATTTCCCTCAGTGTCACGCTTATCGTCTATGTTCCGTTTGTATGGTTCATGTATTTTTCAAAAGACGCTGAAAAGATAGGGTATTACCTAGAAAAAAGAACCAAGCAGCCGATCCTTCAGTTTTACTGCAGCTTGGCAAACTCGGATGAGAAACAGGCGGAGGAAGCTATGCAATTGTTGAAAAAGAAATATAAGTCCCCGAATATGTCTGCCATTTTCACAGTCGCTTATGCAGCTCATCAAGATAAGCTTTCCACCGTAAAAGATGATATCCTGTTGATTAAGGACCATTCAGCCAGGCAATACTACGAAGCCTTGTTAAAGATTGAGGAAGGACACTGGGAAGAGGCAGAGGAAATGAGTTCCACGTTGAAAAAGCCTTGGATGAGAGATTCAGTGAAAGCAGAGGTGCTTTATAAGAAAGGACTATCTGAGCAGGCTGCGGCTCATAAAACAAATGCCATCCAACTTACTAAAGGAATCCAAAGGTATCTTCTAGTGAAAAAATATAAGGTCTCTTAAATAGGACAAAGGCTTTCTCATAAGGTTCACCCTTTTAGAGAAAGCCTTTTTTTATTTTTTCATAATGGGTATCCACACTTCACACCGGTAATTTTCATCGTCTATATCACCAGGAGGGTACAATTCAAATTCCGGTCCTCCTCCGTGTTCGTAACCGGTGGATGGAAACCATTCGGAATAAATCCGCTGCCAAACATTTTGGATTGCATGAGGCATCGGACCGATAGATTCAAATACGGCCCAAGTGGAAGCCGGGATTTCTTTTTCCTCGAATTTTTCCTGTGGTTTATCTGATTGAGCTCCAATGAAGTACGTGAACTCTTCCTTTTGGTGGTCGAACTCCATGCAAATTCCCAGTATGTCTTTCGCTCCGGATACTTCATAGATTTCCTTGTCGATTCCTTTTCTGTTTACTTCATCCCAGAATACAGGTATTTCTTTATTGTTCTCACCATTTGTTGTCGATATTTTTTTACCGATACCCGCTGCTTTAAATCCTTCTTTTTCAACAATTTTGTAATTCATTTCTTTCTCTCCTTTTAATGAGATTTGAAAAGAGACTCGCGGAAAAGCCTTTAAGGAAACGACCTGATCTCTTACCTGTGATGGAGAAACACCATGAGCCTTCCGGAACGCTTTCGAAAAGGATTCTGGTGTTTCATATCCATACCGGAGCGCAACATCAATTACTTTTGTCTTCGAATTCGACAGCTCTTGTGCAGCCAATGTCAGCCGGCGTTTCCTGATATACTCCGCGACCGTGAAGCCGGTCAACATGCTGAACATCCTTTGAAAATGGAACTTGCTGCTGTACGTAAGCTTCGCCAGCTCTTCCACCTCGATATTCTGCTTCAGATGTTCTTCAATATAGCCGATACAGTCATTCATCCTAAGCAGCATTTCCATCACCGTTCCCCCTTGCTTCTTCAGTCTATCACCCTGCAAATACAGAAACCTGTCTTCCGTTGCTCTCCTATGACAGGGATGGTTAACTTATTTGTTCGGCAGAAGAGCTGGATTCCCTTCCCTACTTTCGAACAAAAGGAAGCGAAAATGTCAGAAGAGCCGCAGCCATTTCAAGGATTCCTCCATATATGAAAATATTCTGCGGTGCCGTCCACTCCATCACCCAGCCAGCAGCAGCCTGGGCAATCGGCACTGAACCTGACATCACTAGGATCATGACGCTAATAACCCTTCCAAAGATCCTTGGCGGTATGATGGTATGATTTACACTTGGTGCAATGACATTCACAGCCGTTTCCTGCAAACCCATCAGCCCGATCAGTATGAGGATGATCCAAAGGTTTCCGGTAAATCCGACCAGCATAATGACGATTCCCTGCAGGAAGCAGGTCAGCAGGGTCATATAAGGCTTAGGATTTTTTATCGTAAAAACAGAAAACAATACTGCCCCGGCTACACTTCCCACTCCGATTGCTGTATTCATCAACCCAAATCCCTGCACCCCAAAGTTCAATTCATCTGCCAGAAATGGAATGCTAACAAATGTCGCTCCCACCGCAGCATTGGCGAAAAAGGCAAAAACCGCCATCGTCCTAATGATCGGCGTAGTAAGGAAGTAATGAAATCCTGCTTTTACACTCTTCCACATCGGTTCATTTACAGGCGCTTCTCCACTACTTACCTCTTTGACCAAAATCAATAGAACAGCTGAAATCAAAAACGTGACCGCGTTTACCATTATGGCAAATCCCGTGCTTCCGACCGCCACCAGCCCTGCTCCAATCATCGGTCCGACAACTGCTGAAACATTTCCTGCTGTCATCAATAGACCCATAGATTGAGTGTAGAACTCCTTCCCAATAATCCTGGTCCTGAAAGAAATCCCTGCTGGTTCTGCAATGGAATCGACCATACCAAATACTGCTCCGATAATATAGAAAATCCAGATGCTGTCTTTCTTTACAAACAAGGCGACGAGCGCAAGAATGATCACTCCCGCTCTTAACAAATTGGAGTAAATGAGTAGCTTCTTGGGATCAACCCGATCCACAATCACTCCGCCAATCAAAACAAAGATGATTTTGGATAGCCCTAAAATGAACAAGTAGGTTCCTACTACTGAAGGAGAGCGGGTTTCCTCTACAAGAAACCAGGTCAGCGCAATCACGAATATCGAGTCGCCCAGTGAAGAAATCCATGTACTGAGCCAGTAAAACAAAAAGTTCTTATTTTTAAAAATGGATAGATTCATATTCATGCTTTTTTCCTCCTGTTAAACAGCCGCCTTTATAGACGGCGGTATCCCTATATTTTTTCATAAAAAAGACACCTATCCCGCGATAGGTGTCTCTGCCCTTTGCTTCCGTTATTAAAGAAGCTTACAAAAAGCATTTAAAATAAACTCACCCTGTGCGGTATGCAATGAAAATAGTGAATTCCACTTAAAAATAAAAAAGGACAGACTGGTCCCTTTGAAAGTGAATTATCAAAAATTTTAATTGCAGGCTGGTTTTCAGGGATACTATTCAACACAGGGTGAACCTCCTTTAAAAATAGTTTTCTTGAATGAGGATAATATAAATTTTAATTCATCTCAGAGTGACAGTCACGACCCGTTTTTCGTCGAACTTTGTCGGACATATCACTCTGCCTTCATACTAGCCGGTGGAAGATATTTAGTGAAATACGCCCCGGCGATCAAGAGGACTATTGTGATTCCCCAACTGATGATGCCTATAGATTCCAACCAGAAGGCAAGCAGGTTCACAACTCCTATGAGGTAAAAACAAAGCGATGTAAGGGCTGTTTTAATACCGGTGATGCCCTCAGCCCTTCTTTTCCTAAATACATAGATTCCGGAAATCACTAAAGCTGCGATCAATATAATGCTCCAAATACTCTGACTCATTTCGTGTTGATCTCCTCTTTTGAATTCGACATATTTCGGGGCGTGACTGTCACTTCTGTTTTCTCAAGCAAGCTTTTGATTTTCTCAATCTCCTCTTCATTTTCAATGACGACATAATTGGGCTGGATCAACTTGTTCCTGAGTTTAAAACTTAATTTATAACCATTATCTGCTCTTTCATCCAGACCGTACAATTCATGCCAGCGAATGATTTTTTCAGTTTCACATTGCTTTATTTCTGAAAAAGAGTAGTATCTGGCGTTAAGAATAATCCCTTTGGGCAGAATATAAAAATTCCCACGATGCCTGATAGCGGTGATGATTACAAAAAAGAAATAGACTGTCATAAAAAATTGGGAGTTCAGCCAGTCGGTTGCCAATACTACCAACAACAGCATAACCAGCAGGATCAAAGCTCCAATAGTTCCCCATTTTACAATCTTAAGTGATTTGGAATCCTTGGTCAGCGGCTCCATCTCCAGCCATTCTCCAGGCAGCAGGATACTGGAGAACTCTTCCCTGTCTCTTGGATAAAGTGCTTCCTTGGATGTTTCTACTGCTTTCTTTAAGTTAAACTGATAACGTAATATAAAAAAGATTCCGAGCAAAAATATTAGTAAAAAGAATACATCAATCATATTAGTGCCCCCTTTCCAATTCAATACCTAATGAAATTATCTCATAAACAAAATTGGAAAATAACCCCTAAATATTACACAATACCCTAGAGATCTCAATATCCCTAGAGATAAGGTCCGGAATCAAAGCGGCTCAGCCATCTTTCTGAAAAAGAGAACTGCCTTGTTATCCAGTAGATTCTTTTCTATCCAAGGTAATTCCCTGGAATATAAATCTATGATTAATGCTGCTGCTTTAGGATGTTTTTCAGAGTTCAGATTTCTATAAATTTCATTCACTTCTTCTAGTTTAGCAGCAGGCAGCAAGGATCCCAATGCTTTCATTCCGAGCTGTGCCCGCTCAGGATGATACCTGTGGAGAAGAACCTTGGCCATCTTGAACATGCAGTGCTGCAGAACTTCAACACTCCATAAATCATTTCCCCTGTTATAAGCTTTTCTGTACTGAAACAGAAACCACGGAACATCAATCGCCAGTTCATCAAATTCTTCAGGAGACAATAGTAGATTTTGAGTAGCTTCGAATTGTTTCAATCGATTATTCGGATCATAAATCACTCGGAAAAAATCCTTCTCCTTGAAGGTCTTCTCGGTTACCGTTAACAAATCAACATGAAGCATATCATCAAACACAGCGATGATTTGCGGAGCGATGATAAAGATATCATCGTAGAATAATAGATTCCTATAGGCGCTTAAGTGATTCACCCGCTTCTTCTGAAATGCTTCTTCATCCTCCTCATTCACAAGCACATAAAGATCCACATCGGAGTGCTCGTCTTCTTCTCCTCTGCCCATCGAACCTTTCAAAAATATTGCTTGCACACGTTCGTCATTCTGTAAACTTTCTGAGATGCTTTGCACCGCTCTTTCTTGTCTCACCTTGTTCCCTCCCCTTAAAAATAAATATTACGCCATTATATTCCAATTTCATTATGAATTCAAGGAACACATTGCCTTAGAGTCACCAAGGAGCATGACACGATACTCTAAAAACATTATAAAAAGCCCTCTGCTGAATACAAAGAGCTGAACTTAATTCTCCTCCATTAAGTCAAGGACTTGAACATCTTCATCGCTAGTGAAATTCACTTCATAATATTCTAAAGCAGCATCATAAAGGGCTGTTGAACTGGATACATTGACATAGTGCTTCTTTCCAACTGATTTTTCAAATTGGGAAGCAAAAATCCTTCCATCCTCAAGCATATAAATAAAAAAGCTTTGGCTCATCTCCTCATCAGCCGCAACGCTTGCCGTGAGAATCTTCTTGTCTCCCTTTTGCTCTTCTTGGTAAATTTCATCATAAACTTCCTTGGCTTCCTTCGAGCTGATTTCCTTCACTTCAGCATTACTTGTAAAATGAATGAATTGTTCTATATGACGTGGATCGCTTTGTCGTGAGGCTGTCTCAGAAGGCAGCATCTCACCATACTCAGCCAAAAGGAGCAAGGCATACTCCGCATCCGAATCTTCTATGACATCTGAAAGCTGGTAGGTTTTATCCTGACAGCCTGCCAATAGAACGAAGAGGCAGACTAAGAATAAAAATTTTTTATAATAGTCCATAACACAATCCTCTCACAATCTTTATGGAAATAACTCTTTATATGTAATAATTTCTTCTGTTTTGAACTTTTACTGCTGTATGATGGTTTTCGACAAATACCGGGGCGTGACTGTCACCAAACAGAGCAGATATCGAGCCCCTTTCTCATAAGTACACTCTTCCTTCGTAAGAATTTTCAATATATTCATTTTAACATAGCTAATGAAAAAAAGGTTTCCCTCTTGAAATCAATGGTTATTTAAGCAATAAAAAAACACGCTCCCAAATTCAGGAGCGTGCCTGTTGCTGCCTTATGCCTGGTTATAACTTTTTATTTCCTTAGCTTCAGCATCTGTAATATATCCTTTTTGAATGAAGTTCTTCAAGTGGCTGTCAGTGAAAGTATAACTGCCGTCAGCCTTCTTTTCTTCATAAAATGATTTGATGATTTCAAACATAATATCTTTCCTCCTGGAGTTCACGTTTTTTTATGGTTTGCAGCGTTCAATGGCTACTGAATAGTATCTCGACATTTCCGATAATTAGTTTTTACCCTGATGGGAAAGGGTTTAAACTTCTCAGGTTATTTTCTGTCATTCGACAAAAACCGGGGCGTGACTGTCACTTCAAAAAAAGCACCCCAAATAGGAGTGCTTCGATTGGTTTATATCAGATTTTGAAAAAGGATGTGAGCTTGGCATTTTTAAACACCCGGCCTTGCACTCCAGCCGTCCGGTTCAATTATTAATAAGGATCTGCTTCATGACTCTTCTTAACAGCTTCTTCTGCTGCTGCATTTGCGTCTAATGAGCCTTGTCCATATCTTGTTTTGCCTGATTCACGACCTGGAACTTTACCTATTTCCACATCATTCATTTCTTTCTTTTCCTTCATTTTCATCTCGATGCCTTCCTTCACGCGGCAGCCGTAATCTTCATCGGCTTGTGTGAAGTGCTCTATCATTGCGTCTTGAATCTTTTTGTCACATACTGCCAGTGCTTCAGAGAGGTTGTTGATTAGTTCATCTCGCTCCCAATTTTCAAAGCTGCGGTATGTGTCACCTGCTTGACCATAGTTGTTAGGGCGGTCAATCGGCGCCGTCATAGCTGCCGCATTATAGGTCGGACGGTGCGGTTTGCGTCCCTCTGGATCCGCTTCCTTAAATCCGCCCAGCATGGATGGTTCATAGTTGATATGCGGGTTTTCACCTGATTCTTTAGGGTCACGCACATCCATCTGTCCGCGCTGCTGGTTTGTATGAACAGGTGCCTTAGGTGCGTTCACAGGTAGTTTCAGGTAGTTTGCTCCTACACGGTAGCGCTGTGTATCAGAGTAAGAGAAAGTCCGTCCCAGCAGCATTTTGTCATCGGAAAAATCCATTCCATCGACAAGTACTCCTGTACCAAAGGAAGCTTGTTCGATCTCAGCATGAAAATCCTTAGGATTGCGGTCGAGGACCATTCGCCCTACAGGCAGCCAAGGGAATTTATCCTCCGGCCATAGTTTAGTATCATCAAGTGGATCAAAATCAAGCTCTTCATGGTAGCCGTCTTCCATGATTTGAACAAACAGCTCCCATTCAGGATATTCACCGCGCTCAATTGATTGATACAAATCCTGAGTCGCATGAGCTACATTCTTGGCTTGAATCGTATCAGCCTCATCTTGGGTTAAATTACGGATACCCTGTTTTGGCTCCCAGTGATATTTCACCAGGACCGCCTCACCATTCTCGTTGACCCATTTATACGTATTAACGCCGGAACCTTGCATATGACGATATGTAGCTGGAATGCCCCATGGTGAAAACAGGAATGTGATCATATGTGTCGCTTCTGGTGTACGCGAAACAAAATCAAACATTCTTTCTGGATTCGGTACATTTGAAGCTGGATCTGCTTTAAAGGCATGAATCATATCCGGAAACTTCATCGCATCACGGATAAAGAAAATCTTAAGATTATTTCCGACTAGATCCCAGTTTCCTTCTTCCGTATACATTTTCACCGCAAAGCCGCGTGGGTCGCGTGCTGTTTCCGGTGAATCCTTCGCTCCTGCAACTGTAGAAAAGCGAACCATTAACGGCGTTTTCTTCCCAGCTCCGGAAAACACTTTTGCACGTGTATACTTTTCCACCGGTTCATCGCCGGCTTTTCCATAAGTTTCAAAGTAACCAAATGCTCCTGAGCCGCGTGCGTGAACTACACGCTCAGGTACTTCTTCTCTGTCAAAATGGGAGATCTTTTCAATAAAATGATAGTTCTCAAGAGTAGCCGGACCGCGATCACCAACCGTACGCATATTTTGATTATCGTAAACCGGATGGCCCTGACGCGTTGTCAGCGTCTCATCATTCTTCATCTCTTTTTCCTCTGACTTTTTCATCTCTTTATCATCTGCCAAAAAGAAATCCCTCCTTTAAAATCACTTTTAATGTTATACCCTCTTTTAAATGGCATATTCATGAAATTCATGATTAAAATGGGAATTTTACTTAAAGAGTGACAGTCACCACCCGAAATATGTCGAATTTTTCAAATGGAAAGGATCATAGAATTACTCAACTCTAGATAATCATCAAGAACCAAAGTGATTCTAAGGTAGATATTAATGAGGTTTCGCTTTTTCATCATGTGTTTTTGCTCTAATAACCTATATTACCGGGTTTGCTTCTTAGTAAAGTGTTTATCCTTTGGTCACGCTCGTATAGTAATAAGTTCGCTTTTTGCTGAAAGTACCTCGATAGAAAGAATAATTCATCCGGTCTAAGCAATACTATTTTAAAAAACAGGATGATTTTATGATTTTGATGTGGAGCACTATATTGGCTGGAGTAGTTTTGGTTTGGAAAATTCCGAAGAGGCTCACACGGTTAGAAATGTATCTCTGTTCCATCTTCTCAATTTATCTTGCTTTGTTTGCCGACTCTATTCTCGGCGGGATGTATAAGCTTTACGCTTACTTTAAGCCTGGGGTTGAGTTGATTGATTTTGCTGCCGCAATCGGCATTTACCCTGCAGTTGCCATCCTTTTCCTTAACCTGTTTCCATTCGGAAAGCCTTTTAAATGGAAGTTACTCTATATTTTTGCCTGGACTGTTTTTTCTTTATTTTATGAATGGGCAGCAGCAAGCTACTCCTCGCTTTTTTTATACACCGGCTGGAAATTAGGTTATTCTGTACCCATTTATCCGGTTTTGTTCGTTATACAGCTTCTAAATTATAAATTTGTCAAGCATCTGATGTCTAATAGTCGAGGTATGTAGATGGTGATTTTGATTTCTGTCGCAGTCTGTTTATTGATTTTTTATAACCTCAGGGACTGGCATTTGAAAAGCATCGAGATTTATAGTGTTTTCTTTAGTTCACTCTATTCAGCACTTGCTTTTGATGCTCTATTTAAAGGACGATACGAGCTTTATTACTATGGAAGTGAGCCGGGTGTCCATTATATTGATTTCGTTTTCCGCCTCTGTTTTTATCCTTTATTCTGTCTGATTTTCCTAAACCTATTTCCTCATAAGCGCACGAGAACTGTAAAGATTCTTTATTTTGGAGGATGCGTTCTTTTTATGACACTGGCAGAGTGGG
This sequence comes from Bacillota bacterium, assembly GCA_051750065.1. Lineage (GTDB taxonomy): Bacteria > Bacillota > Bacilli > Bacillales > Bacillaceae_B > Rossellomorea. The sequence goes on from JBNJJI010000010.1 coordinate 162,074, forward strand.
CGATGGTTCAGCTTTCGGTCATCCAATATGACGGCTGGAAGCTCTTCTACTCTCCCTTGAAATACAGCTTGATTTTATGCCTGGTTTTCCTTAGCTGGGTTGTGACAACCAAACTCGCAAAGCAGCTCTCTGCATAAAGAGCGGAGGAATAGGAATAATATACCTATTCGACTATTGCGGAGGTTACCTATGCGCACCGAAAATCACTTTGTTGTCTTAATCTTCTTTTCTTTGCTGAGCTTGATTGCGACCATCGTCTTCAATGGAACTCTTCTGTCGAGGACAAACGAGCTGCTTTCCAAATTCGAGGAATCAGAAGAGTGAAACTGGTTCTCACTTTAACGCGTTAACGCACGAAGAGGGACTGTCCCTTTTCGTGCGTTAATGCAAGAAAGCACTTCACACCAAAACCTCCTACGTTTATTAACGAGGAGGTTTTTGGTGTGAAGGTATTCGACATATTTCGGGGCGTGACTGTCACCACCCGATTTTGGCTGATTTTCCCTGAAAGTCCACCTCGGGATAGTAGGTGTTTTTGACAAGGACATTCGGGCCAAGGCATTTGACGGCTGGGCAGTGGCAGCTCAGGGAGTGCGCCGTCTTAGTTTGGTTCCAGCGCTCGTAGGCTTTTGGCAGGGATGTATCCTGGATGTTGCCGAGCCCTGGTTCGTCACCGAAATCTGTCACTATGATATCCCCTGAAAAGATATTAACATTCAATCGGGATCGGCCGTCTGGGTCGTTTCGGACCGTCACATTTTTTTCTCTATAAAGACGCTGATACAGTTCAAGCTCTTCTGAGGACGAACTGCAAGGATAGAATGGAAGCGTTCCAAACAGCATCCAGATCTCTTCGTTGCGATGGTCCAGCAGCCGCTTGATGGCCTGGCGGATTTCAGCTAAATCCAGCGTCTCTAGATTTTTCGCGAAATCAACAGGGTACATAGGATGCACTTCATGGCGTGTGCAGCCCATTTCGATAATTTGATCATGAATTTTTTCTAAATAAGGAAAGGTTCGTCCATTCAGCATTGTTTCCGCAGATACCATGACTCCTTCACGAGAAAGCCGCTTAGAGTTTTCAATCATGCGTTCAAAGTAGCTCCGCCTCTGATTCTCGGAAGGTTTTCTTTCCATCCTGGCAAACCCTGTTTCTGCAAACTCTTCTACCGTTCCCCAGTTATGGGAGATATGAAGCACATCCAAGTAAGGAACAATGGGCTCATACCTTTCATATGGAAGGGTAAGATTTGAGTTGATCTGTGTTTTCACGCCTCGTGAATGAGCATACTTCAATAACGGAAGCACATGATTCTCTACTGATTTTTTTGACATCATCGGTTCCCCGCCGGTTATACTGATGGTCCTTAATGAAGGAATCTCATCAAGCCTTTGAAAAATAAGCTCCATTGGAAGTGCGTCAGGATCCTTGTTCTGCAAAGTATATCCGACAGCACAGTGGTTGCAGCGCATATTACAAAGAGTCGTCGTAGTGAACTCGACACTCGATAAAGTCATCTTTCCGTATTCTTCTACATCCATATAGGCTTCCCACGGATCATTTGCTGGAGACAGCCCCAGGTTTTCTTTCGTTTTCACAAGCATCTATGTAACTTCCTTTCAATATACTCCTAATTCTATACCTTATGAAATCTTAAGGGATTCTAACACTTTTTACAATGACAATCTGGTTGCGGTTTAGCTGCTGGACAGTCGAACAGGTAAAATTTCAAATGGAAGGATGGTATCCTGAAGGTGAATTCAGTTATCTTCTTTTTTACATAGAACTGAACAATTAGTGCAGACTAACATTAAAAATAACATGTCCGGGTGAAGCCATGCATATTGTATTGACGATCACGTTATTGATCTTCGCATATTTTAAAGGAAACTGGAGAGAGTGGGAAAAATATCATCTCACTATTTTTTATGTGATTATTTGCAATCTGCTTTATAACCATATTGCACAGGATAAAATGCTTTGGGAATACTACCCTGACTTCCTTCCTAAATCTCATGTTTTAGTAGACATCCTATATTCTTTTATAAATCTGCCTGTTATCACCTTGCTTTTTCTTACCTTTTATCCATTTACTGCGTCCCGCTTAATGAAATTCAGGTTCATAGCCATGTGGACTGGGGCATCTTTTGTGATTGAATATCCTTTTTATAAATTTGGCAGGCTGCTGCTGCAAAACGGTTATGAATACTGGATGGACCTCTTCTTCTATCTTGTGATGTACTGTATGATCCGCCTGCATTTCTCTCGTCCTTTTCTTACTTATTTACTGTCAGCCATCATTACAGTTGCTATGATTTGGTTATTTAATATTCCACTGTCCTAGTCTTAGTGACAGTCACAACCCGACTTTTGTCGAACCCTCTCGCCAAACGTACTCTTTGCAGAATGCTTGGTTTGCCGCACCGTTGCATTTGAAACATTCAGCAAGAAATCTTCTTTCAAATACAAACAGCACATTCTCTCCTATTTTTAAGGAAAATGTGCTGTTTGTATATTCAATCCAGATTTTTCGACTTATTTCGGGGCGTGACTGTCACTAGGGTTTGAGGACGACTTTTATGCACTCGTCTTCATGGTCGTTGAATATCTTATATGCATCTGCTGCTTGGTCCATTGGCATGATATGGGAAATGATCTCTGTAGGATTCAGCTCGGCAGAAGTGATTTTTTCAAAGAGCTCCGGCATGTAGTGAACGACCGGTGCTTGGCCCATCTTCAAGGTTACGTTTCTTTCGAAAAAGTTGCCGAGTGGAAACATGTTATACATCATCCCGTAGACCCCTGTCAGCTGGACTGTACCAAATTTCCTGACAGCATCTTTTGCGATATTAATGGCACTCAGCGTTCCGCCTTGAATCTTAAGTTTCTGCTCTACTTTTTCGACTGCACTCTTTTCACCATCCATACCGACACAATCAATGACGATATCTGCACCGCCTCCGGTTACTTCCTTCAGGTGATGGCCCATTTCCTTGAACTCATCAAAATTGAACGTTTCGACATTGTTATTTTGTTTCGCTTTATTCAGGCGATAAGGCAGGTTATCTACTGCAATAACTCTCCCTGCACCTTTCATCCAGGCGAATTTCTGGGCCATCAATCCAATAGGTCCGCACCCGAGTACAATCACAGTGTCTCCAGGTTTCATTCCTGAATGCTCTATACTCCAGTAAGCGGTCGGCAGTACGTCAGACATGAACAATAGGGCTTCGTCTGCTAAGTCACATGATTCAGGCACCTTAAATGGCATCGCGTTTCCAAAAGGAACTCGTAAGTATTCTGCCTGTCCGCCTGGATGGTCACCATATTGCTCTGTATAACCGAAGTAGCCTCCAGTATCTTTATGCGGATTGGCATTGTCACATTGACTTTCCATATCATGTTGGCAGTAAAAGCAATGGCCGCAGGATACATTGAACGGAAGGACCACTCTGTCCCCTTTTTTAACTCTCGTGACATCAGGACCAGTCTCCTCAACAATTCCCATAGGCTCATGACCGATTATATAGCCCGGTCTCAACGGCAGGTTACCTTGATACAAATGAAGATCGGAACCGCAAATCGCAGTTGAAGTTATCTTGACGATAATGTCATCCGACTTCTGAATCTTCGGGTCTTCAACCTCTTTCACTTGGATATCCTTCGAACCCTGATACGTTACAGCTTTCATGATCAGCCTCCTAATATTGGAATATAAAACATATACCCAACAAGCGAAAAAGTATTCTGGCCGACAAAGAGTATTTTCCTTATTATGTATCTTTCCCGCCTGTTCCTCTATTGTAGACAAACCGGACGGGTTACTGAGAGACTCGTGCCAGTTGCGAATAGTGGTTTTATCAGCAAACCAATCTCTATCAACGGATGTGGAGACTCTATCGGTGATCCCTATTCTAGCGAAGCGTTCCATTCTATCAGCGCCACACAAGGGACAACAAAAATGATGTCCCCCGCAACTTGAGCGAGGTACATCCCAAAGGAAAAAACCACTAATCTTGTACCTCGCAGCCTGAGCGAGGTACATCAAAAGAGAAAAAAACAAATATCATGTACCTCGCAGCCCGAGCGAGGTACATCAAAATAGAAAAATACAAATATCATGTACCTCGCAGCCCGAGCGAGGTACATCAAAATAGAAAAAAACAAATATCATGTACCTCGCAGCCCGAGCGAGGTACATCAAAAAAGGAAAATACAAGTATCATGTACCTCTCAGCCTGAGCGAGGTACATCAAAAAAGAAAAATACAAATATCATGTACCTCGCAGCTCAAGCAAGGTACATCAAAAGAGAAAAATACAAATATCATGTACCCCGCAGCCCGAGCGAGGTACATCAAAATAGAAAAAAACAAATATCATGTACCTCGCAGCCCGAGCGAGGTACATCAAAATAGAAAAATACAAATATCATGTACCCCGCTGGCCGAGCGAGGTACATCAAAAAAGAAAAATCCAAATATCATGTACCTCGCAGCTCAAGCGAGGTACATCAAAATAGAAAAAAACAAATATCATGTACCTCGCTGCCCGAGCGAGGTACATCTAAAAAGAAAAAATTAAATACCATGTACCTCGCAGCCTTAGCGAAGTACAACAAAAAAGATAAACCAAATAAGAAAACTATCGGAGGTGAAGTTTGAAATATCTCCCCCAAACTAAACCTCTTGATCCCCCGCACCATCGTCGGTAAAAGGCGTAATAACAAATGTGAAAGATCTGTGAAAGCCATTGCCAAAACAATCGTCCAGGAGTATATTATAAGTGTAGAGAGTAAGTGAAAACATTCACAAACTAAACCAAACCAGATCAAACCAACAACCTACTCTCGAAGCAACTCGAAAGCTGGCCGGCTTTATCTCAAATTTTTTTAATCTATAATGTGAAATTTTTCACAAATAATAAGGAGATGTTTACAATGAGATGGTGGAAAACTCCTCAAGCCGCAATGATTTGGACTGTACTAAGAATATGGCTCGGTATTCAATGGCTTGAAGCCGGCTGGCACAAAGTAGTTGATGGTTTTGATGCCACAGGATTTCTGCACGGCGCAATCGCAAAGGCGAGTGGTGAATACCCTGCGGTTCAAGGCTGGTATGCAGGCTTCCTTGAAAATGTCGCTCTTCCAAATGCAGAGCTCTTCAATATTCTGATTCCATGGGGCGAGGTACTGGCTGGCCTTGGACTTATCTTGGGTGCGGCAACTATTCCGGCATTAATTGCAGCTGCATTTATGAATCTGAACTTTCTGCTGGCCGGTACAGTAAGCACCAACCCTGAACTCTACACAGCAGCCGTCATTCTTCTCTTTACAGGAGGAGGAGCATACTACTGGGGAATAGACAGATTTGCAATTCCTTATATAAAAAATGGATTAGCTAACAGAAAAGGACGCGGCGCCAACAAAGCGGAACGCAAACTGCCTGTACTTCACTAATAGTGACAGTCCTCCCCCGTCCTAATCATATAAAAAAATACACAATCGCGCATCCTCCATTCACTAGAGAGGAGGCGCGTTTTTTTACGTGTGAACAAACAAGGTTGAATGTTAAAGTCACTACTCTAAAACTGAACACATCAAGAAACCCACCGCTCCTTTCTATTTTCTCAAAAGGCAATGGGTCTTTTTTCGATTATCTATCATTACGCTTATGCCTAAAAAGCAGGCAGCACATCTTCCAATAAACTCCAATCAGCTTTCATTTCCTCATCTGTCAGCAGGCATTGGTCCAGCTCTTTCGCAATTAACTTCTTGTCAATTTTAATCCCGATGAATACTAGCTCCGTCATTCGGTCACCCCATATGGCGTTCCATTTCTCCAGCAGTTGAGGATCTGACTTTAGAACTTCTACTCTCTCTGCTTCCGGATAAGAGGCAACCCATTCACCTGCTCCCTGAAAAACAATGGAGGTACCTGCCTGTGAAAGAAGGCCGGCGGTGTCATTTCTGGTTGCCATCCAGAAGAATCCTTTCGCCCGCACAATTTCTTGAGGCCAAGCTTCCAGCCACTTCCTCCACCTTTCCGGATGAAATGGTTTTTGTCTTCTATAAACAAAAGAAGAAATTCCATACTCTTCTGTTTCCGGCACGTGTTCCTCATTCAGTTCCTTGATCCAGCCGGCAGACTGGCTCGCTTTTTCGAAATCAAACAAGTTGGTGTCCAGGATTTCTCTCAACGGCACTTTAGAATGAGCAGTATCAATAATTTTCGCATCCCGATTAAGCTTTTTCAGGACTGCATGAAGTTCTCGGCGAGCTTCATCACTGATTGTGTCAATTTTATTGAGCAGAATGATATCTGCGAATTCCACCTGATCAATCAGCAAATCTGCCACTTCTCTTATATCACTTTCATCTGCACCCTCCTTTCGGTCAAGAAGGCTTTCTCCAGAAGAGAAATCATACCAAAAGCGGTTTCCGTCTACAACCGTCACCATCGCATCCAGCTTGCAGTACTGAGATAAATCGATCTCCAGGTCTTCATCTATATAGGTGAAGGTTTGCGCAACGGGAACAGGTTCCGATATGCCTGTCGATTCAATGACGATATAATCAATTTCCCCATTCTTAACCAGTCTCTCAACTTCAATCATTAAGTCTTCACGAAGTGTACAGCAGATGCAGCCATTCTGAAGTTCAACCATCTTCTCTTCAGTCCGTGAGAATCCTCCCTGTTTAATCAGGGATGCATCAATGTTGACCTCGCTCATATCATTAACGATTACAGCAATCTTCTTCTTCTCTTTATTTGCTAAAATATGATTTAATAACGTCGTTTTTCCTGATCCTAAGTAACCGCTCAAAACGGTTACAGGCACTTTTTGATTCATAGAATTCACACCATTACATTTTATTTAGAACAATTCGTTCTGCAGCTTTACGTGCTCCTGAGATGTTTCGGGAAACGGGGCCGATTTCCAGCTCGGCAAGTGGGCCTGAAACATAAAGATGCGGACACCATTCGAGAGTAGGCTTTACAATCGGGTAGCCGCAATTTGCACATTGAAGGTTTTGCTGCAGAATCAGTTTCTTCAACCAATCCTGTTCCGGCATTGCGGGATGAAAGCCTGTGGCCAATATAACGGATTGAACGTTGACCTGGCTCTCGTCCATTAAATTCAGAGTGACCCCTGTTGAATTCCTATGAGCTGATGAGACTTCTCCATCAACAATCTTCAAGGCTTCACTCCGGACCAACTTGGCAATTTTCACATTCAGCTCGCTCGTTATGGAGCCTCTGTGCCTTGCCATCTGAATAGCCTTTCTTCTTTCTTGATAATCATTTAATTTTACAAACCCTTCCATGTTTTTCGGACCAAGCCAGCCAGGATTACTGTCAAAGTCATGGACGCGAAAAGGGTGCCTCTTTAAAAGGGTCACCTTTCCAGGATATAGCCGGCTGAGTTTGATGCACGTATGCGCAGCGGTAATTCCTCCGCCAATCACTGCCACCGGTGGTTCCAAGCTGTCAAACTCAGGAAGAGAAGGACTAAAAACATGATCGATAAGAGAGGTCGCTCTGTTCCTGAGTTTCGCAGCCCATTGAGGGATGACAGGTTGGTCGTTGAGGCTTATCGCAATGACAATGTTCATGCCTGCTGTCACTCGCCCTTCCTCTGTAACCACTCTCCAGCTTTCCGATTCTCTCGTTACCTCTGTAACCCTTCCCTGCATCCAGGACTCCTTCAGTCCAGCCTGCTTAAGCACAGCCTCACTATGTTCATTAAAAAATGATAATGAAGGACGTTTATAGTATCCATAAACCGCTCTGGAATCTTCAAATTTTGCGGCCTTCTGCAAGCTGAATGGATTGAGGTCAATATGATGGACGGAAGGAGAGCGCAAGTATTCCATCCCGATTCGTTCAGTGTTTTTCTTCCAGTTACAAAGGGGCTCCTCATTCGGATCAATAATCCGGATGTCCCCTATAGCTGCTTTTCCGCTTTTAAGAAGAAAGGCCGCAATTGTACAGCCATGGATACCGCCGCCAATAATTATCCAATTGTACATAGTAATCTTCCGGTGCCCTTTTACCAGCTGGACTTCTTTACTCCAGGAACCTGTCCTTTGTGAGCCAGCTCCCTGAAAGCAATACGCGACATTTTGAATTTGCGGAGATATCCCCGAGGGCGGCCTGTGACTTCACATCGGTTCTTTAAACGTGTGGGAGAAGAATCACGAGGCAGTTTCTTCAGCGCTTCATAATCTCCTTTTTCTTTAAGCTCTCTTCTTAACTCGGCATACCTTTCAACAATTTCCTGCCTTTTTTTCTCTTTAACCACTTTCGACTTCTTTGCCATTTCTTTTCTTCCTTTCTGTCTTTAATTCGTAATTATTACGATTTATTGTTTAAAAAAATTTAAACAATGAATAAAAATTCCATTCTTCTTCCTCTTGCAGATGCACCATTGCTTTTCAAATTGTCACTGCAATCGATCCATTTAGCATTAGTCATTTTTCGTTTCAGTTTCTCATCAATTTCACTTTCAATTTCCCTCATGAGAACCATTAACTGTCCGTATGTCATATTGAAGTAAGCAGCGGCCTGTTTATGAGGTGCATTTTTGACGAGCAGTGACATAAACTGTTCGGAAGTTTTTGATTGTGATGCCAGCTCATCCTCTACCCTGACCACATATTGATAGACTTCTTTTTTGTAAGGGGGCAGTCCGGCGACAATGTCCCTCGCCAGAATTTCCATTAAATTATCGTTCATATCGAGCCTCCGTCTGCTTATTCCGGTCGTTTCATATTGTACTTTTTCAAGAAACGATCCGCACGGCCTCCGCGGTCAGCAAATTTCTGCACTCCTGTATAGAAAGGGTGGGTGTCAGAACTGACTTCCACTTTGATTAAAGGATATGTGCTGCCATCTTCCCATTCAATTGAGTCAGATGAACTCATCGTTGAGCTTGTTAGAAATTTGAAGCCGCTGTTTGTATCCATAAACACTACTTTTTGGTAATTAGGGTGAATTCCTTGTTTCATTTTAGGTAACCTCCATTAATGTTGTTAAATCGTAACTGTTACGATTAGTGATAATCATAATTAAACCAGAAAATATTCTTCTTTGCAACCCATGGTTACAATTTTTAAATAAGACCTTTTCTCGACAATTTTTATCATTTTGACTCTGTTAGTCAATTGTGTTGTTATTTTCTGATGAACAAGAGATGATCGCCATGGGTAACCAAAGAACCCTCACAAAAACCTTTTGCAGGACAAGGTTTTTGTGAGGGTTTCTTATTCTAAGGCTCTGTTAAAGAGTGTTGTTGTTTCTTCAAAGGGTATGTTGACTTCCACTCCAGGTGTACGACTCCGCGGGGCGGGCGGTGAGCCTCCTCAGCTTCATAAAAATTACCTGGCACCGATATCACTGCAGCCCTTCAATCTGCAGTTCCCGAACAGGCAGGAAGCTTTCTCCTGTGTCGAGGTAGGTGACGTTCACTTTGTCATTTTCTTCAAGGTAGATGCTCATCGGGCTGTTATCCGAGGAAACGATGTAGCTTTTTCCGCCATCAAGCAGGAAGAAAACGGTTGTGTAGTCTCCGGTTTTTTCTTTATACACCCGTGAGACTGTGCCGCGGACCTGTTTCTCTTCAGCCTCGCCGCTTCCATTGACGCTCCCGCCTCCTCGCTGCAAAGCAGTTTTATACAGCTTAAGAGCCTGGTTTGGCGTGTTGGCAAATACGGAGATTTCTGGATTTGCTGCCGAGACGATAAAGTAATTCTGCAGGAAGCCGTTTGCATCAAGCACCGGCGTCAGCCAACTCGCTTCTCCGTAGAAATTATACAGAATCGGCATTTCCCCGCTCCATTTTTTTTCAATGAATTTCTTTTCGATGATCTGGAGGTTTCCTTGTGAATCCATATATGATTTTTCCATATTTCCTGTGTAGAAGGTAGCCTCACCTGTCCTTGAGTTGGTTAAGGAATAGCCCAGCATACTGTCTACTCCTTCTTTTGGTGAGGTAAAATCTGTAAAGTAAAACATTTCTCCGTTTTCATCGAAAATCGGGCTCACATTTACCTCTGTTCCCTCATCTGAAGGCAGCTTCACTTCGGACTTCCCGAACACGCTGTTCCAGAATCCTTGGATATAGTTTCCGTAATAGCTGTTCTGGAGGCTGACGGTTTCAGGTGACACCGCGCCGTCGATAAAGTCAGGGGAGTCTGCCAGTTTATATGTTTCTGTTTCTCCATTCTGAGGATCCACCACCACGATTCCCTCTGCCTCGAAACCATTCCTGGCAGAGATGAATTCTCCATACGTTCGGACATAATACGGCTTACCGTTTTCATCCACTTCAAGCTGAACATCTCCGTTAAAAATCAGCTTAGGATAGTTCATGCGGATATGTCGCTCGATGTTCTTATTAAAGTAGGATGAAGGTGTGTAAGCCATCTTTTCTTTCACAAATTTTGGATTGGCTGATGAATCTGTTGCACTGATCGTAAAATATCCCGGTGTTACGTCTCCATTGATCCATTTGAAAAATCCTGAGAATTCCACGGGGGCGATGTATACATATTCGCCGTTCACTTTCTGAATCTGCAGGCTTCCGAGCTCATAATAGCTTGTATCCGGTACCTGCCCAAAGGCCTTTTTCATTTTATTGCGGGCAAATTTCGGCGGCACGCTTGCCGGTGTCTTCTGCTCATCAAATGCTTGTATTTCCGTTTTCACATCCATTTTGGCCGACTCAAACTTTTCATCTGCGTTGAAAAGGAAGGCAGTCAGCAGGAATGCGCCTGCCACCAGGGTTACTAAGAACACCGAGCTCTTGATCAGCCGCTCCTTCCCTGCCGCCAATAATGCACCTGCACCTGAAGCCAAAATCAGCACCAGCCACACGGATGAAAAATTACGATCCAGATTGCTTAGATAATAAAAAACGAACGCGGCTGCTATCGATATTACTAGAACCACTGCCATACCAACTGCATTAAAGCGGTTTTTTTCCTTTTTACCTGTCTTTCCGCCCTGCAGCGGCACCAGCAGCACCGCTATGACAATGCCGACTATAATTGAAAATAATAAAATGTTTCCCATTTGTTTCCCCTTCCAGGAGTTATTTTTGCTTACTATGTATACGGATTACGGGGCGTTATGGTTTCATCTCTTCAGAAATAAGTATGTGTTTGGATGACTGAGATACTCTCCTTCTAAAGTCTGACCAAAAAATAGCCCTGCGAATGTTAATTCGGAGCGTATTTCTGACTACACTAGAGGTAGAAAGGAGAGATGAAAATGAAACGCAAAGTTAAGAATTATTTTAAGAGGACAGATAATAGTGAAGTAAAACGAATCATGGATGTAATTACCGACAGGCGAGCCAGTTTGTATAATAGAATTTTTTAAGAAAAGAACGAGTACAAAATCGATTAAAATCTACCATCGCTTGATTCGACAATAACCGGGGCGTGACTGTCACTGGCTATTCTGAGCCGGAGTGGCTTTCCTCAAGAAGAACAGAATGATTCCAATCCATCCTCAATTCAAGCTGCAATAAAGGGAACAGCGACTTCATGAACCAGCCCTTCCGTTCTTTGCTCTGCTGGATTCAAAGCCATGTTGGTCAATACGGAAAACAACATGGCTATTCCTACTGAATCTGATATCTATCTCTTGGTGTGATTCTTGGGTGTTGTATAGGCAATAAGGCTCGACGCTTAAAAAGGAGCGGAGTTTTTTCCACCCAGCAATTCCTTCCAATTAATCCCACCCTGTTTAAATAAATGAAGAAGGGGAAACAAAGAAGCAAAGGCAGAATTCAAATTTGATGAATGCCTTTAAATAGAAGCTGGTGTAAATCGTCTTAGATGGAAAAAACAATTTTTAAAATTTAAGGAGGAGTTACAATGGCTACAAATAACAACAACAACAACAGAAACAGCAAGATGTCAGTGGAAGAAGCAGGCCGCAAAGGCGGAGAAGCTACTTCAAACAACCATGATAAGGAATTCTATCAAGAAATCGGCCAAAAAGGCGGAGAAGCAACTTCTGAGAATCACGACAAAGAATTCTACAAGGAAATCGGTGAAAAAGGCGGAGAAGCCCGAAGCCGTCAAAACAACAACAGCAACAACAATAGTAATAACAACAGCCGACGCTAATAGAAGAAATCAAAAGAAGCCTGTACACTTGTGTACAGGCTTCTTTCATGAGTTTATTTGTTAAAAATGTGTGTAGCATTTTTTTCACTGCAGCCCATTTTTCTGCCGCTTGTTTTTCGTACCGCAAACCGGACATATGACAAATCTGGTATTCTGATCGAGACCTTTATTGTGATTAAAGTAGTTATGCAGAGCCTTTACCGCCAGAACTAACGTAAAGGCGATAGAGGTTCCTAACAGAATCAATACAAAAATCAAAAAAATTCCATTCATATCATCACACTCCTTCTCACCCGTTTAGCGGTCTCTCTTCAACACACGTCGGACACATGAACTTTCCTTGTTTTTTTAGATAAGCTTTGATTTCTGTCATGCCTTTTCGTTTCGGCCAGCGCATCTTAATATAGACTTCCTCTTCTCCTTCAATCTCCCTGCTGCATGACGAACATTTTGGCTTTTCTCCAAACATTTTTATCACCCTTATTAATACTCTCTGATAACCGTATTTAATATGACGGTGTATTGAAGTTCACCAGTCTGTATAACTTCTTGTACCACAACATGATGAGAACCAGTTTCTTCTCTTTTATTTTCGACAATTTGCTGCAAAACCTGAGCCAGAGAATGATTTTCCTGCAATCTGATATCTACGAACTGTTGATTGTTCATAAGAATCTCCTTCTTTCATTCAGATATTTTATATACGCAGCTTGGCTCAAATAGTTTCAAGATTCTTCCTTCTAATCTCAATCACTTGAGAATTTAAGCCAAATGAAGGATTATATAAAAGTGTCTTTAAAGATTTGGAGGAGCTAATATGGAAACAAAAATAAATACCAAGGCGATACTCATCACCTTTATGATTGGTGCCTTCTTTGCGATATTGAATGAAACACTGTTAAATATCGCCCTCACAGAGTTAATGGCGGTCTTCAATGTTGATCGTCCCACTGTTCAGTGGATGGCGACAGGCTTCATGCTCGTCATGGGCGTGCTTATGCCGATATCCGCCCTGCTGATTCAGTGGTTCACGACACGGCAGATGTTCATTGGAGTCATGTCCATCTTCCTTCTCGGAACCATCATCGCTGCGTCGGCATTGAACTTTCCAATGCTCTTGACGGGCCGGATGATTCAGGCTGTGGGAACAGGTCTCTTGATTCCAGTTATTTTCAATGCTCTGCTTCTGCTGTATCGGCCTGAAGTCAGAGGAAAAGTCATGGGAACGTTCGGGCTTGTTATCATGTTTGCCCCGGCAATCGGTCCTACCTTATCCGGAGTGATTGTCGATCTGCTTGGATGGCGCTGGTTGTTCATCATAGTGATTCCTTTTGCGATTTTTTCAATATTATTTGCGATAAAATACTTGGAAAATGTAGGAGAGGTCACACGACCAAGTGTGGATGTTCTTTCGATTGTCCTTTCTTCCATTGGAATCGGAGGAATTGTTTATGGATTCAGCAGTGCTGGAGAAGCGGGAGCCGGCTTTACATCTGTCAGAATTCTTACAATCCTTTCCATCAGCATCATCAGTCTTATCATATTCACACTTAGGCAGCTGAAACTTGATCAGCCCCTGCTTGATGTCCGGGTTTTCAAGTATAAAAGTTACGCACGCGGAATCATCATTTTTGTGATTGTCGTGATGGCCATGTTTGCATCAGAAATCGTAATGCCGATGTACTTACAGGGACCTCTTGGTTATTCCGCAAAATTGGCGGGTCTCCTCTTGCTGCCGGGAGCTTTGCTGAACGGTTTGATGTCACCTGTCATGGGAACACTTTTCGATAAGTACGGTCCCAGAAAATTGATCATCCCTGGCACTTTCACTCTCGTAGGGGTGATGATTTTTTTCAGCAATATAAATCCATCAGTGCCTATATGGTCCTTCATTCTGGCTTACATGTTACTAATGCTCGCCATCTCTGCGATTATGATGCCGGCTCAAACTAACGCGCTGAATGAATTGCCGAAAAACTTGTATCCGCATGGCACGGCTATCGCCAATACGCTGCAGCCAATCGGTGGTGCATTGGGTGTTTCCATCTTTGTCAGCCTTATGACACAGGGTGAGGAGAGCTATTTAGAGGGACAAACAAATGTCACTGAAGAAGTCGCTCACCAGGCCATGACTTATGGCGTCCATCATGCTTACTGGTTCGCTTTGGCCCTTGCCGTTCTGGCCTTTATCACTGCACTCTTTATCAGAAAGGCTGTATCACCGGATTTTGATGAGGAAAGTCATCCATCTGAAACCGGTTCTTGAATGTTTTAATGTAAACTATGCAGAACGCCTCCATTATTAATGGAGGTGTTTTATTTAGTTAGAGATATCCTTCATTCCTGCCTGAAATATAGCCATCTTCTTTTCCAGTGATCTTGCCGCCGAGTACAATCGTACCTCATTGAATACAGATGCTTCTCGTTAACCCTTTCAAGAGTCAACTTTCTACAAACGTTTAAACAGAAAATTGTTGTTATTTTTCATTTGGAATCTCAGTGGACATATGCTTCATTCTCAGTTTGACACCGCAGCCGAAATGTAATTAATCATTATGAAGGCGAACCATGTAAAACCTTCTATTTAGAAAATTCATATTGATAATGATTATCAGTTTCGGTACAATGTAACTATAAACCTAAAAACTTACTGTCAATCTCTTATCGAGAAGGCTTTTCACATTTATAGAAATCACAGAATGAGGAGCGGTCGTTATGAAGGAAAATGAATGCTTTGATGTCACCATCATCGGCGGAGGACCAGCCGGACTCTATTCGGCATTTTACAGCGGGCTTAGAGGAATGAAGGCAAAAATTATTGAATTTCAGCCGCAGCTCGGAGGCAAAATTCACGTCTATCCTGAAAAAATGATATGGGATGTAGGCGGTTTGATACCGACTCCTGGAGCAAAGCTGATCGACCAGCTTGTCCAACAGGGCCTGACTTTCAACCCTGAAGTGGTCCTCAATGAGAAAATTGTCTCGATTGCGCGTGACGAGGATGGACTCTTTTTATTAAAAGCTGCCTCTGGAGACATTCATTATTCCAAAACCGTGATCGTCGCGGTTGGGAGCGGCATTCTTCAGCCGCAAAAACTGAATATTGAAGGGGCTGACCGCTTTGAAATATCAAATTTGCATTATACAGTCAAATCCCTGAAATATTTCAAAGGCCGTACAGTCATCATCTCCGGCGGCGGCAATTCTGCCATTGATTGGGCAAATGAACTTGCCCCGATTGCGAAGCAGGTTTACCTCACCTGCCGCAAAGGCCAGTTGAGTGGACACGAAGCACAAGTGGCACAACTGATGAACAGCTCTGCACAGACCTTCTTGAATACTTCCATAACAAAGCTGGCTGCCAGACATGGAGAAGATGTCATTGACCGGGTGGAACTGCTCAATAATGTTACCGGGGAAACAACATCTCTTGCCATTGATGATGTCATCATTAACCACGGCTTCGACCGGGATGCCTCTCTTCTGGAGGATAGTGAACTCCACATTAAAATGATGGATGACTTCTATATAGAAGGAACTACGATGTGTGAATCCTCCATACCTGGCATTTTTGCCGCAGGTGATATCATTAAACATGAAGGAAA
Organism: Bacillota bacterium; assembly: GCA_051750065.1. Taxonomy (GTDB): domain Bacteria; phylum Bacillota; class Bacilli; order Bacillales; family Bacillaceae_B; genus Rossellomorea. The sequence continues at coordinate 177,818 of JBNJJI010000010.1, forward strand.
ACTTAACCTGATTGCCGGAGCGTTCCAGGATGCTGCCAATGCAGTCAATAAAGCGAAGCAGTTTATCGAGCCGGAAGCCGGAGCATTTGCAATGGTTTCGTCGCATAATGAAGTGTTTAAAGACCGGAATAAGGAGCTTGTCCGACAGCTGGTTAAATAATAATGAAAAGGCGTGTCCCCTGGGGGAGGGCACTGTAAATCTGCCGACTTCTAAACTATAACTATAATAAAGAAAGAGCCAACTCTTCTTCCTATAAAAGGAAGAAGAGTTGGCTTTTTTTCTTGGAAGTCACCTTATATGCTGCTCTTTTTATCACATTAGCTTTTAAATTCTTTTAATGTTTACCGCAAATATTGCCATGGCACCTTGTAATTCCATGCCAATTAGGCCCGAGGATTCTGCTACATCATACACGTGTCTGTGTTTTAGTTCATCCATTATCATGACAATATTTATTCTTTAATTCATCAAAAATAAAGGAGAAGTCGATTAAATCGTTTATTCTCCTTAACATATGCCCTAAGGAACGGCGACATCATAAAGGTCTATATACTTACTGAACATCATTGTTTGTTGTTGTTGAATCACTGGAAACCACCCACTTATATTGGTAGTTCTATTATAAAGTAAGGTTTTAATAGCGGGTAGTGTTCTTTTTTCTCAACGTTGATTGGAGTGGAAGGTGCGCGACCTCCTGCGGGACTAGCGGGACAGGTGAGACCCCACAGGCGAAGCCGAGGAGGCCGGGCGCCCGCCCCGCGGAGTCGCGCACCTGGAACGGAAATCAACACTTTTTCGTAAAACCTGATGTGAAAAAGGCAGAATCGCTCTTTGGAGTGAGCGATTCTGCCTTTTAGATCTTTATTGGACTTTTTCAGTGCCCTCCCCTGGGTGATACGCCTTTTTGTTTGTTGCGTTTGTTGTACCAGGCACACTTTCATCTTTTTGCACCTCGCACATTTCTCCACTTTTGTACCTGGCACAACTGACACCTAAATACCCAACATAATTTAAAGCTCATCAAATCCATTAGCATCAGAGGTTTTCGTATACTGCCTTGATTTCTGTTCAAAGAAATCCGTCTTGCCTAGATCCACTTCCTGGTAAGCAACAATCCACCTCAATGGATTGGATTTGTATCCTTCAAATGGGGCTTGGAATCCCATTTGCTGAGACCTCTTATTAGCCATAAACTTGATATAGGCCTCCAAGTCAGACATCAACAGCCCTTCAATGTTGTCTCCTATAATCTGCCTTCCCCATTCAATTTCAAGATCAGCTGCCTGCTTAAAAGCTTCCATGCCAAATCTGTGAAGCTCTTCAGTATTATAGTCAGGATTTTCACGAAGAACCTCTTTGAATATTTTCTCAAACAGCCCTACATGCAGCTGTTCGTCCCGATTGATATAATTGATCATTGTGGATGCCGCCACCATCTTTTGGTTTCGGGCCAAGTTATAAAAGAAGGCAAAGCCGGAATAGAAAAATAATCCTTCAAGGATGACATCATACACAATTGAGTGAAGCAGATTCTCTACATTTGGCTCCTCGACAAATCCTTGATAGCCGTTCGTGATGAAATCATTCCTTTTCCGCAATGTCGGTTCTGTTCTCCAATAATCGAATACTTCTTCCTGCTTCTTTTTTGAGACGATGCTTGATAATACATAGCTATATGAATGGTTATGGACGACTTCCTGCTGCGCTAAAATAATCATCAACGCATTGAGGCTCGAATCAGTTAAGTAGTCGGCAACCTTTCCAGCGTAATCGGTCTGGATGCTGTCGAGCAGTGCAAGAAGCCCTATCACTTTCAGGAATGTTTCCTGTTCCTGCTCAGTCAAGTTCGGAAATTGTTTGATATCCTTGGACATATTGATTTCAAATGGAGTCCAAAAATTACCCAGCATTCTTTTGTATTTCGGATAAGCCCATGGAAACCTGATATCATCCCAGTTCAATATATTCGAACTGCTGCCATTGATAATTGCCGTTGAAGCATTCGGTGCTTCAGAATCGATTAGTGCTCTTTTTTCTAATTTCACCATGGTTGATCACTCCCTTTCTAGGTCATTAACTATGACAGCTTTCACAGTCTTCAATATCCGTATTTGATGTTGACCGTACATAATATGTTGTCTTCAATCCTGACTTCCAAGCATCGAGATGAATATCAAGCAATGCTTTTGCCTTAATGTCATTACGGACATACAGGTTGAATGAGACCGACTGGTCAATGTGACGCTGGCGCTTGGAGTTCTGCTTTATGCTCCAGTGCTGGTCGATAGTATAGGCCGTTTTATAGTACCAAGTGGTGTGTGGGGATAAATCCGGTGCCGTCACCGGTATCTTGTAATCTTTCTTTTCCTCTGAATACTCCAGCCTGAAAATCGGATCTATGCTTGCAGAAGATCCGGCAATCAATGATGTGGATGAATTCGGTGCCACTGCCAGCAGATATCCATTTCTGATGCCATGTTTCTGCACGTTCTCTCTGAGCTCCATCCATCTTGGAGAAGTGTATCCTCTTTTTTCAAAATATTTACCTGTCGACCATTCTGAACCTGGAAAATAGGGATATGCCCGTTTCTCCTCTGCCAATGAGGCGCTCGCCTTTATAGTGAAATAGGAAATATCTTCATAGAGAGAATCACAATATTCCACTGCTTCGTCACTTTCCCACTTGATGCCTTCCAGGGCAAGAAGGTGATGCCAGCCATACGTTCCAAGCCCGATTCCCCTGTACCTTTCATTGGTAATTTCCGCCTGAAGCACTGGTATTTTATTAATATCAATAACATTATCGAGCATCCGAACCGCAATGGTGATCACTTCTTCAAGGACCCCCTCCTTCACAGCCCTTGCCAGTGATACAGAGGAGAGGTTACAAACCACATAATCTCCCGGCTTTTTATAAGTAATGATTTTACCGTCCGATACAAACTCCTCTTCCATGACCGTCGGACTCATGTTCTGCGTGATTTCTGTACAGAGATTGCTGCAATAAATCATTCCTTTATGCTGATTTGCGTTCAATCTGTTTACGGTATCTCTGTAAAACATGTATGGTGTTCCTGTTTCGAGCTGAGATACCATGATGGACTTGAACAGGTCTATGGCAGGGACAGTCTCATGTGACAAGTCCGGATGGAAGACGCATGCCCAATACTTTTCCCGGAAAGATCCTTCCCCTTGCTTTTCATCGAAAAAATCTTCAAGAGAAAACCCCATGACCTTTCTCACTTCATGAGGATCGAACAGGTACCATTCTCCCCTTTTTTCCACCTGCTCCATAAACAGATCCGGCAGGCATACACCTGTAAAAAGATCATGTGTGCGCTGTCTTTCATCTCCATTGTTCAGCTTTGCGTCAAGAAAGGGAAAGATATCTTTATGCCAAACATCCAGATAGACGGCAATTGCTCCCTGCCTCTGCCCCAGCTGATCGACGGATACCGCGGTATTATTAAGCTGCTTCATCCAGGGAATGACACCTGAGCTGACGCCCTTAAAGCCTTTTATATCGCTTCCCCGGCTCCGGATTTTCCCCATATAGATGCCGATTCCTCCGCCGTTCTTGCTCAGGGTCGATACATCGGTATTCGAATCGTATATGCTCCGCAGATCATCTTCTACCGTATCGATAAAACAGCTCGAAAGCTGCCCGTAGCTTTTCCCGGCATTTGCCAAGGTCGGTGTGGCCACGGTCATGTACAGGTTGGAAAGTGCCCAATAAGCCTCCTGAATCAAGCCAAGGCGCTTGTCTTTCGGTTCCTCTGACAGCAGTGTCATTGCTATGATCATAAAACGTTCCTGGGGAAGCTCAATAAAGCGGCCGCTGTGAGATTTGGCCAGATATCTTTCAGCCAAGGTGACGATTCCTATGTACGTAAATAATCGATCCTTATCCGGATCCACCACACTTTCAAGAAACTCAATTTCTTCCACAGAATAGGTTTCACTCAGATTCTTATCATAGATTCCGAGATTCTCAAGCAGCTTGATCAGTTCAAAAAATGAGCCATAACCTTTGTCAGAACTTGTCCCTCTTGCCTCTGCACTCTTTCGGTAGAGGCTTTTCAGATAAATTTCTGCTGCTGCATAAGTCCAGTCCGGTTCGCTGCTGCTGATTCTCTCAACCGCCGCAAGAATAAGCATCTTTTCAAATTGCACTACCGATAATTCAGGTTTGGCTTCGATGGTTTGAAGCACCTTTTCCTCGTATGATTGGAAAGAGAGGGAATTGTGTTTGTCCTTTAAATACTCAAAAATTTCCTTAGCGGTATCTTTATGTTGTTCTGCCGTAATAATCATTTACTATTCCTCCCCATCATTCTATTCATTTCTCATTTCCAGACGGCGCTGTTTACGCTGCTGCGCCGTCTTCAACAGCCGCTGCTCTTCTTCCGTCTGAGGAATCACCCCTGGCACCATTGTTGGCTTGCCATCTACACCCTTCGCTACCATTGTGAGAATCGAAGTGGTTGTAAGAGTCTTTCTTCCTGACTCCAGATCCTCACTTTCCACCTTTACAAATACTTCCATTGAAGTGCGCCCTGTGGAGACAACACAGGCTTCCAAAGCAAGAATATCTCCAACGACAGCTGACGAGAGAAAATTCACCGTATCGATAGAGGCCGTCACCACGACTTTCCTGCTGTGCTTCATGGCAGAAATCGCGGCAATCTCATCAATATAGGAGAGGACCGTGCCTCCGAAGATGGTGCCCATATGGTTGGTGTCCGGGGGGAGCACCAGCCTGGTAACAATTGTTCTTGATACGTGAGATGATAAAGCTTCCATTTTTCCTGTCTCCTTTAATTAAATTTCTTACAAAGAGAACAATGGGGAAATAAAAAAACCCATCACAAAGGATGGGTTTTAAACGCTGATATATTAATAGACAGTATAGTCAAATCTACCAATGTATCCTCGTTATACCTTCCCAATTCCCGAAGAAGATAAGACGCTATAAAAATGGCAGGTCTCCTGACTCGTGCTTCATTCTACTTTAAGTCCTTCCCGTCTTTTTTGAAGACAGTGGTCATCACTTATTTCGTCAGCACTTACAGTTGCGGGGACAGCTCTGGATTCTCACCAGATTCCCTATTAAGTCTATATAGACACCATTTTTATCGGCATTACACAATATGTAGTTGTATGTTTCAATAAAGACACATAATATAGTGTTCTCTTTCTAGATGATATAGGAAAAGAAGAAAGAATACAATAGATTTGTTTGTTGAATTTCAGATATTTTTTCAATGACTTCTGCCTCTTGAAGAGTAGTTGATCTCCTAATTCAGAACTTGACACCTAACCATCTCAAAGAAAATTAATATCGCCTGGATAAAATAACAAACGATAAAAACACTCTACTTGTTCTTATTTTATAAGGCTTTTATCGCAAAGATGGTGTTTGTAGAAAAGTAATGGATTTCCGCTCCAGGCGTGTGACTCCGCGGGGCGGGCGGTGAGCCTCCTCGGCTTCATAAAAAGTGAAAGCGGCCGTTCAGCGACGTACAGATTTTAGGGCTCACGTATGAGATAAAGGAAACACAACGAACACAGTGAGTTGATGTTGACTTATCGCAAGGAGAGAGACCGAAATCTGCTAGTCGCTGGCCGCTGGAGCTGGATTCGCCTGCGGGGTCTCACCTGTCCCGCAGGAGGTCGCACACCTTCCGCTCCAATCCCTCTATGTAAAAGGCGAGGAAAGAAAATAGCTGTCAATAGTAAAAGGCTCTGTAAAAGAATAGTTGTTTTTTAAAATGAATATGTTGTTTTCCACTCGAGATGCGCGACTCCAATCAACACCGCCGACAAGCCAAAGAACCATATTAAAGCCATATAAATTAGTGTTTCTTAATAGCCTGCCTCGAGAGAAATCCCCTTTTCCGCCGGGGGATTAAAACGGGATTCTAGTACTTATCAACAAGTAAAATCTTTCCGAAAACAGCTTTAAAATAACAACACCATTGACTAACAGAGCCTTATAAAAATATCGAACAGCCCACCTAACGGATGGACTGTCTTTACAAACGATATGTATACTCTATTGTTCTTTATATTTTGCTGTAAACTCTTGTAAGCAATTCAATTACTCCATTTCTGTGGAAGAGGTCGCCACTCCAATGATCTGATTTTCATCATTCATTAGCGGCTGAGCAAAAACATCGTAATATAGAGAACCATTCGATAGTGGAAAACAAATCTTTCTTCGAACAGATGACTTCAGGTCCAGCACATCTTGTTTTAATTTTTCCAATGAACGGGTTCCCTCATTATCATCGATCTCTGAATCGGTTTTTCCGATCACCTTCTCTGGGGAAAAATCAGGATGAGGATTATGAATCCAGGTATATTTTAGCGAGGTATCACAATGAGCTAGAATCATGGGTGAATTATGTAAGGAAAAATAAAACGGATTTTCATCCATTGAAAATGCAGAGTAATGAAACTCCAGGATATTTGCTATCTTCTTGGCTACATCATCACTGGGCTTTCGCTCGCCATTTTCAATCTGAGCAAAATACGAACGGTCGATAAAAGCCTGATCCGCAACTTGTTTTTGTGTATATTTTCTCTCTTTTCTAAGTGTTACCAACCAAGACCTTTTTGACATAGAGCAAACAACCTTTCCCTCGCACAACGTGTGGCTATTCAGACACACCATCCTAATTATGTATTCTTACTGACACAAACTCACGTGGCGCAATTGCCACTGTGGTGAAGTATTCCCCCTCTTCTCTCCGTGGTAAAATATCAATGGAGGGGATTTAATGACCAAGCTCTTCGATTTTTCACAGATTATAGATCATAGCACCCATGCAAAAGTGATTTTGGACTCAGGAAATATAGTCTATGCAAACCAGGCTTTCAGCAGCCTTCTGGGCTGTCAGAATCCTGAGGAAATGCTCACAGAAAACATCTTTACGTTTATTCATCCCTCGTTCCATGAAGAAAGGCTAACCCGTTTGTTAAGGGGAACTCATGGTAATCTGGCTGAATTTAATAGGCTGAAAATGGTTGGCATCGACGGTCAAATCATTGACGTTGAATTCATGGCAGCTCCTTACATTCATGTGGATGAGGTGCTGGTCCAGGGGATTATTCGGGATTTGACCGCAGGTAGAAAACATGAAGAATTACTCAGACATTCAGAACAACTTTCTCTCATCGAAGAACTCGCCTCCAAGATTGCTAAAGACATCCGTAATCCTCTCACTTCGATAGACGGATTTCTTCATCTGTTTAAAAGCTATCCCAAAAATGAATACATTGATATCATCTTTCAGGAGCTGAAACAGTTAGAAGAGATAGCCAATGAACTGCTATACTTCTCCGAGACTGAAAAGAATCCTCTTACACAGCAAAACATTCTGGATATCACTAGGAAGCCGTTTCAAGTGCAAAGCCGCTTATGAAAAACTCAAGGTCGAAATACTGGAGCTGAAGGAAAAAAGGATAGAAATTATCGGAAACAAAATGCAGCTTAAACAGGTTCTTCTCACTATTATAAAAAACGGAATTGAAGCTATCAAGAGTGATGGCACACTCACCATACACATAAGCAAAGATATTCACAATGTGTACATATCTATAAGTGTTGATGACAGTGGTATTACAGCAGGCAGGCTGAATAAAATCCGCCAGCCGCTCTTCACCACTAACGAACAAGGAACAAATCTAGGGTTAATGGTATCCTTTAATATTATCAAGAAGCATCATGGTTCTATCTTTATCGAAAGTAAAGAAAACCGTGGATCCACTTTTACCGTCACATTACCTTTGGCGCATCAATCAGCACCAGCCCTTCCCTTTTTAACTTAACGGGAGGGCTGGCTTTTATTTTTTTCAAATATCTAACTGACCCCGGCGAAAAGATAAAAACGATTCTTCTTTTAATTGCGGATGATAATGTACACAGCATATACAACATAGGCCAGGACAAGGATACTCCCTTCTATCTTCCCTACCTTGAAGCTTGTTCGTGAGAAGATCAGCAGAACCACGGTAAAGATAATCATCAGTGTAACATCAATGAATATCTTACTATCTACTGCCAACGGAGATATGACAGAGGCTGCTCCCAAGACAAAGAGGATATTGAATATATTGCTGCCCACGATGTTTCCTATTGCGATATCTCCCTGTTTTTTGATTGCTGCCGTAATGGATGTTATCAATTCAGGCAGAGATGTGCCGACCGCAACGATGGTCAATCCGACAAGTGTCTCACTCATACCTAAAGCCAAAGCAATATCAGTGGCATTATCAACAACGATATCTCCACCAAAGATAATCGCGGCAAGACCCGCGATAGTCAGAAAAATATTCTTCCCCCAGGAAATAGGTTCTGTGGCAGTATCATCCCCCTTAAGCTGGTCTCTGCTCTTTCTGGCAACCTCGAAGATATAGTAAAGAAAGATTGAGAAAATTAATAGCAGGATGAAACCATCGCTTCTAGTGATAAGATTTTCCGAGAGAAATTGCAAGCTTATATCACTGATGACAATCAACAAGGTAATGCTTGCCAAAAGAGTGAAGGGGATTTCTTTTCTAATCGTTTCATTCTCTACTTTTAACGGATAAATCACAGCCGTCAATCCAACCACAAGTGTGATATTGAAAATGTTGCTTCCAACGACGTTTCCAATAGCCACACCTGCATTTCCCTCTAGAGCCGCAGCAATACTGACCGTTGCTTCAGGTGAACTTGTTCCAAAAGCCACAATGGTCAAACCGATCAATAAGGGGGAAACCTTGAGCGCCTGGGCAATCTTTGATGAACCTTCCACAAAGAAATCAGCCCCTTTAATTAAAAGAGCGAATCCGATGAGTAATAATAGATAGGTCATCATCTTTCCTCCTTTCTAAAAAGTGTATTTTTTTCAGTTTACCCTAATCTTCAGCCAGAATCACCTACTATAATTTAAAAGTAGCCTCTTCTTTAGAATTCGAATCAGCTATGTGGAGGAAGTTCTTTTACCAGTTTTTAAAAATGTTTTCGCTCTTTTCGTAAAGATTGTGGCTGCTGTGAAAGTAAGGGATTGCAGCGAAGGGCGCACGACTTCAATCCTCCTACGTAAATGGATGAGGTGGAAAAAAAGTATTCAATAGCAACAATCTTTTAGAAAACAGCCAATTGTTTTCTGTAGTAACTATCCATGTAATTTTTATAAGCTTTTCTGGTTCTTTTGCAGTGCGCTTTACGGACATTTTTGATTTTCTCCTCGGTAAAAGTGTATACTCAATTTCCACCCTTCTTTAACAGAATGGCCACCTCTGCATTCAGAGAGTTCCTGATAATCTGCACGCTTTGATAGGCAGGATAATTGAGGTAATTTATAAAATTCATCAGCTAATCACAAAACCATGAAACACCATTAGATATTATGTGATATATTTGTTATAATAAAGTGTTGTTACAATTATTAAGGGGGAACTTTTTTTGGCAATCGAAATAGGCAGCAAGGTTAAAGGTAAAGTAACTGGTATCACTAATTTTGGCGCATTCGTGGAATTACCCGAAGGCTCAACAGGTCTCGTGCATATCAGTGAGGTGGCGGACAGCTATGTTAAAGATGTTAACGACCATCTTAAAGTAGGCGATGAAGTTGAGGTTAAGGTAATTAGTGAGAATGCAGGCAAAATTGCCTTGTCTATCAAAAAAGCGGTGGATAAACCAGAAGGATCAACTTTCACTAAACGACCTCCGCGCCAAGGAAGAGACGGCAGACCAAATAAAGATTTCCGCTCAAAAGGAACCTTCAAGCCTAAAGAATCTTTCGAAGATAAAATGGCTAAATTCCTCAAATCCAGCGAAGAAAATCTTACGTCACTCAAGCGCAACACGGAAACGAAGCGCGGCGGCAGAGGCGGAAGACGCGGTTAATCTTCATTTGATGCACCACAGAATAGACAGAGGCAAGCACATTCAGCTTGCCTTCTTAATTTCTCCTCTAATCGATTCTCAACAATAAGAATACGCCAATTGGTATATCATAATATTACTAAACCCGAAAGGATGAGAGCATGGGCAAGTGTCTATTCAACGTAGGGGATGAAGTTACCCTTAAATCATCTAAAGAATCTGTTACCATCATCAAATCACAATATGTTAAAAACATGAAAAGATACTCTTACATTGTAAAAGAGTACCCGACTACTTTTTTCTTTGAAGAAGAATTGAGCAAACAATAATTGATACACCCAAACACCCTGCATAGAGCTCTGGGTGTTTTTTTTATGTGCTGCTTTCTTAACTATCATGGTTATGGGGATTTTATTTGGTGACATCCTCTTATGATGAAGGGGGTTCTATTGGTTAGGGTAAGATTTTGGAGGAATTGCACCATAATCTTTGGGGGTTCTATGGATTATGGTACGTTTTCGAGGTAAACATAACATGTTCTCGGCCGTTTCTCTGGATCAATGTTACATTTTCGAGCTAATCGTAGCATCATCTCGGCCGTTTCTCTGGATCATGTTACTTTTTCGAGCTAATCGTAGCATCATCCTGGCCGTTTCTCTGGATCATGCTACGTTTTCGGGCTAATCGTAGCATCATCCTGGCCGTTTCTCTGGATCATGCTACGTTTTCGGGCTAATCGTAGCATCATCCCGGCCGTTTCTCTGGATCAATGTTACATTTTCGAGCTAATCGTAGCATCATCTCGGCCG
>JBNJJI010000011.1:0-159585 GCA_051750065.1 Bacillota bacterium
AAAATTGAATTCGATATGGGATATATAAACGGAATTTTTCCGCTTAAACACAATGAAATGTCCCATTTTCGTATCTCTTAATCAAATAAGGGAATTTTCTCCGCCTATTTCAGCCTTTTTGGGTGCTATTTCATAAATAAGCGGAATTTCTCCCCTTATTTTTTGAAAATTCTCCATCAGTTATACAGATCTTGATATTGATCGACCGGCCAATTCAAAAATACTGATATGGAATATTCTTACCGAACGGTTTCTGTTAAAGCAAGGTTATATCTTCCTCGAGTAGGAGCATTAGCTTGGGGATACTTAGCATTTACCGAAAGGGATTTGTTTTTTGTCAAAAATGTTGATGGCACGCTGCCATGATAAGCAATGAATATGAAAAATGAGCATCAAATTAACAGCCAATTTAATGCTCATCTTCTCTGAACTGCTTAGTTTTAAAGGAGTACGCTTTACTGCCGGTCCACTTCCAAATCCTCTGTCCCTTCCACAGCCACCTGATAAGCAGTCAGGATAGAATCCACATCTTCCTCATTTTTAATACTGACAAGAAATTGGTCGTCTCCTTCTTCCTCCACTTTCATGACAATGGTGTGGTTAGAGGGATCCGACTTCAACATTGCATACGATTCTCCTTTCATCTCAAATAAAGCTTCTACAGTGTATTCTTCCTGCTGTCCATTCTCATCTTCAATCGTGACCATATCTCTATACACATCGTGCATTCATAATCCCCCTCTTTGAAAAAACTTGTCGTGACTATCATTTCCTCGCATGACAGGGTTCATGATGAAAGATTATTCCAGGGAGTTATTATTTTCTTCCAAAGTGCAGTAGTCCGATCAGCAGCCAAACGACAAACAAAATGGAAGTAATGATGAGCATCGGAACTGCTCCGAACTGTACGATTAAAGGAAGGGAGGCAGCCGTAAATAATCCCCCGCCCATGACAGGTTCAAATAACAGCTGTTTATACCCGAAGCTGTCAAAGGCAGGTGTCTTTCGTTCAGGGTCAACGATTTGAAGAAGAAGCAATCCTGTTGGAGTCATGCCCATTGACTGCCCAAAATCGACAACTCCTCTTTCAAACCAATGATTCGGCATCATTCTCGGTGCTAAAAATAATAAAGCCAGGACATTCCACAGAATACCTGCTGCTGCAAGAATGAGAAACGGCAGAAAGTTATTGCCGATGACAGTAAGAGATAAAGAAGCGACAGATGCTGTGATCAGCAGATCCAGTGATAGTCCCTGAATGCGTTGAATAAGATCTCTGTTTATGATGTTAAATTTAAAAAGTCTCCTGGAAAGAAGCTGAACGACTACACTACCTGCCATTGCTAATGGAAAAAGCGGTACATATTCAAAGATGTACACATCGAACATTGCGCCCCAAGTAAGTCTTTCCAATTCAACAAAGACCCATTGCACGATTAACCCAATTCCGATTGCTGCACCAATATGAGCAATATGAATGGTAAGAGATTCTATAGATTGCTGGCTGGTGGTTAAATTACCGGCAGAAACCGGTTCTTCTTCTTCTGTGATAATGCCCATTTTTTCATGCTGAGAAAGCTCGGAAGGTTTTTCGGCATGCTTCGTTTTATTGTTTCGAATTCCCCAGTTAACTATGATTATACCCGCTATGACTGCAGACAGAATTCCGATTGTTGCCAGTCCGAGGGCGAGATCGGCACCATCTGCGAAATCAAGTGATTCAAATGTACTGGATAATCCTGCAGCTGTTCCTGGTCCGCCTTGAAAGCTGATTTCGATCAGAGCTCCGGCTGCAGGAGGCAGGTCGAAGAAGGTAGACAAAACAAACAATGCCAATAATAGACCAATGACATATTGTCCCCATCCGACTGTCAGTCCATATGATAACTGAGGTCCAGCTTTCTTCCATATTGACTTCGGACCGGGCAGTGATTTTCCCAAGAACAAGGCTGCGAAAATGATTGTAATCAATATTTTCGGCATGAGAGCAAATGTGTCCATGATTTCTTCTGTAAAAAGGCCGGCATTCAAGGTATCTCCAGGTATGATTTTACCCAGTACTTGAGGGCCGGCTGCCAAACCAAGCAGCCCGGCTATGATGGAAGTGGGGATAAAGTATCTTTGAAATAAAGGAGTTACAATTCTTATCCACTTGCCTATAAGTAAAAGTGCACTAAGAGCGACTAGTGCCAGAATGAATGAAGGGGTGTTCAAAAAACTCAGCCTCCTATAGAATAAGACTATTTTCCAACAAGTATGGATTGGGCACAATTAGTTGGTGTGCCTCGCTTGCTGAGAAATTAACTATGTAACCTCGTAAAGTTTGATCTTCTATACTTCATTCCACCTGAGTGAAATTCAAAACCTTCAAAAGTTTCCTCCTTGACTGGGCATACTAAAAGAAATCTTTTGAAGGGGCGGATAATAGTGAAAGTTGATGACAAGGAAAGTAACCAGCTCAGTCAGGCCATCGATCAATTGTCAGAGGGACTTGACGCAATTATAGAACTATATAACGAAACAGTGGAAGATAAGCCCCTGCTGCAATTGACAGAAGAAAATGAAGAGTTATTGAGTAAAGCGATCATCAAGTTCGGGGGTAAAGAGGTGAATGGAAAAGTGAACAAAGTAATCGCTGAACTGCTGGAGTGGCTGCCGCTCGATGATGTGGAGATCGACGCGGAGAAAAGTGAGAATGATGAGGCTGGTGAGGAGTAGAAGTGCCAGGTACAAAAAGCGTACACTGTACCAGGCACAAATTGTCTTTAAAAATGTCTTAAAAAATCATTTTCTTAGAACAAGCATTACTAAAAAGGTGAGGGCGCTAATGAGAAAGGAGATCTTCTGAAGCGCTTCGTTGGAATAGTGGTATTCTTTGACCGGGAAGTTGGTGATGATGCCATTTACATTAAGATTTCGGAGTGTTCGAGCGGTTACTGGATCTGACACTGTCCAGGTAAATACATTCAGGTTTCGTTCTCTTGCCTGCCTCATGAAACTTGCATCAACCAAGGTCGATTGAGGCGTGATGAAGGAAGTGAAACCGTCAATCTCGAATAAGCTTTCCTCAGTAGAAAAGTCTGAGGTTCCGACGATAAGGCCAGTTGGGACAGAGGGGAGCAATTGATGAAATTCTTGTAAGGATTGCTTGTCGAAAGACTGAACAATTATGTTAGAGGGAGTTTCATGGGAGGACAGCCGTCTGGATAAGATTTCTGCCAATTTTTCTTCCATTTCAGGATAGATAGAAGGGTGCTTGAGCTCTATTAGAATTCCAGTTCTGCCGCTATATCGGTCGATTATGCTATCGAGCGAAGGGACTCTTTCACCTTTGAACCATGGGCTGAACCAGCTTCCGGCATCCAGGGAGATTAGTTCATCATAGGTGAAGTTTTTTACTCTGCCGGTTCCATTCGTTGTTCGGTCAACGGTCACATCATGCATGGCAACAAGCTTGCCATCTTTAGTCATTTGAATGTCGACTTCTATATAATCTGCTCCCAGACTGACAGCTGTATCAAAGGCTGAAAGAGTATTTTCAGGTGCTAAAGCCGAGGCTCCCCTGTGTGCGACAATTAGTGTCTTCCTCGTTTCCTCATGAGCGAAAAAATGAGTCATTCCACTAAAAAAACAAAAGACAGAGAAACTGATAAATAAAGAGAGTAGTATTTTGATAAGGCTTCCTCCTTTCCATGTATTCAAACTCTATATAATTAAAATATGCAAAATTTGGACGGATGGTCAGGGTGACATACCCATTTTTTCTTACAATTTCGAATGGTGACACCCAATTTTTGAGCAATCAGAAGACGGGAATGAGGCATACTCCAACCATAATTATTTCAAAAGAAATTTTTAAAAAGTACTGTTAAGTTAAGATGCTATTATTTCCTCCACCTTTTACGTAATGGGATTGGAGCGGGAATTCATCACTTTTCCATTGCACATCCTTGCGAAAAGAGCGTTTTAAAAGAGCTTTCCCTCTATATTTGTTTTGCGATTCTTCTTTCTGTCATAGAAATATCTAGAGAGGGAGGCGGGAAAATGAGAAACCATCTGCAGGAAGCACTGGAAGAAAGAATCTTAAAGTTTGTTGACGGAGAAGGTTCTGAGAAAATACAAAGAAAAAATGAATTATTAAGAGAAAGACAAGGAGAGATTGTTAAGGTTAATGGAATTGGAAAAGTTGAAAAGATTGATGGAGTTGAGAATGGCAGCCGTGTTGATTATTCGGTTCACCTAAAATATTTGATCAAACAAAAAGGCTTTTTTCATATTGAAGAGGAAATAGAAGCGAGAGAGGCTTTTTTTTATGAGGGAGAGTTGGTAAGCGATGATGAACTGCAGGTTGATTACAGCCAGCAGCTTACTCCGGCTGTTAACCTGCGGGACCAAGAAGAAGAGGATGCTGAAAGGATATCGTATCAATACGACCGGTTGAAGGCCGTTCAATACGCTGAGAAGTGGTGGAATAGTTATAATCCTGCTTTTAAAAAATTTGAAGTGGACTGCACCAATTTCATCTCCCAATGCCTGCATGCCGGGAATGCGCCTATGAGGGGGTTTCCGAGCCGGAGCAAGGGCTGGTGGATGAGAAATAATAATTGGAGCTTCAGCTGGTCTGTAGCACATGCACTTCGCATGTATCTGCCTTCTTCAAGTGCCGGTTTGAAAGCCAGGGAAGTGAAGGGCCCGGATGAGTTGAAGCTTGGAGATGTGATTTGTTACGACTTTGAGGGAGATGGCAGGTATAACCACAATACTATTGTCACTTCCAAGGATGTCCTGGGGATGCCTCTTGTCAATGCTCATACGACCAACAGCAGGCTCAGATATTGGAGTTATGAGGATTCTACTGCCTATACCTCCAATATCCAATATAAATTTTTCACGATTGAGGATGATGCCTAGAGTATTGTTCTCGGAAAAAACAGTGGTATAATGTCACATAGAGTTTATTAACGAGGTGAGTAATAGTGGGTATACATGTAGTACTATATCAACCAGAGATTCCGGCTAACACAGGCAATATCGCCAGGACTTGTGCAGCGACGGACACGACCCTGCATTTGATCAGGCCATTGGGCTTTTCCACGGATGATAAGATGCTGAGAAGAGCGGGGCTGGATTACTGGCAGTTTGTTGAAATCATCTACCACGATTCTATTGAGGAATTTTTCGAAAAGAACGAGGGTGGAGAGTTCTTCTATCTGACTAAACATGGCCAAAACGTTCACTCAGGCTATGATTATAGAAGTGAAGAAAAGGATTACTTCTTTATATTTGGAAGAGAAACAACCGGTCTGCCGAATGATATCATCGAAAACAACAAGGATCGCTGCCTTAGAATTCCAATGAATGATAATGTTCGTTCCCTCAATCTTTCCAACACTGCCGCGATTCTTATATATGAAGCGCTGCGCCAGCAGGATTATCTCCATCTAAAATAGGATTTACAGAAGGACCGGTCTTCCGGTTCTTTTTATTTGTGTTGAAAATGGGTGAAGCTTAACATAGAGGATATAAAAGATGACAATGGAGGTCGAAGTAAATGAATTCAACAATCGAGACAATTTTAGCTCATAAGTCGGTCAGGAAGTTCAAGAATGAAAAATTGAAAAGAGAACAGGTGGAAACTTTGGTGAGAAGTGCCCAGGCTGCCTCCACTTCAAGCATGATCCAGGCCTACACTATCATTGGTGTCACGGACCCCGGGAAGAAAGCTGAACTTGCGGCGATTGCCGGAAATCAGAGCTATGTTGAGGAAAATGGACATTTCTATGTATTCTGTGCCGATCTTTATCGTCATGAAATAATCGGGGAAAAAGAAGGGGCGGATGTAGCCCATTCACTTCAAAG
This sequence comes from Bacillota bacterium, assembly GCA_051750065.1. Taxonomy (GTDB): domain Bacteria; phylum Bacillota; class Bacilli; order Bacillales; family Bacillaceae_B; genus Rossellomorea. Next base: position 5,860 of record JBNJJI010000011.1, read on the forward strand.
CACAGAGAAGTTCATGGTTGCGCTGATCGATGCTGCTCTTGCCGCACAAAATGCAAGTGTGGCTGCTGAATCGATGGGATTGGGAATTTGCTACATTGGCGGAATCCGAAATGATCTTGAAGCGGTCTCTGAAGTCCTTGATATCCCGGACAGGGTCATTCCGTTATTCGGCTTGGCTGTAGGAGTGCCTGATGAAGACAACGACATCAAGCCGAGACTTCCCTTATCTCATATTTATCATGAAAATTCGTATCGCTCTGACAAAGAAGATCTAGCGAAAGAACTGGAAGAGTATGATGAAACGGTATCAAATTATTATCGTGAACGGACGAACGGCAAAAGAGAGGATACCTGGTCAGCGCAGATGGCGAGCATGCTTTCCGCTAAAAAGCGTATGTATATGAAAGAGTTTGTCCAGAAGAAGAAGTTTGATTTGAAGTAAGTGTGAGTCAATTTGCTAAAAAAACCCATTGCCAATAGTGGCAATGGGTTTTTTTATTAAGGAATCCTTGTGGGAACTTTAATTAAGTTTTCCACGTTTCAGCTTCAGCACTCAACCCCTCGGGGGCAAATGTCCGAAGAGAATAAAAGGAAAGACCGCCTTTTTTTCTCTCCGGAGCATTTGCCTGTCGGGACTGATCAGGGCGCTTACGCTTTTGTTTTACTCAGTCTTTGTTTGTACCCGGCTTGTTGTTATAGCCAGCTGTGAAGATGGCAGCAAGGAATGTAGCACAGACACCTAATATGATAATTGTACCCATCTATGTAATCCTCCTCAATTTTTAATTCGAAGTTAATCCTTCTCTTAGTATAGCCTATTTCCCTGTTAATGTGAATGTTAAGCAAGAGTTTTTTGCTCAATAATATGACAATTTTTCAAACGCAATCTCAATTTTTTTTAGGTTGTTTTCTAAAAGATTGTTGCTTTTGAATACTTTTTTCCCCACCTCACCTATTTTAAGTAGGAGGATTGGAGTGGAAGGCGTACGATCTCCTGCGGGACTAGCGGGCAGGTGAGACCAAGGTTACGTACCCACTGGAACGTAACCCCGCAGGCAAAGCCGAGGAGGCTCACCGCCCGCCCCGCGGAGTCGTGCGCCCTTCACTGCAATCCCTTACTTTCAAAGCAGCCACAATCTTTACGAAAAGAGCGTTCTTTTATAAGCATGATTGTCTCGGGCGGGGCATAGAGTATAATAATCGCTCTCAACAAGTGACATGGGGAGGTCCTTATGGATATTATAAAAAAGATTGAAGGCTATCGTGTAGAAGAAGAGAAGTTGAAATGGGAAGGGACATTTTCGGATTACCTGAACATTATTAAGGAAAGACCGATTGTAGCTCAGTCAGCACATTCACGTGTGTTCAATATGATCAAAGATGCAGGGGTAGAAGAAGTTAACGGGGTAAGGAAGTATAAATTTTTCAGTAATCAGCTGTTTGGACTTGAAGAGGCATTAGAGCGATTGGTGGAAGAATATTTTCATCCAGCAGCGAAAAGGCTGGATGTAAGGAAGAGGATTCTTCTGCTTATGGGTCCGGTCAGCGGAGGGAAATCAACATTGGTTTCAATGCTGAAGAGGGGAATAGAGTCCTATTCGCGGACAGATAACGGTGCGGTTTACGCAATCAAAGGCTGCCCGATGCATGAAGATCCGCTGCATTTAATTCCACAGCATTTACGTGAAGACTTTTACGAGGAATATGGCGTCCGGATCGAAGGCAATCTGTCGCCGTTAAACACGATGAGAGTTGAAAAAGAATACAGCGGGCGGATTGAGGATGTTCTTGTTGAAAGAATATTCTTCTCTGAAGACAAAAGGGTCGGTGTCGGGACGTTCAGTCCATCAGATCCTAAATCCCAGGATATTGCCGACCTGACAGGCAGCATTGACTTTTCGACCATTGCTGAATATGGTTCAGAATCAGATCCGCGCGCCTATCGGTTTGACGGTGAGTTGAATAAAGCAAACCGCGGACTGATGGAGTTTCAGGAAATGCTGAAGTGTGATGAAAAATTTCTGTGGCACTTGCTGTCCTTAACACAGGAAGGCAATTTTAAAGCAGGAAGATTTGCGTTGATTTCAGCGGATGAGCTGGTAGTGGCGCATACGAATGAAACAGAGTACAGATCATTTATCTCAAACAAGAAAAATGAAGCCCTGCACTCAAGGATCATTGTCATGCCGGTTCCTTACAATTTGAAAGTGACTCAGGAAGAACGAATTTACGATAAAATGATAAAAGAAAGCGATGTTGCGGATGTTCACATTGCACCTCATACACTGAGAGTGGCCGCGATGTTTACTACCCTCACGAGATTAAAAGAGCCGAAGCGCGGGGACATCGATCTGATCAAAAAGATGAGATTATATGATGGAGAAAACGTGGAAGGCTTTAATTCTGCGGACCTAGAGGAAATGAAAAAAGAGTATCAGGATGAAGGAATGAGCGGTATCGATCCCCGCTATGTCATCAACAGGATTTCGTCGACCATTATCCGCAAAGAAATGTCGTCCATCAACGCACTGGATGTCCTTCGCTCCTTGAAAGAGGGGTTGGATCAGCATCCTTCCATTACGCAGGAATTGAGAGAGAAGTATCTTAACTTCATTTCGGTTGCGCGAAAAGAATACGACGACATTGCCAAGAAAGAAGTGCAAAAAGCATTTGTGTACTCTTATGAAGAATCCGCAAAAACGCTTATGGACAATTACCTCGATAATGTGGAAGCTTACTGCAATAAAGCGAAGCTGCGTGATCCATTGACCGGGGAGGAAATCAACCCGGATGAAAAGCTCATGCGCTCCATTGAAGAGCAGATCGGCATTTCTGAAAATGCAAAGAAAGCATTCCGGGAAGAGATTCTCATCAGAATTTCAGCATATGCCCGTAAAGGAAAGAGGTTTGACTATAACTCTCATGATCGCTTGAGAGAAGCCATCCAGAAGAAGCTGTTTGCCGACCTTAAAGACGTCGTCAAGATTACGACTTCTTCCAAAACGCCGGATGAGCAGCAGCTCAAGAAGGTAAATGAAGTGGTTGCGCGGTTGATTGATGAGTATGGATACAATTCAACCTCCGCCAATGACCTTTTGAAGTATGTTGGAAGCCTATTGAACCGTTAATTTTAGAGCTGGGAGCCTGTTTGTGTGGGCTGCCGGCTTTCTGTTTTATTTTGGTGTGTGTTTTAATTCTGAAGTTTTAATAGAGATTTACTTTTAAAAAGCAGTTGCTTCCGCTGAGGATGAATGAATTCGAGGGTTTGTGCGTTGAGGATGATGAGAGCCGCCTGGGGCTGATTTTTCATCCGAAGTGATCTTGAAATCGAATCTGAGAGACACTTGAGGGTAGTTTTTGAAGTGAAGTGTCTTTGAGAATGAAACTGAGAGACACTTGAGGGCTAATTTTGATGTGAAGTGTCTTTGAGAATGAGTCTGAGAGACACTTGAGGGCTAATTTTGATGTGAAGTGTCTTTGAGAATGAGTCTGAGAGACACTTGAGGGCTGATTTTTGATGTGAAGTGTCCTTGAGAACGAATCTGAGAGACACTTGAAGGTTAATTTTTGATGTGAAGTGTCCTTGAGAACGAATCTGAGAGACACCTGCGGGCTGATTTTGATGTGAAGTGTCTTTGAGAATGAGTCTGAGAGACACTTGAGGGCAGATTTTTGATGTGAAGTGTCTTTGAGAACGAATCTGAGAGACACTTGAAGGTTGATTTTAGATTGAAGTGTCTTTGAGAATGAGTCTGAGAGACACTTGAGAGCTAATTTTGATGTGAAGTGTCCTTGAGAACGAATCTGAGAGACACCTGCGGGCTAATTTTAGATTGAAGTGTCTTTGAGAATGAGTCTGAGAGACACTTGAGGGCTAATTTTGATGTGAAGTGTCCTTGAGAACGAATCTGAGAGACACTTGAGGGCTGATTTTGATGTGAAGTGTCTTTGAGAATGAGTCTGAGAGACACTTGAAGGTTAATTTTTGATGTGAAGTGTCCTTGAGAACGAATCTGAGACACACTTGAGGGTAGTTTTTGATGTGAAGTGTCTTTGAGAATGAGTCTGAGAGACACTTGAAGGTTAATTTTGGATTGAAGAGTCCTTGAGAACGAATCTGAGAGACACTTGAGGGCTAATTTTAATGTGAAGTGTCTTTGAGAATGAGTCTGAGAGACACTTGAAGGTTAATTTTTGATGTGAAGTGTCCTTGAGAACGAATCTGAGAGACACTTGAGGGTAGTTTTTGATGAGAACGAATCTGAGACACTTGGGGTTAATTTTTCATGGGGAGTGTCTTAGAGAGCTCTAATAAGTTTTTAATAGAACAAGGTGCCAGCGCCCATTTTTGACTTTCTGACCCTTTTTACTCATAAGCAGCCAGTCTCTTTAATACTTATTATACACAGCTGATTACCCGGCACTAAAGGGCTTGACCCTTTTATAGGTGAATGTACAATTGTCGAAATTATTTGTAAATTTATCGGCGGTTCTGCATAGTATAGAGTAATCAGCAATAGTTTTTATCTCTGTTGCTTTTCTAATTTTGGCACTCAAGACAGTATATGCAACTTTTTGTTTCTTTGTGAAAAATTAAATAAGGAGGGGAATAGAATGAGTCAAATGGATAATCATCAGTTTGTGATTTCGAAGGAAGACTGGTCCCTCCACCGCAAAGGCTATGATGATCAGCAACGACACCAGGAAAAAGTTCAAGATGCCATAAGAAATAATCTCCCCGATTTAATCTCTGAAGAAAATATTATCATGTCAAATGGCCGAGACGTAGTTAAGATTCCGATTCGTTCACTCGATGAGTACAAAATCCGCTATAATCATGACAAGAATAAGCATGTCGGCCAAGGACAGGGAGATAGTCAGGTTGGAGATGTGGTAGCTAGAGACGGCTCACAGCAGAAAGGTCCTGGTAAAGGCCAAGGTGCAGGGGATCAGGCTGGAGAAGATTACTATGAAGCGGAAGTATCAATGATGGAAATTGAAGAGGCACTGTTCAGCCAATTGGAACTGCCCAATTTAAAGAAAAAAGAACAAGATGTCCAAACGGTGGAGAATATAGAATTTAATGATATCCGCAAAACTGGATTGATGGGCAATATAGACAAGAAGAAAACAATGATGACTGCATTTAAGAGAAACGCTATAAGCGGAAAACCAAGCTTTCATCCGATTTATCAGGAAGATCTGAAGTTCAGAACATGGAACGAAGTATTGAAACCCGAATCTAAAGCAGTGGTGCTGGCTATGATGGATACGAGCGGATCGATGGGGGTATGGGAAAAGTATATGGCCAGAAGTTTCTTCTTCTGGATGACCCGCTTCCTCAGAACGAAGTATGAAACAGTGGAGATCGAGTTCATTGCTCATCATACTGAGGCGAAAGTGGTATCTGAAGAACATTTCTTTTCAAGGGGAGAAAGCGGAGGAACAATATGTTCATCTGCATACAGAAAAGCCTTGGAGCTTATTGATACAAAATACCAGCCTTCTCGTTACAACATTTACCCGTTTCATTTCTCAGACGGCGACAATCTTACCTCAGACAATGTCCGGTGCGTAAAGCTTGTCGAAGAACTAATGAAAGTTTCAAATATGTTCGGCTACGGAGAGGTCAACCAGTATAACCGCCATTCCACATTGATGAGTGCGTACAAAAATATCAAGGATGAACAATTCAGATACTTCATCCTGAAACAAAAAGCAGACGTTTTCCATGCTATGAGAAGCTTCTTCAAACAAGAAGAAAACAAAATGTACGCCTAAAAAGACAGGGAAACCTGTCTTTTTCTCTGTGTTGCTTTAGTGCTTTAAACAGCTGAAAGGGACAGTCCCTCTTAGTGCTTTAAAGTGTTAAAGTAAAGAGGAATCATCAGGCGGTTGCCGAATACTATAGAAATATTAATAATGGAGGTAGTCTAATGGAAAAGTGGGTTGAGGATCTTTTTAATGAAGAGATCTTACTGAAAGCAGCCGATTTTTACGGTGCAGACGTTACAAATGCGAAGCAGCTCGGAGATTTTGAGAATTACGTATATGAAGTACATAGACATGGAAGCCCATATATTCTGAGGCTGACACACAGTTCTCATAGAAGCAAGGAAGAAGTGGAAGCGGAGTTGGAATGGGTAAATTACCTGAACGCTCAAGGAGTGAATGTCTCATTGGTCAGCCATTCCAGAGAGGGAAACCTAGTGGAGGAAATTTCTGCAGGCGAAACGTCCTTCTATGTTTGCTTGTTTGATAAAGCACCTGGAAGTTCAGTCGGAGTTCAATCAGATTTATTCTCCCTGACTATTTTCAAGGAGTGGGGAAAAACGATCGGAAAGATGAACAGTGCCACGAAGGGTTTCACCGCAGGATCTTCGCGCCGGGAGCATTGGCATGAGGATGATCTATTGAAAAATATGAGTAACTACCTTCCAAAAGAAGATAAAGAAATAATAAAAGAAGGACAACAATTGATAGAGAAACTTCATGTATTTTCCATAGGCCGAGATGAATATGGACTGATCCATTCTGATATTCATTCTGGAAACTTCTTTTACAATGAGGGAGAAATACATGTTTTTGATTTTGATGACTGCTCCTACCACTGGTTTGCCAGTGATATCGCGATTCCTCTTTTTTACTCGGTGTGGGCGAAAATGTCAGGAAAGAACCTTGAAGAACGCTCACAATTCGGCGAGGAATTTCTGACGGCCTTTTTGACGGGCTACTTTCAAGAAAACTTCCTTGATGAGGAGTGGATCAAGAGAATTCCACTGTTCTTGAGGTTGAGAGATATCGTTCTTTACACTGTTTTTCATAAAAAATTCGATATGAACAATTTATCAGAAGGAGAAGCAGGTGCAATTGCCAGCATCAGGGAAAGGCTCGTGAACAATGAACTGATAGTGGAACTGGATTATGAAAGGATTCTCCGCAGAGCAAAATAGCGCAATTTCTTGAAAACCTACTTCCGTTATAATACTGTAACAGTAAGAGATAATACGATACAGGATGTGATGAAGATGGAAAAGAAGATCGGTTTCATCGGGAGCGGAAATATGGCAAAGGCGATTTTAGGCGGCTTGCTGTCTTCAGGAATTGCTTCTTCTGAAAACATTACGGCGAGTGCCTTGACGGAAAACACCATTAGGGAAATCAATAAGGAGTTTAACATAGAAACAACCAGAAATAATAAAGCGGTCGCACAATCCGCTGATTATCTTTTTTTAGCAGTGAAACCGGACCAGTATGAAACGGTGATTAATGAAGTTAAAACCGAGCTCAAGGAAAACGCAATTGTCATTACGATTGCAGCGGGTGTCACATTGGATTCCTTGGGAGAACAGCTGGGAAGGAAGGTGAAAATTGTGCGGACGATGCCGAATACACCTTCCCTGGTAGGCGAAGGAATGAGTGCTCTCTGTCCTAACGATAAAGTGACGGATGATGAACTGGCAGAAGTAGTGGAGCTGTTTTCAAGCTTTGGCCGTGCGGAGATCTTGGAGGAACACTTGATGGATGCTGTTCCGGCTGTAAGCGGTTCTTCGCCTGCATATGTTTTCATGTTCATCGAGGCCCTTGCGGATGGTGCGGTCAAACAGGGGATTTCAAGGGAGAAAGCATATAAGATGGCTGCCCAGGCAGTTTTGGGTGCTGCTAAAATGGTACTTGAAACCGAAACTCACCCAGGAGCTCTGAAAGATGCCGTTTGTTCTCCTGGAGGTGCAACGATTGAAGCCGTCAGCACCCTGGAAAAGACGGGATTCCGCGCATCAGTTTTGTCGGCTATGGAAAGCTGTTATAAAAAATCATCGAATATGATTGATTAATTTAAAAAGGCTGATTTCGGAATGTTTGTGGCTGTTTAAAAGTAAAGATTTCTGCTCCAGGCGCGGGCGCTGGAACTAGATGTCCCCCTAGGCCCGCAGGAGACGGCACGCCTTCCGACACAGAATAGCATTCAAAAGCAACAAACTCTTAGAAAAGAGCCTTTACAAAAGAGAGGGATTTCCTGTTGAAGGAAATCCCTCTTTGCTTATTGCAGCTTAGTATTTTGCGGCATGGCTGCTGCCGATGAAGGAGCGAATCCTTGGAGCATCTGCTGCATATCCTGCTGCTGAAGACGTGGTACCTGATAATATTTATGTTTGTTTTGATACAAAAATATTTCATAGCTCATCTCAATGAAATTTGGAACACTGTCAGCGTACACTCGTCTAAGAACCGGGTTGGTCACTTCTAAAGCCGTCATTGTCAGTAGAGAGGCAGTCGATTTTACCAAACCAAGCATCTGCCCGGAAATCTTCATATCACTGATTTCAGGAAGGCTTTGAGCCGGCTTTCTAGGTTGTGAAGGTGTAAGACCATATGTCACTGTATTATTTTCATTCATTTTATATTGCTGTGTAGGCTGAGAAGGGTCCATGCCTGTAGAAAAGGCTTCAACTGCAGTATTATATGTTTGTTCAATAAAACTGCGCTGTGAAGTAAGGATTGTATTAAGCTCAGGGTCAGTGATATATTGCTGAAACATCAAATACTGATCCAGTACATCCACCAGTGTCGATAAATTTTCATGAGCGTCGAATACTTCATGGCCGCCGTGATTCGCTTGCGGCTGTCCTGTTGGTGAGGGCTGGATAGGCATTGGCTGCTGTGATTGATTGTTTATTTGCAAAGTGATGACCTCCCTGATTTCATATGCCCTTTTCGGACTTCTTTATTTTGTTCATATACTGCAGCTTTATCCGTCAATATTAAGAGGATAAAACAGACAGGGTCACGAAATCCAAAGGGAGGTACTCTCCTGAAAAATACAGCCCCATATGAATGCAAAAGTGATATCAGGACAATCAAAATAATTAGCAATAGACTTAACTATTCTCTTCGTTGTACTAGCGGCAGCAGCGAGATTATCGTTTGAAGCATATTAATTGATGCTTATCAGATATCCCTGGGTAATGAATGGGAAAGCAGTTCATTTCTTTCTTGAAGGATATTCATCCGTGTTAAGGTAATTTTTAAATAGCAACAAAGTGTACTTAAAAAGCAAAGGGAGATTGGAGAGGCAGGTATGGAAAATAAAGAGATGTTGATAGAGGGAAAGACGGTCAACTATTATGTATATGGAGATGTAACAAAACCGGCTATAGTATTTCTACATGGTTTGGCAGGAGGTTCGCTTTTCAGCTTTCATGAATTAACCGAAGTGCTGAAGAAGGAATTTCATCTTATTTTGATTGATCAGCCTGGACATGGAAAGAGTACTCCTTTTTCCCATGAAGAGGAATATCTATTTTCCAGCATGGCAATATGGTATGACAAAGTGTTTGAAAAGCTTATTGTCCGCCCTTTTTATCTCGCAGGACATTCATGGGGAGCTGATGTGGCACTCCATTACACCCGGAAATTCGGATGGAAAATTAAGGGTTTAATCTTATTGGACGGTGCCATTACTTATCCCCATTTTCAGGAAGAGATGACATTCAATATCAGTTATATGGGATGGAAAGAATACATCGAAAAAGCTGAATATAGTCATTGGCAAGATGTCATTAAGGAATATCAGTTATACACAACAAGCTGGAACCAGCTAAAAGAAGAATCCTTAAAGACCATAATGAAGAATGATGGAAAATATTCTTTAGTTGCTTCTGAATTTACCATATTGGCTATTATAAAAGCCTTTTTTAAGGAACATTTTTATTCTGCTTATCGACATATCCAGTTACCAGTTTTGCTTATTCTTGCTGAAAAACCAGAAGAATTGGAATCAGCCAGGCAGAGAGGCATAGCCCAAATGAGAAAGGAAATTAGTGATATTTCTGTAATGAGGATCAATGGTTCAGGGCATATGCTTCAATGGGATGAACCTGAGAAGGTGGCAAATATAATTAGAGAGTGGATAAAGAGCATGTAAAAAACCAAAAATGGTATCGGGTTCTGTTTTAAAATACAAACTTCAAATTAACACAAGAATGGTTGAGCTATTCTTACCCAAAAGCAATGTCTATTGATTTCCACTCCAGGTGCGTGACTCCGTGCGGCTGGGAGAAGGATCTAGACGCACACTAGTCCCGCAGGAGGTCTCGCACTTCTGTTCCAATCAAATCATTGCTCGCTTATATATACTTTACTCTCTCATTTAAATTAATAACGTGAATGAAAGTGTATAGGATATTGTGCCGCAAATTTTGAAGAATAATCAGTTCTGTCATTTGCTATTCAGGGTATATTTTGCATTGCTAATTGAACAGATTCACCAGCCAGAATACCGTTGAATCAAGAAAAAAGGGTGCTAAAATCGATACGATTTGGCACTCCTTTTGATGTGTAATTTTTAATTTTGTACTCGAAAACAGAACCTGATACAAAAATGTTTTTTATATCAATTTATACTTAACCGTCAACCGGGCAGTAATTCCAACCTCTCCAGGCTGAATGGGTGCCGTGCTTTCGGCAGCCAGAACAAATGCTTTGCCAGGTGGGGGTATCATTGGGATGCTGCTGTCTTCATTGATTTCAAGCGGAACAGGATTCAGTGTGGTCCCGGAGGAAGCGGCAAGGACTTGTGCCTTTTCATACGCATCCTCATAAGCTTCCGTCAATGCCTGCTGATAAAAGACACCGGGGTCCGCTATAGCAAATTGAACCCTTTCTATAACATTTGCTCCACTATGCACCGCATCATCAATAATTTCCCCAATTTTTTCAATGTCTCTGATTTTCACAGAAAAGACCTGAATGACCTCGTAGCCTTGGAATATCTGCTTTCCATCCTGATAATCATACTGTGGATAAATCTGATAGGTGGATGTTTGAACATCCTTATCATCGATTCCATTTTGTTTAAATGAATTTAAGATAGACATGCTTATCTCTGTATTCATTCGTTGTGCTTCAGTTAATTCCTTATCACTGGTCACTGCTCCAATTTGGGCAATGGCCATATCAGGCATAACGTCGATTGTTTTTTCGCCTGTGACGGTGACTGTTCTACGGCTCTTATTTTCCGGAAGGTTCCTGTACGGCTGCTGATAATACATGCTCATCACCTAAAAGCACTGAAAGGAACGGACTCTCCGCAGGTCGGTTCCATAGAAAACCCATCTGAATCCGGTCCATCTAAAACCGGAAATTGACTGACGCCCTATGAAAGTAGGGTAAAACCAGAAAGACTGCCCGCTGGTGAGCCAGAGATAGGTGTAACGGAACAGGCATCTTCGGATTGCTCCGGGATCTACTGCAAATGTGCTTGGTCCTTGTGCTCCTGTGCTCAGTGTTTGTGCTGTCGCCTGTGTTGGTGTAAACGAAGGTGGAGGTCCAGGAGGAGCCTGCATTTGCTCTTGTCCCATCCCTTGCTGCCCCTGTCCTGGAGGGAAACCTGGGAAACCTTGTCCTTGCCCGCCACCAGGGGGATAGGAAGGAAATCCAGGTCCGCCTTGGCCCGGGGGAAAACCAGGAAACTGTAATTGCCGATAATCAAACATAGAAAATACCCCTCTCAAATATAGTCATTTTCACTATATGCAGAGGGGCAGACGCCTGTGCCTGGTGTCGGATCCCGGGGTGCCGGAAAGCTTTATTTTTTAAAAGCAGTGTCAATGACGTTTTTTAACGTAGTTGCAGAGTGGCTAAATTGTTCTTTCTCTTTTTGGTTAAGAGGCATTTCAATTACTTTCCTGATTCCATTGCGATTTATGATAGCTGGAACCCCGATATAGAGGTCATCCATATCGTATTCTCCTTCTAATAACGCAGAAACGGTTAGAATGCTGCTTTCGTTATTGAAAATCGCCTTTGTGATTCTCACCATCCCCATTGCGATCCCATAATAGGTAGCGCCTTTTCTCTCAATAATATGGTAGGCGGCGTCACGTACATTAATAAATATTTCTTCAAGCTCTTTTTTTATTTGAGGAGAGTCCATATCGATTATTTCGCTCAGTGGACTGGCTCCAATGGTCGCGTGGCTCCAAACAGGAAATTCAGTATCTCCATGTTCTCCCATGATATACGCATGGACATTGCGGGTATCAATATCAAAATGTTCTCCAACAAGATAACGCAGGCGGGCTGTATCAAGAATTGTCCCAGAACCGATCACTCTTTCTTTTGGCAGTCCAGAGAACTTCCATGTTGCATAAGTCAGTATATCGACAGGATTTGTGGCTACGAGGAAAATACCGTCAAATCCACTCTCCATTACTTGGTCGACTATACTTTTGAAAATTTTAATATTCTTATCAACAAGGTCCAAACGGGTTTCACCAGGTGCCTGGTTTGCACCTGCAGTAATGACAACAAGATCCGCATCGCTGCAGTCGCTGTAATCACCAGCCCTGATCTTCATTGGAGAAGAGAAGGGAAGTCCATGATTCAAATCACGTGCATCGCCCTCTGCTTTTTCTTTATTCAGGTCTATCAGCACAAGTTCGCGGGCCACACCTTGATTCAATAGTGCAAAGGCATAACTTGATCCTACAAATCCAGTTCCAATTAAAGCGACTTTACTTCTGAAGTTTCTCAATGAAATCACCCTTGTTTTAGATTTTTTGAAATGTGAAAGGTTGGTTTATGGTCGTTGTAGTTATGGTAGTATATATAGTTTAATATATGTGAAAAATATATTGTGAAATATTTCACAAGTTAAATATAACACATTTTTTTCGAAAAATCACCAGAAAAATTAATGCCTTTTAAAGTTTTTCCCATGATGTTCACAATATAAGTGTAAATAGTTAAAATGCGGCTGAAAAGTGACGCGTGGTATTGCAGTGAGCTGCAAAGCTGTATGCGGCTGACTGTGTTTTGAGGATCAACATAAGAAATTTTTTCTGACATGCTGATATGGAAGTAATCTCTTTCACTCATGTTCCTAGGAGCTGCTGGCTTGGATAGATGAAGGAGGGTAAATCGCAAAGAACCTGAACTTGAACAAGAAACTTTTTAATAAAAGAGGCATAATACTTTAATCCTTTAAAGCGCGAAGAGGGACTGTCCCTTTTAATGCTTTAACGCGTTAAACAAAAAGCCTGAACTCCACTTAGGAAGTCCAGGCTTAGAGTGATACATATTAATGAGGAAGGAAGGCCAATTGATACATGAAAAGTACGGCGAACAGGTATACAAGCGGGTGGACTTGCTTCCATTGTCCTTTGACCACTTTCAGCAGTGGATAAGAGATGAATCCCAGAGCAATTCCTGTTGCAATGCTGGATGTCAACGGCATGCTGAGGATGATCAAAAAGGCAGGAAATGCTTCATCCATTTCTCCCCATTTAATATGAGAGATGCTACCCATCATCAGACTGCCGACGATGATCAAAGCGGGAGCAGTAATGGCCGAGATGCCTGACACTGCACTAACAAGCGGGCCGAAGAAGGCTGCTGCTATGAACAGGATGGAAACGGTCAAAGAAGTTAATCCCGTTCTTCCTCCTGCGGCAACACCTGCAGACGATTCGATGTAAGCTGTAGTCGGGCTTGTACCAAACATGGCACCAATAGTTGTTCCTGCAGAATCTGCAAGTAGTGCTGCTCTTGCGCGAGGCAGAGATTTTCCTTTCATTAATCCTGCCTGCTCAGCTACACCGATCATTGTTCCCGTAGTATCAAAAATCGTCACAAGCAGGAAGGAGAATACGACAGCATACAAGCTGTGCTGAAACACTTCGGCAAAGGCCGTAACAGGGTTAGCAACAATTAATCCTTCGGGAAGTGAAGGTAGTGAGGCAATCCCTTCAAACCTCAAATCACCTGTAAAGAAAGCGATAATTGCCGTTACGATCATGCCAAGGAACAGGGCACCATGAATTTTCCGTACCATCAGAACCAAAGTGACCGCCAAGCCAATCAGGGCCAGCACTACTGAAGAAGAATGAAGATCTCCTAGAGCTACAAGGTTTTCTGGGTGAGAAGTGACAATTCCTGTAAGGCGCAAGCCTATAAAAGCAATGAATAAACCAATACCAGCAGTGATTCCATGTTTTAAGTTCTCAGGTATTGCTTCAATAAGTTTTTTTCTAAAAGGTGTTAAAGATAAAATAATAAAGATGATACCAGCCACAAATACCGCTGCAAAAGCTGTTTCAAAGGTGATGTTCTCATTGCCTCCAACAACAGAGTAGGTAAAATACGCATTTAGTCCCATTCCGGGTGCAATGGCAATCGGGTAGTTGGCAAACAGTGCCATCCATAATGTTCCGACAATAGCCGAAATGATTGTAGCCGTGAATACCTGGTCAAAAGGCACACCGGCATCTGCTAAAATAACCGGATTGACGATTACTATGTATACCATTGTCAAAAAGGTTGTTACACCTGCGATGATCTCAGTTCTGACATCCGTATTGTGCTCACTTAATTTAAACATAGGGAAAACCTCCAAAAAGACGAACGATTTTTAAACACAAATTATATAATATTCGTTTATATACATTTTTTCAAGAGTATTCTTAAAAACTATGAAATTTTTAAACTGCTATCACTTCCAAATGGAGGATGACTTCGATAAGATGGTAAAAACACAGAAATGAAAGGGTGTTCAGGAATTGTATAGTGTACTTCAAGGGAAATCTGTCTACGACCAGATTGAGTTGTTAACAGAAACGCTAATAGATCATGAAAGTTACAATAATACTGATGGAGAAAGAAGAAAGGCTGAGCAGATCAAGGAGATCATTGAAACATTTCCTTATTTTCAGCAGCACCCTGAAAATCTTTGGACTCAGCCTGTTCCGGGTGATGAACACGGACGCTTCAATGTTTTTGCGAAAATCAGTGGAAAATCAGAACGAACTTTATTGTTTCATGGCCATCTGGACACTGTTGGCACAGACGATTTTGGCATTCTAAAACCTCACGCACATGATCCAGAATTCCTTGAGCGCTATTTCTCTGACTTTGATGGAGACGAAAAAGTGAAGAAAGATGCTCAGTCAGGTAAATGGATGTTTGGAAGGGGCTCGCTTGATATGCAAAGCGGGATAGCAGTACACTTGGCCAATCTTCTCTATTTTTCAACCAGACATGAAGATCTGGAAGGAAACTTGCTTTTCTTGTTTAATCCTGATGAAGAAAGTGAACATGCGGGAATGATTGCTGCCATCGATGAATTGTATCGTATGAAGATGGAAGGAACTCAGTTTCTCGCTGCAATCAATAATGACTTCATATCGCCTGTGTATGACGGTGATTGCAAAAGATATATTTATACCGGTGCGGCCGGAAAGCTGCTTCCTTGTTTTTATATCGCAGGGCGTGAAGCTCATGTTGGTGATATCCTGACTTCCATTGACCCTACACGAATCGCTTCTCATATAAATCTGCAAGTCAACCAGAATATCGATTTGCTTGAAGACATAGAAGGGGAGTTTGTTCTGCCTCCTTCCTGTCTGTATTTTAAAGACAAGAAAACCGTTTATAATGTGCAGACACCACTTGAAACAAGAATGTATTTCAACTATTTTGTTTATAAAAAAACTTCTAAAGAGGTACTGGAAGAGCTTTTGGTAATCGCGAAGGAATCAGTCAAGGAATTGGAGGTTTCTTCAAAAGAAAAATACGAAAAATACCGCAGTCTTCATGGCTTTCCTGAAAGAGAGGTATCTTGGAAGGTGGAGGTGACTGCTTTCGAAGATTTTGTACAGGAACTGAGTGAAAGAGGGTTCAATCCTGAAGAGGTGATGAATGAAACACTACAAAAAATGAAGGGGGAAGACCGCCGTGAAATCGCCTTCTCCATTGTTGAAGCGCTTCAGCAGCTCGATCCTGATAAAACGCCCAGGGTCATTATCTTCTTTGCACCGCCGTTCCTGCCGCACAATTACTTAAGCAGCGAAAATGAATATGGTAAGAAAGTAAATACAGTTTTAAAGAAATGCTTGAAAAAAACCGCTGAAGAAACAGGCGAAGAATTTGAAATAAAACGCTTCTTTCCTTATCTTGCAGATGGAAGCTTTCTTTCTCTCCATGAAAGCGATGAAGAAATTGAAGCCTTTAAAGACAATATGCCGATGATCGAATCACTATATCCCGTTCCGATTGACCGCATCCGTGAACTCAACATTCCCTCCATTAATATCGGAGTTTACGGAAAAGATGGGCACCAATGGACAGAGAGAGTCTATAAACCATATACATTTGAGACACTTCCACAAATCATTCGGGGAGTTACCAAAGAGCTTTTAAAAATAGAATAACGTAAATTGGCTGGCAGCTCCTGTTGTCAGCCAAATGTAGCCTAAATAGCAAATGACAGAACTATTTGTTCTTCAATAATTGTGGCACAAATTCTTAAACTCTTTCATTGCCAATATTAATATAAATGAAAGGTAGTAAATAATAAAAAAGCTAGCAATGATTTGATTGGAACGGAAGGTGCGAGACCTCCTGCGGGACTAGCGTGACAGGTGAGACCCCACAGGCGAAGCCGAGGAGGCTCACCGCACGCCCCGCGGAGTCACGCACCTGGAGTGGAAATCAGTGCTCTCGCCTCACAACAGTTTACTTTTCATCCAACAACAACAACAACAACAACCAATTAAACAGGTTTACCAGCAAGAATACTGTTAAATCAAGAAAAAAGAAGTGACAATACGATTTGCCACTCCTTTTGGTCTGTAATTTTAAATTTTGCACTAGAAAACAGAACCCGTTAATCTCAGCATCTTTTTTGTTGATCTTATTTAGCCCATGTAATAAGGCTCTTAATATCAAGGCGGTCAGTCTTGCGTGCCTCTTTGACGGGTTTTCCGATAGTAATCAGCATAATAGGTACATAACGGGGAGATACATCAAATTCTTCCATTAGTTTCTGAGGATTGAATCCACCGATTGGGCAAGTGTCCCAGCCTTTTCCCTTGGCAGCCAGCATTAATTGCATCGCGGCTAGAGAGGCGTTGCTGAATGCTGCGTCGCGAGGATATTGCTCACGCGAATAGGCACCTTCAATTTGCCTTACAAGTACCTCTTTTAATTCTTGAGACATTTCACCTTTTTCAATAGAAGGATCTAAAACGGGATCAGCATTTTTATTTGCTTCGAGATCACCAAGGACTGCGATGACAGCAGAAGCATCAGTGATTTGCTGCTGATTGTAAGCTATGGGCAGAAGTTTTTCCTGAGCCTCTTTATTGTGGAAAGTTAGGAAATGCCATTGTTGCAAGTTCCAAGCAGACGGTGCTCTTCCAGCCAATTCGAGTATTTCTACAAGTTCATCTGTGGAGATCTCTTTGGTTGGATTATAATTTTTGGTTGAACGTCTTTCTGTCATTGCATCAAAGATGTTTTCCAAGTTGATAACCCCCTGAATTATTGTTTCATTTAGTAGTTCACTTACTCTATGTAAGGATTAATAGTGACATCTTATAGAAGATGTCCTTGCTCGTCAAGGATCGGACTTCAGACAGTACATAAAAGAGGAGCAGGATTTTATGCGAGGCAGCTCAGTCTATAGGTAGTATCCACAAAATGGGGGGCGGAATATTAGTTCTTTTTAACACGCTCGAAATTCTCGGGGCACTTGCTTTTTTAAATGTGAAGGAATTTATTGAATTCATCCTTGTGGAAAACTCTAACTAAGTTATCCGCGTCCAGCTTCGGAGCATTTGCCTGTCGGTGCTGATCAGGGCGCTTACGCTTTTGTTTTCGTCCAGCTTCAGCGCCCAGCCCCTCGGGGTCAAATGTCCCAAGAGAATAAAAGGAAAGACCGCCTTTTTTTCTCTTGGGAGCATTTGCCTGTCGGGGCTGATCAGGGCGCTTACGCTTTTGTTCTCGTCCAGCTTCAGCGCCCAGCCCCTCGGGGTCAAATGTCCCAAGAGAATAAAAGGAAAGACCGCCTTTTTTTCTCTTGGGAGCATTTGCCTGTCGGGGCTGATCAGGGCGCTTACGCTTTTGTTTTGTGCTGAGAGGTCTTTAGAGACTGTTCTTCTGATAGAATAAAAGGAAGGGGGTTGAGGAATGAAAATAAAAACATTGGTCTTTCTCATGCTGGCGTTTGGCCTCTTATTCGGCGGCTTTTCTACATACTTGAAATCTTTGCAGCTTCAAAAGCCATTAATTTTAACCCACTATTATGAGAAGGAGTTCTTCCAATCAAATGTGGATTATATCTCTTTGTATTATATTACCAATCGAGATGAGCATTTTCAGTTGATCAGCGTACAATCAGAAGCACTTCCTAATCAAATGATATTTGTAGAGCACGATTCTGTGACCCATATAGAAGGAATTTATAAACAACACGAAGCCATCCTCAGAATCAAAGGTATAGAAGAGAAAGAAGTGATTCTCGATAACTTGATATTTAATTTTTCTAATGGTACAGCAATTGAAGGAGATATAGGGATGATTAAGTTAAGTCCCATGAAAGGAAGGGATTCAAAAGAGCAGGTTGTAAATTTTTCTACTAGTGGAAGCAGCAATAACGGAGAATCCTACACAGTTGGGAACGTCCTGAGAGATAGTAAATTGACAAGAATTTCCCTTCCTTTTCCTGATATTTTGAACCCTGTTTTTAAATTGGATGTGGAAAAGTCTGAGAAAATGAATTCTGGATCTATGAATCACGATCAATTAATGTCTTCTAAAGAAAAAGTGAACTCAGAGAAGATCGACCTTCCAATAGGGGCGGCATCAGGTGAAATGCTTAAAGTGAATGCCATGGTGGATAAATCGCTTATGTATAAAAATGATATCCATGCGATAGATGCAGATATTATTGGGACATTTAAAATAGGAAATGAAGAGGTGGAGCAAGGTTTGATCCGGATTACTGAACAACCCTATTTAACCTCCAGACAGATTAAAGAACTCAAGAATCAAAGGGAGGAGGGAGAGCAGTGATAGAAAAGGGAATCAAATTACTTGTCTGGGGCCTGATTTTTTTGTTGATTGATTTCAAGATTGTCACTTTTGATCTTGTTCATGATGGAATCGGATATATTCTTTTATACAAGGGGCTGCAGGAACTTCCCTATTCAAAGTGGAAGGCATATGCAAAGACTGCTGCTGTCATACTTGGTCTATTATCCATCACGGAAATTTTCGGATTCACCAACATTCAATTAAATGAAACCAGCCCGCATGCCTCTTGGTACATTCTTTCGGGTGGAATCGTCTCACTTCTGTCGCTTTTCTTTCATATGAATCTTTTGTCCGCCCTGCTCGAGCTGGCGAAGGATGATGATGAACAGCGAAGGTCCATATCAAGATTCAAAACTTTTTACCTTGTATTTAATTTGATTACCATCATGGCACTTCCGCCTATTTTGATTTTCAACGATATTGTGTCGGCATTTCTTATTGCAGCTCTTATTCTAGGTACGATTGTTGAAATTGTTTATATTGTAAAAGTCAATTCTTTCAAAGGGATTATTCCTCCACAAGATCTTGCTTCTTAAGAAGTGTTCCCCTGCATAAGGTGTTACAAGGTTAAAAATTGTAACGGGCATGGAGGACATCATGTTTAAAGAATTCAAGGAGTTCATCTCAAGAGGAAATGTTTTTGATTTGGCTGTGGCTGTCATGATCGGAGCAGCTTTCAGCAAAATAGTCGAATCCTTGGTAAAAGATATGATGATGCCAGTAATAGGAATCCTTTTTGGCGGAGTCAATTTTGCAGGACTAAGTTATAGAATCAAGGCAGAGGTAATCTATTATGGTGCATTTATCCAAACGCTGGTGGACTTCTTCCTTGTCGCAGCGTCAATCTTTCTCATGATCAAAGTCTTTAATCGGCTGCGCGGAAAAGGCAAAGCATATGAAATCAAGTCGGCAACTCAATTGGAAGTACTTACAGAAATCAGGGAACTCCTGAAAAAAATGCAGGATGAAAAAGACGATGACCTGCCGCCAGTTAAAGGAAGAAGGACATCTATACGATTTAAGAAAAGAGACTGATGCCTTGAGGTGCCAGTCTCTCTTTTAGTGTGGGCATCGGCAGGCTGCTGGGAGGTGAGATGATAAAACGACCACCCCTGTAAGTGATGTTCGCACCGCATCCATATGAGACCATTCTTTTTATAAGAATAGTTATTGTATTCGTTCCACTTTTCTGATAATATATTCTTCTGCTCACTAAAACGCCTACATAATTGTCAACTTTCTCCATTGCGGCTGAAATCACATGGAAAGGAGAAATACATGACGAACGAAACACAATACCACCCCGATTTTCTTAAGGAAAAAGACAGGCTCGAATTTACGAAACGCTACATCGATGTTGTTATTCAAACTGCCCAGACAAGCAAAGACAAATTCAAAGAGAATATAGAAAGTGCCTTCGGTGATGTCGACTGGCTGGAGTCTTCCGCCGCCTATATCGATATCCTGACCAACGCAAGCTTTTTTGAGATGTCCAAGGAGGAGTTGGAAGCACTTCTTAAAGCCAAGAAGAAACCTTATTTCGCCAGAATCGATTTTAAGCATGATGATTCCGAGGAAGAAGAAAGGCATTATATTGGAAAAACGTCGCTTTATCAGCGAGAAAACCAAGAGCAAATCATCGTGGACTGGCGCTCTCCTATTGCCAACCTCTATTATGAGGGCAGGATCGGTAATGTTTCTTATGAAGCTGAAGATGAAACCTATCAAGGTTACCTTTCCCTGAAGAGACAATATATGATCGAGGACGGCAGCCTGGAAGAAATCCGGGATATTGATTTGACCACAACCGATGAACTTCTTCAAGAGTCGCTTTCGAAAAGCTCCAGCAACCGCTTGACCGAAATTATCTCAACTATTCAAGAGGAACAAAACCGAATCATCCGTGCTGACTTGAATAAACCAATCATTGTCCAGGGCGCAGCTGGAAGCGGTAAGACAACCATTGCCCTTCACAGGATTTCCTACTTTATCTACAACTACAAACAGCATTTCGATCCGCGTCAATTAATGATCCTTGCGCCCAGCAACCTTTTCATTGACTACATCTCGGAAGCTCTTCCGGAACTTGGTGTGGAAAAAGTGCGCCAGACGACCTTCAGTGATTATGTGATGACCTGCCTGGAAAAGGAACTGAAGCTCGCTGAGGATAACAAATTGATCTCCCTGATCGAAAAAACGGACGAGGAAGCTAAGCAGGCAGCCTGGATTTCAGGCTGGAAAGGGTCAAGGGATTTAAGAAAGATCCTGGATGCCTATATCGCCGACATTGAAACCCGCTTTTACCCTGAGAAGGATTTTGTCATTGATAAATACCGGCTTTTCTCGGCGAAGAAATTCACCTCTCTTTTAAAAGATGATTATACGTACATGCCACTTTACAGAAGGGTTGAAAAATTGAAGCTGCTGCTGCAAAGCTATGTGCGGTCCAACAAGAAGATGATGGTTGATAAAGTAGAGACATTTTTTGATGAAAAGATTGAAAAAGCTCTTTATCATAAAAAAGACGCAGCCAATCGAAAAGAGTATATTTCCATAGCGCTTGATAAAAAAGCGGAAAGAATGAAAGCTGTTCAGAAGTCGATCAGGACTGGCTTGACTCAGTACATGAAACAATTCGAAAAAAAGACACTTTTTCAATATTATGAGGAATTATTTTCTGATTGGGATAAACTTGTTCAATACAGCAACGGAAAGCTTTCCACTGCACAGGCACGGGAAATTTGTGAATATACCCTGAAGAGGTTAAAGAAAAAGACTTATGAAATGGAAGACCTTGCTCCACTGTTGTACTTGCAGACAGCTCTTTATGGAATCGATTCTTTTTATAAAGCGAAAAATGTCGTTATCGATGAAGCACAGGACTACAGCTACATGCAGCTGTATGCACTGAAAACGGCACTGCAAACTGACATGTTCACCCTTGTTGGCGATCTGGCACAAGGTATTCACTCCTATCGCGGGTTGAAATCATGGGAACCGGTTTATAAAGAAATCTTTCCGCGTGCGACCTATACAGAACTGCAAAAAAGCTACCGGACAACAATTGAAATCATGGAAGAAGCTAATAAACTTTTAAAAAAGCTGCCTGCTAAATTTCCTCAAGTTCATCCGGTTGTGCGGCACGGTGATAAACCAGAATTCTTCCCTTATACAGAGGAAGAAGAATTAGCAGAGGGACTTTCCAAGATGATCTCCAAGTTGCGGGAAGAAGAGGATTTCCAGACATTTGCTGTGATAGGCAAAACAATGAGAGACTGCGAAAAGATTGCCGCTATTCTAGAAAAAAGATTCCCGGCAGGCGTGAAGCTTCTTGCCGAACAGGGGAGCATTCCGAAAGATAAGGTCGTCGTCGTTCCTTCTTATCTATCAAAAGGTCTCGAATTTGACGCTGTTATCATCGCCTCAATTGATGAACAGTATAAAGAAGAAAACGAGTTAGATATAAAACTTCTTTATGTCGGGATGACCAGACCGCTGCACAGGCTTTATTTCTTCGGAAAAAACAAATCAGATTTTCTGTTGAATTAAAACTCATTGAAAATAAGCGGTGTTCTGAATGTATTATGCAGGCAGGATGAAAAAGCCCTTTCCTTTAACCGGAATGGGCTTTTTTTTAGCGTTTTTATAAGAGGATTTGTACAATGGAAGGAAGGAGGTAATGCTAATGAAAAAGAATCTGCAAAGCACTTTTAAGCTGCATAACGGGGTTGAAATTCCTTATTTAGGTCTTGGAGTCTATCAAATGGAAGAGCACGAAGAGGCAGTGAGTGCCATTAAAACAGCTATAAACCTAGGTTATAAATCAATTGACACAGCCTCTCTCTACAATAATGAGGAAAGCGTCGGCCAAGCTGTAAAAGAATCCGGATCAGGAAGGGAAGACCTGTTCATTACGTCCAAGGTTTGGAATACTGACCAGGGCTATGATGCGACATTGCGAGCCTTTGAAGACAGTCTGAAAAAACTGGACATGAACTATCTTGATCTCTATTTGATCCACTGGCCGGTCGCTGAGAAATATAAAGATACCTGGAAAGCTCTGGAGCGTTTATATGATGAAGGAACTGTTAAGGCGATAGGTGTCAGTAACTTCAAGGAGCACCACTTGGAAGACTTAATGACAGGAAGCAATGAAAAGCCGACCATAAACCAAGTGGAACTTCACCCAAGATTAAGTCAGCAGACTTTAAGAGAATACTGCCACGCTAACGGCATTGCTGTAGAAGCATGGTCACCGATTGCACGAGGAAAACTTCTGAAGGAACCCACTTTGACCCATTTAGCAAGAAAATATAGTAAAACACCTGCACAGATCATTCTGCGCTGGCACTTGCAGAATGAGGTTATCATTATCCCTAAAACAGTTCACGAAAGCCGAATGAAGGAAAACAGCGATATCTTTGACTTCAGTCTTACACTTGAAGACATGACCCAAATTAACTCACTCAATATGAACGAAAGGTTCGGGGCAGATCCTGACAACTTCGACTTCTAAATTTCACCGCGTTAAAGCACTAAGAGGGACAGTCCCTCTTAGTGCTTTAACGTACTAAAGTGAGTAACTCTGAAAAGATTTAATTTTCTTATTTGACAGACAAGCTGTAGAGACGATATAATTATCTCGAATTAAAGATAAATATTTTCGTAATAAAAGAATTCGAAAAGTTTATCTCGAGCTACATAGGGAAATCTATGAGGTAGCGACTGAGTGTAGACCACCGAGGCTTCGGTAAGAATTTAACCTGTTTCAGGTTAAAAATATAGAGAAGGAAAAGGAGAGATTTTAAAATGGCAAATATTGCGGTAATTTATTACAGTTCTACAGGCACCAACTATAAGCTTGCACAGTGGGCAGAAGAGGCAGCAAAAGAAGCAGGTGCAGAAGTAAAATTATTAAGAGTTGAAGAAATCGCACCAGAAGCGGCTGTTTCCTCAAACCCGGCTTGGAAACAGCATCTTGAAAATACAAAGGACGTTCCTGTTGCAACTACAGCCGACCTTGAATGGGCAGACGGCATCATTTTCAGCGTACCGACTCGTTACGGAAACGTACCAGGCCAAGTCAAGCAATTCCTTGATTCTACTGGGGGCCTTTGGGCACAAGGGAAACTGGCGAATAAAGTAGTGAGCGGAATGTCTTCTGCAGCCAATGCACACGGAGGTCAAGAACAGACTATCCTTGCACTTTACACAACAATGATGCACTGGGGTGCGATTCTTGCTGCACCGGGTTACACTGACCCAGTGATATTCGCATCAGGCGGAAACCCTTACGGCACAAGCGTCACAGTCGACCAAGAAGGCAACATGGTCGAGGATGTGGAAGCAGCTGTCAAGCATCAGGCAAAACGTACTGTAGCTGTAACAGAAGCTGTTAAAAACGGTTTAAAATAAGAGCATTAGAAAAGCAGGCATCCACTCGGATGCCTGCTTTTCTAATGCGAGAAGAACGAACTGGGAAAGGGAAATCCTTAAAGGCAATTATCTATGAACGGTCAAATAATGCCTGAAAGAGAGGCGGCTCATCAAGAAAAGGAGCTTCTAAAGATACTTTTTCCTCAGTCAGCGGGTGAAGAAGCTCAATATGCTTTGCATGAAGGGCCTGCCGCTTTACGATTGCTTTTCCTCCATACAGCGTGTCTCCTGCAAGAGGGTGCCCAATGGATGACATATGAACACGGATTTGATGGGTTCTGCCGGTATCCAGTCCCAGTTGAATCAAACTGAGCCCTTTATTTTTATTGTATTCCAGGACTTGGTAATGAGTGGTTGCAGCCTGGCCCGATGGAGATACCCGTCTGCGTGTATTATGATGTCTGTCACGGCCGATTGCTTGATCTATAGTGCCTTTTTTCTTCTTAACCAAGCCGTGAACAATTGCCCAGTAAGTTCTTTTAATCTTCCTTTCTGCAAGAAGGCGATCCAAAATTCCTTTAACCAAGGCATGTTTGGCAAAAATGACGGCTCCAGTTGTATCCCGGTCAAGCCGGTGGATATGCTGGACTTCTGCTTTTTCGCCATTTTGCTGAAGATGCCAGGCAGCAGCATTCGCAAGAGTGTCTTGTTCTGCGGCAGGGTCATTTGGATGCGTATTCATTCCTGCAGGTTTATTGACGATCAACATATGCGCATCTTCATAAAGGACATGAAGTGGCATCTCCGCAGGAATTACCCCAAAATCTTTTTCTGTGATAGAAAAATGAAGCTGATCTCCTTCTCTAAGCGGTTGAGTCCAATTAACAGGGGTTCCATTCAAGGAAACCGCTTTGTCCATCCTCAGCTCATGAACGGTTTTTTTAGGAGCCTGCCAAACCTCCCGCATCAGTACTTCTGCTGTAACATTATCCCATTTTCTTGGAATGGAAATAATAAAATCAGGTCCTTTTACCTGTTGTTTCATCAAAAAACTCCCTTTTACTAATTAATAGCGCTATTATATAGGTATATTATCCTTTGAAACATTTAGTTCTGATGTCACCATGGCTATAATTACCACCCGGAAAGAACTATATTTATGGTATTCTAAGAATACTATTACATAAAGATGACAAACGTTACAAAGGTGGGTTTAAAGTGAAGATCCTATTGGCCTCCACAGAGGAGCAGGAAGAAACAATTCAAGAACTTATTACGTACATTTATTGTACTATTTTCCCTCGTTATTTTACAGATGAAGAAATCGAGCAATTTGAACAACTGGAAGTATTACATACAAATACCGACTACACCAGGTATAACGGTACTTTAAAAGAAGCATTCCAAGTAATCTCCAGTCTTCAAACTCTCATCTCCTTAATCGAGACGGATGCCGTAAAATCCGATTACGAGGAAATGTATGAACATAATCTTAGCATCCTAAGGGGCTTTAACCTCTTCTTTCCTTTTGAACTAAACCACTTTCAGGAATGCTACCAATACCCAGACAAAGTCAGTGTTTACGCTAAACCAGCCAACCAACTGCTTGTTTAAAAAAAATTCGGTATTTAAGTATAAAAGAGGTATGTAGGGACATACTTATAAATAATCAAGAAGAGATCCTCACCAATCTCTTCGTTGATTACATCTTGTAATTCTCCTCTATATTCTGCCATTGGCAGGATGATCGACCACTGAGTGCATTGAGCTTGGTGGTTTTTTTTGTTGATTAGCTAGTAGAAAATGTATGGTACGATTAGCAGAAAAACGCAGCATCCAAACGAGAGAATCCCGATGAAATGCTACGATTAGCAGCAAACGTATCATCAAACCGAAAGAATCCCGATGAAATGCTACGATTAGCTCGAAAACGTAGCATCAATCCGAGATAATTCCGATGAAATGGTACGATTAGCAGAAAAACGTAACATCAAACCGATAGAATCCCGAGGAAATGATACGATTAGCAGAAAAACGTATCAACAGAACGAAAGAATCCCAAGGAAATGGTACGATTAGCAGAAAAACGTAGCATCAAACCGAAAAAATCCCGAGGAAATGCTACGATTAGCAGAAAAACGTAGCATCAAACCGAGAGAATCCCGATGAAATGGTACGATTAGCAGAAAAACGTAGCATCCAAACGAAAGAATCCCGAGGAGATGGTACGATTAACAGAGAAACGTAACATCCAAACGAGAGAATCCCGATGAAATGCTACGATTGGCAGAAAAACGTAGCATCAAACCGAGAGAATCCCGAGGAGATGATACGATTAGCAGAAAAACGTAGCATCCAAACGAGAGAATCCCGATGAAATGATACGATTAGCAGAAAAACGTAGCATCAAAACGAGAGAATCCCGATGAAATGCTACGATTAGCTCGAAAACGCAGCATCCAAACGAGATAATCCCGACGAGATGGTACGATTAGCAGAAAAACGTATCATTAAAGCGAGAGAATCCCGATGAAATGCTACGATTAGCAGAAAAACGTAGCATCAAACCGAGAGAATCCCGAAGTAATGATACGATTAGCAGAAAAACGTAGCATCCAAACGAGAGAATCCCGATGAAATGATACGATTAGCAGAAAAACGTAGCATCCAAACGAGATAATCCCGATGAAATGCTACGATTAGCAGCAAACGTATCATCAAACCGAAAGAATCCCGAGGAAATGGTACGATTAGTAGAAAAACGCAGCATCCAAACGAGATAATCCCGATGAAATGCTACGATTAGCAGAAAAACGCAGCATCCAAACGAGATAATCCCGACGAGATGGTACGATTAGCAGAAAAACTTAGCATCAAAAAGATAGACTCCATAATTCATAGTTCAATTTTACAAAGTAATACTATGTTTTCTTATAAACTTGTCATGAAGGCTTAGTAATCTCATATTTAGAGGGAAATTTACTTATTTTGAGTAGTAAGAACCTCTCCCTTTAGAAATCAATTTAAAATCTGTGTCCAATATTTTCCGGATGGTCCTCTTATCCTTAACAATTCCGCACCAATCATAGGCTTGCGATACAGTAAGCTTCCTCTGTGGGAACAGCAGTCTGAACTCCTCTAAATTCCGCAAAACAGCTGTAAGTGATTCTTCATAACCGTTACAGTGGGCGCACTTTAATATTACTGAATAGTAGTGGTAAAAGTTCCCGCAACTAGGACAAACAATGCCTTTCCTCAGTTCGTCGTAATTAAAGTCAGGTAAGCGCTCGTATGGATTTTCAGCGAGAGTACGGGAAACTAGTTTCCTTGCGAGATCGATATGGGTCCTATTCAATTTGGAAGGTTTTTGGTGCAGTTTTTCAATAAAACGAGGCAGCTGGGTGGAATAAATGATAGGCAGGTCACGTGGCGCGTTGTATAGATGAAAATGAGGATTAACGAAGACAGCTAAAGATACTATAGGGATATTGTAACCAAGGCTTTGTAACATATTGCGAATGAGGGGTTCATTTCTTTTCATCTGGAGAAGCGGATTTTTAAAGTCAGTTCCGTCGATCCGATTTAAGTTATCTCCTTCCAAAATGAAGTCACCTTCAAAGTTCTTCACTTCAAATAGATAGGTCAGTTGCGAGGTGAGGAGAATGGTGTCAATTTGAGCGAAATTACTGTTTTTCATAAATTGCATGTCCGGCAGCAAAATCCTGTCATTTAGAACTGGTTCCAGGCATGCATCGAATTGCTGTTCGCCATAAAAACCTTTCTCTAAGCTGAAAAAATACTTTTCCTCCTCGCGACTCATACTTTTACGAAAACTTACGGCTCTGTGAATGATCAATTCCTTCGGCTCTGTACGTTCTTTAAACTTCAATCAGCAACACTCCTTTCATACCTACTTTACCATATTTTACCCTTGAGTTTTCTTCTGGATTTATTTTTATCTATAAAATCTTTTAGTAATTAATAGCGTTTAAAACAATGTCTGACTGCTATTGTCGCACAGCAGTTCTTACGCCTGCAGCGAAGTTCAGAAGCTTTTTAAAGCGACAATAAAAAAACACTCAAAGTTTTACAAACTCTGAGTGTTTTTCCAGTTCCAGCTACTTTTTATAGCTGCCAAAACAATCTACTTCACATTCTCATTAAACCAATTCTCAAATGTTTCCGGGGCTTGAGAGCTGACGATCCGTGCTGTTTCTTGTCCATCTTCAAAGTGAATGATGGTCGGTGTGCCTTCAATATTAAATTGATTCCAGGCTTGGTCAAATTCAAGAACATTGTATTGAACGAGGTCGATTCCCATGTCCTCTGCCATCGGAGCAACGATTGGAGTCGTAGCTTTACAGTGAGAGCAAGTCGGGCTGTAGAAGTAGACCGTAACGTCCTCTTCGTTTTCCAGTTTTGTTTGAAGATCCTCCGGTAGGATCAAGTTTTGGTAGTTGGGATCATCGAGCTGATCAATGGTAGCAGGATCAAGGTCTGTTTTATTGTAGGGGTTGCCTTCAGCTGCCTCGTTTTGCTGCATGGTGGTTACGACTGCGATGGCCGCAAAGATACCGATTATGACGACTAAAAAGATAATGACTTTTTTCATATTCTATTCTCCCTTGCTGTTTTTAATAGTAAGTAGCTGCATATAAAAATTATGATGAATGCGGTAAATGCTAAGAACGGGATGGTGATAAATCCAAGCCAGTTGATATATTCTCCCGTACAGGGCACTCGGCCGCATGATGGAGCAGTATCATAGAGAAAGTCGACTTTCTGCAGCGAGTAATGGTACAGAGAAGTCACTATGCCGATTCCGGATAAAACCAGAGTGTAAATGGCAATGGAAGCATCTTTTTTCACTGTAGCAATACCAAGTATGACGGCCATCGGATACATAATGATGCGCTGATACCAGCATAGTACACAAGGTTCATACTGTTTGATTTCAGAAAAAAACAAGCTGCCCAGCACAGCAATCAATGCTGCAGCGAATGCCGTAAATAACAGGTTTTCAATTTTTTTATCCATGATTGTTTCCTTTCAATCGTTCTAATTTAAATTATAGTATGAGGGAACAGATAAAGTAAAACCTCTTGTACTGAGTTTATCACAAAAATAAGAAGTGTTTATGCAATTTGAAATTCTCTATAAAAAAAGGGTATTTAACACTAGAGCTCTTTTTTTAGTTTGCTGTTTTATGCACCAGGTTGAAGCTCCAGGCGTCCAAGACACGGATTCTTTAGCCGGGAGCGAAAGTCAACTTCTCTTTAAAAAGGGCTGTTTTCGCATATATTGTTGCTTTTGGATATCTCCGGATACTAGGGCATTTCTCTCTAATCGGGGAAAGTAGCTCTTTTCTTTTCATGATTACCAGGTTATTCCGGTGAATTATGGTAATTTTTTTCGGAATTAGTATCAAATAGCAACAAAGTTTACGAAAAGAGCCTTAAAAAGGAACAATATTGATGAAAACAGCAATCCTATAGACGTTGATATTAAGAGATAAACTGATATTTTTCAAAGCTTTTTCGCAAAAGTTGTGTTACTTGAAAAGTACTGAACTCAGCACCAAGCGCACCCTATGGAGCCGTGGGCCTGAAGATGACGACAAGAAACGAAGGCAGCAAGCAGGAAAAATACTTTGATTATCAGAGGCACAGGCGAAATGGTTGACCACATTGTGTAAAATATCCTTCTGGCCATGTCGAGAGAACAATTCAACAGAATGCCTGACAGATTTGCACTCTCTAAAAAGGAAGTAACATTCCCTCCCGTATTATATTTTGACACTGACGGATTGATAGAAGCCGTGAATGAGCATATTAAAATTAACGGAGCTTTGAAATGTGAATTTCGAGAAACACCTAATACCCAGAAGGAAAATCTTGCACTCGGGATTTTCCAAACGATCCAGTGGTGATATGATTGAGAAGTTCCTCAGTAAATCCTTCAATGCCATCATATATCTTTTTTCATGAAAGCTGCGGACCATTGAAGTTTTTAAGGGTGAATGGGATCTGGGAATCCCGACAGTCTCGATTCGATACAAATTATCAGTCATTAAACATGCATCATATCTTTCTAAGGTTTAAAATAGAGGATAGAGAATCCAGGAGTCTGGCAAATGAAGAAATCATTGCTGATTTGAAAAACCTGATTCTTGATTCAGTCATAGGGGTTCCAGCGCACAGGCCTAAGCAGAGGCGTATTAGTTTGAATCCCGTTTTTTCATGGGTAAAACATTAAGATGAGAGCAAAAGGAGTGTTACATAAATGTCTGAAAAACTGGATTTATCTCAGTTTGAGAAAAAAATGATTATAAGACAAACTAGGCATGAAGATATAGAGAATATCATTAAGATGCAAAGTTTCTGTTTCCCGGGAATGGAACCCTGGAAGAGGGAACATCTGGAAAGCCACTTGGAGGTTTTTCCGGAAGGGCAGCTTGTGGCTGAACTTGAAGGAGAAATTATTGGATCTTGTTCAGGCTTGGTCATCAACTTTGATGAATACGATGACCGTCATTCGTGGGACGATGTAACGGATAACGGCTATATCACGAACCACAACCCGGAAGGATACAATCTTTATGGAATTGAAGTGATGGTTCACCCGGATTACCGCAGGATGAAGGTAGGCCATCGTTTATATGAAGCAAGGAAGGACCTTGCCCGCCAACTGAACCTGAAGAGTATCATCATTGGCGGACGGATTCCTAACTTCCATAAGCATTCAGAAGAAATGTCGCCGAGGGAGTATGTTGACTCTGTTTCCAGGCATAAAGTGTATGATCCTGTTCTGTCATTTCAATTGATGAATGGCTTTACTCTTATGAGGATTAATCCAAACTATTTGCCAGATGATACGAAATCGAAAAAATATGCCACCTTGATGGAATGGAACAATGTGGATTACCGTCCTTCAAGCAAGCGGCATTTTAAGACAAGTTACCCTGTCAGAATCTGTGTTGTTCAATATATGATGAGAAAAATCAATTCTTTTGAAGAGTTTGCGAACCAGGTTGAATATTTTACAGATGTAGCGTCAGATGCTAAATCTGATTTCGTTGTTTTTCCGGAAATTTTCACCTCCCAGCTGATGTCATTCCTGGATGAAAAATCACCAAGTATGGCGATCCGCAAGTTAACTGAATACACGGAGGAGTATATTGAACTGTTTACAGATCTTGCTGTTCGCTACAATGTCAATATCATTGGCGGGTCTCATTTCGTTGAAGAAGAAGATGAGGAAATTTACAACATTGCTTACCTTTTCCGACGTGACGGAACGATTGAAAAGCAATATAAGATTCATATCACTCCGAATGAACGAAAGTGGTGGGGAATCAGTCCAGGAGACCGCGTCAAAGTATTCGATACAGACTGCGGAAGAATTGCTATCCAGATCTGTTACGATATTGAGTTTCCTGAACTCGCTCGTATCGCAACAGACCGCGGGGCAAAAATTATCTTTACGCCTTTCTGTACAGAAGACCGCCAAGGATATTTGAGAGTGCGCTACTGTGCACAGGCACGTGCTGTTGAAAATCAAATTTACACGGTGATTTCCGGAACTGTCGGAAATCTTCCGCAGACAGAGAATATGGATATTCAATATGCACAATCAGGAATTTTCGCTCCTTCTGACTTTGAGTTTGCACGCGACGGAATTGTCGGAGAAACGAACCCGAATATCGAAATGGTGATGATTGGCGATGTCGACCTTGAAGTTCTGCGCCGCCAGCGCCAATCGGGTACTGTCAGACAGCTTAAAGACCGCCGCCATGATGTGTATGAAGTGAAATATAAGTGATGATGAAAGGCCGCTTAGCAGCGGTCTTTTCTTTAGGCTCTATTCCAAAAGTTTGTTGCTATTTTCTCTTCCTGCCCCTTTTACGTAGAGGAGACTCATTAATTTCGATAGCAACAATTTTTGCTGTTTTTGTTAAAGGCTCTCTTTTGCAATTAAATTAATGGCGAGATAATCCAGGAGAAAACCACTCTGAAGTAGTGTATCTTGAACGGAGAGATACTCTGCTAATAATAACTCAGGAGAACCGACACCAACAATAAGAATGTACCTTAAAAACATACGGCTTCCTACCATCCAAAACTATATGTCCTGTGTTAATATAGGGAATGAAAAGGTTGTCAAAAAAAGACGGAATCTTTTACAAGGAAAAGGACCATTCACCAAGAATTATATATAGTAAGTCATCGACAGGAGGAGATTAACTTGAATTGGAAATCAGCTTGGGAAAAGTGGAACTCCCATAAGGAACTGGATCATGAAATGCGCAGTCTTTTGACAGAGATGAAAGATGATGAAAAGAGTCTGGAAGATGCGTTTTATAAAGATTTAGAGTTTGGGACTGGCGGTATGCGCGGAGAAATCGGGGCCGGAATCAACCGCATGAATATCTATACTGTGAGAAAAGCTTCAGAAGGCTTGGCTCAGTACATAATTTCTCATGGAGATGAAGCAAAGCAGCGCGGAGTAGCAATCGCATATGATTGTCGTCATAAGTCTCCCCAATTTGCAATGGAGGCAGCGAAGACGCTGGCTTCGAATGGTATCCAGACATATGTATTCGATGAATTGAAGCCGACACCAGAGCTTTCTTTTGCCGTGAGGTCTTTGAATGCATTCTCCGGGATTGTGGTGACAGCGAGCCATAACCCACCGGAGTACAACGGCTATAAAGTGTATGGTGAAGACGGAGCCCAGCTTCCTCCTAAAGAAGCGGACGAAGTGATTGCAAAAGTGAATGAAATAGATAATGAGCTTGTCATTCAGGTTAAATCTGAAGAGGAACTAAAAGAGGCTGGCCTCATTAAAATGATCGGGGAAGAAATTGATCAATCCTATCTTGAGCATCTTCTCTCAATCTCCGAGAAGCCGCAGATTGCCAAAGAATCAGACATTAGTATTGTGTTTTCACCGCTTCATGGAACAGCTTTGAAGATGGTGGAAAGAGGTTTGGACGCATTCGGTTACAGGGATGTCCATATTGTCAAAGAGCAGGCTGTCCCTGATCCTGATTTTTCAACAGTGAAATCTCCGAACCCCGAGGATAAGGCAGCGTTTGAACTTGCGATTCGTGACGGAAAAGAAAGGAATGCGGATATCCTCATTGCCACTGATCCTGATGCAGACCGCCTTGGTGTGGCAGTAAAAGACAGTGATGGAGAGTATGTCCTGCTGACAGGCAATCAGACCGGTGCCATCCTGATTGATTATATTCTTGCCAGAAAAAAAGAGAAGGACAAGATTCCGGCTAATGGCCGAGTGTTCAAAACAATCGTAACTTCTGAGCTTGGCAGAAAAGTTGCCGAGTCCTATGGAGTATCGGTTGAGGATGTCCTCACAGGCTTTAAATTTATCGGTGAAAAAATCAAAAACTATGAAAAATCCGGGGAATTTCAATTTCTGTTTGGCTATGAAGAAAGCTATGGTTATTTGATTGGAGACTTTGCACGTGATAAAGACGCGGTGCAGGCTGTACTGATGGCAGTCGAAGCAGCAGCTTATTTCAAACAGCAAGGCAAAACGCTTAATGATGCACTACTGGATTTGTATGAACGATTCGGCTACTATCAAGAAGGCTTGGAGTCACTGACTTTAAAAGGAAAAGAAGGTGCTGAGCAGATTCAGTCGATACTTTCTTCCTTCAGGGAGGATCCTCTTAAAGAAATAAAGGGAATTGCTGTAGTGAAATATGAGGATTACAAAACAAGCTCCTGTACAACGCTTGAAGATGGTTTGGAAGAAACCATTTCACTGCCAAAATCAAATGTTATTAAATATTTTCTTGAAGATGGTTCCTGGATCTGTTTGAGACCATCTGGCACGGAACCGAAAATAAAATTCTACTTCAGTGTCACTGGCAAATCTCTCAGCGAAAGCGAAGAGAAGCTGAGCGGACTGAAGAAGGCACTTATGGAAAAAATAGATAATATGGTGAACTCTTTTGCAGGATAAGGCAATCAGCCTTTTCCTGTTTTTTAAGGGCGTTATGTACATAACCATACAGGCTTCGAAGCAGGAATGTTATGCCCAGCGGCTGGCAAATCCTCTGCCTTGAACAACAAGTTAATAAAGAATTAAAGAATAAACTGCAAGCTTCAAGTGATTCTTAAGATTATTGACATGTCAGAGGTAACCTAGCTGCAGCGCAATTTTACAACAAGAAAGGATGAGTTATTTGGAAAATCAAGTCGCCATCGTGACAGGTGCTTCAAGAGGAATCGGAACCGAGATTGCCCGTCAATTATTGAGAAATGAAGTGAAAGTTGCAATAGTTGGAAGTTCGGTGGAAATTCATGAAACTGCCCAAAAGTTAAAGGCAGAAGGATTTGAGCATCTTCATGCAATTAGGGCAGATGCCGGAAATGAACAGGATGTATTAAGAGCTGTAGAGGAAACTGCCAAGAAATTTGGTAAGGTGGATCTCCTGGTGAATAATGCAGGAATTGGTTTTTTTAAACCGACTGAGGAAGTGACATCAGAAGAGTGGAAGAGGCTGTTTGATGTCAATGTACACGGAGTTTTTTACTTCTCCAAAGCAGTCATTCCTTACATGAAGAAGCAGAAATTTGGGACAATCATCACGATAACCTCGGATGTCGCCCGCTATACTATTCCTAATGGTTCTGCCTATGTGGCTAGTAAATACGCAGTTCAGGGTTTCTGTGGTTCGCTGGCTCAAGAAGTAAGAGAGCATGGCATAAGAGTGGGGACGGTGAATCCAGGGATGGTCGATACCTACTTTGCGGGCTCAACTCAGGGGCTGCCTGAAAAAGAGGAATTGCTGAAGGTTGGCGATATCGCTCGAGCCGTATTATTTATGGCTTCAGCGCCTAAGCATATGCTGATAGATGAAATGAAAATCCACCCGCTTTCACAAGATTATCCAATAAGCTGAATGGATACACCAGGCGGATCTTCTATTGCCTGGTGTTTTTTTTAGTGGTGAGAAAGACTGTTGTATTAGAACCCGGGGTGTTTATGAACAGCTTAAAGAGTCTACACCTAAAGTCTTAGAAAGATATCCGGCAAAATGGTGATACGCCGGGTAGGGAAAGTTATTATACTGTTTAATAAAGGGGGGATTTTTGAATATGGAGAATAACACTAATGCCAATATCCACTTACTAAAACAAATTGCCGAACTCTTAAATGAAGAGACAGAACTGCCGAAGATGCTTTCGTGTGCTCTTCAGGTCCTCCTTAGAGGCACAGATTGTTCAACAGGATGGATATTTTTCATAGATGAAGCAGGAGGTCATTCTCTGGAAGCTTCCCATAACCTTCCTTCATCTCTGTCAGATGAAAGCTGCGCTCTTATGAGGAATGGCGGGTGCTGGTGTGTGAACAGATTTCGTTCAGGCAAATTGACCAAGGCATCCAATATTATTGAATGCCAGAGGATTGAAAAATCGATTGCCGAAAACCGGGGTGATACTGGAAATATCGAGTATCATGCGACAGTTCCACTTCAATCAGGAAAGGAGTCCTTCGGGTTGCTGAATGTGGCAGCGCCGGGAAAAATTCATTTTCAAGAACATGAACTTGCCCTCTTGGAGTCTGTAGCGTTTCAAATAGGATCGGCAATTAAAAGAATTGTCTTAACCAAGAAAGAACAGGAGATGGCACTGATACAAGAAAGAAACCGATTAGCGAGAGATTTGCATGATTCTGTTAATCAATTGTTATTTTCCTTAACGTTGACTGCCCGAGGAGGAGCAATGCTGAGCAAGGATGAAGAGGTGCAGGAAACTTTTTCAACTATACAAAATCTTGCACAGGAAGCGCTGACTGAAATGAGAGCACTGATTTGGCAGCTAAAGCCTAATGGACTGGAAAATGGAATCAGTGAAGCACTGAAGGAATATGGAGAAATGCTTGGGATGAAAGTGGAAGTGAAGGTGGAAGGAGTAGTGGCACTTTCATCGAAAATAGAAGAAACTCTCTGGAGAATTGGTCAGGAGGCCATTAATAATAGCAAAAAGCATTCTGGAGTAGATGTGATTTATTTTTTCCTCAGAACTTCTCCAGGTCAAGTCAGTTTACGTATTAAAGATCATGGATGTGGATTTCAGTATAATCCTGAACAATTCATTCCCTCAATGGGTATTCAGGGGATGAGAGAACGAGTGAACAAGCTTGGCGGTCAATTTCAGTTGAAAAGCCTGCCTGGGATCGGCACAGAAATCAAAGCAGAAATTTCATATGAAAGAGGGCTAGATATATGACGATACGTGTGTTGATTGCAGATGACCATCATGTAGTGAGAAGAGGACTCATATTTTTTCTGAAAACACAAAGTGATATTGAAATTGTAGGAGAAGCTGCGAATGGCCGGGAAGCGGTAGAGTTAGCAGAAAGACTTCAACCGGATTTGATTCTTATGGACTTGGTTATGCCGGAAATGGACGGAATTCAAGCAACAAGACTTATAAAGAAATCTCACAAGAAAATAGAGATTATGATGCTGACAAGCTTTTCTGATCAAGATCACGTCATACCCGCAATTGAAGCCGGTGCATCGGGATATCAGCTGAAAGATATCGAACCGGATGAACTGGTGGAATCCATCCGAAAGCTGGTACGCGGAGAAAACTCTCTACATTCAAAAGCAACGAACCACCTGCTGAAGAGGATTTCTCACAGCCAACAGCTTCCCCATGAGATTCATCAGCTTACAAAACGAGAAAAGGATGTCTTACTGCAACTGACAAAAGGCAAAAGCAATAAAGAAATCGCCTCAAGTCTGTTCATCACTGAAAAAACAGTCAAAACCCATATTTCTAACATTTTTGCAAAGCTCGAGGTTGCCGATCGGACCCAGGCAGCGCTCTATGCAGTCAAGCATGGATTGGCTGAAGGATGATAATGATTTAACAGTATTAACGAAAGAGAATAAGCTTTAAATGGTGAACTTCTTTTAAAGTGGAGGACAAGTCTATTTATAGCTGAAATCCTGAATTTACGATAATAGATCTTTTGTAATAGAGGTCTATCCTTTTCTGGGTTAAATGTCGCAGTGACGAAAAGATGATTAGAATATTAAAACAGCATCACGTGGACAACGAAGGATGACGGTTATTGCCGTCAAGCTGTCTGTTCAATTATTATGGCTGGCTCCTTGTTCAGTAGAGTACTAATACAAAATGAGCTTATTAAAACTTAATACCCACTCCTCTTACTTGGTGGGGAAGTGAAGGGACTTTCTATTGAAGAACTGAAGTATTAAGCAAGGCAATTTATAAGTACAATGGGCCATCTCTCTCTGTATAGCATAAACACTAATACTCATCTGCAACTTCATTGACAACTTAAATTCGGGAAAAGAATACAAAATATTCTTTTGGGAATTTTCTTTGTAATGTTCTCTGTTATCTGTTAGTAAAAAGAACCATGGAGGTTTTCTCGGCCTTTGTACTCTATACCATTTATCCTCTTTTACCCTCTTTCCATTATTCCGCAATTACGAATACATTCAATTTACCCATCTATTAATTGAAGTTTATCTGTTTTATTCCTGAAGGCATATATTTCCTCCTGCTAAAGACATATGAAAAAAAGAGAGTAATGAATCTTTCTGTTTATTTTTAGAATACACAGATAACTATCGACAGAATAATACAGCCTTCTACATAGGGTTTTGGTTATCTTTGGTACAACGCCTACAAACTTCCAGGTGTAATCTATGTAAAGGAGGACGGGGATAACATTGCCAAACCTAAAAATAGGAGGGAATTGAATGAGAGGTAGAAAGAACAGAGTAAAATGGTTGTCCATTGTACTGACCCTTGTACTATTTATTCCTTTGATGTTTCCACCCAATGCAGCAGCGAATCCCGCACAAGCAAAAGCAAAGCCTTCCGTTTCAGCAAATGAAACAGCCAAGATTAAACCTCAATCCAAGATAACATCCAAATTAA
This sequence comes from Bacillota bacterium, assembly GCA_051750065.1. GTDB lineage: Bacteria > Bacillota > Bacilli > Bacillales > Bacillaceae_B > Rossellomorea. Next base: position 44,064 of record JBNJJI010000011.1, read on the forward strand.
AAGATCAATTCAAGAGTGATAAACATGTAACGTACTTAGTGAAGTTCAAGGAGCAGGCAGACCCTGCATCTATCGCTAAGAATGCAACTGAAAGCGCCAAGAAACAAAAGCTGTCGGCGAATGCTAAAAAGTTATTAAAGCGAAACATGGTTGTTTCTGAACTTCGCTCTACTGCCCTTAAGACACAAGCAGAAGTAAAAAAATACTTAGCGAAACAGAAAAAATCCGGAGCAGTTAAAGAAGTGAAGGATTTCTATGTAGTGAACGGCATGGCTGTAACAAGTACGAAAGAGGTAATGGAAGAAATTGCAGCCTTCTCTGAAGTAGAGAAAATCCTGCCAAATGAGACACGTCAGCTTATCCAGCCAGTAAAAGCCCAATCGTCAACAGGTATTGCGGTTAAGGAAAAAGTTACTCAAAACTCACCTTCCAACGTTGAGTGGAACATTGACCGGGTAGGTGCTCCCGCTGTATGGGATATGGGTATTGACGGTGCAGGCACAGTTGTTGCCTCTATTGATACAGGCGTTCAGTGGAATCACCCTGCCTTGAAGGAACAGTACCGAGGGTTCGATCCACAAAACCCTGAAACACCGCAAAATGAATTTAACTGGTTTGATGCGACAGCCGGTCAAACAACACCATATGATGACCAAGGTCATGGAACTCACGTGACAGGAACTATGGTCGGAGCAGAACCTGATGGCAGCAATCAAATAGGAGTCGCCCCGGGAGCTAAGTGGATCGCTGTTAAGGCATTCACGGCTGATGGAGGTACAGATGCAGATCTTCTGGCGGCAGGAGAATGGATTCTGGCTCCAAAAGATGCAGAAGGAAATCCTCATCCTGAAATGGCACCTGATGTTGTCAATAACTCGTGGGGAGGAGGATCAGGTCTGGATGAATGGTACCGTCCAATGGTAGAAGCTTGGAGAGCGGCTGAAATCTTTCCGGAATTTTCGGCTGGCAACACGACGCTTTTTAATCCAGGAGGTCCAGGATCCATCGCTACTCCAGCAAATTACCCTGAATCCTTTGCCACCGGTGCAACAGACATCAATGATCAATTGGGCAGCTTCTCTCTTCAAGGCCCTTCACCTTATGATGAGATAAAGCCGGACATTTCTGCACCTGGCGTAAATATTCGATCTGCTGTCCCTGGCAGTAATTATGAAGGAGGATGGAACGGCACTTCCATGGCCGGTCCCCATGTATCAGCTGTTGCAGCCTTATTAAGACAGGTTGATGCAAGTCTTACCGTGGAAGAAATGGAAGAAATTCTGTTGAATACAGCTGTACCGTTAACAGACAGCACCTTCCCGGAGTCACCCAACAATGGATATGGCAAAGGATTGGTCAATGCTTTTGATGCTGTCTCCTCAGTAATGAGCGGAATCGGTAAAGTTGAAGGGCAAGTAACAAAAGAAGGGGACGATACCGAGGCCCCGGAAATCAGTCATGAAGCACCAGCTGATTCTTTCAGACAAATGACCCTTTCTCTGCAAGCTGAAGCCAGCGATAACATCGGCATAACCAATGTTGCGCTGCATTATCAAAACGAATCTGGTGAATGGATGACTGTTGATGCTGCAAGAGCAGCCGGCGATCACACATCAGGAACCTATGAAGCTTCAATCCCTGGCGAGGAATTAACCAGTGAAAATGTAACGTACAAGTGGAGTGCACTTGATTTTGGCGGAAATGAAGTAGAGACAGAGGAATACACTGTTACTCTTCTGCCTGGCATTTCAGTTGGATATGAGCATGACTTTGAATCTAATCCGGCAGGCTGGACATCTTATGGTGAACAGAACAGCTGGGAACGGGGTGTACCTGCAAACGGACCGGGTACGGCTGTTTCAGGAGAAAATGTTTTTGCCACAAACTTGACAGGCACTTATGAGAACAGCGCTAACATGTCGCTGCAAATGCCACCTGTAGATCTACCGGAAGGAAACAGCTATTTGCAATTCAAGCAGTGGCATGAACTTGAGAACAACTACGATTACGGACACGTCTTCGTATCTACAGACGCGGAAAACTGGACTCAAGTACTTCGCGTAAATGGAGATACGGGAGAATGGGTTGATGGAGAAGTTGATCTTAGTGAATATGCCGGACAGCGGATTTATATCGCCTTTAATGTAACGACTGATGGAAGTGTCGTGAAACAGGGCTGGTATTTAGACGATGTGAAATTGAGCGGTGAATCCATCCATCCTTCCAAGCAAAAGAATCTTGGACTGAAATCAAAGGATGAACCATCTGCTTCTGTTTCTAAAAAACCGAAAGTGAATCCAAGCAAGATTACTGTAGCAGTTAAGAAATCTGCGGGTGTACCGGAAGACAGCAGTCCTGCGCCAGTGCTTCTTCCATTACAGGCAGAAGTGAATGTGCTTGAAACTGGGCGCTCTGTCTACACAAATCCTGCTGATGGATCTTACTCCATAACGCATGCAGCGGGTGAATTCACTTTACAGGCATCAACTTATGGTTACAGGTCACAAACTCAAAATGTGACAATCGAGGAAGACGGAGTGTCAACGGCAAACTTTACACTAGAAGAGATTTCTAAAGGAACTGTCACAGGTACCGTCACAAATCAAGTTTCCGGAGAGCCGGTTGAGGGAGCTACTGTCTTCCTGCTTGAAGATGCAGTGGTGGAGCCAGTTGAAACCAATGAAAATGGTGAATATGAACTGAATGTTTATGAAGGAGAATACACGCTGAAAGTTGTTGCTCCATACTACTACAGCCAGGAAGTGAGCGTTACCGTAGAAGGTGGAGAAGTTTCCGGAGCAGATGTTTCCTTAGAACCGTTCATCGGCTATCCGGGTGAAATCTCCTATGATGACGGAACAGCTGAAAATGCCCGTGCATTCAATGAGGCTGGCAATGGCTGGGCAGTGAAAATGTCCCTTGAAGAAGGAAATGAAGCGGCCTTGGTAACAGGCGGGTTGTTCCGATTCTGGGATATGGAATGGCCAGTACCTGGTGGAACCAAATTCCAAGTTGCCGTCTATGATGCTTCAGGTACGGACGGTGCACCAGGAAAGAAAATCGCAGGTCCATTTGACGCATCAGCATTACGGAATGGTGAATGGACACATGTTGATTTAAGTCAGCATGGAATCATGGTTGAGGAAGATTTCTACATGGTTTACATCCAAACACATGCAAATCCTAATTCACCTGGTCTTGGAACAGATGAGAATGGTGAATATGCGGCCAGAAGCTGGCAGATGGTAGGAGGAGCATGGTCACCTTCACCGGAAGATGAAGGAAACTACATGATCCGGGCAACCGTCAATTACGAAGTAACCGCTCCGGTGATTACTTCACCAAAAGACGGATCCTTCACGAAGAATGATACAGTCACCGTTGAAGGAACGTCAGCACCATCTACAACAGTCCTCTTGTTCAATGGAGAAGAGGAAGCTGCGACGGCTGAAACATTGGAGAACGGTACCTTCTCAGCTGAGGTTCCACTGCATTCAGGCGAGAACACAATCACAGCCAAAGCTTCTACAGAGCAAGGTGCCACAGGACCTTCAGAGCCTGTTACAATCACGCTCGATCAAGAAAAACCTGAATTAGAGATTACTTCTCCAGAAGAAGGACTTAAGACGAACAAAGAAGCGATCACAGTTGAAGGAACAATCGCGGATGAAAATCTTGCATGGGTGAAAGTAAACGGCCAAAAGGCGACTGTGAATGATGGTCAATTCAGCCATAGAATGCTTTTAAATGAAGGAGAGAACGTCATTAAAGTTGTTGCAAAAGACAAAGCTGGCAACAAGAAAAAGCAAACTGTCAAAGTCCATGCGAAATTTGGGGACATTGCGATTGATAACCTTCTTCCAGCAGAAGATAAACAGCTGAAAAAAGGGGAATCAGTTAAAATCGAATTTGACAGTGAACCAGGGCTTGATGCAACATTCGTGATCCATATGCCGCTGACCAATACAAGATCGGCCGTTACGAATGCCACTGAATTGCCGATGATGGAAACATCAGAGGGGCACTATGTCGGATATTATACCGCCACCTCTAATGTCAAAGCACCAGGTGCAGTGGTTGAAGTGAAGATATCTGATGAATTCGGAAATGTAAGTACAAAGAGGGCAGAAGGCAAACTGTATATCAACGCTAAGAAATAATATTGCTTTGAAGGAGAGTCGATTTCGGTCGGCTCTTCTTCAGTTTTTTTATGGCTATGAAAACCCCGGCTATCCCTGGGGGGCAGAGAGCTTATAGTGGGGTATAAAAAATGTCCCTTCATGACAGGATAAGCAGGTTTCCCTATCACTCCATTGCATTCCAGCAGAAGGTATGCCTTGTGAAGGGACATTAATAATGCTATCTAAAATAAGCGGAACTATTCCGGTTAAGCTTTGGAATAGGATTCGATTTGGGGCATATAAGCGGAATTTTCCGCTTAAGCACGTCGAAATGACCCATCTTCACATCTTTTAAGCAAATAAGGGGAATTTCTCCGCTTAAATTAGCTATTTTTCGGACTATTTCTTAAATAAGCGGAATTTCTCCCCTTATTTCTCAAAAATTTTTCACAAGGAATAAGAAGTGGCTAGAAAAAATCATTCGGTGGGACTTATTTGCCGATCACAACAAGAGAGGCTTCGAACCACAGAGAAAACCACCAGTTCTCACTGGTGGTTTTGATTTGGATTTTTTTTGAAGGACTAATTAAAAGCGGGCTGAATGAATCAGCCCGCAGGATTGGTGGAATCCTAAATTTTCATTGCATGTTCTTTCAAAGGTTCTGTTTCACTGGCAGTCAGGTTGGCGTGCTCGATATATCTGAGAAGGCTATACATGTTTTGTTCAATGATTGAGTAGTCACGTGAAAAATGGTAAGCATGCAGGAACTGTTCGATCCTTTTTGCTAAAAGATCATCTTTCGTTCGTACCATAAGAATGAGAAGGTTATCCCATTCACTCCGGTGTGTATAGTACAATGCTCTGTCATAATCGACTTTATTCAATGAACTCCCTCCTTCTGAAGGGTTAATACTAGTATGTTCACAGTGACAGGAGAATTTCACTGAAAAAGTTGGCTGTCCTGTTCCTATGGGCTTTCCTTCTATTGGATGAATAGTGTGCAAAAAAAATCTCCATATTATATATGAAATTATATGCAAAGGAGAAGTAAAGATGAAAAAATGGTGTATTATTTTTTCAACAATGTTGTTCTTGCTGGCGAGTCAGCCGTCATTAGCCCAGCAGCCTGATTATGAAAAATTCGGCCGCATTGCAACCGCGGTAGTCAAGGAAGATTACACTGGAGAAAAACTTACTGATTACAAATATGATGGACGGAAAACAGTGTCTGGGGGGTCAGGTTCAAGACAGTTTTACTTTTGAAGTTGAAAAAAACGGTAAAGAAGTCATCGTCAAAGTGAAAGTCTTGCATAATCCAGCCAAACCCACCGAACTGAATCTTTCAGTAACTGAAGTGCAGTAACATTCAAATTTTTGATGCTAAAATTTGATGTTCCCCTCTACTGATGGGGACATCATTTTTTGCGTTGCTTGTTTTGAAGTCAGAGCCGATGGTCGTGGTATTGGGTTTTTGGATTGAGATGTTCCTCTGAAACGGAGTAATATTCATAAAGTGATGGTGATCTATTGGCAATATAGCGGGATAGATACTATACTTTTTATAAAAGTAATTAAGTTTGGCGCAGCCGAGCAATCTGACCTATATATGAAAGGAGCCAGTCCCTTGTGAAATTCATTCTTATCTCAAACAATTTCATATGATGTAAGGAGGAAGAATGATGAAAACACAAGCTTTTCGCTACTTGTGGGTCGGCCAGGCTTTGGCAAATGGAGGAGACGTTTTATTCATTGTTGCGATTATCTCGGCAATTTTTGATAAAACCGGATCAGCCTTAATGATGAGTATCATTCCAGTTGTGATCACGTTTTCTCGATTCATTAGCAGTGTAATGGCACCGCTTATTCTGGATCGATTTCACTTAAAGAATCTATTGTTTTATTCACAGGTGTTTAAAACTGTTTTAATGGGGATTCTCTCTTTATTACTGTTCGTGGACGCAGGGAGTCTTTTAGTTGTTTTTCTTCTGGTGAGCAGTGTTGCTTTTTTGGATGGATGGGCTTTACCTGCCAGAAATGCATTTGTTCCTTCTATTGTTAGAAGAGAAGATTTAATGGGAGCCAATGGTTTTCTTTCTACAGTCGACCAGGCGGTTCAATTTTCTGCATGGGCTTTTGGGGGAATCCTTGTGGCTTTTGCCGGAGTAGAATGGACACTGATTCTTACAGCATGTTTATTTTCGGTGAGCAGTCTGATGATGTACAGCCTGCCGATGTATAGTACTGGTGTTTCGATGAAGCCTGAAAAAGACCAGAACTTTGCTGCGAAAATGGCAGAAGGATGGGAAGATATTTGGAGAAATTCAAAATTGAGGAACATCTTTTTCATCTATGCAATTGAATCTGCTGCCACAGTCGTCTGGATTGCTGCAATCTTATATATTTATGTTGATGTGCAGCTCGGCCGGGGAGAAGAATGGTGGGGATACATTAACGGTGCCTTTTTCATCGGCCTAATAGCGGCCGGGGTGCTGCTGTTAAAAACACACAGATTGTTCTCTGTAAATGTGTATCGCTGGCTTCCCCTGGCATTAATCTTTGCTTCTCTGGCCACCATGTTTTTCGGTTTGACCAGCATTGCATTCCTGTCCCTTCTGTTTTCGGTGATATTCGGGTTCTTTGATGGAATGAAAGTCATTCTACTGCAAACAGCTGTGCAGCAAAGTATCAGCCCTGAGAAGCTCGGAAAAGTTTTTGCTGCACAGGGAGCTTTGACTACACTTATATTCGGTATGTTTTCTCTGGGAGCGGGATATTTTACAGAGAAATATGGAGTACAGCCTGTATTTATCGTTTCGGCAATTCTGCTGCTTTTGGCAGTGATTCCTGCGAGGTTCCTGCAAGTGAAACTCACAGAAGGTTAATGTTGAGAGGGGTCTCAGTTTTGAGGCCCTTTTTCTGCATGGACTTTTCCTATTGAAAATATAGTTGCTTAATGTTTAAACGTCATGGTATTGACAAAGAGCTCCAATGCTGATGTATAAAGCGTGTTTTTGGGGCATGGAATTCACGAAAAGAGAAAAGTAATGATGTATAAAACCTGTTTAAACGGCATGAAATTCACAAAAAGAGAAAAGTAATGATGAATAAAACAGGTTTAAACGGCATGAAATTCACGAAAAGAGAAAAATGATGATGTATAAAACAGGTTTATATGGCAGGAGATGTACAAAAAGAGAAAAATGATGATGTATAAAACCTGTTTAAACGGCATGAAATGTACAAAAAGAGAAAAGTAATGATGAATAAAACCTGTTTAAACGGCATGGAAATCACGAAAAGAGAGAAGTAATGATGTATAAAACCTGTTTTAACGGCATGAAATTCACGAAAAGAGAAAAATGATGATGTATAAAACAGGTTTAAACGGCATGAAATTCACAAAAAGAGAAAAGTAATGATGAATAAAACAGGTTTATATGGCATGAGATGTACAAAAAGAGAAAAGTAATGATGAATAAAACCTGTTTAAACGGCATGAAATTCACGAAAAGAGAAAAATGATGATGGATAAAACAGGTTTATATGGCATGAGATGTACGAAAAGAGAAAAGTAATGATGTATAAAACCTGTTTAAACGGCATGGAAATCACGAAAAGAGAAAAATGATGATGTATAAAACAGGTTTATATGGCATGAGGTGTATAAAAAGAGAAAAGTAATGATGTATAAAACAGGTTTATATGGCATGAGATGTACAAAAAGAGAAAAGTAATGATGTATAAAACAGGTTTATATGGCAGGAGGTGTACAAAAAACAAAATCGATGCAGTCAGAAGCATGTTCATTCAGCATGGAATCCGTCAAAATATGATCAATGCAGCCAAAAGCCCGATCAGTCAACACCGAAGCATCCAAAAACAAAATCGATGCAATAGAATTAGCGCCAATCCTGCTTGAATCCCAGTGAACGCTTGCTATTTCTTTACCTTATTTGTTAGTACGAAAAGCGATAAGCTTTTTATTCTTCTCATGAAACCTTATCCCATTTCATATATTGAAATAAGAGTAGCCAAGGTGATGCGGGTGGAAATTTTTACTGGGGGGAACTAGGATGAGAGAAGAGGAACAAAAACAATTACAGCAGGCGATTGGCGAAATAACGGAAGTTGCCAAAGGCTTTGGACTTGATTTTTATCCAATGCGTTATGAAGTCTGCCCTGCCGATATTATTTATACATTTGGGGCCTATGGGATGCCCACGAGGTATTCTCATTGGAGCTTCGGAAAACAATATCATAAGATGAAACTGCATTATGATCTGGGCTTGAGTAAGATTTATGAACTGGTGATTAATTCAAATCCTTGTTATGCGTTCTTGCTGGATTCAAACTCGCTTATACAAAACAAATTGATTGTTGCTCACGTGCTGGCTCACTGTGATTTTTTCAAAAATAATGTCAGGTTTCAGAATACGAAGAGAGATATGGTTGAGAGTATGGCGGCCACCGCCGATAGAATTCGGCAATATGAAATTGAGCATGGAAAAAAAGAAGTGGAGACTTTCCTGGATGCAGTTCTTGCAATCGATGAGCATATCGATCCTTCCTTGATGCGTCCGAAGCTGTCATGGAGCATGAATGATGTGGAATGGGCGGAAGAGGAAACAGCTTCTGTCACACCTTATGATGATTTATGGTCTCTTGATGATGGTGAGAAAAGGGAGAGAAAATCGCGTAAGAAAGTAAAAAAGAAGTTTCCGCCTCAGCCTGAAAAAGATTTATTGCTTTTTATTGAGCAGTTCAGCCGGGAGCTTTCAGACTGGCAGCGGGATATTTTGACAATGATGAGGGAGGAAATGCTATATTTCTGGCCTCAGTTGGAAACGAAGATCATGAATGAGGGCTGGGCTTCCTATTGGCATCAAAGAATTATCAGGGAACTTGATCTGACAAGCGGTGAGTCTATTGAGTTTGCCAAATTAAATGCAGGTGTTGTACAGCCTTCGAAAACGAGCATCAATCCATACTATTTGGGCTTGAAGATTTTTGAGGATATTGAAGAGCGTTACAATAACCCGACGGATGAAATGATCAAACGAGGTGAAAAGGCGGGATCGGGTCGTGAGAAAATGTTTGAAGTCCGGGAAATTGAGTCGGATATTTCCTTCCTTCGAAATTATTTGACCAAGGATCTGGTGACACGAGAGGATATGTACCTTTTTCAAAAACAGGGTAAGGACTATAAAATTGTCGACAAAAAATGGAAAGAAGTTCGCGACCAGTTGGTTGGTATGCGGGTGAACGGTGGATTTCCATTCATCACAGTCAATGACGGCGACTATATGAAAAATGGTGAACTTTATCTGAAGCATTGGTACGAAGGAATCGAGCTGGATATCAAATACCTCGAAAAAGTCCTACCATATGTCCATCAGCTTTGGGGCAGGACTGTCCATATCGAAACCCAGGTAGAAAACAAGCAGATGCTGTTCACTTATGAAGGACGAAACATCCAAAGAAAATACCTTTAATAACGCTTTATCCCTTTAAAGCACAACCAGGGACAGTCCCTCTTAGCGCGTTAAAGAATTAAAGCGTCATGGTCTCTTTAAGAAAGCACTGTACCGAGTTTTGGTACAGTGCTTTTTGTTATTTAGTTCAACTGGTCTGCCTGAGAGTTGATGTCTTACCCTGAGAATGATGCAGAAAGAATAGAAAGGATAAAAAAGCAGCTGAAGAAACTTCCTTCATGAGAAGAAGAAGGTTCTTTATAGTTATCATAAACTGTTGCAATCAAGCGAAGAGAGACATGGAGTAGCCGAGATGCTAGCTGGGATACATCGTATTCGCAGTCCACCTTAGATGATGTCACCATGTTGTCAGCTGGCTACCTTATCTTCGCAATCCGTCCTTGATTATGTATCCAAGACTCTGGCTAGGATACATAAGACGCTAGCTCGTATTATCCGCCCTCAACTATATCTTTTAGTCCGGCAGTAGGCTAAGGCACAAATTATAAAATGCTTTGACAGAATTCTTCTTCTTACATATACTAATATTCAAATGAACGTTTGACTATAGGGGTGTAATGATGAAGCATAAAGATGTTTGTGAAGTGAATTGTTTTGAAAGTGAGAAAGCAGCATCGGTTCAAGAGGAGCTTGCTGAAACAAATACAAATGGTGCTGCAAAAATATTTAAAGCATTATCGGATGATACTAGAATGAAGATCGCTTATGCCCTCAGCCTTGAAGAAGAGTTATGTGTATGTGATGTAGCCCAAATTGTCGGGGCTACAACTGCCACCGCTTCCCATCATTTGAGGCTGCTTCGAAATATGGGACTTGCAAAATATCGCAAAGAAGGGAAATTGGTATACTATTCCCTGGATGATGACCACGTTAGAAGCTTAATCAAAATTGCCATCACCCATCATAAGGAGGTGGAAGAACGTGTCTGAAGGATTGGAAAGAACACTTGATAAAACAACTTACCGTATTCAAGGCTTTTCTTGAGCAGGCTGTGCCGCAAAGTTCGAAAAGAACGTGAAGCACCTGGATGGTGTTTCAGAAGCTAATGTAAATTTTGGAGCGTCGAAGCTCACTGTCTACGGAGATACAACAATTGAGGAACTGGAGAAAGCGGGGGCTTTTGAAGGCCTCAAAGTCATTCCTGAAAATCAGCGTTTTTCAGAAGATCAACAGCCTTTTTTTAAGAAATATGGAAATGTTCTGCTATCCGCAGTCTTCCTTGTTCTGGGGTGGTCACTTGGCCAATTATATGGAGAAGAAAGTATAGTCTCGGTTCTTGCTTATTTATTTTCCATTATTATCGGAGGCTATCGTCTTTTTATAACAGGGTTAAAGAACTTATTCAGGCTTGAATTTGATATGAGAACCCTGATGACAATTGCTATCATCGGAGCTGCCTTTATCGGTGAATGGGGAGAAGGAGCGATGGTCGTTATTCTGTTTGCCATCAGCGAAGTGCTTGAATCATATTCGATGGATAAGGCACGTCAATCCATTCGCTCTCTAATGGACATCGCACCGAAAGAAGCTTTGATCAGGCGGGATGGAAGCGAAATGATGGTTGAAATAGAAGATATCCGAGTGGGTGATATCATGATTGTGAAGCCGGGTCAGAAACTTGCGATGGATGGAATTGTTGTAAAGGGTGTTTCCGCTGTCAATCAGGCTGCCATCACAGGGGAATCGATTCCGGTTACCAAACAAAAAGCTGATGAGGTTTTTGCAGGTACCCTGAATGAAGAAGGCTTGCTGGAAGTCAGAGTGTCGAGGCTTGCTGAAGACACCACCATAGCGAAGATTATTCATCTTGTTGAAGAAGCTCAGGCTGAACGTGCGCCTTCTCAAGCATTTGTTGACCGCTTTGCAAAATACTATACTCCTGCAGTGATTCTGGTTGCGATTCTTGTCGCTGTAATTCCGCCATCACTGTTCGCCTCTGATTGGAGTACGTGGATATATCAAGGACTGGCGGTGCTCGTAGTCGGCTGTCCGTGTGCACTTGTCATTTCTACACCAGTTTCCATTGTAACGGCGATCGGAAATGCTGCACGAAATGGCGTCTTGATCAAAGGCGGCATTTATTTGGAAGAAATGGGGGCCTTGAAAGCGATTGCCTTTGATAAAACAGGAACACTTACAAAAGGGCGCCCGGAAGTAACAGATTTCATTTCTCTTAAAGAAGAAAAACGAAATGAAAACTTGAAATGGATTGCTGCTCTGGAGAATGGGTCTCAGCATCCACTGGCGTCTGCGCTTATGAAGAAAGCAGAAGAAGAACAGGCCGACTATCAATCAGTGTCGATAAAAGAGTTTACTTCTGTAACTGGAAAAGGAATCAAAGGCATAATCGATCAAACAACCTATTTTGTGGGAAGTCCTTCTTTTATGGAGGAAGTCATGGGTAAGTCGCTGACAGATGGCTTGAAAAGAACCATACTGGATTTCCAAAATGAAGGGAAGACTGTTATTGCATTAGGAACTCAAGATGAAGTCCTCGCCTTGACAGCTATTGCAGATGAAATCAGGGAAAGCAGTGCAGAAGTTGTTAAAAAGCTTCATGAAATGGGAATTGATCAAACAATCATGCTGACCGGGGATAATCAAGGAACGGCAGCAGCTATTGCAAAACGAGCCAACGTAAGAGATGCAGCAGCAGAGTTACTGCCCCAGGAGAAACTGGCTTATATTAAGAAGCTTCGCGAACGTTACGGCAATGTTGCGATGGTCGGAGATGGAGTTAACGATGCTCCTGCCCTGGCCGCTTCTTCTGTAGGAATAGCGATGGGCGGTGCGGGTACGGATACGGCTTTGGATACGGCGGATATAGCTCTCATGGGTGATGATTTAAGAAAACTGCCATTTACCGTGAAACTCAGTCGTAAAGCCTTAACCATCATCAAACAGAATATCGCCTTTTCACTGGGTATCAAATTGCTTGCGCTTCTCCTAGTTATTCCAGGATGGCTCACCCTTTGGATTGCGATATTTGCCGATATGGGAGCTACCTTGATTGTGACGCTTAATGGGTTGAGACTACTTAGAGTTAAAGATAAATAAAAGAAGAAGCCGAAAGTGGCTTCTTCTTTTTTGGGAGTAATATAAAGTGGAAGAGTTATGGAAATAGGTGGCGGTTCTGAATCCAGCTGCAAGGCCCCAGCGGCTAGCAGATTTCGGTCTCCCTCCTTGCGATAAGTCATCATCAACTCACTTTGTTCGTTGTGATTCCTTTATCTCATGCGGGAGTCCTGCAATCTGTACGCCGCTGAACGGGGCCTTTTCGCTTTTTAGCCAATCCAGCTGCAAGGCCCCAGCGGCGTACAGATTTCGGTCTCCCTCCTTGCGATAAGTCATCATCAACTCACTTTGTTCGTTGTGATTCCTTTATCTCATGCGGGAGCCCTACAATCTGTACGCCGCTGAACGGGGCCTTTTCGCTTTTTAGCCAATCCAGCTGCAAGGCCCCAGCGGCTAGCAGATTTCGGTCTCCCTCCTTGCGATAAGTCATCATCAACTCACTTTGTTCGTTGTGATTCCTTTATCTCATGCGGGAGCCCTACAATCTGTACGCCGCTGAACGGGGCCTTTTCGCTTTTTAGCCAATAATAACTTTTTCTTTAGGATAATGATATAACGTTTCTTTTTGTTTGATGCCGAGAATGACCAGGAAAGTCAGGAGACCGATTCTTCCGATAAACATCAGGCACATTATAATGACCTTTCCGATTAGGCTAAGATCAGGAGTGATACCCATCGAGAGTCCGACGGTGCCGAAAGCTGAACAAACCTCAAAAAGAATTTCTATGAATGAGTGCGACTCGGTAATGGAAAGTACGACCACCGATCCGGCACACATAAAGCTGGCAAGCAGCGTAACAGCCAGTGATTTAATCACATCGGCCTGATCGAGTTCCCTGCGGAAGACCTTTATTGTTGATCTTCCTCTTGCAAAGTTGATAAGAAAAAGTATATTGATTGCAAATGTCGTGGTCCGTATTCCGCCTCCGACTGAACTCGGAGAAGCACCAATGAACATTAACATACAAATTATGATAAGAGTGGGCTCTGAAAAATAGCTGACGTCCATTGTCGCCAACCCCCCGCTCCGTGTTGTAGTGGATTGGAAAAATGCATAGAAAAAGGATTTATGCCACGATAAACCTTGAAAAAAACGATTGAACTCAATAACTAGAATTAGAATAGTTCCCACAACCATTAGAGAAAAGAAGGTAACAGTCGTCAACTTAGTATAAAGAGAAAAGTGAAACCTTACCCGCTTATCATTATTATTCATGAGGAAGTTTTTTAATTCGATTAGAACTGGGAATCCAATGGCTCCCAGAGTAATTAAGATGATGTTGACAGTTTGTACAAAATAATCATCTGCATAAGGGATGAGCGACTGCCCGGTGATATCAAAACCGCCGTTGGTAGTGGCACTGACACTTGCGAAAAGACCATGCAGATATGCCTCCTGCCAAGTAGGATAATACTTCAAAAAATATGTACCTAAAATAAGAGCACCGACAGCTTCAATTAACAGGATGATCAGCAAAATTTGTTTCATTAGGTTGACCAGTCCTGAAAGATTGGATTGATTTTGATCGGTCATGATCAGCCGGCGTTCTTTTAAACCTATTTTCTTCCCTATGATCAGCCATAAGAAAGTACCCAGAGTCATGATGCCGATTCCGCCGATTTGCAGGATGAATATTAAGATAAAGATGCCTGCTGTACTAAAAGTATCCACTATCTGAATAACAGTAAGCCCTGTGACACTTATTGCACTTACTGCGGTAAACATAATATCAATGAAACTTAAGTCTACACCCGGCTGGGCAGTAATGGGCAGACTAAGCAATAGGATTGAAATCCCGACTGCCGCAAAATAGAAAACTACAATAAGTTGGGCAGGAGATAGTTTATCAATTCTATCTTTTAAACTGGACATAAAGAAATCTCCTTTTCGGATAAGAACTATTTAACACTATACCACAAGGTGCTGGGAGGTAAAATAACAAAAAATATAATTGGAATTTAATTCCTACAGTTAATGATGCAACTTATGGTACAATCTTAAAGATGAATAATGGTTTTTCTTGAAAGGAGTATCAAAATGGCAAATGTATTTAACAATCCTACTGTGATTGCTATTATTATTGCTTTTTCCGTGTATTTTATCATCAGGGGGATAGCAATCTTTTTTGGAAAAGCAGGCAAGGGTTATATGGAGAAAAGAAATTTGACTACCGAAAAATTATTCTTCCACTTAATTGGGAGTTATTATATTTGCACTGGTATATTAGGACTGTTCATTCCTGAACTTAATTGGAAAACGGAAGATGTCTATTACTCCATTGGTATATATGCATTGGTCTCTGTTTTCTTCTGGCTCGCCATCGATTTCTTAATGAAGCGAAACAGCAATGTTGAACAGAAACTTGCGGAATAATGAAAGGGCCCTGAAACTGAGGGCCTTTTTCTTATGTTGATTTCAAGAATCTTACCGAGAAAGAACATACAGACATACAGTACTTTAGTCCCTTTTTGAAGTGCTTCTATTCATCCTGAAGGTATTTAACCGATAAAAAGGAAAAGTGGCTGCCAGTTAAGAGTTGATTGCATTTAAGAGTATCCGTCAAAGAAGTAAACTCTCAATTATGCAAAATAAACTATTCCCTAGATATGAATTTTGCTATAGAATGAAAATTGTCGAATGTTGGCAAGTGAGAGTTTTTAGAAGAGAAGTCAATTTACAGCAAGTGAGGCAGGAAATGTTAAAAAACATAAAAGATTCAAATCTGATTTTTGAAGAAAAAAGGACACTGAAATGGTTTTTAGTGCTTTTTTTTACTATATCTATTTTGTATGATGGATTTTTCTATTTTTTTAATCCAATGTTTGTTACTGATGGTGAAATAGGATTTAAAACCAGCTTTGGTTACTTACTATACATAATTCTACTCCTGTTGGTCCCTGTTCTGTTATTTGTATATAGGCAACGGCCGCAGAGGATCAAGTATGCTTTTGTAATTAGTTATATGATCCTTAACCTTGTGAATGATTTAAGCATTTATGGAGGCACAGGAATTGACTATACAAGCGGTAATGTTGTTGAACTTTTTCTGATTGTGTTTTCACCCATATTTGTTAGTGAGTTATTTTTCTTGGTTATCACTGGTTCTGTTTTTCTTAAGTACTTGGCAGTAGCTATTTTCATTCATGATATGAAAGTGATTTTTCCTGCTATTCTTACTTTGGTCATCTCCTCAATGGCTTACTTATTATTAAAAAGGATTCTGGGGTATGTTAGTGCAATTGAGTTATCGTACAATAAGCAGCTGGAAACTATAGTGAAAGGCATAATAGCTACGCTGGAACTTAAAGATCCTTATACTAAGGGACATAGTGAAAGAGTGGCAAGTTATGCTCTTATCATGGCGAAGAAGATGGGGAATTTTACTGAAGAAGAGTTGAATGGATTTTACTATGCTTGTTTGTTGCATGATATTGGGAAAATAAATATACCAGATCATATTCTTTCTAAACCTGGCAGATTAACTAAAGAGGAGTTCGATATTGTTAAGAGCCATCCGGTAGTCGGAACCAAAGCAGTTGAAAAGGTAGAGAATTTAAATGATAGTTCAGGGGTCATTCTCTCTCATCATGAAAGATGGGATGGAGAAGGGTATCCTGAGGGATTAAAAGGTGCAGATATACCAATCTTAGCCAGAGTCACTGCTATTGCAGATGCTTTTGATGCAATGACTTCAACCAGATCTTACAGGGAAGCAATGTCAGTTGGAACCGCTTATAATAGAATTCTTGAAGGGAAGGGTACACAGTTTGACCCTAATCTTATTGATATATTTAAAGAAGTTTTTACGGAATGGGTATCACTTCATGAGCACTATCAGACATCAAGCAGCCTAACCTTGAATTCAAGAATGAGTTCACAAGAGAGGGAGGTGCAATTATGAAAATCAGAAAGCTGAATAAGTTGAAGTTGACTTGCTGGTGGTGTTACTTATGGAAAGGTTGATATGGAAAAGAGAGACTTTGAATTTTTAAGTCTCTCTTTTTTTAAGGAGGAAAAATAATCATGAACAAATTTAGTACAATAACCCTTGTTTCGTATGATGTAAAGAAAGACAGAAAAAACTTCATCGTTAAAAATAAAGCGACAAATGAATACTTTGAAATGCCCGCTCTTGCAGTGGAAGTAATAGGATTATTATCAGAAGGAAATACACTAGAAAGCATTCAATCTAAAATGGAAGATGAACTAAGAAAAGAAAAGACAAGCATTTTAGAATTTGCTGAAATGTTATTAGAACTGAATTTTATAGTGAAAATTGATAATAAAGAAATCGTGTCAACCGCCTCTATTGAGAAAATTCCTGCCCAGTTTTTATGGGTTTCCCCTCTTATTGGAAAAATATTTTTCAATAGTATTTCTACCAAAATATACTTTCTTGTTTTCATTAGTACGCTCATATTACTATTGAATTTTCCCTCTTTAATTCCTGTCTACCAAGATTTATTTATATCTGAACTGAACACCTTAAATATGCTCATTATTGCTCTCGTATCTCTTCTCTTTGTACTGGTTCATGAAGCTGGCCATATACTTGCTGTCAGAGCAAAAAAGCTTCCAGCAAGATTAGAACTAGGAAACAGATTGTTTTTTATTGTATTACAAACGGATTTAAGCGAGGCTTGGCAGCTTTCACCTAAAAATAGAACGACATTATATCTTGGAGGCATATACTTTGATCTTGTAATATTGTTTGTTTCTTTAGTTCTGCAATTATTTTTCTTTGAAATGGAACTTGTTACAGGGGTACTTCGTCTAATAAGTCTAACAACCATTTTAAGGCTTCTATATCAAATCTGTTTTTTTATGAAGACCGATTTATATTACGTCTTGGAAAATGTGACCGGAGTCTATAACCTTATGGAAAATTCGAAGTCTTACCTTTTAAACAGAATGCCTTATATGAAGAATCGCCAGAAAGAGGAGGTTTATGCAGGTGAGGAATGGTTAGTAAAATGGTATGGACTTTTATATGTACTTGGTACTGTTATAATGCTTGGACTATTTGCTGTGTACTCTTTTCCACAAATTATTTTCATTTTTAAAATAATGGTAGCCAATATTCAACATCCAATTTCAGCAATTGAATTTTGGGATGGATTTTTAGTTTTTCTGCAGCTATTTGGACTGACTATTTTCCTCGCAGTTTCCTGGTGCAAAAAAGTCAGCAGAAAAAGTAGCGTTTAAATATAATTGCAACAGCTCGGTCATTAAGGAAGTCTTCTGACAGAAAACGCTAAAAACCTACATAGTTCTACAAGAATTTACATTGAGTCATTTTTCCTATATCATATTTAATGATAGTCTATTAAGTCGTTCTAGTTGAATGAAATAGAGGGGTAAAGAATGAACAAACAAATACATTCCGAGAAAGCCTTCTTCTTAGAAGGGGAAGAGATTAAAGCGCTAAAGCTTTTTTTGGCATTGTTTTACACATTTCTTATCATTTATGATATTTTTTATTACTATTTACTCCCTTATATAAGTGAAAAAAAGAGTTATGGTTTTCCTAATGGAGGACTCGATTTTTGGTATCATTTAATTTTTATACTATTTCTGCCTATCTCTATTATCCTGATAAAAAAAGGGAGAGTTTTAGCTGTAAAATATTTGTACTTGGTAGGATTTCTTTTTGTTGATATATTGAATAATTTCTTGGTCCAAAGTAACAATGTGACTGCCAGCTTAGAAATTGGTAATGCTGTTGAATTGGTATTTATACTTTTCTCACCGCTATTTATCAATAAGCGTTTCTTTTGGTATACAGCAGCTGGATTTATTGCAAAATATGCTTTGTTGGCGGTTATTTTCCAACAAGGAAGTATGTTCTTAGCTATCTTTCTATATGGCGTTTTCTCACTAATGTCTTATATAATTCTTAATCGGTATTTGTCTAATCTTAAAACAAGAATTCAAATGAACGATGAACTCCGCCACGCTGAAAAGCTTGCCACTGTCGGAAGGTTCGCGACTTCCATTAGCCATGAGGTCAGAAATCCTTTGGCATCGCTGAAGGGGTTCACTCAGCTTCAGCATGAAAAACATCCCGAAGATGGTGAATACTATACTATCATGACGAATGAAATTGAGAGGATTTCTTCTCTGCTTGATGATTTATTGGTGATTGGGAAGCCAAAAGGGATGAACTTCGAGTTGCATAATCTCAATGATGTGATTGATTACGTTTTGAAAGTTTTGGACAGCGATGCAAAGAACCAGGAAATCCGCTTTATAAAAGAAACGGATTCCCGCCTTCCGTTAGTAGAGTGCGATGCTAAACATCTGAAGCAGGTTTTGATCAATATGATTAAAAACGGGATGGAAGCCATGCCCTTAGGGGGAGAGGTTACTATAAGAGCAGAAATGCAGGATCCTCAGACGATCAAGCTGACCATAAAAGATGAGGGCGAAGGGATTTCTGAGGAAAACTTGGCTCAGCTGGGGACTCCATTCCACACAACCAAATCAGATGGAACCGGTCTGGGATTGATGGTTAGCTTTAAGATTATTGAAGAACATCATGGTTCCATTTCATATGAAAGTGAAGAAGGGAAGGGCACAGCTGTATCGGTCAGTCTTCCGGTCACGCAGCCCAACTATTAAAATTTTTTCACAAAGGTTAGATAATCTGGAAAGCGGGTATACTCTCTTCGGAGGGATTAACTGTGCAGCAAAGAAAATTAAGTTCAACTGAAGATTTTTATATTAAACAGCTTTTACGAATAGGAATTTATAAGGTATCCGATAAACAGCTCTATGAGTTGAGTAAAAATGAATTGCAAAAAGAGTATCTTGCACACTATGTGGAGAAATCCATAAGTAAGGTTCTCGGTGACAATGATTTAAATGTTGAAAAATATGTGTGAAAACGAAAAGGGATCCTGCTTTCCAGCAGGATTCCTTTTGTATTTCATATTAAGGTACATCATGACCCATTGAACTTTGTAGAATCTCAAACCATTGATCATGATCCAGACTAATCTCAAGAGAAGCCACTGCTTTTTGGATTCTGTCCATTTTTCCCGATCCGATAATGGGCATGATGCGGGACGGGTGGTTCAATAACCAGGCGTATATGATCTGATCGATACTGTCAGCATTCTTTTCGGTACGGATTTTTTCTAAAGTATCGCGCAGACGGGAAGCCTTGGCGTCATGACTTGAAAAGATTTTTCCGCCTGCCATTGGAGACCAGGCCATTGGAGGGATACGGTTTTGAAGGGCATGATCAATGGTGCCATCTTCAAAGTTTTCCAGCTCATACGGTGATAATTCAATCTGATTCGTGGTCAGCGGGAAATCCAGATAAGATTGAAGCATGCTGAATTGATGGCTCTTAAAGTTGGAAACGCCGAAGTAGCGGACCTTTCCTTCATTATGAAGCTGGGTAAAGGCTTCAGCAGTTTGCTCAGGGTCCATGAACGGATCTGGACGGTGAATAAGCATCACATCTATGTAATCTGTTTTCAGGCTTGTGAGTGAATTTTCTACTGATTTCATGATATGTCTTTTACTAGTATTGTAATGGTGAGTTTTGTGTTCTGGCCTGTTATCGGATGGCAGGACAATTCCACACTTTGTGACGATTTCCATCTTCTCTCTTAATGATGGTTTCAGTGCTAGAGCTTCTCCGAATAAATCTTCACAGGTATAGCTGCCGTATATATCGGCGTGATCAAAAGTGGTAATGCCTGTTTCTATGACCTCTTCGATCAACTTCAAAGTTTCTTCCTTTGACTGCTTCCAGTCAGACAGGCGCCACAATCCATGGATTAACCTTGAGAAAGTAAGGTCGTTTGCTAGTTGTACTCTTTCCATCTGAATCTTCCTCCTTATTCTTCTTTCATTTAATTATAGCTTTTCTAAACAAATCCTCAAAACAAGAGAGCTTGGATGCTTTAATACTTTAAAGTGCTAAGAGGGACTGTCCCTTTCAGTGGTGTAAAGCGCTAAAGTGCGCAGAAGTTATTTCTTGAATTATGGATGAGAGTGTGTCAAAGTAGAGAATGGAAATTAATTTCATATGCGAGAATAGTGGGGGAACCAGTGAAGCTGGTTGAGATTGTATCCTGATAGATACTGACCCTTGGAACCTGATCTGGCTCAAACCAGCGTAGGGAACATATTCTAAACGGTCATTCTGTTTTCAATATGCGTCCCGGGTCCATTCCGGGACGCTTTTTGTGTCTACAAAGATAGACCGCAATTTTAATATGACAGGTTCTATATATTACTCGTAAACTTTTGACACACAGGGAGGAACCTTTAATGAGGAAAGTACTTTTGGCTTTGTTCTCGGCTGTTTTGATTACAGGCTGCGGACAGAATAACAATGTGGGGCAGAACGAGAACAATGGTGGAAATGAGTCAGAAACCATGAAAGAAGTTTCAGTTGTATTGGATTGGACTCCTAATACAAATCATACAGGCTTATATGTGGCAGAGGAAAAAGGCTACTTTGAAGAAGAAGGTTTGAATGTTGAGATTATTATGCCGGGTGAAGCGGGAGCAGATTCTATCGTCGCTTCCGGTCAAGCTGATTTTGGTGTCGGTTATCAGGAGGGGGTTACCCAGGCACGTGTGCAGGATGTACCGCTCGTATCCATCGCAGCCGTGATTCAGCATAATACTTCAGGTTTTGCTTCACCGTCAGACAAGAATATAGAAACTCCGAAGGATTTCGAAGGAAAGACTTATGGAGGCTGGGGATCGCCTGTCGAAGAAGCGGTGATGGCTTCTATCATGAGGCAGGAAAATGCGGATGTTTCTGAAGTGGATATCATTAATATGGGTGACAGTGATTTCTTTACTGCTGTTCAAAGGGACATCGACTTTGCATGGATCTATTATGGATGGACAGGGATTGAAGCTGAGCTTAGAAATGAAGATATCAATATGATATATTTAACAGACTACTCGGAGAAACTAGATTACTACACTCCGGTATTAACTACGAATGAGGATATGATTGATGAAGATCCAGAAACAGTCAAGGCATTTTTAGCCGCTGCATCAAAAGGGTATAATTTCAGCATCGATAACCCTGAAGAAGCAGCTCAAATCCTGCTTGATGCTGCACCGGATCTGGATGAGGATCTGGTGAAGAGAAGCCAGGAGTGGCTGGCTTCAAGATATACAGATGATGCCCCAAGATGGGGAGAGCAAAAGCTTGAAGTCTGGGAAAACTATGCTGACTGGATGTTCGAAAATGAACTTCTTGAATCAGAGTTAGATGCAGAACAAGCCTTTACCAATGAATTCTTGCCGGAATAAGAGGTGATCACGATATGGAAAACAGTTTAGTCAGTATTCAGATTATACCTAAAACAAAACATGGTGAAGATGTGATCCCATATGTGGATGCCGCCATTTCAGTCATCGAAGAGTCAGGAGTAAAGTTTAGAGTGCATCCTCTGGAAACAACAATGGAGGGAAATCTGCCCGACTTAATGAAGATTATTGAAAAGATGAACGAAAGAATGATTGAAATGGGGAGCAGCAATGTGATCTCCCAAGTGAAGATTCTTTATCAGCCAAACGGCATTTCCATGAATGGGTTAACGGAGAAATATCAATGATGAATAAATTCCTTCAAAGGGGATGGCGGCCTGCCGTGGCCATCATCCTTTTGTTCATTATCTGGGAAGTCGTTGTCAGAATGGCTGATATACCTGCCTGGCTGCTTCCATCTCCTTCTCGTATTGGAAGTGAAGCTGTTGCTGTATGGCCAACTTTTCAAGAGCACCTGACGTCTACGGTCTTCTTGACGCTTTTTGGTTTTGTGATCGGCTGCGGTATCGGTTTGGTGGTGGCAATTGGCCTTCACTTAATCCCTGTATTAAGAGAAACGGTATATCCGCTGCTGATTCTTTCTCAAAATATCCCAATCATTGTTCTTGCACCGCTATTAGTGGTGTGGTTCGGCTTCGGACTGCTCCCAAAGATGATCGTAATTACGCTTGTCTGTTTTTTTCCAATCGCAGTGGCAGCCCTGGATGGCTTCAGGCAGACAGGCAATGAGCTTAAACATTATATGCAGATGGCGGGAGCAAGCAAGATGCAGATTTTTCGGAAGCTGGAGTGGCCGCATTCTCTTCCAGCGATTTTTTCAGGTCTGAAAATCTCCGCAACTTATAGTGTGATGGGGGCTGTCATTTCTGAATGGCTGGGTGCTAAGCAGGGCATCGGTGTTTTCATGACCTTGGCTTCCTCCTCCTTTAGAACTGACCGGGTTTTCGTAGCAATCTTCGCAATCATGCTTTTAAGCCTGGTGTTTTTTGCTTTAATCATCGGGCTTGAAAAATGGTTAATTAAATGGAGGCCGAAAGGAGAAGAGAAGAGTGGAAAAGTTGAGAATAGATAATCTAAATAAATCCTTTGAAAACCAGCTTATCCTGGATAACCTTTCCCTTTCAGTCGGCGATGGCGAATTTCTAACAATCCTGGGTCCTTCCGGCAGTGGAAAGAGTACCTTGTTCCATTTGATAGGAGGCTTGTATTCACCCGAAAAGGGCAGCATCAAAATTGATGGAGAAAATATCACTGGACAAAGAGGTTTTATCAGTTATATGCCGCAGGCCCCCGCTCTTTTACCATGGAGAACCGTTGTCGATAATGTTTTGCTTGGACAGGAATTGTCTGGGAAAAAGGACAGGAAAGGTGCTCTGAGAATGATTGAGAGAGCCGGCCTCGACGGTTATGAAAAAGCTTATCCTCATGAGTTATCCGGCGGCATGAAACAGAGAGTCGCTTTCATTCGGGCTTTGCTCAGTCCTCAGCCTATTATTTGCCTCGATGAACCATTTTCAGCATTGGATGAATTCACTCGTCTTGATATGCAAAAGTGGCTTTTATCCATATGGGAGGAAAATAAAAAAAGTATCATTTTCGTGACTCATAATATCGAAGAAGCTTTGTTTCTTTCAGACAGGCTGATTGTCCTTTCCCAGAGGCCTGCTTCCATCAAGAAAGAATTCACAGTACCTTTTTCAAGGCCAAGAGATGAGAGTCTGGTACTCAGTGATCAATTTCTTCAATGCAAAAAGACGATTTATAAAGAGCTGGCGGTCCATGAGTAGGACAAAGAAAGGAAGTCAAATCGTTGATTCACACATCCATCTTGATTTATATGAACCTTATCAGCAGGATTTGATTGTTTCGGACCTTCAACTTGAAAACATTGCTGCCCTGATATCAGTATCTTTTCATTTAAAGTCCTGTCAGGAAAATCTGCGGCTGGCCCGCATGGACGAAAGAATCCGGCCGGCCTTTGGTTATCATCCCGAACAACCGCTTCCTTCAGATGAAGAACTTCAAGGCATCCTTCAGTTTATGCAGGAAAACAGAGAAGGGATGATTGCTGTCGGGGAAGTCGGCCTGCCTTATTATCTGAGGCAGGAGCATCCGGACATGGATGTTGAGCCTTATTTAGATTTGCTGAAGCTGTTCATCAGCCAGGCCAAGGCATTGGCAAAACCAATTATTCTGCATGCTGTATATGATGACGCGGACCGAGTAATTCGGCAGCTTGAAGAATCATCTATCCGTAAGGCTCATTTTCATTGGTTCAAAGGATCTTCCAAAACTCTTCAGAAAATGAAAGAAAACGGTTATTATCTTTCTGTTACTCCCGATCTTTTATATGAAGAAGAGATTGTGAATATCGTACATGCGTATCCAATGGATTTAATGCTCGTCGAGACGGATGGCCCATGGAAATTTGAAGGTCCCTTTAAAGGCCAAATGACGCATCCACGAATGATTCACAGATCAATTGAGGTCATTGCAGAGATCAAACATATAGCAGTAGAAGAGGTGTACAGCATTCTTCTTAGAAACACGAAGCAGCTCTATTCTTTGGAATGAAAGCTTTCTCAATGGAGAAGGCTTTTTGTTTTAAGCTGCGTCGACCTTTATATAATTATGGACCTTGAATACGTTCAGTTCAGTGGAAATCAGCTTCCTTTCTATAGCTGAAAAAATTAGCTTTGAGAATACACCCAGAAAAACCCACCTATAAAAAGCAGACCTTTTAGGGAAAATGAATACATACTTGTTTTTTGGAAAGGGTGTTTTAGTCATGGAACTTAATAATGAATTGTCTTCTTATCAAGCCGGTGATGTGGTCTATGTTATGTATCGAAATCCCCATACACAAAGTGTGGCGAATATTCAAGAAGCTGCAGTTGTCCACAATCCTGAAGATCCGTCACAGCTTGCCTTGTTTTTATACGAAACCTACTATCCGCTTAATGAAGAGATAGCTATTTACCAAACTGCCGACCAAGCTGAACAGGCCTATCAAAGCTATTTTGGCGATGTGTAGGCGGTGTTGATATGAATAAACCATTTGTTCCTCAGTTAGTTTATTTTGAACCCGGTGCATTGGAATATCCTTTGGGAAAGCAGCTGAAAGAAAAATTCGAGAAAATGGATATTGAAATTCGGGAAACCACTTCTCATAATCAAGTTCGGGATCTTCCTGGTGACAATCACTTTCAAAAATACCGTGTGGCTAAATCTACTTTGGTCGTTGGTGTCAGGAAAACACTTAAGTTTGATACATCAAAGCCTTCTGCAGAATATGCTATTCCATTTGCAACAGGCTGCATGGGACATTGCCACTATTGTTATCTGCAAACCACGATGGGGAGCAAGCCGTACATACGAACCTATGTTAATGTAGATGAAATTCTTGATGCGGCTGATAACTATATGCAAGAAAGAGCACCTGAATATACAAGATTTGAGGCAGCTTGTACATCTGATATAGTTGGGATAGATCACCTGACACATACTTTGAAACGAGCTATCGAGCACTTTGGGGAATCAGAGTACGGAAAATTAAGATTCGTGACAAAATTCCATCATGTTGATCATTTGCTCGATGCCAAACATAATGGAAAAACAAGATTTCGTTTCAGTATTAATGCTGACTATGTTATTAAAAATTTTGAACCAGGTACGTCACCATTAGCGAAAAGGATAGAAGCCGCCGGAAAGGTAGCGAGAGCGGGGTATCCCCTTGGCTTTATCGTTGCACCAATCTACCTGCATGAAGGATGGGAAGAAGGGTACCATCATATGTTTGAGCGGCTTAATGCCGAACTCCCGGAGGATGCCAAGAAGGATTTAACCTTTGAATTTATTCAGCATCGTTTTACCAAACCTGCGAAACGAGTCATAGAAAAAAATTATCCAATGACGAAGCTTGAATTAGATGAAAATCAACGAAGATATAAATGGGGTAAATATGGAATCGGTAAGTATATTTATCAAAAGGACGAAGAACAGGACATAAAGGACCATTTGTACGGATACATGCAAAAGTTTTTCCCAGATGCGAAGCTGGAGTACTTTACATGATTTTAGACAGGAAGCATACGCTTTCTATTGTAACAAAAGAAAATTCTTCAATCCCTGCTTGTGGAAAACTTTAACTAAGTTATCCATGTGCTGCTTTAGCGCCTGAGGGTTCGTACCCATCGGAATATATCTGACAGGGGTGAACAGGGCGCTTGCGGTTTTTATTAGCTACAACAGTTGGATGGAAGTTTTTACAATCAGTCTCCAGTTGCGGGGAAAAGAGCCTTTAAAAAAGAAAACCACCTGGTCATAATGACGACAAGGTGGTTGTTTATGTGGTCGTATTTAGTACGTCTTTAAGACTCTTTACTTTTATGGCGAGCGAATCACATAGTTCCTGGTAAAAAACCCATTTTTCAATAGGATTTTTCGCTCTCTTTTCCGGATTGGGCAAGTTCCAATGGACCACTTTGTTTTCACAATGATGAGGAATAACAAAGTCATGATCCTTTTCAAAGTCATGGATGGCGATGATAACAGAAGCTTCGTCAAGTTTATGGGCATCTGCTCTTTTTGTTTGTTTCTCAGAAATATCAATACATAGTTCTTTCATAGCTTCAACACTGAAAGGGCTTGTTTCTGTGCTTGACCATCCACCGCTATCGAATCTCCATCCTGAAATATCCAGTATTTGTGCCCAACCTTCGGCCATGAGACTTCTTTGGTGACTGGGGGACAAAAAGTATATTTCGTTTTGTGTCATTCTAATGAAGTCCTTTCTTATTAAGTTGTGTTATTTATCAATACCCTTTACTAGCATTATTACTCACAAATAACGAGAAAATTATTGGGATATACTTCCTTATATTTTGCCATGAGGCAGTATTTTTTCTCTCTCAACCGAACAGGTTTGATAAAGAGTGAAGGCTGTTTTTCTTATGGCTCTGTTAAAGAATGTTGTTGTTTTTCAAAGGGTATGTTGACTTCCACTCCGGATGTACGACTCCGCGGGGCGGGCGGTGAGCCTCCTCAGCTTCGCTTCCGGGGTCTCACCTGTCCCGCTAGTCCCGCAGGATATCGAACACCCTCCGCTCCAGTCAACATATACAGAGGAAATGAGAATCCATTGTAAATTGGAAGAATCAATTTTTCTATATAAAGCTGGGTAGATTCACAATAGCATTTATTGGACCAGCAAATTGATTAACCCCCATTCTTTTGGTGCTTAATTGGGGGATGCCTTCTTAATGGTACATGAACCCAAAACATCTAATAACAACAATATTAACTAACAGAGCCTTTCTTTTTAATAGCCCTTGATTTCACAGGCCAACGACTTGAGGGTTTGCTTCAGAGTTTTAAACTCTTTGAAGCAAACCCTCAAGTCAGAGTTTTATATTGGAGTCACAGATACGGACAATTTACCGATGAAGAGGGTGTTCATGAGGAGTGGATGTTAAAAAACGAGGTTAATTGAAATATACAGAAGGTAGTAGAAGGTGGGCTGTCTTTTAAAGAAATTTCTTCCCAAAAGACCGGCCCTTCTATTTAACGGGCAAAGTAATTGTAAATGAAGTGAGTTCCTCAGTGGAGTCACAAGTCAACTTGCCTCCATGCTTTTCAACTATTTCATTACAGATAAATAGACCAAGACCTGTGCCATCTTTCTTGGACGTGACAAAAGGTTCGAATATACTAGAGAGTATTTCATCAGGTATTTTATCACCATTATTACAGATACAAAGGATGAAGCAGTCATCCTGCATGTCGGTGTCAATCCAAATACGAGGGGCTGTTAAACTGTTACTTAATACATCGATGGCATTAAAAATTATGTTAATGATGACTTGCCTGAATTCTTCTTTCCACCCCATTATTTCACAATCTTCTTCGATGTTTTTGATAACAGACACATTGACTTCAAGAATTCGCGGATATAAGAAAGTAAGAGATTCGACTATTAGTTCATTTAAAGAGAACGCGATCTTCTCGGTCATTACGGTTGACTTTTTGGACAACAGCAGAAATTGTGAAATTCTGAAGTTGAGTTGATCAAGTTCAGATGAAATGATATCTAAATAAGACAGATCAGGATTTTCAGCTTTCAGGAGCTGGATGAATCCATTGATGGAAGTGAGAGGATTCCTGAATTCGTGAACAAAGCTGGATGTCATTTTGCCTAGGAGGGACAGTCTGTCCTCATGATGTGAATCAATATATTGCTCTTTCTCTTTAATGATTTGGTCTTTCATATGGGTGTAATGCGAAACAGTATAATATGTAAATTTATCAAAAAAATAATTAATTCGATTAACAATGCGCTGCAACTCATTCCATTCGCTGCTTAAACCGCCGAGGTGCTTAAGAAGCTCAGAGCGGCCAAGGTTCAAGTTATACACAAACTCACCAATATTGGTGTCAGCTTCGAGCCTTTTTTTAGCAATAGTGAATGCTTCTTCTTGGACATAAGGATCCATATCAGTTTGAGGAAGGTGAAAGCATTCGATGAATTTTTCAAACACTTGCAGGCCATGTTCGATGATTTGGTCTTTTGAAAGATTTGCATCAGAAGGAGACAGCTGATCGGTCCAGCCTTTAAGAATTTCTTCCTTATGGTTAGTAAAGAAATTAATCACTTCTTGTTTAACAGGAGACATCTTTTCACCTCTAATACCAAAGTATTTTATATTGCAAGGGTGTAACATGCTATTTATATATTGGTAAAATGAAATCCTCTATACTTAATATATCTTTAAT
The DNA here is from genome assembly GCA_051750065.1 of Bacillota bacterium. Taxonomy (GTDB): domain Bacteria; phylum Bacillota; class Bacilli; order Bacillales; family Bacillaceae_B; genus Rossellomorea. The sequence goes on from JBNJJI010000011.1 coordinate 72,834, forward strand.
CAAAGACTTTTTATAGGGGAAATTGGAAAAAACACCAAATTTCGTCGAAAATAGCTAAAAAATCCTTTTTGTTATTGCTCAATTGACTAGATTAAGAGAAGCTAAAGTGGGATAAAAGTAAATATATCCTTCGTCTGAAAAAGCTTCCTTAAAATTTCAGCTAATTAGATTACTATTTTAAACAAAGTTAAATGGTCATACCTGTTTGTTTGGTGTAAAATTACACTATAAAATGTTTGGAAGGTGGATTGCGCGATGACAAAAGAAGAATTGATGCTGCTGGTTTCTGAAAAGTTAAAAGTGATTCGTGCGGAAGCCGGTTATACTCAAGATAGGATGGCCTCTTCCATCGGTGTATCCAAAAAAACCCTTGTACAAATCGAAAAAGGCAGGCTGGTTGCTGGGTGGACAACGATTGTCGCAGTTTGTGCGCTGTTTCGCAGTAGTGAAACCCTTATGAATTCTTTTGGCGGTGATCCTCTTGAAGTCATCGAAGTAGTAGCAAGGGAAGATATTGACTACCGAAATGAAAAAACGATGGGCGGCAAGATCTGGTGGAAAGAAGTGAACAAAGATGGAGGGTACATTCTTCAGCAAAATATCATCAGCCACCATTTTCGAATTTTGGACGAAGATCACTATCGCATTTACAGTACCTTTGATGAAAAAGTCGCAAAGGCGCGTATGAATGATCTTCTTGCTCAACAGGATCGGGAAATATAGAAAAGGCTGTCTCATGAAAAGGGAAGGCACCGTATCTGCACCACGATGAAAAGAAGATCATTGTGGAGTGAGTATTTGGTGTCATACCTTGATGAGACAGCCTTTTTATTATACTGACTTATTTAACTATTAAAATACTGCTGGAACAATTATGTGAAATCTTCTCGCTTACACTTCCGAGGAACCATTTCTTAATTCCTGATTTGCTGCTATTGCCCACAACGATGATGTCAACATTATGTTCATCCGCATAGCCGCAAATACTTTCAGCCTCTGACCCTGTAAGCAATTCATAATTGGCATGAATGCCTCTCGCTTCAAGGTCTTCCCTCACAGTCTGGAATTCATCTTTATTTTTCGTTTTCTTGATAGGATGACGATCTTCAACCTTGCCATCATAACTATATGGAAGGTTCTGTGCATCATGTGAACTCAGACCCGTATTCGAGACGTCAAGTGGACGTGTGTACTGTTCAACCCCGGGATCATCTTTATAATCGCTTTTATCCGTCACATGTACCACTGTTAAATTCGCTTCTTTATTATGAGCGAGTAACTCTACGGATTTCTCAAGTGCCTTCCTGCTTCCATCAGTATTGTCATAAGCAAGCAAGATATTTTTAAACATATGCCTTCACCTCTTATATTGGGATGGATTGATAGAACTTCTAATTCTTTTCAGCCTGTAATTGAATTTAAAAAGGAATGATGGTCCACATTGTTAGGTGCTCCATCATTCCTTGAGAAAAAATTAGATTAATGCAAGAATCGCACCGATTACTACAATAGCTCCGATGATCATTAAAATTGTACGGATCATAAAAAACTCACCTCGTCTTTTTGATAAATAAAATAGTAGATATGAAAGCTTTTAATGCTGCGCTTAATAAAGTAGTACCCCTCACCGATTCCTCTTAAACATTGTAACCAAACTGTAAAGTACTCATCCTTTACCACATCACCGTACTGCAAGGGACAGTCCCTCTTAGTGGTTTAAAGCGCTAAATTATTTGTATTGAGGGTTTAGACGTTTTTAGCAGAACAGGGTTTAGAGTTTAAGGGAGGCAGATAGTCCACTGACTTTCACCGAGTAATTTCTGTTACGAACCGACAAAACTACTGCGAGAAAATGAAGAAGAAAATAAAAACAATTTATAAGGCAAAGAACGCGGAAACTGTGGGAGATACTTCAGTATTGTTAGCTGGCAGAATGTTCAACGCAGACAATTCCCTCACAGAATCCCCTCTGTTCTAAAGATTCATCCCAGGCTTAAGTCCTATCAGCCTTCAGACGGAGAAAGAAACCATCACAAGTCTCTGAACATTCCCACGGCATTTTCTTACAATTGAGGTAAGTCAAAAACTGGATGGGAGAAATCAAGAAATGAAAAAATTCAAGGAAATATTTCAAAACCCTACTTTTACCAAACTGTTTTTTGCTAATTTCACCTCGCACATGGGAAGTGTCATTGGACTCACGGCTTTTATGTTTTACCTGCTGGACCGCTTTTCAGAACAGCCGGTTTATGCCTCGATAACGGAAATGATGTATTCAGTCCCGACGTTAGCTGTTTTCTTTCTAGTCGGAGTTCTGGCTGACAGGATGGACAGGAAGAAGATTGCTTATTACTGCGATACCATCAGCGTGTTCTTATCCTTGGTTCTACTGGCAGCAATTTTCGTAGGATGGATGCCTTTTATATTTTTCATTTTGTTTTTGAGAAGTGCTGTTCAGAAATTCTTTTTTCCTGCAGAACAAGGGATTTTACAGGGCGTCCTTTCTAAAGATGACTATTCGACTGCAGCAGGACTTAACCAGATGGTCATGAGCCTGTTCATGCTTCTTGGAAATGGAATTGCCATATTAATTTATTGGATCGCCGGCATTTATGGAGCGGTATTAGTAGATGCTCTGAGCTTTCTTATCAGTGCCATTTTGATAAAAAAATGCCAGGTCCCTGTTGAAGCTAGATTACCGAATGGCAGTCATAAATTGAGAGATCTCAGCTGGTCATTCATCATGAAGGACTTCAAGCTGGGAATGCGGTACATTCTTAATCATAAGCTTTTAATGAGTCTGATTGGCGGTTTCTTCATATTTGGAGTGGTCAATGGCGGGTTTTCAGTCATGCCGATTTTCATACTGAAATATAAGTTGGCGCCAGAAACTTATGAGGAGTATTCAATTCTGCTGGGAATTACCTTCGGTGCGGGAGTTCTCATCGGCAGTGTCTTCGCATCTATGCTGACGCAGAAGTTTAAGTTTCATCATCTGATTGTCGCGGGACTGACGATATCAGGCAGCTTCATCATTCTTTCTTCTTTTGCGACAACTACTTGGATGTTCTTAAGTGTCATCTTCTTCGCTGCCTTAGGGCTTCCCCTCGTGAACATAGCGATCGGCGGCTGGCTGCCAAGTATTATTGAGCCGAAGATGATGGGCCGTGTACAGGGGTGGATCAGCCCGATTATGATGCTGTCACAATCTGTAACACTGGGTTTCATCGCTATCAGTTTCCCTGCCGTATTGAGTATAGAAATGCTGTATTGGATAGTGGGCGGATCCTTGATATTGGTAGGGGTATTCTACACTATCATCCTTCCTAAGTTCCTGAAAGAATCTCATGAAATTCAGCCGGCGGTCGTTTCTTGATACAAATCATAGATCCGAGAAAGGACTTCTCTTTGGAGGAGTCCTTTGTGCTTGCTTAGGAATTTATAAAATCCAACCTTGTGGAAAACTTTAACTAAGTTATCCACGTCCAGCTTCAGCGCTCACCCCACGGGGTCAAATGTCCGAAGATAATAAAAGGAAGACCGACTTTTTCTTTTGGGAGCATTTGCCTGTCGGGGCTGAACAGTGCGCTTGAGCTTTTGTTCCTTCCACAGTAACCTGTTTTAGTGTTTAATGGCATACTTATAAGCAAGTTACGATAAAATATGCAGTGAATAAGAATTGAAAGGTATTATGGTATCTTATAGCCATCTTCATATGGAAATACTGACCAAGTTTCTCTGAGGAAAGACTATTCAAAAACACCAGGAGAGCAAAAACGGTTTTCAGATGTCTCTAAAGAGTAGAGTGTAGTAGGGCAGGAAAAGTTCAACCCATGTTAACATAACCAACCTTGCAAAAAATACATAAAAAAATGAACGAAAACCCAAGTAATCCGTCTTATAGATGAATCAGCCTAAAGCTGAACAAAAAGTGAGGAATTTTAAGGATGGAAGAGAAAGAGTTGATAAGCAGAGCTAAAAAAGGAGACCACAAAGCTTTTGCAGTTCTTTTCAAAGACAATTATCCTTTCCTTGTAAAATATCTCGTGAAGGTGACGATGAACCGTGACCTTGCTGAAGAACTAGCTCAGGATACCATGGCAAAATGCGTGGAAAAGATACATCTTTATAATGGCAAGGCAAAGTTCTCCTCTTGGCTGATGACCATTGCCACTAACCGGTTCATCGATTTACAGAGAAAGCGGAAAAAAGAAAAGGACTGGCAGCAGGAAGAAATCAATCTACGGAAAATGAAGTGGGAAATACAATCACGGAATGAAGAATGGAATGATTTAATGGAAGCCTTGTCGAGGCTTTCAGAAGAAGTAAGGCTTCCAATAGTATTGAAGCATTATTATGGATTTTCATATGAAGAAATTGCCGGAATGGTACAACTGCCTGAAGGAACAATAAAATCCCGAATTCACAATGGAGTAAAAAGCTTGCGAAAGGAGTTACAAGTGGATGAAACAAGAAAAGAAGGAACAGTCCAATGACTTGGAAGGTTTTCAAGCTCTTTTTGATGAAGGCTTTAAAGCTGTGGACAAAGATATAGAAGAAAATACTCCTTCCCGTGAGTGGTTTGAGCATTTTACCTTAAGCCAGCAGGAAACACTGAAGCGGAAGTATCGAAAAGAATTGGCTGTCTTCCTTGTACTGGCAGTCCTGATTATAGGTGTAATCCTCTTTGCGTTATATGAAAGTCTTCTCCTCTTTGCTGTTATTCAGGGAATGACCTTTATTGCTGCTGTTACCTATAGCGGCACAGCTTACTATAAGAAGGTGAAAAGGATATGACACAAGAAGAAATACTGACGCTGCTTCTTGTCATTCCGCTTCTCCTGCTCCAAAGTCTGTTCTTGTTTACGGATGCGAGGAAAAGAGGTCATAAGTATTGGTTTTGGGGCTTATGGGGTTTGATTCAATGCCCTGTCCCCCTGATATTTTATTTCATCTTCGCGAGAAAAATAATCAGTAAAAACAGGAATGTACAGAAAGAGACGAAATGATTAATACTGCACTCTCAATATAGTCAGAGCTTATTGGTATCTGAAAGAAGGGGTCACTTCCTCAAAATACGAGGCTGGTCATTGGGGAGGATCAGCACTTCCTGAAGAGTTGGTCTTCACAATTGAAAAAGCGGCGGATTGCTATTCAGGAAATAGAGTTACTCCTGCCTTTGAAAAATAGAAACTTGTTTTATTAAGGCTGTTTTCGCATATATTGTTGCTTTCGGATTTCCCCGGATACTAGGGGATTTCTCTCTAATCAAAAGTAGCTCTTTTCTTTTTATGATTACCAGGTTATTCCAGTAAATAATGGTATTTTTTACCGGAATTAGTATTAAATAGCAACAAAGTTTACGAAAAGAGCCTTTATTAAAGAAAATATATATCCTACAGGGTGAAATATTTAATGGACCGGAAAGGGAACAGCAGATTTTATGAGCAATGAATTTATAGGAGTGTCAATTTTTTTGCATTACTAGACCCTAGGTATTATTGTTATTGCGGTATACTGTCATAAAGTCAGGACCAATGGGGTATTTTGTCGATTATTGGCCCCGTTCTTGCCCAGAACAAGGTATAATCTAGTTTGTATTATAGATTGAATGTAAGGGAGGAACCTATGATGGGATGGACTTTAGCCATTTTGTTTGGTTCAGCAGTTGTACTGCTCATTTTGTCGTTTATCAAAACAAAGCAATCCAAATCACTTCTTGAACAGCAAATTGAACACTCTTCAATTTCATTGATGAATGAGGTTCACGAGCTTCAGAAACAAATACGGAACATTGAATTAGATGCAGAAATTACAGCTAAACAAGCAGGTGCCATGGAAGCTTCGGCAAAGGAACGTCTCCTGCTTCGAGAGCTCCTTGATATGCATAAACGAGGATATTCATTAGAAAGCATTGCTTTAAAGAACGGACTTCAACCTCACGAGGTGGAAATGATGCTTGCTCCTTACAAGGCGAGGAAGATGGAAAGGAGTATGGCCGCTCAATGATGACAAATACTTTGCGCAGTTTTGCTGCCGGGCTTCTAATCGCCACAACCTTGATCGGTGCAGTTTATCTATTTGGACCTGCTGCAGCTGAAAGTACTGATAGGCCTGCCAAGGAAGTGAAAGCGGAAGTTCTGAGTGAAAATGAAATGATAGAACAGCTTGTTTCAAATGGCTTTGTCATACATACAGAAGATGAATGGAAAGAGCAGTTAACAAAAGCTTCTGCTAATGGGAAAAATGAAGAAAAGCAAGACGAGAACGAGAAGAAGACGACTGAAGAAAGAATTGTTTACCGGGCGATTCTATCTGTATCTATGGGGATGACCAGCATAGATGTAGGAAATGCCCTAGAGAAAGCAAAGATCATAGAAGATGGTATGAAATTCTATGAAGAAGTAGAAAACAGAGGCCTTGAAAATGAATTAAGGCCAGGAACTTTTGAATTCCAAAGTGGAATGTCGATGGAAGAGATCATTTCAATCATCTTTGAATAGGAAAACTGGAGGCTGGGACAAAAGTAGAAAACTAATTGATGCAAGTAGAAATCATCGAAAATAAAACCGCATGAGATCAAGGTTACATACTTGATCTCATGTGGTTCATTTTTGTTATCAGGCTCTTACCTTAAAGATGTTACTTTTTAGATTACGTTACCGCCAGTTCCTGATCGTAGGCGGAGCGGAAACCCTTTCTTTATCTTCAGACACATTCTTTTGAAAAGAGCCTTTTATAAGGTTTTGTCCCAGCCTCTTTACTATTGTATTGGTAATTTGAAAGGCTAAAGTGCAGTAACAACTATCAGTAACTGATACCTATTCTGAATCGATAACTATCTTCTTTATTAATGAGACTATAAGCGAAGTCAGCGGTATCGTAAATAGAAATGCTCTTTCCATCCTCAGGCAGCATTTCTTTTTCTGTTCGAAATACTCCGGTCCTTTCACCATCGGGAAGGTAAGTAGGACAAAGAATCGTCCAATTCATTTCTGAGCTTTTCAGCATGAGGTACGTTCTTAAATGATCCTCTGCAGCATTTGTACTTCTTCTTTTTGATTCATTCGTCTGAAATCTGTAGAGAGAAGGAGTATCTCTGGCTTGAAGAATACCAGCTGTTCCAATGGTGATAATCCTTGTGATGTTGTTTTTTCTCATCATATTCAGGATGGACAGCATGCTTCTGGAGAGTACATCATTGTTATCCGTTCCCAGCCCGCTGATTACAGTATCACATTGAAAAAAGCACGAGTTAAGATCATTTTCATTCATGACGTTGCCAGCAATCAGAGAAAGCTTTGGATGATTGCTTTTGATTTTTTCAGGGTTCCTCACAATAGCTTGTACATGATGCCCTTCTTTCAAGGCATTTTCCATAATAATGGATCCGACTCTGCCGGAAGCACCTAATAAAGCGATTTTCATATATTTAACCTCCACATATTATTAAAGCTGATTTAAAGATTTATCTGCTGAAAAGTGCTAAAAACACAGCAAAAAAAATTAACCCCTTGTCTATTTATAAGGCTCTTTTCGTAAACTTTGTTGCTATTTAATACTAATTCCGAAAAAACTACCATAATTTACCGGAATAACCTGGTAATCATGATAAGAAAAGAGTTACTTTCCCCGATTAGAGAGAAACACCCTAGTATCCGGGGAAATCCGAAAGCAACAATATATGCGAAAACAGCCATTTATAAGGGACCTGTCGACCAGGGGAATTAACCCCAACAGGAACAGTAAAACCTTCTTGGACCCTCAATACCAATTTTACTACTCAATAATACTCAAAATTAATTATAACGAGTATTTATGTTTTTTACACTTTTAGAGAAAACTAAAATTTGAAACATAGTTGTTGACAGAAAGGGAAGAAAAATTTATGATAGCAATCGTGACTGATAAATCCGATAAGAATAGTGAGGTTTTAATATGAAGAAGTTAACAATCAGTATGTTGTTCTTGTTAGGTGCAGTATTCCTGCTTGCCGCTTGCGGGAATAATACCGAGAATGAAGAGTCTGCAGGCGAAGGTAATGATGAGCAAGAACAATCTTTATATGAAAAAATTCAGGAAGATGGCGAGTTCCTAATCGGAACGGAAGGTACATACCCGCCATTCACTTTTCATGATGAATCAGGAGAGTTGACTGGATTTGATGTGGAAATTGCAAGAGAAATAGCGAGCCGTCTAGGAGTAGAGCCGGTGTTTCAAGAAACACAATGGGACGCCATGTTTGAAGGGTTGAATTCAAATCGATTCGATATGATCGCCAACCAGGTTGGAATCAGGGAAGACCGTTTGGAAAAATATGATTTCTCAATTCCCTATATCGAATCATCAGCGGTGCTGGTTGCCAGCAAAGACAATAAAGATGTTACGTCATTCGAAGATATTGAAGGTTTGACTTCTGCTCAATCTCTTACAAGTAACTACAGAGACATTGCAGAAAGTTATGGAGCTGAAATTCAAGGAGTGGATGGTCTTGCACAAGCGATTCAATTACTTGAACAAGGCAGGGTCGATGTTACCGTCAATGACAAATTATCTATTCTTGACTACCTGCAAAAACAAAAAAATGCAGACGTTGAAATTGTGGCAACACAAGAAGAAGCTGCTCAGAGCGGAATGATGTTCCGTCAAGGAAACGAAGAATTGGTGGAAGAAGTAAATAAAGCGTTAGAGGAAATGATGGAAGACGGTACGTATGATGAAATTTCTGAACAATGGTTTGGTGAAGATGTTTCTCCTAGGTAGCATTTTTCAAGATCCTGAACGCATGATGGATATTCTGCAAAGCTCCCTGCTTCCTATGGTGAAGGGAGCTTTGTACTATTCTATTCCTCTAACACTCATATCCTTTGCATGCGGAATGGTTCTGGCAGTTGTCACTGCGTTATCAAGGTTGTCGGGCAGCAAGATTCTCAGAGGAATCGCGCGTGTCTATGTATCGGCAATAAGAGGGACACCATTGCTTGTGCAATTATACATCATCTTTTTCGGCTTGGGAAATCTCGGTATCGAAGCATTGAAATTCGATCCTTTTCCATCTGCCGTCCTCGCCTTTTCTTTAAACGTGGGAGCCTATGCCTCTGAAATTGTCAGGGCAGCTATCCAATCAATACCTAAAGGGCAGTGGGAGGCAGGCTACTCTATCGGAATGACTTACAGTCAGAATCTGAAGCGGGTAGTTCTTCCGCAGGCGGCAAGGGTATCCATTCCGCCGCTTTCCAACTCATTCATCAGCTTGGTTAAAGATACTTCACTCGCCTCCCTTATCCTGGTGTCTGAGTTATTTAGAAAGGCGCAGGAAATTGCAGCGACTACCTACGAATTTCTTTTATTATATATGCAAGCTGCCTTTCTTTACTGGGTTATATGTTTCATGCTCACGCTGGTTCAGGACCGGGTAGAATCTAGACTTGACCGGTATATTGCCAAATAGAGAGAGGGGGAGAATCAATGATCAGCATTAAAGGACTGAAGAAGCGTTTTGGAGATCTCGAAGTCTTAAAAGGGTTTGATGTAGAAATCGAAAAAGGCCAGGTAGTTGTATTAATCGGTCCTTCAGGTTCTGGAAAAACAACCTTTCTTCGTTGTCTGAACCTTCTCGAAGTTCCTGATGAAGGAAAGTTGAATATCAGCGGAACAAAAATGGACTTTAGCAGGAAGCTTGCCAAGAAAGAACTGTTGAAGATGCGCAGAAAAACGGGTATGGTTTTTCAGAACTATAACTTGTTTCCGCACCGGACCGCGCTTGAGAATGTAATGGAAGGGCCGGTGATTGTACAAGGGAAACCCAAAGAAGAAGTTAGAGAAGAGGCCGTTGCACTGTTGGAGAAGGTTGGATTAGGAGATAAGATCGACTATTATCCTTATCAGCTCTCCGGCGGACAGCAGCAGCGTGTTGGAATCGCACGTGCATTAGCGATAGAGCCTGAGGTCATGTTATTTGATGAACCGACCTCAGCTCTGGATCCTGAATTAATCGGAGAAGTGCTGAAGGTCATGAAAGACCTTGCTGAGGAAGGAATGACGATGATCGTGGTCACTCACGAAATGAAGTTTGCCAAGGAAGTCGCAGATGAAGCGATTTTCATGGACGGCGGATATATAGTTGAGCGAGGCAACCCAAAAGAAATTTTTGAAAAGCCTAAAGAAGAACGAACACGCCAGTTCCTGAACTTGATACAGTAACTATTATAGCTCAGCCATTTTGGCTGAGTTTTTTGTAGGTTAGGAAATCATAAAATCCAACCTTGTGGAAAACGATAACAAGGTTATCCGCGTCCAGCCCCTCAGGGTAAAATGTTACGAAGAGAATAAAAGGAAAGACCGCTTTCTTTTATTCGGAATATTTGTTTGTTGAGGCTGATCAGGGAACTAGTGCTTGTGTTCTTTGAAGCGGTTTGAAAGGTTGCCAGAAGCCTGCATTTCGTTTGAAATAGGTTTTGGGGGTACATGATTGTGACTGTAAGGTGGAGAAGATGTTCCCGAGCTAGCAAAGTAGGTACATAATGGAGGGCAAAAGGTGATGAATATGTATCCAAGTAGCACCTTGTGGACGCCATCTAGAGTAGGTACTCCAGTGTAGAAGACGTTCTTCCCAATCCAGCGGCTCTGAGTACCAACTAGGACTAAATATATACCGACAGCCGCTCCATAAACATAGTTGTATAGAAAGTACTCCATCCAACATAGTGTTTATATAGAATGAATTTTTTCTTCTTTATTTTGCCAATGATGTTATTTCTTAATTAATAGTGGAAAAATAAAAGAGAAAACGCATTTAAGGAGGAGTCGGAATGGAATATAGAACAGAGAGTGACACAATTGGCGTGATTCAGGTACCTGCTGAAAAGTTTTGGGGAGCTCAAACCCAGAGGAGCAGGCAGAACTTTAAAATCAGCCACGAAAGAATGCCTTTGGAGGTTACATATGGATTTGCTCAGTTAAAAAAGGCGGCAGCAATTGTCAATCATGAATTGGGTAAGCTCTCTTCTACCAAGAAAGATGGAATCGTTAGAGCATGTGATGAAATCATTTCAGGCGAGCTGGATGAGCATTTTCCTTTAGTTGTCTGGCAGACTGGAAGTGGAACTCAATCAAATATGAACGTCAATGAAGTAACCGCATACAGAGCGAATCAGATGATAAAAGAAAGCGGAGAGAAAGTTCACCCAAACGACGATGTGAACATGTCACAAAGTTCTAACGACACTTTTCCAACAGCTATGCACATCGCGGCGTATAAAGAAATTCAGGAAAAGCTGAAGCCGGTGCTGAAGCAATTTCATCATACTTTGAAAGAAAAAGAGAAGAAGTTCATGGATATTATCAAGATTGGACGCACTCACCTTCAGGATGCCACCCCTCTGACACTTGGGCAGGAAATCAGCGGATGGAGGACAATGATCGAAAGGTCCCAGAAAATGCTCGATGAAAGCAGTAAGCATCTGCTGAATTTGGCGATTGGAGGAACAGCCGTCGGTACAGGAATCAATGCTGACCCAAAATTCGGTGATATGGTCGCACGGCAGTTGGAAAAGCAAACAGGCTTCTCATTTGTTTCTTCCGACAATAAGTTTCATGCATTGACTTCACATGATGAAATCGTCCATGTACATGGGGCATTGAAGGCATTGGCAGCAGATGTGATGAAGATTGCCAATGATATTCGCTGGCTGGCAAGCGGGCCGAGGAGCGGAATCGGGGAAATTACGATTCCCGCAAACGAACCAGGAAGTTCAATTATGCCTGGAAAAGTGAATCCTACTCAGAGTGAAGCTTTGACGATGGTTTCTGCACAGGTTTTTGGCAACGATGCTGTCATTGGATTTGCAGCCAGCCAAGGGAATTTTGAGCTGAACGTGTTTAAACCAGTCATCATTCATAATCTCCTGCAATCAACGAGACTTTTAGCGGACGGAATTCGGTCATTTGATGAAAATTGTGCCAAAGGAATCGAGCCGAATCACGAGGTGATTGAAGAGTTTGTCAACAGGTCTCTCATGCTTGTAACAGCGCTCAATCCACATATTGGCTATGAGAAAGCAGCTGGAATTGCCAAAACAGCTCATAAGGAAGGGCTTACATTGAAAGAGGCTGCGGTCAGGTCTGGATACCTGACGGAAGAACAATATGATGAGTGGATTGACCCGGCAAAAATGGTGAATTTGAAAAAGTAAGGTGCACTTTGAGACCAGATGGGGAATTTAGAAGAAAAGATATAAAGAAAGGCTGAGCCTAAGGTTTTTTCTCTTTAAGAAAAAATAGGAGCCCCTGACTCAAAGTCAGGGGCTGTAGCCATATTAATATTAAGTTAGATTAACGTTGTTGTGAACCGCTGATTTGCTGTTCAGCCATTTGTACAAGGCGCTTAGTGATTTCTCCACCTACAGAACCGTTGGCACGTGCAGTTGTGTCTGCACCAAGTTGTACACCAAATTCAGAAGCGATTTCGTACTTCATTTGGTCGATAGCTTGTTGAGCTCCTGGAGCTACTAGTTGGTTAGAGTTGTTGCTGCGTGATTGTTGTTGGTTTTGCATGTTTTGTCATCTCCTTGTTGTTTTTATGGTTGGGTCAACTGGACTTGCACCAGTCCCGCACAGTTTCTGCGGCCATCTCATTTGGATGACCCATTAATGTGGTTGAATGTTTTTTTGCTGCTGTTACTCTGTATTATGGAACTTTTGAAAAAATATATACCAGATTGTAATAGGGAATTTATTCCTTAAGAGACAGAGGTTAATAGCACATAATTCATGAGGAAAAACAAAGGATAATATTGAATTTATTCTGCAGAAAAAACGGTGATTAGAATGAAAGTATGTGCCTTATGTAATGGTGTGAATTCTATGGAGATAAATTGTTCGAAATGCGGTTCAAAGCTGACTGACAGGGGAAGATTATACGATTTTTTCGATGATTACAGCGCTTATATGGATATCGATGATATTAAGCTGGCAGATGGAATACCAGAAAGTTCCGGTACCGATGAGTGTATTCATCTGTTTTCGGGAGAGTGCGGACACGAGGAATCACGGGTTATAATATTCACGGAAATTTAGTGAATTACAGTTGAAAAACCTTAATACTCTATTTACGAAAAAATACTTTAGAATAGAGCCGAAATTTAAAAGCACAAAAAACTGCATCTCAATTTATGAGTGCAGTTTTTTGTCTCTTTTATTATCAATTAGCGGATGCGGTCTTCTGTTTCTGCATCAAAGAAATGAATTTTATTCATGTCGAATGCAAGGTCGATTGTATCGCCTGCTAGAACATCTGTACGAGAATCTACGCGAGCAACAAAATCCTGGTCGCCAAGACGGGAATACAGCATTGTTTCTGCACCAGTCAACTCGGATACTTCAATTTTCGCCCTAACTTTAGTACCTTGAGAAGAGTCAATGAATAAAGGCTCATCATGGATATCTTCTGGTCTTACACCAAGAATGATTTCTTTTCCAATGTATCCTTGCTCACGCAATACCTTCATTTTTCCTTCAGGAACTTCAACAGCATCTTCACCAAATGAGAACTTGCCTTCTTGAAGTGTGCCGCGGAAGAAGTTCATAGCAGGAGATCCGATGAATCCGCCTACAAATACGTTTTCAGGACGGTCGTATACTTCTTTTGGAGAACCAACTTGTTGAATCAGACCATCTTTCATGACAACGATGCGTGATGCCATTGTCATTGCTTCTGTCTGGTCATGTGTTACATAGATAGTTGTTGTTTGCAGACGCTGATGAAGCTTTGCAATTTCAGCTCTCATTTGAACACGTAATTTAGCGTCCAAGTTGGAAAGAGGCTCATCCATCAAGAATACTTTTGCGTCACGAACAATCGCACGGCCAAGTGCCACACGCTGGCGCTGACCACCAGATAATGCTTTAGGCTTACGATCCAGCAGTGAATCAAGGCCAAGGATTTTTGCTGCTTCTTGAACGCGGCGGTCAATTTCCTGCTTGTCGAACTTACGTAATTTCAAACCGAATGCCATGTTATCATAAACACTCATATGCGGATATAGTGCATAGTTCTGGAAAACCATCGCAATATCACGGTCTTTTGGTGCTACGTCATTAACTCGTTTGCCATCGATATAGAAATCACCTTTAGAGATTTCTTCCAAGCCGGCTACCATTCTAAGAGTTGTGGATTTACCGCACCCTGAAGGTCCGACAAATACGATGAATTCCTTATCTTTTATATCAAGGTTAAAGTCTTTAACCGCTGTTACGTTTTTATCATAAATTTTATAGATATTTTTCATTTGTAATTCTGCCATTTTGTTTGCCTCCTGTTTTCTATCTCTTTGTTACATTCATTGTAATAGAAAACGCTTACGAAAGGTAATGGGTAAGGTGCATAAAAAAACCATGGAGAATTTGGGCATGTTGCTCAATCCTCCATGTCGCTGCTATTCTGTTCTGTTTCGAGGCATGCCAGATAAACGGTCAGTGCACCTTGAAAGGTTTTGATATCGATCCCAATCTTCTCAATGAACTTATCAATCCGGTACTGTACACTATTGCGGTGCATGAATAGAGCTTTAGCTGTCTGGCTCGTATTCGATTGATTCTCCAGATAGGTTATAATCGTTTTCTTCAATTCTTCATCTTCTGCAAATACTTCTTTTATATCAGAAAACATGCGTATCTTCGTCTGTTTTGGGACGTGATGAAGCGCAAACGGAGGGAAGGTGGATGGAAACGTAAACACCCGGCCTTTAGCAATGTTTTTTTCTGCAAACGAAAACAGCTTTCTTTCTTCTTCAAAGAACGAAAGGAACGCATCATCAATAGAATAGAACCTTCCAATGAAAAATCTCGGTGAAACGTAAAAATCGCCTTCAATCACAGCTGCTGCTGATAATAGTTCTTCTTCAGGAAGAGTCCACTCCGTCTTTTTCTCCACGATGGCTCCAGTTGCAGGTGAGTTAAAAACAATCACCGCCTGCTCGGCAAATATACTGCGAAAAGCTTCTATTAGTAAGTCGTTCTCTACTGTTTCTTCTATTGAAAATTGTATGATCCGAAATTCATCTTTTGGAAACGGGTTGATCTCTAAAGGAGATCCTGCATATAAATATTCATGCCAGTTTTGGCTTTCTGCTGTCTGATTCTGCACCTTATGGGGTGAAACGGCTATAGGGAAAAGTGTAAGCAGCAGTTCCATTTCTCCATTAGTCAAGTTGGTTTTTGGAATAGAGAGGAATTCCTCTTTTTTTTCAGTAGTGAGCCACAGCAGTTTGCTGTCCATTTCTGAAGGAGGCAATTTATATAACCTGGCCCCTTGGTATTTTTGTGCAAGTTTTGAAAACATCATTTTCCCTCATTTGTTTTTCTGGTTTAATTTTATTTTACGAGAATATTGTAAGAGTTTCAAAAGGATTCTATGGCAATTTATCTTTTTCGAAGTGGGTGGGCTTTTCAGAGTCTTCTTTAGAAGGTGTCTGTTTTGTTGCTCTCTCTTCGGAGAATCTAAAAAGGGGGGAGGCGGAGTAACATAACCCGAAGGAAGACGCATACCTACCCTTTAATCACACTGCATTAGAAGACCAGTAATAGTTTGGAAAAATGAATGATAAATTGTTTTTTTAACTGAAAGAAGAGGGAGAAATCATAACGATTTCGCCCTCCAAGTTCCATGATATTTTCATTTTTATCCTAAAAGAACAGACTGGTGGCAGCCGCTTTTATATTATCCTCTTTCTACTGGAGGTTCTTCCTCCTCCAGGTCCATCGATTGCTCAATATTGGACACCTCTTCACGTATATGCACAGAGCCTCCGCTCATTCCTTCATTAATGATCCGGTCAACGTCCAGGTATGCATTCTTCTTCCCTTCATATTGTGTATCAGGAGAGAATTCTGCTGTTTTTTTGTTTTTAGCCATTTTACTTCCTCCTTAGAGTATCTTTTCTTATTGTGTATGTAATGGAAGAGTTTATACAGGCTGTCAGATTTACTCATAAACGTGAAACAACATCAATTCGTGAATTTGCTTTTGTATCAATTCTTCATCTTCGGCAGGAGGCTGTGTTCCTTTCCATTCTATAGTGCCATCTTTGTGATAGCTGCCCTCATATCTGGTGCCTTTATAATAAAACGAAAAAGTCCAACCTGGTAAGTTTTTGTTGGCGTACATGTTTTTAAACTGAAAGTGCTGAATCATTCCCTGTGTCCCCCTCATGTTTGCTCCGGCTTGATCAACGGCCGTTTCTTCTTACTATTCTAAACCTTTCTGCTGTTTTTTTACAGAGGGGCCTTCAAACAACAATCCCAAAGGAAAACCCCGGTAATGTGACATAAACTCGTATGATCTGTCATAGAAATTAAAATAGCTTGTTGTGAGTGACGTTGATTTATTGCGTTAAAGCACTAAGAGGGACTGTCCCTCTTAGTGCGGTGATGTGCTAAAGAACTCATGAAACGGGCTTTAAGTTTTCTTATGAAGGGGTGTTGTTAAGGTGTTTGTCAAACTTCTGCAAACAGGCATTGATCATTCATGGACATTGAACCAATTCTATAAAAAACTGCAGACCAAAACCAATAATCCGGTTTACAGGGAGTTTATTGAGCAGGCAGAAAAAGATAAGAGGAAACATTATGAACTTCTTCAATATGTGCATTACATGCTGACAGGGAAGTATCATAGCTTAGGAAAAGAAAAGAAGGATTTTGCCACATTCAGGGAAGGTGTTCTGTTGGCACTGACATCTGAATTAAAAGAAGTAGAGTTATATCGTGAGCTTCTGATGACCAGCCGGGATAGGCATATTTACAAGTCCATTTTCATTGTTATGGCAGATGCCCCCGCAAATGCGGTAAGATTCAGCTCCATCAATAATGCCCTCAAGTAGATAATTGCCTGGAAGCTCCTGAGAGAAGGAAAAAGGCATCTGCCAGGCTTTGCAGACGTTTTTCTTCAATGTCGCCCTCGTCGAATCGCATAGGTTTGGCGTTGATTTCAAAGACGATAAGCTCATCATTATCTTCCCTGATTCCAAGATCCATAGAAAATTCACCGATAAGCCCGAACGTGGCTTGAAGCTGATTTCCACAACCTTCTGCTATAGCTTCAATCCTTTTCACCAGCTTTTTAGATTCTATTTGTTGAAAAGGAAGAATTCTGCCGCCTTGGGGTACATGTGTCGTCACTTCTTGGCGTTCTGAAACTCTTAACCCTATACCGGTAATCCCAAAATCTGATCCTGTGTTATGGACAAGCACCCTGAGATCAAAACGATGGCCATTCATTTTCTGACATTGAATCGCTTCCTGATAAATGAAAGCATCCGACTCAAACCAGTCAGGATACTTCAATATCAGCCGGTCAAAATGGATGAATTTTTCTATTTTCTTTGTGCTTTTGCAAAGAATTTGACCATCTTCACAAAGCTCAATCAACCTGATTCCTTTACCTTTGGAAGAAAGTACAGGCTTAATATAAATTTTTTTCTTCTCAGACAGATATCTTTGCAATTCCAGAGGATTCTGAAGCAGCTTTGTTTCAGGAAGGTGAGGTTTTACAGAATCACTTTGAAAAAGGGACTGATAGACTTCCCACTTATTGAAAAAATGAGGATTGAAAAAATTTATATTCCTGTCCTTTGCCCACTGAAAAAAATTTGAAAATGCATCTGTCTTCTCAACTGCAGGGGAAGGGATGCGGTTATAAATGAAGTTCGGAAGCGGAAAGGTGCATGGAACCCACATATTCTTTTCTTCATGAAAACAAAGTCCATCAATCTTTTCGTTTCCCATATCACTCAGTGAGAAGACAAATGAAAGGCCGCCCTTGGACTGGATGGCCTTTTGTAATTTTTGAAACAAGGGGAAGTTACCTTGATAACTTCCCTCTTCCTTTGCGGTCAATATCCCGATTACCGGACTGCAAATGTTAGCTTTGGAAGAAATGTCAAAGCAGTATTTATAAGGTTCATTCTCTCTATATAAAATATAGGAGTTTCTGCCAAAGAGCAGAGAAGGCAGCGAAGAATCGTTGTGAAAGAATATTTTTTTCTGAGGCTGATAATAGATCTTCATTTTAAGGTCTCCTGCGGCTGCCTGATTGATTTTTGAGTAAGGTATAGACCAAAAGACAATGAAAGCCTTCTTGTCAGAAGATCAAAGGATTTCAAATCAGGGTGTGTAAATATAGATCTTCCTGGTTTTGAATTAGCTTCAAACAACCAGACTCTGCCAAGGGTATCGATGCCAAAATCAAAACCTATTTCCCCGATAAAACCTTCCATATTTCGCTCGAGAGCAGAAGATAAAGTGATGGCTGCAGATTTTAGTTTTTTTTCTGTACGCTCACAGACTTCCTTATCTGGAAGCAATTCCCTGAGACTCTTGACCTTGCCGCCGTTGTGCAGGTGGGTCGTAACACTTCCTTCACCGGCAACTTTCGCGGCGATTGCGCTGATTTGCCATTCTCCATTTTCATCTTTGTTGGTATGGACTCTGAAATCAACGTGACGGTCTTCTGATTTCATCAGGTGAATTCCTTGCTGAATGATCATTGAGTTTAATTTTTTGGGTGGAATGATCCTCTGCAGCAGTTTTTCAAAGGAAGCCGATTTGATCAGCCGGTTCTTTCCACTTTTATCCTGAAATCTGCATGTGTAGTCTTCTGTTTTGCGATTATAAGTGAATTGATGGACACCAAGCCCAAGGCTGCCGTTTTTAGGTTTGATAAAAACGTGTCCGTACTGAGACATCATTTTTTCTATCTGTGAAAAGGACTGAAAAGCATGAGTTTCTGGAAGGTACCGAAGTGCATTCTCATCGTTTTCCAACCTTTCAAATACATCCAGTTTGTTGAAAAATCCGGGATTATACCACGGTATTCCATATTGCTGCTGAAGTCGCGCTTTGATATCCTGGTAACTCGATTTTTTTTCACTTCTGCGGTTGGGAAGCCGGTCATAAATCACATTAGGGAGTGGAACTATATGAGTCACCCATTGGTTTCTGCTGTAAAAATGTCCTTTAACGAGGCCGTTCTCCCAATCAATATGGTTTTCACCAAAAACGAAAGGAATTACACCAAGCGATGACTGTAGAGACAAAAGCTTGGAGAAGAAGGATGAACGCTCACCAATCGGTTTCATTAAGAATGAAGTGAAACCTGAGGTGAAAATGCCAATCAGGGGACCTAGTATTACTGAGTTTTCATGGAAAAACATATAAATATCCGTAATAAAAGGAGGGAGGGACAGTTCTTCAGCAAGGCTTGAGCTAATGGCAGCAACATTGCGGCCATTGGGATGCTTTCTGCAAAATACTTGTGAATGTGATGTACCAAGAGTGATGGTATCGATGTTCTCCTTATCGATGCTCGCCGGGAGATACAGAATTTTTTCCTTTGACTTGAATACTTCCAGTTTATAGGGCTTTATCAAGAAGAATCGCCTCCTGTGGCGGGCATTTTTCTTTGTAGTGCTTTGCAGTAACGCAACGGCAGCGAGTACAGGTATTGAATTTCTTCCTCTTTTAGTAGCTGCAGCATTTTATGGCCCGGCTTGGAATTCATATCGAGGATCCATACAGAGCTGTCTTTTCCTATAATAATGTCGAGACCTATTTCAAAAAGGTGTGCGAATTCCTCCTCCAGCGCTTGTGGAAGCGAAAGGATGATATCTCTTAATTCACATTCAATATACTTCCAGTTATAATGATTCTGTTTTTTCTTCCATTCTTCATATGAAATCGCTGATGCACCGGCACTAAGATTCGTCAAAAGACTGCCGGGGCTTCCAACACGAAAACCTTTGCAGGAAACACTCCATTTATCTTTCTCATTTTTCTGAAGCAGAAGTCGTAAGTCAAACGGCCGATTCAGTTCATCTCTGTTATCAAGGTGCGTTTGAAGGATAAAGCTTCTTTTGCCAATCAAGCTTTCAAGCCAGCGGGAAAGCGTTTCTTCGTCCATTTCCTTTTGAACCATTTCCTGTTTTTTTGTTGTCCTCACTTGAAATTGTCCAGTTTCAGATTGTATTTCGAAAACAGCCATACCATGTGCACCATCAAAAGGCTTGATGATGACATTCTTTTCTCTTTTAATCTTTTCGACCGTTTTTGGAATAGATTCAATCAAGGTCGTTTCTGGAAGATAAGGAGCAACTTTATTATGATTTATTAAATGTCTGTAAATCGTCCATTTATTCGGCAGGCCGTACCCTAAAAAGCATAAATCATCTCTGTTTTTCAGCCACTGAACGATCGCCTTGGCCTGCTTAGAGGTGAAATCATCTCCGTAAAAGGTTCTATCATAAATATATTCGGGTATTGTAAATATATCTTTGGTCCAGCTTCCTGTATCCTTGGAAAATCGGTAGCCCTGTATCCACTCTGTTTGGGGGTGAATTTGAAGAGGTGAAAACAGCAGCACTTCTACATCATGAACAGTGCTGGTTTGGGCCATCCCTGTATAAAAAGAATGAGTAGTATCAGGTTCCAGCATCATGATTCCCAATCGGGTCATTATAAACTCTCCTTTCTTCCCAAATGCTTTTTGATAAATGATAGAGGGTTTTGACGGACGGCCGAATTACGCTGTTATCGAAATAAGTCTGCTTGGAAGGCTTGGAGTTGACTTCGATCAGCCAGGGCTTTCCTGTCTCATCCACCCCCAGATCAATGCCTAGTTC
The DNA here is from genome assembly GCA_051750065.1 of Bacillota bacterium. GTDB lineage: Bacteria > Bacillota > Bacilli > Bacillales > Bacillaceae_B > Rossellomorea. Next base: position 93,509 of record JBNJJI010000011.1, read on the forward strand.
ACCGAGTGTGAGCGGGCATTTGTCAGCAAGCAGTGTACAGACAGAAACGGCCAGTTCCTCCATCATCCTGTATATTCTGACTGCTTCGTGCCGGCTGAAGAATTCACACAGTACATTCAGGGGCTTGGCGAGGTCTCCGCCTTGTGCAACGTTTGATACAAACTGACCTTCTCCAGCGATCCGGGCAACTGAAGAAACCAGCTTCCACTCCCTGCAATCACTAAGGTGGCAGAGAAACCGGAAGTCAAGTGCTCTATCTTCTGACCCCAGCAGCGGAATCGTTTCCTGAATAATAAAGTGGGAAGAAACCTTCAGTTTTACAAGCTCTTCAGCGGTTTCTTCAAAAGAAGTGAATGATTTCAGCACCGATACACCTCGCATGTTTTGAAATAAACAATACTCATGATCTAAGTAAGAAAGTCTGAGGAGCTTTTTTCCCTGACTGCCTGCTATATGTTTGATGAAAAGGTCACTGTAGTTTTCGAGCATTCTATTCAGACTGGATAGTGTGAATGTTTCCGTATGAGGCAAATATTCCTCAAGGTGTTTCTCACCAGTAAGAAGTTCATGAACATACTCTTTTGTTAGATAAGAAGAGTTAAAGACGTATACCGACTGTTCCTCCAACTGAGCTATGAGATTCTGTACCGTTTCACTTTTGTCAGATCTTCGTGAGTGAATTCTGTTATAAAGGACATCAGGCAGGGGAACACTTCCCTCAATCCACTCTCCTTTTTGTTCATCCCAAAGACAACCTCTTTGCCGGCTGAGGAGGGAGGTGCAGGTCAGAAAGAATAAACCTCCCTGCTTCTTAGTAAATTGATACAATTCATCATAGTACTTTTCCAATTGTCCCAAAGAAGGGCTTCCCGAAGAATCTGTATCGGTTAAAACAGCTATGATTGGACCTAAATAAAGGGTTTGCTCTTTTTCATGAAAATGAGCAGTAAAATGATGAGATTCTTGTAGTTTTAAAGGGTGATCTTCAGGAAGGAGAAGTTCGCAGTGCTCCCTTTGAGCGGGTTCTAAAGCAACACTAGCCTTATATTTTGAAAGGCCGAGCATGATAAAGATTTCTTTTCCTGAATAAACTCTTAAATCAGGGAAAATGCCATTAGGGACCGCTAAAACAAGCTGCCCAGTATCTGAATTAGAACTCCTGCATGTAATGAACATAAAATACTCCCCATTTGCGCTGTCCGTGGACAAAATTTATAATATAATAATGGGCGGATGCTGATATAGCATATTATGTGAGATGTATGAAAATGTTCAGGTTCTGTGAAAAATACCTGAAAATCATTGCAGATACAGCCTTTAAGGAAGGATGAAATCATGAATATTTTTATAACATTTATCTTAATGGTCGTGATTGGAGCAGCAATCGGAGGGATGACCAATTCTCTTGCAATCAAGATGCTGTTCAGGCCTTATAAACCTATTTATATAGGAAAGTGGAAAGTCCCGTTTACTCCAGGGTTGATTCCGAAGAGAAGAAGCGAAATGGCAGCCCAGATGGGAGATATGGTCGTTCACCATTTAATCACTCCAGAGAGCATCCAGAAGAAGTTAACAAACAGCCAATTTAAATCAGATGCAGTGGCATGGATCGGAGAGAGCGTAGAACCTTTAATAGAATCTGATGAAAGTATCGAAACTTGGCTTGAAAAAATGCAGATTCCTTTGAATACGAAAAATGTCGAGGTTGGTATTGAAAAATGGATTGATGAGAAGTACTGCGGATTTAAAGAAAAATATCGCTCACAAACAGTGGAAGCCACCTTGCCGCTTCACTGGCAGGAAAAAATTGAAGCCTACATCCCAATGGCAGCCGACTTTATAGCTAATAAAGGAGAAGCCTATTTTTCAAGTCCGGAAGGCAAGAGGAAAGTCAAAATCATGATTGATGACTTCCTTGAAGGAAGAGGAATGCTTGGAAATATGCTTGGCATGTTTGTTGGCAATTCTTCTGTGTCGGAAAAAATTCAGCCTGAAATCATTAAGTTCATTAAACATGATGGCACAAAAGAAATACTGCGAAATCTCTTGAGAAAAGAATGGGAAAAGCTAAAGGAATCAGAATGGGAAGATTTACTGAAAAATGTAAACGATGAAGATGTCCTGCCATCTCTGAAGAAATCGATTCTTGAAGTAGTGTCTGTAGACAAGCTGATGACATCGAGCTTGAAGAACGTCCTATCGCCCTTCAAACAGAGAATCACCACGGTCATCGTTCCGCATGTGTTCGAAATGAGTGTAATGGCGGTATCGCAAAAAATAGAAATGATCATGGAAAAGCTTCATCTTCAGGAAGTGGTTAGAGAGCAGGTCGAAACCTTCTCTGTACAGCGTTTAGAGGAAATGGTACTGGGCATCACTTCAAAAGAGCTGAAAATGATCACATATCTTGGTGCATTATTAGGTGGAGTCATCGGCTTGATTCAAGGTGTTATTGTACTATTCCTTGCATAGATATAGTACAGAAACCTGGCATCCTCGCATTCCTCTTACTCTTTTGTTATAGTGGTAGGGGATTGCAAGAGAATTTTAGGAGGTAATGATTTTGTCTGTAAACTTATACGATTACGCAAACGAATTGGAAAGCGCACTAAGAAAAAGTGACGAGTACAATAACCTGAAGAAGATGTATGATGAAGTGAATAACGATGAACAAGCTCAAAAAATGTTCGAAAACTTCCGTAACATCCAAATGAATCTCCAACAAAAACAAATGAGCGGTCAAGAACTTACACAAGAAGAAGTAGAACATGCACAAAAAACAGCTGCACTGGTTCAGCAGCACGAAAAGATTTCTCAATTAATGGAAGCTGAACAAAGAATGAGCATGTTGATCAATGAACTGAATAAAGTCATCATGAAACCACTGGAAGACCTATACGGTTCCATGGAAAAGTAATGTTTGATCGAACTGCTCCGAGACTATTATGCTCGGAGCAGTTTTTTTGTTTTGAAACATCAGAGTTTACACGTTTTGGATTTTGAAGTGTAATGTCTTGGGAGAACAGTGAATTATTCAGGGTTCAGATTCTTAAAAACTTCTTTAGCATCAATCTTTACAATGAAAGCCATTTTTTAAAAAACTCCGCTCCTCCTTAAACTTGTCATATTTTTTCAGCACCGCTCATAACAGTATACAAAGGACCAGAGTGGACATGGTTACCATTCCATTCCCATTTCTTATATATTCCCGCGGGTGAAAATAGACAACTATTGAGGAGGCGCATCCATGATTTATCGTATGTTAGCTATGAATATTGACGGCACACTGCTTCATAATGGCCGTATTAGCAAGGAAACAAGAGAAGCTGTAGATTATGTGCAGAGCAAAGGTATTTATGTAACACTCATTACGGGGCGGACATTTCCATCCGCAAAAAGGGTAGCCAAAGCATTGAAGATTGAGAATCCCCTTGTTACCCATCAAGGGGCCTATATTGGGACTAAAATAGACAAACCGCTTTATGTTAATAAAATCCATGAAGATATAACCTATGATATTGTAAAATTTCTTGAGGAGCTGGATTGTCAGCTGAGAGTAGTCCAAGATAGAATGGCTATCATGAACAGAATGAAATTATCCGGGTCCCTCCGTGATAAGGTTTTATTTAATCGAGAATCAAGCTTTATTTACAGTACTCAATACACAGATTCATTGAGTGAGCACCTTTTCGAGGAACCTTCTTCTGCTCTGAAAATTGAAGCGAAATTCAATTCTGAATCGGAACGAAATGATGCAGTCCAGGCGATAAAGGGAATGTATCATGAAGTCGATTGCATCGTGACAGACAGTGATAGAGTAGACATCGTCAAGAGAGGCGTGTCCAAACTTCGCGGGCTTCTCTATGTGTGTGAAAGAGCAGGAATCAGCCGCGATCAGGTCGTCATGGTAGGAGCAAACGAGGATGACAAGGATCTGCTTGACTGCTGCGGACTTGGTATCGCGATGGGTAATTCTGCACCTGATGTGAAGAGTGCTGCAGACTGGATTACCCGTACAGAAAAACAGAACGGAGTAGCTTATGCTGTAAAAGAACTCTTTCGCAAACAGCAGCCGATTGAATTCTTAAAGAAAATGAATGTTATAAAGTCATAGATAATGTAAAGCTGGCCTTTATGGGTCAGTTTTTTTGTCTTGAGGTGCGAGATGCGTATAATTGGCAGGATTTGTGGAGGCATCTTGATGTGAGAGAGAGCGCTGTACACACATCTTATTGGCGGAGCGAGCGCGGTACATTAAAAGGAGGAAATCTTTATTTGATGTACCCCGTAGGCGGAGCGAGGGACATCAAAAGGAGAAAAACTTTATATGATGTACCTCGCAGGCGGAGCGAGGTACATTAAAAGGAGGAAATCTTTATTTGATGTACCTCGCAGGCGGAGCGAGGTACACCAAAAGGAGAAAATCTTTATTTGATGTACCTCGCGGGCGGAGCGAGGTACATCAAAAGGAGAAAATCTTTATTTGATGTACCCCGCGGGCGGAACGAGGTACATCAAAAGGAGAAAATCTTTATTTGATGTACCTCGCAGGCGGAGCGAGGTACATCAAAAGGCGAAAATCTTTAGATGATGTACCTCGCGGACGGAGTGAGGTACATTAAAAGGCGAAAATCTTTAGATGATGTACCTCGCAGACGGAGCGAGGTACATTAAAAGGAGAAAATTTTTATATGATGTACCTCGCAGGCGGAGCGAGGTACATTAAAAGGAGAAAATCTTTAGATGATGTACCCCGCAGGCGGAGCGAGGTACATCAAAAGGAGAAAATCTTTATATGATGTACCCTGCGGGCGGAGCGGGGTACATCAAAAGGAGAAAATCTATATATGATGTACCTCGCAGGCGGAGCGAGGTACATTAAAAGGAGAAAATCTTTATATGATGTACTTCGCAGGCGGAGCGAGGTACATCAAAAGGAGAAAATCTTTATTTGATGTACCTCGCAGGCGGAGCGAGGGACATCAAAAGGAGAGAATATATATATGATGTACCTCGCGGGCGGAGCGAGGTACATCAAAAGGAGAAAATCTTTATATGATGTACCTCGCAGACGGAGCGAGGTACATTAAAAGGAAAAAATCTTTAGATGATGTACCCCGCAGGCGGAGCGAGGGACATCAAAAGGAGAAAATCTATATATGATGTACCTCGCAGGCGGAGCGAGGTACATCAAAAAGAGAAAAACCGAAAATGATGTACCTCGCAGACAGAGCACGGTACATCAAAAGAAGAAAATTCGAAAATGATGTACCTCGCTGCCTAGGCCAAATCGAGGTACACTAGCTCAAGAAAAAAACGAAATGATGTACCTCTATCCTCATGAGACAGCCCCAACAAGAAATCTAATCAAACCCCAACAAGAAGCATAACCATCCCTTTTTCACAGGAGGAGACACTCTAGCGGTAGTATTGACCATTCCCCCTTCCTTCTGTACACTAGAACAAGTTGAAAATCGATTTTTTGAAAGGTGATTACATTGAAAATTACATTCAGCGGTTTGGGCGATGAACGCTTCAATCGTCCATTGCAGCTTATCGCTAATCTGTTTTTTGAAGAACCGTCCGTCACCCCTTTTCAGGATGAAAAAGGTGACCTTCATATAGAATTTAAACTAGAAAAGATCAAAAGCACCATAACAGCAGAGGCTGTTTTGCAATCTGAAGATCAAAACCATACTTCTCAATATGAAAAAGAAGTTCCTTTAGAACAAACAGAAAAAGAGGAATTCCGCAGTTTTAAAAATGGTCTCTCACATGTTTATTTGAATGTTTTACAAGAATACACGGGAATCATTCAGCCTTGGGGAATCCTCACAGGCATCCGGCCGACCAAGCTGTATCATAAAAGCGTCAGAGATGGTATGCAGAGGGAAGATATCCATCGCAAACTGAAAGAAGATTATTTGATTACCGATGAGAAAATCGAACTGATGGAGCGGATCGTGGACAGGCAATTGTCAGTAGTTCCTGACCTTTATTCTCTTCAAAAAGAAGTCAGCATCTACATTGGGATTCCGTTCTGCCCGACGAAATGTGCTTACTGCACGTTCCCGGCCTATGCAATTTTAGGAAAACAGGGAAGAGTCGATTCATTTCTCTCAGGGCTGCATTATGAAATTCAGGAAACCGGACGCTGGCTAAAGGAGAACGGAGTCAAAATAACGACGATCTATTATGGAGGCGGTACACCGACTTCGATTACATCTGAACAAATGGATTTGCTCTACGAAGAAATGTACCGCTCATTCCCGGATGTGGCTGAATTGAGGGAAGTCACTGTGGAAGCAGGACGGCCGGATACCATCTCACCTGAAAAATTAGAGGTGTTGAAGAAGTGGAACATCGACAGAATTTCCATCAACCCGCAGTCCTACACAAATGAAACCTTGAAAGCGATTGGAAGACACCACTCTGTGGAGGAAACAATCGAGAAGTTTCATCTTGCCAGGTCCATGGGAATGAAAAACATTAACATGGACCTGATCATCGGGCTGCCTGGAGAAGGTGTGGATGAGTTCAACCATTCACTGAGCGAGACGAAAAAGCTGATGCCAGAGTCATTGACGGTTCATACTTTATCCTTCAAAAGAGCCTCAGAAATGACCAGAAACAAAGAGAAATACAAAGTGGCAGGAAGAGAAGAGATTGAGCGGATGATGTCACTTGCTGATGAGTGGACGCAAAAGCATGATTATGCTCCTTATTATCTCTACCGCCAGAAAAACATCCTTGGAAATCTTGAAAATGTTGGGTACGCACTTCCCGGACAAGACAGCATCTACAATATCATGATCATGGAAGAAATGCAGACAATCATCGGAATAGGGTGCGGTGCAGCAAGCAAATTCATACATCCTGAATCCGGTAAAATCACTCATTTCGCCAATCCCAAAGAACCGAAGGCGTATAATGAAGGATTTAAAAACTATACAGAGAAAAAGCTTCAAATACTTGATGAGCTTTTAAATTAATAAAGGCTCTTCTTCTTATAAAAGGAAGGAGAGCCTGCTTTTTTTTTCGATTTATAATTTAGGATCCTTTTAATGTTTATCGTAAGTGTAGCCATGGCACCTTGTTATTCCATGCCCTTATTTAAACATACGAATAGGATCAATTTCATTCCGTCCATTATCATGATAAAACTTACCCTTTAGCTGCATAAAAATAAAGGATAAGTCGACTAAATCATTTATCCTCCGTAATAGAATGTCCTGAGGGACGACGATATCATATAGGATGATGTACGTGTTGAACATCATTGATTGTTGTTGTATCACTGGAAACGATCCAATTATATTAACGGTTCTATTATAAAGTATGGGTTTGTTAGTGGGTAGTATGCTTTTTTCTCTATCGTGAATGGAGTCGCACACCTGGAACGGAAATAAACACTTCTCAGTGGTCTCTTCTCACATAGAGGGTCTTAAATTAGGGTGGCATATGTTCATCAATAGAAACCTGCAAGGATTTATTTACTCGACAGAATGAGGCAGATTGCTACCGTTGAAAAATAAAAATCTCTATTTAAAAGGGTATGTTTTTATAACCTCATTAATTGAGCAAAGCCGTCCGGATAGATTGGAATTCATAGCTCTATAACGAGCAGCAATCTAAATAAATATATTTTCAGAAAATTAACTTAATTTTAAAGGAATTTGTTCATAAATATCGAATGAGAGTAGTAAAGGCAAGCATATATTCTAGTGAAGTGATTTGAAAGCGATTTCAAAAAAGATAGGAGAGATGTGCAATGATGAATACTCCTTTGCTGCTTACACAAATGATTGAGCGTGCTGAAAAATTTTATCCGAAAAAAGAAATTGTTTCAAGAACGGAAGGCGGTATCCACCGCTTCACTTACAAAGAAATGGCTTCCCGGACACGAAGGCTGGCGAGTGCCCTAGACAAGCTGGGAGTCAAGGAAGGAGAGAAAGTCGGGACACTTGCGTGGAATCATCACAGGCATTTAGAAGCCTATTTTGCCGTGCCTTGCAGTGGAGCCGTGCTTCATACTATCAACATCCGGCTGGCTCCACAGCATATCATTTACATAATCAATCATGCGGAAGACAAAGTCCTGCTGATTGATTCTGATATCCTTCCGTTGATTGAAAAGGTGAAGGACCAGTTGAAAACAGTGGAAGCCTTTGTTGTTATGACCGATAAAGAAGAACTCCCTGAAACATCCTTGTCACCACTTTATCACTATGAGGAGCTGCTTGCGGACGGCGATCCGGAGTTCCAGCTTCGCGATGATCTTGATGAAAATGCACCTGCAGGAATGTGCTATACAAGCGCAACGACAGGAAATCCCAAAGGAGTCGTATATTCTCATAGAGGAATCGTCCTTCACAGTATGGCTCTTGGACTCGCCGATACGACAGGAGTATCCGAAAAAGATATCGCTCTTCCTGTGGTGCCGATGTTTCATGTAAATGCATGGGGACTGCCGTTTGCAGCAACTTGGTTCGGGACATCTCAAGTGCTTCCAGGTCCGTATTTCACTCCTAAACTGCTGGCGGAATTGATGCAGGAAGAAAAGGTGACCATTACTGCTGGTGTGCCGACCATTTGGCTTGGGCTGCTAAAAGAACTTGATGAAAATGAATATGATTTATCCAGCCTTAGATCCATTCTTTGCGGAGGATCTGCTGCTCCGCTCGGTATGATCAAAGCCTTTGAAGAAAAGCACGGCATACCATTCATGCATGCTTATGGCATGACAGAGACGAGCCCTTTGGCTGTCGTGACAGGTGAAAAGAGTTATATGGAAGATTGGGACAAAGAAGAAAAATATAATGTGAAGGCCAAACAAGGAATTCTTGTACCAGGATTGGAAATGAAAGTCATTGGTAAAGATGGAGAAATTTCCTGGGATGGAAAGGAAATGGGCGAACTCACTTTAAGAGGACCTTGGATTGCATCTGAATACTATAAAGATGAACGGACAGATGATGCATTCAGGGACGGCTGGCTATATACCGGGGATGTAGTGACGGTGGATGAAGAAGGATTCATCAAAATCGTTGACAGAACAAAAGATCTTGTTAAATCAGGGGGAGAATGGATTTCAAGTGTGGATTTGGAAAATGCTTTGATGGCTCATGAAAGTATCTTCGAAGCAGCGGTTGTCGCTGTGCCGCACCCTGAATGGCAGGAACGCCCGGTAGCCTGTGTGGTTTTGAAGGAAGGCGAACACCAGAATACGACGAAAGAAGAAATCATGGAATTTCTGCAGCCGCAATTTGCCAAGTGGTGGCTGCCTGATGAAATTTTGTTCTTTGAAGAAATTCCAAAAACATCTGTCGGAAAGTTCTTAAAGAGAGCCTTACGTGATCAAGTGAAAGACAGGGTTGGGCAATAGATTAAAAGTACAACTCATCTAGTTCGAAATGAAAGCCGGGAGTCCTCCGGCTTTCTTCTCTTTTACAAACAAAAATTGATATTTTTTCATAATAATTTGGTATAATTTTAATAGAATATTTTAAAAATTTAGAACTGAAGTAAATAAGGGGTGTTTTTCATGAATGTAAACGCATTATATGAAACAATCAAACTCGAAAAGCGTGGAAAGACCGCCACGGTGACTTTGAACCGTCCGAAGTCTTTAAATGCTATGAATCCCGCCATGATGAGGGAGCTTAAGAACTGCCTGCAAGAGGTCGAGAAAGATGATGAAATTCTGGTTCTTGTTCTGAGAGGGGAAGGAAAGGGGTTCTCTTCCGGAGGCGATATCAAGGAAATGCTTAATTTGGGTGGTGAACAGGAGTTCGCTGAAATCATGGAGGTTATCAGTGAATTGGCCATGACCCTGTATACGATGAAAAAACTGACAATTACCGGGATACATGGTGCAGCTGCCGGCTTGGGACTGAGTCTGGCATTGGCCACTGATTATATTATTTGCGAGGAAGACAGCAAGCTGGCGATGAATTTCATCGGCATTGGGCTGATACCGGATGGAGGAGGCCACTTCTTCTTACAAGAACGTCTTGGTACCTGCAGGGCGAAAAAGCTGATGTGGACCGGGCGGGTTATTGAGGGCCAGGAAGCGCTGATGAAGAAGCTGGTAGATGAAGCGATTCCATCAGGAAAACTCGATACAGCCATTGAAAAATATATTACAGAATGTCTTCAGAAGCCGTTAAAGTCGATTATTGAATCAAAATCGATCTACGCCCAATTGAATAAAGACCACCTTGACAAAGCATTGCAGCTCGAGAAAGCAGGACAGTGGAAAATGCGCCAGACACATGACCATCAAGAGGGCATAAGGGCATTTGTTGAAAAGAGGGCTCCCCAGTTTAAAGGTGAATAAAATTGGTGTAGATATTTTTCTAAGCTTGCCGTTATAGGGGTAACCTTAAAAACAACAAAACGTCCAGTGAATTTTCACAGGACGTTTCGTTGTTTTTTTCTCAAGCGGGAATAACCACTATGACCCCATTTTAGGAAGTGAAAATTATAAGAGTGTTTATTCGTTTTCACCGAAAAACATATCTGCATAATATTCTATTTCTTTGTCACTTCTCAGAACAGAAACTATTACAGTGATTGCTTCAGGAGAGAGGATTCCCATCTCGTTAAAATGATGAGCAGAATTTGCTGCAACTTGTTTTATCTCCAGGTTGGGGCTTTTAAGGAGATCAACTATTTGTTGTTCAATGAACTGCTCATTTTCTTTAGGATTTTCAAAAAGATAATTCAATGCTGAAATGATCTCTTGTTCATCACAGGATGATAAAGCTGTTTTCAGTTCATCTCTCTTCCATTCTTTTTCTTCTTCTTCATAATATGTATCTTCATATGTGTTTTCATAGCAATATAATCCTTTTAGAAATGAGTCAAAATCTTGAGCTAATTCAATAATCTGCTCAGTCTCCCCATCGATATAGATAATCGGCGGTTCTTCATCTGTGTTTCTGTAATCTAGAGCAACCCATGAATGGCCGCTTCCAGAAATGATTACGATGTTATTAGGAAGTTCCCACTCTTCAATTAGATACTGACTTTCTAATATACTATTTTCCTCACCAATTCCTAATAGATGGTCCACGTTAACATGTGCCTCACCCCAAGAAGTAGGGACTTCTGTGGGATAGGAGTCAAATATTATATATCCTCCATTTTGTTTTTTTAGAAGATCTATATAAGTTTGTGGCAGCTTTATTTTCAGCTTTTCCTCTGCTTTTTTTACCTTTTCAACTGTTAACGGCTCTAACTTGTAGTAATCATCATCTTTTTGCCAGATACTATTTTCCAGGGGAAACACCTCGTATAAATGTTTTTTTTCGCTCTTTTCTAACGACTGTACTTGCTTGAATTGTCGCTTCCGGAAAACCAGGCAGGACCAGGTTCTTTCTCTCTGAAAAGGAAGAGAGCCCTTTTCTTTCTTGCTTACCAGGATTTTTCTGGAGAATTAGGGTGAATATTTCCGGAAATTTCATTAAGCAGCAGCGATGGTTTTAAAAGCTCTTTTTTAAAGGCTCTTTTCTAAGAGATTGTTGCTTGTGAATGCTATTTAAACTTTCTCTCCTTTTACGTAGAGGGATTGTAGCGGAAGGCGTGCGGCCTCCTGCGGGACTAGCGGGACAGGTGAGACCAAGGTTACGTACCCACTGGAACGTAACCCCACAGGCGCAGCCGAGGAGGCTCACCGCCCGCCCCGTGGAGCCGTGCGCCTGGAGCGGAAATCCTTTGCTTTAAACAGCCACAATCCTTGCGAAAAGAACCTTTTGAAAACAGTAATTGAAAAAACGCACTGTATTCAGCGCGTTTTGAATTGGTATTTCGTTGTCGGCTAAGTAGTTTCGTGATTTAAGGATGAAACAAAATCAATTTACCAAGCGGTGAAGCACATCGGTGAGTATGGTCCTCGTAGCCTTTTTCTTCAAGAATCTCTTTACCGATTTTTTTTGCTTCATCATCAGAAGCTGCTTCGAAAGAATCTTCGTAAATATTTTCTCCTGTTTGTTCGAAAACTGTTAATTTATAAATCTTCATGTCTCTAACCCCTTTTTAAAAATTCTGATAGTTACTATTATTCTTGCATAATTTTTATGAATAATAAAGTTTTTCCATCAGAATTTTTAAGAATAATGAATCTTTTTCATTATACAATCGTATTAAGATGGTGGATAATCATTTAAGAGAAGCTAACAGAATAGTGAGAAGACTGCTGTTCAATTAGGGAAGCGAAAAGGAGGAAGAAGCATGGTTCTGTCATTGAACAATGTTACGAAGCGATTCGGAGATTTTACTGCTGTAGACGATTTATCGATCAGCATTCCTGAAAAAGAGATGTTCGGATTTCTTGGAGGAAACGGTGCAGGCAAGACAACCACATTCAGGATGATCCTTGGATTGCTTGATCCGAGTGCAGGAACAATTACTTGGAATGGCAAAAAAATTGATTATTCTACCAGCCCCGAAATTGGTTACCTTCCGGAAGAACGGGGATTGTATCCAAAAATGAAAGTAAATGATCAAATCATTTACCTTGCCCGGTTAAGAGGGATGGATAAAAGAGAAGCGGATAAAGAGTTGGAGTACTGGCTGCAACGGTTCAATGTTCCTGAGTATAAAAACAAAAAAGTGGAAGAGTTGTCTAAAGGTAATCAGCAAAAAATCCAGTTGATCGCTTCTATCATACATAAACCAAAATTGCTGATTCTCGATGAGCCATTCAGCGGCCTTGATCCAGTCAATGTTGAATTACTGAAAGATGCGGTTGCCGATATAAAGGAAAGCGGAACAACAATCGTGTTCTCAAGCCATCGAATGGAACATGTTGAAGAGCTTTGTGAAAATCTCTGCATCATGCATAATGGCACTCCTGTGGTACATGGAGGGTTAAGGGAAATCAAGCGTTCCTTTGGAAAAAAGAATGTGACCATTCATGCTGATTATGATTTGAGTTTTCTTGAATCGCTTTCCGGTGTCACTAAGTCTAAGAAGACAATGGAAGGAATACAGCTTCAGGTCCAGTCTGAAGAAATAGCACAGGATGTTTTCAAAGAAGTCGTCAAAAGAGGATTTGTCCGCAAGTTTGAATTGGAGGAACCGTCCTTAAATGATATTTTCATTGAGAAAGTAGGTACTTCATATGCATAATTTTTTCTTGATTCTTAGTCAATCGTACCTAAATAAATTGAAGGCCAAGTCATTCATCATCACCACTCTTATTATGGCGGCTGGAATCTTCTTGCTGGCAAATTTACAGGGCATTATCGAAAGCTTCAGCGGTGACGAACAAGATGTGGTGGCGGTTGTTGATGAGACAGGCGAGTTGTTTAGTCCCCTTGCTGCACAATTGAGCTCAACTAATGAAGAGTTGAAATTAGAACGAACAAGTGAAAGTGAAGAGAGTTTAAAAGAAAGTACAACAGAAGGAACCTATGATGGGTACTTGATTCTTTCCGAGGATGAAAATGGCTTGCCGCAAGGAATCTATAAGTCAGAGTCGATTTCAGCTTCATCACTCGCAAGTGATCTGCAAAACGCTTTGCAAGGTATCAAATCTGTAATGGCTGCGGAAAATTTAGATTTGTCTCCGGAAGAACTCGCTTCTTTGAATGCACCTGTTTCCTTTGAAAGAGAAGCTTTGGTAGAGGGAGCAAAATCCGAAGAAGAATTAAATCAAGCTCGAGGAATTGTTTATATCCTGTTATTTTTCATCTACATTTCGGTCATAGTCTATGCCAATATGATCGCCATGGAAGTGGCAACCGAGAAATCATCTCGTGTAATGGAGATTCTAATTTCTAGTGTATCTCCGGTAAAGCAGATGTTTGCAAAGATTTTAGGAATTGGACTTGTCGGCTTGACTCAGCTGACCGTGTTGCTGACTGTGGGCTATGTTGCCCTGACTAGTAAAGCAGATTCCGAGATGGGAGGAGTAATGGAGTTTTTCGGGCTGAATGATATCCCTGTGGGCATTATCATTTATGCTATTCTGTTCTTCCTTCTCGGCTACTTCCTTTATGCAACGCTGGCGGCACTGCTTGGCTCACTTGTCAGCAGGATAGAGGATGTACAGCAAATGGTTATGCCGATGACCTTCCTTATTATGATCGGCTTCTTTATTGCTTTTTATGGGCTGGGCAATCCTGAAGCCGGATTTATAACGGCAACCTCCTATATGCCATTCTTCACACCGATGGTCATGTTCCTTCGGGTGGGAATGCTTAATATCCCTGCATGGGAACCTATCCTAGGCATAGGTGTCTTGATTCTCTCCATCCTTATTTTGGGCTGGTTCGGAGCAAGAATTTACCGCGGTGGTGTATTGATGTACGGAAAGTCAAATTCGTACAAAGATATTAAGAAAGCATTGGAGTTGACTAAGAAAAACTGATTATTGGCAGCTTCTCCTGAAATAAGGGGGAGCTGCTTTTATTCATCTTATTGAGCTGGATCAGCTTTTCGTTCATCGCTTTGAACTAGGGGTGCATTCTGAGGGCATCAGAGAATGATATTTTTTTGAGGAGTTTAAGAAAGGAGTGCGGTCCTCATGGAGCTGAATATTGAAAAGATTACCAAGGAAGTTACAGGAGAATAAAGGAGCCTCAAGGGAGAATGAAACAGAAAGGAAGTGTGGCCCGTGAAGGAATGCTTGTATGACGTTACGATTATCGGAGCAGGTGTGAGCGGCATTTTCACAGCTTATCAGTTAATAAAAGAGAACCAGGATTGCAGCATACACATCATTGATCTTGGAAAGAAACTGGAGGACCGAATTTGCGGAATCGACAACGGAGGAGCTTGCAGTTGTGGAGAAAACTGTTCAAAATACATAGGTTTTGCCGGGCTTGGAAAGTCAGAGGGAAAATTTAATTACACCAATGATTTTGGAGGAGAACTCGGCAGGAAAATCGGTGAACAAAACACAATAGATTTGATGAACGAGGTCGATGATATTCTGTGTTCGTTTGGAGGAGGAGAAGTTTCGACGTACGATACCAGAAATGAAGAACTGTCTGCAAGAGCGGAGAGGCATTCTTTCAGAGTCCTGTCCACTGTAGTCCGCCACCTCGGTACTCGGTTCGCAAAAAAAGTTTTTCAAGGAATGTATGAATACTTGAAAGAAAGAGTCACCTTAACATTTGAAACAAGAATAGACTCGGTTAAAAGGAATAGTGAGGGGTTTCTATTACTCTCTAATGAGCTGGAATTTCGTACAAAGAAGCTTGTGATGGCTACTGGCATGAGCGGAAGTAAATGGCTGAAGCAGCAGACAGATTCGCTCGGGCTTTTTCCAGGGAAAACCAGGCTGGATCTCGGTTTGCGGGTGGAAATGAAAGGAGGCCAGCTGGATTCGATACTGAAGGATACATTTGAAACGAAACTCACTTACTTGGGAGACACCTATACGGCAACAACTTATTGCATGAATCCAGAAGGGCGCATCATCCGGAAACATCAGCATGGACTTGTTATGCCAGATGGACAGAATGTAAGGGAGAAAGATACGCCCAGCTCGAATCTGAACTTTACCCTGTTTGTGCCAAGGTATTTCAGCACGCAGGAGGAAGCGCAAGAAAGCGCAGAGTCTGTCATTAAAAAGATTAATAGAGGAACGGACCGAATTGTAGTGCAAAGGCTGAAAGATCTTAAACAGAATCGAAAAACAGAGAATTTAAATAGGAATACAATTGTGCCAACATTGTCAGCAGATTGTGGAAGTGTGAAAGAGGAAGTTCCAGCTCTGTATACACGGGCGTTGTTAGAGATGATTTCCTCTCTGGAAGCACTGCTGGATGAAAAGGTTCATGATGATACCTTAATATACGCCATCGACGCCAAATTTTATGAACCCAAGTTATTTACGAATTCCTTTTTTGAAAGTCAGGTTACCGGCTTGTACCTTATCGGCGACTGCTCTGGGGAAACACATTCCCTGTCTCAGGCAGCAGCAAGCGGAATTTGGCTTGGGAGGCATTTGGCAGGAAAAACAGCCGGCACCTTAGACGTCAGAGGATACACTGGGTCCTGAGGAATTTGTTGCTTATGGATGGTCGGGTGGTAACTTTTTCCGGAAGAATTCAGAAGCCAGTTCATGTTTTTCTGAGGCAATGATTAGTGCGTGATGGTGGAGAAGATGTCCCCGAGCTAGCACCTTGAGAGACATCTTCTCGGGTATATTAAAGAAATGATGTCCTCCACCTAGAGGCTTGGTGACTCGTTCCCATTGAAACGATAAAATAATGCAGGTTACCAAATAGAAAGCCTATTAATAAGAACAGTCAGAGGACGGATCAGAAGTGATTTCGTCCTCTCCTTTTGAATAGCAGGCTATGACAGATTTAGGTCAAGCATCTGTCCACATGATGAGGGAAATCAATACAAAATCTTTCAAAGATTTTTGCTATAATTCGGCCGCCATCCTTATTTTTTGAAGAGAAGTAGTCTATAATGAAAGAATAAGAGAACGTGCATTCGTATCGGATGGAAGAAGGGTTGAGACTATGAGCAAAGTAACATTTATACATACGGCTGATCTGCATTTGGACAGTCCTTTCAAGGGATTGAGACATTTGCCGGAGGAGCTGTTTCAACGAGTGCAGAACAGTACTTTTATATCCTTTGAAAGAATTGTTCATCATGCGTTAAGATTGAAAGTCGATTTCGTCTTGATTTCAGGAGACCTGTATGATGAAGAGGATAGAAGCATACGGGCTCAAGCCAGATTAAAGAAGCAGTTCCAGCGGCTTGAAGATGCGGGGATTGCTGTTTATGTCATTCATGGGAATCATGATTTTCTCGGAAATTACTGGTCTCATTTAACTATGCCTGATAATGTAAAAGTGTTTGGAGCTGAAGTAGAGGAAGTCGTCCATACAACCACGGAAGGACAGCAGGTTCATTTATATGGCTTCAGTTATGATACCCGCCATGTGTTGGAGAGAAAAGTCTCCGATTATCCTCCAGCCCGGAACGATGGTGCTATCCATATTGGTCTCCTCCATGGAAGCGAAGCGGGTGAAGCATCTGCTCACGAGCCTTATGCGCCGTTTACCCTGAAGGAACTCAAGGAGAAAAACTATCACTACTGGGCACTCGGACATATACATGTCCGCCAGGAGCTTACTGTTTCTCCGCCGATTGTATACCCAGGTAATATTCAGGGAAGGCATAAAAAAGAAACGGGACCAAAGGGTTGTTATACTGTGACAATCGAAAATGAAGAAGCAGACATGAAATTTATTGAAACGCAGGCAATACTGTGGGAAAAAACCACTATTTCGCTTAAAGAAAAGACTCAGTTGAGCCAGGTGTTTGAACTGTGCAAGGCTGAGATTGAAGAATTCAGGAAAAAAGACGGAACCTTTTTGGAGATAGAATTAACTGAAACAGAAAGAACGGATCCCGATATTTTACACAAAATCAAGAGCGGAGAAATTTTGGAAGCTCTTCAGGATGGAGAGGAACATCGGGAGGACTTTGTCTGGTTACACTCCATGAGGGTCATTGAAAGCACAGGGCATGGGTATATTCAAGGGCAGGAACCTTTTCTGAACGAAATGATTCTTAACATTGAGAATTGGGATGAACAAAGCTGGGAAGAGGCATCCTCAGCACTATTTTTACATCCTCAGGCACACCGCTATCTTGATACACTTCAACCTGAAGAAAAGGAAGAAATCAAAGAGGATGTGCTGTCGATGCTGAAATCTTCTTTTTCCTATGAAGGCTCTAATGAATAGAGGAGGTGTAAACCATGAAGATAACTGATATACATATTTACGGCTATGGAAAACTAGAGAACTATGAGTTAAAAAACCTGGGCAGCTTCTCTGTTTTATATGGAGAAAATGAAGCGGGAAAGTCGACGATCATGGCATTCATCCATGGTATTCTCTTCGGTTTTCCAACAAAATTGCACTCTGAGCAGAGGTATGAACCGAAGACACATGCTAAATATGGAGGAAAACTGACACTCTTAATGAATGACGGCCATTCTTTCACCGTAGAAAGGATCAAGGGAAAAGCCGCAGGAGATGTGACGGTGTTTTATGAGAACGGCTCAATTGGCGGAGAGGAAGAGTTGAAGAGAGAACTGAATGGTTTAGACAAGGCGGCTTTTCAAGGCATCTATTCATTTAACATCCACGGTCTGCAGGAGATTTCCAAGCTGAAAGAGGAAGAAATTAATCGGTACCTTTTCAGCTCAGGAATGACAGGCACTGATGCACTTTTCAGGTTGGAAGAGCAATGGCAGAGGGAGCTGGACAGGTTATTTAAAAAGTCTGGAAAGAAACCCCAAATCAATCTTAAGCTCATGGCAATCAAAGACACAGAACTTCAGTTGAAAAAAGCTAAAGAGAAGAACGGGGCTTTTACTTCTTTAATTGAAAAGAAGAATTCAACGGAGAAAGCGCTGGCCGCTTTTCGTGAGAAGTCTGACAAAAAGATCGATGAGATGCATCGTATCGAAGCACTTGAAAAGTCCTGGCAGGATCTTTGTGAATATCAAGATATTAAGGATCGGTTATCTCAATTGAACGGCCTCCAGTCTTTTCCTGTAGACGGTCTGGAGCGCTTTGAAAAATGGCAGAATCAGCTCGTTCACCAGGATTCTGCTATGGAAGTCACCTCCACTCGCTTATTAGAACAGAAAGAAGCATTAGAAGATACAAAGCCGGATGATACTATCACGCAGCGAAGTGCACTTTTATCCAGTATTCTTGAAAAAAGGGAGCTATATGTAAGATGGCAGGACCAGGCTGCAGATCATAAGCGGAAACTGGCTGCTATCAAAGTGAAGAAAGATCAGTTGATGCGCGAATTGGATGTAGAAGATATCCATTCAATCAAAGAAGTGAACGTGGATATTGTCATGAAAGACAATATAAAAAGCATAGAAGACGCCTTTTATAAGCTGAGCCTGAAAAAGGAATCAGTAAAGGAAGCCTTACTAGCTGAAAAAAAACAGCTTCAGTATCTTGAAGAACGCTGTGCAGAAGTAGAAGATAAGCTTCTGGAAGAATCGAAATACCAGGATCTGCAAAGAACTGCCAAGGAAAGCAGGGAAACTGATTCATTAAGAATTCAATATGAACTTGTTCAAGATCAACTTAAAGAGAATAAAGGCCGAAATAAGAACAGAAGTAAAATAAGTTCTTCTATTTTAGCTTGTGTATTTTTTGCTATGTTGACGGGCCTCATGGTCTGGTTCTTGACAGATTCAATATTGCCTGCATTTCTCACTTTCGTTCTGGTGATTACAGCTGTAACTTTTCTTCTTTACTCACAAAGGAACAATGATAATAGAAATTATTATGGGCAGTTGAAGGACAAGGCAGAACTTCTTAGAAAAAAACTAGATGAAGAAGGCAGTGAAGAGGAAGAGCAGAACAGAAGATTATTGAAAGAACAAACAGAACTGAGAGAGACCTGGAAACAATGGGTTTTAAAATTGGAGAATAATGAACATACATATCTCAAGCTTCAAGAGGAAGAACAGAGCTTATTAGTTCAGGAAGAAAAACTGCAGGCAAGGTTGCACAGTCTGACAGAGGAGTTACAGCTTTCACCTGAAATGCCATGGAAGCTGCTCGGGGAAGCTTTCGAGAGACTCAAAGAGTTAGCAGCACTGTATGAAGAAGAATGTGATGCCTCTGAGGTTTACAGAAACCTTATAGAGAAAATATCTTTATTTGCAAAAGAGATTGAGGAAGCTGTCGAGGGGACGCTTATTAAATTCAGCATGATTGAAGAGACACTATTGAGAGTGAAAGATGCTCTTGCAGCTAATGAAAAAAAATCGATGATGTTCAGCCAATTGCAGAAGACGCAAGATGATACACTGAAGGAGTTTGAATTCATTCAGGCACAGCAAAATATGATTAGAAAGGAATTGAAAGAACTCATGAAAGCAGCCGGAACCGAGTCGGAAGATGAGTACCGAGAGAAGGCTGCTTTAGTGAAAGAAAAAGACTTCTTAGAAAAACAGGAGAAGATCCTGTTTAACAGACTGGGCGAAAAGCTGCTGACTGAATTCCACTCAATGAAAGAAGAAAGTCATGAACTGAATAAAATAAAAAACAGACTGGAAAAAGAAATCGCAGAATTGAAACAAAAAATTCATAAAGAAAATGAAAATCTTGCAGAAGCAGTTTATGAAATTTCTGTATTAGAAGAAGGGGAATCATACACAAGGCTGCTGTATAAATACCATGAACAGAAAGCTGAATTGAATGAATTATCCAGAGAATGGATGACGTATTCATTCGCACGCACTGCTCTAAACAAGACCATTGAAAGTTATAAAAAAGAAAAGCTTCCCAAGGTAATTGGTAAAGCAGAGCATTACTTTACCTTGCTGACCAATGGACAGTACTGCAAAATTCACTCGCAACCAGACAATCCCTTTATCATCGAGAGGAAAGATGGAATCACTTTTACTCCTGATGAGCTCAGCCAGGGAACTAAAGAACAGCTGTATATTGCTTTAAGATTTGCTTTAATAAGAATGCTGAAGGACGTTTACTCTATGCCAGTCATCATAGACGACGGCTTTGTCAATTTTGATGAAAAAAGGACAGAGGCAGTCATGAATCTGCTGAAAGAGTTTAAAGGAGAAGTTCAAGTCCTGTTTTTCACCTGTCATCCCCATATAGTAAGAAAAGTGGAGAGCAGTGATGTCATTTATTTGACGAAAGAAAAGGTGGCTGCGGCTCAAGAACACTAACTTATTAGTAAATCTCCCTCTTTTCCGTTAAAATACAGAGTAGCATAAAGGAATGACAGGCATAGAAAGGACAAACAATATGGATCAAAAAATGGGATGGACTAAAGCACGAGGTCCTTTAGCCTTATTAAGTTTTAATCTTTTCATCATAATGGTGGGAATTGGATTGGTGATCCCGATTCTCCCGTTTTATGTAGAAAAATTCAATGCGAATGCACAAGTGCTGGGAGCCCTTGTTGCGGTTTTTGCTCTCATGCAGTTTTTATTCGCCCCTGTCTGGGGGAGGCTTTCAGACAGAATTGGCCGCAAACCGCTCATCACCATCGGCTTAATTGGCTTTGCCATTGCTGAATTTATATTCGCTTTCGCTTCCGGATTATGGATGCTTTTTGCGTCAAGAATCCTCGCAGGCATATTTGGATCTGCGTTGATGCCGACTGCCATGGCCTACGTTTCTGATGTCACGGAACCTGAGAAGCGCGGACAGGGTATGGGAATTCTGGGAGCAGCAATGGGGATGGGGATTGTGATTGGTCCAGGCATTGGCGGCTGGCTGGCAGAATACGACCTTTCCTATCCGTTCTTATTTGCAGGAATCGCTGCCTCCATTGCGGCAGTTGTATCAATTTTGATTCTGCCGGAATCATATACTAAGGAAATGCGTGAACGGGAAGAGCCTGAGGAAAAAGAAAATCAGTTTGTGCTCATGAAAAAAGCTCTTAAGAGTCCGGTCGGGTTTCTGCTTGTTCTGGTCTTTATCATGAGTTTCGGGCTCGCTAACTTTCAGGCAATCTTCAGTTATTATGCTCTAGAGCGTTATGGATACGGTCCCCAGGAAGTAGGGTTCATTATTCTTGTGATCGGGCTGATAGGTACTGTGGTTCAAGGTTATGGTGTTGGGAAGATGACCCAATGGCTCGGTGATGAAAAGGTCGTAACAATTTCCCTTCTCATCAGTGCTTTCGGATTTGTCATTATGACTCTTGCTCCTAATATGACCTGGGTGCTGATTACCACTGCGGTCTTCTTTATTGGAAATTCCATGCTTCGCCCTTCATTGAATTCCTTGATTTCGAAGCTTGCTGGTAAGAGGCAGGGGATGGTGATGGGGCTGAATAATTCCTTCCTGAGTCTGGGCAACGTAGCAGGCCCCTTAATCGCAGGATCGCTTTTTGAATGGAATATCCATATCCCTTACCTGTTCGGCGCACTTATCATGATTATTGGCTTGATTGCGACAAAGGTATGGATAGCGGGGAAGAAAACTGCAGGAGCAGCGGGTTGACTTGTTAAAAGGCAAGGAGGAGGAATCCTGCTCCTTGCCTTTTCTTTGAATGTTAAAGATGAATTTCTGTAAAGCCTGAACATTTAGAGACTATCTATTAAACAACCAAAATAGGGATAGGCCTCTACAAACAGACTTCGATATGTACTATGGTATACTAGCAAAAACAAAAGAAATGGGAGGACTACAGAATGTCAGGGATTGCTCACTATGATGTCGGCTCATCAGTTGATTTATTCATGCTGATCAAGCAGGCAACGAAAGGAACAACCAACACAGGCAAGCCATTTTTAACATTGATTCTTCAGGATAAAAGTGGCGATATTGAGGCAAAGCTGTGGGATGCAAGCGAGCAGGATGAAGTAAGTTATCAACCGGAAACGATCGTTAAGGTTGCTGGTGATATTCAAAGTTACAGAGGAAAGAACCAGCTTAGAATCCGGCAGATTAAACCAAGCTCTCATGGAGATGGCCTTGAGATAAGTGATTTCCTGCAAACAGCTCCTTTGGGCATTGATGAAATGAGCAGCAAAATCACTCAATATATTTTTGAAATGAAAAACCCGAACATCCAGCGTATTACAAGACATCTTCTGAAGAAATATCAAAAGCCTTTTATGGAATATCCAGCTGCAACAAAGAACCATCATGAATTCGTTTCGGGACTTGCCTATCACGTCGTATCAATGCTGGATTTGTCCAAGTCGATTGCATCTCTTTATCCATCCCTTGATACGGACCTGCTTTATGCAGGGGTGATTCTTCACGACCTAGGAAAAGTTTTTGAACTATCAGGTCCAACATCAACGGTCTATACAGTGGAAGGCAACTTACTGGGACATATTTCAATCATGATCAATGAAATCGGAAAAGCATCTGAAGAGCTGGGGATAAAAGGCGAAGAAGTCATGATCCTTCAACATCTTGTTCTATCACATCATGGAAAAGCAGAATGGGGAAGTCCAAAGCCGCCACTGATCAAAGAAGCTGAAATTCTCCACTATATCGATAACATCGATGCTAAGATGAACATGCTGGATAAGGTTTTGGAAAAAACAAAGCCGGGAGAATATACGGAAAGAGTCTTTGCGCTCGATAACCGCTCATTCTATAAACCGACTTTTCATGAATGACTGCCTGAAATGACTTTCTTTTGAAAGTCATTTTTTTTATTTCTTTACATATACTTGCAATAGTAGGACAAACAGTGGAGGGGATATAGAATATGACTTTGCCTATTTGGATGTATCTCATAGTAGCAGGTATCTTCGTCAGTGCTTACATGGCTATGAAATCAGCAAAAGAAGATAGAGAGGTAGAAAATGAATGGATTGAGCAGGAAGGGGAGGTATACATCAAACGCATGGAGGATGAAAAGGAAAAGCGCCGGCAGCTTTCTGTGTAGATGCAGCAATTAAATTAAAGGGGAAGCACTTTAAAAAGTGCTTCCCCTTATGTTTTTATTCCTCTTCTGTTGCTTCTCCTTCAGCTGGTGCATCTTCAAGAGAAGGTGTTTCCCCTTCTTCAGGCATAGCCGGTGCTTCCTGAGGGTTTAAAATTTGTTCGAAGCTGTTTTCAAGGTCTTCGTCTTTAATCTCCAAGCCTGCGTCCTCGACAACTTCTTTCATTGTCTGCTGGATTTTTTCAGGAGTGACTTTGGATAACTTCAAAGATTTTTCAAGGTCATCTTTCATTTCATCAAATGACTCTTTCTCTTTCTTATCCGTTATTTCGATAATATGGAATCCATATTGTGTTTGAATTGGCTCACTTACTTTTCCTGTTTCAAGCTTGTCCAGGGCTTCTGAGAATTCAGGTACAAAGTTCTGTCTGCCTTCATAATCAACCCATCCTAAGCTTCCGCCATTTTCAGCAGAGCCTGGGTCATTAGAGTATTCTGTAGCCAAGTCTTCGAATGCCGTTCCGTCAGCCAGCTTTTGTTTAACTTCCTTTGCAGTCTCTTCATCATCAACAAGGATGTGGCGCACTTCGATTTCAGGCTTCCAATTATCGTAGTATTCTTTCAGTTCATCTTCAGATACTTCGACATCAGCAGTCGCTGCTTTTTCTTGAAGCAGCTGCAGCTTAAGATACTCGCGGAAAGATTCTTCATCTAAATTATATTGAGATAAGAACATTTCAAATTGAGGTCCAAGTTGATCCTTTGCTTCATTCAGCTTTTCATCCACTTCTTCTTGAGACACTTCATATTTATCACTAAGAACTTTTGTAAGTACTAGTTCCTGCAGCGCTTGCTCCATTTGAGGAGTGAATTTCTCTTTCATGGATGTATATAATTCTTCCTTTGTTACATCTCCAGCCTTAGTCTCCGCCACGACTTCACTGTTACTGCCATTATCATCACCATTGTTGCAGGCTGACAGCCCAATGACACCAGCCGCTAAAGACATTGTCAAAATCCATTTCTTCATAGGTACAACATCTCCTAATTGTTTAAATTGTCAAAAAGGTTTGTCTAAAAACTACAAATCATACTATATCACAAACCTTACAGGAAAATAAACATTTTAATGGAGTGTTTTCTAAAAAATGGGCATTTATAACACCCAAAATGATTTCATACACATAAGATATCTTGACTAGAAAAAAGGAGGTAATATAAATGAGCTACGGATATAATTCGGGATTTGCGCTGATAGTGGTGCTGTTCATTTTATTAATAATCGTTGGTGCAGCCTATATTTGCTAAGTTTTTCAAAAGAATTATGTAATGCGCCTAAACAAAAAATGAGTGTTTGAATAGGATAAAGTAGCGCTTCTAAAGGAGGTGGAAAGTTATGGGTGGCTCATACGGCTATGGCGGAGGATTCGCGTTGATCGTAGTATTGTTCATCTTGTTAATCATCGTAGGTGCAGCTTGGCTATAATTTAACCTCGATCAGCATAAGGCAATTCATTGCCTTATGCTCCATTAAGAAAGGAGGAAGCGTCTTATGTCAGGTGGATACGGATATGGCGGCGGATTTGCTTTAATCGTCGTATTGTTTATTTTGTTGATTATCATCGGAGCAGCTTGGGTTTAATAAGCTGTTGAAAAAATATACCAATGAAAGCAGCGGACTGCCGGGGTGGCGGTCCGCTGCTGTTTTTGTTATTTAAAGTGAGTGAAAGGATGGGTTTCAGTTCATTAGTAACGGAAGGGTTAATGCAGTTCAGGTTGTACATCTAGACTGCAGCTGAGCTGGGGAAAGTGCATACATACAGAATTGACGTTATTATTTGAGTTCACCCGGTATAACCCCGTCTCGCTGACGGAGCGCGGTGGATCAGGAGGAGGAAATTGAGATGTGATGTACCTCGATGGCGGAGTGAGGTACATCAAAACTAGAAAAATTTGATTTGATGTACCTCGGTGGAAGAGCGCGGTACATCAAAACGAGAAAATTAGGATTTGGTGTACCTCGCAGGCTGAGCGAGGTACACCAGAACGAGAAAAATTTGATTTGATGTACCTCGCAGGCTGAGCGCGGTGCATCAAAAAGAGAAAATTATGATTTGGTGTACCTCGCAGGCTGAGCGAGGTACATCAAAACGAGAAAAATTTGATTACATGTACCTCGCAGGCTGTGCGCGGTGCATCAAAAAGAGAAAATTATGATTTGGTGCACCTCGGTGGCGGAGCGAGGTACATCAGAACGAGAAAAATTTTGATTTAGTGTACCTCGCAGGCTGAGCGAGGTACATCAGAACGAGAAAAATTTGATTTGATGTACCTCGCAGGCTGAGCGAGGTAGATCAAAACGAGAAAATTATGATTTGGTGTACCTCGGTGGCGGAGCGAAGTACATCAAAAAGAGAAAAATTTGATTTGATGTACCTCGCAGGCTGTGCGCGGTACATCAAAACGAGAAAATTATGATTTGATGTACCTCGGTGGCGGAGCGCGGTACATCAAAACGAGAAAAATTTGATTTGATGTACCTCGGTGGCTGTGCGAGGTACATCAAAACGAGAAAAATTTGATTTGATGTACCTCGGTGGCTGTGCGAGGTACATCAAAACGAGAAGAATTTGATTTGATGTACCTCGCAGGCGGAGCGCGGTACATCAAAACGAGAAAATTATAATTTGGTGTACCTCGCAGGCTGAGCGAGGTACATCAGAACGATAAAATTATGATTTAGTGTACCTCGCAGGCGGAGCGAGGTACATCAAAACGAGAAAAATTTGATTTGATGTACCTCGCAGGCTGTGCGCGGTACATCAAAAAGAGAAAATTATGATTTGATGTATCTCGGTGGCTGTGCGCGGTACATCAAAACGAGAAAATTATGATTTGATGTACCTCGGTGGCGGAGCGCGGTACATCAAAACGAGAAAAATTTGATTTGATGTACCTCGGTGGCGGAGCGCGGTGCATCAAAAAGAGAAAATTATGATTTGGTGCACCTCGGTGGCGGAGCGCAGTACATCAAAACGAGAAAATTATGATTTGGTGTACCTCGGTGGCGGAGCGCGGTGCATCAAAAAGAGAAAATTATGATTTGGTGCACCTCGGTGGCGGAGCGCAGTACATCAAAACGAGAAAATTATGATTTAGTGTACCTCGCAGGCGGAGCGAGGTACATCAAAACGAGAAAATTATGATTTGGTGCACCTCGGTGGCGGAGCGCGGTGCATCAAAACGAGAAAATTATGATTTGGTGCACCTCACAGAAAAAGACATGCAGGATACCGCCCGCAAAAGAGAAATACGGCCCAATGAGAAGGGAAGAGACGAAGGCTGACTTGTAGGGGGCTGAGCAGGGTCTTCCACATTTCACTGTCCAGTTCCGCCGTCTAGCTCCTCGTGTCACTAGACAAAAAACAGCAGAGGTACAAGAGCTGACCTCCACTGTTTTTCGCCCTAGTGCATATCGGAGCTGAAAGAGCCGGCTTCACTTCCAACGCTGTCCGGCTCCGCCTCCTAGCCCCTCGAGCCGGCGCACACCAAAGAAAGGAAGCCCAAGAGCCGGCTTCCTTCCTTTTTCGCGACAGCGCTTGTCGGGTCTGTATAAGGCCTTCCACATTTCGCTGTCCAGCTCCGCCTCCTAGTCCCTCGAGTCGGCGCACACCAAAGAAAGGAAGCCCAAGTGCAGGCTTCCTTTCTTTGGTGCGTCACCGCATGTCGGGCCTGAACAGCCGGCTCCGCTTTTCGTTGTCCAGTTGCCGGCGCTAGCCCCTCGAGTCGCTGCACAAAAAAGGAAGGAAGCCCAAGAGCCGGCTTCCTTCCTTTTTCGCGACAGCGCTTGTCGGGTCTGTATAAGGCCTTCCACATTTCGCTGTCCAGCTCCGCCTCCTAGTCCCTCGAGTCGGCGCACACCAAAGAAAGGAAGCCCAAGTGCAGGCTTCCTTTCTTTGGTGCGTCACCGCTTGTCGGGCCTGAACAGTCGGCTCCGCTTTTCGTTGTTCAGTTGCAGGCGCTAGCCCCTCGAGTCGCTGCACAAAAAAGGAAGGAAGCCCAAGTGCCGGCTTCCTTCCTTTTTCGCGACAGCGCTTGTCGGGTCTGAGCAAGCGCCTTCCACATTTCGATTAAGCATACAATATTTCTATGTATGATGAGATCAAGAGTATGGTGATGAGTATGTTGATGGTCCTGAATACTTTTGGTTGTCTTTCTTCAGGTATTTCTTTTTGCAGACAAAGTGAATTTGTCATTTGGTTTATAAAATAAAGGATAAATACTGAAAAAATGATAAAAATGGAGATCATTTTATCCCCTCCTATATCTCCTATATGCTATACGATACCAAAATATCCTCTAAATTGGTAGAATGAAGTGCTGGGAATTTATGAAGAGGCGCTATAGATATAGGGTTCAGCTTAATTAAAAGGACTTTATCACAGCTGAATGTTCTATATACCGCCTCTTTGAAGGTTTAATATTTCATAGCCATCTTCATTTTCTTCAATCATCGCATCTCTTGGAGAATAGAGCAAACATTTTGCATATAAGAAATCAATTGTACAGATTCCTGTATGGTAAGCCGTGAGTATCGTAAAATAATGCGAATAATTAGGCATCATTACGCAGCCGGCGAGCAGCACTGTGTTTATTGTGAAGAAAGGAAACACTAGAGCCAGGATAAAGCGGGATTTCGAAATGGGCTCACCTACACGAAAAGATACCATTGGAAAAATAAATAAGTGACGTTTTACTTGATATTTCATTTTAGTGAGATAAGGCAGGATGGGCACTATATGCAGCACCTTATGCAATGGGTATATGATCAACATGCCTGCCAGGAAGAAGTAAAAATGACTATCATACAGATCCTGGGATAGTATGAGATTGACAGGGACATAGATAATTGTGAACACCATCATCATAACAATAGCTGATAAGAGCATAACCCGGCTGTGACCGAATTGTTTTTCTAGATTAATTGTTTTCCAGCAATGCATAAAAAAATCGCCTCCATTAGACGACAAGTTAAATTTGTTCTTTCGCTCTCATACTTTACGACGTCTGAGCGAAAAAATCAATAGTAAAAATAACATTAATTTGTAAAAAAAAATTAAAGTTATTTTATTTTTTCTTTTCTTGAAAAAGAGATCCTTCAGAAACATGCTGATAGCAAGTTTTTATAGCATTTGGTATTATTTAAGGTAAGAAAAAAGGGGTGGCCTTTCAGAAGGCTTACATGATTTATCAGGTGCAAAATTGGAATTGATAATAAAAGAGGGTGTTTAAATGAGTGAATTACTCGAAAGAATTGAAAAATTGGAATTTCAACAGAAGCTGCTCGGGGAGATGATGCCGGAAAAAGGATTTGATTTCTACAGGCTGGTAATTACAAAAGGTCTTTCAGAGAAGGATGTTATTGAATTCTATAGGCTATGTGAAAAATTGAACATGAAGTCTCAAGAACAAAAAGCGGAAGGGTATGTATTTTTTTCTCCGCTTTTCAAGGAATTTACTGAGAAACTGGACTCTCGTCTGATCCCTCAGGAAGTGATCAATGCCTGTGCAGCTCAAAAACTATATCCTTATCTGATGGAACAGTTAAGACGCAACTTGTAATCACGTTTCGTCATCAGAAGAAGATATTTTTTGTAGTGTGCCGTTCTCCTCTGTGAATTCGGCTTCGATATTATGAAATGACTTTTCAAAAATTTCCATAAAGTCATTTCCATAAATGTTTTTCACCACAGCCATCATTTCAATCATGTCGGGAAAGCGTCCATATAGTTCTCTTAGGGGAGTGACGCCCTGAAAGATTGAATGTTTATCGGGCTGGTAATTCCTCATTAACTCTAGTAAAACGTTTTCACCTTTTTCCGTAAGTTGAATATAGGTATTGCGTTTATCGTTTTCTCTCTTTGAAAAGCGAAGCAATTCCCGTTCTTCTAATTTCTTGGAAAAGTTGAACGCCGTGGAAACATGCATAACCCCAAACTTGGCTACATCTGAAATGGATGCACCCTTTAGATGGTAGGAAATCCATAATATATGGTGTTCATTTATATTGAGATCATAGGGTTTGATCCATTGCTGCCAGTCTTTTTCAATTGCCTTCCATAACGCTTTACTAAGTTGAGCCATCCTCTGGCTGAATAACATCGCTTCCTTCATAGAATATTCTCTTTCTTCCATTCGTTTCACCCGCTTTGCAAAAGTTGATTGATGCACCATGTTTAGTTCAACTAATCTTCTAGTCTAGAAACTCTCTCTTTTATTATGCCAATAAAATAAAAATTAATAAAGGTTTAAATTTACTAAATTTTTAGAAAGGTGGATTTTTTCACTGAAATTGGGGGTTTTATCTATTTTAACAAGAAAAAAAACCCGGCAAAAGAAGCTTGCCGAGCCTTTCGAAATTATTGTTTGCTGATTTCTTGTTCCATATTATCAGCTAGTTGCTCTATTGCGCTAATGTCATCCTTGATATGCTGGATATTCGGTTCAGTATCTCCCTGCCAAGCCTGGATGGAGCTTTGCATGTCATCTTTAATATGGTTAATCGTTTGTTTACCTTCGCTTGTTAGGCGGGAAACGGAATCTTTCACTTCAACAGCGTTAGATTTAATTTCTGTTAGAACAGCCTTCCACTCGTCTTTATTCTGGTTAATTTGTTTCTTCAGATCTTTCCCGGACTGAGGAGCAGAAAGAAGTGTGGCTATTGCGCCTATTGCACTTCCAGCAATGACTCCGAATGCTATTGACTTGATTTTCATAATAATCTCCCCCAAATCTTATCTTAAAATTTAATTCGACATTTCACACTATATATCCTTTTTACCCTTTTTGGGAAAACACTAATCAACTTTTCTCATAACCCTCTTATTTCGGCATAAACATAACTTATAGAGATGTTATGGAGTGTTATTTTGGTATTTTCTTGTTCTAAGCATTTTTTAGACTGATGCATAAATCGTGGCTTGCTTTAACAGTATTTTAAAAAGAAATTAGGTGTGCTGCTAGATAAAGGGAAGAAAGTAAAACCGGAGGAGAAAGAAGCGGTGCAGAAATTGCTCTAAAGAAGGAAGGGGTGGAGGATGTGGATGGCATTATATTTGGATTTTTTGCGCTGAGTCTGATATTGTTCTTTGGCACGGTCCACTATTTTATGGCTGCCCAAAAGTCGGGGATGTATCCGCCGAAAAATTTCTTAAAAAGAAGAGCCGGGGTATTGGGAGCAGGGGGAGTCATAACTTTGCTTCTGGGCATTTTACTTTGGGTGGCTGTAAGGTAGATAACCGTTTCTATGTGATAATAAAAAAGGAACCCATATTCAGGTTCCTTTTTGAGTTATATCAGAAAAAAAGGCTGGACTTTGATCAAGTACTAGTTATTTTGATATTTCTTCTTTTGAGAAGTTTTTTATATAAACTTTGTTTTAGGATTTTTTAGAAATTCAATGGAGCCTTTTATGATGAAAAAGATTGTGCGAAACTGGTTCGCTTCATTATTGTAGTAACGAGCGGATAAACAACAAACATTGCTGCCGCATTGACCAGTGTTGCCGGCAATACTACAGCGGCAAACAATCCAAGAAAAGCTCCTGGAAGGCCAACGATTAAGTAAGCAGAAGTCAGGAAGAAAATCCCTGAAATAATTGTTCCGACAGCTGTAAGGGATACAGTTCCTGCAATAGAGGTTGAATATTTCTTAATACCAAGAACCATCAGATAGAAGACAAAAGCAGTAAGCGGTTTGTCGATCAGGTTCGGGACGAATCCTCCCGGAAACTGTGTTGTAAGTCCTGAAATAATTCCTGTTGTAATTCCCAGCAGCAAAACATTTTTCTTGTCCGGAAATAACAAAATGCCAAGAAACATCATTGTCAGCATCATGTCAGGCTTCATACCAAGAAAGACTCCTGGAATGACAGCGTGCAGAACGGCACCTATCCCTACTAATAATGATAGTGCGACTAAAGATTTTGTATTCATTTCTCATCTCTCCTCATCTATTCTTTTCTCATCTTTGCTTCTCCTGCCGTGCACTCATTGCCGGCAGCGAAAAGTTAAAAACAGTATATCATAGGAAGAATTATAATAACAGCTATAGGTTTGAATTTTTTGAATGTTTTCGTTTGCAAACGCTCTTTTCGCAAAGAATGGAGCTGATTAAAAGTAATGGATTTCCGCTCCAGCCTCACGACTCCGCGGCTTCGCCTGGGGGGTTACGTTCCAGTGGGTACGTAACCTTGGTCTCAAATGTCCCGCTTCCCGCAGGAGGTCGTGCGCCTTCAACTCCAATCCTCCTACGTCAAAGGGGAGGAGGGTAAAATAGCATTCAAAAGCACGAATCTTATAGAGAGGCTGTTATCTCATAAATTGTAGCTTTCGGAAAAATCTCAAGTGCCGGATTTTTCCCCTGGAACTGGATTTTTTCTCTCTAAACAGTGAGAGTAGCTCTTTTCTTTCTATCCAGGCTATTTCCGGTCAATCATGGCGATAGTTTTTAAAATTTATATCAAAAACAACAAAAGTATACGAAAAGAGCCTTTAAAAAAGGTTAAGTTTCAAAGTAAGTGTCCCATTCTGTAGAGTTGGAGATGAACGATAATGAGGAGATGTCATTTCAACGTGTTGATAAAGGAATCAAAATAGGCCTTAAGTATATGAAGAACAGTATCAAGTACACTTCAAATGATGACAAATCAGATGCAATCAGCATTGTGAATAAAATCTGAACAACAAAAAACTCCCCGGGTTAGGAGGAGTTTTCATTCTGGTGTGTAATTAGTAAAGGTATATCAGATTTACAAATGCTTGCTGATGCCTTCAGCAATTCCCTTCAAGTCATCTGAACTGTATTGTTCCGTATGGGTTTTCCAAACTGCCCCGAACCCGTCACCTTGTCCATAACGAGGGATGATATGAAGGTGGAAATGGAAGACAGACTGTCCTGCATCTTCTCCGTTGTTATTAAGAAGGTTTAAGCCAATCGGATTATACTCGGCTTTGATTGCATTCGAAATTTTCGGCACAGCTGAAAATATATTAGCAGCTGCTTCTTCTGTTAGTTCATAAACATTTTCTTTATGTACTTTCGGTATTACAAGGGTGTGTCCCTTAGTCACCTGGCTGATATCAAGGAAAGCAAAGACGTGTTCGTCTTCATAGACTTTGGAGGAAGGAATATCTCCGTTGATGATTTTGCAAAAAATACAGTCATTCATAGTATCCCGCCTTTCGATGTTTTTTTGATTTTATCATATGAAGTGAAATATTGGAAAGAACAAAGAAGGGGCCGGCAAGAAGGTAATATCTGCATCACCCTCTGCCAGCCCCATTTGAAGGGGGACTTCATTATAGGTTCATTTGTGGAACGTCTGAATGCTCTGCGATAAACACCTCATTTTGCATTTTTTTGCAAGATCAGTGAATATAGAGACTTCGTGTTGTCTGACTCTGGTTCAAAGCGACCATCCCCTTATCTTATAGCTTTTACACTTTAAGAGTTCATTGACAGTCAGTGGTCTTTGATAAACACCTCATTTTTAAAGTTTGTTAAAAATTATGGTGTGAGTTCAGTCCAATACTATGCATGACGACCATCCCCTAAAATTATTGAAAGCAAACGTTTAAATCGGATACCGGTCTTTAACAACCACCCCGTTTTGTATTTGCTGTCCCCTTCCTCCATTATGATGGCCAATATTTCTGGTCTTACTACAGGAAAAACATGGAAAGTTTTAAGGCGGAAGGTTCCTTCATAGCTTGGACTCATTTGCTTTGATAAAATAATATTAACAACAGAAAGAGAGGAAGTTGCTTGTGTCACTTTTGGATATTCAGCATCTGGTTGGAGGGTATACAAGAAAGCCAGTATTAAAAGACATTTCGTTTAGTATTAATTCTAATGAAATCGTTGGTCTGATCGGCTTGAACGGCGCCGGAAAGAGCACGACTATTAAACATATTATCGGGTTGATGGAGGCTAAACAGGGAGAGATAAAAATAAATGGTCTTCAACTGAAGAATGATACGGATGAGTACCGCAAACAGTTTGCTTACATACCGGAAACCCCGATTCTCTATGACGAACTGACTCTCGAGGAGCATATGAGGCTGACAGCGATGGCCTACGGTGTTCCAGAAGAGGAATATAAGAGAAGAGCGGAGGGGCTGCTGAAGGAATTCAGGATGGAAAAGAAATTGAACTGGTTTCCTTCACATTTTTCAAAAGGAATGAAACAGAAGGTGATGATTATGTGTGCTTTCTTAGTTCAACCAAGCCTATATATCATTGATGAACCTTTTGTCGGCCTCGACCCTCTAGGTATCCAGTCACTTTTGAATTGGATGGAAGAGATGAAGAGCAATGGAGCAGGAATCCTGATGTCTACTCATATCTTGGCAACTGCCGAAAGATATTGCGACTCGTTTATCATTTTGCATGATGGAAATATAAGAGCCAAAGGGACGCTGGAGGAACTTCGTCAGGAATTCGGTATGCCGGCTGCCACTCTCGATGATATCTATATTGAACTGACAAGGGAAGACACGGATCAATGAAGAATATCAATGAAATATGGAAAAAAAGGGTAGTAGAATATAACACTGAGCTGAGGAAGTATCTCCGCTATATGTTTAATGATCACCTGCTGTTCGTTCTCATTTTTGCATTGGGCGGTGGTGCCTTTACATACAATCAGTGGGTTGCGACTCTGGACAGTACTTTTCCTGCACCCCTGATTATGGCTGTGATACTTGGGTTGATCCTTTCGTGGAGTCCTGTTTACACGTTCTTGCGGGAAGCGGATGCTGTCTTCTTGCTTCCTTTGGAAAGCCGCATGAAATCGTTCTTTCAAAAAGGGATATGGACAAGCTTCGTTTCTCAATCCTACATACTGCTCCTCGTCCTGGCTGCAATGATGCCTATGTATGTAAAAGTGACGGGCAGCGGATTTCAATCCTTTTTCCTTCTTCTGTCCATTCTTTTGGCACTGAAGATATGGAATCTTTATGTTCGGTGGTATACCCTGAAACATCAGGAACGCGAAGCTCATTTTATAGACTACCTCATCAGATTTGCTTTAAATGCTGTTTTCTTATATATGGTCCTCAGTGAGGCTTCTATTCTTCTGGCTGTGGCAGTTGCACTTCTTCTTATAGGTTATTTGTTTTATTTTAAGTTCTCTGTTAAAGAAAAAAGCCTGAAGTGGGATGTGTTGATCTCCTTGGAAGAGCAAAGGATGCTTTTATTCTACAGGCTGGCAAATATGTTCACGGATGTTCCCAAGCTAAAAGGGAAAGTTCACAGAAGAAGATGGCTCGATGGCTTAATGAATATGGTCTCTTATGAACAAAAGCAAACTTTTACGTTTTTATATATGCGTTCCCTTCTCAGGACAAGTGAGTATTTCGGATTATACTTCCGTCTCTCATTAATTTCCATGGTTATTCTTTTTTTCAGCGACACACTGTGGATCGGGATTGCGGTTGGCTTGTTATTCATGTACTTAACGGGGTTCCAGCTAATCCCAATGTTCAAACGATTTGATTACAAAATATGGGTATCGCTTTACCCGGTTGGTGCGGGTATAAAAAAACAATCCTTTCAAAAAGTGGTGCTATGGTCAATGATTGTTCAAGCAATTCTGTTTTCTGCTGCCCTGCTTGTGAGTGGACAATGGCTGGAAGCAGTTATTATGCTGGCAGCAGGACTGCTGTTTGCTTTTGTGTTTTCATACTCCTACCTCGTTCAAAGATTGAAGAAATTCGATTACTGAGTGAAACTATGACCTTCTTCATTCGTATAATTTAAAAAAGCTGTTTGAGAATCTAAAAATTCACTTGCCTGGGAATGTGCTGTGAAACAATATTTGACTTAAGGAACTCACAGCCCTCAGCGCCTGAATCCACAAGCCTTAAATGCTTCTGAAATGAGCTTAATGAAAAGGACTGGTGTAAGACATGGACAGCTATGAAAATAGAGCTCAGAATGATATGGAGATGTGGAAAAGAAAAAGATTGAAACGATCAGGGGTATTGAACCGTACTGCTAAGAGAGCTCAAATGAAATTTAATTCAGTTATCCCTGAAAGAGTACACTCAGTCATTACGGAAAGTATAAAAAATATGGTGAAGGTAACACTTGCAGGTTCTGGTTTCACTTCCAATGATAAACTAGTGATTCCGGAAAGCTTAGAGAGAAAGGAAAAAATTATGGAAGAAAGGCTGTCCCTTTACCGGAAAGCTGCTACAGTGGAAGGAGCTGGGACAGGGGCCGGAGGGATATTTCTTGGGATGGCCGATTTTCCTTTATTGCTTTCAATCAAGATGAAATATCTTTATGAAGCAGCCAAGATTCATGGATATGATCCAACCTCTTATGAAGAAAGGTTATTCATGCTATATGTATTTCAGCTGGCGTTTTCAAGCGATGATCACCGCAGGGAGGTATTCTCCATAATCGACAACTGGCCAGAATATAAAGAAAATCTGGTGGAACTGGATTGGAAAGCCTTTCAGCAGGAATATCGAGATTATATTGACTTTGTGAAAATGTTCCAGTTAATACCGGGTATCGGGGCAGTGGTGGGCGCCTACGCCAACTATGGTTTATTGGAGGAACTTGGGGGAGCTGCTGTTTATGCTTACCGCCGAAGGTACTTTAGCTAGGAGCTTTCTAATGTGGTGCAGGTTGTATTTTGTTTTGCTTCGGCTTTGATAGTGATGCTCTTCGCTTGCGGGCAGGAGCATCTTTTTTTGTTTTTAATAGGCTCTTTTCGTAAACTTTGTTGCTATTTGATACTAATTCCGAAAAAAACTACCATAATTCACCGGGAAAACTTGGTGATCATGAAAAGACAAGAGCTACTTTCCCCGATTAGAGAGAAATACCCTAGTATCCGGGGATATCCGAAAGCAACAATATATGCGAAAACAGCCTTTTAATAAGTGCTCCTTTCGTAAGCTTTGTACCTGTTTGAAAAGAATTTGATAACCCCACAAGACTACGACCCAGAGGGGGCGCTGGAACTAGACGCCCTTTACTCCCGCTGGAGGTTGTATGCATCTATCTAAATAGGCGTGTAAAAGCCACATTCTTTTAGAAAACAAGCTTAATAAAAAAACGCCGGCATAAAATATACCGGCTCCTTGTTATTCTGCGTAGGTTATCGCTGCTTTGGCCAAGACGCTTGCAGCGGTCAACATCGCTTCTTCATTAAAATCAAATCTTGGATGATGGTGAGGGTAGGGCTGGTCGACTCCTTCAGGCTTCGCTCCAGTAAAGAAGAAGGTACCCGGGACTTTTTGCAGATAGTAAGCAAAATCTTCTCCGCCCATCTGCATTTCACACTCTTCGATTTCCTTGACCCATTTAATGCCTTCTGCGGCTTTGATTAGGTGATCTGTTTCTTCACTGTGGTTGACAACAGCCGGGTAGCCTTTCTCATACTCAAAAGTGTAAGAGCAGCCAGCCGATAAACAGGTGCCTTTAATGATTTTTTCCATTTCACCTTCAATGAAGTCTCTGGTTTCTTCATTGAAGGTTCGCACTGTACCGACTAACTTAGCCTTATCAGCGATGACATTAAAAGCGTTCTCTGCAACGAAAGAACCTATAGTAACTACCGCTGGTTCAATAGGATTCACTCGGCGGCTGACAATGCCCTGCAGCATTCCGACCAATTGGGAAGCGGTCACGATTGAATCCTTTGTCTTATGTGGCTGTGCTCCATGACCGCCGGCACCTTGGATGGTAATTTCAAATCTGTCCGCAGCTGCCATAATGGGACCTGTTCGATATTGAATTTTCCCAACAGGCTCGCTTGCCCAAAGATGCGTTCCAAACACAGCATCCACTCCCTCGAGGCAGCCAGCTTCCACCATTGGCTTCGCTCCTCCAGGTGCATATTCCTCTGCATGCTGATGGATGAACACATAGGACCCGGGCAGTTCGGATTTAAATTCGTTCATAGCCCTTGCCAGTACAAGGAGTGTGGCTGTATGTCCATCATGGCCGCACGCATGCATGACTCCGTCGACCTTAGAACGGTAGGGGACCTCTTTTTCATCATGGATGGGAAGGGCATCAAAATCGGCTCTTAAAGCAATTGTCTTTCCAGGTTTTCCTCCGTGGATTTTGGCAACAATGCCATTGCCGCCAACGCCCTCGGTTACTTCCATATCAAGGTTTCGATAGTAGTCCGCAATATATTGCGCAGTTTTTTCCTCTTTAAATGAGACTTCAGGATACTGGTGGAGGTAACGCCTGATTTCTATCATTTCCTTCCAGTCACGTTCCAGTCTTTCATATAATTGATCAAGCATTTCCATTCCTCCTTAATAACGTCCTAACTGTTGCTATATATATGAAAATTAAGAATATTATATCATTACATTAATGAAATTGCTGAGGTTTATTTCTCTGGCTGTAATGCTTCAGAGTGTGATAAAACATATAAGGGGGTGAAAAGTGGCTAAGAAAAAAATTACTTGGGGATGGATAGCATTCACTGCTTTCATGGCAGTTCTTTTGCTTATCTCAACAGGTTACATAGAATCGTTTGATCAGTTGGTTTTTGCCTTATTTGAAAGGGTGCCTTTATTCGTTCATTTCTCCATTATAGGAAGCGAATTGGTGATTGGGACAATCAGTATAATGCTGATTCTTTGGCTCGCTTTTAAAGACCGAAATTTTGTTGGCATCTTATTTACTGTTTTGGCCATCGGCGGAGGAAATTTAATAAATAAATTCTTGAAAACAGCAGTGGAAAGGGAGAGGCCCCAAGCGCTGCATGGTGAAGAAGGGTTTAGTTTTCCAAGCGGACACGCGATGGTGGGGCTTATCTTCATGCTTGTGCTGGCCTTCTTTATTTCCGAAATGATCAGCTCTGCGAAAGGCAGATTAGCTGTTTATGCAGCAACCGTATTATTAGCATTGCTAACAGGTATCAGCAGGGTAGTGGATGCTGCGCACTATCCATCTGATGTACTTGCCGGTTTTCTTATTGGTTTTTCCTATTATGTTCTATGCGAGTATGTATATCTTAAGCTTAAAAATAATGCTAATAATAAGCTGTTTTCTAATTAATTGCTGCGTTTGGAAAAATTCCAAGAGCCGAACTTTTTCCTGGTTAAAAGTGAAGAGCAGCTTTTTCCTGTCTTGTTTACTTGGATTTTATGATGAACTATGGCGATATATATTAAAGTCATATAGAATGCAGCAAAGTTTACGAGAAGTGCCTAATAAAAAGATGAATCTTAAGAGCGGGTTTTTGCCTCACTCTTAGATTCATCTTTTTTTGAAAACAAAAACAGGCTGCAACTTAGATGAGAAACATAGCGGTAATGGTTGTTGCTGTCAAGCCGACTAAGACGGGGATCAGGTTCCTTCTTGCCAATTCAAACGGATCAACATTACAAATGGCTGCTGCGGGTATCAAGGCCCATGGAACAAGGGTGCCGCCTCCAATCCAGATGGCGGAAATTTGTCCGAGAGCTGTCAGGGTTGCTGCTCCTGAACCGATGCTGTCTGAGAAGAGCAGTGCCACCGAGCCTGCTAGTGAGATTCCTGAAAACCCTGATCCATCCAATCCAGTGATCGCTCCCACAGTTGTCAAGGTCACTGCACCGACCGCTTTGGAGAGAGGGACAACGGCTGCGAGTGCTCCACCTAAGTCATTGACGATTCCGGCTGAACCTTGTGGAAGAATGCCTTCTCCAATAATGGCAGAAAACCCCGAATCTCCTAAGTAAAAGAAAGCTGCAATAGGAATCACAGGACCGAACACTTTAAACCCAAATTGAAAACCATCGATAATGAAACTTGTGGTTTGCTCAAGTCCTTTTGCTTTGTAAGCGGCAAGGGAAATGATGAGCAAGATAAAAATAGAAGTTCCTCCGATAAGCGCGGTAGTATCTCCTCCCTGAAGGTTGAACAGGAACATGGCCAGGATGTTCAAGGCGAAAAGTGCAGGAATCATCAGAGCGAAGAATTTCCTCGCTCCTGCACTCAGCAGCTGCGGCCCTTTTTCTTCTTTAATTTCTTGAAGCTGTGATTCCTCTACTCTCAAAATTCCTTTTTTCATATCTCTTTTTATAAGAAAGAATGCGGTGGCCGTGGTAACTATACCCATAACTGCAACAAGAGGAATACTCGCCTGAATCACTTCTGAAACAGGGAGTCCTGCTGCATCTGAAGTCAGCTTTGGGGCCGCCTGGATGACAAAGTCGCCGGAAAGCGCAATTCCATGGCCAAACAGGTTCATGGCCATCGCTATTCCCAGTGCAGGAAGTCCGACACGCAGAGCAACAGGAACCAATACCGCTCCGAGAAGGGCTACTGCAGGGGATGGCCAGAAGAACCAGGAAATCAGCATCATCACGATTCCTATGGTCCAATAAGCGAGGGCGGGAGTTTTAATCAGTTTGGCAAAGGGACTAATCATCACATCATTGATCCCTGTTTTTGTGAGAGTCCTGCTCATTCCAACAATGATTGAAATAACCAGGATTGTGGATAAGAGTTCTGTAATCGCATAGATAAAGCTTGTGAAGACACTGCTGACGGAACTGGTCAAAGAACCGCTCGCAAGAAGGGCAATGAGAAAAATACCAGATATACACACGATGGTCGTATCTTTCCGAAACACCATGAAAACAATGATTAACCCAATAAAAACTAAATACAGCCAGTGTAATGCTGTCAATTCCACCAGCATTGAAATTCCCCCTCGCTTGATTTTCACTTCAAAAAGGGGCATCTGCCTTTTTGTACTACAGAATATTCATGGAAAAATTGAAGGTGAAGGGAATATGAAGAAAAAATCCGTCTCGGGACGGAGGCAGAATCCTGCCCTTGCTCCTCTCATGGGAGAAGAAGTAGAGGTAAACTGTAGTTAAAGTGATTAATATAATGGTTGTTTTCTAAATCGAATTGCCAATTCTCCTTTTAAAAGGCTATCGTAAGAAAAAAGTAATAGCTTTTTTAGGTTATCCAGTTGATTTTATTTCACTTGTAAAGAGCTCCACCAGCAATTTTCCGCAAAATTACTATAAGGGATATGGTGACGACAAAGACCGTCATCTTTTTAAACTATTTTTAATCTTGTTCGAATTGAGCAAGGTTGATTGAAACGGAAGGTATGCGATCTCATACGGGGACAAGCGGGACGTGTCTAGTTCAGCGCCCACCCCCGCGGGGTAGCGCACCTGTAGTGAAAATCTTCTATCATACAAGCAGTAGTGACTCTTAAAAAGGAAAACCAAACAGCAAAATAATTAAAGGGATTTTGTATTAATCATCGAAATGAAGAAAGTATGTTAAAAGGCGGTGTGTAAATTGAAAAACTCTGGCGGAAAACAATGGTTTTTCTCAGCAATCTTATTATTTACAGGGATTGTTGTTCTTCTAATCAATATTGGTGTCATTTCCTTGGAAATAAAACAGTTATTTGTCATATTCATTCCTTTTCTCATCCTTATTGAGGGAGCGAAGTGGCTATACACAAGTTTGAAGTGGAAAAGAACGCTTAAGTTCACCATGGGGTTGTTTCTTTTCATCTATGGTGGACTCTTACTTCTCGATGTTTTTGAAGTTATGAAATTCAGCTATGGAGACTGGTGGAAATTATGGCCGATCGGCCTAATCGGGTTCGCCTTCATGGTGTTATGGAAGAAAAGCGGGATAAGAGTGAGGATTACTGATGATTATCCTTTTGACGATGATGAAGGAAGTAAGAAGAAAAGGACAAAAGTGAACAGAGGATTTATCATTGGCGATGTTAAGTTCAATGAGCCCAATTGGCCGCTCGAGCCCATGCGGCTGTATAACATGATTGGAGATTATTATTTTGATATAAGCAAAGCGTATGTCCCTGACGGGGAAACCCCCATTTATATTAAAGGGTGGATTGGAGACGTGAAAATGCTGATTCCAGAGGATCTGCCGGTAGATATTCATGTTGCAGGTAGCATTGGAGATATAAAGATTTTCGGACAAAAGTCTTCTGATATTAAACCGAATCTAAGTTATCGGTCTCCAGGATATGAAGAAGCTGAGAAGAAGTTGAAAATAATGATAGAGTGCTCCATCGGTTCTGTCCGAATAAATAAGGTGTAGAGGGTGTTTCAGTTGAGCAAATCTATGAATATTCGTTTTTGGTTTTTTAGAAGTTTTTTTATGATGGCCTTAATGGGTACCCTGATTTTCTTTCTGATCATTCAATTCTATCTCGCTATTACAGAATCCCCTTCTATCACCCTTGGAGGCTCACTTTACTTGACTCTCCTTATTTTTTCGATATTTTCATCGCTCAGTATCTATTTTGGAATCAGGACCGGTTCCTTGTTCAAAGGAAGACTCGATGATATCTCCACTTTTGTATCAGTTTTAAGAAGCGGCAGGTTTTCTGCCAGGGTGGATGACAGCAAACAGGATGAAATTGGAATCATTACAGACGAGCTGAACGGACTGGCTGTATATATACAAGAACAGGTGAAAACCCTGCAAAGACTGGCCGATGAGAAATCGGAATTGGCAGATCAGGCCCACCAGGCAGCAGTCATGGAAGAAAGACACAGACTTGCAAGAGACTTGCATGATTCAGTCAGCCAGCAGTTATTCGCACTAAATATGTTATCTTCG
This sequence comes from Bacillota bacterium, assembly GCA_051750065.1. Taxonomy (GTDB): domain Bacteria; phylum Bacillota; class Bacilli; order Bacillales; family Bacillaceae_B; genus Rossellomorea. The sequence goes on from JBNJJI010000011.1 coordinate 135,560, forward strand.
GCAGCTGTGAAAACAGTTGAAAAAAAGCCGAAAGATGCAGAGTTAATCTTAAAGCAAGTAGCGGAAATTGCATCGAAAGCTCAAGGAGAGATGAGGGCCCTGCTGCTACACTTAAGGCCGATTGATCTTAAAGGCGAAAACCTTACGCAAGGATTGAAGAAGCTCATTCAAGAGTTAAGAGAGAAAACTCCGATTGATATTACTGCAGAGTTGGACCACTTGGAAGGTTTGTCCAAGGGAGCGGAAGCCCATATCTTTCGAATCGTTCAAGAGGGGATTTCCAATATCCTCCGCCATGCTGAAGCCAGCCAAATTAAGATATCAACCAAGAAAATCGAGTCTATCCTGAATTTATATATCAGTGATAACGGGAAGGGGTTCAGTGTTAATCAACAAAAAATGACCTCCTATGGCCTGCAGACGATGAGAGAACGATGTGAAGAGATTGGCGGTGTCTTTCAAATTCGATCAAAGGAAGAGGAAGGAACATATATCAATATCAGAATACCTATTAGGGAAGAGAGGGAGAGCACCGATGAATAAAATCAGAGTAATGATTGTCGATGATCATGAAATGGTCAGGCTGGGAATGAAAACCTACCTGCTGACCGAAGAGAAGATTGATTTCCTGGGTGAAGCTTCGAGCGGAAATGAGGCAGTTAAACTGGCGAAGCTTTACCAGCCGCAGATCATCCTGATGGATCTATTAATGGAGAACGGAAATGGAATCGAGGCAACTCGGGAAATTCTTACGTTTCTTCCAGATTGTAAAATTATCATACTTACAAGCTATTATGATGATGAGAAAGTCTTTCCTGCAATTGAAGCTGGTGCTCACAGCTATTTATTGAAAACAGCGAGCGCAGAGGAAGTAACCTCTGCAGTCTATAAAGCGGCTAAAGGGGAAAGCGTGATAGCCCCTAAGGTAGCGGACAAAATGATGACAAGGTTCCGGTCTCAGGAAAGAAAGCTTCATGAAGATTTGACTGTAAGGGAAATGGAAGTTTTGAGATGTCTGGGAGAAGGAATGACCAATCAGGAGATCTCAGAGGAATTATTTATTGGAGTGAAAACCACTAAAACGCATGTAAGCAATATACTTAGTAAACTTGGAGTAGCCGATCGCACACAAGCGGCTATTTATGCCAACAGAAATGGAATCTTGCTTGATAGTCCCGGGAAATAATAGAATGGTCCTTATGGGTTGCTCTCGATTGAGGAAGCCTTACGCTTTAATGAAGAAAAGGCCGGTTCGCACACTCAACTGCGGACCGGCCTTCTGCTTATTCTTCGTCTTCTGCAATACTGTACTTGGTAACATATGAAGGACGGGGAAACATATTTCTTTGCGCATCCACTCCGTCATCTGTTCCTCTTTTTTCATGAGCTTTCGCATACTGCTGGGAATCCTGCCATTGCTTGAAGGAGTGCTCATCTTCCCATTGCGTCAAGATAGCGTAGGTGTCCGATCCAATAGGACGAAGCACTCTGATAGCGATAAAGCCTTCAACTTCTTCAATTAACCCCGCACGATTCTTAAAGCGGTATTCAAAAATTGGGCGTCCTTCGTCAGAAACAGGAATGTTGTTGATGACTACAAAGCCATGCTTTTTAAGGCTGCCAGTAGAATCAATCACTTCATACCGCCTTGGTTCCTGGAAAACAGATTCGCCCTCAGTTTCGTGCACAAGGACAGCCGTGTCAGCATTATCCATCAGAACCATAGTATGGCTGGAATGTTTCTCTTCAAGTGTTTTTAAAAATTCGTGTGTTCCGCTTGTCAAATAAACATACATTTTCAATTCACTCCTGCCGGTTGTGTTATTGATATCTTTCCCCATGGTATAAAAGGTAAACTCAAAGCTGCTAATAGTAGTATGTATCTGGACTGTTATATTCATAATATCGCTTTGAGATGCTCCCTGCAAATCAGAATAGTTTTTGAACAAACGGACATATTAAAATCGGCAAATTTATGACATTTAATCTCCTGAACTATACTTTTATAGTGTAAAAGTCTATAGTGAAAACGGGATATATGAACGGATAGGCTGTATTACTGCTTCATTTTTTATTCTTGAGCCATAATGTAATACAATGGTGTACATAGAGTTTTCAGAAGGGTGGACATATAAATATGAAAAAGATGAATGATACATTTTTAAAAGCTGCCAGAGGTGAAAAAACGGATTATACGCCGGTCTGGTATATGAGACAAGCTGGACGTTCACAGCCGGAGTACAACAAACTGAAAGAGAAATATTCGCTGTTTGAGATCACTCATCAGCCGGAAATCTGTGCGTATGTAACCCGTTTGCCTGTAGAGCAATATGACGTTGACGCTGCTATTCTTTATAAAGATATCATGTCTCCGCTGCCTTCAATCGGTGTGGATGTGGATATCAAGTCAGGAATTGGCCCTGTGATTGACAATCCGATTCAGTCTCTTGCAGACGTGGAAAAGCTTGGGGAAATCGATCCTGAAAGCGATGTTCCTTATGTATTGGATACCATCAAGCTGTTGACTCAAGAACAGCTTTCAGTACCTTTGATCGGATTTGCCGGTGCTCCTTTTACTTTGGCTAGTTATATGATCGAGGGCGGTCCTTCGAAGAACTACAATAAAACAAAAGCTTTCATGTACGCAGAACCTAAAGCGTGGTTCACATTGATGGACAAACTGGCGGAAATGACCATTACTTATGGCCGTGCCCAAATCAAAGCAGGAGCTTCTGCGTTCCAGATCTTTGATTCTTGGGTGGGGGCACTGAATGTTCAGGATTACCGCACATTCATCAAGCCGACGATGGAAAAGATTTTCACAGAACTAAAGCAAGAGAATGTTCCTTTGATCATGTTTGGTGTAGGAGCAAGTCATCTGTCCAAAGAGTGGCATGATCTTCCTATAGACGTAGTCGGTCTTGACTGGAGACTTCCTATTGAGGAAGCGCGCTCGAATGGAATTACCAAAACGGTCATGGGGAACCTGGATCCAGCTATTCTTCTCGCTCCATGGGAAGTCATTGAAGATAAAGCAAAAGGGATAATTGATCAAGGTATACAAGAACCGGGTTACATCTTTAATCTGGGTCATGGCGTATTTCCATCTGTTAAGCCGGAAACGCTGAAAAGGCTGACTGCATTTATTCATGAATATAGTTCACAGCAGCTTAAAGGATAATTTTTCTAAAAAGTGTTGTTTTAAGAACATGGCTTTTGAAATCTCTGGTGACCAAGGGTTAATTGAACAAAACCGAACTCTACTATCGAGGTGAAATGAATTGGCAAAGAAAAAAATGGGGCTTCTTGTAATGGCTTATGGAACTCCTTATAAAGAAGAAGATATTGAACGTTACTACACACACATCCGCTATGGCAGAAAACCTTCTCCTGAAATGCTGGATGATTTAACTCAGCGTTATGAAGCAATTGGCGGGATTTCTCCTTTGGCAAAAATCACTCTTGACCAAGGCAAGTCCCTTGAAGAGCGTCTGAATGCTATCCAGGATGAAGTGGAATTCAAAATGTATCTTGGCTTGAAACATATTGAACCGTTTGTCGAAGATGCTGTACAGCAAATGCATGAAGATGGAATTGAAGAGGCAGTTTCAATTGTATTGGCTCCTCATTTTTCTACCTTCAGTGTTAAATCATACAATGGCCGCGCTAAGGAAGAAGCGGCAAAGATCGGTGGTCCAAGAATCACTTCGGTTGAAAGCTGGTATGACGAACCTAAGTTCATTGACTATTGGGTGCAGCAAGTCAAAGATACTTACGCAGAAATGACGGAAGAAGAACGGAACGGAGCAGTATTGATTGTTTCGGCACACAGTCTTCCAGAAAAGATCCTAAAAGATGGAGATCCTTATCCAAACCAACTGAAGGAGACAGCTGATTTAATTGCCGAGGGTGCGGGAATCACTGAATATGCTGTTGGATGGCAAAGTGAAGGAAATACCCCAGATCCATGGCTAGGCCCTGATGTCCAGGATTTGACGAGAGACTTGCATGAGAAAAAGAACTATAACACATTTGTTTACATTCCAGTAGGCTTCGTGGCGGATCATTTGGAAGTGCTCTACGACAATGACTATGAGTGTAAAGTTGTAACGGACGAAATCGGTGCAAGTTATTACAGACCGGAAATGCCAAACGCCAAGCCGGAGTTCATTGATGCTATGGCAGCGGTTGTCTTGAAGCATTTAAGATAAGGTGTATTCCTAGAAAATTGTTGTTTGTTTACCTTTTTAAACAGTGCTGATTGCAGCGGAAGGTGTTCGATCTCCTGTGAGACTAGCGGACAGATGAGACCAACGTACCCACTGCAGTGTAAACCCGCAGGCTGGCGGATGTTGGTCTCTCTGTACGTCGCTGAACGGCCGCTTCCGCTTTTTAGTTTACCGTCCGCCCTGCGAAGTTGTGTACCTGGAGCGGTAATCAACTACTCTTTAAGTAGCAACAATATTTACGAAAACAGCCTAAAATAAGAATCAAATCTATAAAAAGAAGGCGATGAACAGTGGAGAAACAAGAGGTAGTAATTATCGGCGGTGGAATTACAGGATTAACTTCAGCTTACTATTTGCAAAAAGAAGCCGAGAAGACCGGTCGTCCGCTCCAGATTAAATTAATCGAAGCGAGCCATAGACTTGGCGGGAAGATTCAAACGGTAACAAGGGATGGTTTCATCATTGAGAGAGGACCCGACTCTTTCCTCGAGAGAAAAACGAGTGCAGCGAGGCTGGCAAAGGAAGTCGGCATCGACAATGATCTTGTTAACAATTCCACGGGCAAGGCTTATGTTCTTGTTAATGAGGAGCTTCATGCCATGCCGGGCGGATCTGTAATGGGTATTCCGACACAAATGGCTCCTTTTGTTACTACCGGTTTGTTTTCTATGCAGGGGAAAGCAAGAGCTGCAGCCGACTTTATTTTACCGAAATCCAATGTGAAAGGTGATCAGTCACTTGGCCAGTTTTTCAGAAGAAGATTAGGTAATGAAGTTGTTGAAAATCTAATCGAACCACTATTATCGGGAATTTATGCCGGAGATATCGACAATCTGAGTCTGTTATCAACATTTCCGCAATTCCATCAGGTTGAACAAAAACATAGAAGTTTGATTCTTGGAATGAAAAAGACCACTCCTGCACCGCAGAATAAAAATGGCAAGAAAAAGGGAATCTTTCTTACGCTGAATAAGGGACTTCAATCAATGGTGGATGCAATAGAAGAGAGGCTTTTACCGGATTCTGTCTTAAAAGGCGTCAAAGTCGAAAAGATAGAGAAACAAGGTGACGGACGTTATTCGCTTCTGCTTAATAACGGAGAAAGCCTGGATGCGGACAGTGTCATCCTGACGACTCCCCATCCGGTCATACCGGCCATGTTCCCTCAATACAGATTCTTTGATCACTTGAAATCAACGCCTGCTACTTCAGTGGCAACCGTAGCAATGGCTTTTCCTGAAGAAGCGATCCAAAAGGATATTGATGGAACTGGCTTCGTCGTTTCTCGTAACAGCGACTATACCATCACAGCGTGTACCTGGACACACAAAAAATGGCCGCATACAACTCCTGAAGGCAAAGTATTGATCAGGTGCTATGTGGGAAGAGCTGGAGATGAAGCGGTAGTCGACCTTTCCGACAGCCAGATTGAAAAAATTGTTCTTCAAGACTTGAACAAAATCATGAATATTACAATGGATCCTGAATTCACCGTCGTTTCAAGATGGAAGAATGCAATGCCCCAATATACAGTAGGGCACAAAGAACGTTTAGAAGAATTGCAGACCAATGTACAAAATGAACTCCCTGGGCTATTCATCGCAGGAAGTTCATTCGAGGGGCTGGGCCTTCCCGATTGTATCGATCAAGGCGAAAAATCCGTTAAAAATGTTTTGGACTATCTATCATAAAAATCTAAGCATGCATGCTGGCAGGAGCCGGTGTGCATGCTTTTTTTGTTTGTGATGCATTAACGTGTTAACGTGTTAAAAGGGACAGTCCCTCTTCGTGCGTTAATGTGCTAAAGTGATTGGTTGGTAGTGTGTTAATACTAATATTAGGAGGGAGTTTGATTATACAGCATGGAGCCAGGAGAAATTAGGTTTGATGCGGTAGAAAGTGGGTTTATGCAGCATGAAGTCATGAGAAGATCGAGTTTAATGCAGTAAAAAGTAGGTTTATACAGCATGGAATCCAGAGAAGAGTTAGTTTAATGCAGTAGAAAGTGGGTTTATACAGCATGGAATCCTGAGAAGGGCGAGTTTAATGCAGTAAAAAGTGAGTTTATACTGCATGGAATCATGAGAAAAGAGGGTTTGATGCAGTAAAAAGTGAGTTTATACAGCATGAAGTCATGAGAAGATCGAGTTTGATGCAGTAAAAAGTGAGTTTATACTGCATGGAATCATGAGAAAAGAGGGTTTGATGCAGTAAAAAGTTAGTTTATACTGCATGAAGTCATGAGAAAAGAGGGTTTGATGCAGTAAAAAGTTAGTTTATACTGCATGAAGTCATGAGAAAAGAGAGTTTGATGCGGTAAAAAGTTAGTTTAGACAGCATGAAATCCAGAATTCAAAGAATCGATGCAGTCAGATGAAGGCGCAGACAGCATGAAACAAACTAACTCAAACTCCGAGAAGTTCTAAACACCTTGGAATCCAGTTCTCAGCGGGTACTTCACCCAGCTAAGACCAACTAATAGAGACTAATCAAGCGCGTTACTCCAACCATATAAGTAATCCAGCACAAACAACTATTTTTGAACTTTTTAAGAATTTTATTTGACAAATCTGTGAACAAACATAAAATAGTATATAAAGGAAAACTTATAGGGGGAAAACGGATGGGAGACAAACATCAGACATTGGCAGCTGTTAAATGGTTTTCTGCTGCAGGAACGGCAATCGGGCTAATCCTTTCAATTTACAGCTTTTTTGTAAGCGGTATCACGCAAGAGTATTTTCTTTCCATCGGAATCGGTGTGATGGTTGGTTTCATGTTTATCTTTGTCACACTAATCTTTCTGCCTCTTATTGAAGAGTTTACTGGCAAGAGCAGGCCTGTGATGACTGGCATGATTAAGAATCGATTATAATTTTGAATACCAAAAAAGGCTTGGAGAATAAACCTCCAAGCCTTTTTTAATGTTTTATTAGTGGGCTGCGTGACCAGAAGTCAGTACCCAGATGGAGCCGATCACAATGACGGCTGCGCAGAAGACTGCATACGCAATGTTAACTATCTGTACTTTACCATCTTCGCCTTCATTAATGTGCATGAACATGAATAATTGAAGTCCTGCTTGAACGACAGCCAGTGTTCCAATCACCCATAGAACTATAGTAAAGGATAGAGTTGTTTTTAGAGCAACCCAAGCTGCTATAAAGGTAAGGACAAGTGACATGATAAAACCAACAAAGTGGCTTATTGGATAACTTTTTGTCTTTTCCATTAGAGCATCATTCCTTTCAAGTAAACGAATGTGAAGATGAAGATCCAGACGACGTCAAGGAAGTGCCAGTACAGTCCAATAATAAAAACCTTACGTGCTGTGACTGGCGTAAGACCTCTCTTCACAAGCTGGAAGATGACCATGACAGCCCAGAATATACCGAACGCAACGTGTGCACCATGCGTTCCTAACAGTACAAATAGACTGGAAAGGAAAGCGCTTGTCTGCATTGTCGCCCCTTCATGGACATAGTGGATGAACTCATTGATTTCCATAAATAGAAATCCTGCTCCAAGACCAAGTGTGATGAGCAGCCAGGTGATCAGGCCTTTCAGGTTGCCTTTCCTCATTTCGAAAATGGCTAATCCACATGTGAAACTGCTTGTTAGCAGCAATACGGTCTGAATCATGACATCTTTCATTACAAAGATATCCTGATGTGTCGGTCCGCCGGCATAACGCTGACTCAGGACAGCGTATACCGCGAACAAGGTGGCAAAGAGAACAATTTCTGCTCCAAGGAAGATCCAAAAACCGAGTATGTTCAATCGGCTCTGTTCTGTTTGGTATTCTAAAGGAAGAGAAGTATCGACTTTAGCTGACATGTTTGTTCACCTCTCCTTTTTTATTTCTCCAAGAACGCTCTATTTCCTTGATTTCGTCGACAGAAACATAGTAGCCGTCGTTATAGTCAAACGAGCGGTAAATCAACCCTGCAATGATCCCCAGAGAAGCGATGAGTGTTGCGATCTGCCATTCAAATACAAGGAAGAATCCAGCAATGCCGAAGAATACACACATGATGAACGGCAAGCCTGAGTTGCTTGGCATGTGAATCTTTTTGATGTCAGAATCACTTAATGCCAACCCTTCGTTATGCTTTTTCATGTACCAGAATGCATCGTTCGTTTTAACTTCAGGCTGCTTGGCAAAATTGTAATACTGAACAGGAGAAGCTGTTGCCCACTCAAGAGTCCTTGCATCCCAAGGGTCGCTTGAGATATTTCTGTCTGCGTATCGGATGCTCCAGTAAATGTTATAGCAGAAGAACGCGAAACCAACTGCAAGAATGATCGATCCGATTGCTGATAGCAGAAACAGGTTTGAGAACCCTGATTCTACTGAGAAAGTGTAAGAACGGCGGACCGCTCCTTTTAAACCAAGGAAGAACATCGGCATGAATGTTAAATTAAATCCGATATTAAATAACCAGAAGTGCCATTTTCCTAGTCTTTCGTTCAGCATATGGCCAAACATTTTCGGCCACCAGTAGTAAAGCCCGGCAAAGACAGCGTAAACTACTCCTGGAATCAGTACATAGTGGAAGTGAGCTACAAGGAACAGTGTATTATGGTATTGATAATCGGCCGCACCCATGGCAAGCATGACACCTGTTACTCCGCCAATCGTAAATGTCGGAATGAAAGCAAGTGCCCAAAGCATGGCAGTGGTCATCTTAATTCGGCCTTTTCTCATTGTAAACAGCCAGTTGAAGATCTTAACACCTGTCGGAACTGCAATCAACATCGTGGTAATCGAGAAGAATGAGTTGACGGCTGGGCCGGATCCCATCGTATAGAAATGGTGAACCCATACAAGCATACTTAAAACCGCGATACCGACGATGGCATAGACCATAGATTTATAACCAAATAGAGATTTTCTTGAGAAAGTAGCAATGACTTCGGAAAAAATACCGAAAGCAGGCAAAGCGACAATATACACTTCAGGATGTCCCCATAACCAGAAAAGGTTGGCCCAAAGCATATCACTTCCTCCGCCGGAAACCGTGAAGAAATGAGTTCCGAAGATACGGTCGGTTGTCATAAGTGCCAAAGCAACCGTAAAGATCGGGAAAGCTGCGACGATAATAGCTGATGTAGTCAGCGTCGTCCAAGTGAACATCGGCATTTTCATCAAGGTCATGCCTTTTGTTCTCATTTTCAGTATCGTAACGATAAAGTTAATTCCTGTCATCAAAGTACCGATACCGGCAATCTGAAGGGCGACAGCATAATAGTTATTTGCTATGCTGGGACTGAATTCTTTACCAGCAAGCGGAAAGTAAGAGGTCCAGCCAGCATCCGGCGAGCCTCCGATGACGAATGATAGGTTGAACAGCATTGCTCCGGAAAAGAACAACCAAAAACTAAGTGCATTCAGCTGCGGAAAAGCAACATCCCGGGCGCCGATTTGCAGGGGAATCACGACGTTCATAAGACCGATTAAGAAAGGCATCGCCATGAACAGAATCATGATTACTCCGTGCGTTGTAAAAATTTCATTGTAATGCTGTGAACTCAGGAATTCCATTTCTGGCCGGGAAGTCTGAGCTTTCATTAGCAGCCCGTCTATTCCTCCACGGAAGAACATCAGGACAGCAGCAATTATATACATGATCCCGATTCGCTTATGATCTACAGTTGTAATCCACTCAGTCCAAAGCCATTTCCACTTTTTCAAATAAGTGATCCCAACAAGAAGACCGATCATTGTAAGAGCAATTGAAACTTGGGCTCCCAAAATGAGCGGGTCACCCGTTACAAAAAATTCATCCCATTTAATGCCCATGGTGGTGGTCACCTCCATCAGAATCTTCTTCTTCATCTTCATCATGATCACCATGTCCGGAATGTTCGTCTCCATGATCATGGTTGTGTGCATCATGTTCAGAATCTTTATTCTGGTAATTATCTTCTTCTTCAAAAATCTTGCCTTGGTAGCCGCTGTAACGGTAAAGTTCTGGATTTGTATACGTTTTTGAATTCATATCTGCATGGTTCACCCAAGCCAAGTGTGTGTTATTAAAAGTCATACGTCCAAGGTGGGTAGGCTTCAGAAGTTCTTCATATTTTTCTTCTGTAAGTTTAGGAGCCGTGTCCTTTACTTCTTCAACCCACTTATCATAATCGGATTGTGTTTGTGCCAAAACTTCAAATTCCATTCCAGCATAACCGCGGCCATTGAAGTTTGAATTTTTCCCCAGGTAGGAACCAGGGTTATCGGCTGCAAGGAAAAGCTCAGTCTCCATTTTAGCCATAGCATATTTCTGTCCTCCAAGAGCAGGCACCCAGAAGGACTGCATCGTACTTGCGGAAGTAAGTTTGAACAAGATTGGCGTATCTTCCGGAATATTGACGTAGTTGACTGTCTCGATTCCTTCTTCCGGGTAACTGAAAATCCATTTCCAGTCCGCGGCTGTTACATGTATGGTAATGGGTTCTTTGTCTTCAAGTGTCTCAGGAACCTCTTCCAAAGCATATAGCGTTTGAACAGTGGGTATTGTCAAAGCAATAACGATAAGGATTGGAATACCAGTCCAAATGACCTCCAGTAATGTGCTTCCATGTTCTTCAGGAGGCTCATAATCCATGTTCTCAGGCTTTTCTCTGTATTTCCAAATGATATAAGCAAACAAAGCAAACACGACGACAACGACGATCAGCATCCAAATCAGTGACCAGTTAATCAGATCTGTAATTGATCTTGCAACAGGTCCCTGCGGTTCGAATACAACCATATTTGTTTCACATCCGCTCAAGAAAAGCATCAGTGATAAAGAAAGAAATATCAGCAAAGGCTTTAGTGATTTCATCTCTGTTCCTCACCTTCTTTTTATAAATGTCACAAATTGTTCAAAAATGCTCAGTACTTCACAAACTTGCTGAAAAAAATTTATTTTTGCTCCAGAACAGCGCTCCTAACATAGTCGCGCCTCCTAGTAAGTGAATAATATCACAGGTAGGTCGTTCAATTTGTTACAAAAAAAGTAAGGTTGATTTTTACATTCTTGATTTTTTCACTTAACCGATGTGAAAAGCTTGATATTACTGAGATTGAGCTCCTTGAAAAATCTGTGACAAGAATTCGAACGTTTGTTGGGGTGGCATTTAATAGTTACGGGGGCATCACAGCCTAGGGTAGGTTTGTGAAATTTGGGGAGATTATGCAGGCGGGCACACTGGGATAATTAAAGGGTGAGGGGTGTGAAGATTTGGAAGGCCGGTCGATTGATTGCGTAAAGCGGTGGCAAATGATGAGGATACAGGATCCAAAGATACCTAGCGGGGACACTATTACCTTGAAAACGAGAGAAGATGTATCCAAGAGAGCCGGGAGGGTAAATGTAGTCGTTTAAAAATTGTCCTCTAGCTAACTCTAATGAAACAGAGTAACTGAAAGGAGTCATAAATTTTTGCTGTTCTAGAGACCCGCGAGAGCTCGGAAGTCAGATTCAGAGGTCTCAAGCGGTCTTCAAGAACCTTCATAAAAAACACCTTCCCTTTTTAAACCGGAAGAGCAGGTTTTGCTTAACAGGGTTTTTCAGAGAGATTATCAGGAGAAGCCAAAAAATTCCCTGAAAATAAAGAGCCTTACAAGAAAACGCTGTGCCTCTCTCAAGACGGGCACAGTGTTTTTTTATAATTATTTAATGGGGAAACTGCTGCAGCAGGGATCGATATCTGGGTCTATTGGAATAATTGGAAACGATTTTACATTTTTATTCGCCTTGCCGGAAATAATAATGTTACCAAAATGAGTTCCGACGGGGTGACTTTATGGAAAATAAGCATAATACGGATTTAACATCAGCCGAAATTGCTATGCTTTGGAATACCTACATGGCTGACACGATGGCATATTGCATTCTGCATCATTTCTTGAAAACAACGGATGATAAGGGGATTGACCCTGTTATTAAGTATGCTTCTGACATTGCCAAAGAGCATATTGAAGTTATTCGCGCCCTTTTTATTAAAGAAGAATTGCCGGTACCTAATGGATTCGGAAAGAATGATGTCAATTCTGAAGCACCTAAGTTGTTTTCGGATGTATCCTACCTGAGGTATATTCACCATGTTGGAAGAAGCGGCTTGAATGCCTATTCGCTCGCAAAAGGTGTCCTGGCTAGAAGAGATATCAGGGATCTGTACAGTAAGTGGCTGCAGCAGTCGAATGAGTTATTTGATATGGCAAGTGATATCATGCTTGAAAAAGGAGTATTTATCAGGTCGCCATACATGGCGTATCCTGAGAGGGTCGAGTATGTGACCGATGTTGATTTCATGGGAGGTGTTATAGGAGAGAAACGGCCACTGCTTGCCATGGAAGTTGCCCATCTCGGCACTAATATTGAAGTATCCAATGTTGCCAAAACGCTTCTTATGGGTTTCAGTCAGGTAGCTCATTCCAGAAAAGTGTCGAATTATTTTAAAAAGGGATACGATGCTTCCAAAGAGCATAACGAGAAGTTTATCGCCTGTTTGAAATCCGATGATAATTCTTATCCTTCCACATGGGATTCGACAATCACTTCTTCAACAGAAAGTCCTTTTTCAGATAAACTTATGATGTTTCAGATTTCGGCACTGAATTCAATTGGTATGGGGGACTATGGAATGGCACTTGCATCATCGATGAGAAAGGATATAGCTCTGCTGTATGAAAGACTGCTTGTGGGATTAGGAAAATATGCCGATGAAGGCGCCAAGCTCATGATCAGACAAGGCTGGTTCGAAAAGCCACCACAAACTTTGGATAGAGATAAACTTCGTAAGCAGACCAAAAAATAATATACAAAAAATCACTTCTTCGTTAAAATTGATCTGAATAATTCTAAAAGGAGGCTGGAATTGTGGTACAGAAAGAACTTCTTATCAGAATGAAAGACCACCGATATTCGCTAATTGGCCTCTTGGAGTTAATATAATTTGATCATTAATTGAAGAGTGTCGTTTTTTGTATGGCAGCCTTGTATCGAAAATTCAGTGCTTATGACAGCTTTCCGTTTTGTGAAACAGGATGGCACTAATCAGCCTTAATGGGTGAACAGCTTAAAAGTCAAATTGAAAAAGAGACTGGTCTGATAAGGTGTAAATTAAAGCTGCAATTTATACGACAACAGGCTATTGAATAAAAGAAACTAGAAGGCAGGGTTAATAATGAGCAAAAAAGCAGAAGAACTGGCACAAAAGCAGCTTGACGCATACAATGCGCAAAATCTAGATGAGTTTCTGGAATGCTACAGTGATGACGTGGTGGTCATGGAATTTCCTTCGAACAATGTTATGTATAAAGGAACGGAGCAAATGAAGGAGCGCTATGGAAAAATGTTTCATGAGAATCCTGATAACCATGCAAAACTTCTTTCTCGGATTATAAAAGAGAACATTGCCATCGACCACGAGCATGTAACTGGCAGGGCGAATGGCAAGGAGAGCTTCGCCATTGCGATGTATGAGGTCAGGGAAGACAAAATTGGTAAAGTATGGTTTGTGGTTTAATAGAGTCGCAATTATCTCATCTGAAAAGTTCTGTTCCTTGCTGGGGCGGAACTTTTTCTGGTTGGTTAGGAGATTACAAAATACACATTGGTGGATAACTTGAAGGTAAATTCACACTGAAACCGACATAGCCCCAGGGTCGAACAGCACATACAATTTTGTTTTAATTACATATATATGAAACTTTTAAAATGCTGTTCCGTATTTTTACTAATGGCTCTTTTTGTGAAATTTATTGCTATTTTAACGCTATTATTTCCCATGGATATCCTGGTAAGCAAGAAAGAAAAGAGCTGCTCTATCTGTTCAGACGAAATGAACCTAGTATCTATGAGGAAGACCTGCCCTTGGAATATTCCTAATAGCCTTTAAACTGATGTAAGAAGGGGTTTTACATATGAAAAAAAATATCGTCTTGCTGGATCTTATTTTTTATGCAGCTCTGCCGCTGCTTTTCTGGAATTTTTTCAGAGATGACATAGGTGATTACTACGCGATGCTCTTCTCTTCTATACCAGCGATTTTGTATAGTGTTTATCGTTTTTGGGAGATGAAGAGAGTGAATATCTTTGGGATTTATCTTATTGGAACTCTTGTGATTGGAACTCTTATTGACGTGCTTGCAGGGTCCGCTCTTCAGCTTCTTTGGAATAATGTCTATTTTGCCCTAACCATGAGTCTGTTTTTTTTGATCACTATGATACTCCAAAAACCCATCACACTTTATTTCGGTCTTGATTTTGCTGAACTTCAAGGGTATGACCGCCGTTTCAGCAAGAAGCTATATGAGCAAAAACCGATATTCCAGGTGTTTCAGTGGATTACCCTTGTTTTTGCAGTTAGAAGCGGGGTGCTGGCAGCTGCCAATGCGTGGTTGATTGCAGAATACGGAGTCGAAGCTTTTGATAAGGGCATTTTGCTAAAACAGGCTTTCAGCTGGTTCATGACCGGTATCACGGTGGCTGGTTTCTTTTATATAGGAAAAATCATTAAAGATTCCCCGGAATTAGTAGATAAAGTGAAAGCTGAAATGAAGATGTGAAAAGAAGCAGTTGTTTATAAATTGTAACAACTGCCCTATACATTTGGACGAATCAACCTTTACACTTAATAAAGGTTAAAGAATTAACGAAGTTTTCAGGAGGATGTATAGATGAAGAAATTACTGCTCTTTTTATTGATGATAAGCATATTCTTATTGGGGGCTTGTGGCAGCCAGGAAAATAACAATGATGGCCACGGAGATGCACACTCTGGAGAAGAAGGTGAATTGACGGTAATCAGTGCTGAACTGAATGTCCCAGAAACAGCGGAAGCCGGTGAAACCGTTGAATTTAGTACACTTGTGACTCAAGGTGATAACAAGATTACCGATGCCTCTGAAGTGAAATACGAAATATGGAAAGAGGGGGAAAAAGAAGAGAGTGAAATGATCGAGGCCGAAAATCGGGAAGATGGGCACTACACTGCAGAAAAAACATTTGATGAAGACGGTGTGTACCATGTGCAAGTGCATGTGACGGCGAAAGATATGCATACTATGCCGAAGAAGCCGATCGCTGTTGGAGATGCTGAGATTCCTCATGAGTCTCATTCTTCTGAAGAAGAAGATCATGACCACTGACATAGTAAGGATGAATTTCCAACCGGTTAAGACGGGTGAGGAACTGATATGACAGTTCAATGTGAGAAAAACGGGGAACCCTGGGTTCGGTTAGCAGTCTGTTTGAAAAGGACTGAGCAGAACTAAAACAGAAGAATTCGAGAAAGAAATCATCATTGAACAGGCAAAAAGCTGAAGCGACATATTTATTCGCTTCAGCTTTTTTTGTTGTTAAGTAATTTTTAAAAATCTATCATTGTGAAAAACTTTAACTAAGTTATCCACGTCCAGTTTCAGCGCCCGAGGTTCGTCCTCCCCGGAACGAACTTAGCCCCTCGGGGTGTTCAGGGCGCTTGCACTTTTGTTCTTTTACATTTAAGAACTAAATGTAAATTAATGTTTTTAAAGCTCTTGATCGGAAAGACAGCTGTCGCAATGATTGCCATAGCACTCATGCTGTTCATCAATATGCTCTCCACACTGTACACACTGTTTCTTAGGTAAGTTCCTGAAAAATTCCATTACACTTGTTAACAAGTTGATCAGCCTCCAGTTTTTAGTATACCCCTTTGTTATATAACTGTTTTGTCTATTTTCTATATTGTATTATAACAGTGGAGGTTTCGTCAATTGAATTTGTATCGAAATCGTAAAATAATGAAAAAATAGGCGTATTGAAGTATGATAGATATAGGGTGAAAACCATTCTCATAACACGAGTTGAGGAAAGGAGAGAGTTCTTTGAAATTGACCGTAATCGGCCATTGGGGAGGCTATCCCAAGAAGAATGAAGCCAGCTCAGGTTACTTGCTGGAAGAGCAGGGGTTTAAGTTGCTGATTGACTGTGGAAGCGGAGTTTTGTCCTTTCTGCAGGAACATGTGGAAGCATATGATTTGGACGCAGCGATTTTATCTCATTACCATCCGGATCACACAGCGGATATCGGAGTCCTTCAGCATGCTCTTTTAATTCAAAAATATTTGGGAAACAACAATAAATCACTGCCGTTTTATGCTCATAAGGAAGACAAGCAAGGCTTTGAGTCACTTACATACAAAGATTTAATGAAAGGGATAGAGTACAACCCTGACACTGCTCTGAAGGTTGGCCCTTTTTCCATTTCTTTTTTACGAACCAAACATCCCGTACCTTGCTATGCCATGAGAATCGAAGCAAGAGGCAAAACGCTTGTTTACACAGCTGATTCAGCTTATCAGGAATCTTTCATCCCTTTTGCCAAGGGTGCTGATATCTTCCTTTGTGAATGTAATTTTTATGGAAGCATGGATGGAAGCGGAGCAGGCCATATGAACAGTTTCGACAGTGGAAGAGCCGCAAAAGGCGCGGGTGTGAAAAAGCTTGTTTTGACCCACCTGCCTCATTACGGAAATCTGGACAACCTGGTAGAAGAAGCGGGCACCATATTTGGAGGAGAGATTATCCTCGCCCGTAAAGATTTGAAGCTGCACATTTAACCCAGAATTTAAGGAGGAACTATACTATGAAATTCATCGACAATAAAGGCATCACAGATCCGCGTATCAACCTGGCAATCGAGGAGTACGCACTGAAAAATCTCGATATCAATGAAACATATCTGCTGTTCTATATCAACGAGCCTTCAATTATTATCGGAAAAAATCAAAATACAATAGAAGAAATCAATACCGAGTATGTAGAGTCAGAAAACCTGCATGTCGTCCGCCGTCTTTCAGGTGGAGGAGCGGTTTATCATGACCTTGGAAACCTGAACTTCAGCTTCATTACAAAAGATGACGGAGAAAGCTTCCACAACTTCCGAAAATTCACTGAGCCAGTGATTAAGGCGCTGCAAAAATTAGGAGTGAATGCGGAACTAAGCGGAAGAAATGATATTGAAGCAGAAGGCCGTAAGATTTCCGGTAATGCTCAGTTCTCAACAAAAGGAAGGATGTTCAGCCACGGAACTCTTCTATTTGATTCTGAAATTGAAAATGTTGTCTCTGCCCTAAAGGTTAAAAAAGACAAAATCGAATCAAAAGGAATCAAATCAATTAGAAGCCGTGTAGCCAACATATCTGAATTTCTTGAAGAAAAAATATCGATTACTGAATTTCGTTCCATGCTGCTTCGCTATATCTTTGATGTAAATGAAATCGAAGAATATGAACTCACAGAAGAAGATTGGAAAAACATAAACGAGTTATCCAAAGAAAGATATCAAAACTGGAAATGGAACTATGGAAAATCACCGAAATTCAACCTTCAGCACTCTCACCGCTTTCCTGTCGGTTCCATAGATATCCGCCTGGAAGTGAATAAAGGACTCATTGAAAACTGTAAGATTTACGGAGATTTCTTTGGAGTAGGGGATGTTAGTGACATCGAAAACAAGCTTACAGGGTTAAAATATGATAAAGCTGAGGTTGAGCATGCCCTTGAAGGTGTAGAAATTCCGCATTACTTTGGCAATGTTTCCAAAGAGGATATTATCAATTTGATTTATTAACAACTTCGGAAATGACTCAATTTCATTTTGCCGCTTTTTCTGAAAACAGGTTATTTTTCTTTACTTATGGATAAAACATAGTAAAGAGCAGAGTCGAAGAAGCCTGATTTCTTATAAATTGTTGCTTTCGGAATAATAGGTTTTCTCTTTGAACAGAAAAAGCAGCTCTTTTCTTTCTTGCTTACAGGGATATTTCTGATGAATCATGGCTTGTTTTCTTCGAAATTTTATTGAAATAGCAACAAAGTTTACGAAAAGATAAGATCCTTGAAGAAAGTGGTGAATTCAAATGGAAAGAGCTCGAGTAAAGAAATACTGTGAAAACGATAAGAAAGAAACAGTTCACGAAGCAGTCGAAGATGCACTGGAAATTCAGTATAAGTGTACGGTTTGCGGACGTGAAGAACAGGTAGTCAAGAATTTCTTTTGATAACCTGTAAAGATTGTTGTTTTGCGTATGAGGGGCAGAATTATACAATTTCCCGCCGCTTTTTTACAAAAACAGTCATTGTTAAATCTGAACGTATGGACACAAGTAAGTGTGTTCATACGTTCTTTTTTAGGTGAAAAAACAACCTGGCAAGCGGTGGGATGGAAAGATTTTATTAAATGGACTGACCTCAACCAGCACTGTTGAAATTACTCGTATTTTACTTTTATTTTGTTGAAATATGGAAGATAACTTGAATTTTCTCTATTCTTTATATAAAATATATTTAGAAAACTTATAATTTTTAGATGAATGGCTATTCATTCATATTTCGAACAAGGGGAGGGAGAACGTGAATCTTTCAGCACGTTTAGAAGAATCAGCAAAGGTCCATGCAATGAAGCCGGCATATTATTTTATGGGACAGTCTAGTACATATGGGGAATTGAATGGCGCCGTTAATAAATTTGCCAGCGGACTTGAAAAGCTTGGTATAGGCAAAGGGGATCATGTAGCACTTGTATTGGGTAACTCACCTCATTTCATCATCGCTTTATACGGGGCGATGAGAGTCGGAGCCACTGTTATCCCTGTCAATCCAATTTACACACCGGACGAGATAGGCTTTATCATGAAAAATGGTGATGTCAAAGCCGTTGTCACACTGGATATTCTGCTTCCACTGGTAGAAAAGATGCATCATCTTCTGCCTGAAGTAGAACATTTCATCTATTGTGAAACTGGGGATGAAAGAGCTAAAGGCCTCCAGCCTGAACAACTGTCAGCGTATCCGAAAATGAAATCGTTTACAGAAGTGGTTGGATCAGGTGATATAGGATTTAAAGGTCCTCTATTGAATGAAGAGGACACTGCGGTAATTCTTTATACTTCCGGAACGACGGGTAAACCAAAAGGTGCCATGCTGACTCACAAAAATCTTTACTCTAATGCAAGAGACACCGGGGAATACCTTAAAATGAATGAAGACGACAAAGTCATCACCACACTGCCGATGTTTCATGTGTTCTGTTTGACAGTTGTCCTGAATGCCCCATTAATGAAGGGAGCGACCCTGCTGATTGCACCGAAATTCAGTCCGCAGGATATCTTTAAGCTGGCAAGGGAATATCAGCCGACCGTATTTGCGGGTGTACCGACGATGTATAATTTCCTTTATCAATTTGAAGAAGGAAATCCACAGGACTTCTCGTCACTGAGATTGTGTATTTCAGGAGGAGCTTCACTTCCGGTTGCACTTCTGAAAAATTTCGAAAAGAAATTCAATGTTGCAATCTCGGAAGGATATGGCCTCTCAGAAGCTGCTCCGGTTACCTGCTTCAATCCGCTTGACCGCCCAAGAAAAGCAGGGTCTATCGGCACCTCGATTGTGAATGTCGAGAACAAAGTTGTAAATGAGCTGGGAGAAGAAGTACCTGCAGGTGAAGTAGGGGAACTGATCGTCAGAGGCCCGAATGTCATGAAGGGCTATTACAAACTTCCCGAAGAAACCAACGCAAGCATTCGTGACGGCTGGCTCTATACAGGAGATCTCGCCAAAATGGATGAAGAAGGGTATTTCACGATTGTGGACAGAAAGAAAGACATGATTCTTGTTGGCGGTTATAATGTATATCCACGTGAAGTGGAAGAAGTTCTTTACAGCCATCCGGAGGTAGTCGAAGTCGCAGTTATTGGTCTTCCAGATCCAGAGATGGGTGAAGCGGTGAAGTGCTTTGTAGTAAAGAAGGATAGTGATCTAACGGAACAGGAGCTGCTTGCTTTCTGCAGTGAGCACCTGGCCAAATATAAGCTTCCGAGCTCAATTGAATTCCTTGAAGAGCTTCCTAAAAATACGACAGGAAAGATTCTGCGCAGAGCATTGAAACAACAAGTCGTACAATCCTGATGAATATGGGCTTGTTTTCGGCGGCGGCAGCCGTCGGGAATGAGCTTCTTTTTTTTGCAAAAAGGGATTTAGCTGTTTTTGTCGAAGAAGTTAATGAAAGCGTTTTACTTAGCAAGGATAAGGGGGATATACATGGAATCCATTTTATTAGAACAGCGAGATCACTTGGGAATCGTAACGATCGACAGACCTGATGCCATGAATGCATTTAATTACGATACACTGATTGAATTAGAGAAAATCGTTGAATCTATCCGTATCAATCCTGATATCCGAGTGGTTGTTTTTACAGGAGCAGGAGAAAAAGCATTCAGTGTCGGAGCTGACTTGAAGGAAAGAAAAAACCTGACGGAACAGCAAGTGATAAGAAATGTTATGAAAATCGGGGATGTGTTCAACTCTGTGTCCACCCTGCCTCAGCCAACCATCGCGGCTATGAACGGCTACGCATTCGGTGGCGGCATGGAATTGGCTCTCTCCTGTGACTTCAGGATTGCTGTGAGCGGCACTACCATGGGACTGACAGAAACGAGTCTCGCAATCATTCCGGGGGCAGGAGGAACACAGCGCCTTCCGCGGTTGATCGGGGAATCCAAAGCAATGGAATTAATTCTGACAGCTAAAAGATTAACATCAGAGCAAGCCTTTGAAATCGGGATGCTGACGAGGATTGCATCTGCGGAGTCATTTATGGAGGAAGTCATCGCATTTGCCGATGAAATGCTTTCCAATGGTCCCGTTGCTCTTCAGCAAGCCAAATTCGCCATCAAAAACGGCATGAACACAGATCTGCAGACCGGCCTTCAAATAGAAAGAAAAGCTTACGAAATCACGATTCCTACAGAAGACCGTGTCGAAGCCTTGGCTGCCTTCGGTGAAAAACGGAAGCCGAGATTCCAAGGGAAATAATAGATGAAGAGAAAGAAGCATATCATCGTCGATATGCTTCTTTTTGTTGTTAAGGAATTTATAAAATCCATTCATGAAGTAACTTTCTAGAGACCAGTTTGAAGCAATTTCAGAGAGGCATTGTCCTCTAGCATCCTTTAAAGCCTTTTTACTTCAATTTCCAAGTTGTTTAGGTCCCTCGAAGTTAGATACTAGAATTTATCGCAAACCAACAGAAGCATATCTTCGTAAATATGCTTCTGTTAATCTTCCAAATCATAGGTGAAGATATTGGTATAGCCGCACAGGTTGCAAAATAACCGGAATTTATAGGTGTGGTCATTCATTCTTTCGACAAGATCAACCTGTTGGGGACCGGCAGCTAAGCTGAATATAGCAAATGACGGTGAATCGATAAATGGTGAAAGAGGGTACACCCAAGGCAGGATTCTTTGACAGCCTTCGCACTTATAAATATTTTCAATCTCTTCCATACAACACCATCCAATTTATGTAAAGTTGTGTAAGCCGGCTCTATTTTACCATTCGAGTCAGCAGTGTATCTATACTTATTCCTAGAGTTATATTTTTTTTAACTTAATTAAGAAGTCAGCCAGTTTGGGTAATGGTAAAATAAAGGTAATCTAATCCTGCGAGGTATTCCATGAAGGTTAAATCGTTACTATTAATTTCTGTTTCGGCAGCGGTTCTATTTCTTATTTTCATATCATTATTTGGAGTTACATTCGGCATTATATTTATTATGATGAACTTATTTTTTGTGCTTCTTTTATACTACTTCTCTCAAAATCTTAAAAAGGAGTGGTGGAAAACAATCTATAGGGCAGCGCTAATTGTTTACGGTTTGTTTCTTTTCTCTTTTGGCGCAGTGCAATTTTTTTTGATTATGGAGTCAAGCAGGAAGATACCAGAAAATATCGATTATGTTGTCATTCTTGGAGCAGGCTTGAAAGGGGAAGAACCTTCTCAGACCCTAAAGTCCAGGCTGGAGACGGGAGTTGAGTATCTTCATGACCACCCTGAGATTCCTGTCATTGTATCCGGGGGACAAGGAGAAGGAGAGGATATTGCAGAGTCGACCGCAATGTTCAGATATCTCACTGCCCACGGCATTTCACAAGACAGGATAACAGAGGAAAACCAGTCGACCACTACATGGGAAAATCTACAGAATTCACAAGACATTCTGAAACTTGAAGGTGCTGCTGATGGACAGATCCTGATCATTACCAGCGATTATCATGTTTTCCGTGCCAGGCTGACAGGAGAACAGCTCGGTCTCAATTGCAGCGGAATGGGAGGCGAATCAGGATTCTTCATCAAAATTAATTATATGATCAGGGAGTATTTTGCTGTGGTTAAGGCATTGGTGATTGGAGGAGCGTGAGTGCAGTTTAATGACGCAATTTGTCCACAGCAGAGTTTAAGCATGAAAACTGGTATGAGGCTCTTGGCTCTACAAGTTAATCTTCAAAACTTTTACAATTACACTTGTATACTAAAATCCACCCCGCTATAATATAATGAAATTATTTATTTCGGAAATTGATATTTTACATAAACGGGGAGAGGTTGAGAGTGGAAGCTTTAATCAACGCGAGGAAACCCGGTGACTTCCGTCTGGGCCTCAAAGCTGGAATCAGTATTGCAGTCGGCTATTTTCCCGTTGCATTGACGTTCGGTCTCCTGGCGCGTACCACAGGGTTGTCACTTTATGAAACGGTCTTGATGAGTCTGCTTGTGTTTGCGGGGGCCGCACAATATATTTCTTTAAGTTTAATAGCAATCGGAACAGGAGTTTTTGAAATCATTCTGACTACTTTTATTGTCAATATCCGTCATTTCCTTATGTCTGCTTCTCTTAATGAAAAGCTCGAAAAAGAAAAGGGATGGGTGAAGGCGATCTATTCTTTTGGCATAACAGATGAGACTTTTACTGTCATTTCAGTCAAGGATGGTGTGGTAAAAACGTCCTTTGCTTTCGGGGTTATCCTGATTTCTTATGCCAGCTGGGTAGTGAATTCAGGACTTGGTTATATTATTGGCCAGATTCTTCCACAATTCCTGCAGGTCAGTATGGGAGTGGCGCTCTATGCCATGTTTGTCGGACTGCTTGTTCCTTCTATGAAAAAAAGCGTCAAAGTAGTCTATCTTGCCGCAACGGCAGCTGCATTTAACAGCGTATTTCTTTTTACAACGTCAATTTCAGAAGGATGGGCAATCATGATATCGACAATAATGTCTGCCGTCCTAGTAGAGTTAGTCACAAGCCGGAATAAGAAAGGGGCGGCCTCCAGTGAATGAAACCATATTAATCATGATTATCGGAATGGCGGCCGTCACGTACATTCCGCGACTTGTTCCGCTTATCATGTTTCAAGGCAAAGAGCTTCCTCCATTTTTGCAGGAAGTTTTAAAAAATGTCCCGTTTGCGGTATTGGGTGCCTTGATTTTCCCGAAGATTCTGTTGATCAGTGAGGGAGATATCTGGTTTGGGATTGTCGGTGCTGCTGCCGCATTCATTATTGCATATCTCGGTGCGAATGTAATCGTTGTCGTTCTGGGTGCCATAGCGGTGCTGTCGGTATATTCGTTGTTATTTATGTAGAGAAGGGTCTTTTGATTCTTCTCTTTTTTGGGCTGTTTTTATGAAGAGTTTTTTGTGGAAATTGCTGCTATATAATACGCTCCGTATCTGGAGAGCTCTCCGGAGGGACACTTGGATGCTTTTTTTGACTTGAGGTGTCTTTGAGAAGTTTCCTGAGAGACACTTGGGAGATTTTTTTGACTTGAAGTGTCTCTGAGAATGTTTCTGAGAGACACTTGGGAGATTTTTTTGACTTGAAGTGTCTCTGAGAAGGTTCCTGAGAGACACTTGGAGGACTTTTTTGACTTGAAGTGTCTCTGTGAATGTTTCTGAGAGACACTTGGCGGACTTTTTTGA